>CAKSPF010000001.1 GCA_934481345.1 uncultured Clostridia bacterium
GAATCATTTCGGCTTTCTTTATCCAACGATTGTTGGGATTGAGTTTCATTCCGATAGGCGTATTGAAATCTGTGAAACTGATTTGTTTACTTCTATATTTATACATTTTTATAACTCCCATAAAACAAAAGTGCAAGGTTTTTTGCTGTTTTCAGCATTTTCCCTTGCACTTATTATACCACAAATTGCTCAAAAAGCCAATACTTTAACGACTGCTGAACAATTACAAAATGCACTCATATACTAATTTTTTCGGCATTTTGTAATTGTTCAAGTGCAAGGATTTTGTGCTTTTTTGCCAAAAGCCTTGCACTTTCAAGTCGGCTGTCGTCCCCCGACAGTTGATTTGAAACAGTAATTAAATCAATGTCGTGAACCTAAAAACGGCATTCTTATGCTGTTTTTAGGTGTGAAACCGAAGGTTTCACACAAATGGTTTCGCAAAACCATTTGTTCAGTAGACATTACTTTAGCCAATTTTTATTTATTCAGCAGTCATTATTTATATATGATGTTAAAGAAAGAAAACTATTATATGTTTCAAAAATTGATACAAACAATAACGGGTACAGTACGATTTTCCGATGCAACAGCGCGAACCTTTGAGCTTCCGACTGCTATACGCTCTTACTTTTGTGCAATCAGTCTACCTGTATAACGCTCATCATGAAGTATATTACCAACCGTACCTGAACTCCACTTGCAATATTCGCTGACAGTATTCCAATCTCTTGTGAGCGGATCATTCATCTTTTTATAAACCGACGGCGTGGGAACTTTATCCTCATTCAGAATATATGCAATTTGTGCCGGTGAGGATCCCGAAATACACAGTGCAAATATTCTCTTTATTATTTTGCCGCAATGGGATCGACTATCAACTTATGCTTATCATCAGGCATAAGCACTATATTCTTCCTATTCAATTCATTTCACCTCTGTGTTTATTATTATAAACAATAATTTTATAAACAATAATTTTATTTTTGTCAATAATAATAGACTTTATTTATTAAAAATTAGCGTAAAATATGTGAACATTCTCGTTGATTTGCTCATATCCCCTAAACGGCATAAAAAGCACCGCCTAAGCGATGCTTTTTGTGATAGTTGCCATTTCTTTTTTATTTGATTTTGTGTCATTAATGTATTTGTAATTAACAATATGATCTTTTTTCGTAATTTCCAATTTATAAAAATCATCTCTTTTATTATTTTTAATACTGTCTATTATTTGGCAAAGATACTCATTTTTACATTTTTTTCTTAACTCATCAAGTTTGCTAAAATCATCAAAAAATTCTAATATTAAAATTTCTTCTACTTGTTTACTAATTTCCAAACTTTTAACTTTTGACAATAATTCTATTTTATTATCTGCCAAATTATACTCAGAAAAACTGGAAAAAATGATTTTTAATCCATTCTCCACATCGTCATTTTTCCCTTCAAGCAAAGGTAAAATATTTTTTATGAATTTCAATTCTCCGTCCAAAATTTTTTGCTTTAAAACTTCAAAAATATTAAATGCTATTTCTGAATTTGATATTTGATCATTTGATTCAATATAATCAAACACTTTCTTATGTTCTAAGCGAAATTCTTCTATAATTCTTTTGGTTTCAGCACGTTGATTATTTATAATGTACTTAGTAGCATCAGGAAGCGGGGAAATAATATAATCATTTATCAGTTTATATATTCCACAAAAAAATTCCCTTAAAATTCTTTCATCATCAGGACTCATTCCGGTTTTTGAATCAATGCCTGAACTTTTGAACTTTGATATTAACATTTCAACATATTCTTTTTCCCCCACAATTTCACTTTCTATATTCAAAGCCGTATTTAAAGCACATTCTGTTACATGATAATTTTCAAAAAAATTTGAAAATCTTCCGGTCGTTATTATGGTGCCGTCGTTCTTATTAAAAAATTCATTAACAAACAAAAATAGCTTTTTCTTAAACTTAAAGTGCCTCAATTTTTGAACTAAACTATGTTTTAAACTATATATCTTGTTTAATATGGCATCGTTAATTATATTTAAAAAAAAGAAATCATACTTTGCTTTCCCCACTTTCTCGATGTAGAATAAATCTTTTGTGTAAATTGTAAAATTATACTTATCGTTATAATCAATTCTTATATTCGGTTATACATCTATTTTATTCAACTCTGCGCAATTTTCAAGTAACTTTATCAAAACCGTATAGTTATCAACAGACAATATGGAAGCTTCCAGCAGTTCTTCTCTATCTGCATTTCCCCAGTTCAGGTCAAAGCCCATATGTTTTGCCATAGTGCGGACAAACTCACGGATTGTTCGACCGTTTCCCTCTCGGAAAGGATGTATGATATTGAGTTCTGCCATTACATACGCCAAATTATTAAAAAACTTTTTTTCATCAGCTTCTTTGAGCATATTTTTCTCTTTTATTTCGGCAAACAACTTATCGAGCTCTCTATTAATCAGGTTTGGCGGATAAAACATTGTATCTGCCTTGCTTATTTGCTCCCGTCTGATTTTCCCGGCAAATGTATAAATATCCTCAAAAATAAACTTGTGAATATTCATAAGATGCGTTTTGGAAAAGTTGCCATTAATCGGATTTTTTAAAAGTTCCATTTGTTTAATCAAGGTAATTTCTTCTTCAGCGGTTTTAAGAAGATTGTTATCTCTTATATTTAATCTGTTTTTCAACACATTACTATCCGGATAACAATAAATAGATTGTGTGGTTGTATAAACTTCATATTTTGAAAACATAATTAAGCCCTCTGCATATATTTATTTCGCAATTCCTCAACCATATCTGTATAGCTTACCTTGCCGCTGTCAATTTTTTCAAGATTTTTAATACTTTCCTCACTAACCGTCATACCTTCCACAGCAAAAGTCCCTTTTAGATTTTTCAGATTATTTTCAAAGTCATTAGATGACATATCTGATTTATTTATCCACTTCTTATACTTTCCTGACTTAATTCTCGCATCAGCAGGTTTTTCCGCATTTTCCGGCAGAAGCCAAACGCCTGCAATTTTCCTTGCTCCGGCAATTCTGCCTTCGTTACATAAAGCCGTAATCCTTCTTACAGAAACTCCCCATATTAAACTTGCTTCTTTTATTGTTATTATATCCATTTCAGCACCTCATTTATTAATATTATATACCGCAAATAGAATGATGTCAATAATATAAATCAAAGATATCCTTAATAGTACATTAATCTTGAATTTGATGAGCATTCATTTTTTAATGCATACACGATTGATGTTTAAACAAATTCCTCAAGAATTGACAGACATTCTTTTGAAGTAAATCCCCATAGAATTGTGCTGAGCGTTTCTATGGCCTTTCTCCTTCTTACAAAATATGTTTTCCAAGCCATATATTCACCGGTAACATTTGCTATCTTTTCAATTATATCCTCCACTTTCCCATAATTCTTTTTCGACATATATGTATAATAAATTATGCTGTAATATAAATTGCCATTATTATGTTCCTTTTTCAACAAATTTACTGCTGCTTCAATAAATTTAAGCATTTTTTTATTGCGTTCAAGTGTTCGCATTTGTTCCTGAATATCCGTACCTGACAAGTCTGCTCCGGCAGCATATGACATATCAAGGAATTCATTCAGCTTGCATCCCATTTCGATTTCAAAACTTATTTGTGCCTGAATTACTGATACCTCCATACTCCATATTACGTCACGATATTTTTTTAGCAGTAATTCCGTATTGTGATATGCTTTTTTATCTCTCATTTTCTGTTCCTCGGATTTTTCACTCTTTTTCATCATCTTACGCTCCTTTAAATTATAGAATCCGCAGCCACTTCCGCTGTGTAATAATACCCTATTGTTGTATATGAATTGTATAGCATAGTAACCGTATAGCTTTTAATATTTCGAACTCGGCTGCCATTCTTTTTCAGACAGTCAAAAACATACTCAATATGAGCATAATTAAGTTTAAGAAACCTCTCCTTAACCAATGATTGTGGTAGTTCCTGACAAGCTACTACAACTACCGGCTTTCGGCAACATACAATTTCAGTTATCAATTCAAGAACACCATCCGCCATATCTGCGCCATAATTTTGCTTTAAGCATTCATAATCAATATTTTTTGAAACAATATTTCTGTATTTTTCAATCTCATCAATCACATCTTCCATATCGATTATCTGTTGCTGATATGATGAGATAGAATAAGTTTTATTCGCATAAGTATTATTTATATTATTATAATTAAACTCATTATTTTTACCCTCGGTTTTTCCGTCCTCCAAAGGTCGGCTTTTGCGGAAGTCCAGACTTCGGTTTTTCAGAACTCCAGAGGTCGGTTTTTCAGAAGTCAAGACTTCGGCACTGTTCCGACAACCGGACCTCGGTTTTTCAGAAGTCTGAAAATCGCATAATTCATCTGTTTCACTTTCAGGCTGTTCTTCCGGTTCCGATTGTGATACAAAATTCATAACATATATAATTGTTGGTTTTCCAAGTCCCTGTCGCCTTCGTTTTATAAGCCCACATCCCTTCTCCGCATCAAGCTCTGCAAAAAGCTTTATGCCTTTGTCTTTTCCGATTTTGAGCATATCTATTACATCATCAAGCTTGAAATAAATATATACCCTGTTTTCTTCATCAATCCAACCGTTCTTTATGGACAAGCCCATTCTGTCCAGCAAAAGTCCGTACAGAATTTTTGCCTCCGAAGATACATCGGCAAATCTGTCATCTGTAAAAAGTATCTTTGGCAATCTGTAAAAGCTGAATTGCTCTGCCTCACTCCCGTGAAAATAATCCAAATTTAATTTTGACATATCTCATTCTCTCCTCTCATTTTTATTTGATTTACTCATAGGCTTGAACATAGAACAGTTGTCCCCATTGTGAAAACTCAAATATGGACAAAATGGATTCCGATTGTCAAGCAGATATGTATCTTGACCTGTTTTACATTTCGGGCACAAATAATCCTTATTATCTTCCATATACAGCCATCCTTCAAAATAAATTTTTACATAAAAAAAACAGACCATATATATGATCTGCTGTTTAAATTTATATTGCAATGCATCTGTTTTTGTACCCTAAATTTCCCTTACCATGCGGTAAAGTATGTTTTTGGGTACGCAGTTTATATTTCAAAACTTTTTTCTTCACACCTGAATTTAAACAGAATGTCAATTTCCTGCGTTTTTACACCGTTTTCATACACACCTTGGCGTACGTCAATCCTATCAATAAGTTCAAACAGTACATCGGTATCACACTTAAAAAATTTTATCGTCTTATCCGTATCATATTCAAAAATTTCTTCTGTTTTCTCAAAATCAAGTTCCTTTTTTACAGCTCTGAAAACTGCGTCACAGAGCCTGCCGTAATCAATAAGATGATTGGTACAGCTCTTTCTTCCGTTAAGCTTGTATCCGCCGCACTCCAGATTTGCAAGACTGCCTTTTTTTCTGCTTGAAGTTGTAGACATGTTTTTGCCGCAGTCGGCACATTTTGCAATTCCCGAAAAAATATTTACAAACCCGGAGCCGTTGTTTTTGTTACGCGAGCGTGCCCTGTTGCGTACAATTTGCCACGTTTCTTCATCAACAAGCGGAATATGTGTGTCATTTACGGTTATGCGTTCTTCTTTAGGTACTGTGTATGTATACTTCATCTTAAAACTCGGCTTTCGCGTTTTACCCTGAATTGTTTTGCCCAAATATACTTCATTACGAAGAATTTTTCCAACCATTCCCGCCTGCCAGTCATTTTGAAGTTTAAAAGAATCAGCATTGATATGCGGATTTTTGAAAAGCCGGTATCTTGAAGGAGTCAATATTTTTTCGCTGTTTAGTATTTTTGCTGTTTCTCCCGGTGAACAGCCTTTTTTTGCAAGTGAAAAAATCCGCTGTACAATTTTCGCAGCTTCCGCGTCAGGCAAAAGGCGGTTTTTGTTTTCGGTATCTTTTTTGTAACCAAACGGCGCAAAAGCGCCTATATAGTCACCCTTTGCCATTTTTGCACAAAAAGAAGACTTGATTTTTCTCGATATATCGCTTGCATACAATTCATTAGCAAATCCCAAAACCGGTGTGATTATTTCAGCCGCACCGTTTCTTTGCGCCGTGTCTATGCCGTCGGACACGGCTATATAACGCACTCTGTTTCTCAAAAAAACTTCATCTATAACCATCTGAACCCGCCCAGAATTTCTTCCCAGACGCGAAAAATCTTTAGTCAATACGACGCCTACCCTACCGTTTTCTATATCTCTTATCATTTGTTTGAAAGCCGGTCTGTCCATGTTTGTGCCGGAGTAACCGTCGTCAATATATTCCCCCGAAAAAACAAATTGCGTTTTTTGCAGATACTGATGCAGTATTTCCCTCTGATTTTCAATAGATGCACTTTCTCCGAGCTTGTCATCTTCTTTTGAAAGCCTTAAATAAAAAACAGCATTATTTCTGTGCATAACGGATTTTGACGGCGTAACTATTCCTCCTTACTCGCATTACAAAATTTTTCTTCTCTCTCCGAAATAATTTTTTTCAAAAGTTCTTTTATGCAGGCATCCGAAACCGATTTCACATTAACAATCAGTTTATCCGCAGATTTTGTTTTTGTCTCGTCCAAAGCTATCCCTCCCTCGGTTAATTTTATGCAGCAAAATATATTTATTGCATGTACGGTATAATAAAAACATACAATAAATTCAAATATATGTTTTATAACTTTGTTGAATAATTTATATAAATAACTTGACAAATTATATATTTAGAGTTACAATAATATCGTAGTCGATAAGAAGTGATTTTTCCTCGAAAGGAATGATTGATTTTATGAAAAAAACTCTTTACAGTCTGATGCTTTCCGAAGACATCATGCGTGAGATTGATTTACTGGCACATAAAATGGGCACTAACCGTTCAAACCTTGTAAACACAATTCTTGCAGAACGCGTGAAAATGCAGACACCGGAGCAGCAGATTAATGATATATTCAGCGGTATTGAACAGCTTCTGGCAGCTTCGCGTGAGCTTGTACCGCTTTTTACGCCAAACACTCAGCGAGTTGCCGTGCGTTCAAGCCTTGAGTACAAATACCGTCCTACCCTTCGTTATGAAGTGGAGCTTGCAAACGGCTTTTCGCCGAACGAACCGATAGGTATGCTGACGGCAAACTTTCGCACGCAATCGCAGGGGTTACTTGAACTCTTAGGCAGATTTTTCCGATGTCTGTGCAGAATCGAGAGCCGTGTACTGCCTCTGAATATAAGCTATTCTCTTGACAACGGCCGTTTTACACGCACTCTTGCCTATCCGGTAAAGCGCAGCGGAATAGACGGCAGTTATATACTCAGCTCTGATGAAATTTCTCAGGCCATTACCGATTATGTAAGACTTATCGACAGCATGCTTAAAGCCTGCATCGGCGGTGCCGATTCACATACTTTGACGGATATGTATACCGCCGAGCTTGATAAACGCTCTATCCTTATATAACAAAATTACATTGAATTTTGAAAGGAGAAATATATATGAATGCCGAAAAATTTACTCAAAAAACAATAGAAACCCTAAATGACGCGCAAAGTCTTGCACGCGAAAAGCAAAACCAAACGCTTACACCGGAACATCTTATGTACGCTCTGCTTTCACAAAAAGGCGGACTGGTAGAAACACTGGTAACCAAAATCGGGCAGAATTCCGGAAATAATAACACAGTGAACAACATGCTTGATGAATTGGTCAACGCAGTAAATCAGCTTCCTAAGGTTACAGGCTCAAACAGCGAACTGTATCCTTCCACAGAGCTTTCCGCAGTCCTGAATTTTGCCGAAAAAGTTGCGAAACAGCTTAAAGACGAATACATTTCCGTAGAACACCTTATGTTCGGTCTTATGGCTGAAGGCGGAAGAACCGTTAAACAAATATGCGATAAATATGGTGTAACCAAGCACAGCTTTACTGAGGAACTGTCAAAAGTAAAAACCGCACCGGTAACAAATGACAATCCCGAAGACACATATAATGTTTTGGAAAAATACGGCACGGACCTTGTAGAAAGAGCACGCGCACAAAAGCTTGACCCTGTTATCGGCCGTGATACAGAGATAAGAAGCGTTATACGCATACTTTCCAGAAAAAGCAAAAACAACCCTGTCCTCATAGGAGAACCGGGTGTCGGAAAAACTGCCATAGCTGAAGGTCTTGCACAGAGAATTGTGCGCGGCGACGTTCCGGACGGATTAAAGGATAAAACTATATTTTCACTCGACATGGGCGCACTTGTTGCCGGTGCAAAATACCGCGGTGAATTTGAGGAAAGACTCAAAGCCGTACTTAACGAAATAAAAAAGGCCGAAGGTAAAATCCTTCTTTTCATAGATGAGCTTCACACCATAGTGGGAGCAGGAAAAACCGAAGGCTCAATGGATGCCGGAAATCTCTTAAAGCCTATGCTTGCGCGCGGTGAATTGCACTGCATAGGCGCTACAACGCTTGATGAATACAGAATGTATATTGAAAAAGACGCAGCCCTTGAACGCCGTTTTCAACCCGTCATGGTAGATGAACCAACCGTTGAAGACAGTATTTCAATTTTAAGAGGTCTTAAAGAAAGATATGAAATCTTTCACGGTGTAAGAATACATGACAATGCGCTTGTTGCCGCAGCGACGCTTTCACACCGTTATATAAGCGACCGTTTTCTGCCCGATAAAGCTATCGACCTTGTAGATGAAGCGTGTGCAATGATAAGAACCGAAATTGATTCAATGCCAAGTGAGCTCGATGATTTAAGACGGGATATTATGCAGCTCGAAATTGAAGAAATGTCACTGAAAAAGGAAGATGACAAGCTTTCAAAAGACAGACTCGCAAAGCTCACCTCAGAGCTTGCGGACAAAAAAGAACGGTTCAACGAAATGAAGGCACGTTGGGAATCCGAAAAGCAAGCTACAGACAATGTAAAAAAAGTCAAAGCCGATATTGAAAAAATGACCGGGGATATTGAACAGGCACAGCTCCGCGGAGAATACGAAAGAGCAGCAAAGCTGCAGTATTCGGAACTGCCGGCACTTAAAAAGAAGCTTGAAGAAGCCGAAAAAGCTACCGAAGCCCACAATCAGAATATGTTAGTCCGCTCAACCGTTACCGAAGTCGAAATTGCAGAGGTTGTCGCACGCTGGACAGGTATCCCCGTTTCAAAACTGGTTGAGGGCGAACGAGAAAAACTGCTTCACCTTGACGATATTCTTCACAAACGTGTTATCGGTCAAAACGAAGCCGTGCGCCTTGTGAGCGAAGCAATACAGCGCTCGCGCGCAGGCATTTCGGATCCGAACAGACCGATCGGAAGCTTTATGTTCCTCGGACCTACCGGCGTAGGAAAAACGGAGCTTGCAAAAACACTTGCAGAGTGCCTGTTTGATGACGAACACAACATTGTAAGAATAGACATGACCGAATACATGGAGAAATTCAGTGTATCACGTCTTATAGGAGCGCCTCCGGGATATGTCGGTTATGATGAAGGCGGTCAGCTTACCGAAGCCGTAAGGCGCCGTCCGTACAGCGTAGTTCTCTTTGATGAGGTTGAAAAGGCTCATCCGGACGTATTCAATATACTGCTGCAAATACTTGACGATGGAAGAATTACAGACAGCCAAGGCAGAACAGTTGACTTTAAAAATACAATTATTATACTCACATCTAACCTGGGCAGTCAGTATTTGCTTGACGGAATATCGGAAAACGGCGAAATAAGCGAAGACGCGCGTTCAAAAGTTACGGCAGAACTTCGCGCTTCATTCAGACCCGAATTTCTTAACAGACTTGACGAAATTATAATGTTTAAGCCGCTCACAAAGGCAAATCTAAGCGGAATTATTGATAACCTGCTCGCAGGACTAAAGAAACGTCTTGCAGAAAGAAATGCGGCAGGCGGATTAAATCTTGAAGTCACCGATGCGGCAAAAGCATTTATTATTGACAAAGGATACGACCCTGTATACGGTGCGCGTCCGCTTAAAAGATACTTGCAAAGCTCGGCTGAAACGCTTATCGCAAAGGTAATCCTTGCCGGAAATCTCGAGGTCGGCTCAACCCTTATACTTGACGCCGAAAACGGAAAGCTTACATGCCGTTCCAAGTAATTAATATTTACAAGCTGTGTGGAAGTAATTCCGCACAGCTTGTTTTTTTGTATACCCAAAAAAATATTCTATCATGTGCATGGGATTTGGGTGCAATGCCGCAGGTGTTGTAGGATGCAGAATTATAGACTCGCCGCGCGAAAGACTGCTTGCAATACTTACAAACAATTTTGTACCGTGCAACGGAAGATTCCCTGCCCTTATATCTATACTTACAATGTTTTTCATAGGAACATCGGGAAAATATACTTCAATTGTATCCGCATTAATGCTCACTGCCGTTATTGTTTTGGGCATATTTACGACTTTTCTGATTACAAAAATACTTTCAAAAACACTTTTAAAAGGTGTGCCGTCATCATTTACTTTGGAATTGCCTCCATATCGAATGCCGCAGTTTAGCAAAGTGATAGTGCGCTCCGTATTTGACAGAACACTTTTTGTACTCGGAAGGGCCGTTTCTGTAGCAGCGCCTGCCGGAATAATAATCTGGCTTATGGCAAACATAAGTATAAACAATATAAATTTACTTAATATATGTGCAGGATTCTTAGACCCGTTTGCTTCTTTGATGGGACTTGACGGCGTAATACTTATTGCCTTTATACTCGGTTTTCCGGCAAATGAAATTGTAATACCCATAATAATTATGGCATATATGTCTACCGGAACAATTGCCGAGCTTGACAGTCTGAACGAGCTCAAAGAGCTTTTTACCGCAAACGGCTGGACGCAGGTTACCGCAATATGCACAATGCTGTTTTCTCTTATGCACTGGCCATGTTCCACAACACTTATTACCGTAAAAAAAGAAACAAACAGCTTGAAGTGGACGCTGCTTGCTGTGGCAATACCTACCGCCTGCGGAATAATTGCATGTATGATTGTTAATTTTGTTTCAAAAATTTTTATATAATATTTTTGAATTTTAAGCGCATAATACTATTGCAATGAAAAAGATTTAAATTCCGTTTGGCAGAAAATCTTTTACACATGCATAATTACGCATCAATTTGTGTAATTCTTACATTACTGAAGGAGGTATTTTAACATGGCTAATTGTAATGCAAACAAATCAATAGGATGTACCGTACAGCAGTGTGCACACCACTGCTCCGAGTCGAACCACTGTTCGCTCGAAAAAATAACCGTCGGAACCCACGAATCAAACCCGACGCAGATTGAATGTACCGACTGCGAATCATTCAGATTAAAAGCTGACTGCTGCAAATAATTATTATTTGCCTTGAAAAAAGCAGCAAATGCATAATACAAAATGCATTTGCTGCTTTTTTTATATTTTCAGATGCCTTTAATCAAATCAATAACCTCAAACAGGCTTTTGCATTTTCTAAACAACAGCTTTGAGATTTCTTCATTGGGCTCAAGCAAATCCGGAACCATCACAGCCATCATACCTGCGTTGTAAACCGCCCGTATACCGTTAAATGAATCTTCAATTCCTATTGCATTTTCAGGGCTTACGTTGAGCCTGTCGCATGCTTTCAGATATATTTCCGGGTTTGGCTTTCCGACCGTTATATCGCTTCCTGTTATAATACAGTCAAAATATTTTTTAATACCTGCCTTTTCAAAATATCCGTTGGCTTTTTCATAGTTGGTCGAGGTTGCCACAGCCGCAGGTATACCGTTTTCTTTTAAAAACTCAAACAGCTCCTTTGCTCCGGGCTTGAGTATCAGACCGCGTTCTTCCAAAATGGATTTTTTTCTGTTTTCGACATCTTTATGATATGCCTCATAATCCAGCTTGCTTCCGTATGTTTCGATGAACAGTTCCCGTATCTTTGTGCTGCTTGTTCCCATAAATGAAGGAAATATCACATCAACATCATTTAATCCGTACTCTTTTCCTGTTTCAATCCATGCATCTCTGTAAATGCATTCTGTGTCAAATATAACTCCGTCCATATCAAAAACCGCTGCTTTGATTAATTCGTTCATATGAACCCTCCTATTTCAGTATCGGACTTATTCTCTTGTACAGCAAGGATGTTATAATACCCACCAATACTCCCTTTAAAATATTAAAAGGCGCCGTTGCATATATAACAAGCGTTTTAACGGAGGTAATCCTGCTGTTTAATTCAGTGCCCATTTTAATTATCGCGTCAAGAGGCATTTTAAAAGCTTTTGCATACGCGGGTATAAGGATATATGCATTTATAACGCATCCTATAAGCGTCATGATAAGCGTTCCGACAGCTATCCCTATCAAGGCATTTCTTTTTGTCTTATGCTTTTTATAAATATATGCAGCCGGCAATACCAATGAACAACCGATTAAAAGATTTGCCGCCTCGCCGACAAATCCGGTCTGCGAACCTTTGATAAGCAAAATAATAAGTATTTTTATAACTTCAACGGCAAACCCGGCAAGCGGACCTATTGCAAACGCGCCTACAAGCACAGCAACCTCGCTTAAATCGATTTTGTAAAAAGGCGGAGCAAACCAAAGCGGAATGTCGACGTACATAAGAAGCGCCGCCACTGCCGACAGCATAGAAATTTTTACAAGCTTATTAATTCTGTTTTTTTTCATTTTATGTATCCCCTTTCTGCGGGGCTTAAAAAACGCCCCGAAATTCGGGGCGCATTATATTACAACTCTATCTTCTTTCATCCAGACTGTACTGTCGGCTTTGGAATCACACCAAATCTGCCTTAAAGGCTCGCGGGCTTATGCAGAAGCAAATACCGCCGGTAGGGAATCTCACCCTGCCCCGAAGATTAATACTATTATATTACTGCAATTAAAATTTGTCAATAAACAAATCAAAAATTATCAAAACTGTATAACACAGCCTTGCCTGATTCAAGAGATTTTTTCACATCAATTATACGCTGATTTGTCGAGCCCTTAAAGCGAAGGTTAAGCTCGGTTTTGTTTTTATCAAACTTACCGTCCACCAACACATCGCACATAGAAAGAAGTCGTTTTTTGTCTTCGTCCTTTACAAGCTGCTCAAACGTATAGCCGGAATACACCCATATTGTCTTGTTTGCCTTTTTCAGCGCAAGCGCAAGTATATACAGTTGCTTTGCCTGTTCAAAAGGCTCGCCGCCGCTGAATGTCACATTTGTGAGATAACTTTTTGTCAAATCGTCATAAACCTCTTTAAGCGTCACGGTTTTCCCGTTTTCCTTGCTCCACGACTGCGGATTATGGCACCCGTCACAATGATGAGGACAGTAATTTACAAAAAGAACATCTCTGAATCCCGTGCCGTCAACCGATGACGAATGCATTATATCCATAATTCTTATATTGGTGTTTTCCAAATCAGACATCATGCGTAACACGATCCTTAAGCTCTGCCTTTTTAGCGGAATTCCAGTTATTTACACTGCCTACGAGATAACCCGTGATTCTCTGGATTACATCAATATTTGTGCTTCCGCAGTTAGGGCAAACCTCCATATCCTTTTCCGCATTTTCAAAACCGCAGTCAAGGCAGCGATTTCTGGTGTGATTAACAGAACCGTAACCGATGTTGAATTTATCCATAAGGTCAACCGTCTGCATAATGCACTCCGGATTATGTGTAGCGTCACCGTCAAGCTCTACATAGAATATATGTCCGCCAAGCTCATACTGATGATACGGAGCTTCAATTCTTGCCTTGTGCTCAACACTGCATTTGTACCATACCGGAACATGCGAGCTGTTTGTATAGTAATCCTTGTCGGTAATGTCCTTTACAAGACCGAACTGCTCTCTGTCTTTTTTGGTAAATTTACCGCTGAGTCCCTCGGCAGGCGTAGCCAAAAGGCTGTAATTCAAATTTTTGTCATTTGCTATATCCGTAATTCTGTCTCTCATATGAGATACAATTTTCAGTCCAAGCTTCTGAGATTCTTCGCTCTCGCCGTGATGTTTTCCCGTTAAAGCGATAAGGCACTCCGCAAGACCGATAAAGCCTATACCCAAGGTTCCTGTTTTAAGAACATTTTTAACAGGCTCGTCACGTTTAAGCTTTTCACTGCCTTCCCACATGCCGTCCATAAGCATCGGGAACTGTTTTTTAAGAGCTGTCCTCTGGAAAGAATATCTGTCGTAAAGCTGTTCGGCAGCAACGTCAATACATTTATCAAGCTTTTTGAAGAATGTGTCAAGTTTTTCCTCTTGATCTTCTATATTCATACATTCCAAAGCAAGCTTAACAATATTTACTGTTGTAAATGAAAGATTTCCTCTGCCTATAGATGTTTTTTCGCCGTGTCTGTTCTCAAAAACTCTTGTACGGCAGCCCATTGTTGCCACTTCGTATTTATATCTTTCCGGGTCTTCCGGATTCCATTTTTCATTCTGATTAAACGTTGCATCAAGGTTTAAGAAGTTAGGGAAAAATCTTCTTGCCGTAACCTTGCATGCAAGCTTATAAAGGTCGTAGTTCCTGTCTTCCGGCAAATAGCTTACTCCCCTTTTCTTTTTCCATATCTGTATCGGGAAAATCGGAGTTTCGCCGTTTCCTACACCGCGGTACGTGGAGTTCAAAAGCTCTCGGATAATACATCTGCCCTCTGCCGAGGTGTCGGTTCCATAGTTTATTGATGAGAAAACAACCTGATTTCCGCCTCTGCTGTGGATTGTATTCATATTGTGAATAAATGACTCCATAGCCTGGTGAACTCTGTTTACAGTCATATTCATAGCATGCTGCATATATCTCGCGTCGTCTGTAAGTCCGTCAAGCGGTCTGTTTATATAATCGTCAAACAGCTTATCTTTTAAATGCGACAAATCTTTGCCTTCGAGTTTTTCGAGCTTTTCAACTTCTTCTATGTAAGAAGAACGCACATACGGAGCAAGATAAAAGTCAAATGCCGGTATAGCCTGTCCGCCATGCATTTCATTCTGAATGGATTCCATAGAAATACATGCGATGATTGCAGCGGTTTCTATTCTCTTTGCAGGTCTTGAAGAACCGTGACCGGCTCTGAATCCGTTATTGAGAATTTTGTCGAGCGGATGCTGAAGACAGGTAAGAGATTTTGTGGGGTAATAGTCCGCATCATGAATATGAATATAGTTGCTCTTGACATAGTCCTTTGATGTCTGTGACAAAAGCATATCGCCTACAAATGCCTTTGAACTTTCGCTCGCAAACTTCATCATCATTCCGGCCGGAGTTTCCGCATTCATGTTTGCATTTTCTTTTGTTATATCATTTGCGATAGTGTTTACGATACCCATGTACATATCGTATGTTTTTCTTCCTCTGGCTACATTTCTTTTTTCTCTGTAAAGAATATAAGCCTTCGCAACATTTTTGTACTGGGATTTCATAAGCTCTATTTCGACAAGATTTTGTATTTCCTCTACGTCGATAACGTCATTATCAAGATTTTCGATGGAATCAGCTATTTTTTCAGCATAGCTTACATCATTTACAAATTCATGATTCATAGCCTTGATAATAGCGTTTACTATTTTTTCTTTGTCAAAATTTTCTATGCGCCCGTCTCTTTTGCGTATAGTATTAACCATTTTGTACTACCCCTTTTCTCAATTCAACATTTCAAAACAACACCTATATATTGTGTTTATATCAAAAAACAGTTACCATATCTTGTGCTGCAAGAAACATTATAATCCATTTCAAAACAAAAATCAAGTACTTTTTTTGCCTGATATTAAAGTTAATAATATAAAAAACAACTTTTTGTTTTCCGCAATATTTTTTTTACTGTAAAGCATGATACTATGTGCATTGTATGGCTTGAAACATTTTTGTAACAACTGTGAAACAAAAATATATTTGACACTTTCAAATACATTTTACACATAAATTCCATTTACAAAAACACAATATATAGTGTAGTTTTTCGTTTTATGTCAATATATATGTATTATTTAAAAAATCAATATATGCAATCTGCCGTCCGAAAATTCATTGTTTTTACTTTTTGATAAATATTTTACAGACGGCAGATGCAAAAGACGTTATTTTTTCGCCTTTGCCTTGCATATCACAGAAAACAGCAATCCGAAAGATATTGCCGCCGAAATTCCTACGCTTGTTCCCGTAGCTCCTCCTGAAAGCACACCGAGCCAGCCTTTTTTTTCGACAGCTTTTGCAACGCCTTTAGCCAGCGAATAGCCAAACCCTATAATCGGCACCGTCGCACCGGAGCCGGCATACTTTACTATCGGTTCATACACACCTACAGCCGTAAGTACAACCCCGGCCACTACATAAGAAACCATTATACGCGCAGGCGTAAGTTTTGTTTTATCAATCAGAATCTGTGCTATGGCACAGAGCACTCCCCCAACCCAAAAAGCATTTATAAATTTCATATAATCCATATTTTTCTCCCCGAAGCATAAATTTATTGTACCGAAGATATTCCCACGGCATGAGCAATCCCGACTACATTTTCTCCAAGCTGTGCGGTCGTAGGACTCATAAGCGCTCCCGTACAAACCAAAAGCATGTTTTTAATCTGACCCCGTATAATTTCATCGCAAAAATATCCGCAAAATACCGATGCTGAACAGCCGCAGCCGCTTCCTCCGGCATTTGTATTCTGAACTTCATTATCAAAAATCATAGAACCGCAATCGCGGTGAACCTTGCTTATATCAACATCCTGTTTCCGGAGCAGCTCTACCAAAAGCTGACTTCCCACATCACCCAAATCGCCGGTAACTATGCAGTCATAATGGTCAGGTTTAATTCCAAGGTCGTTTAAATGTGTATATATGCAGTCTGCTGCGGCAGGAGCCATGGCAGCACCCATATTATTAACATCGCTTATTCCGAGGTCCACCATTTTTCCGGTTGTAATTGAATTAATGCGTATCGGTGTACCTGTATCAGACAAAATAACCGCACCGCTTCCTGTTACAGTCCACTGCGATGTAGGCGTTCTGACGCCTCCGTATTCCAGCGGAAAGCGATATTGTTTTTCACTGGAACAAAAATGACTTGAAGTCGCAGCGAGAATGTTTTTTCCGTAACCGGCATCTACCATCACTGAAGCCAGACTCATACTCTCTGCCATAGTCGAGCATGCTCCGTAAAGTCCAAAATACGGTATACCCATATCTTTTAATCCAAAGGAGCTTGCGGTACATTGATTAAGCAAATCTCCGGAAAACACATAATCCACATCATTACAGGTAAGCGAAGCCTCTGTAAGTGCTCCGTTTACCGTATGCTTTATGATTCGGTTTTCCGCCTCTTCCCAGCTTTTGGAATTGATGTATTCATCATTGTATACAACATCGAAGTAATTCCCCAAAGGTCCTTCGCCCTCTTTTTTTCCTACCGACGAATAGTAGCTTTTAATGCGAACCTGGTTTGTAAATTTAATTGTCTGCTTTCCGATTTTTTGTCCCATATCATAAACCTCCCGAAGTCAGCTTGTAAATAATTCCGTATATTACAGACGCACTTATTCCGTATGCCAGCACCGGACCGGCAATTGTAAACATTTTTGCACCCACACCGAGAACATAACCTTCCGTTTTGTACTCAATTGCCGGCGAAACAATGCTGTTTGCAAATCCGGTTATAGGAACCAAGGTTCCTGCTTTTCCCACATTTGCTATATCATCATATACACTTATGCCTGTAAGAAAAGCTCCTATAAAAATCAGCGACGCGCTTGTAAGAGCCGCAGCATCTTCTTTATTAAATTTTAATGCCGAAAATCCGTTGTTTATAAGCTGACCTATAACGCAGATGATACCTCCCACAAAAAATGCACATACCATGTCTTTGAAAAGCTGTGAATTCGGAGATGCAGTTTTCACCATAGCGTCATATTCTTTATTGGAAATTTCTCTTTTCACACACTTTCACCTCCGCATGAAACGTTAATGTAAGCAAATGTTCCGTGTGTTTCGTTATTTGTCTGAAACTGTATTCTCAGCGTTTCTATAAACAAAAGCATTGCGATTACAGTTATGGCAAACATTGTAAAAGTAAAAACCATTCTCATAATTATCACCCGATATTATTATTTATGGATAACGAAAAACTATTAAGGAAATAATATACTTGGTTTTAAAAGAAAGTTTTCACAGAGCAAGAATTAATTATAAGTATTTGAAAAGACGGCTGAATATATAATCAGCCGTCTTTGTAAAGATATTATCTGTATTTTAAAAATTTTTATTCTTCGTTTTTGGTCTGTTCTTCTGCAAGAGCGTCTTTTCTTGAAAGGTTATTTCTTCCCATTCTGTCAATCTCTACAAGCTTTACCAAAATTTCATCGCCTACGTTTACTACGTCCTCAACCTTATTTACACGCTTGTTATCAAGCTTTGAGATGTGTACAAGGCCTTCACGGTTTGGCATAAATTCTACAAATGCACCGAAATCCATGATTTTCGTAACCTTACCGAGATAAATTTTGCCAACCTCCGGCTCTGCGACAATACCTTCCACTGTATCAAGCGCTCTCTTGGCAGCATCGGTATCTTCTGACAAAATGAATACCGAGCCGTCATCGTTGATGTCAATCTTTACACCGGTATCGGCTATAATCTTCTGAATAACCTTACCGCCGGTTCCGATAACATCCTTGATTTTTTCTACAGGAACTTTAGTGGTAATAATCTTAGGAGCATACTTTGAAAGTTCTTTTCTCGGTTCCGGAATTGCTTTAAGCATAACTTCATCAAGAATATAGCATCTTGCTTTTCTTGTCTTTTCAAATGCGGTTTTAATAATATCATAGGTAAGACCGTCTACCTTAATATCCATCTGAATAGCGGTTATACCCTTCTTTGTGCCGGCAACCTTAAAGTCCATATCACCGTAAAAGTCCTCAACGCCCTGAATATCCACCATAGTAAGGAAATCGTCACCGTGAGTAATAAGACCGCATGAAATTCCCGCAACAGGCGCTTTTATCGGAACACCTGCATCCATGAGCGCAAGTGTGCTTCCGCATACAGACCCCTGAGATGTAGAGCCGTTTGAGCTTAATACCTCAGATACCAATCTTATAGCATAAGGAAATTCCTCTTCACTCGGTATTACGGGCTTCAATGCTCTTTCTGCAAGAGCTCCGTGACCGATTTCTCTTCTTCCCGGACCTCTTGAAGGTTTGGTTTCACCAACGGAATATGACGGGAAGTTATAGTGATGCATATATCTCTTTGAAGTTTCTTCATCAAGACCGTCAATAATCTGCGCCTCGCTTACAGCGCCAAGCGTTGCCACTGTAAGAACCTGCGTCTGTCCTCTCGAAAACAGACCTGAACCGTGTGCTCTTGGGAGAATACCTACGCTTGCGCTTAACGGTCTGATCTCGTCTATTCCCCTGCCGTCAACTCTCTTGTGGTCTTCGTAGAGCCACTTTCTTACAATTTCTTTCTGAATTTTATAGAATATTTCGTCAAGTTCTGCTTCTCTGCCTTCTGTTTCTTCGCCGAAATGTTCCATAACATCATCTGTCAGAACCTTCATTCTTTCATCACGGATTCTCTTGTCATCAGTGTCAATAGCAGCACAAACTTTATCGTAAGTATACGCATATACCTTATCAAACAGTTCGTGATCAACCTCATGAGCAATGTACGGTTCCTTTTCTTTGCCGACTTCAGCAACAATTGAATCAATAAATTCGCATATTTTTTTGATTTCGCCGTGTGCATAAACGATTGCATCGAACATTACATCCTCAGCAACTTCATTTGCACCGGCTTCGATCATTACAACCTTTTCCTTAGTACCTGCAACGGTAACGTACATTTCGCTTTTTTCTCTCTGCTCCAAGGTCGGGTTAATAACAAATTCGCCGTCTACAAGACCTACAATAACCGCACCGACAGGTCCGGCAAAAGGCATTTCGGATATTGAAATCGCAATTGAAGCACCGTTCATTGCGCAAATTTCAGGCGAATTATCAATATCGACAGACATTACTGTGGTGACAATGCCGACATCATTTCTGTAATCCTTCGGGAAAAGAGGTCTTATAGGTCTGTCTATTACTCTTGAAGTCAATATAGCCTTTTCGCTCGGCTTACCCTCTCTTTTCAGAAATCCGCCCGGTATTTTTCCGACAGAATACATCTTTTCTTCATAGTCAACACTAAGCGGGAAAAAGTCAACCCCGTCTCTCGGTTTTGCAGAAGCTGTAGCCGTAGCCAAAACCGTAGTATCTCCGTATTTAATCATGGCAGCGCCCGATGCAAGCTGAGCCACTTCGCCGATTTCAACAACAAAATCTCTACCGGCAATAGTTGTTTTAAATGTTTTTTTCATAAAGTTTTCCTCCTGTTTTTACAATGGGAAAACGCTCTATCAGCAGTTAAATACATGCTCTGAAATCAAAACACATATTTAACTGCTAATCACCGACAGGTTTCCCATTGACTTAATAAATTAATTCAAAACAGGGCAAAGAAGCTGTAATAACTCCTTTGCCCGGACTGTAAGACTACTTTCTGATATTGAGTCTCGCAATAATTGAACGGTATCTCTCGATATCGATTTTTGCAAGATAATTAAGCAATCCTCTTCTTTTACCAACCATTTTTAAAAGACCGCGTCTTGAATGATGGTCCTTCATGTTTGATTTCAAGTGCTCTGTAAGGTGATTGATTCTGTAAGTAAGAATAGCAATCTGTACTTCCGGTGAACCTGTGTCGCCCTCATGAGTCTTGTACTCGTTGATAATAGCCTGTTTTGTTTCCTTTAACATTGTTTTGCCTCCTTAAAATTATGCCCGGATAAACGGACTTATAAAATCGCCGAACGCAAAGACCCGGTTGGAGTTTCCAAAGTCTTAGCATTGGCTGCTAACCCAGTAATTATATCACATATTATTTTGAATGTAAATACCTTTTTGGAAAATATTTATAATAAATGTATAATCAATACTTATAATTTTAAATCATTATAGCATATTTTATGCATTACTTCAAGTTTTAAACGTCCGGAACATCCTTTTTTTGAGATTTTTAATAAAATATGCATATTACTCTTGATTTTATACAAAAAAGTTGTATAATTATAAATACAGACACTATATATCCCGAAAGGAATGAATAATATGATACGAGCAGGAGTTCTCGGCGCCACAGGCTATGCAGGAATAGAAACGGTAAGAATACTAAGCTGTCATCCGGAAGTTAAAATTACAAAGCTTATTTCGCAGAGCTTTGTAGGCAAAAAAATTTCCGAGGTATATCCAAGCCTTAGAAATATATGCGACATAGAATGCGAAAAACTGTGTGTTGAAGACATTGCGGCAAACTGCGATGTTGTATTTACCGCGCTCCCCCACGGTGCATCAAAAGAGGTTATTCCGGCTATCTACAAAACAGGAATAAAAATCATAGATTTAAGCGGCGACTTCAGATACAACAGTGCCGAGGTTTATGAAAAGTGGTACGGCGAGCCGCACTGTGCACCCGAAATTTTGGCTGAATCGGTTTACGGTCTTTGCGAAATACACCGTGACAAAATAAAAAAAGCGCGTATAATCGGCAATCCCGGTTGCTACACAACTTGCTCAATACTTGCGCTCTACCCTCTTTTGAAAAACAATGCCATAAAACACGACAATATAATAATTGACGCAAAATCAGGTGTAAGCGGAGCCGGAAGAACCGAAAAACTTCCGTACAGCTTTTGTGAATGCACAGAGAATATGAAAGCATACAAAATAGCAACTCACAGGCATACTTCCGAAATAGAACAGGAATTAAGCGAAGCTGCAAATGATGAAATCTTAGTTTCATTTACTCCGCACCTTGTGCCGTTAAAACGCGGAATACTCGCAACAAGCTATGCTAATTTAAACGGCAGCTACACCGACGGCGATATATACGATATGTACAAGAGCTTTTACAAAAATGAGCATTACATAAGAATTATGGCGCCCGGAACACTGCCGGAAACCAAAAATGTTGCAGGTTCGAATTTTGCTGATATAGGGTTTAAAATTGACACCCGCTTAAATAGAATTGTAGTATCTTCTGCGATAGATAACCTGTTCAAAGGTGCAGCAGGACAGGCTGTACAGAACATGAACCTGATGTTCGGAATTGACGAAACAACAGGAATTGACATGCCTGCATTTTACTTATAGGAGGTTTTGATTATGAGCGGACTGACAAGCAGCGGCGACACCATTGAAATGAGTATAAAAAAAGCTGATATACTTATTGAGGCACTGCCATACATAAGAAAACTGAACAAAAAAAGAATTGTTATCAAATACGGCGGAAACGCAATGATAAACGAAAATCTTAAAAACTCCGTAATGGACGATATAACACTTTTGAAATATGTAGGCATCAACCCCATAATTGTCCACGGAGGCGGCCCCGATATTACAAATGCCCTGAATGTATACAACATTGAAAGCAGATTTATAAACGGACTCAGAGTAACTGACAAAGACACTGTAGGCATTGCTCAGATGGTCCTGGTGGGAAAAACAAACAAAGATATTGTATCTAAGCTGAATCATGCAGGAGGAAAAGCAATCGGTCTTTGCGGACTGGACGGCAGCCTTATTAAATGCCAAAAATACTACACGGAAGTAGACGGCGCAAAAACAGATATTGGTTATGTGGGAGATATAATCAAAGTAAACACCAAGGTAATAGACCTGCTTACGAATGACGAGTATATACCTGTAATTGCACCGATCGGTGTGGATGATGACGGTAACAGCTATAATATTAATGCCGACAGCGTAGCCGCTGCCGTTGCCGAAGCGCTTAATGCAGAAAAACTCATGTACCTCACCGATGTACGCGGCGTTCTGGACAAAGAAGGAAAGCTTATTCACAGAATATATGTAGATGACGCAGACGAACTTATCGAAAACGGAACCATAACCGGCGGAATGATACCAAAGGTTACAAGCTGCAAAAATGCAGTAAACAACGGAGTTGAGCGAGTGCATATAATTGACGGAAGAATAATACATTCGATCCTATTGGAAATTTTCACCGACCACGGTATCGGAACAATGTTTTCAAAATAATATATTCCAAAAGAGTCAACCCCAAAATTTGTGTAAACTATTTACGAAACCTCCAAAATGATGTATGCTAAAAATATCATTTTGGAGGTTTTAATTATGCCAAGGTACAAATTAAGTCCCGAGGAACGGGCGCTAGAGCAAGAACGCAAGGAGAATTTGCGTAACATCATAAAAGGGTTGGATGTAAAAAATTTTGATGACCTGAAAGATGTGTTTAAGATGATGGTCGAAGAAATGCTTGAAAACGGTTTTGACGGAGAGCTTGACGATGAATTAAGCTATACGAAGTACGATTACCGCAATAAAGAGGGAGACAACAGCCGTAACGGGTATTCAAAAAAGACCCTTAAAACAAGCTTTGGAGAGACAGAGACGGTGAATTTGAGCCGCAGCTTGTTAAGAAAAATCAAACAACATTGGCCGGTGACATTGAAGAAAAGATAATATCAATGTATGCAAAGGGCATGACCACAAGCGATATAGAAACTCATATCAAAGATATTTGGTTTAGAATGTTCCGATACAACCATAAGCCGGATAACAGATAAAATACTGCCTGTAGTGCGAGAATGGCAGTCAAGACCGCTTGAAGAAATCTATGCGGTTGTATTTATGGATGCCATACACTTCCACGTCAGAAGTGAAGGACAAATAATTAAAAAGGCTGTATATATCGCGATCGGAATCAATATGGAAGGACAAAAGGAAGTTCTCGGAATGTGGGTTGGCGAAAATGAAAGCGCAAAGACTGGGGGCAAATCCACTCACAGCTTGAAATATTCTTTGCCGATAGATTACCGCAGTAGCATAAAAAAGCCGCCAAATCAAGGGCAAAATAAACGCCCTCTTGCGAGGGCACCCTTGACATGCCGGCAATTTTATGCTAAATTTCAAAGAGGGGAGCGGACATATTCTTGGACTCTGGAAGGAGTAAAATATATATGTACACAAAAGAGCAAAAAAAGCGTGCATTAAAAGAATATGAGCGATTAGGAACTGTTAAGGCAACCAATGAGGGATTGCCCCTAATCAACGGTTATATCCGAACAGTATTCATTTTTTTCAATACTTATCTCATCGGAACACGCAATTTTTTTATCGTTCACATATAAATCGGAAATGTGTATGTTCCGGCAGCCGTGCTCCGCATCAAAACCGTGGAAATACATCGTCGGCTTTTGTCTTCCGTAAAGGCGGATATTGTTAAAATAAAAACCGTTATTTTTTCCGCGCCGCGTACCGCCGTCAGAATATTCTTCATGAAATTCCACCGACAACAATATTAAGTGCGGCGCATAATCCTTATCAGGTTTCATTTCATAATAATTCTCGCTGTCCGTGCCCTGCAAAAGCGGCTGCGGTATTACGCTGTCATACTCAACCGTAATATTGTCATATGTAATATCATGCACATGAGCATAATCAACATTCATACAATCCAAAACCGGTCCGGTAACATGAATTATACTGCAATTTTTAAAGTGAATATCGGCAATTTCTTCCGCACGAGTTTCCGCTCCTATTTCCAGACATTTTCCCCAGTCATTCCAGATTACACAATTTTCGGCAATAACATTCTTAAACATATCATACGCTTTGCCGTTATGCTTACTTACTCCGCTGCCGCTCTGCCGCCAATCAAATCCTTTTACGCAGATTGAATCGTCATATGTTCTTATGAAACAATCACTGATATGCACATTCTCACAGTTATGCATATCTATACCGTCGGAATTATATCTCCAGCAGCCTATAATTTTAACATTTTTTATTTCAAGCCTGCGGCAGCATATCGGACGAATGTTGTACAGCAGCGAATCGCGTATCGTGATACCGTCAACGGTTACATTCGTGCAGTATTCCAATCTTATCGCGTCTGTTCTTTCGGCGTTATTGACAGCAGCAAAATTATTTTCTGCATTTGCATCAAACAGTATTTTTTCCTTTATGCGGCTGTTATCAAGTATACCTCTGCCTATAATTTTAATATTATCCGCATCGCACGCATGCACGCCGCCGTAAACAACCGCCCCCTCATCAATAAACAGCGTCTGATTGCTTTTCAGATCGATGATGCCTGCATCATGTGTTCCGGAACCGAAGTAAATTATTTCGCCTTCTTTTTTATAGTCTGCAATCGGGTCGGCGAATATGTGCAGTGCGTTTTCTCTGCCAAACGGCTCAACGGTAAAGTATTGCGGCTTGTTGAGGTAAATTTTTATTATTCCGTTTTCAACGTGTATTTCAGCATCGGTATTTTTCGGACGTAATTCCGCCCTTTCAAACGGTTTATTTACTTTTATTTCTATTTCAACATTTCCGTCGGTTTCAAATGATAAAAAACTTATCATCTCCGTTTGCTCAATCTGCCGCTGATGTCCCGGCCAGCGGCGGTTAAACGGATACGCCGATACGCGCGCAGCGTTGGTCTTGACCGGCGTACCGTTCACTTTGATATCATATGTACTGTTTTTCATTTCCGATTCCGTCACCGGATAAATATGTGCTCCCATAGCTCCCTCCAAAATATGTCACCGGTCTATATATGCTAAAATACGTTCCGCGATTTTTTGCATGCCCAAATCTCCCGGGTGGCTTGCAACACCCTCATGCTCAAAAAGTCCCAAAGCCTTCATGCTGTCATCCTCACCCAGGTCGCTAAGCTCCGCAAGGTCATAATTTTCTTTTTCCGCAACCGCACGTATAACCTCGTCCGCCGGGTGTTTCCAAAAGCTTGTTGTGAGTATAATATGCGCTTTTTTATTTAAATTAAAGTAATCTATCAGACGTTTATACTCCCTTTCAAATATTTCTTTGTCAAGATTTTTATGATCGCAATTTTCCACGCAGCGCTGGACTATAATATCCGCACCGAAATTTCTTGCTTTTTCAAATTTTTCAAGCTGAGCTGCTCCCTCTTTATAATGTCCTTCCCATGCGCTCACCTGCGCAATGCATGCCGCAACGTCATTTTTTTTGCTTAAAGCGCTGACCACACGATGTACATAATCTTTTTCCGCGCAGCTTGCCGCCATGCCGAAATCATGATACCAGCCTATTTCCGGCTTTTTCCCATGACGCGTTATCGAATTGCCGACAAATAAAATCCGCACTCCGGTGCCTTTTTCATTTATGAAACTCACACACCTGTTTTTTTCAAGCTGGTTTGTTGACGCAACAGTATTTTTATCAATTTGGTTCACCATAGTTTCCCTCCCTATGCATAATAGATTGTTCACATTATACACAAAACAAATATATATGTCAATAACTTTTTCCACAATTTAAAAAAGGCTGTATATATCGCGATCGGAATCAATATGGAAGGACAAAAGGAAGTCCTTGGAATGTGGGTTGGCGAAAATGAAAGTGCAAAGTTTTGGCTTTCGGTGTTAAACAGTATAAAGGCTCGCGGTGTCGAAGATATACTGATCGCCTGCATCGATGGGCTGACCGGTTTTACAAACGCAATAGAAGCAGTATATCCAAGGACAGAGATACAACAGTGCATAATCCATCAAATCCGCAATAAAACAAAGTTTGTATCATACAAAGATATAAAGGCTTTAATGGCTGATTTAAAGAGGATTTATGCAGCCGTTGACGAACAAACGGCACTTTCGGAGCTTGATAGCTTTGATGAAAAACGGAGTTCGAAATATCCTAAAATAACTATTTCGTGGCGGACAAATTGAGCTAATTTATCGACATATTTCAAGTATCCGGAGGCGGTCAGAACATTGATTTACACAACGAATGCGATAGAGGGATTTAACCGACAGCTTCGGAAGGTTACAAAAAATAAAAGCGTATTTCCGACCGATGAAAGTCTTTTAAAAATGCTTTATCCTGCAATGACAGACATTAAGAAAAATTTGACAGGTAAGTGCAAAGATTGGGGACAAATCCACTCACAGCTTGAAATATTCTTTGCCGATAGATTACCGCAGTAGCATAAAAAAGACGCCAAATCAAGGGCAAAATAAACGCCCTCTTGCGAGGACACCCTTGACATGCCGGCAATTTTATGCTAAATTACAGCTAAGGGCTGAAAGCCGAAATCCGGCTCTCAGCCCACAAAAAACACTTAGCTTATATGATCATTTTGGAGCCTAATTTGAGGTTTACACAAAATGAGGGATTGCCCCACGCCCTATAGGCGCACTATTTTGATTTTTACCCGCCATTAAACCTAACGCAGCAACGATTTATTTGAATGTAACATTATCGGTATAATTTTCTGTATAAATATTTACATTTTCAATACTGTCTATCTTCTTATCATTTAAAAACACATTTTCAAAGTAAATATTTTCCACCTTATGTTCTTCGTCATATCCGAATATTTTTGAGTTTGGCATTCGATCCGAATATACATAAATATCCTTAAATGTAATATTACTTATTCTGCCTCTTTCGCCTTTGGAGGAATACTCTTCCGAATAATATATTGCAACAAAGAATAAAAACGGATAATATTTTGATTCGGAAGAATAAACTTGTTCTTCACTTTCCTGAAATACAGGAGCAGGCTCGCAATCAGAACATTCCAAACGAATATTTTCAAATGCTATATCATGAACATATGAGTAATCAGCGTTGGCGACATCCATTGCCATTCCGGCAGCATGAATTATATCGCAGTTTATGAATTTGCAATTTCTCGTTTCTGCAGCACAAAGATCTACTCCGACTTCCAAGGCTTTGCCCCAGTCATTCCACACAACACAGTCGGAAACAGTTATGTCCTCCATAATATCATATCTTTTTCCGTTGTACGTCATTTCATCAATAAACGGAAAGCAAAAACCTTTAAGACAAATTGAATCGTCAAAAGAACGCACAAAACAATTCTTGACAATTCCATGCCGACAATTTATCAAATCAATTCCGTCCGAATTATATCTCCAGCAACCGATAATTTTGATATTATCAATATACAAATTCTCGCAGCCTATCGGGCGGACGGCCAGAAAAAACGGATCTCGTACAACAACATCTTTAATGACCACATTTTCGGAATATCTGATTTCAATAGGACTCGGGCGCATTGGATCAACAAATTTATCATCCGTGGTAAATGATTTTTGCTTGCTGTGGTCTAAAATACCTCTGCCCGAAATCTCAACATTTGAAACATCCTCGCCGTATATTTCGCCGTAGACAACAGCACCCTCTTCAATGTAAATTTTCTGATTACTTTTAAGTATAATTCTGCCCGGATTGTGAACACCCTTTTTGAATACAATTGTTTCTCCGTCAAATTTTGTGTTATTTTCTTTAGGATTTGCAAACATATGTAAAGCACCGTGCCTGTCATCAAACTCGACAACTGCTTTACACGGTTTTGTAATGTCGAAAGTAATGATATTGCCGTTAATGTTTGGTACTATATTAAGCGACTTTGGTTTAACGAATATTTTTTTGAAATCAAACTCGCATACAATTTTTATTTCCCTTTTTTCTTCTGCGTCAAAGCTTATAAATCCGCATATTTCGGTTTGCTCAAGACCCCTTTGATGTCCCGGCCAATGACGGTTAAACGGATATTTGGATACTCGTGCCTCTTCGATATCGGTTTTTTTATCGTCAATGAATACGGCATATGATTTTTCCATAATATTTCTCCTTTGTTTTCAAAAGTTTGACAATAGTATAACCTATGTTTTAATAAAAGTCAACATTGTATTTCCACCAATATTGGGGTGTATCTGCAGTTGTCAAACATATGGACCATTTTTATTAAAAAAATATTCAATGTGTTTTGTTAATGTGCGGTTTTGCGGCATCAGCAATAGTTTTTGTGGGTAGTGTGGTAAAGTCAACGACTTTTCCATACTACCCACAAATTATTTACATTCATATGACCCATATGTAGTCTGTCAGCTTTTCCATAGGGCTCTTGCATTTAAATATTCTCATCGGCTTGTTATTTGTCCATTTTAGGTGCTCTGCCGGCTTTTTATTCGCTTCTTCTGTTTCTCTGAAATATTCCCAATCATAGAAATATCTTTGGTCCATTCTATGACTTCGTTCCACTTTTCCGTTGTGCCACGGTGTTCTTGGTTTTATTAGCCTATGTTCTATCCCTAATTCAGCTAATTTTGCCTCAAATGGGCATTTTGTTTCATCGCTTATAAACTTGTATGCAAATTCTGTCCCGTTATCTGTTTGTATACATTTTACCTCAAACGGAAACTATCGCGTGGTTTTCTTTATACAAAAAACGAAACCGTTTGTCTGAAAACTCAGCAAACGGTTTCGTTCTAATATATTTCCAAAATATACAAAATCAAAATATTATTTTTCGCTCTGCTTAATAGCAGCCTGTGCAGCTGCAAGTCTAGCTATCGGCACTCTGAACGGTGAGCAGGATACATAGTCAAGACCTATGCTGTTGCAGAATTCAACAGACGTAGGATCTCCGCCGTGCTCTCCGCAGATACCAACATGAAGTGACGGGCGAACCGGCTTACCTAAGTCAATTGCCATCTTCATGAGTTTACCTACACCTGCCTGGTCAAGTTTTGCAAACGGATCGTTTTCAAAAATCTTTGTATCATAGTATGCGTCGAGGAACTTACCTGCGTCATCACGGGAGAAACCGTATGTCATCTGAGTAAGGTCATTTGTACCAAAGCAGAAGAATTCAGCTTCTTTAGCGATTTCATCAGCAAGAAGAGCAGCTCTCGGAATTTCTATCATAGTACCAACTTCGTACTTGAGCTCGATTCCTGCGTCTGCAATTTCTTTATCAGCAGTTGCAACGACAACATCTTTAACAAATTTTAATTCCTTAATATCTCCAACGAGCGGAATCATAATTTCAGGAACAATCTTCCAGTCTGCGTGTGCTTTCTTAACATTAATAGCAGCACGGATAACAGCCTTTGTCTGCATCTTTGCAATTTCAGGATATGTTACTGCAAGACGGCATCCGCGGTGACCCATCATCGGGTTCATTTCGTGGAGAGCATTGATTATGCTCTTAATTGTTTCGATGGACTTGCCCTGTGCCTTTGCAAGAGCGGCAATGTCTTCTTCTTCCTTCGGAACAAATTCATGGAGCGGAGGATCAAGGAATCTGATTGTAACAGGATTTCCTTCAAGAGCCTCATATAATTTTTCAAAATCGCCCTGCTGCATAGGAAGAATTTTATCAAGAGCAGCTTCTCTTTCTTCTACAGTATCAGCGCAGATCATTTCACGGAAAGCATCAATTCTGTCACCTTCAAAGAACATATGCTCGGTACGGCAAAGACCTATACCTTCAGCGCCAAGCTCGCGTGCTTTTTTAGCGTCAGCAGGTGTATCGGCATTTGTACGAACTTTCATTGTTCTGTATTTGTCTGCAAGAGCCATAATTCTTTCAAAATCACCTGCGATTGCAGCGTCAACGGTAGCAATAATACCGTCATAGATATTACCTGTTGAACCGTCTATTGAAATATAATCGCCCTCGTTATATGTTTTTCCTGCAAGAGTGAATTTCTTGTTTTCTTCGTCCATGTCAATATCTCCGCATCCGGAAACACAGCATGTACCCATACCGCGTGCAACAACGGCAGCGTGGCTTGTCATACCACCGCGAACTGTAAGTATACCCTGAGCGGCTTTCATACCTTCGATATCCTCAGGAGAGGTTTCAAGACGAACGAGAACAACTTTCTCGCCTCTCTCATTCCATTCTTTAGCATCCTCGGCAGTAAACACGATTTTACCGCATGCAGCTCCGGGAGAAGCACCGAGTGCCTTAGCTACGGGAACAGCAGCTTTCAAAGCTTTAGCGTCAAACTGCGGATGCAAAAGTGTATCGAGATTTCTCGGATCTATCATAAGAACTGCTTCTTTTTCGGAAATCATACCTTCATCAACAAGGTCGCATGCAATCTTAAGAGCAGCCTGAGCTGTTCTCTTACCGTTTCTTGTCTGGAGCATGTAAAGATGCTTGTCCTCAATTGTGAACTCCATATCCTGCATATCTCTGTAGTGATTTTCGAGCTTTTTGCAGATACCGATAAACTGATCGTAAACTTCAGGCATAACGTCCTTTAACTGGTCAATCTTCTGAGGTGTACGAACACCTGCAACAACGTCTTCGCCCTGTGCGTTCATAAGGAATTCTCCCATGAGATGCTTTTCACCTGTAGCAGGATCGCGGGTAAATGCAACACCTGTACCGGAGGTTTCTCCCATGTTACCGAATGCCATCATCTGTACGTTAACGGCTGTTCCCCATGAATAAGGAATGTCGTTGTCACGGCGGTAAATATTAGCACGCGGGTTATCCCATGAACGGAATACGGCTTTGATAGCACCCATAAGCTGTTCCTTAGGATCAGCCGGGAAATCTTCACCGATTTTTGATTTGTATTCTGCTTTGAACTGCTCTGCAAGGTTCTTAAGGTCGTTTGCATCAAGATCAACGTCCTGTGTAACACCCTTTTCAGCCTTCATCTTATCAATAAGCTGTTCAAAATACTTTTTACCAACTTCCATAACTACGTCGGAATACATCTGAATGAATCTTCTGTAGCAATCCCATGCCCATCTCGGGTTACCGGATTTTTTAGCGATAACTTCTACAACATCTTCGTTAAGACCGAGGTTCAGAATAGTATCCATCATACCCGGCATGGAAGCACGCGCGCCGCTGCGCACGGATACGAGGAGCGGATTTTCGCTGTCACCGAATTTCTTGCCGGTTATTTCTTCCATTTTTGTAATGTACTCCATTATCTGAGCCTGGATGTCGTCATTTATTTTACGACCGTCCTCATAATACTGTGTACAAGCTTCTGTTGTAATAGTAAAACCCTGTGGTACAGGCAGACCGAGATTGGTCATTTCAGCGAGGTTAGCACCCTTACCACCTAAAAGATTTCTCATTGTAGCATTACCTTCTGAAAAAAGGTAAACATACTTATGTGCCATTACTTATACCTCCATTATTCTTTTTATCACACCGTCTATTTTATAACAAATCGCTATAAAATTCCAGTATTTTTTGTATTTTTTTTGAGTCAAGCTGTGGTTTTTAGTCATTTTTGTTACTAATATACAAAAATTGTATTTGTCAGCGCAATAATTTAAACAGTTTTATTTGTAAAATATGCCGATATTTCTGCTGTATTCACGGCTTATTCTTCATCCGCGCTTAATTTTTTCAAATAGCTCAGACTTGACGGATAAAATTCTATACAATTGATTATGTACCGTTCACATATATGTGCAACAATGCACAAAGACTCTTCGTCTGCATTGAAGGAAAATACCTGCTTATAATCGCTTATACATATAAACAAAAGCATTTTTAAAATTTTGCCGTTTATTTTAACAAGCTGTTCGGCATCATATTTTCCTTTGCACGAGCTGCACACAACCGAGCCGTTTGACAAATCAAAATATTCAATGCCTTTTTCCGTGCCGCAGCCGCAGCACGCAGAAAGCTGCGGCATATAACCCAGATTGCAGGCAGTTTTCATTTCAAATACTGCTTTAAGTCTTTTCAGATATTCTTCAATGTCGCCGTCAATGCATTTTTGTTCCGCCTTACTTACCAGATACAAAGTATTTAAAATAAAATTATAGTATTCTTCATCAAATTCTATATCGTCGGGCACGGATTTTACTATATCCGTAAAATATGCCGCATAACTCATTTGCTCCACGGAGTTCCTTATGCCGTAAAAATTGTTTAATACCCCTGCCGACGAAACATAATACAAGCCTGTTTTTCGGTTAAGCACAAAATCGCTGTAGCAAAAGTTCTGCAAAGCGGCAAAATCCTTATGCTTATGTGATCGTATACCCTTTGACACAGCAGTAAGCTTCCCGTAATCTCTTGTAAGAATTGTAAATATTTTATCGTTATCATTCATGTTTACAGCGCTCAGAATCAAGCCCTGCGTTTTCAGTTCCTCCATTGCCTTCCTCCGTACTGCGGTTTTCAAACATTCTGTATACAAGGTAGCTGTCTACCGTACCCAAATTCAAAAATAAGTTCCAGCAATCTTTTTTATTCACTGTGCAACACCCTTTCAGTAATTAACATTCCCACACAGTGATTTTATATGTTGGCAGATTTTATTTAAAAATCTCCAATGCCTATTTCTTTCATGAGATTGTTTGAGTTGCGCCAGTCTTCTTTAACCTTTACCCAAAGCTGGAGATAAACCCTGCATCCGAGCAAATCTTCACAATCCTTTCTCGCCATTGTTCCGATTTCTTTAAGTGATTTACCGCCTTTGCCTATTATTATTCCTTTGTGAGAGTCCTTTTCACAGTATATATTTGCACTGATATTGTACATGCCCTTTTTAGCCGAATCATCATATTTCATTTTAATAATTTCAACAGCCGTGCCATGAGGAATTTCCTGCCGTAGTATTACAAGCATTTTTTCGCGTATTATTTCTGCGACAATTTGTTTTTCCTGCTGATCCGTGACCATTTCTTCGGGGTAATACATCGGGCCGCACGGCAAAATGTTTTTTATGATTTTTTTTAGCTCTTCAATATTCTCACCGGTTTTTGCACTTACGGGCACAACATCCTCGAATTTATACTTCTGAGAATATGTACCTATGACAGCGAGCAATTCTTCTTTTTTTACGGTATCTGCTTTATTTATTACAAGTATTGTTTTTATGCCGTCAAGCTTTTCTATGATTTTTTCTTCAGCCGGAGATATAGCGGTATCCGGTTCAACAACAAGTATAGCCGCGTCTATATCGTTTATTGTTTCGTTTACGGCTTTTATCATATTTTCCCCGAGCTTTGTTCTTGGCTTATGAAATCCGGGAGTATCCATAAATACTGCCTGAAATCCGTCACCGTGCATTATTCCGAGGATTTTATTTCTTGTAGTCTGCGGTTTTGGCGATATAATCGCAATTTTCTGTCCGACGAGTCTGTTCAGCAGCGTAGATTTTCCGACATTCGGCACTCCGACAATTCCGACATAACCCGATTTAAAATTATTATCCATACCTGTCTCCTTTTTATCTCACAAGTCCCAGAGTTTCCAGGACTGCTTCTTCCTTTTGGCGCATAACGGCGCGCTCATCATCATTCTCATGATCATAACCGAGCAGATGCAAAACGCTGTGGCACACAAGATAGCCAAGCTCCCGTTCAAAAGAATGACCGTATTCCTCACTCTGTTCCAAAACCTTTTCAAGCGACAAAACAATATCGCCCAAAATTAGCTTGTCCTCAAAAACATCACCGGTATTTTCTATAAGTTCTCCGTTTTCGAACTCAAGAATAGGGAAACTCAGAACATCTGTTTCGCGGTCTATTCCACGCTGTTCGGAATTAATTTTTCTGATGTTTTCATTGTCAGTCAGGCTAACTCCTACAAAACAGTCATGCAAAAAATTCTCATACTTCAGCGCAGCTTCAATAACTGTTTCTATCAAATCAGAGTATTCATTTTTAAAAGGTATTTTATCCTGTTCGTTTTCTATATATGCTTCAATCTGCATAATCACTTATCTCCCCTCTTATAAACGGAGGCTTTTTTACCGACGTTTCTTGCGTTATCACGTTTTTCATATGCCTTAATAATCTTTTGTACAAGACGGTGGCGCACAACATCGCGTTCCGAAAAAGTGCAGAACGCAATATCGTCTATATTTTTCAATACGCTCATAACGTCTTTTAAGCCGCTCTTTTTGCCGTCGGGCAAATCAATCTGTGTAATGTCTCCGGTGACAATAGCCTTTGAATTAAACCCTATTCTTGTCAAAAACATTTTCATCTGTTCCGGAGTGGTATTCTGGGCTTCATCAAGTATAATAAAGCTGTCGTCAAGAGTACGCCCTCTCATATATGCAAGCGGCGCAACCTCTATTGCACCTCTTTCGGAGAGTTTAGCAAAATTTTCCATGCCGAGCATTTCATAAAGTGCATCATACAGCGGTCTTAAATACGGATCTACTTTATTTTGCAAATCACCGGGCAGAAAACCGAGTTTTTCACCCGCTTCAACTGCCGGACGCGTCAGAATTATCCGGCTTACGGTTTTATTCTTAAATTCTTTTACAGCCATGGCGACCGCAAGATATGTTTTTCCTGTTCCGGCAGGACCTATTCCGAAGGTTATGGTGTTATTTTTAATTGCCTCCACATACGATTTCTGTCCGAGCGTTTTACTTTTAACCGGCTTTCCCTTTGCCGTTATACATACGCAGTCGCTGCCGTAAAGCTGTTCTGCGTCAATACCGTCTTTGGCAAGCTCTATGGCGTAATTGACATTCTGGTCATTAAGAGCATCGCCGCTGTCAAGAAGCTTTGCAAGATAGTCAATTGCCCTTTGTGCAAGCATGACATTTTCATCCGAACCCGAAATTTTTACGGCGCTGTCCCTGCTTACAATCGTAACGCTGAACTCACGTGATATTAAATTTATATTTTTATCATATTCGCCAAAAATTGATATTATCTTATCCATACTGTCAAATTCAAGAATTTTCTCCACTTGCACTTTCCTCCGATTTATCTATTTCCATTTTCACCGGCACAGCAATGTTTTCATTGCTTTCAACCGACACTGTAACTATTAGGTTTCCGTTTTTGAGTTTATGGTATTCATATTCTTTTTTCAGAGTTTTCGCATCGCTGCCGCGTTCTGCCTCTATATCGCCGGTAAGCTTGTGAACCGCCGCCGATACAACCTCTGAATCCGAAATTTGAACATCCGTTCTTATTATCTCACAAAAAGTGTCTGTTGTAAAGGTCAGAGGAAGATAAATATTGTTAAAAATTTTCAGATTTTTTGTTTTGGTGGATTTTTCGTAGTATTTATACCCGGCATCGGGTTTTAAATACAATTTCAGATTTTTGCCGAATATGTTCAGACTTCTTTTGCACTTTCGCCTTCCGGAAAGCTCGCACACAATTTTGGTATGATGATACTCTCCGCTTTTTTCGCGCCATGTCTGCGCCATAACAGAGCCGTCCGAGTGTATGTATCTGTTGCCTCTGAAAGCAGTCGTGCTTATGCCGCTTATAAGCAAATCGCCTTCGTTTACCACATCACCGACATTAACAACCATTTGTCCCGATTTTGCCACTATATCGGTTATACGTCCGCTTTGCGATGCAACAATATTGTATACTTCATCGGGATTTACCGGTTCGGAGGAACTGCCCTTTTCACGCACTTCTACTATTGCTCTGGTGCCGTCTATGTTAACCCACAGCCACGCAAGAGAATCAACATCAATGAGCACTTTGTTCTGCAACTGTTTTAAATTCCGCCCGAAACGGACACTGCCGACATATAATCCGTGCTTTTCAAGCGACTGAAGGATTATATCATTTGGTACGGTTTCATTTCCCTTAATATCTATCACCCAAATACACGATGTAAGATAAATCATAAACAGCACCGCTATAAAAGCCCCGGCAAAAAATCCGTAGCGTTTTCTCCTGAGGCGCATATATATTCCCATACCGCTTTTATTTACAATGCTCACATGCACACCCGATTTACGCACACACGGTCTTATTTTTTTGAAGTCGGACGCATGCATGGAGCACAAAACTCCGAATTCATCCGTCCTGATACCGGATAATCTTATATAATTTGCAGAACAGAAATTGAAAAAACGTTCCTTTCCGCTTCCGCTTATCCTTACTGTAACACGATCGGGTATCTTTTTCAAAATATTCAAGACTATCTCCCCTATCACTCTTTGCGGCTAAGATAACTTATTTTTGTAACCTTACCCGAAATATTAATTGCCGATGCGGAAAAATCATTTATGACCAATCCTTTTCCTTCTATGCTGAGGCAAAAGTCAACAAAATCTATACTTATTTCCTCATCGGTGAAAAGTCTGATTGTCTTGTAGTTTTCAATATTAATTTTATTATCGGATTCTATTGTCATCAATGGTATTTCAGCGTCGAAATTTTTAATATCCGCCACAACCTCCGGTATTTTTCCGAATACAGACATATGCCAAAACCTCCGTCATAAAATACTTTATGATTGAAAACTTAAAGATATGAGGGGGATTTTCGTGTCGGAAAAAATTTTTAAATCAAACACCGGAAATACATATTATACATCCGTTATAAGCCTTATCTGTATGATACTTATGATTTCAAATCCGGAAGCAATAATGAATTCCGCAAAAAATGCGCTTGTAATGTGTTTTACCGCTATTATACCCGCGCTATTCCCGTTTATGGTTGCGTCTTCGGTCTTTGTAAATTCGGTTGACCGAAAGTTTTTTTTCATAGCAGAACCGGCAATGCGGTTTTTTTTCGGAATAAGCGCTGCCGGTGCCGCAGCTCTTATCCCGGGGATACTGTGCGGATATCCGGTCGGAGCAAGCTGCACATGCAAGCTTTATGAAAAAAATCAGATTTCAAAATCGGAAGCCGAATCGCTGATTGCTTTTTCAAACAATTCGGGACCGCTTTTTATTATAGGTTCTGTCGGCTGCGGAATTTTGAAAAATTTCAGACAAGGAATATATCTGTATGCAATTCACATTTTATGTGCGGTAATCTGCGGAATAATTCTAAAACCTTATACCGTACAGACTGTCAAAAGCATACAATCATCAAAAAGCGAAAAAAGAGCAGTATCCTTTGTTGACGCAGTATGCGACAGCACATCGGCTGTATTAAAGGTATGTGGCTTTGTGGTAATATTTGCGGTAATAAATGCCGTGATAATGCCTCTGATAAGATTTTTTCCGCCAATAGTCAAATGCTTTGCCGCAGCTTTCCTTGAGCTTACCAATGCCGTAGGTACTGCAAACCGTCAAATAAACAGCACCGTTCTGAAACTCATGATAATAAGCGGAGCAATGGGTTGGTCGGGATTGTCGGTTCATATGCAGGTAAAAAGTATAGTAAAGACACATAATTTATCAATGAAAAAATACTATTTTATCAAAATCGTTGCAGCAGTGATTTCTATGCTGCTGGCATATTTGTTTTTTGGAAATTTATTCAGCACAGATATACAAAGCACTTTAATAATGCTCAGTTGTATTTTTTTATTAGCGGCAATAACGCTTATAATCAGGAATACCGTTAAATCTTTACTTTACAGAAAAAGAAAATACAAAACTAAAAATGCCGTATAAATGCAAAACGGGAGGAAATCCTCCCGTTTTCTTAATTCAATATATACACATTTACATTTCGTCTGCCAAACTGCATACATTCGCTGTTTGTATTAAAGAACAAGTCAACCTTATTTCCTTTAATTGCGCCGCCTGTATCTTCCGCCACGCAATATCCGTAAACAAAACTTCCGTCGGCAGATTCTATATACATTCTTGTGCCAAGCGGTATAACCCTCGGATCTACCGCAACGGTACCGTATTTAGCCTGTGTACCGCTTGCTGTTATGCCGTATCCCTTCTGTCCCGGTCTTTTGCCGCAGCTTTGGAAAGACAAGTCATATGCGGTAGCGTTACAGGTAATAACTTTTGAATACGAAAAGTCATCGCCTTTTTCCGTAACTTTGCCGCCTCTTGTTCCGACAGCCTTAATCTCATCAACAGGGTCTTTTATACGTTCTGTAGAAATCAGCTCTCTGCCGGCTTCCACACCGTCGTACAACAAAACCTCATATGTTTCGCAGTCAATACCCTCAACGCCTTGAGTCTGTATTGTACTGTCCGAAATACTCATAGATGTGTCACGAATTGTTTTGGTTGCAAAAGGAACTGATTTTTCAACCTTTTCAATCCGTTTAATTACCTTGATAACCGAAAGCTCTGTTCTGACACCGAGCTTAGTTTCCAAAGGCAGGCTTACAATATCATGATAATTAATATCAAAACCTTTTTCGTCAAGAAAGTCGCCCACGGTACTTGCAGTAGTCATATAACTTCTGGTACTGCCGGCAGCAGTTAAATCAACTTTTCTGACTCTTTGTATTACTATTGTTTGCGAAGCTGTAATGAAACTGTCGCGCTCCGGAGAAACAATATCGTAATCGGATATGTCGATTCCGGACTGTGCAAACAAATCTGCGACAGTTGTTCTCGGTGATGTAATCTCAAGGTGATTTTCGCCGTCAACAATATTTACCTCAAAATACTGAGGTGCAGCGTAACTGATTGTGCTTGCAAATACAAACACAGCCGCAACGGCTATTGAAACCTTTTCCCTCAAGTGCATCATCTTTTTAAACACATCATAAATATCTCTATTGCGGCGAACTGTATGTTCTGATGAGATTTTCTTTATTTTTTCTGCAATCTCTGAAAACATAAATTTCCTCCTTAATAGATTTTGCCTTGCGTTCGTCGTTCATTTTATGGCAAAATCAAGTTTTTGTCAAATTTCAAAATTAAATTCATTGTGCACATCACACAAAAAATTTTAATTTTTTTGACTTTTAAATCAAATTAACCAAATTTAAACCTAATTCCAAATATTGCCTGTCACTGCTTAAACCGTGGGAATGTTGTTATATTAGCCAATAATTACAAAAATATTACGCCGAAAATTAAGTTTGTGCAGATTTTACAAAATTTGCCCGCCCCCAATCACCACATATAGTATCGCAGCAAATCACATTACCTATATATAGTTTTCAAAGCTTTCAAATATGTTAAAAAGTTATTAAAAAACCGAATTTGTGTCATATTCGACACAAATTCGGTTTTAATTTAGTTGCGTTTTTCAAAATTATGTATACTATTTTTTACGTTATATTTATTGCTTTTGCAGTTATTCATGTAATTTAAAACATATTTTTCTGCGTTATCTTGTTCCAATAACGCAATTATACAATTTACCGTATATAAATTACACTTAATTTTTGAGAAATGCAGGAATTTCCTTGCTTTAAAGGTTATTACCGGCTTGTCGGAATATATAAAAATCATGCTGAAAAGTTGCGATTTGATGACATATTATTACATAAAAAAATCGGCATTACAATGCCGATTTAAGATGTAAAATCAAATTGAATTTTCACATGTAAATATCAAGTATATATTATAGAAGAAACTCGTCACATTTTTTTGCATTTTGCGTCAATTTCTTCCACAAAAGCCCTGTATTCATCATATGTATACAGCTCATTCAAAACGTCCAAAAGCATATTTGCGGAAATACGTCCCGGAAGCTTTAATTTCCTTTTTAATAAATCACGCTTACGGTCACTTCCGCTTAAACCGCTGAATCCGTCGGAAAACAAATCTGCTTTTGTAATAAGCCTTCTGTCATCATCAGCTTTGAGCTCACATTCCGCATTTTTAAGTGCATTTATAATTATCTCATCGCTTACACCTTCGACACCCAAAAAACCTTCTTTGGAGGCACGGGGCTTGCGTTTTTCCTTGCCTTTTATATCCGGTATATACGCATGCTTAACGTTTTTTCCGCACAGTATATTTTTAAGATAATTCCTTATTGTAAATCCTGCCTTATCACTGTCCGTAAATATAATTACTCCGTTTTTGTCGGCAAGGCGCTTTATCATATCTCTTTGTTTTTTGTTTTTGAATATCATAAAGCCGTCTGTTACAACTATTGTAGCATCTACGAGCGATGAAAGCTTAATTTTGTCATAAGTGCCCTCAACTATAATAATCTCTTTAATTCTAAGCATTCAGCACCTCGAATTTATTTTTCATTCTGACGTTTTATAACCTTCAGTCTTGTGAATTCTTCACGTTCTTTTTCTTCCAGAAAGTTAGTTATAACAGTAACAATTTCCTCATATTTCGGGATATTTATGTTTTTGAGGGAATTTGCTCTTTTTTGCGTTTTTTTGATATTATTTGCAAGTCTGTATACCGAATTTTCGACTGCGGCAAGCTCTATTGTAAGTTCTTTTACAAGATTGAATTTTATAAAAGCTATATCCAGTTGATCTCCCGTATTCAGCAAATCATATATAACCTGCTTATCTGATTTAATGTTATTAACCTCCGGAATTTCAACACCCATAACCGAACGGTACTTAATATCAAGCGAATCGTCAATATCAATACAATCGGCAATTTCCATTATCCGCGTTATTCCCTGGGAAATATTTGCATTTTGCAGCGCGGTATATGCTTCGGTATAGGCGCTGTTTATTTTAGCCTGAATATCCTGTGCACGGTCAATGAGCATCATCATTTCTCTTATGAGGATATTTCTTTTTTTGTCAAGCAAATCATACCCTTGCTTAGAAAGCTTCAATGCATTTTTTGCAAAAATAAGGTTTCCCTTTGTAGGAAAAAGTGTCATATCCATTATTTTTCAACTCCTGCATCATAGTACTTGTCAAGCATTTTAGTATCTATTCTGTCAAGCTCGCTTCTCGGTAGTATTCTCAAAAGCTCCCAGCCGAGATTCAGCGTCTGGAGTATTGTTCTGGATTCGTCAGCACCCTGTGATATAAAGCGCTTTTCGAACTCCTTGCCGAACTCCATATATAATTTATCAGTATCCGAAAGCTCCTCCTCACCTATTACCGATGAAAGCGCCTTAACATCCTGAACCTTGGCATAAGCCGCAAAAAGCTGATTTGCGACATCCCAGTGGTCTTCACGCGTATAATCCTTTCCTATACCGTCTTTCATAAGACGCGAAAGCGACGGCAGTACGCTGATCGGAGGATATACTCCCTGCTGCTGAAGGTATCTGTCCAGCACAATCTGCCCCTCGGTAATGTATCCCGTGAGGTCCGGAATCGGATGAGTAATATCATCATTTGTCATCGTCAAAATCGGTATCTGCGTCACGGAGCCGTTTATACCCCGTATCATACCGGCTCTTTCATACAGTGAAGCCAAATCCGAATACAAATATCCCGGAAATCCTTTTCGCGACGGGATTTCTCCTTTAGATGAAGAAATCTCACGGAGTGCCTCAGCGTATGATGTAATATCTGTAAGTATGACAAGTATATGCATATTATGTGTAAATGCAAGATATTCCGCTGCGGTAAGAGCTGCACGCGGTGTAACAATTCTCTCAATTACAGGGTCGTTGGAAAGGTTAAGAAACATAACAACTTTTTCCAAAACGCCGCTTTCCGCAAAGGCTCTTTTAAAGTAATTTGCAACATCATGCTTTACACCTATTGCACCGAACACAATTGCAAATTCCGAGCCGTCCTCATCTGCAATTTTCGCCTGTTTTGCTATCTGAACTGCAAGCTTGTCATGAGCAAGTCCGTTACCTGAAAAGATAGGAAGCTTTTGGCCTCTTATTAGAGTTGTCAAGCCGTCTATAGCCGATATTCCCGTTTCGATAAAGTTTCTCGGATATTCGCGAGATACCGGATTTATCGGTTTACCGTTTACGCTTTCGCGTTTCTCGGGATAAACGTCACCCAAGCCGTCAATCGGCTTTCCTACGCCGTTAAATACGCGCCCCAGTATTTCCTTTGACAGCGGAATTTTTAAAGGCTCACCCATTAATTTTGAGCGGCTGTTTACAAGAGATATACCTGTTGTGCCTTCAAAAACCTGAATTACCGCCTTATCTCCTTCTATTTTTATAACCTGTCCGAGACGTTTTTCGCCGCTGTCCAGAGTTATTTCAACAATTTCTTCATATCCGCATTCCGATACACCTTCCAGTATGACAAGCGGACCGTTTACTTCGCTAAAACCCAAATATTCTACTGACATATATGACTCCTTTCTGAGAATATGTCTATTTGCTGTATCTATCATAAAGATTTTTGAAAATATTCTCTATTTCATTTTTATATTCATCAAATTCAGCAAGATTATCGTTGCCGACATCATATTTGATACTTATAAGCTTGGTAAATATACCGGTTCTTTTAATTTCCGAAACCGGGCAGCCTATGCTTACAAGCTTTGCGCTTCTGTCATAAAGCAGCAAAACCGTTTTCATCATTTCATATTGTTTTTTAAGCGGAACGGATGTATCAACCTTATGAAAAGCATTTTGCTGCAAAAATCCCATACGAACAACAGCGGCAATTTCCAGCACAAGCTTTTGATTGTCCGGCAAAACATCTGCACCGATAAGTTTTACTATCTCCATAAGTGAGCTTTCTTCGCCCAAAAGTGCAGTAAGACGTTCTTTAACCTCCGGAAAATCCTCGCTGATATTTTCAACATACCATTCATTTAAATCCTCGCTGTATTCACTGTAGCTGTTCAGCCAGTTGATTGCAGGATAATGTCTTTGATATGCCAGGTTCTTATCAAGCGCCCAGAAACAGCGTATAAAACGTTTTGTATTTTGAGTTACCGGCTCGGAAAAATCTCCGCCCTGAGGCGATACAGCGCCGATAATTGTTATTGAGCCGCGGGTTCCGTTTGTATTGTCAACCATACCTGCTCTCTCATAAAACGAAGAAAGCCTTGAAGGAAGATACGCGGGGAATCCTTCCTCAGCAGGCATCTCTTCCAAACGTCCCGATATTTCACGAAGCGCCTCTGCCCATCTTGAGGTGGAATCTGCCATAATAGCAACGTGATAACCCATATCACGGTAATACTCCGCAAGCGTAATACCGGTGTATATACAAGCCTCTCTTGCCGCAACCGGCATATTGGACGTATTTGCGATAAGAATAGTCCTGTCCATAAGCGACTTCCCGGTACGTGGATCCACCAGCTTTGAGAAATCCTCCAAAACCTGCGTCATCTCATTTCCGCGCTCACCGCAGCCTATATAAACTATGATGTCCGCATCAGACCATTTTGCGAGCTGATGCTGGCTCATTGTTTTTCCTGTTCCGAATCCGCCCGGAATAGCCGCAGTACCGCCTTTGGCTATAGGAAACAGAGTATCCATAACCCTCTGTCCCGTAATAAGCGGAACTTTGAGAATTTTTCTTTCTTTGTACGGCCGTGGTGTTCTTATGGGCCATTTTTGGCTCATTGTAATATTGTATTCTTTGCCTTTGTCATCTTCAACCACGGCAATAGTGTCCACAACAGTGTATTCGCCGTTTGGCGCTGCTTTCTTTACCGTACCGGAAACATTCGGCGGAATCATTATTTTATGTACAATTGATTCCGTTTCCTTAACAGAAGCTATAATATCCTGTCCGCGGACAACATCGCCGGCTTTTACAGAAATATCAATCTTCCACTTTTTCTCTTCATCAAGTGATGAAACTCCGGCACCTCTGCCGATAAATGCACCTGTTGATTTTTCCAGTGCGTTGAGCGGACGCTGTATTCCGTCATAGGTCGAGCCTATTATTCCGGGACCGAGCGTAACACACATAGGTGAATCTGTTCCTATGACCGGTTCATTTACTTTTACAGAAGTTGTTTCTTCATATACCTGAACTATTGCCCTGTCATCCTCAATACCTATAACTTCGCCGATCAACTGTTCATTGCCGACCTTTACCATTTCCATCATAGTAAGCTCATCGGTACCTTTTACGGTAACAACAGGACCGTTAATGCCATATATATATCCTTGCTTTGCCATATGACCACCTGCTTTTAATAAATTGAAAATTTGCTTTCTTCAAGAAAATTTGCTCTGAGCTCGCTGATTTTCTCGCTGATTGAATTATTATATATTTTCTTTGTGCTTAAATTCTCCACAATGCATCCGCCTATAATGTCTGACCTGTATTCAACGGTGCAGGCAAATTGCTGTTTTACGGCGTCTGTAAATTTTTCGTCGGATTTATCAATAAATATGCACTTATCTCCTTCTCCAGAATTTTTTACCGCATCAGAAACGGAATTAATCAAAAATCCGCTGTACTCTGCAGTATTTTTAAATTCAGAGATTTTTTTGTTTAACTCATTAAAAAGTTCATCAATAAGGCTTTCGCGATACTCAAACAGCTTTCTTTTACATTCCGACGGTTCCTGCGAAACGATGCTTCCTGCTTTTTTTTTGGCATCCGCAACGCCTTTTTTTACGATTTTGTATGAATTCTCAAGGCACTGATTTTCTGCTTCGCTGATTTTTTCGTTTTTATATTCATCAAGCTGTTCTAAAACATTGTCACGTTTTGCGGCGGCATCACTAAGAGCCAACTGAGCAAAACGTTCAAATTTTTCTTCAATATTTGACATACTGCTCACCCTTTCTACAGTTTCAAACCGATAGCCTCACTGACATATGAAGTAATGGAATCAGTTCCGCGGCCGGAGCCGTGGCGATCCGGAATTTCAACTATCAACGGCTTATAATATGTGAGTTTTACTGTTTTCAAAAGTTCCGGAAACTGCTTTGCAAGCTTTTCTGTTATAAGCAGAATTGCATATTCATCATGCTGCAAAACATAGTCTATGGAGCTTTTAAGTTCGTCTATTTCGTGAACAACACAGCCTTCAATACCTGCAAGACGCATACCTATCTGTGTATCCACGTTGTCGCTTATAAGATACATCTTCATACAAAGACTCTCCTTTACGAATATTTTGGCTGCTATGTATCTGTATCAGGAAAGAGCATTGAGTATTGTAAAGGAAACGAGAAGACCATACAGTGCGATACCTTCTGCCAGAGCAACAAAGATAAGCGATTTACCCATTGATTTGGGATCTTCGCTTACAGCTCCGATAGCCGCACTTGCCGCAGATGCAACGGCAATGCCGGCACCGACGGTTGAAAGACCTGTTACCAATGCTGCGGCAAGGTATGCCAGACCGCTTCCAACAGTGATTACACTTGAATCGGCAGCTTCCGCAAAAGCGGTTGTAAACATGCAAACAGTAGAAACAACCAAAACTCCGAAGAACGAAGAAATGTTTACTGCCAGAATACCCTTTGTTCTTTTAACCGTTTTCTTGGAAGATATAAAATAAAATCCAAAAGGTACCACAATACTTAATGTTAATAAAATACTGATTAATGCTGTCATTTTTATTACCTCCAAATAATTATTCATATAATTCGGAAGATACTTTGAACTCTCTTCCTTCACCATTATAAAAACGAGAGAATATCTCGTAAAATTCAAGTCTGAGCACCTGAATACCGACAATAAGTCCTTCGAGTCCTATGACAAGAATATTGCCCAAAATAATTACTATCGTGCTTGAAAATCCCGAAGCCATATTTGAAAAAATGAACACAACGCTCATCATACCTACATGGTTTAAGGCAAAGGCACCTACCCTTACAAATGAAATTGTATTTGTAACAAAGCTTAATACAATATCAAAAACCTCAAACAGATTTTCAAGTATAAACTCGCCCTTGCTGCCGTCAAAAAGCTTTTTCTTTTTTGCTATAAGCCTTGAGAGCGGCTGCTGGAACATTATAATAACAAGCGGTACTGCTATAAAAATTATATTATAAACAACAGTAAATACATTTCTCTTTAAAAGAAGCATTATAATACCGAATATTACCGCAAAATAAAATATAAAACCTGCCAGTCCGTTCTGTCCGAAAAGGAATTTGCCGAAATCCTTTTGCTTTATTGCATTCAGAATATTAATGAGCATAGCCATAAATATTATTACAACGCCGAATGCAACGGAGCTTATAAGCATAGTCATGATGTTTTCCATAGGCCGTATAACAACGGTCTTGTGCAGAACGTTTTCAAAACCGAAAACAGAACCGTACAGCAGTCCGAAAACTGTTGAGCTTACGCCGACCATACCTATTATTGCAGCAAGATCGATTTTTTTGATTTTATACAAAAGAAATCCCGCAATCGCAAGCAGCAACCCCTGTCCCGCGTCACCAAACATAATTCCGAACATAAGAATATATGTAAGAGCAACAATCGGCGTCGGGTCGATTTCATTATAAGACGGCAATCCGTACATTTTAACAAAAAATTCAAATGGTCTGAAAATCGGATTATTAACCAGCAAAGTCGGCGGAGTTATATGCTTCGGTGCTTCGTGTGCATCCTCAGCAATAACAACAATCTGCGGCATATCGGCAAATTCGTTTTCCAGGATTTTAAGTGTTTTGTTGTCTGTCCATCCCACAGCATAAAATGAAGAATCGGTATGTGCGCCGTAGTGTTTGAAGTTGTATGCGGCATTATTTTTCTTCAAAAATGTATAGCACTCATTAAGTTCGTGTGCACTGCCTTCCAAAAATTCATTATACTTTGAAATGCAGCTTTCAATTTCTTCTTCATACTGTTTAATCTGAGCGTCAAGCCGTTTTTTCACCTGATAAGGTGTGCCGTTCCATTTACCCTTTATACTTACCGGCTCAAAATACAGTGAAGAGAATACCCTGTCTATTTTCTCGCAATTGGATTCGAGTACAAAATACATTCCCCAAACGTAGTCCTTATCCTCCTGACCGTAAACAAATACTGTTTCGAGCTCGTCAAGATAAGTATTAAGCTTTTTGTAGCTGTCCTTAGGCATTTTTCCGAAGCGGATTTTTATAAATTCAAAACTGCATATTGTGTTTAAATCCATATCCAGTGATATAATCGGAACAAGCTGATTTATAACATCCTTATTATTTTCAACGGCTGCTTTCAAACGCTCAATATCATCATCGCGCTTTTGCTTTTTATCTTCAAGTTTAGCAACAAATTCTTTTACATCATCATTGCTTACAGAAGTTTTTTCACATTCCTTAAACTCAAAGCCGTCTGCAAGCGACAGAAAGTGCTTGTATCTTTCCGAATAAGGGTTTATCGAATCAAAAGGCTTTAATTCTCTTGCGTTATCCAGCACATTCAATGCATTTTCCAGAAATATTTTTTTATCTCCGAGATGATTTTGAATAACATCGTCAAACTCTTCTACCGGCCCGACAATGCTTACCAAATTCATTTTTTTGATTGCCATATGAGTTCCTCCTTTCTAAATAACGAGATATGACATAATCTTATCATGCGGCAACGAATACCTTATACCCTCAATAACAGAAAATATATTATTGATTTCCGTTTCCTTTATCCTAAAGTAGCTTGTAAGGCTTACATAATTGTACGGATACAGTTTCAAAAACCGCTTTGATAAATTGTACATATAGCGCGAAGCTTTTTTTTCAAAAAACTCATGTGCAAAAATTTCGGAATACGGTGTTTCTGATATATATTCTTTAAGTTCCTCTGTACTTTTTGAATTAGCCATTTTTACTATATCGTCTTTTTTTATTTTATAGCTGTATGGAATAATATATCCGTAAATATATTCGCTTTCCAAACTGAAGTTATTTTTGCAGCGATATAATGTTCTGAGATTATTAATATCGGTAATTGTACCGTAAAACATGTTCACGGTATCCTTCTCACATTTTAAAATCCCCTGTGAAACATACTTGAGCATAGATGTATAGCAATAAATATTAAGCGCTGTTTCTATATCAAATACGCTGAGCTGTCTGCGGCTCTTTTCTGCATGAACAAGGGACTTATAATACTGTGTATTGCTCAGAGAACGCACAAAACCGTTTAAATCCTCTGCCTTTGCCAAAAGTTCTATATCTACATCTATATGTCTTTTCAGAAAGCCGCTGAGTTCTTCGTCAGCATGGTTATTTGTATATATGTTTCGTGCAACCTTATTGATTGCCTCTGCTTCATAAAACATCAGAACCCGGCTCAAAAAATCCTTCAGACTGCTGTCTGCAAAGCAATACAGCTTTTCAAAATCCTCAAGCAAAGCCGTTTTCAAACTTATTTCAAGATGTTCACGATGGACATTGTTTACATCGGCATTTGCAAGATAATGTGAATAGACAGTATTGTTTTTTAAGTAAGAGGCAACCTGTGCCACACTGTCAAGCCCCGCCATCTGACTGTAGTCATCGTATGATAGCAGCTTGGAACGCATGCTTTTCAGCTTGGCGGCTATGGCAGAGTTCGTCATTACTCCACTCATATGAGTCACCTACCCTATTACTTTTTTATATAATTCTTCAAGCCATTTTTCTTTGTTGTTTTCATATGTTTTTCTGATATTTGACATTGTTTCATCTGTAGTCTGATGCAGGTTTTTAAGCGTTTCTTCAGCCTGTTCTTCCTCAAATTTCATGACTTTTTTTACGCGAAGATTGGCTCTTTCGGTATATGATTCATTCATTTTATGAACCTCAGCGCTTATTTCTTCATCAATATGACTTTTGCGGTCGTCCGCTTCGGAAACAATATCTTTAGCTCTTTTTTCAATTTCCAGCATTTTCTTAACAATATCATTTGTCATAAAATCATCTCCTTAGACATTGAACACTTGCCGGCTAATTTCTCAGGCTGTGTATCGGAGCAGGAATTCTGCCGCCGCGATTTATAAACTCTTCGCTGCTGCAACTGTTAACGCACATAACAGGACCCGTTCCGAGAAGTCCTCCGAATTCCACCGTTTCTCCGACTTCTTTGCCGGGTGCGGGAATTATTCTTACAGCAGTGGTTTTATTGTTAATCATACCGATTGCAGCTTCGTCTGCAATGATTGCCGATATTGTGGATGCCGGTGTATATCCCGGAACAACAATCATATCAAGTCCGACGGAGCAAACGCAAGTCATTGCTTCAAGCTTATCTATATTAAGCGCTCCGCACTCAACAGAAGAAATCATTCCTGCGTCTTCACTTACCGGGATGAAAGCTCCGCTCAATCCGCCCACAGATGAAGATGCAAATACGCCGCCCTTCTTTACCGCATCATTAAGAAGTGCAAGAGCGGCGGTAGTGCCGTGAGTTCCGCACTTTTCAAGTCCCATTTCTTCCAGAATATGCGCTACACTGTCACCGACTGCCGGAGTCGGAGCAAGCGACAAATCAACTATACCAAAAGGAACATTAAGTCTTTCCGATGCCTCCATTGCAACAAGCTGTCCCATTCTTGTAACTTTAAAGGCTGTCTTTTTTATGGTTTCGGCAACGGTATTGAAATCCTCTCCCTTTACCTTTTCCAAAGCGCATTTTACAACACCGGGACCGCTTACTCCGACATTTATAACGCAATCCGCCTCACCTATTCCGTGAAAAGCACCCGCCATAAACGGATTATCCTCCACGGCATTTGAAAACACAACAAGCTTGGCACAGCCGAAGCCGTTATCGTGAGCCGTAACGTTTGCCGTTTCTTTTATAATGTTTCCCATCATTTTAACCGCATCCATGTTTATTCCTGCCTTTGTACTGGCAACATTTACGGAGGAGCAAACAATTTTGGTCGAAGCAAGAGCCTCGGGAATAGAATTAAGCAGGTATCTGTCACCTTTGGTAAGTCCCTTGTGAACCAACGCGGAAAAACCGCCTATAAAGTTTACTCCGACAGCTTCGGCAGCGCGGTCAAGAGTTTTTGCGTATTTTACATAGCTGCACTCATTGCTTGCACCTGCAATCAATGATATAGGTGTAACCGATATTCTTTTATTAATTATGGGAATACCAAATTCCTTTTCGATATTCTCACCTGTTGAAACGAGATTTTTGGCGCACTTGGTTATTTTATTATATATCTTTTCGCATGCGGTATTGGAATCCGAATCAATACAATCCAAAAGTGATATACCCATAGTAATGGTCCGCACGTCAAGATGTTCATTTTCTATCATGCGAAGTGTTTCGTATGCTTCAAACTTATTTACCATATTGTCAACTCCTATATTCTGTGCATTGCCTGAAATATGTCCTCAAGCTGAATACGAATTTCCACACCGAGCTCAACGCCCGCTTTTGCCAGTTCGTCTGAAAGCTTGGCGAATTTCAATTTTGATTTTTCCACGTCAACAATCATCATCATTGTAAACATGTCATTTAAAATTGTCTGAGAAATATCAAGTATATTTACATTTCTCTTGCTCAATATTGCGCTTACAGAACTGATTATGCCGACCTTATCCTTACCGATAACGGTTATAACAGCCTTTTTCATATATTAATCCCCCTGTATTTTTATTTTTTTAAGCCGCAAGGCATTTAGAACTACCGATACCGAGCTTAATGCCATCGCCATAGCGGCAATCATGGGATCAAGTGTTATACCGGCAAACGTAAGGACTCCGGCAGCAACCGGAATCAAAACCGTATTGTATATAAAAGCAAAAAACAGATTCTGCTTTATGTTTTTGATGGTTTCACGACTTATATTAAGCGCCAGAACAATATCCGTAAGGCAATCTTTCATAATAACAATATCTGCCGCCTCAAGCGCAACCTGTGTACCGGAGCCGACAGAAATGCCGACATCTGCCTGCGTAAGTGCCACGCTGTCATTTATGCCGTCGCCTACCATTGCGACGATATGACCGTCCTGCTGAAGTGATTTTACCTTATCGGATTTGCCGTCCGGCAAAACCTCAGCAAAAATATCATTTATACCGAGCTCCTTAGCCATAGCCATAGCTACTGTTTTATTGTCACCGGTCAGCAAAACAGTATTTTTCCCTGCCTTTTTTAAGGCAGATATCATATCTGCGGCATCGTTTTTCATTAAATCACGCGCTGCAATTACCGCCTCAAGCTTACCGTTTACTGCAAGAAGCATTACGGTTTTTCCGCCGGAAACAAGCTCATTGACAACAGAATCATAATTGCCCGAAACACCGTTTTCTTCCATAAGGAGCTTGTTCCCCAAAAGAACTGCGTCGCCGTCAACTTTTGCTCTGATGCCCTTTCCGCTTATTGCCTCAAAGCCCGTAACACTTTTTTCTTTTATGCCGCGCTCGGATGCGTACTCATATATAGCATCACTGAGAGGATGCTCCGAAACAGCCTCAACACTTACAGCATATTCAATTATTTTATTTTCGTTCATGCTGCCGCATACACGCACATCGGTTATTTTCGGTTCGCCTTTGGTAAGAGTGCCGGTTTTATCAAATACAAATGTATCTACAAGACTGAGTTTTTCCATTGAATTCGCATCTTTGACCAATATGCCCTCGCCTGCCGCTCTGCCTACGGAAACTATAACAGCCGTCGGAGTTGCGAGACCGAGTGCACACGGGCACGCTATTACAAGTACGGAAATAAAACGGTTAATTACAGTTGCAGCCGAAGCTCCTATTATAAGCCAAACGACCGCTGTAAGCAAAGCAATCGCAATAACAGACGGGACGAAAATTCCGCAGATTTTATCGGCAAGACGCGCTATTTCGGGCTTTGAACCGGACGCTTCTTCAACCATGCTTATAATCTGTGAAATAACCGTTTCTTCACTTGTTACAAGGCTTTCAACCTTTATATGCCCGTATTTGTTTATACAACCTGCAAAAACCTTATCGCCGACAGTTTTTTCTACAGGCATGCTCTCTCCGGTAAGCATTGATTCGTCAACTGTAGTATTACCTTCCGTGACATTTCCGTCAACAGGTATTTTTTCGCCCGGAAGCACAAATACGACATCGCCTTTTTTTATATCTTTTATATCAACAACGATTTTTTCGCCGTCCCTTATAAGGGTAGCTTTTTTAGGTGTAAGTTCTATAAGCTTCTTTATAGCGTCATTTGTTCTGAGCTTTGAACAGTTCTCCAGGTATCTGCCGAGCAAAATCAAAGTAATTATAACACCGACAGATTCAAAATATAAATTATGTGAATGGTTTGCGCCGCTTACAAACATATCGGCTATCAATACAACACCATACACAAATGCCGCTGTTGTTCCGACGGCGACGAGAGTATCCATATTCGGACGCATGCCGAACAGATTTTTGTAACCGTTAATATAAAATTTGTATCCTGCACACATACAGCCGACCGAAAGCACAAGCTGAATAAGAGCATATGTTTTCGGGTGAACCGACGGTTCCATAAATCCGAAAACAGGCAAGCCGATCATATGCCCCATGGAAATATAAAACAGAGGAACAGCAAAAACTGCCGAAACTATCAGCTTTATAAGCATAACTTTGACTTCGGCTGTTTTATTCTTTAATGTACTTTCAAAGTTGTCATGATTGACACCGAAGCCTATCTTTGTTACTGCAATTTCAATGTCCTTTTCACACAAAAGCGTTTCGTCATATTCAACGCTGAGTCTGCCGGATGTAAGATTAACTACAGCACTGCTGACTCCGTTTAACGAAGATACTGATTTTTCAACACTTGCCGAGCAAGCCGCGCACGACATACCCGTAACTGTAAAATAAGATTTTTTCATACACATTTCCTTTCAGAATATATAAATAACTTCATTTACAATTTGTGCTATATTTATAATATTTATTAATTGTTGTTTCTGCATCTTACAACTTCATAAATCATAAGAGCAGCCGCAACTGACGCATTAAGCGAATTAATTTCGCCAAGCATCGGTATTCTTACAACAAAATCACATTTTTCTTTAACAAGTCTGGAAAGTCCTTTGCCTTCGGAGCCCACAACAATTGCAACCGCACCGGAAAAATCATGAGTGTATATTGTTTTTTCACCGTCCATATCTGCCCCGACAACCCATATATTTTCTTTTTTTAATTTATCGATTGTCGTTGAAAGATTGCTGACTCTTGCAACGTTAGTAAATTCCAAAGCACCTGCGCTTGATTTGTCCACAACAGGGCTTAAACCTACCGAATTACGTTTTGGAATAATGACTCCGTGTGCTCCGGCTGCATTGGCCGTTCTTATGATTGAGCCGAGATTGTGCGGATCAGTAAGGTCATCTGCAAGAACAATAAACGGCTGTTCGCCTTTTTCTCTTGCAGATTCAATAATATCACTTACATCAACATATTCTTTTGCTGCCGCAAATGCTATAACACCCTGATGCGAATGTGTAATACTCAACTTGTCAAGGCGCTGCTTGTCCGCTTCCGAAACGACAATTTTCTTATCGCGGGCAAGTGCAATTATTTTCTTTAATGAGCCGTGTTTCTCTCCGCTCTGAACCAGAATTTTATCTATTGTCCTGCCCGATTTGAGAGCTTCCATAACCGGATTTCTGCCTTCTATCCTGTTATCGGCATTTTGTATATTTTCATCACTCATATGTTTACCTCTTTGGCATAGTAATTTAGGGAACATTCACCAACAGCAGTTTACACACCTATTAAGTAATGTACATGCTGAATAAACGCCCCCTAATTATATGTTTACTTATTAATTACTGCACATTCAGTTGATTTAATTACGCGAGATTGAATTTATCGTGTATAGCTCTTACCGCTGCGTCGGCATTTTTGCTGTTAACAAGAACAGACACCTTAATCTCTGAGGTTGAAATCATGTGGATATTTATATTTGCGTCATAAAGCGCTTCAAACATTTTACTTGCAACACCGGGATTATTGACCATTCCGCAGCCTACTATCGATACCTTTGAAATTTCCGAAGAAGTCTTCATCTTGTCAAATCCGATATAATCCTTTTCGGCATTAAGAAGTTCAACTGCCTTGTCAAGGTTAGACTCTGTCACGGTAAAGCTTATATCCTTACGGCCCTCTCTGCCGATTGACTGGAGAATAATGTCTACATTTATATTATTCTTTGCCAAAAGGGAGAATATCTTAAATGCCATACCGGGCTCATCTTTTAAATCACAGAGAGCTATTCTTGCTACATCGTTATCTCTTGCTACACCTCTTACGAGCATTTTTTCCACTTTGCTTTCCTCCTTAACATACGTTCCCGGATTATTATTAAGACTGGAGCGTACACACATATTAACATTATATTTTTTTGCCATTTCCACCGAACGGTTATGAAGAACATTCGCTCCGAGGCTTGCAAGTTCAAGCATTTCATCATACGAAACAGCGTCCAGTTTTTTCGCATTCGGAACAATTCTGGGATCTGCTGTATATACACCGTCAACATCGGTATATATTTCGCACAAATCAGCATGAAGAGCCGCCGCAATTGCCACAGCAGTGGTATCGGAGCCGCCTCTTCCGAGTGTTGTTATATCATCATATTTGTTAATTCCCTGAAATCCTGCAACAATTACGATGTTATTATTATCAAGCTCTTTGCTTATTCGTTCTCCGTCTATCTTATTTATTCTTGCAGCACTGTAATTTGCATCGGTTTTCATACCAACCTGCCAGCCGGTAAGTGAAACCGCACCCACTCCAAGCTTCTGGATTGCCATTGCAAGAAGCGAAATCGAAATCTGTTCGCCTGTAGAAAGAAGCATATCCATTTCACGCCTTGATGCCTTAGGGTTGATTTCCGCAGCCTTTGCAATAAGGTCGTCTGTTGTGTCACCCTGAGCCGAAACAACAACAACAACGGAATTTCCTTCCCTGTATGTGTCAACAACTCTTTTTGCAACATTCATTACTCTTTCGGCATCAGCAACGGAAGTACCGCCGAATTTCTGTACTATTAAACTCAAAAAACTCTACCTCCCTAACGAGTATAATTTTTACAAATAAACCGCACCTTCATTATCGGCTTTAAGCATTTTCAGCTTCCAGCCCGGAAGGTTGGTTTCTATAAGACTGTTCATACGTTCTTCAAAAACGTCTGAATTCTTATCGACTATGGAAATAATTGTCGGTCCCGCGCCGCTTAAATACCCGCAGACAGCGCCGAAACGTTTTGCACACCTTATAATATATTCACCGCTGCGTATTTTCGGGAATCTGTATCTTTGGTGCATTCTGTCTTTGACAGCACCTCCGAGCAGTGAAAAATCCCCTTTCGCAACAGATGATGATATAAGCGAAGCATGTGCGACATTAAAAGCAGCATTTTTAAAGCTTATAAACTTAGGCAAAATACCTCTTGATTTTCGTGTAGCAAAATAAAAATCAGGAATCATGGCAGCAAAGGTTATATCCTGAGGTATATCCGTCTTGGTATACAAAACCCTGCCGCCATCGGGAACAGCAACCGTAAAGCCGCCCATAATGGCAGGAGCAACGTTATCGGGATGTCCTTCTATTCTGTATGCCATATACAGCAGCTCTTCCGGGCTGAAACGGTTATTCAAAAGCCTGTTTGCCCCCATCAGTCCGAGCACTATACTCGAAGAACTGCTTCCGAGTCCCCGGGTAACGGGGATATCGCTTTTAAGCGTAATATGTACTCCGTCAAAGCTTTCGCCGGCTTCATCAAACACTTTTTTAAAGCCGACGTAAACATAATTATTTTCGCCGAGAGGAATAAAATCAGCATCGTCCGCAATATCGATTTTCAATCCGCTGCCGGTAAGTTCAAACTCCGCAGTATTGTATAAATTAAGCGCTATTCCGAGGCAGTCGAAACCCGGACCTATGTTTGCAGTAGATGCCGGCACTCTTACAGTAACCATGCTGTTTCCTCCTTTTTTATTAAATTAAAGTATCATAAACGTATTTAAAACATCAAATTCCGAAAGCTTGCAACTAAGTTCTTTTACCGTCATAATTCCGGTAGTGAATGCGATTTCATCATCAAACAAATCAACCGCCTCTGACGCATCAAATACCGAATTAATGTCAGACAGGGTTTTGTGTTTATCACTCGTTTTTATCCGAACCATGAATGAAGATTTAATATCTTCGTAATCTATTATAACTTTTTCACTGCAAGGCTGCCACGGAATTGAAAATTCCGATTCCGGCGTCTTAACAATCTCTATAATATCGGCAGTAACCGCGCTTGCTGTAGGCAGTTTGCCGGCTCCGCGTCCGTAAAACATAGCGTCTCCGAGCATATCGCCGTTTACAAATATACCGTTAAATACATCTTCTACTCCGGCAAGCGGATTTGAGTTTTCAACAAGCATAGGTGCTACCACAGCCTCATAGCTTCCGTCGGCATGTCTGAAACGTCCGAGAAGCTTAATAGAGCAATCAAGCATTTCTGCATATTTAGTATCTTTATATGTTATATTGGTTATTCCCTCAGTGTGAACATCCTCATAATTAACTTTTTTACCGATTACCATTGAAGACAGAATAGATATTTTTTTGCATGTATCATGACCTTCTACGTCGGCTGCCGGATTTCTCTCGGCATAGCCAAGCTCCTGCGCAGTCTTAAGAGCCGCCTCAAAGCTTGTGCCTTCTTTAAACATTTTTGTTAATATATAGTTTGTAGTACCGTTTAATATACCGGTTATTTCATTAATTTCATTTGGAGAAAGGCTTGTAATCATCGGACGTATTATCGGTATGCCGCCGCCGACACTGGCTTCATAAAAATACTTGACTCCGTGTGCTTTGGCAATTGCAAAAAGTTCGTCACCCTTTATTGCAACAAGCTCTTTATTGGAGGTTACGACATTTTTCCCGTTCTCCAAAGCTGCTTTTGTATAATCATAAGCAGGGCCGGTTCCGCCCATAGTTTCAACAACAATACTTACTTCTTCATCATTTAATACTTTGTTGAAATCCGTTGTAAAAAGATGACTTTCCTCATGTGATGAAAAATCCCTTATATCAACTATATATTTTACTTCTATTTCTTCGCCTGCTCTGCGCGCAATGCTCCTGCAGTTTTTCTTAATAATTTCATATGTGCCCGAGCCTACACAACCAAAGCCTATTATACAAATTTTAGCCATCTGTTTTCCTCCAAAAATAACTGTTGATTTACAATCAAATTAAGGCTTATTATACCACCGACATTGGAATTTGTCAATTTTTGTATCAGTCAATTTTAAAGTTTTCGGGGTATGAATTGCTTAATTTTGCTATGTTTTCAAAAATATCGTTGTTTTGCCCAAAATTGTCATCATTACCGCTGCTTTTTAGTGCACATTTTATCATCGGCAAAACACCGAACATTTCACTGATAATTCTTGCTATCTGTTCAAGATTTTCCGGTGTATTGACCGCTTTTGCCGCGTCGCTGTCAGCAAAATCCAGAATAAGCTTTCCGTCTTCCTCTCTCGGTTTTACACCGAACAGATTCACGAAAATTATCAATTTGCCGCTGTCCTGAAGCCGCTTTTTTATATCCTCCCATCCGGAAATGACATTAGCAAGCGAACCGCCTGAATTGCCGGAAATACCATCGGAATTTTCCGCAGGAATTGTTTCATTTTTTTCGGTTTTATCCTTAATTTTATCATTTATAATATGCTCATCAGGTATTTTATTTATTACATCACTAACCGAATTAACAGGACTTTGTGCGGCAGTAAAGTTGCCGGAAGAAATCATTTTTTCAACGGTGCTTAATCTGTCCAGAAGCGCGTCATTATCATCGCTGAGTTTTGAACAAATAATTCTCACAAGGGCACATTCCACCAATATTCTTGATGATGACACGAATTTTATATCCCTCAAAAGTTCACTGAGAATATCTATGCACCTGACGAGCTTTTCCGTCGTAAAATATGAAGCGTTTTTTTCGAGCAGCGACTTTTTCATTGCGGTAAATTCCTCGGCCTCGGGAGCACATTTATATATCATAAGCTCCCGCATAACCTTGAGCAGTCCTTCGGCAAAGCTATCGGGATTTTTTCCGTCATTCATACATTTGTTAAAAAGCAACAAGGCACTTTTTACATCGCCGGTCGCAATACAATTTGCCATATCATACAGAATTGTATCGTCAAGGGTTCCCAAAATGGCGGTAACGTCCTCATAAGTAAGGTTGTTGTTTTTATAAGCAAGGCACTGTTCCAGTATACTCAGTGCATCACGCATCGAACCGTTTCCGAGCTGTGCTACATACTCGACAGCGTCATTATCAATATTTATTTCTTCCTGCTGCATTATCCGGCTTACGGCACCGGCTATATCGGAAACAGTAATATTTTTGAAATCAAACCTCTGACATCTCGAAAGTATAGTCGGTAAAACTTTATGAATTTCGGTAGTCGCAAGGATAAATATTATATGCTCCGGAGGTTCCTCCAAAGTTTTAAGCAACGCATTAAAAGCACCCGACGAAAGCATATGAACCTCATCTATAATGTATACTTTATACTTGCTGCTTGCCGTTGCGTATCTTACCTGGTCGATAATATCGCGGATATTTTCCACGCCGTTGTTTGAAGCGGCGTCCATTTCCACTACATCTAATATTGTTTCATTGAGAATACCTTTGCATACATCACATTCATTGCACGGATTGCCGCCAACGGGATTAAGGCAGTTTACAGCTCGGCTTAGAATTTTGGCGGTTGATGTCTTTCCTGTTCCGCGTGTGCCCGTAAAAATATAAGCATGCGACAGTCTTCCCGTCTTAATTTCATTTTTTAACGTTTCCGTAATATGCGGCTGTCCTATAACTTCATCAAAATTTTTGGGACGCCATTTTCTGTATAATGTCTGATATGCCATAGTATCCTCCGCGCAAAGCCCGGCATTTAATGCCCGACCGAACATTTCATTTGAATAAAAAAAGCCGTACATCCTTATATCGAATTCTGATTCGCAGCGGTTATATGCCAGTTAGCTCGGGCCGGGCAACCTTGCGGCACATATACAGCAAACGCTTATGGCTGCTTGATTCCTCACCTGACCAGGTTCACGCGCGAATATTGCGCAAGACCCGGCCGTCAACACTACTTAACAAACACTTCGATGCGTATCATAACCCTCAATAAGGATATAACCCTTGCTATAGCGGATTGCAAGTACAGGGCGCCGCTACTGCCCCGGCTGTACGACTTTATTATTATACACCAAGTTTCAAAAAATTTCAACACTAATTTTACAGATTTTCAAATTAATAAAAAACTTATCGTCAGGCGGCTTCTTTTTTATACATTTTACATATGTTTTTTGACAAGGATTTGACGCAAAAGCTCGTATAACAGCGCATTGCGCGATGTATTTGAGTGGATTTAAAAGCGCATATGCATTATAATTAAAATTACAGTATTTATTGAAAGGATGACCTGTATGCAAAAAATCCACTCTCAAAGGCGGTATGTAGGAGTAAATCAAGACGGAGCAGGTTTCGGAGGGTTTTATCTTGATTATTATATACTTGAATCGGAAATAAACGTACCAAACACAAGTTTTTCCGCTTTGATATACGGTGTGGAAATCGAAAAAAAGTATGAAGAAAACGGATGTGAAAAAATACTTGAACAAGCAGTGGTAAATGATATTTACGCTTCAAAAAAAGGAACACAGAAACTGATAGATAAGCTTGCCGACAATCTCGCGATGCCGTCTACTCTTGAATTTATATTAAATGATATTCTTGAAGAACGGGGATTTGAGCCGCCGGAATTCACGGTTACAATTACATGAACCTTCAATATCGCCGGTGAAAAATACACAACGCCGTATTTTTCATCGGCGATATAATTATACCGCTAAATTTTTTAATATATCAAAATTTTACCTTGACTTTGGATATATTTTGTGTTATAATACTTCAAGTGTTGAGAGATATGCGCCGTTAGCTCAGCTGGATAGAGCGTCTGACTACGGATCAGAAGGTCAGGGATTCGAATTCTCTACGGCGCGCCAGACAAACCGCTAAGGCTTTTGCTTCGGCGGCTTTTTGTTTTATCGGCATATTTTGAAAGAAAAAAGTCCGCACACTGTTTAAACAAACAGCATACGGGCTTTTTTGCAAATATCTTATCATATATGTTTTGTTCTTATCGTTTGAATTTTTCGTTGTAATTTTCCATGCAGTTTATAATTACCTCTTTTGCCTCGTCTACGGGATATATTTCATCAACAACCGTTTGCTTGTTTTCAAGATATTTATACACCTCAAAAAAATGTTTAATACGGTTAAACTGATAATGAGGAAGATTATCAATATCTGTAAATTCCTTAGCTGCCGAATCATTTACGGGCACAGCAATTATTTTTTCGTCAACCTCGTTATTGTCTATCATTTTTAAAACGCCTATCGGTCTGCATTTTACAAGGCTGAGCGGATTAAGCTTTTCTTCGCATATAACCAAAACGTCAAGCGGGTCATTATCGCCTGCCAGAGTCTTTGGAATAAATCCGTAATTTTCCGGATAGTGAGTAGAAGTCGCCAAAATTCTGTCGAGTATTAAAAGTCCGCTCTCCTTATCCAGTTCGTATTTTTCGTTGCTGCCCTTCGGTATTTCTATAACCGCAATAAATTCATCGGGAGTAATTCTGTTTTTTGATATGTCATGCCACGCATTCATAAAATACACCTCTTAACTGATTTGTTAATACTGACTGCTGTCCGCTTCGCTTACGACATAATTTTCTGTCCGTCCGAGCTCAAATTTATCACTGCAAACCTGTGCCACATATACCTCGTCACCGGCATTTAATACGGTCTTTGAAAGCATAAGCGTATTAGTATCAATATATGTTGCCGAAACCTGGGTTCCGTTTACATACACCTTGCTTTTCTCCGTAAATCCGGTGCCTTTAAGGCAGGATGATGTTTCACCTGCCGAAGCACCCGTTATATATATTGGATCAATTCCGAACTTAATATCCGTTTTAACATACGGAGATTTCCCTCCGTATGCATAGTTTTCACCGTAAAGCTCATCATACATAAGAGCCTGTAGGGCGTCTGTATAGTCGGGTTTATTTCTGTAATAGCGGTGAAGCCTGTTTATATAACCGCAGTTTAACCCAAGATCTCTTGTAAGCTTAGATGTCAGCTGATATGCATATAAATCTTCGTCTGTCGACTCCAAACCGTAATTAGACCATATTACATATTCCGTCTGAAACAGATTTGCATTGTCCAGTTCTTCTTTGGCTATACTCATAGCAGGAAGATGGTCGCCGTACAGCACCAGAACAGTCGGCTCGCTGAAATTTTTAAGTGTCTGTACAAGTTCGGCGATAAATTCATCCATTTCATGAAGCTGATTAATATAATATTCAAAACCGATTTTATATTCTCCGTCCTCCATACCGGATTCAACAAAAATCGTCTGCGTATCGTCTATAACCTCCGTTGGGTATTTGCCGTGCCCCTGCACGGAAACCGCAAAGACAAAATCTCTGCCCTCTGTGGAATTAAGGCATTTCATAATCTCGCCTGTCAGAATTTTATCCTTAGCCCAGTTTTTCGGATTGCGCTCCACATCATGCATATATTCAACAGGTGTAAAGGTATCAAAGCCCAGGTTTGGATAGTTCAGATTTCTGTCATAAAAAGTACCTGTATGGTCATGAACCGCATGTGTGGAATATCCGTAATTCTTAAGGTCAAAGCACACAGAGCTTGCAGTATGCTTGAGCGTAATGGTTTTATACGGGTATTCGCAGGTTCCGAACATTCCCACGCTCATCCCGGTAAGAAGCTCAAATTCCGCATTGCATGTACCGCCGCCAAGGCCCGGTATACGCAGAAATCCCGACGGGCATTCTTCTTTAAGTCTTGTAAAATTCGGGATCGGATCCTCATTATACACTACGTTTTTCATGTGTTTGACATCAAAAAAAGATTCAAGCTGAACATATATAATATTCGGTTCAACCGATGGAGTTTCAAATACTTCATCATCAATAGCATCCGTTATCTGCTTTATGCGTGCCTCTCCGTAATCCGAGGGTTTGTCAACACCGCGGTTTACCGCACTGCTTGAAAAGCAATATGCAAAGCCGTAATTTTTATAGGCTTCCGGCAAATTTGCAAAACATTCGGGATTACTGTAGATACTGTACGACGACCACATTGCAGCAGCGCACAATACCACCGATACCGCGAAAAATATCCCTGCGTTTTTATAATTCGGCTTAACCCTCGGTGCAAATTTCAATACAAGCACACTGACAACCACCGCAGACAGTACAAGCGAAACGATATTTACTATCTGAATCGGCTTAATATAGGCATTCATAATATCCAGCGCCGATTTGACAATAGAAAAGTCAACAGCCGCAAGAGGCGTATTTCTGTAAGTAAGTATAACGCTGTTGGTAACTCCGAGCGCTCCCCAGATAAGTGTAATAAGCGCAAGAACAAAGTATCTGCGCTTAAAGAACAGACACAGCGATATTGTACAGAAAATAATTGTAAAATTAGAGAAAAAATAGCGTATATGATACACCATAAATTCAAAACCGCCGACAAAAGAGTGGCGGCTGAGCATCTCGATAAACAGCGTTAGAAGCCATGAAACCAAGATACACAGCAAAAATCCTTTATTGTAAATGCTTTTAAGAGCATTTAGTATTTTTTCTTTCATTTTTCTGCCTCCAAGCAAAAATAAAACTACTTTATATTTTAATACGAAGAACAGTATATCACAACAAAAAGTATTTTTCAAGAAATTTATTTCAGTTTGTGCATTATATTACTCAATCATCATGTTTAATACTGATATTTCTTTCATAATTAAAGGCTCCCCTGCCGTTTACGCTGAATGAAAATTCATTTCGTCCGTCATCGCATTGCCATCCTTCCGGAAGCGCTATAAGATAGTTGCCCTTGCAATTGAGCGGATTGTTTCCGCTTACGGAAACACTGCTGTCCGTATAGTCAATGCTGACCTCGCCGCCGAAAGAAAAATGCATATCCGACAAAAGCACATGCGGTTTGCCGGTTTTTATTATTTTAACTATTTCTGCCGCACCGGGTGCGATTTTTCCAAGCTTAATTATATCGTCATATTTTGCATTTCTGCACTTTGCCCTGCCAAAATATGCCGAAACGTCATACGATGACGCATGTTCAACATATCCGCCGCAGGTTTTGTTATCGAGTCTGAAAATCAGATTAACCTCTTCGCTTCCGTTATTAAAAAAGCAAAGGACGTGCCATTTGCCGTTAACTTCGGTGTCTGTAACATCAACATAAGGATAATCGGAGAATATATTGCGTGTAAAGACATTTGTAACCGCAGCAGGATAAAAATATCTTATTAATTTCATTTCTTCATATGAAGGCAGATTTTCCAAAACAGTTGTACCCGAGCATATGTATTCACACGCCAGGAAAGTTTTAAGTTCCGCATTTGTAACCTTTGAAAAAACTGCTCCGTTTAACAGAGCGCCGCACGAATTATGCCACCATTTATTCATATATCCGCGGCACGACACCTGATTTACCAAATCCTTTAAAGTTACGCGCCGTCCGCCCCGGCTGTTAATTTCCGTTTCCGAGCAGATACTTACACCGTCTGCCGAACCGGCAAGCGCATCAAAGAAGCCGTTTCTGACATATAAATATCCTTCGGTTCCGACAGCATTTTTAATCACCCGCAATGCGCCTGCATATGCCTCGGTTACTGTGATGGTAGGATTGGCAAGCACAACATCTTTTTGCAATACGAACACATTTGTATAATCCACATCATGATAGTAATATCCGAATGCAGACAGCCTTTGATACAGCATTTCAAGCCATTCCAGCGCATCCGGCGATGAAACGTCAACAACCGCATATTCTCTGCCGTTTATTACGGTTGTGCAAATTGAGCCGTCCGCATGATGCAGCAGCATTTTTTTGTTTTCTTCATAAAAATCGGAGTTACGTTCTGCTATAAACGGTGCCGTCCAAATTCCCGGTTTAAACCCATATTCGCTTATAAGCTTGGATTCATCGCGCATATTCGGCGAAAATCCGTCATCAGCCTCCCAATCGCCTATTTTGTTCTGCCAGCCGCAGCCTATTTCAAAATAATCAAAGGGCAGATTAAGATGCGAAATCATTTTTAATCTATCCTTAAATTCCGTTTTAAGTTCATCACCGCTGATTGTGTACACAAGCGATTTTTTATTGTTAAGCATACCGTCACCGACAACAGCCGCACGGTGAGAAGCATATTCATCTATCATTCTCAAAAAATTACCGCCCGTGCTTATTCTTACCCAATCGGTTATTTTTATATCTCCGGGCTCGAGAAGGCAGTTAAAATCGCCTCCGGCGCGGATTGCCTTAAATTCTCCGTTGCAATCAACCGACAGACTTATATCGGAAAGCTGATTTTCGGCAGAAAGCAATTCTATAGAAATATACATCGAGTCAGCCTTGATAACGGTTATCCCGTCGCCGGCAAAAACAGCATCGCCGTCCGTGCAGTTTTTCAGCATTATTCCTTCGTCACTGAGTCTGTCAACCGCAATTTCAAAGGCATTGTCACGCTCGCCGACGCAGCATACCGCAGGAATATCATCTATTTGGCGTGTATTATTATATATCAGCCATTTTTCGGATTCACAGCCTTCAATCCTAAAATCGTCGCTTATATACGGATATGCGCTGATTAATTTCATCATTGTGCCGGAGTTATTTGTTATTTTGAGCCTAGTTATATAATGCTCGGTATCTAACTTTATATTTTCGCGTTCAATTCCGACATCAAGATTGCCGCCGTCATAAAGCGTTTTTTTGTTTTCACCGACAACGCAATATGTTACGACGGAATGTACCGAAGTTGAAAAATTACCTGATAAAAACTTTTCCATATAATTCTACCGCCTTTATTTTCCATATATTACAATAATACCATTAAATCAGATAATTTGCAACAAATTATAAAGCAATTCATAATCGCAAGCATTTTTTTAACCGGAATAAACCGACAAAAGGAGCATTGTCAATAAAACAATGCCCCAAAATGAAATAATATAAATGTTCAAAAAACCTGCTCCTGCTGTCTTTTTGCCTCGATATTTTCTTTAATCATCATATCCTTAACCTTCATAAGTCTTGTCTGGCTTGAACGCTCGTTTTCATCAAGCTTCATTGTTATAAAGCGAATGGTGTCTTCAAAATCAGGTATCATGATATGTTCAAGAGCATTAACCCTCCGACGCGTCTTTTCAATCTCGGAAGCCATAAGCTGAGCGGCATTTTCCTGCTGTGCCAGTTTCAGAATATCCGGAAGTGCCTGAGCAAGAGTGTGGACGCCCTCATCCAAATCGCTGTTTGTAAACGCGTATCCGTAAGAATATATATCATTCGGATCACCTGTTTTTGTTTTAAAATCAAAAACAGGCACATCCACGCTCATGATGTTTTTTTCTGAAACATCTACATTTATCTGCTGTTTCGGCATCATGAGGGCTGTGGAAATATTCTCTTTCGGCATAAGCGCACATGCCATAATTACAGATTTATTGGCAGAAGCAACCGATTTTTCAACCGATTCCCGAAGCTCTTTGTTTTCACGCACAATGTTCAAAAATTGCCGCATAAGCTCGTCACGCTTATCTTTTAAAAGCTTGTGTCCTCTCGTGGCAACAGCCAGCTTTTTTTTGAGCCGTGTAAGCTCCATTCTGGTCGGATTAACATTCATCACCGCCACTGCCGTCACATCCTTTCGTGTGCCAAAAATCAGGCTTTATAATACATTTCTATAAATTTATCATCAATACGTTTAAGCTCACTCTTAGGCAATAGTGAGAGCAATTCCCAACCGATATTTAAGGTTTCCTCAATCGTGCGGTCTGTTCCGTAACCCTGTGAAACATATTTTTGTTCAAATTCTTCGGCAAATTTTGCATATATTTTATCTATATCGGAAAGCGCAGCTTCTCCGAGTACAGCCATGAGCTCTTTTGCCTCTTTTCCCCTTGCATAAGCGGAAAACAGCTGGTTCATTGTATTTGCATGGTCTGCGCGAGTCTTACCCTCGCCTATTCCCTTGTCTTTAAGTCTGGAAAGCGACGGCAAAACATCTATCGGCGGAGTAACATTTTTTCTGTACAGCTCTCTCGAAAGAATAATCTGTCCCTCGGTTATATAGCCCGTAAGGTCGGGAATCGGATGAGTCTTGTCATCTTCCGGCATTGTGAGTATCGGAATAAGAGTAATTGAGCCGTCCTTCCCTTTAAGTCTGCCTGCTCTCTCGTACATTGTTGCAAGGTCTGTATACATATATCCCGGATAGCCTCGTCTGCCGGGAACTTCCTTTCTTGCTGCCGAAACCTCTCTCAAAGCGTCGGCATAGTTTGTAATGTCCGTAATAATTACCAAAACATGCATTCCCTTGTCAAAAGCAAGGTATTCCGCCGCGGTAAGCGCCATTTTCGGAGTTGCGATACGCTCAATTGCCGGGTCGTTTGCAAGATTTACAAAAAGCACGGTTCTGTCTATAGCGCCGGTTTTTGTAAATTCTTCCTTAAAGAAGTTGGCTTCCTCAAATGTGATACCCACAGCAGCAAATACAACCGCAAAATTCTCGTCTTTTCCGAGAACTTTCGCCTGGCGGGCAATCTGCGCCGCAAGGTTGGCATGCGGCAAGCCGCTTCCCGAAAATATAGGGAGTTTTTGTCCTCTTACCAATGTATTGAGGCCGTCAATTGCCGAAACACCGGTCTGAATAAATTCCGACGGATAATTTCTTGCCGCAGGATTCATAGGCAAGCCGTTTATATCAATTCTGCGTTCCGGTATAATTGCAGGACCGCCGTCAATTATATTGCCGAGCCCGTCAAACATTCTGCCGAGCATATCCTCCGAAACGCCGAGTTCTATTCCTCTTCCGAGAAAACGCACCTTGCTGTTTGCAAGATTAATTCCGGCACTGTTTTCAAAAAGCTGAACAAGTGCATTTCCGCCGTCTATTTCCAGAACGCGGCATCTGCGTACCTCACCGGACGCAAGTTCAATTTCACCGAGTTCATTATACGTTACGCCCTCGACATTTTTCACAAGCATCAGAGGGCCTGCGACCTCGCTTATAGTTCTGTATTCCTTTGGCATCAGGCATCCTCCTCAGAAATTTTATCTATGGCAGCGTCCATGCTGCTTATAATATCATTGTATTCGTTTTCGATTTTATCTTCGGTCAGATATTTAAATCTGCCTATTCTTTCTCTTTCGGCAAGGTTTATAAGACTGCTCAGAGTTGCTCCGCTGCTGTGCGCTGCCGTTGCTTTATCATAATATGCCAAAATAAGCTTCATCATTAAAAACTGTTTTTTCAGTGATGAAAATGTATCAACGTCATGGAAAGCGTTCTGATGCAGATAATCCTCGCGGATTGAGCGCGCTGCTTCAAGCTTGATTCTGTCGTTTCCGGAAAGTGCGTCTATACCCACAAGCTGAACAATTTCCTGAAGTTCTGCTTCATCCTGTAAAATTCTCATGATTTTTGCTCTGCAATCATTCCATTCCGCACTAACGTTATCCGCAAACCATTTTTCCATTCCGGCAGCATAAAGCGAATAGCTTGTGAGCCAGTTAATAGCCGGGAAGTGTCTTTTATATGCAAGCGAAGAATCCAGTCCCCAGAAAACCTTTACTATTCTGAGCGTAGCCTGAGAAACAGGCTCGGAAATATCACCGCCCGGAGGTGACACGGCGCCGATTACCGAAAGTGCTCCCTCTCTGTCGTCACTGCCGAGAGATATTACTCTGCCCGCTCTCTCATAGAACTGTGCAAGACGGCTTCCCAGATAAGCAGGATAGCCTTCTTCGCCCGGCATTTCTTCAAGTCTGCCGCTCATCTCACGAAGTGCTTCTGCCCATCTTGAGGTGGAGTCTGCCATGAGGGCTACAGAATATCCCATATCCCTGAAATACTCCGCAATGGTAATGCCTGTATATATAGATGCCTCTCGCGCCGCAACCGGCATATCCGAAGTATTTGCAATAAGCACTGTTCTTTTCATAAGTGAAGCGCCGGTTTTCGGATCTTTAAGCTCCGGAAATTCATTCAGTACGTCCGTCATCTCATTTCCGCGCTCGCCGCAGCCGATGTAAACAATAATATCTGCATCCGCCCACTTTGCAAGCTGATGCTGAACAACGGTTTTTCCGCTTCCGAACGGTCCCGGAACAGCAGCAACACCGCCGCGCGCAATCGGGAAAAGTGTATCAATAACTCTTTGACCTGTAACCATAGGCATATCCGGAGAAATTTTACTTTTATACGGTCTGCCTTGGCGCACGGGCCATTTCTGCATAAGTGTAAGCTCGTGAATGACGCCGTCGGCAGATTTTACCTTTGCCACAACTTCCTCAACGGTATAATCACCGTCGGATATTTCGGTAATTTCGCCGTTTATTCCGTATGGAACCATTATCTTCTGAGTTACAATATCTGTTTCTTTGACAGTACCTATTACATCGCCTGCAAGAACCTTGTCGCCGATGTTTTTTTCAGCATTGAAATGCCATTTCACATCTCGTTTAAGCGACGGAACGCTTACGCCTCTTTCCAGGTTTGTGCCGACCTTTTCCATTATGGCATCAAGCGGTCTCTGAATACCGTCGTATATACTTTCTATCAGACCCGGTCCGAGCTCAACGGAAAGCGGCTCACCGGTTGTCACAACCTTTTCTCCGGGCCCGAGCCCCGATGTTTCTTCATACACCTGTATGGAAGCGCTGTCACCGCGCATTTCGATTATTTCTCCTATAAGCCCCTGATTGCTTACCTTAACAACATCAAACATATTGGCTTCGCTCATTCCCGCCGCGACAACCAACGGGCCGGAAACCTTCACAATTGTTCCATCTGACATCTGAATACCTCCTTAACCGGTATTATTTTATTCTTCGCCAAAAATCATTTCGGCAGAACCTACCGCCTGTTCAACCGCTTTTCTCAAATATGCCGTCCCAAGACCGTTGGTACCGTCAACGGACGGTATCGGAATAATTGCCGGAATCGGAAGCGTTCTGTATTTATCTAAAATTTCAGTAATTCTTTCTGCCGCATTTTCGGTAATAAGTATAACTGCATAGTCATGCGCGGCAAGGTCTTCTACTGTTTTCGCAGTTTTTTCGGCATCGTCCGCAACAAATGTATCTATGCCGAGTGCTCCGAATGCACATATGCTGTCATAATCACCAACAATACCTATCTTAGCCATAAATTTTACCTTTCTGTATTATCATATAGTATCATGCAATCAAAAGCTAAGCAAACTCACGCAATTTGCTCCGTATTACATCTTCGCTGAGATGATGAAGCTTTGCACTCATTATAATACGAACTGTCTGAACCTCAAGCTGCTTACTATGAATATAAGAAACAAGCGGTTCTATACCGAGTGAAACATAGCCTGACCTTTTCAGATAGTCGGTTATCATATTATCGGTAACTCTTTCAAATTCGCTCATTGATTCCTTAAGTGCTGCGGCAATCTCCGGAAATCCGCTTTGGTTAACATAATCCGCAACCGCATCAAAACCGGAAAGCGCCGCCGTTATAAGTCCGTCGCGGTTTATCAAAGATTTCTCTGACAATGCTTCCTCTGCAAACGTTCTGTTCTTAGCGGTTTTTGCACATCTGACTGCAATTTTTATATCGGAAACGGTATTTAACAATTCAAAATACCCCGTCAAAAATTCATTTTTTGTTTCTTCGGCTTTTTTTAATGTAAAATCCATTGCCGCTTTATCCAAAATTATATCTGCCAACTGACTGTCGCCCGTCCGTGTTAAAACATCATACGCTTTTGCTCCTACGCTTGCAAAAGGCTCGGGCAAATCCGAAAAATCCGCATTTGCCGCCGCTGAAACCATCTGCCGCACATCAACGCTGTCAGGTATAAGAATGTACGGCGAAAGGTCTTTTTTTCCGGTAAGAACTCCTTTTATGGCAGCCTTCAGATTATGAAAATCATTTTTATATAAAAGCAAATCAAGCGGCGAGCCCTTCGGCGCAACAGAATTAACTTCATTCCAGCAAAAATCAAGCTGTTCTTTAAGCAGCGTTTCAAATTGATACGGAGAAATCTTTTCCCGTCCGTACCCTTTATCAAGAAGCAACTGCAAGGCTTCATCGGGTGATTTTGCCGTTATCAGATTTTCTATATCAGCCTTTGTAAGCAATTTGTTTTCTATGGCTCTGATATAAGCAACGCTGTATGCATAATCGGTTTTATTCAAAAAATCACCCCATTATTTAAAAAGATTTTCACTGATATAATCGGTAAATTCTTCTGCCCGTTCTCTGAACATTGCGTCAATCGTGCAATTTTCCTCAACATAACCGTATTTAAGAACAAAACCGCCGTCAATATTCAAGTCATCATCTGCAATAATCAGATTATGTTCAAGGATTACTTTTTTAATTTCTTCGGTAATTCTTTTTTTATCGGCGGCATTGAAATACACGGTGCCTTTTTCGCCGGTGGAATACTTTTGTATAAGCCTTGAAATAAGCTGCATATATTCGTCATTCTGCATATTGCATGCGATGTTCTTTGCTTTTTTTATAACATCGGAAACAGCACTGTTTTTAAGTGCAAGAATCCGTTTCAACCGTTCCCGTTCGGCAGCGGATTTTGCCATTATTTTAATCTTTCCGGCCTGTGCCTCCGCCGTTTCAATAATATCAGCCGTTTCGGCATCTGCCTTGATTTTCGCCTCACTCAAGCGTTTGTTGCGGTGCTCGCCGGCTTTCTTTATTGTTTCCTCGGCCTCATTTTTTGCTTTCTCTGTTATATATTCTGTAATTTTTGAAATATCAGCCATTAACGTTCCTCCTTTTACCGCAAACAAAGAGATGCGCTCCGCTGCGGCAATACTCATAATTAACCTGCTATACCGCTGATGTTAATTACCAAAAGGAAGGAAACGATAAATGCCAGAAGTGCATACATTTCCACAAGAGATGCCGAAACGATTGCTTTGGAAGCTTCTGCCGGCTTTTTTGCTATAATGCTGCAGCCTGCAACGGCAACCCTGCCCTGCGAAACTGCCGAAAAATATCCGCCGATTGCAATCGGAAGGCATGCCGCAAGATACATAAGTCCCTCAGCCGCGGATGAAACCGCACTTCCGCCGAGAATTCCGATATTAAGCATTACCATAACTCCGATGATAAGTCCGTACAAGCCCTGTGTACCCGGCAAAAGCTGAAGTACAAGAAGTTTTCCGAATTTTGACGGATCCTCGGTTACAACGCCGGACGCAGCTTCAGACGCTATTCCAACGCCTTTTGCCGAACCCATACCGGACAAGAAAACTGCAAATGCCGCACCCAAAAGTGCATAAACCTCACCAATGTTACCCATTACTTTCTACCTCCATAAAATTATAGTATTTTGTATTCATTTTAAGCGGTGAAAATTCTTTGCCTCCGCCCTCATAGAATTTACTGTAAAACTCAACATACTGCAAACGGTTTGTATGAACATATGCTCCGAGAACGTTAATTGCAAAATTCATGGCGTGTCCTGCCGCAAAAATCACAACATATGCCACAGTACCCACAATTCCTCCGCCTGCAAGCGAACCCATAATATTCACAACCTGAGCAATAACACCGGTTGCAAGTCCGAGTGCCATCAAACGCGAATAAGAGAGTGCGTCCGAAACATAGCTTGTAATATCATAAAGCCCGAGTACACCGCTGAGCAAACGCTTAAAAGGATTAAGCGTTTCGCGGTTTTTCATAAGCAGAACCATTAACGCTCCTATAACCGCCATTGCAATTCCGATATTATAAAGTATATTTACACCGAATACATATCCTGCTACAGCAACCGCAGCACCGAGCAATATCATTATCCATGAGCCCGTATCAAATATTGCGGACATTTTTTCGCCCGCTCTGAAATCAATATAGAATTTGATTACCAGTCCCACAACAATCTGCAGAATACCTATACAAATGCTGAATATCAAAAGTTTAAGCGGTTCATCAACGGGATTTATCCAAAGAGGTTTAAGTCCCTTCACAGCGTCGCCGAAAAAGCTGCCGTACATAAAGCCCCAAAAAGCAGTTGAGATTCCGCAGAAGAAAAACATTCTCATAAATTGCTTAGTACCGGATTCGACTTTTTTTATAAAACCCAAATATCCTGCCGCGGCAGCGAGTACCAGACCGTATCCTGCATCCGAAAACATCATTCCGAAAAACAGATAATAAAAAATGCTCATTATTGCATTCGGGTCAATATCCTTTGCCGAAGGCATTGAATAACTGCGCGTAATTTCCTCTACCGGTGCTGCAAATGCATTGTTTTTAAAAAGAACCGGTCTTTCCTCAGGTGATACATCTGCAAATTCAACTGCACAGACGCATCCGTTTTCAAGTTTTTTCTCTATTTCCGTACATTTATTTTCCGGTATATATCCCTCGATAATAAAGCTTTCGGCAGTCAGCCGTACTTTTTCAAGATTTTCATATTTTTCTTTTCTCATCAGCAGATGATCATACAAAAGCTTTATCTCATCACGGCTTTTGGCATAAAGTTCGATTTGCTGTTCAATCTGCTTATTTTCTTTTGCAATGTCATTAATTTTTTTCTTTATATTTATTATTTTTTGAGCCGGGGTATAATGAGTCAGTCCACCGCCCGGTTCGGCAAAACCTTTTTCACGCAAAAACCTGACTGCCTGCTGTGCAAAATCCTTTAAATACAGCACAAACACACATGTTATTTCTTTCGCGTGAGATACCGTTTCATAATACATATAGTCCGCCGAGTCGGAAAAGATTTCCGACAGTTCATCTTCTGAAAGATATGACGGGTAGGTATACACTCCGGACAAAACAGAAGCCGTTCCGCCAAAATTCATCGGAACATCCAGGCTTTGCCACTGTTCAAGAGCTGCTATTTTAGCATTTTCCCTGCCGAGTTTAAGGTTATTTTCCGATATTTTTTTCCTGAGCGATATTATATCAAGAGCTTTGTTTCCGACTGTGCCTATTTCATCCGACGGCATAGGAAAGTTTTTTATACTTATATCCTTTCTTGCAGAAAACAAAGACGATTTCTCCGGCTTGTATTCGTCAAGAATGGCAAGTGCCTGCGACGCAAAAGAAAGATACCTGTCAAACTGAGCGATGGAATCACCTGTTTTTATTTCATCAAGTCCGCTGCCGTCAATTTCGGAAAACTGCACACATCCCGATTTCTGCAAACGCTCCATGATAGTTTTTCTTTCGGAATTTATTCCGTAAACAGTTATCTTTTTCATAGGGGTTATCATTTTTATCACGCCCTTTGCTTATTAAATACTTAAATTTGTTACACTACAGCATTTTCACTATCTTTTCGGCAACGGATGCGGAATTTTTTTCGATAAGATTAAGTATTCTTTCATATTCAGCATCCTTATTTTCCAAAATATCTTTTTGGATTTTTTCGGCCTCCTTATCGGCTGCTGCGATTATTGCTCCTGCTTTTTCCAAAGCTGTGTTTTTTTCAGTATCAAGAAGTTTTTGCACATCGCTTTCCGTCGTCTGAAAAATCTTTTTTGCCTCATTTGCAGCATCAAGCCGTATTTGTTCTGCTTCGCGCTCGGCTGCTTTAATTTTTTCCACAGCGTCTTTTGCCATATACTCAGCTCCGTTTCGAAAATTATGTAATTATTATAACCATTTATGCTATTATATTTCATATTTTGATTTTTTGCAAGAGCAAAATATGAAAAATTCACAATTTGTTTACAAACAGCATGTTTTTAATGATTTTATATGTAAAAACGCAATATTCAAAAATGAATATTGCGTTTTGTGTAATTATTTAATCAAAAAATATCCCAACACGATAATACCGAGCACAATTCTGTAGTAACCGAAGCCCTTGAAATCATGCTTTCGCACATAGCTTACCAAAAATTTAACTGAGAGTATGGAAACAATATATGCAACTGCCATACCCATAAGCAGCAATCCCCATTCGCTGTGCGTCATTGTATAGTCATTTGTGACAATTTTAAGCAGACTCACCCCGAACATAACCGGGATAGCAAGGAAAAAAGAAAATTCCGCTGCAATCTCACGCGAGCATCCGATAAGTATCGCTCCCAGAATTGTAGCACCGGAGCGCGAAGTACCGGGCACTATCGACAGCACCTGAAAAAGACCAATCATCAAGGCTGTCTTATACGTCATATCATTCATATCGGTGATATGCGGTTTTTTATTTTTTCTTTCCGCAAGAATAAACGCTGCTCCGTAGATGATAAGCATAGCGCTTACTACAACCGGCGTGGAGAATTTATCCATATAATCGTTAAACAAAAGCCCTATTACCGCAGCCGGTACACATGCGGCAATCACCTTAAACCACATCTGCCAGGTATCTCTTTTTTCCTGAACGGTTTTTGACGGCGAAAACGGATTAAGCTTTTTAAAATACAAAGTTGCAATAGCAAGTATCGCTCCAAGCTGAATCACATACAAATATATCTGCGAACCGAAAAAACCTTTATCGGTTTTCATGAACTCATTTACAAGTATCATATGTCCCGTTGAACTTATGGGAAGCCATTCGGTTATTCCCTCGACAATTCCCAAAATCAGTGTTTGCAGAGCCATTATCATAGACATACAGGAGAACCTCCAAAAATTATATATTACATACATTGTAACACATAATACTCAAAACGTAAAGGATATTTTTTCCTTAAAGCCATAATTTTTGCACAAAAAAAGACGCATACTTTTGTTAAAAGCATGCATCTTTTGTCAGTTGGATTTTAGTCGTCCTGCAAAGCGTCATAGCCGGTTTCGCCGGTTCTTATCTTAACTACGTTGTCAACATCGTAAATGAAGATTTTACCGTCACCGATATTGCCTGTATACAGAACTTTCTTAGCTGTATCTATAACAGTTTCGACAGGTATCTTGCACACTACCATGTCAACTTTTACCTTAGGAAGCAGATGAACTTCGATTTCAACTCCGCGGTAATACTTCTTTGCGCCTTTCTGCATGCCGCATCCGAGAACGTTGGTAACCGTCATACCGTTAACACCGATTGCCGACATTGCATTTTTGAGCGCTTCAAATTTTTCCTGCTTGATTATCATTGTAATCTTTGTCATCTTAGGTGCATCTGCCGACTGAGGCTTTATAGAATTATTTACAACAGGGATAGCTTTTTCAACAGGCTCCGTGCCGAAAGGTTCAAACGTACCGTCGATATCTGTGCCTACGGTAACAAGGTTTGTGGGCATGAAGTCTGCATATGCACTTACAAGACCGTGCTCGGTTGCATCAAGACCTGTGATTTCTTCTTCTGCAGATGCTCTGAGACCGATTGTGGCTTTTATAACCTTGAATGTTATAAACATAAGTATTGCCGTCCAAGCTGCAACTGCCAGAATACCTACAATCTGTATGCCGAGCTGTGCGAAGGAACCTGTATAAATCAAACCTTTAAGACCTGCCGGAGCTGCCGGATTTGCCAAAAGACCGACTGCAAGTGTACCCCAAACACCGTTTCCGAGGTGAACAGCAACAGCACCGACCGGGTCATCAATATGAAGCTTCAAATCCAAAAGCTCTACAACAACTACAACCAAAATACCAGAAACAATACCTACAACGATTGCTCCGAAAGCGTCAAGCGCATCGCAGCCTGCCGTAATACCTACAAGACCTGCAAGTGAAGCGTTAAGGCACATTGAAACATCAGGTTTGCCGTTTTTAACCCATGTATAAATCATACACATTACAGTTGCAACTGCCGGTGCGATAGTTGTGGTAAGGAATATAGAGCCGAGCTCAGGCACGCTCTTTGCTGCAGCGCCGTTAAATCCGTACCATCCAAACCAAAGTATGAAGCATCCCAAAGCACCGATTGTAATTGCATGTCCGGGAATTGCATTAACTTTTACAACCTTACCGTTTGCGTCTTTAACATATTTTCCGATTCTCGGTCCGAGTATTGCGGCACCGATTAACGCAGCTATACCGCCGACCATATGTATTGCACAGGAACCTGCGTAATCGTGGAAACCTCTTGTTACGAGCCAGCCCTGTGAATTCCATATCCATCCTGCTTCTACAGGATATACAACAAGCGAGATTACTGCGGAATAAACGCAGTATGAAATAAATTTCGTTCTTTCAGCCATAGCACCGGAAACAATCGTTGCAGCCGTTGCACAGAATACAAGGTTAAATACAAAGCTGGAAGCATTGTTTTCAATAAATGCACCGAAATCTGTGAATATGCCGTAATTCGGAATACCGAATATGCCGAATACATAATCTTCCGCCATCATAAGTGAAAAACCGAGTGCAATGAAACATACAGTACCTATACAGAAGTCCATGAGGTTCTTCATGATAATGTTACCTGCGTTTTTGGCTCTGGTAAAGCCTGTTTCAACCATTGCAAAGCCTGCCTGCATGAAGAATACCAAAGCTGCACCTATCAAAAACCAGACAGAAAATGTGGCGCTGCTCGCCTGTTCCAAAATATTGTTTACATCCATTTCAAACATCTCCTTTTTACTAAAAAACGGCATGCAAATTAAACTAATAATTTACACGCCGTTGTGTTTAAAAAATAATTAAATTTTATAAATCATTATCATACGCTGAACAATAAGTCAGAATATGTCGGGAAAGGCCAGTAATCGCCTGCCGTATTAACTTCCATTTCATCTACAATTGCTCTCGCATCCTGCATATTTGCAAATACAGTGTCGTGATAGAATTTTGCGTATGCTTCCATGTCGTTTTCATAATCCTTGGCTTTAATAAGAGAATCTTCAAGATTTTCCGTAGCTTTATACAAGCAAGCAGTAAGATTTGAAAGCTTATCCGTCAAGTGCTCCTCAACCTGAGTATTTACAGAAGTTGAAAGAGATTTTTTGGAAAGAGCCGCATTTGCAAGCATCTGTGTATATTCGCAAACCGCCGGAATAATATCCTTCTTAATCATATCTATCATTGTAAGAGCTTCGATGTTAATAATCTTAGCATAGTTTTCAAGAAGAATCTCACATCTTGAACGCATTTCTGTTTCTGTATAAATTCCGTGCTTTGTAAAGAGTTTTATGTTTTTATCATCAACAAAATGCGGTATAGCTTCTGCCGAGCTCTTTAAGTTAAGCAGACCTCTCTTTTTGGCTTCTTCAACCCATTCGTCGGAATAGTTGTTACCATTAAATATAATTCTCTTATGTTCTCTGATGGTTTTCTGTATAAGTGCCGAGAGAGCCTTTTGGAAATCATCAGCTTTTTCAAGTTCATCCGCAAACTGTTCAAGTTCTTCGGCAACTGTAGTATTGAGTACAACGTTCGGGCCTGAAATTGAAAATGCGGAGCCGAGCATTCTGAACTCGAATTTATTGCCTGTAAACGCAAACGGTGAAGTACGGTTTCTGTCTGTTGTATCCTTTGTAAATGTCGGCAGAACATGAACGCCGATTTCCATTTTTTCCTTTTTCTTTTCGGCATAATCCTCATCATTTTCAAGAGCATCGAGAATAGCTTCAAGCTGTTCGCCCACAAACATGGAAACAATTGCCGGAGGCGCTTCGTTTGCGCCGAGTCTGTGGTCGTTTCCTGCGCTTGAAACGGAAATTCTGAGCAAATCCTGATATTCATCTACCGCTTTGATTACCGCACACAGGAAAAGCAGGAACTGTGCATTGTCATACGGTGTTTTTCCGGGTTCAAGAAGGTTTATGCCGTCATCGGTTGAAATTGACCAGTTGTTATGTTTACCGCTTCCGTTAACTCCTGCAAACGGTTTTTCATGAAGAAGGCATACAAGATTATGCTTTAAAGCAATCTTTTTCATAAGCTCCATTGTAAGCTGGTTATGGTCGGTTGCAATATTTGTTGTTGTATATATCGGAGCAAGCTCATGCTGTGCCGGAGCAACCTCATTATGTTTTGTTTTTGCCAGAATACCAAGCTTCCAGAGTTCTTCGTCAAGCTCTTTCATATATGCCGAAACTCTCGGTTTTATCTGACCGAAATAGTGGTCTTCAAGTTCCTGTCCCTTTGGCGGTTTTGCACCGAAAAGCGTTCTTCCGGTAAAGATAAGATCCTTTCTCTGTTCGTACAAATCCTTATCCACAAGGAAGTATTCCTGTTCGGGACCGACGGTTGAAGTAACTTTCTTTGATGTGGTATTTCCAAACAGTTTCAAAATTCTCATTGCCTGTTTGTCTATAGCCTCCATTGAACGAAGAAGCGGAGTCTTTTTATCAAGAGCTTCACCGCCGTATGAGCAAAACGCTGTCGGTATGCAAAGAGAACCGTCTTTGATAAATGCGTAAGATGTAGGATCCCATGCAGTATAGCCTCTTGCTTCAAAGGTAGCTCTCAAGCCGCCGGACGGAAAACTTGACGCATCCGGTTCACCCTTTATAAGCTCCTTACCGGAAAACTCCATGATAACCTTTCCGTCAACAGTCGGGCAAATAAAGCTGTCGTGCTTTTCTGCCGTAACATCTGTCATCGGCTGGAACCAATGAGTAAAGTGTGTTGCTCCTTTCTCAATCGCCCAGTCTTTCATAGCCGTTGCAACTATATTTGCTGTATCCAAGGTGAGCGGCTCTCCGTTATCAATTGTTTTGCGGAGCTTTTTGTAAGTGTCCTTGGGAAGCTTTTCCTTCATAACTGTGTCGTTAAAAACAAGGCTTCCGAAAATATCTGTTATACTGCTCATGTTTATAACCTCCATTTCGTATTTGTTTTAAATGTCATGTCAAATCCAAAAAAATAAGGCACTGCGGAGGTTACTCCACAGCGCCTTTGCTGTTTACAAGAATTATAATACACCATAATGTGTCATTTGTCAATAGTAAATTTAAAAATTTTTCAAAAAATTTTTATTCAGCTTACGGAAGAGCTCCATTTTCCGCATTTATCGCCCCACATAGCCTTAACCTGACCGTCTACCAAAACCTTGATTACTTCGCATGCATTGCTGCATCCGCTGCATTCAAAGCTCTTCGGTGTAAATTCGAGATCAATGAAATCAAAGCCTTTGAACTTTGTGGATTCGCCCGTCTGCTCAACCTGATGCTTCGCCATGAGAGCCATACCTATGGCACCCATAACGTTAAAGTATTTAGGAATTATAATTTCATGGTTTACCTGTGTTTCAAACGCATGGATAATGCCTTTGTTTGCGGCAACACCGCCCTGGAATACAAACGGAGCTTCAAGTATTTTTCCTCTGCCGAGGTTGTTTAAATAGTTTCTTACAAGTGCGTCGCAAAGACCGCGTATAATATCAGCCTTTGAATATCCGTACTGCTGCTTTGCTATCATATCCGACTCGGCAAAAACGGTACATCTGCCGGCAATACGAACTTCATTTTCCGCCTGAAGTGCCAAATAACCGAAATCCTTTATGTCAACACCGAGTCTTTCCGCCTGGTGATCGAGGAATGAACCCGTACCTGCGGCACAGACCGTATTCATGGAAAAATCCGTTACAATACCGTCTTTTAAAATTATAATTTTGCTGTCCTGACCGCCGATTTCAAAAATTGTACGCGCCTCAGGATGAAAATGTATAGTTGCGGTTGCATGAGCGGTGATTTCGTTTTTAACAACATCAGCTCCGACCATAAGTCCTATCATCTGGCGGCCGCTGCCCGTAACTCCTATAGCCGCAACGTTATGTTCACTGTCTTTTAAAAACTCATTGAGCTGGCTCATACCGTCTTTGACGGAATTAATCGGCTGACCTTTCGTTCTTATGTATCTGTCAAAAATAACGTTTGAGTCGTCATCAATTGCAATGACATTTGTACTTACCGAACCGGTATCTATACCTACATATATATTCATAGCTTTCTCCCTTAAACCTCGGCAAAAACACTGTCGCGGTTTCCTTTTCTGATATTTGTTTTAGAGCGTTTTCTGCCTGCACACAAGTCAACAAACGCCTCAAGCCTTGTCTGAGTATTCGCCTCGCCGTTCTGCTCATCTATAGACATGGAAAGAATCGGAATATCAAACTGCTCGCTTAGCTTATGCGACATACTGCGCGTCACAAGCTCCGGCAGACATCCGAAAGGCATCAGGTGAATAATGCCGTCATACCCTCTTTTTGAAAATTCCTCAATCCAGCCGATATTTCCCAGGTGATGACCGCCGCAGTTACAGGTTGTATATTTTTTGCCGTTTTCATGAATCCTGTGTGTTTCATCATGGCACATAAATGACGGCGTAGCATTGTGGCTTACCCATTCGGATATGTACTGCGTGCTTGCAACTTCAACACCCAGGGCATTTAAGCGGCTCTCTATATTCATATTTGTGGCACTGTCTATTACGACAAAAATTTCTCCGACCACACCGAAACGAAGTCTTTTATTCTTATCCGGCTTCTTTACGGGAATCATTTTCATTTCAGACAGAGCTTTTTGGTATTCCGCTTTAAGCTGTCTTTTTGTTTTGCACTTATAGAACGTATCATTTACATTCTCAAGCAGTTTATCAAAATCGCCGCGGTTTACCTCGTATGCACGTTCAACCTTTATTCTTTTCTCAATGTCGTCAAGGTAATCTATCATTTTGAGTGCAAAAAGCACTGATTTAAGCACCTTGAAAACAGACTTTTTATTTTTTATCCGGTTAAGCTGTTTTAAGAAATATCCGGGATTTTTGAAGAACGAATCAAAAATTACTATTTCTGTACCGTATCCCAGTTTTTTTAATATACGGCGGTGAATCTCGCAGTACATTCCCGCTCTGCACGGTCCGCATCCTCCGGAAGAAACTATAACTTCAGCGCCGTTTTCGCACGCTTCTATATATGTACCTGCCATAACCTTTGATGGATAGCATATAAACTCCGGACTGTTCAAAACTCCGAGGTCAAAGGTTCTCTGCGTCGGTCGCTGCGGCATAATAACCTCATGTCCCAAATCCTCCAAAAGCCTTTTGTATGCCGTCACCTGCCCCATATGAGGAAAACTTATCTTCATAATCTATCACCCTTTGAAACAGAAAATTTACGCATTTTAAGCATATCTATGTACGCTTCGAGCCTTGTCTGAGTATGATTATCACCCGTATGCTCATCAATACGCAAGGTAAGAAACGGAACATTCGCATCATCACAGTCGCCCTCCATAAGCCTTCCTATTATGGAATCCGGACCGCAGCCGAAAGCCGTAAGATGTATTATTCCGTCTATATTTCCGTTCTTAATGAGATACTTGGAGGCATTATAGATTTTTCTTGCAAATATCCAGAACGGCTCTTTAATATTATTTTTATCTTTTTTCACAGCCTCGTCGGGCAGCATGTCAAAGGTAATTACTCTGACGCCCATTTCACGAAGTCTTTTTAGAGTATCCATGCTTACATACGGATCATAAACGTTATTTACATATCCGAGCAGTGCTATAGTGAGGTCAGCGCTGTCATTATGCGGCTCGACCGTTTTGCCGTCCAGTATGTCATATGCTTCCGGAACGGTATAACCGCTTGTGTTATACTTTCTGAACTCCGACTGCTTATCCACAGCCTTTTTAAGTGCATCTTTAAGCTGCTTTCTGCTCACACCGAGGTACGAGCAAAGCGGCATATGAACATCAAGACTGTTCAAATCGTCTTTTTTGGTATCATAATACAAAAACATAAACCTGTTCCAGTCGTTCTCAAACGAATATTTCACAAGCTCGACAAGTCCGAGAAATTTCGGACAATAGTATTCGTGAGATACCATATGCATCTGCGGAACAAAAATATAATCCACATCGGTTTGCAGAAGTTCTGCCACATGACCGTTGAAGATCTTTATCGGAACGCAGATTTCCGTTTCGGTCGCATGGCAGCCCTCCGATATTATTTTTGTATTTGTTTCATTGCTTATTACAACTTCACATCCAAGCTCTGTAAAAAGCGTCTTCCAGAACGGATAGTAATAGTAATACATCAATGCACGGGGTATACCTATTTTCATAATATCAATTCTCCATTAACTTTCATTGAAAAAACGATCTCAATGTCTATATATAAATAAGTAGAAATTTGACCGCTTAAATATATATTATATATGTTTTTTTAAAAATGTCAATGGAAAACTGTGTATTTATTTTTAAATATTTTTAATCGACATTTCCCAGCATAGCCATAAACTTATCTCCGGAAATGGTTTCTTCCTTTAAAAGAAATTCGGAAATCCTTATAAGTTTGTCAGAATATTTCTCGAGTATTCCGCTTGCGCTGTCGTATGCGGAAGATACCGTATCCACTACCTCGGCGTCAATTTTTGCCTGAGTATCCGGCGAGCAGTTATACACGGCATCGCCTCCGAGATACCTGCTTGTTTCCCGTTCAAGTGCTACCATGCCGAATTCTTCGCTCATTCCGTAACGGCACACCATTGCCCTTGCAATTGCGGTTGCTTTTTCAATGTCGTTTGCGGCTCCGGTTGTAACGGAATCAAATACAAGCTTTTCCGCCGCTCTGCCGGCAGTGAGCGTAACAATTTTTGAAAAAGCTTCTTCCCTGCTCATGAGAAAGTGTTCATCCTCGTCTACCTGCATTGTAAATCCCAAAGCGCCCGATGTACGGGGCACAATGGTAATTTTATGAACAGGTGCGCTGGATTTCTGAACTGCCGCTACTATTGCATGCCCAACCTCATGGACGGAGATTATGTTTTTTTCCTTTTCGCTTATAACCATACCCTTGCGTTTATATCCTGCAAGAATAACGTCAATGCTTTCTTCAAAATCCTGATTGGTTACAAATGCCCGTGAGCATCTGACAGCTCTGAGAGCCGCTTCGTTTACAATATTTGCAAGCTCCGCTCCCGAAGCGCCGGAGGTAGCTCTCGCGATTGCCTTAAAATCTATATCTCCGTCCGTGCGGATTTTTTTCGCATGCACACGGAGTATGGCTTCTCTGCCGTTTAAATCGGGCAGTTCAACCGGAATACGGCGGTCAAACCTTCCGGGCCGCAAAAGCGCTTTATCCAGTGATTCCGGGCGGTTTGTGGCAGCAAGGATTACCACGCCCTTTCTGCCGTCAAAACCGTCCATTTCCGCCAAAAGCTGGTTTAAAGTCTGTTCTCTTTCATCATTGCCCGAAATCCCCTGCCCGTCGCGTTTTTTTCCGATAGTATCTATTTCGTCTATAAAAACTATGCACGGAGCTTTTTCATTTGCCTGGCGAAACAAATCCCTTACTTTAGCCGCACCCATGCCGACAAACATTTCCACAAATTCCGAACCCGATATTGAAAAAAACGGCACCTTCGCCTCACCTGCAACTGCCTGTGCAAGAAGTGTTTTGCCTGTTCCCGGGGGTCCTACGAGAAGTACACCCTTTGGAATGGCGGCGCCTATTTCGGAATATTTAAGCGGATTATGCAAAATATCCACAATCTCCAGCAATCCCTCTTTTGCTTCTTCCTGCCCTGCCACATCGGCAAAGGTTTTGCCTGTCTGTGCCTTTACATAAACCTTGGCATTTGCCCTGCCAAAGCTCATCATATTGCCGCCGCGCGACATCTGTTTCATAAGAAGCTGCCATATGACAACAAAAAACAGCACGGGCACAATATAGCTTATTATAAACGACAAAAACGGATTGATTTTCTTCGGCGCAACTCTCGAAAAAGAAGCGCCTGCATCATAGAGCCTGTCTACCAGGCTATCGTCCTCCATTCTCACTGTCGAATATGCCTTTGCGCCTTTAACGCCTGTAAAAAAAGAGTTGTTTTGCTGTTCATCCTCTTTTGCGTCACTCAAAAGCGAAAAATATATTTTTTCTTCATCAACCTCAACGCGGTCGATATTTTTATTTTTCAGTTCATTTAAGAAGGTATTGTAGCTGACCTCTTTGATACTGCCCAAAAATGCCGGATAAATAAATGTATTTAACAGTATTAATATCACTATTGCGGCAAGCCAATAGAATATAAACGGTTTTTTTCTGTCTTTCATAATATCACGCTCCAAAAATATTGCAGATTTATTTTTTGCGAAACACAAGTATTTTATTATTCGGAGCGCAAAAAACGCAGGAAAAATAATTTCCTGCGTTTTTTAATAATAACTTATTTTACATATTTTGACAAATAATCCGGAAACTGCTGTACAGGTATTCTTACAAAATAATCATACAAACCGTCCTGTCCCGGAGCATCGCCGTATATGAAATAATAGTCTGTTGTCTGTACATCCGTTTTATCCGGCACAAAACCGTATTCGTCATACAGTCTGCTTGCATCCTGCGGACTTATGAGTACCTTTGTGCCGTCCGAAGACATATTGTACTCATCGGTATATTTTACGGGTTTATCCAGGATATACATGTTTTTGCCTGCAACATTATTTTTTGCAAGTACATCATAACCCTTTTCTTTCAAAAATTCAAGAGTATTTTTAAAATTGCCGTTTATGGTGACATTAAAGTTATAATAACCCTCGGTAAGCTCCCGCGAAAATACTTTCTGTTTATTGTTTTCCTCCTTGCTCATTGATATGTCAATGTAGAAGGAAACAGGGGTATATTCATAACACTTTTCGTATGACAATATATTTATATCTTTTTTGATTGCCTCAAACAGCGGCTTGGTATCCGCGTTCATTGCCCAGGCGTATTCGCTCCTCGTTGTTCCGGCAGTGGACAGAATGAGATTTGTATTTTTGATATTGTCAATATTAAGATATTTTAAACCGATATACTGCGACTTGTAGTCAGCGGACTCAAACATCATATTCATTGCTTTATCAGCTTCATTTTCAGATACACTGTATTTTCTTTTCAGAGTTTTACCGTTTTTCAGTTTATATACAAGATTGATACCGAATCCTTCAGACGTATCGGGGTTATACATCGGTATATCCGAAATTGCATTTTCATGAATACGGATAACATTTTTTATTGCAGCTTCATCGGATACAAACGGCTCTTTATAGTTATACATATCGTAGAGAGAAACCTCTTTGACTTCACTCGGTGACGGAATATATGTTTCATATCCGAAAACGCTTGTGAATGCAAAAAACGATACAACTGCTCCGAAGCATACCGCAAATGCGGCAAATCCCTTGTATGCCTTAAATACTCTGAGGCTCTTTGTAATGAGCATTTCCGCCGCAAAATAAACAATCGCACATACTACAGCAACTACAAATATCTTAAATCCTATACCGATGCTGTGATTTCCGGCAATTATGGCGCAGGAGGCAATTGCCGCAAATGCCGTAACGCTGTATTTGAGTATAGGCTTAAACACCTTAAATGCCGCAACGTCGCCGCAGTATTCCATTTTGCGCTTTTTATACAGCAGATATGCCAGAAAATATGTGATAACCGCAAAAGCAAGATATATCCATGCCGCAGCAGAGTCAAAAGGACTGTGGTCATAAATAAATGACTTGAAAATCCATACAATCGGCGTTTTTCTCATAAGTGTTTCCGCAAAGCTGTAATTTCCCGCAAAACCGTAAATAAAGTTATCGCCGGCAGTCACTATGGCAAGGCTGAGTACCAGCGTAACGGTATGTATCAGTGCGTTAATTGCTACCATAGCAAACCCGTTACCCGTCAGAAATGCCGAAAATGACGCAACAGAAAACATCACAAACAGCACAAACAAATTAGCAACAAACCAGTTTAATGCCGGTACAATGCCAATCAATCTGCCGTATCCGCTAAGCGTCAAAACGATATACAAAACCGTATTTGCAGCAACAGGCAGAAACATAAGCGTAAACGCTCCGCACAGACTCGAAAAATAATTTGATTTTCTGTCTGTAGGCAAGCTGTGCAGAAATACGCTGTGGCGCGGCGAATGTACACCGTTATACACAAGCAAGGCAACAACAGTCGGCACTGCCGCCGCAAAAAGGAACGGTACAATTCTGAAACTGCCGTCATACAGCAAAGAATTAATATAGTTTACACCGTACACATAATTCTTTTTCATTTCTGCGGGACTTCGCATCAAGAATAAAAAAGGCCCCGAGAAAAACAGTATTATAAAATACAAAAAGCTTCCCCACTTAAAGCGATGCAGGGTATTTTTATAAACAGCCTTATTAAACAAGGATTTTGCTGAAATCATATCCAAGACCTCCCAACTCATAAATAAATACTTCTTCAAGCGTAAGACTTACCTTATCAAAAATAACCGGAGAATACTGCTGTATCACGCTGTCTGCATAATCCATAGAGCCTTTTACAATGACGTTATAAACAGAGCCGAGCCTTGATGTATGCAGAATATTGAGTTTTTGGCATATTTCCTGCGGAAAGGCGCCGTCAAACGCAATCTGGTATTTATGAACGCTTCCTTTAAGGTCATCAAGAGGTTTTTCTATTACCATTTTTCCGTTATGAATTATTCCTACATAGTCGCAGATGTCCTCAAGCTCTCTTAAATTGTGAGATGAAACGAGTATTGTCATTTCGCGGTCTGCCACATCGCTGATTATGAGATTCATAATCTGTTTTCTCATTACCGGGTCAAGTCCGTCAAGAGGTTCGTCAAGAATCAGTACGTCGGGCATACATGAAAGCACAAGCCTGAAAGCAACCTGCTTTTTCATTCCCTTGGACAATCTGCGTATCTGGCGTTTGTCATCAATTTTAAAATACTTTCCGAGCTTTTCGTATCTTTCGCTGTCAAAATGTACATACATATTACGGTAAAAATTTGCCATATCCTTTATAGTATATGTACCGTAATAATACCAGTCATCCGCTATGCTCAAAACTCTCTGCTTGAGCTGAGAATTTTCCCACACCGGCTGTCCGTCAATTTCAATTGAGCCTTTATCCGGCAAAAGCACGCCTGTAAGGTGATTCATTATGGTTGTTTTTCCGGCTCCGTTAGGACCGACCAAACCGTATATACTACCCTTTTTCACGTTCATATCAAACCCGTCAAGCGCACAAAAACTGCCAAAACATTTAACAACTCCCTGTGCCTTTATCATAATTAACTATTCCTTTCGATATAAATATTTTTTACAACATTTAAAATGTTTTTTTCATCTTCGCCGAGATAACACAGCTCTTTTACCGTAGATTCCAAAGCGGTATACAAGGCGTTAATCTGCGATGAATTTACTGTTTCAATCTTTGAAACAAAATTTCCCTTTCCGCGTACACTGTAGATTATTCCGTCTGTTTCAAGAGTCCTGTACGCACGCTGAACCGTGTTTGGATTTACCGTAAGACTTACGGAAAGCTCCCTTACAGACGGCAGTTGTTCGTCTGTTTTGAGTACGCCGCTTATTATAAGCTCCTTTATTCCGAAACTTATCTGTTCATGCAAGGGCTTATCGTTTTTGTAATCAAGCTTTATCATATTATCACCCCCGTTTCGCCAACTGTATTATCTGTATTAATACACTTATAATATAGCATATGTTTTTTTGTTTGTCAAGAAAAATTCATAAAATTTTTTACAGAAAAAATCACCTGCATGATGCAGGTGATTTTTCGGAGAAATTATTTGGAAATTTTGTGAAAAAGTTATCTGTATTATTTGGTTATTACTATATTAAAAGCTGTTCTCTGCTGAGGAATACTCTTGGTTGATGCCATGGACGCAACAACCGTTATCTGCATATCTTCTTTTATGTCCTCAACCTTTGCCGCGGTGCCGTCTGCAAATTTTACTGTTACATTGTCGCTCGGATTAAGCGCGGTCTGTGTTTTGACGTCATCCTTTTTGCCTACAATTATCTGTACATAGTCGCCGTCACTCTCTACAGCAGCAACGGTATCATTGATAATCATTTTGGATTCGGTATCCTTTACCGTAATTTTAAGCGCATTTGTCATTGGCGGTATGCTCATTGTCATAATTGAGTCATACACAACGTCAACGGTCTGACCTGCTTCAAGATTTTTGATGTCAAATGCATTGCCTTTGGAATCAAGCACTATTGTTTCGTCTGTTATATTAACGTTTACCTCTCCGCGGTTTAAATCATATAAAAGATACATTCCGTCTTCGTTTGAAATATAAACAGCTTCATTTTCCGCTTTGATTTTCTCTTTAGCAGTCGGTTTCAAATCCGCTAAGGTAATTTTTACCGCATTAGTCATCGGAGGAAGGCTTGCTGTCATAAAGGGTGCGTATTCAATATCAAGGAGCTGACCTTTTTTCAATGTTTTAACGTCAAATTCATTGCCATTTTCGTCAAATGCCTTTGTTTCATCAGTAATATTTACATTTACTTCGCCGAGCTTAAAGTCATATACAAGGCACGAACCCTCTCCTGTTTCAAGAACGACAACTCGGTTTACGGCTGTTTCATTATCGGATAAATCTATATTCAGAATTGCTCCTGCAAAACCAAACGGTACATATGTAGTGTCATTTTTTAAAGCCGGTGCAACTCCGAGATTGATTACCTGACTGCCGTTTATAACATATTCATCCTTATCGGGAGTAAAAACAACGCTTATATTGCCTTTCTTTACAGTTACTTCTTCTGTGGCGTCATTCCACTCAACCGTCATACCGAGAGCCTCGCATATTTTTCTTACCGGAATCATAGTGTTCTCACCGATTGCCGTTTCTGCCGGACGCGAAATCGCAACGTCTGTCAGAGCCGCATCATCTGCAAAAGCAAAAGATGTCACCAGTGTAGCTGCCGAAATAATTGCTGCAATGTTTTTGATTTTCATGATAATACCTCCTGAAATATAGTTTATTTTGTTAAAGAGCTTAATAAAGCTTTTAATTCATCCTCTGTTACCAAATGTGCCGTAACACTTACAGATACATCATTATACATAAAATACGCTTCATACATGCTGCCGTTATAAATAATTACCGCATCCTTTCCGTTAAAGCTGCTTTTTTCATAATAGCTGCTATTGACATAATCATTTGCTTTTCCCGAAACTTTTGCGGTTATGATTTGCACATATTTGCTGCCGTCCGAATTGTCCGCGCTGAAATATGCTTCATCATTTGTGATTTCATTGTCCGTTTTCTGAACGCTGACACTGCCGGATTCGTAAAAATTCATATCCGACGGCAACTGCGCTTTTTCCAGAACATCAATACCGAGATAGCTGCAATATTCACTGTAAGTCATTTGCTCCCACTGCACTCCGGCATCTGCGGTATCAATAGCTAATTTTGCACATTCCGCACCGCCGGTTGAAAAATAACTTCCCGCTCCTCTGCGTGCAGGGCTTTGGACATTTACTTTTATGCTATCATCAACCGGACCGGCTTCTTTCATCATGGCAACAGAACCTGTGCTTTCTTTGTCATAGATACTCTGTTCGTTTTGAATTTTTTCGCCCGAATCAGAATAATTTTTCTCAGGAAGCTGTTCCGTCTGCGAAACCGCGGCCGAAGAGTCGGACTTCGGTTTGACAGCCGATGCAGATTCGCTGCTGCTATTCGTTTTTTTCGGCATGGCAGTATCATTTGTATAATGTGTTTCGTCTTTTGTTTCAGCTTTCTTTGTCAAATCATCGTGAGAGGCTGCAGTGTTATTATCTGCCGCAGATTCCGTATTGCTCGCTATCTGTTTTGGAGCTTTATCATCCGACGGCATTTTTGCAAACAGTGACACCGATACTGCTACAGCCACTGCTGCCGCTGCATAAACATACTGCATCTTGAAACGAGGCTTATGTCCGGTTTCCGACTTAGCGATAATATTGTCGATTAAAGCTCTGTCTGCATGAATATCATCATTTGCGGATTTATATATGTCTTTAAAATTCATATTCAGACCTCCCTCCAAGTAATGATTTTAGCATTTCTCTGCCACGGTGAAGCTGTGACTTTACGGTAGTTTCCTTAATTTTAAGGTATTTTGAAATCTGATTTACAGACAAATCTTCGTAATAAAACAGATGAATAACCGTCCTGTATTTTGCAGGGAGTTTCGCAACCGCAAAATAGATATCGGTTTTTTCCGGCATGTCAAAGGTTATATCTTCTGAGAGAGGGACAGTCCTTTTAAACCATAAATCGGAAAAAACATTTTTACTGCAGTTTATTGTAACGCGTATGAGCCATGCTTTAACATGGTCTTCATTTTCAAACTCCTTATCTGACTTCAAAAATCTTAAAAACACCTCTTGCAGTACATCATCCGCCCTGTTTTTATCCTGCGTCTGCGTCAATGCAAGGCGGTACACCGTATCGAAATACTTTTCTGTCATATTCTGCTTGAAAACGCCGGTACCGTCCGTTTCATGCATATATGTACTCCCTCCTCTCATATATAACACCTTTTTGAAGGCAAAAAGGTTGCAAAAAATTTCAAAAAAATTTATTTTTTTAAAAAAAGCTTATGTTTAAATCAATTTATCCAACAGTGCAGATATTTCTTCTGCCATAATTGAAAAACCGTAATCGGTCGGATGGCAGCCGTCAACAGTCGCAAGTCCCAAATCATCGCAAGCAAAAAACCTGCTCCCGTCAACAAAATACACATTCTTATCACCGCTTGCTTTTGCCTTTTCATAGCTTTCCATAATAACACTGCGGCGCTTTGCAAAACATGTGCGCTGATACTGAGGTACCGGTGCGCTTATCATAAGAATCGGCAAATCCGGATTTTTGCGTCGTATGATTTCATAAAACGGATAGTGGCGCTCCGCAAGCTCTGCGGCATCCGTTGCATTGTGGTCAAAGTCAAGCACAAAAGCCGACATATCGCGCTCGGCAATATACTCTGCCATTTGCGGCTCGCCATGCGCGCTCCCCGAAAATCCGAGGCACACAAAATCAAGGTTATTTTTCCGCGAAATTACAGCAGGATAGCTGTTCCCGGGACGCGAGGCACATCCGCCCTGGGTAATGGACGAGCCGTAATAAAACACCGGAGCCTGCTTTTTATACGGGTTGCACGGTTTATGCACCGCCTTTTCATCCAAGCCTATATATAAATTATCTACATCATTATATAACGGGAAATGAATCATTATCTTTCGCATTTTCTTTCTGCCTGTGCATTTTAAAATTGATTCATAGCCGTTTGTCATATCATACGGCGGCACAAAAGTTCCGCTGTAGAAAAAACCTTCTCCTTCATCAGCAAACATATCAAATCCCGAACTGCCGGTAAGCGGCATATGCGGAAAATGGCATACTGACGGCATTTTGGCTCTGATTGCTATACTTTCCGAATCGGTTTCAAATATCACTCTGCCGCCGCTTGTGTTTGCATAAAGCGACGCAACACCGGGGCTGACCGTCTTACCGATTTCGTCCGACATTCTGAGAAAACGTTCACTGTTCGTATAAGGAAGTCCGAACAACGCAAACCCGTCATCTTTTGCACCATAAAACACTATATCTTTTCGTTCTATTTTAGATATTACCTTTAAATTTTTATCTATTTCATCAATTTTTTTCATATTACAGATACCCCTTTTACAATACAAATAACTCCGTTTTTTGTATTGTAATATGTTTTTCGGATTTTGTCAATTAAATTTCCGCCGCGTAAATTAATATCCGTATTACAAAACAAAAAGCAGCAAAGAAGGATTAAATCCGTTCTCTGCCGCTTTTTAACTATTCAATACTTTTTAAAAATTCCGCAAGCTTATTTATAGCTTTGCTTCTGTGGCTTACACTGTTTTTTTCATCATCCGTAAGCTCAGCAAAGGTTTTGTTCATGGGAGGATAGTAAAATACGGGATCATAGCCAAAACCGTTTTCGCCCTTGCGAATATTGGTAATATAACCGTCGCAGGAACCCTCAAAATTATACTCGCTGCCATCCGGCATTATGAGAACAACAACCGTTGTAAAATGAGCCGTTCTGTCATCATAGGGAACACCGTCAAGGTTTTTCAAAAGCTTCTCCATTCCCTGAGCGGGAGTTGTATTGTCGCCTGCATAACGTGCAGAATAAACTCCGGGTTCGCCGTTTAAATAATCAACCATAAGGCCGCTGTCATCCGCAATAATGGCACAGTTTGTATACTGCTTTATTGCCCGTGCCTTAAGCAAGGCATTTTCCAGAAAAGTAGTTCCGGTTTCATCAACGTCAATATTGATTCCGGCTTCGCTTTGGCTCATTACATTATGGGGTGAAAGAATGTTTTTGATTTCCTTAACCTTACCCTGATTGTTTGTTGCGACTATGATATCCATACGCTGTCTATCCTTTCGGTTTAAAATTCAGTAATCTCTTTGCCGCCGTCACCTATATCGGTAACATAAAAGTCCGGTTTAATGCCTGTTCTTGCTGTATAGTTTGCGCCAACCTTTTCTATAAATTCATCTATTGCATTATCTTCCACAATGCTTACCGTACAGCCGCCGAATCCCGCGCCCGTCATTCTCGAACCGATAACGCCTTTGATTTTTCTTGCTTCCTCAACCATTGTATCAAGCTCTGTTCCGGTAACTTCATAATCGTCACGAAGCGAATCGTGCGACTCGTTCATATAACCACCGAATTTGGCAATATCGCCGGCTTTGAGTGCGGCTATGGATTCAAGCACTCTTTCGTCCTCATAAATAACATGCTTTACTCTCTTTTGAACAATCGGATCCTTTATCAAACCCTTGTACTGTTCAAATTCCTCTGTGCTTATTTCGCCGAGGCAGGTTTTTTGCGGCATTGCCGAGTGCAGAATTTCAAATCCTCTTTCGCACTCGGAACGTCTTTCATTATACTTTGACGCACCGAGAGAATGTTTTTTGTTGGTGTTTGAAATCACTATTTTCTTGCCGTCAAGCTTAATCGGTGCATAATCATATGTCAAATCACTGCATTTTAAGAAAATAGCATGATCCTTTTTGCCCATTGCGGAAGCAAACTGATCCATAATTCCGCAGTTTACACCGCAGTATTCTCTTTCTGCCTGCTGACCGATTTTTGCCATTTCTATCATATCAATTTCTTTATCAATGCCGTTTTTTTCGTTTGAAAATGTTGCAAGACAAAGCGCCGTGGAAACTTCGATTGCCGCCGAAGAAGAAAGACCGCTTCCGTACGGAACGGTTCCGTCATGAAGCATATCGCATCCGACAATATCATAACCGGCTTTTTGGAGCATATAAGCAACTCCGAGCTGATAATTGCCCCACTCCAAATCACGGTAGCAATCAAGCTTTGTAATATCAGCCTCTACCATAACGTCAAGGCTGGTAGCCTTCAGACGCATGATATTATCGTTTCTCTTGCGGACAACTATTGTATTTTGCATTGTAAGCGCAGCCGGAAAAACAAAACCGCCGTTATAGTCGGTATGTTCACCTATAAGATTTACTCTGCCGGGTGACTGAAATACTCTTATATCGCTTCTGTCGCCGCCGTAAAGCTTTATAAATTCATCTATAACTACATTAAGCTCCATATTTGCCTCCTGTTTACCAATTCTTTGCAAGGTCGCTGTTCATAAACTTGTCATACGCCGCTCTGAGTTCATCGGAAACAACTTCGGGAGCGGTAGTATTGCAGTGTGCCCACACGCCGGTTTCGCTGGACGCATTAAATTTCTGCTTGTCCTTTGAACGCATCGGCGGGAAAAATTCTATGTGGAAGTGATAATATCCGCTGCAATCCTCGTCCGTATTTACCGGAGTCTGGTGCATGCACATCATATACGGGAACTTATAGTCAAAAAGACTGTCCAGCATGCCTACCGTCTTTTTCAGAATATCTGCAAGCGCTGCCTTTTCGGAATCATCAAACTCAGCAATATTATGTATATGATGCTTTGCCGCAATGTACACGCCATATGGGTATTCGCTGTAAAACGGCAAAAATGTAATAAAGTGCTCGTTTTCAATAATAACCCTCTGCTTAAAGGCAATCTCTTCTTTGAGCATATCGCATACAAGGCAGTTACCCGTTTCTTCCATATGCTCTTTGGACGAAGCAAGTTCAAGCTCGATTTTTTTCGGTATATAAGAATATCCGTAAATCTGACCGTGAGGATGCGGCATTGTTACACCGACAAGCTCTCCGCGGTTTTCAAAAATAAATACATATTTGATTTTTTCATCCTTTGAAATCTCAACAAATCTGTTTTGCCATAAATCAACGAGTTTTTTTATGTGAGATACCGGAAGTTCCGGGATGGTCGTGGTATGTTCGGGTGAATACAAAATAACCTCGCATTTTCCATAACCGGGTTTGGTTTTGTATATACCGGTTGCAACATCATCCGGAACAGGCGGATTTTGCGAAAGTGCCGGAAAATCGTTGTCGTATTCCATTACGTCATAGGTTTCCTTTATTTTATCATTTGCGGGATTAGGGCAAAACGGACACCAATCCTTAGGCATCTGCGGTCTGTTCTGTCTGTGAGACGCTATCATAACCCAATCCTTAATAAGCGGATTAAATCTTAATTCTGCCATTTTATATTACTCCTCCATCTAATTAATTACTGCAATTATACTATATAATACCGAAATAGTCAAGAAAATACAGTCAATATACTGCTCAAGCTGTTTTTTATACTAAAATGAGCTGCCGCATACTTATGCAGCAGCCCGTATTATTATTTAAGCAAATTTTGCGTTCTGTTCGGTCCTACTCCGACCATAGAAATCTTACAATCAACAAGCTGCTCTATTCTTTCGATATAATGCTTAGCATTTTCGGGAAGTTCATCATAGCTTTTGCACTTGGAAACATCGCCTTCCCAGCCCGGCATTTCTTCATATACCGGTTCGCAGAGAGCGAGTTCCTCAAGGCTCGGCGGAAATTCATTTATAACCTTTCCGTTAAGCTTGTAGCCTACACAGATTTTAAGAGTGCCTATATCCGACATGGTATCTATTTTGTTTATAGCTATCGAGGTAAGCGAGCTTGTTCTTACGGCAAACTTGACTATTACTGCGTCAAACCAGCCGGTTCTGCGCGGTCTGCCCGTTGTTGTGCCGAATTCATTTCCGCGGTTTCGTATAAGGTCGCCCGTTTCATCAAACAGTTCCGTCGGGAACGGTCCCTTACCGACTCTTGTGGTATACGCTTTTACAATGCCTATGCACTCATCTATAAGCGTTGGTCCTATACCTGTGCCCACACATACTCCGCCCGAAATCGGATGTGACGAAGTAACAAAAGGATATGTACCGAGATCAAGATCCAAAAGCGTACCCTGTGCGCCCTCAAACAAAACCTTTTTGCCCTCTTTGATGGCATTATACAAAAGCACGCTCGTATCCGCAGCATATTTTCTCAGGCGGTCTGCATATCCCAAATATTCATTTATCACAGAATCCGCATCAATCGGTGTGCCTCCGTATACTAAGCTGATAATTTTATTTTTAATTTCCAGGTTACTCTTTACCTTTTGTGCAAAAACTTCGCTGTTCATAAGGTCGCAAACCCTTATGCCGCTTCTTTCGGCTTTATCCATGTAGCAAGGACCTATACCCCTTTTTGTGGTTCCTATATCTCCCTTGCCCCTTGCTTTTTCGGAAAGTCCGTCAAGCTCAATATGATAAGGCATGATTACATGTGCCCTCAAATCAAGTCTTAATCCGGAAACATCTATTCCTTTTTCAGTGAGCATGTCTATTTCCTCAAGCAAAACCTTAGGATCGACAACAACTCCGTTGCCGATAATGCAAAGCGTTCCTTTGTTTATGATACCCGACGGCATAAGATGAAGCTTGTACTGTACGCCGTTTGCTTCAACAGTATGTCCTGCATTGTTTCCGCCCGAAGAACGAACAACCACATCAGACTCGCCTGCAAGAATATCGGTAATTTTACCTTTTCCCTCGTCGCCCCACTGAGCGCCGATTACAACCTTTGTTGGCATAAAAAATCCCTCTCTTTATCATTGCAATACTCAAAATCGGAGTAATTGCATTAAATTGCAAAAATACAGGCGGTTCAAAGCGAACCGCCGGATATTATTTATCTTTAAGATAATCGTTAAGCTTGGCTACAAGCTCGTCCGCATCTACTCCGTGAACCGCACAAGCGTCTGCAATTGACTCTCCGCTTGCCGAAGGGCAGCCCAGACAATGCATGCCTATTTCAAAGAAAAACGGTGCAGTACCTTCGTCTATTCTTAATACATCCATAATGATAGTATCCTTCGTAACCGATGCCATAAATATCTCTCCTTTTGTTCAATATATTTTTATTATATAATTTTTCTGCAAAAAATGCAAGAGTAAATTACAATACTTTAAAATTATTTTTCCCGATTTCATATAAATCATTACCGAAAGAATCAAAAATTACGGTAACCGGCATTTTATCAACGGTAAGTCTGCGTATAGCCTCTGTTCCGAGATCCTCATATGCGATAACTTCACTCTTTACTACATGACGAGCAATGAGCGCACCGGCGCCGCCGATTGCACCGAAATAAACCGCGCCGTTTTTGAGCATGGATTTTTTGACATCGGGATTCCGTATTCCCTTGCCAATCATGCCTTTTAATCCCAAATCCATAAGAACGGGTGCGTAAGCGTCCATTCTTCCGCTGGTGGTAGGACCGCATGAACCTATTACCTCACCTTCGCGGTGCGGACACGGACCCACATAATAAATAATCTGATCCTGTACGTCAAAAGGCAGTTTTTCACCTTTTGAAACCGCCTCGCACATGCGTTTGTGAGCAGCGTCACGCGCGGTATATATTACACCTGTCACCGTAACGCAGTCGCCGGCTTTGAGATTCTTTATTTTTTCTTTTGTAAGCGGAGTTGTTATATCCATTAAAATCACCGTTTAATTCAAAATTTTTTCAATTTATTTTATCATATTATTTTTATTAATTCAAGGCTTAATTTTATATTGATATTTACATAATATTTGATATAATTAACCGAAGTTATCCATGTGGATAATGTGGATAACTATGTGTATAACTTTTATACCGCATAATGCATATGTTTACAAAGCAAAATAATCCGGCATGCTTTTTTAAGCAAAGAGCCGGATTATTGTTTACATAATTTTTTTGATTTATTTACTGCCGAGCCATATATCCGTTATTTTGCCGTATGCATATGTAACAGACATTTTTCTTATGCTTTCTCCGTACAAAAGATCTGTTCTGCCAACCTCGCTTTTACCGTTCATACATACAAGCTCGCCTGCCTTATCTCCCTTGACCACAGGCGCTTCCGCTGACTTTGCGAGCTTGTATTTCAGCGTTATATTTTCCTTTGTACCTTTTTTTGACAGACTGCTTACATCATCCGCACATACCAGCGGACATTTATTTTTTATGCCCTTATCTATCTTTATTTTTTTTACGCTGCTGCCTTTTTCCGCCACGTTCTTAACCTGATAATTTGCAAAGCCGTAATTCAAAAGCTGCGACGCGTCTGCCTGACGTTTTTTTGAAGTCGGCGCCGCCATTATTACTGCAATTAAATGCATGTTATTCCGTTTTGCCGTAGCGCTTATGCAAAAGAGCGCTTTATCGGTGGAACCTGTTTTAAGACCGGTAGCGCCGTCATAAAATCTTACAAGCTTATTTGTATTTGACAGTGTAAATTTGCCGTCGCGGAGCGAATCCATCCATATAGTTGTAAATTTATGTATATCCGGGTGTTTCAAAAGTTCGCGCGACATAAGCGCTATATCATATGCCGTGCTGTAGTGACCGTCCGCATCAAGTCCGTTGCAGTTAACAAAATGTGTGTCCTTCATACCGAGTTCCTGCGCTCTTTTATTCATCATGCCGACAAACACGTCACAGCTTCCGCCAAGGTGCTCTGCCATTGCGACGGCTGCGTCATTACCCGAGGCAACCGCAATTCCCTTTAAAATATCCTCAGTGCTCATCTGCTCTCCTTCGTCCAGAAATATTGTGGAACCGCCCATACTTTTGGCATATGCGCTTCCCGTTATAACATCGGTATATTTCAGTTTTCCCGAATCAATAGCTTCCATTGCAAGCAGCATAGTCATAATTTTGGTTACGCTTGCCATCGGGAGCTTTTCATGAGAATTATTTTCATATAGGATTGTTCCGGTGGCAGAGTCCATAAGCAGAGCACTTTTGCATGAAAGATTAAGCTCTGCCTGCTGTGCAAAAGCCGTTGATGCCGCAATAGTTAAAATCATAGTAAAAATTACCGTTCGCTTTGCAAACATACAAAAAATCACCTCATATCCTATTGATATGAGGTGAAGCATGTCTTATATTCTCAATTTTAACAAATCGTTTTATACAACGCGTCTTTTAGGAATAAGGAGCTGCTGACGGTTATGCAGCTTTTCATTTTCATCTATTTTATTTACCGATGCAATTTCACCGATAGTAGTATTATACCTTTTGGCAATATCCCACAAGGTGTCGCTTGCCTCGGCAAAATATATTATTATACCGGGCTGTGACGTCTTGTCTATCGGAGCGTCCTCGTTTACCTGAACATCGGTTATAACATCTATTGACTTATTTCTTACAATATTTGCATTCACATGCATTGCAACTCTTATTTCCGCCTCGCTGCCGGATTTAAACGTATAACCGCTGTGTTCGGTATGAATTACCGCATTCACGGAAGCTCCGTCCGCATTGCCGGATATTTCAAAGCGCTGTGTAAACGGTATATCTTTTTTTGCACAATAAACCGGCGAGGTTTCGCTGTCGGACAAATACAAAAGCTGTGCGTTGACATAGCCTTCAATAACCGCCGTATTCCCCTGAACAGAGGTATTTTCTATATACGGCTGTGCAATGAGGTTATATATTTTTACCATTTCCGGCATCGGTTCCTGAACGGTAACGGCATCGGTGACGGTAAAAGACGTGTTGGATGCGTCAACGATTTCACTTACATTTATGGTTTTTTTCTGAACATTGAGTTCATAGTCGGGGCTGTACACATCCGAAACAACATCAAACTGTTCATCCTCATAAGCGCGTATGAGCGAGCTTACGGCTATTTTGACATACACACCCGTACTTTCCCCGTTTTCATCCTTTTCTACGCTGAAAGAAGCGTCGGTGATTGAGTATTCAATATCCGAATGCATATCCGGAGTAATTCCGTCTACATCCATAATCTCAGTAAACGGCACTTCGTTTTCCATATAATATATATCTTCATCATATGTATAAAGCGTATTGACAAGCAGATTTCCCTTTGCCACAACCTTGTTGTTTACAACCTTAAGCTCTCGGCTCTCAAGACGGATATCCGACTTTAAAATATCATCAATTGTCGGATTTGCACCGGGAAGTTTAAGACTGTCTTCAACTTCAAAGCTGTTTTCGCTGCATACCGCAAGGTTAAAAGCTTTGACAACACTGCTCTTTACCGGCACCGATGAATCGGACGTTATTCCCGAAACAACCGGAGCAACACTTGAATCCACAACATTAGTATCCAAAGCCACAACCGCCTTTACATTGATTTTACGGCTGTTCTGTATGAAGTATTCAATATGGCGCACCTCGGATTTAACATAATTGAACATATCTTCCTCCACACCTGCAACCTCTATCTGCTGCGAAAACGGTGTGCGGAAGTTAATGCTTTTTACGCTGATTTTTTCCTCGTCGCCCGAATAAAGAATGGTGTAGTCAATCATGCCGGAAACCGTAATATGGTCTTTCTGAATATACTTTTCCGTAACGGACGACAGAGCGTTAACCTGCAATACGTTCAGCACATCAGGCTTTGAGTCCGGTACTATAATGTCTGTATCGACCACCGTTCTTATGTTTGCCGCTTTAAGCGGTTCGTTAATTTGAATGTTCAGTGTATCTAATTCCAACGACATTTTCATCCTCCTAAAACTTTATTATGTTTTAATATATATGCCTTCTTTAAAAAAATATTACCTATACAAAATATAATTTGTATGATATACTTAAACAAAGGCGGTGACAGTATGGATTTTCCAAAAAGCTATCAGGAAATTAAAGAAGAAATAATATCCGTAAGAAGGCGCATACACCAAAACCCCGAGCTTGCTTTTGAAGAATATGCTACCTCGGATGAAATATGTGCATTTTTAGATAAATACTCCATAAAATATAAACGTGGCATAGCAAAAACCGGTGTGCTTGCCAGGATAGGAAGCTGCGGCAAAACGCTTATGCTGCGCGCCGACATGGACGCTCTGCCGATTGAGGAAAAAACCGGACTTGAATTTGCATCGAAAAATACCGGTGTAATGCATGCATGCGGTCACGATATTCATATTGCGGCAGCTCTTTCGGCAGCATATGTTCTGAAAAAATATGAACAAAATCTGGGCGGAACTGTTTTGATTGTTTTTCAGCCTGCGGAGGAAACCACAGGCGGCGCATTACCCATGATAAATGAAGGAATAATGCAAAATCCCGTGCCGGACGCAGTAATAGGCGGCCACACAACACCAGCTCTGAGGACAGGAAAAATATGGATAAAAAGCGGCGCGCTGATGGCATCTCCGGATGATTTTTGCGTAACCTTTATCGGAAAAAGCACTCACGGCGCCGAACCGCAAAACGGCATTAATCCGATAATCCCTGCAGCTGAATTTGCCGGCAAATTAAACGAATTTGTGCACTTATCTTTGGAAGAAAATGAAAAATATGTTTTATCAGTCTGCGGATTTGACGGCGGAAACAGCATAAATATTATACCGGACAGCGCAAGCGTTACGGGAACGTTCCGCAGCTTCAGCGAACAAACACGCACAACTGCATGTGAGGCAATAAAACATCTTGCGGAAAAAACAGCCGCAAAACACGGCGCAAGGATAAAATATACATACAACTTTTTGTATCCGCCGGTTATAAATGATAAATCTGTTACGGATATGCTCACCAAAGCAGCCGAAAAAACAATAGGAAAAAATAATATCATTATGCTCGAAAAGCCGCTTATGACCGGAGAAGATTTTTCCTACTACGGCAAATTTGCTCCGGCGTCATTCATGTGGTACGGATGCGGTCTGTCGGAAAATGAACCGCCGCTCCACTCCAGCAGCTTTACAGCAGACGAAAACGCTATAAAAACAGCCACGGAAATTTTTTGCCAATTTGCAAAAGACTTTTTTAACACAAAAGAGATTTAAAACTTAATAATAATTTTACCGGAGGTTGCTAATGGGTATTTTTTTGCAACGGCTTTCGGATTTAAATGCCGAAGTAAACAGCTGTGCATGGGGATACGGAATTTATCTCCTGCTCGGTGCGGGAATTATCATGACGGTTGCCACAAAAGCATTTCAATTCATGCACATAAGACATTGGTTTAAAAAAACCATAGGCAGCATATTCAGAAAGGACGTCTGCAAAAATACTCAAAACAAATCAATATCGCAGTTCCAGGCGCTGTGTACATCGCTTGCCGCAACAATCGGCGTGGGAAACATTGCCGGAGTTGCGGCAGCAGTCGCGGGCGGCGGACCCGGAGCAGTCTTTTGGATGTGGATAGCCGCCTTTTTGGGAATGATGACTAACTACTCCGAAAATGTACTCGGAATTTACTACAGACGCAAAAATGCGGACGGCGAGTGGGCAGGCGGCGCAATGTATTATCTCGAAAACGGTATCGGCTCACTCAGACACTGCCGTCACCTCGGCAAGTTTCTTGCGGTAATATTTTCGGTGTTTTGTATCCTTGCTTCGTTTGGCATAGGCAACATGGGGCAGGTAAACAAAATTGTTTCAAACTTTACCACAGCCTTCGGAAATGAAGCGCTTTCCTCAATTGTTCTTTACGGAGAAAACGAATCCGCAATAACAATGTACCATCTCATTTTGGGAATAATCATTGCCGCAGTCGGCGGAGTTATTATTCTGGGCGGACTCAAACGCATTGCCGTATTTGCCGAAAAAGTGGTTCCTTTTATGGTTATAGTGTTTCTGCTTGGCAGTTTTACCGTTATCTTAGCAAATGCCGGACATATTCTGCCCGCATTTTCGGCAATATTTGAAAGTGCATTTTCCGCAAAAGCAGTCTGGGGAGGAACAAACGGTCTTGCCGTAAAGCAAATAATTACAATCGGCTGCAAGCGCGGAATGTTCTCAAACGAGGCAGGGCTCGGCTCAACTGTTATGGTAAATTCATCTTCAAACGTAAAAGAGCCTGTCATTCAGGGCATGTGGGGAATTTTTGAGGTATTTACCGACACTGTAGTCGTATGCACCATGACGGCGCTTGTAATACTGACATCGGGAGTAATAGACTTAGACACGGGTATGCTTTTGTGCGGCGCTGCAGATGATTCCACACTTGTTGCAAAAGCCTTTGAAACGGTATTCGGAGGCTTCGGCGAAAAATTTGTTGCAATTGCAATTTTTTTATTTGCTTTTACTACACTTCTCGGCTGGTCTCATTACGGTGCAATGGCAATTGAATATTTATTCGGCAAAAACAGTGTTAAAACCTACAAAATGGCATTTGTGATTATGACCGCATCGGGTGCACTTATGACTTCTTCGATTGCATGGGATATTTCCGACACCTTTAACGCTCTTATGATGCTTCCGAATCTGATAGGAATAACCGGACTTTCGGGAACGGTAGTAAAAATAACAAAAAATTACACAGACAGAATATTTAAAGGCATAAAAATCAAACCGCTTCTTTCATCATCTGCCGAAATACAGAGAAAGCATGAACGGGAGCTTATTGAAAAAAAGGCAGTCGAACTCGAAAAACAAGAAAACAACAGTCAAAAACGGAGGCAAAATGGATATTATTATACAAACGGCAAAACCAAATCAATTACCCGAACTTAAAAAAATATGGTCGGAATGTTTCGGAGACAGCAATGACTATATAGAGTTGTTCTTTAAGCACCGATACCGGAACACAACGGCACTTACTGCAATATGCAGCGGCAAAACCGTTGGAGCCGTATATCTTATGCCCGTATTAGCAGAGGAATACGGAGTCATAAAAAAAGGCATGTACATCTATGCGGCAGGTGTCTTGAAGGAATACCGGAAAAACGGAATCTTTGCAGCAATGCAAAATAAAATAAACCTGCATTTAAAGCAAAATGATGAATTCTGCATATTATGCCCGGCAAATCAAAAACTGTACGGGTATTACTGCAATCTCGGCTATAGTGATTATTCATATCTTACGGATATTGCGGTAAGTGCCGGCGATACCGCCGCCGAAAACTTCAAATCAGAAAGCATTTCGGCAGAGGAGTATATCCGTCTGAGAAATTCGTACTTTAAATCCGACGGGCTTATATGCTGGAATGAAGAAGCAGTAAATTATGCTATGGTTGAAAACACTTTCTGCGGAGGATATTCATTCAAAATAAGCGATGCGAGCGCAGCTTATGCAATACTTGCCAGGCCGTTCGGCGATACTGTTAAAATTATCGAGTCAACCGTACCGCAAAATCTGATGAAGCCGATAACAAATTTTATATGCAAAAAATACGGCAAAAAATCGGCAATATGGACTCGTGCTTCATATGACGCTTACGGAAATCAAGCCTACATTTCAGCTTTGAGCATAAATCTTAAAAAGGCTGAGTATCCATACATGAATTTACTGCTTAATTAGTCCTGTAATTTAAGTATTCTATAAACTTTTTACCGCAGGAGGCATGTGTTTTTTGCTTTTTACCGCCAGCCCTATGCTCCGATATGCCGGTATATCCGTCTTGTTAAGCGCCGTACGGTACGGCATTCTCTTTAAAATCAGTTCCGGCAAAATACTTACGCCTAGTCCGCTTTCCGCCATAGACATTATGGCGTAATCGTCCCATGTTGTAAAATGCACGTCGGGATGCAGACTGTTCTTTTTAAATAAATGTTAATAATATTCGGCAGCCAATGCGCCGCCACACTTGAAAATGTTCCTATACGGATTATGCCCGTTTGAAGACCGTTCAGTTCATCAATCTTATTTGCAGTTTTCTGTATTCATCACACAAAGATTTTGCATAAGACAGCAGTTTCAGTCCTTCGTAAGTAAGTACGACACCTGATTTGCCCCGCTCCATAACAGATATTTGCCACTCTGTTTCAATGTCATTTATCATTCTGCTATTGCAGACTGAGAGTAATTAAGCATTTCAGCCGCTTTTGTAAAGCTGCCGTACTCTGCCGCGGTAATCAGCGCCAGATAATTTGATTTATTTTCATCCATTATGCCATCCGGTTTATATATTATTTTTTGTAATGTATAGCATTAAAAACATTTGTTTTTGTAAAAATATACTGTTTTTAAAGAAAAGTCAATAAAAACAGGAGGACTCAATATGTTTTATATAAGCGAAATTTCTACGAAAAAATCAATTGAATTTAAAACCGATTTACAAAAGAAAGTATACGAATCGCTTGAAGAATTAAATATTTCTTATGAGCGCACAGACACTGACGAAGCGATAAGCATGAATGACTGTACGCTGATTAACGAAAAACTCGGTATAAATATGGTAAAAACGCTCTTTCTGTGCAACAGTCCGCAAACAGAGTTTTTTATGTTTGTAACAAAAGACGACAAGTTGAAAAGACTTCAATTTTTCAAACGTAAGGCATATCACGCTTTATGTGATATGCCTGTTTCGATTATCCGTATATTTTGGAATCGTTGTATTTATCGCTGTCTGACACCTTGCTGTCATGTAGTTTATGTTTCAAAAGCCAGTTGAACACATCCCGGTTTTCATACGTTGCAGTCCATGAGTCGTGCATTGCTTCGGGATATACCGTAAGTTTGGCAGTACCGCCGCAGTTGTTTACCGCGTCAACCATTTTTTTGCTTTCTTCGCAGTATACTTCATTATCCTTACCGCCATGGAATGCCCATACACCCATATTTGCGAGTCTGCCCGCATTCCAGTACATACCTCCTCCGCATATCGGGACAACGGCTGCAAAAAGTTCAGGCTTACTCATTGCAAGCTGCCATGTGGCATAACCGCCCATACTCGGACCCATGCAATATAATTTTTCGGAATCAACATAGCTTTGTTTTGATATAAACTCCGCAAATTCTTCCAGTTGCTCAAACAGATCAAACCATGTATTTGTACTGCACTGAGGCGCAAATACCGCAAATTCAAAATCTTTATGTGATTTTGTTAATGTAAAGAACGGATTGTTTTTTACCTTTTCAATGTCATTTCCTCTGCTTCCGGCGCCGTGCAAAAAAAGTATTGTCGGATACTTTTTACTTTCATCAAAATTTTCGGGATATTTTATTATGTAATTGATGTCTTTAAATTTCATTTTTACATCTCCATTGTTAATTTTTTTTAATATTATACTACCAAGCAATTAAAATGTCAACATAAAAACGGACTGCGGCACATTTACCGCAATCCGTTAAGACTGATTAATTAAATATATTATATCCTCTCGACCAGGTATCTACACCGATACATTCATACACAAGCCTGCGAAGCTTCGGATACATTTCGTGCTGATTATCACCGGGCTGTCTTTTATGCTGTGCATATACTATGGTGATTTTCTTTTTAATATCTATAAGAATCAAATTTCCATGATAACCCACCGAAACATAAGCGTCCTCTTTCTCGGTTTCGTTGTATATGAGACCGTTTATGAGAGTGTCTACACTGTAATCGCTCAGCAGTCTGCGTCCGCGCTTGATTTCGCCCTTATTGCACAAAACCTCACACAAAATTGCATAGTCCTCTACAGTGGTTATAAGAGAACCGTTGCTTTTTGTATAAATCTCAGCAACCGCAGCTTCTCTTTCTTCATATGTTTTTTTGCCGTTCTCAAGCTGTGACGCAATAATGGACTTGTTTTTTTCCGTAAGCTCAAATGTGGTGGATTTCATTTTAAGCGGACCGGTTATATTTTGTACAATATACTCATTAAAGTCCATACCGCTTGCCTTTTCAATCAGAGCAACAACATTTTTATGATTATACGCACTGTTTTCGTCATTCAGATTGCTGCTGTAAAGCGATATAAATTCCTTAACCGTAACTTTTTCATCAAAGCCGGATATAAAGCTGCACACTTTGTCACTCAGTGTAAGCTTATACTGCTCTGCAAGCTGCATGAGCGCAACACAGCATATAAGTTTGGCTCCCGAGTGAAAAAAGTATAAATCTTTTCTGGATACCTTTCTGCCTGTATCGTCACTTGAAGTACCTGCCCTGTGCCTGAAAACATATATGTGATTGTAGTATACGCTCAGGTCACAGCCGGTTATACCGTATTCACTGCGAAGTGAATCCAAAAACTTTTTTAATTTCCTAAAATCCAAAATAATCACCTCGTTACGCATTGAGTACGGGCAAAAAATTAATTGTTAAGCCATTTATGGTCTTCGTCGGTTGTCATGAAGAAACCTCTGTTCTCGCCTGCCATTACCCAAAGATAATAATTTTCATATCCCGGAGCAGTATGGAACGGATGGTAACCGCGGGGGATTTCGACAAAATCACCTGATTTAACGGTATACGTTTCGTCTATGTCACCTTCCATAGTATATACTTTCTGAATACCAAAGCCTGCCGGCTTGTCAAATTCATAATAGTAAATTTCCTCTGTCTGAGCTTCTGTCGGCATATTATCGTCATCATGCTTGTGCGGAGGATAGCTTGCCCACTGACCGCCGTGAACATATGCTTCGCCTATGTAAATAATATCGGCTTCCGTTCTTTCGTCAAGAATAAAGTGCGCCTGCCTCTGCCAGCCCGGCTTTCCCATCTCTTTAATAACAACATCCTCGGGATTTATAAGAACCGGTTTGTGGTCTGCCTTAGCAGGTGATTTACATACTGCGATTGAAACCTCGCCTTCACCTGTGATGGTAAACGGTGTGTTTCTCGGAACGTATACGCATGTAGCGGCTCCGCCGAAAACATTCTCTCTTTTACCAATGTTTTCGTACTCAAAGCCATCGCCTTTTACTGTGCATTTACCGCCCAAAATTAAAAGACCGTACTCTTTATCAGATTCATTATAACTCTTTTTGTCACCTTTTGCAAGTCTTACCATGTCGATTTCCACAAGCTTGCAAGGACTGTTTTCCTTGGTAATAATTTCGGATTTACCGTATTTCTTATTCCATGTTTTCTTTAAATTCATTGTGTCCTCTCTCCTTTAAAAAATCTATAGTTTGTTTATATGTCGGAACGCCGTCGCGTGCACCGATTTTTGTACATTTAAGTGCAGAAACCGCACTTGAAAATACACAGCAATCAAAATAATCGCAGCCGTTTGATGCAGCAAATGCAAAAGCTCCGTGAAATACATCACCTGCTCCGTTTGAATCAACCGCTTCTACCTTAAACGAAGGGTATTTTTCAATGCTTTTGCCGTCATACAGGATTCCGCCATTTACTCCCTGAGTTATGACAACGACCTCGGGCTGATACTTTTCAAAAAGCATCTTTGCAGCGTCCGAAACATTGTCCGCTCCGGTATGTGCAAGCGAAAATTCTTCAGACGGGATAAGTATATCGGCATAAGGCAGAAGCTTTTCTATACCGTCATACAGACCTCCGGCATCATAAAGCACCTTAGTACCGTTTTCGCGCGCAATTTTTGCTCCGGCTACTGCATTTTCGAGTTCATTTCCGTCAACCATAAGCAAGTCGGCATTTTTGATTGCAGAAGCTTTCTTTTCATCTATAGTAAACCCGGGAAGATTTTCCTTGTTAAAAACGCAGGTGCGCGATGCATTTTCTTTACTCAGAAGCACTACGGAAGAAAAAGATGATGCACCTTCTGCCATATCGACAAAATCGTTGTTCATTCCGAAGCGTTCCATATCCGCAATGAGAAATTCGCCGCCGCTGTCTTTGGCAAGAGCCCCTATATATGCCGCTTTTGAACCAAGCTTTGCAGCAGCGACAAGTCCCGTTGCACACGGGCCGCCGCCGCATTCCTTGATGCCGCATGCCCGAAGCTTTGTATCTTCTGTCGGATAGTGTTCAACGGTTATTAAAGTGTCAAAGACATTGGCGCCTATACCTACGATTCTGCTCATGCCTTATTTTCAGCTCCCAACAATTTAATTTTACCCATTGCAAACTTTTTGACATTTTCTATAGAGTCTTTCATAAACAAGTCTATTGCATAAATATCTCTTGATGTTTCAAAAACTTTGTCGAGGAATGAGAAGCACAAATCCGTACCGAAGTTGATTTTTCTTATTCCGGCATTTATCGCCGCCTTTATTTCTTCGTCCGGCACACCGCTGCCGCCGTGCAGAACAAGCGCTGCGTCAACAGCATTATGTATTTCGGAAATTCTGTCTATCGCAAGCTTGGGTGCTTTTTTGTATCTGCCGTGAGCCGTGCCCACCATTATTGCAAGCGCCTTAACGCCTGTTTTGTCAACATACTTCTTTGCCTCATCAACTGTCGTGTAGGCATTTTTCAGTTCATCGCCGTCTTTTGCAACACCGATATGACCGAGCTCGCCTTCAACCCCGACATCAACAGATGAACAAAGTTCAACTATTTTTTTTGTTTCCGCTATGTTTTCATCAAGGCTTAAAAGCGACTTGTCTATCATGATACCGGTTGCACCGTATCTTAAAGCGCGTGTAACCTCGGTAAGTCCCGCACCGTGATCCAGGTGATAGCATACCGGCACTTTCGCTTTCTTTGCGGCAGCCAGAATAACCGGTGCCAGATAATATCCCTCTTCATTTGTAAAAAGTCTTGAATAATTCTGAAGTATAACAGGTGCGTTAAGCTCCTCGGCAGCAGCTATTACGCCCATTACCGTTTCCATATTGTACACATTAAGCGCCGGAATTGCAAAATTCTTTTTTTCTGCAATTTCCAGTATTTCTTTAAATCCGACTAACATTAAAATTCTCCTCTCATTACACTATTTTATTTATATCAGTCCTCAAGCGGATCAAATTCAAGCTCCGGAATATAACGGGTAAATTCCTCAAGCTCATCTTTAAAGTTACCGTAAATTTCGCTCATATGGTGAATGTACGGACCGTAAATAAGCTTGTTTTCAATCTTTGATAAATCTTTAAATTCCGCCCACATATATGTGCCGAATGTATACGGTCCTTCGGTAGTATTGAAGGTTCCGCTAAGAAGAGTGTATTTACCCTTGGCACTCTGGAATCTGGCAATGGTATACTCTCCGTCTTTTGCCCTGAAACTCGGTTTTGTGTTAAACAGTTTCGCTTTTTCACCGTCTGCTTTCACGGAATACGGGAACGGACCGCAGTGCCATAAAAGCTCGGCATTTTTATTTGTCGGGTGTTTGCAGGTAAACTCACCGAAAAGCGGAGCTTTTTTTCCTCTCGAAGCACACATCAGAAGCGCCTGGGTTACAGCGCCGTATATATCGGATTCGCAGGTTACTATATAACCCATATCATAGAGTATACTCATTGCAAGACATGGATTCGCTCCTACTGCAAGCGGCATGGAAGTCCAGCACTCGGAAGAAAGTACATCCGAACCTGTTTCGTTAAATATTTCTATGTATACATGCACAAAGGCAAGCATTTTCAAAATAGTTTCATCATCAAGACCGCTTGTATCGTATTTTTCCTTCAGCGATACCATGTCTTTTTTCAGTTCATCCTTGCGCGAGTTGTAGATTTTCTCAAATTTTTTGGTGACAACCGCCATATTTACCGTCTGGAGATTAATTCCGAATTTCTCCGTAAGCTCCAGCTCATTATACATAACACTTTTGAAAGGATTGAGTCTTGTGCCGACCTGGGTAACCTTTAAGCCGTTAAAATTCTTAACCATTGTTACGACAGACAGAAATTTTTCCAATCCGTTTTTAAATCTGTCATCCTCAACTGGACAGTTTTCTATGTACGAAAAAGGCACATTAAGCCTTTGAAGCTGTTTGCTTATGGCAAACAAGCCGCACTGCGCATCGGTAAAACGCATTCCGTCCGGTTCAAACGACGTATCCTGCGGTCCCCATAAAAGAGTCGGAAGACCCATCATTTTGGCAATCTGTCCTGCCGCTTCTTCATTTCCGAAATTACAGTTGATGATAAAAATTGCGTCAACCTTTTCATTTTTAAGATAATCACATACTTTTTCGCAATCGCTGTTTTCGGAAAGAAGTCCCTCTTCATTGAGCCATTCAAGGTCTGTAAAGCATGTGGTTTCATCCGTAAAATTGTCTTTAATATAGCTGATAATGCGGTTTTTGTTTTCAACCGCATATTTCGGAGCAAAAATGCCCTTACGGGTTGCCGCATCCGCAAGCCATCTTCTTTCGGGCACAAGTCCTATTTTTAGTTTGTAATCAAGCACAATATCACCTCGTGAAAATATTTTTTATTTTTTGCACTTCAAATTAAACATATTATATATCAAAATGAAAATTTTTTCAATACCTAATGCAAATTTTCTTAAAATAAATTTATATAATAAAAATATTTGTCACATATGCAGACAAACTATAATCTTTTTATATAGTTTAATCCCGGTTTTCAGCGAAAACAAAAAATCCGCAAAATTTTTAGATTTCCTGCGGATTTTTTGGGAATATAAATGTAAATTTACTGCCTTCGCCGGGTTTGCTCTCTACCGTTACCGTACCGCCGTGTTTTTCGGCAATCCATTTGACAATCGAAAGTCCAAGTCCCGTACTGCCGTTTTCGTCAGCCGACCTTGACGCATCTGCGCGGTAGAAACGTTCCCAGATTTTGTTAATGTCTTTTTCATCAATACCGATGCCCGTATCTTCCACGCAAAAACAGACATTCTCGTCTTTTTGTGAAAGAGAAACGGTTACCGTGCCGTTTTCTCCGCCGTATCTGTACGCATTTGAAATAAGATTGATAAACAGCCGTGCCATAAGGTCGCGGTCAACAGATGCAATTATATTTTTCTCTATTTTCTTCAACATTACGGAGCTGCCTGTATTAATTTCTTCCTGTTCATCACATACAAAACGCAAAAGCTCGCTCAAATCCACCTGTTCCGCATTAATCCGAATGGTGTTTTTATCCATTCTGGAAATAGTCAAAAGCTCGCTTATAAGCCTGCTCATCCGCTCTGCCTGTCTTTTTACGGAGCATACGGATTCTTTGTAGTCATCAATGCTTTTTGCACATTCTTCCATATATTCGCACTCTGACAGTATAACGGCAACGGGTGTCCTGAGTTCATGGGAAGCGTCCGAAGTAAACTGCTTTTCTTTTTCAAAGCTTTCTTCTATTTTATCAAGCATATCGTCAAAGGTGTTGGCAAGCTCGCAGATTTCATCGCTGCCGCTGCCAATATCTATCCTGCGTGACAAATCCGTGCTTTCGGATATTTCTTTTGCAGTACGGCTTATTTTATTTACCGGTACAAAGGCACGGCTGATGATGAAATATCCTCCTATCGCCGCCGCAAAAATCAAAACAACCGTAAGAGCCAAATTGTTTTTTGCCGCAGAATCCAAAAGATAGGTTTCATCCTCCATGGAAATCACGCCCTTTATACGGTATGCCGTATGATTGGGAGCTTCAAAACGCTTATCATATATATAGTATTCTTTACCGCCGTGCTTTTCTATCCGTCGGCTGCCGTCCTCAAAGTTTGTTTCGTCAGATTCGTAAGGAAGCTGACCGCCGATTATACTGCCGCTGTCATCGCAAATCAGATAGTATACTCCGCGTTCATAATAATTAAAATCCGGAGGCAGGCTGAATCTGCCGCCGGGCGAAAACATTCTTCTCGGCAGTTCATCAACCGAACGCGTAATTTTCTGAGAAATATCGCGTTCCGTCATCTCACGGCTTATAGAACGCATCGCGGCAAAAACAACCGTTGCTACTATAATCATTACAAGAGTATACCACACTGTAACTCTCAGCTTAACGGAAATACGTCTCATTCGCTGTCACCTGCCCCGCCTATAACATAACCCTTCCCGCGGATTGTGTGAATAAGTTTTTTGTCAAACGGATCGTCTATCTTCTTTCGCAAATATCTTATGTATACATCAACGACGTTTGTTCCTCCGGCATAGTCAAAATTCCATACATGATTTTCTATTTTTGTTCTCGATAAAACCGCTCCTTTGTTGCGTATAAGATACTCCAAAATGTCATATTCCTTTGCTGAAAGCGAAATAACCTTCCCTGCCCGTGTAACCGTGCAGGTGTTGCTGTCAAGCTGCAAATCATCTATAGTAAAAATATTTGTAAGGTTTCCGGTTGTTTTGCGTGTCATTACACGAATACGGGCAAGAAGCTCATCAAATGCAAACGGTTTTACAAGATAGTCATCCGCACCGGCATCAAGCCCGTTAACCCTGTCTTGGATACTGTCTTTTGCGGTAAGCAGCAAAACGGGAACGGAATTCTTTTTAATCCTGAGATTTTTTAACACTTCAAGTCCTGAGGACTTCGGCATCATAATATCCATAACAACAGCGTCAAATTCACCGGCCTCAATATAATCCAGCGCCTGTTCACCGTCAAAACAGCAGTCAACACTGTATCCTTCGCTTTCAAGCCGTTTGGCTATAACTCTGTTTAAGTCCCTTTCGTCCTCTGCAAGCAAAATACGCATACACTCACCGCCTTTTTTTCATAATACCACAATTAATATATTTAGTAAAGCAAAATCGGCCCGCAAAGACCGATTTTGCATAAATGTTATTTGGAATTTGAGCCGTTTCTTTGAATATCAAAGCCGCCTCTCGGCCCGAAACCGCCGCGCATACCGCCGGTACTGCTGCCGACACGGCTTGTTCCGCCGGCAGTAAAGGAAGCATATTCCTTACCGTTTACATAAACGGTATATTCCGAATCATCTTTGAGATTTTCGGATGAATATATAACGGCTCTGAAATCTTTCTGCGGTGTGCACGAAATTATTTCATTTCCCGATTTGTCTTTTACTGTTATAACCGTTCCTGCCGTCTGATTTTCTTCAAATACGGCACATAGCAGATTCTGACCGTCTGAGCTGTCCGGAAGCTGAATCATGCCTGCACTTGATGAAACGAACACTTCTCCGCCGTTTATAGCCATAGTACCGTCGCAATCGAGTCCGCCGTCACCGTTTGATGTAGGGCCTTCCACAATTACAGTACCGCCGTTTATAGTCAGATTGCCGTTTGAATCAATTCCGTCACCGTCTGCATTAATATAAATCTTTCCGCCGTTTATGGTAATTGCATGTTCGGCAGCAGTTTCTTCGTCAATTTTCCCAAAACCGTCTCCGAAGCCGCCGCCCTGCGGAGGTTGCATATCACTGCCGTTCGGTTGCTGCATATCGCCGTTTTGCGGCATTTGGTTTATTCCGTCCTGCGGGGGTGTTCCTCCATTCTGCGGCGGCTGCACATTACCGCCGTTCGGTTGCTGCATAGTGCCGTTTTGCGGCATTTGGTTCATTCCGTCCTGCGGAGGTGTTCCTCCGTTCTGCGGCGGCTGCATGTTGCCGCCGTTCGGCTGTCTTTGCGGTTTTTCACCGTTATCTGCCCGTTTATCTGTTTTGCGCTGTACATTATCTGACGCAGCCGTATTTTGATTATCCTCTTTTATATCCGATTTTTTATCGGCACTGCCGGAGGTTTTATCAGACGATTCTTTTGAATTTCCTGTGTTAATGCCGTCATCTGCCGCCGTCACGGAAACATTTCCTCCGTTAATTGTAAGTGTACCCTTGCTTTCCATTCCTTCGCTCTTTTTAGATACCAGTTCCACAGTACCGTCATCTATCACGAGTTCTTTGCCGGCTTTCATGCCTTTTCCTGTTTCGGCAGTAACGGAAATACTACCGCCCGACACTGCAAGCTTATCATTTGCTTTTATTCCGTGTTCTGCCGCAGTAATAGTTATAATGCCGTTTTTGATTTCCAAATCATCATCGCTTGCAATTCCGTGTTTATAATTTCCTATAATTGTAAGCGAGCCGCTGCCCTTAATCTCAAGGTCGTCATTTGAAAACAAAGCTGCGTCTGCGTCTTCAACAGAATAATCAGCTCCGTCACACAAATAGTTTTCTGTATCCTCGGTAAGCGTTATAAATGCTTTTTTTGCATTTTTGAAATAAATTGCCGGCCCGGAGCTGTTTGTAACGGAAGCTCCGCTGAGTCTGAGTTTAACTTTTTCTTCCGAATCAATGCAAATCATGCCGTTTGACAAAGTGCCCGTCACGGTGAAATCGCCGCCGCTTTTTATAGTTATCACATTATCTTTGACGCTCACTCCGCTGCCTGTAACCACCATGGTGTCAAGATTAACCGTACCGGTGTTGTTTTTCCATGCGTCACTTTCCACGGCACAGCCTGTAATCATGCTAAATACCGTAATTGCCGCTGCCAATAATACCGAAATCACTTTTTTCATAAAAATTCTCCTCTCAATTTAATTTTTGCGGTTCAGATGCAAGCTGTATATTAAGGTTGCCGTTCCGGCACCGCAATTCATTGATAAACTCCTGTTCATTCACATCATTTTTTATGACGACGCCATAGCTCAATTCAAACAATGAACCAAGGTCGGTGGTTCTGATTTTTTCAAGTGAATATCTTTGGGTATACTTATTTAAAATATCATCAAATACTTCTCCGTAATTCAAATCCTCCGGTATGGTTATTTTGAGTCTTTTACGCATATATCTGCGTTCAAACCATCCGAATTTTTCAGATGCTGCTATCACCGCGCAAAGCACAAGTACAAAAACCGCTCCGTAACCGTACAGTCCGACTCCGCAGGCAAGCCCTGCCGCAATGTCAAAAAATATAAATCCTATATCCTTAGGGTCGCCGGGAGCGCTTCTGAAGCGAATTATCGAGAGAGTTCCGGCAAGGCTGAATGCCCGTGCAATATTGCTGCCGATAAAAAGTATTATTACCGAAAGTATCATCGGAAGCATGAGCAGCGTTACCGCCATACTTCGCTGGAAATTCTCCTCTGACTGCGTTTTGTAATATGTAAACGCTATAACTCCGCCGAGCAAAAGCGCTGCCGCCATAGTTATCAGTGCGGAAATCAGGCTTATGCTGCCCGAAGTATCCGCAAGTATTGTATTAAACAAGTTATCCATTTTATGTCACCTCATATCGCCGTTTTAATATTTTTCAATTCCAGATTTTGCATATATTCAGTTCCGTATTTTGAAAAGCTGCATCGCCGTATGCCGAATTCACTGAGCATATTCACAAGCCACAGCGGCTTTGCAAGCGAAGTTTTTATTTCCATCAAATATGTTATTTGGTTCAAAAGCGGATTGCCGAAATCGCCGTTTTCGAGCCGTAATCCGTAACGTCTTGTACGGATTGCCGTATCGAATGAAATCCTTAAATCCGGATTGTCCTTTTCAAAAAATGCAATTCTGTCATATGCAAGATAAAGCTTTGGTTTTAAATCATAAATTCTTAAAAAGTATGCAATTTCATCAATCACCTGCGGGTTCATGTATGATTTCATATCAGGCTTTATACCGCTTCTTACAAATTCATATGCCTCGTCAAGTTTCAGGACCGTACGTCTTTTATTTACAAGTCCGTTGAACTTTTTCTTGATTTCAAGAAAAACCGATGACCCGCTGTCCGGTACACCGTATGCCCTGAGTCTTAGTTTTTCTTTATAAATCGGTTTTGAAAGAGAATTTCTTATAAGCCGGTCATCCTCTGTATCATAATATATATTTGATATTGTGTACGGCATGCCGTTGACATTATATTTATCCGGCTCCATATGTTTTTTTAAAACGTTCACTGCTGCTTCATATGTTCTAAAATCAAGCAAATACTTGTGCTCATACCTGTTAAAAACTTCTATTGCCATATTACCGCCCCTCGAGTTTAACTTTGATTTAACTATATTATATATAACAAACATTAAAACAACATTAGAGTTTTTAATTTATATAAAAAAGACATTCCGTTTTAGGGAATGTCCTTTAACAATAAAGCCGTATTAATTCAGCCAGTCTTTTTCTGTTTCATGTTTTTTTGTTCTGCCCATAAGGTACTCTGTGGCATCTTGTGCATGAAGGTCCTCAAAAAGCACTTTATACATTGTATCGACTATAGGCATTTCTACATTATATTTTTGAGAAAGCTTATGTGCCGCGACGGTCGCCTTTATCCCCTCAACCGTCATATTAACCTCTTTCTGAGCCTCAGCGGCATTTTTACCCTTTCCTATCAGTATCCCTGCCCGTCTGTTTCTTGAATGCATACTGGTGCAGGTAACGATGAGATCGCCGACACCGGTAAGACCGCTGAATGTTTCCGGTCTTGCACCCATTTTTACACCAAGTCTGGTGATTTCAACCAAACCTCTGGTCATAAGTGCTGCTTTTGTGTTGTCGCCGTAACCGAGTCCGTCGCAAATTCCGGCAGCAAGAGCGATTATGTTTTTAAGAGAGCCGCCAAGCTCCACACCGATTATATCGCTGTTTGTATATACCCTGAACACAGGCGACATATATATATCCTGTATATACTCCGCAACGTGTATGTCGCTGTGCGCTACAACATTAGTGGTAGGCATACCTATTGCAACTTCTTCCGCATGCGACGGTCCGCTCATCGAAGCGACAACCGAATCCGGTATTTCATGAAGTATAACTTCCGAAAGTCTGAGCTGGCGCTCTTCGTCAAAGCCTTTTGATATATTCAGTATAAGCTGACCTTCCTTGACATACGGTCTGAGTGACTGCGCCGTTGTTTTAACTGTATGTGACGGAGTTGCTACCACAATCAAATCGGCATTGCCGCATTTTGATATATCATTTGTAAACTTTATGCTGTCCGGTATTTTTATTCCCGGAAGAAAAGGTTTGTTTTCGCGGTATTTCTCTAAATTTTCGCTTTCTTCTTTCAGATATGACCACAAAAGAACATCATGGCCGTTATTTGCCAAAAGTATGGCATTCGCCGTACCCCAGCCGCCGGAACCTATTACACTGATTTTTGCCATATAACTTCCTCCGATTTTAAAATTTAAAAGCAGCTATATTTCACAAATTTTATTTTTTTCAGCAACAGCGAGCAATACATCGGAGCCTGCCTTGATGCTGCTCTCATTCAGTTTGTTTATCACTGTTTCATACGCTTTGACGGGAGTATTGTTGTTTTCGCTAAGGTGCCCCAGAATTATTTTTCCGGTACCCCATAGCACAAGCTGTGTCGCAAGCCATGCACAGTTATCATTTGACAAATGCCCGTTATCGGAAAGTATTCTTTTCTTTAAAACATACGGATATTTTCCGTTTTTGAGCATATCGACATCATGATTGGCTTCTATCAGAACCGCTTCGCTCCTTGCAAGCGACGCAAGCATTGATTTTGTTATGCAGCCGGTGTCTGTAGCTACACTGTATTTTTTGTTGCACATGTCCACCGTATATCCGACCGATTCCGCGGAATCATGCGGTGTTTTAAACGAACGCACAACAGCCGAACGTATCGCAAAGCTCTCACCCGTCTTAATTATTCTTATGCAGTCATCCGGAAAATTACCGAAAAAATTTGTAATCGCCGTCATTGTAGGCTCATTTGCGTATACAGGTATATTATATCTTCTTGCAAGCACACCTATACCGGCAATATGGTCGCTGTGCTCGTGCGTCACAAGTATACCGTCTATTTCATCTGCTCCTATACCGATTTCTTTAAGTGAATTCAGGATTTTTGATGCGCTTACTCCGGCATCAATCAGCAAGTTGGTATCACCGTCCGATATAAATGCCGAATTTCCGCTGCTGCTGCTGAAAAGTGTGCAAAATCTAATCATTTAATCTCCTGATATCCGCTCCGAGAGCAGTTAGTTTTTCTACAATATGTTCATAACCGCGGTCAATATGACGTATATTTGATATTTCCGTAGTTCCGTCACACGAAAGAGCAGCTATTATCATGCTTGCTCCGGCTCTTAAATCCGTAGCCGCAACCTTTCCGGCTTTAAGCGGTGCGCCGCCGGAAATAACGGCGCGTTTGCCGTCTACAGTAATTTTTGCATTCATTTTCAAAAGCTCTGCAATATACTGAAATCTTGAATCCCATACCCCCTCGGTAACTATGCTTGTACCGTTTACCGTTGCAAGCATAACAACCGCCTGCGGCTGCAAATCCGTAGGAAATCCCGGATACGGCATTGTTTTGATATTGATTGCGCAAAGAGGTCCTTTTGTATATACCCTAACTTCTTCATCGCCTTCTTCAATTCCGAGACCCATTTCTTCAAATTTAGCCGTTAATGCTTCAAGGTGCTTTGGAATGACATTTTTTACCACTACATCGCCGCGCGTTGCCGCTGCCGCAAACATATATGTTCCTGCCTCTATCTGATCCGGAATAATGGAATAAGTACCTCCGCCAAGACTCGGAACTCCGTTGATTTTTATAACATCCGTTCCTGCGCCTCTTATCTGAGCGCCCATTGAATTCAAAAAGTTTGCCAAATCAACGACATGCGGTTCCTTTGCGGCACTTTCAAGAATAGTTCTTCCCGGAGCAAGAACAGCCGCCAAAATTGCATTTATCGTAGCTCCTACGCTCACAACGTCAAAATAAATGTTTCCTCCTCTGAGCGAAGAGCCGTCTATCTTGACAAAACCGTCATCCTCTGCAACGGTGCATCCGAGATACTTAAACGCTTTTAAATGCTGGTCAATCGGACGGACACCGAAATTACATCCGCCCGGAGGCGGAACATGGGCATTTTTAAAGCGTCCCACAAGTGCACCCATCAAATAATACGAAGCACGCATTTTGGCTGCCAAAACGGGATCTGCAACATATGTATTCAGTGATGACGAATCTATAACAAGGGTGTTCATATCAGGTTTTTCAACCTTTGCACCCAAAGAAGTAATCATTTTAACAATACTGTCAACATCGCTTATATCGGGAACGTTTTCGATACGGCAAACACCTTTTACAAGCAGTGCGGCAGGTATTATAGCAACAGCGGCATTTTTTGCACCGCTGATGGAAACCTCTCCTCTTAACGGTTTACCACCGGTAATCAATAGTTTTTCCACAGACAATCCTCCCTAAGTGTTGTGCCAAAATTATTCTTCCCAGTTGTGATAAACATTCTGTACGTCGTCGTTATCCTCGAGATTTTCGAGAAGCTTTTCCATCATAAGCAAATCATGCTCATCGGTAAGTGTAACCGTTGTCTGCGGTATACGTTCTACTTCCGAAGACTCAAATACATAGCCCTTTTGCTCGAGAGCATCTCTTACAGCATGAAAATCTGACGGAGCAGTCGAAATCTCATAATAATCACCGTCTGCATTGAAATCGTCTGCACCCATATCAAGCGCGTCCATCATAAGTGTATCTTCATCTACAGAATCGGATTTTGCGATAATAATTATTCCCTTTTCATCGAACATCCAGCCCACGGAGCCTGTAGTACCGAGGTTTCCTCCGAATTTGTCAAAATAGTGGCGCAAATCGCCTGCCGTGCGGTTTCTGTTGTCCGTAAGTGTTTCCACGATAACTGCTACACCGCCTATTCCGTAACCCTCGTATATAATATCCTCATAATTATCTGTATTCTGGTCGCCGGCAGCCTTTTTGATAACACGCTGAATGTTGTCATTCGGCATATTATACGAACGAGCCTTTGCAATAGCGTCCTTCAATCTTCCGTTAGTTTCGGGATCTGCACCGCCGGATTTAGCCGCAACGGCAATTTCCCTGCCCATTTTAGTAAATATTTTCGCTTTCTGAGCGTCTGATTTTTCCTTTTTATGCTTTATATTACTCCATTTGGAATGTCCTGACATATACCTTTACCTCCAATAAACTAAAAACAATTACTGTTTATTATATCGCATAACCTATCATCTTGTCAAGCACCGGCAACTCAGCCGGCGGGATTTATAACTCTTGCCTCGGTGTAAAACCGCTTATCTCGGGCATCACCCATTGAAAAGGTTTTTCGCGGAAGCGAGCCGTCCTTAATTACCGTTTTAAACAAATCCTCTTTGCTCATCGGTTTCAAAACTATTCCTGTGTTGCCGTCCGCAACAAGGGAATTAACCACGTCTTCGCCGTGAATATAATCAACTCTGCCGCCGCTTTTTGCAATATAATCATCAATATATGCCTGCACAGAACCCACCGTTATAGTGCTTTTGGGATTTAAAAAAGCAAGCTCTTCCCTGCCGCTTTTGGTAACAAGCTCAAATTTCTGTCTGCCGTCCCTGCCGCACAGTTTTTTTAACCCTTTTATGAATTTTTCGGAATCCACATCAAACATAACCCTGTGTATTGCTTCAAAGACCAAAGAATCATCGTGAAGATTAACAAGCTCTGCCAAAGCATACCGCGCCGGAGATTTTTTTGCCTGCTCTTCGCCGATTTCGCTTTTTATTCCGGTATAATACTCTTTTGCCGTTGCAAGCGAATGGTTGCCGTCACCGACCGCAAAGACAAGGGGATTTTTTTCGTTTACCCCGTATTTTCGGTTAAATTCCTGCAGGTTATCAAGAGATGCGATTTTAGTTTCAAGCTGTTTTGCCGCATCATCGCTTAAAATGTATCCCTCAATATGCCCCGAAGACATCATCAGGTCAAAATCATAGATTTTTTTAAAATCATTTTTTCTGTCTGAAAGCGATTCGATAATTTCCTTTTTTTCGTCATCAAGCAAAAGCATAATGTGCGGAAGCTCCAGCGAGGCGTTAAGTCTTACCCTAAGCCTCGGCGGTATACGCTCGACAACGGTTTTTTCGGTAGCGCGTATTTTTGATTTTGAGCCGGCATTGTAATCATAATCCTCCAAATCCACGCAGCCGACAACACCGCGGCGGACTCTGCCGTCATTTAAAGTCCGTTCAACATATACATAACACTTCGGAGTTTTTTCAAACACACCGCTGTTTAAATAACCGTTCATTGTCTCATTGATTTTTTTAATCCGTTCGTCAACGCCGCTGTTTTCCAAGAAAACTTCCGGAAGAACGAGATTATATGAAGACGGTGCATTGCCTACAGTTTCTTCTACCGCACTCCAGTATCCGGGCTCCGAGGTATATTGGTCGCATGCCACGACGCTCCATTTTGTCATATCAATATTTTTATTCGGAATAAGCATTTCCGCTTTGTTGAAAATCATTTTAATAACCCCTTATAAATTTTTACTAAAATAATTATAAATTAAATATTACTTTTTTTCAACATATTTTTGAAAAAGCTGTATCTTTTGTTAAAATTATGTTATACTGAAATTAATTTATAAATTATATATATTAAGAGGAATAAAATGAGCAGAAAAGATACATTGTTAAAATTTTTGGATGACGATAAATTTCCTCCGGTCAATATTGAAGATATAATGCTGATGCTTGACATCCCGTTTGACGACCGCGAGGAACTTTCACAGATACTCAGCGAGCTTACCGCCGAAGGAAAAATTATAAAAACGGCAAAAAGAAAATATGCTTCTGTAAGAAAGCTCGGTTATATTGCCGGTAAATTTTCATTAAAGGAACGCGGCTTTGGATTTATATCGGACGAAAACGAAGAATACTTTGTTCCGTCGTCTGCAACCATGGACGCCATGAACGGCGATACGGTTCTGGCACGGATAACCGTAAAAGCAACGGACGGCAAAAAGAATGAAGCAAAAATAATCAAGGTAATTGCCCGCGGAAGCGACAGCATTATCGGTACATTTACCACATCGCGTAATTTTGGATTTGTGGTTTCGGATGACGCAAAGCTCGGGTATGACATTTTTATATCCAAAAAACGCTTTAACGGGGCAAAAAACGGACAAAAAGTAATTGCCAAAATAACAAAATGGCCCGAGAACGGCAGAAAACCCGAAGGTGAAATCATTGAAGTTCTCGGATATCCCGACGACAAAGGCGTCGATATACTTTCGGTAATACGCCGATACGGTTTGGAAACCGATTTTAACGAAAAGGTCAAAGCCCAGTGCGAAAATATCAACTGCAAAATATCGGATGCTGATATTGACGCAAGGTGCGATTTCAGAAACGAAAGCATTATAACCATTGACGGAGCCGACAGCCGCGATTTTGACGACGCTGTATGCGTAACCTTAAACGACGGAATATATACGCTCGGCGTCCACATTGCCGACGTTACACATTATGTCACGGAAAACAGTCCGCTTGACAAAGAAGCGTTCAGAAGAGGCACAAGCGTATACTTTCCCGACAGAGTTGTTCCCATGCTTCCCGAAATGCTGTCAAACGGAATATGCAGTCTTAATCCGCACGAGGACAGACTCACACTCTCTGTCATTATGGATATAAACCAAAACGGCGAAGTCATAAACCACCGTATAACCGAGGGAATCATATGCTCAAGGGAACGCATGACATATGATGACGTTACCGCGATTTTAAGCGGTGATAAACAGCTTAAAGACAAATACTCACATATATATGAAGAATTGCAGACGATGGAAAAGCTTGCTGCAATATTAAGAAAAAAACGTCAAAGCAGCGGAAGCATTGACTTTGATTTTCCGGAAACCAAGGTTGTGCTTGATGAAAACGGAAAGGCTGCGGACGTTTACAAATACGAATCCGGTGTATCAAATAAAATAATAGAAGAATTTATGCTCATTGCAAACAAAACTGTAGCAGAGGAATTTTTCTGGGCAGACATACCGTTTGTTTACCGCGTTCACGAAAAACCTACCCGTGAAAAAATATATGACTTTAACTTTCTGATAAAAACTCTCGGATACAGGTCTGTTTCGATAACCGAACCTCATCCCGGCGAGTTTGCATCTATTCTGCAAAAAGCAAAAGGCACAAAGGAAGAAATGATAATAAGCAAATTTATGCTGCGCTCACTTATGAAAGCAAAATACAGCGAGCAGTGTCTGGGGCATTTCGGACTTTCATTCAAGTATTACTGCCACTTTACATCACCGATAAGACGTTATCCGGACCTTGCAATACACAGAATTATTAAAGAATTTTTAAGAAGCGGCATTTCACGGAAAAGATATTCATATCTAAAAAAATTCGCCGCAGAAGCCGCTGTTAAATCAAGCGAAGCCGAAATAACGGCAATGGAAGCGGAACGCGAAGCCGATGATATCAAAAAAGCCGAATACATGCAAAAATACATCGGCAAAACCTACCCTGCCGTGATTTCATCAATAACGAGTTTCGGATTTTTCGCAGAGCTTGAAAACGGCATAGAGGGACTTGTAAGAATGATAGATCTGACTGACGACTACTATGTATTTAATGGTACGGATTTATCACTTATCGGAGAACATACCAAGAAAACATACAGAATCGGCGACAAAACAGAAATCACCGTTGCCGCCGCAAACCCGCACACGAAACAAATCGACTTTTATCTTGCATAACGGAGGACATTATGGCTCAAAACGACAAAAACACAAAGCTTATAGCTCAAAACAAAAAAGCTTATCATGATTATTTTATCGAGGATACCTTTGAATGCGGAATATCCCTGCTCGGAACGGAAGTAAAGTCTATCCGCATGGGGCATATAAATCTCAAGGATTCCTACGCCGGAATAAAAAACGGCGAAGTAATTCTTTTGGGAACTCATATAAGTCCGTATGAAAAAGGAAACATTTTCAACCGCGACCCTCTGCGCGAACGAAAACTTCTCATGCACAAGTATGAGATACGCCGTTTAATAGGCAAGATAAAGGAGGACGGTTATTCACTCATCCCGTTAAAAGTATATCTTAAAGGCTCGGTTGTCAAGGTTGAGCTTGCTCTTGCACGCGGAAAAAAGAATTATGACAAACGTGACTCTATTGCCGAAAAAGAAGCAAAACGAAGAATTGACAGGAAAATAAAGGACTACAACCGCTAATAATCAATAGAAAAGCAGCCGTAATCCGCCATACAATGCGGTTTTGACTGCTTTTTTGTGCACTCATCCACTTTTTGACAACACAAAGGATATTTGAGCATATGAAAGGATTTCTGATAACTCAGCATTTCATTCGGTGCTTTGACATCTCAGCTTAAATAAATCTGCAATACCGCTGAATTCCCGATTTGAACAATCGGGAATTTTTGTGTATAATAACAAGCGTCTTCCCCGAAAGGCAAATACAGATTTATAAAAAATCTGCAATTACCACACAGAAAGGATGATTAATTATGAATAAAAATATTTTAAGTGTGGCTATATCATTAACTATGACATTTTCTATCGGTTCTGCGGCTGCCGCAGAGGGCTTAAACACAATTAAAAACCCGTGTACCGTTGATTACAAACCCGAACCGGTAAATTACAGGGATTACAAAAATGCACAATCGGAAAACCAAACAGCCGGCGAAATAATGCGCCTGGCAATTGAAAACGCAGCAAATGAAACAGCGAGCGCCGCGTCTGATGCAAAAGCTGAGCAGCAGACATCAGATGAAAACTGCACCGAAAGCGCTGCCGACAGCGTTTCCTACAGTGAAAATGATATTTACTGGCTTTCAAGGCTCATAGAGGCCGAAGCCTCCGGAGAAAGTCTTGAAGGAAAAAAGGCTGTCGGGGCTTGCGTTATGAACAGAGTAAAATCAGCTCAGTTTCCGAATTCGGTATACGGAGTAATTTTTGACAAAAACTACGGAGTACAGTATCAGCCTACGGCAAACGGTGCAATATACAACACACCGTCGGCAGATTCCGTCCGGGCGGCGGCAGAAGCGCTGTGCGGAAACTATACCGCAAACGGCGCAATGTATTTCTGCAATACGACAGTCGCACCGCGTTCATGGGTGGCTGCAAACAGAGCTTACTGTATGACGCTCGGAAATCATGTATTTTATTATTAATAACGAAAAGTAAAAGAGCAGGCGGAATTTATATAATTCCGCCTGCATTTAATTTACTCGGCATCAAACTGATTGACAAAATCGCTTACTTCCTGCTCTGTAAAATCTCCCTTGATAGCCACGGTATCACTGTCTATACATTCATATACACGCGGCTCGGATACTATACTTCCGTTTACATAAACAGAAAAATAATTATTTTCCTGTTTTGATATATATTCCGTTGCTTTGGCAAACTTTTTTTGCCCCTCCGGGGTAAGCGTTACTTCAACGTAGTGTTCACCGCTTTCCTCATCATATACAGCAGCAATCTCCGTTATATCATCTCCGGTAATAATAGTGTTTCCCGAAGCGTCAACAATAACTATCATGTTTTCAGCCGCAGCAGCTTCAGCCTTTCTGACAGCGTCGCTGTATTCCTTCAGTTTATCAAAAAATGTTTTGTCACGGTTTTTGTCATTAAGCATTTCTTCGGTGCAGGTTATTATTACCTCAGAAGTTGCTTCATCCCAGCCGACATTTGTTCCGAGCGCCTCACACACGGCTCTTATCGGCAAAAGAGTGCGGTCATTATGTATTATCGGCGCAACATCCATTGTAACTTCCTTTAATACCTGTTCATCATTGCCGCTGTTGACAGCATTCATGAAATCTTCATAGCTTTCGCTGTTTATGACATTCATTATTTTTGAGTCAATTTCCAGTTCAAGCTTTATGCTGTTTTTTACAATTAATACAGTCTGATCCGTTTCATCCCAGTAAACATCCGCGCCGAGTTTTTCACACACGGCTCTTATCGGAACAAAAGTCCTGTCGGATATGACAATCGGTTCTGTGTCAAAAGTAACCGGCTCTGAATTTATCGTGACTGTTATGCCCGAATTCTGAAGAATATCCTCGGCAGAAGCAACAGTCATAAATGAGAACACGAGTACCGCAGCTAATAATAGCGCCATAAGTTTTTTCATTGATATACCTCTTTTCATGTTAATAATATATATAATTATAGCATTACCAAATAGCTTTTTCAATAGCCGGTTTGTATAATTCTTCTCTGATGCAAATTCAAAATTTGCAAACGGACATTGCTGTCGTTTATGTAATTATTTCAAACGAAAGCAGCTTGCTTTTTCGCACTTTGTAATAAACCAAACCGACTAAATCCGCCAGAGCCCAGCCAATCGGAACAGACCACCAAATACCTGTCACACCGATAACGGGCATTGCAGACAAAAAATAAGCCAGCGCAACACGGGTACCTAATGAGATGACGGTAAGCACAACGCTCATTCCGGGTTTCCCCAACGCACGGTACAGCCCATAGAGCAGAAACAAACAGCCGATACCGCAGTAAAACGCACCTTCAATACGCAGATAACGTATGCCTTCCTTAATAATCCCGGTTTCTCCCGAATCTACAAAAATCATCATAAGCGATTCGGAAAAAGTGCAGACAAGCGCAGATATGATTACACAGAAAACCATAGAAATGCACACCGCCCCTTTCAGTCCCAAGCGAATACGTGCACTCTCTTTTGCACCGTAGTTCTGTGCAATAAATGTGGAGAAGGCATTGCCGAAGTCCTGCACCGGCATATAAGCAAAAGCGTCAATCTTCACTGCGGCGGCAAAAGCTGCCATTACAACGGAACCGAAGCTGTTGACAAGCCCCTGTACCATAAGAATACCGAGGTTCATGACCGACTGCTGAGCGCATGTCAATGTAGAAAATGAAATAATCTCGGCAATCCGTTCCCGCCGCAAACAACGAATTTTCCATATTGAGCGCACCTGCGGGCAAGTAATAAATGTATAAACGGCTATACCGATACCCGAAAGATACTGAGCGATTACAGTTGCTTCCGCAGCTCCGGCGACACCTCTGTTTAATCCGATTACAAACCGGAGATCAAGAACAATATTCAGCACTGCGGAAACAGTCAAAAATACCAGCGGTATGACGGAGTTTCCGATTGCTCTCAGAAATGAGGCAAAATAATTATACATAAAAATTGCAGGTATCCCCATAAAAATAATAAACAGATACTCTCTCATATCGCCCCATACTTCAGCAGGAACACGAAGAAAAATACGAAGTGCATCAAGGCAGGCATATGCCAAAATGTTCAAAAACACTGTGACAAGCGCAATAAAGAAAAAAGATGCACACAGATCCTCGCAGAGAGCATTTTCATCCCGTTGTCCGAAACGTATGGAAAACAGCGCGCTGCTTCCCATGCACAGACCAAGAATAACGGAAGTCAGAAATGTCATTAGTGTAAAGGATGAGCCGACTGCCGCAAGAGCGTTCCGCCCAAGAAATTTCCCGACAATAAGAGTGTCGGCAATATTATAGCACTGTTGGAGTAAATCCCCCAAAATCATGGGGATTGCAAACAGCAGCATTGCTTTTATTACAGACCCTTTCGTTAAATCACGGTTCATTATTTCCTCCAAATCATAGGCAGGAATACTGACATATTTCAAGACTGCCAATGTATAGAAATTATTATAGCATTTTCCGATATGCAAGTCAACATAACGGTTATTTATATAATTCACCGCTTGACATTTTTTAATTTTAATGTTATACTGACCACTGTAAAAATTTATAAATTGTATTTGCCACCGGGCAAAGGCTGATTAAGCCGGATTTCGTATCGTTAGGTCTTAGAAGATACGGACTCCGGTATTTTTAATTAACGGGGGTTAAAATGAACAAAAAATATTTCGGTGAATTTGCAAAATACACATCGCTGAATGTACTGGGTATATTAGGTTTGTCCTGCTACATTCTTGCGGATACTTTTTTTATTGCCCGCGGACTCGGCTCAAACGGTCTTGCCGCATTAAATCTTGCACTTCCGATATACAGCTTTATACACGGTATAGGGCTTATGCTCGGCATGGGCGGAGCTACGGAATATTCAATAGTAAAAATACAAAGCCGCCACAGCGAGGCAAACCGCATTTTTACATCGGCGGTTTATATGGCAGTTTTGTTTTCGCTTTCAGCCGTTTTTGCAGGGCTGTTTCTGTCAAATGATATAACGCAGCTTATGGGTGCGGACAGCCGTGTGGCGAAAATGACAAATACATATTTAAAAATGATACTGCTGTTTTCCCCTGCTTTTATCATGAACAACATACTGATTTGTTTTGTACGCAATGACGGAAATCCGAACTTATCAATGCTTGCAATGCTCGGCGGCAGCTTTTCAAACATCATACTTGACTATATATTTATTTTTCCGCTCGGCATGGGAATTTTCGGTGCGGTCTTTGCCACATGCCTTGCGCCGATTATAAGCATGTGCATACTTGCCGTTCATATATCAAGTAAAAGAAAAGGCTTTCATTTTATAAAAACAAGTCCGTCTATAAGTATCTTCAGCCGTATTACCGCTTCCGGAATACCGTCGCTTATAACGGAGTTTTCCTCCGGAATAGTAATGATTGTATTTAACTCAGTAATGCTGAAACTGTGCAAAAATACAGGTGTGGCGGCTTACGGTGTGATAGCGAATATTTCTATTGTTGCCGTGTCTGTATATACCGGCATTGCGCAGGGAATTCAGCCGCTTCTGAGCAAAGCATACGGTTCTTCCGACTTAAAAGGAATACATCACACTCTTAAATACGCCGTGGCAAGTATTGGTGTTATTTCGGCGGTTATATATTCTTTGATATTCTTTAATGCCGATACAATTACAACGGTCTTTAACAGTGAAAACAACAGCGTTCTTCAGGGTATTGCGGTAAACGGATTAAAGCTGTACTTTATTGCAATCCCGTTTGCAGGTTTCAATATAATCATTTCGGTATTTTTCACCTCAACGGCAAAGCCGAAACCGGCACATGTAATTTCTGTGCTGAGAGGAATAGTGCTTATTGTACCGATGGCATATATTATGTCGGCTTTATTCGGCATATACGGAGCATGGCTTTCATATCCGTTAACAGAGGCTGCAGTTTCGGTAATAGCCCTTATATCAAAAAAGCTTTCTGATTTAAAACAATAATCAGAAAGCTTTATATTATTTTTAAAATTAATAATCCTTGCACAGCAAAGCTCTTATGTAATCACGTTCTTTGCTCGTGGAGTCAACATAAAATCCTCTTCCGTAGTAAAATATAATAAGCGGTTTTATTCTTGAAGCGGTGTGAAGCTGAATCTGCTTTACGTTTAAAACCTTCATATTAATATCAACCAGATTCATGAGCGCCTTTCCGATACCGAGATTCTGATAATCGGGGCTTACACCGAAACGGCTTAAATATGCCGTTTCGCCGTTTACGGCAACCCGCACGCTTCCTACGACTTTTCCGTTTATGTATGCTACCAGCACAAGTTTATTTTTTATATCGTCAAGTACCTGCTCTTTGGATTCGTTAAGTGCCGCAAGCGGAAAATGAGTTCCTGCAAGCTCTCTGTACTTATTGAACGCTTCCGCCGTTATTTTCATTATTTGTTCCACGTCATTTTCGCAGGCATTTCTTATTTCAAAACCGTTATTTATCATTGTTACTCTCCCATCGTAAGTGCCATTACTGCCTTTTGTGCATGAAGTCTGTTTTCCGCTTCATCAAAAATTACCGAGCGAGGTCCGTCTATAACCTCCGGTGCGACCTCATAACCTCTGTATGCAGGCAGGCAGTGCAGAAATACGGCGTCGTCCTTTGCTGTATCAAAAAGCTCCTGTGTTACGGTATAATCCTTAAATACCTGTATTCTCTGCTGTTTTTCTTCCTCCTGTCCCATACTTACCCATGTATCGGTTATAACGGCGTCGGAATTTTTCACAGCTTCTTTCGGGTCATTTGTGATAAGGACATTGCAGCCGGTCTTTTTTGCGGTATCAACTGCCCTTTGAGTTACAAGTGCGTCACACTCATAACCTACCGGTGTTGCAACGTTTATATTTATGCCCATCTTTGTGCAGCCGTACAAAAGTGAATTGGAAATATTGTTTCCGTCGCCGACATAGCTGACAGTAAGACCTTTCAGCTTACCCTTATGTTCATATATGGTCTGCAAATCCGCTAAAATCTGGCACGGGTGCAGCAAATCCGTAAGTCCGTTTATTATGCTTATGGAGCCGTACTCAGCAAGGTCCGTAACATCCTTATGGTCAAATGTACGAATCATGATACCGTCCAGAAATCTTGAAAGAACGTTTGCCGTATCATATATGCTCTCTCCTCTGCCGAGCTGAATGTCATGGCTGTTCAGATACAGCGCCTGTCCGCCGAGCTGATACATTCCCACTTCAAAGGATACTCTTGTTCTTGTGGAAGATTTTGCAAATATCATACCGAGGCTTTTTCCTTTGAGAATATGATGTGTAAGCCCCGCTTTATTGTCTGCTTTCAGCTTTATGGCAAGCTTTAATATTTTTTCTATTTCTTCCGTTGTACAGTCGTACAGGCTAATTAAATGTTTCATTACAGTTCCTCCTTCAAAATCTTTTCAAGTGTATTTACAAACTCATCGACATCATTTTTTGTTACTATAAGCGGAGGAACAATTCTTAAAATACTGTCCTTTACAACTCCGACAAGATAATGATGCTCCAAAAGCTTGGCATTTACCTGTTTTGCAATCGGTTCTTTAAATTCAAGCCCTATCATAAGACCGTATCCGCGGACTTCCGACGCATAATCCTTTAATGCTGTTTCAAGCCTGTCTTTTAAATACTTGCCTGTTTCGGCGGAATTTTCAACAAGCTTTTCTTCTTTTATTGTTTTAAGAACCGTAAGTCCGGCACAAGTGCTCAGAGGATTTCCTCCGAATGTCGTGCCGTGATCGCCGGGTTTGAATGCCTGTGCCGCAAAATCCTTTGCAAGAACAGCACCTATCGGAATACCGCCGCCGAGAGCTTTCGCAAGCGTCATAATATCAGGCTCTATACCGTACAGTTGATATGCAAACATTTTTCCTGTTCTGCCGATACCGGTCTGTACCTCGTCATCAATCAATAATATACCGTTTTCATCGCATATTTTCCGTATTTCTTCGGCGTATTCTCTTGTGATAGGATGAACTCCGCTCTCGCCCTGGATAAATTCTATCATTATTGCAGCAGTTTTATCTGTTACCGCGTTACGCAATCCCTCAATATCATTGATGTCTGCATGTATGAAACCGGGGGTCAGAGGTTTGTACGGTTCGCTGTATTTTTTCTGTCCTGTTGCCGTCACTGTGGTAACGGTTCTTCCGTGAAACGAATTATTCAGGGTAATTATTTCATAACGCTCCTGATTTTTTTCATAAAAATACTTTCTTGCAAGCTTAATTGCACCCTCGTTCGCCTCCGCGCCCGTATTTGCAAAAAACACTTTATCAAAAGCCGAAATACTGCATAGCTCCTTTGCAAGGTATGCCTGGTTTTCTACATAATATACGTTTGATGTATGCAAAAGATTTGAAACCTGCTTAGTAAGTGCATTTACCAGTGACGGATGACTGTGACCGAGTGCGCTTACGGCTATTCCTGCAAAAAAATCCTTATAAATCACGCCGTCTGTGCTCACAAGCTCAATGCCTTTTCCCTTTTCAAACGCAACCGGAGTTCTGCTGCCGAATGTATTCATATAATATTTTTTATCTGTTGATACTATATCGCAAATATCTCCCATTTCAAAATCCCCCTATACAAGCTTATTGTATAATAATACAACATTTCCTCATAAAAATCCATAGTTAAATTCAACAAAACCGCACATTCAGCTAAAAAATTATGTATAATTAGTCATAAAAACGGTCTTTAAATCAACGGCTTTAAAATTGGTAAAATATAATACATTGTTTTTGTAATAAAAAATTGCGGTATGCACATAATACTGTTGTCAATTGCAATTGATTAAATATAGATTGTGGTTTTGAGATTTTTTAAAAGGAGGAGGCAGAGAACAAAGCTTTTCTTTGCCGCTGAAAAATGGGAAAATCAAGAATGTCTGAAAATCTGAAAGCAGAAATTGCAAGAGAACTCGGAGTATATGACCTCGTTAAAAGCGACGGCGGATGGGGAAGCGTGTCTTCCCGCGCATGTGGCAGCATGATAACAAAGGCCATAGAAATAGCCGACAAAGCAGTAAACGGAAAATAACGGACATAACCAAAACCATTGCGTGATGAAATCAGCTTATTCATCAAAGGCGGCTTTGAGGCCGCCTTTACATATTTTACGAAAGCTGCTTTATTACCTCGGCAAGTCCGGAGCCGAGATTTCTTGCAGCCGCAAGAGCTTCGTCAAGAGTGTTGTAATTCGTACCGACCTCAAACAGCAGTGAACCTGTTGTCAGATGCATATTAAACCTTTCCTTCCTTAAATTAAGCGGTCTGAAAAAAAGAGGATATTCCTTTTCAAAGTATTTTTGTATCTTAAGGGCAAAGGCAAGATTTTTTTTCCAATACGGATTCTCGAGATTCTGATCAGTGCCGCATACTATCATTACCTGCGCCGCCTTTTCGCCGTTAACCGAAGATGTAAACTTTACTCCGTTCTGATCATCTCCTACCGCGTCGCGGTGCACATCAAGCACAATCTGCACGGACGGATATTTCAGAAGATTATTTTTTATAACCTTTTCGGTTTTGTTGTACGAATCATTGTACGACGGGTAATCATTAATGGTCTTATCATGGACTACATTTATCCCGCCGGCTTTAAGATATTTTTCAATTTCATTTCCAACCCTTATCATATTGTACTTATTGTCCTGCGTCCTGTAATTGGAAGTCGGTTCATAATTATAGGCTTCGCTCGGAGTATAGCTTTCACTTCCGTGAGTATGTACTATCAAAACCGTCGGCTGTGTTTTTGATACATTAAATTTTACATCGGTTTTCAACAGTTCGTCTGTATTTATTTCATATTTTGTTTCATTTTTTATACTGAGTTTTTCTGACGAAACATTTTTTTCGGATATATTTCCGTTTTGTTTTACGACCGTCTTTGCTGCTTTCGGCAAATCTTTTTTATCATCTTTTTTTGTATCAAAAATCGGTGAAGAAGCCGCTATTATCTGCTTCGGATTGTTCATGGCCGATATACCGGTAACCTTTAACAGTGTTTTTTTTATTTCAAAACGGTTATCGGCTTTAACAGATAAAAAAGGCATGGCATTTGAAATGCCAGCCTTTAACAAATCCTCGGTTTTGTCTGTACCGACGCTCTTCAGCATCATCCATGCCGTGAAAATAAACAACGCGGCGGAAATTATACATGCGGCGGTAACAAGCGCTGATTTGGTAATAATCAGGCTGTGAAACCTTTTTTTGCGATGCACGGCTCCCGAAGAAACTAAACTGCGGTACTTATAAGGTCTGATAACCGTTTTTCTCATTGTGTTTTCCTCCCTATGGGTTTGTCTGTATAATATATATTCAGGTTATCCGGAAATATTACCGCTTTTGCTGACTATTGCGTCATTTATACTTTCTGCTATGACATTGCTGACGCCCTCAATTATGGAATCGACCTCTTTAGGTGTAACTATGAGATTGCCGACATACGGATATAAAACCTGCTGAATAAGCGAATATCTGTTTTCATCATTCAAAAACGCAAGTCCCTTTGCAATATCCGTATCACTTCCGATATTTTCATTTATCGTATTCATCATAAGCTCTATAGAATCGTTGGCAACTGTTGCAGCGTCAACAACAGTCGGAACACCGATAGCGATTACGGGTACTCCGAGCGTTTCTTCGTTTATGCCCTGCCTTTTGTTTCCTATTCCCGAACCGGGTGTAATTCCCGTGTCGGCAAGCTGTATCGTGGTGCTGATGCGCCCCATGCTTCGGGAAGCAAGCGCATCGATGGCAATTATCAGATTCGGCTTAACTCTCTTTGCAACGCCTTGTATTATTTCACCGGTTTCAATTCCCGTTATGCCCAAAACCCCGGGAGAAAGTGCACACACGCTTCTCAAATCGTCCGACAGCTTGTCCGGCATTTCGGAAAATAAATGCCGTGTGACATACAACCCGTCCGTAACGTTAGGTCCGAGTGCGTCCGGTGTAACAAACCGATTGCCAAGTCCCACTACAAGCACTACACTGTCATCATTTATTTTTGCAATTGATTTCAGCTCCTTTGTAAGAACTGCCTGCGTTTCTTTAAACGCTTCTTCATCTCCCGACCTGATTTCTTCACATTCGATAGTGATATAATTTCCGACAGGTTTTCCGATTGCCGCCTCGCCGTTTTCATCTATAATTTTTACCTTAGTTACCGAAACACCGTTTTGTTCATAGTTTTCCACATCGACACCGTCTATCTTCCCTCCCGGTTTGCGGCTGAGCATTGCCGATGCCTCTATTGCAAGGTCTGTTCTTGCGGAAAATACCATAATATTGCCTCCTTTTTTCTATATTATTCCATATGTTTAATATTATATTCATTTGTATTACAATTGAAATTATACTTTAACTATGTTATAATAATCCTGACTAATTACCCGAAGGAGTGCTGAAATGAAAAAAGAAGAATTCATAAATATTTATACCGAAAACATCAAACGCGAAGGAGCCGACAAGCTTCTGGTATATCTTACAAGTGACGCATGCGACTTTTTCACCGCTCCCGCAAGCACTAGATTTCACAGCGCATATGCGGGCGGACTGGCAGAGCACAGCCTTAACGTATACTATTGCCTTAAAGATTATCTGGAACGTGAGCGCGTCAAAAACGTTTACAAAATCAATGCAAGCAACGAAACAATTGCTATAGTGTCTTTGCTGCACGATTTATGCAAAATCAATTGCTACAAGCCCTCTACAAGAAATGTAAAGGATTCGCACGGAGTATGGCACACTGTACCAACCTATTCATATGACGACGCTATGCCGTACGGCCACGGTGAAAAATCGGTCTACATAATTTCGGGTTATATGAAGCTTACAAGGGAGGAAGCGTTTGCAATACGCTATCACATGGGATTTTCGGGAAATGAGGACAAGCTAAATGTAGGCAGTGCCTTTGAAAAATTTCCGCTTGCGTTTGCCCTCTCTACCGCAGACATGGAATCCACATATTTTATGGAGGAGATTCCCGACATAAATTGACTTTATGCGCGCTGTATGATATTATATACAAGTAGTAATTTTTAAATTCATATAAAAGATAAGGAGAACAAAAATGAAAAAAATAATTTCTTTAACCATGTGCATCTGCATGATTATTTCAATGTTTGTCTGCACAACGGCTTTTGCGGACAATTCATGCGGCGAAAGCGCCGTATGGAGCATTAACGACGGTATTCTTACAATATCCGGCAGCGGAAAAATGGATGACTATAATTCCGAATCCGATGTTCCGTGGTATAATGCCAGAAACAGCATTACAAAAATAATTGTCGAAAACGGCATCACTCACATAGGCGACATGGCATTTTACGGATGTGTGAATGCCGCAACCGCTGAAATTGCCGAAAGCGTCGAAAGTGTGGGCATGTCGGCATTCAGCTATACCGAGGGTTCAAGAACAAATATTTCCAATATAGGCGCAGCATACGGCTTTTCGCTCACAAGCGATGTTAACCAGGTGAAAAAAGATGATGTGTTTTATATGACAATTACTCTGAGCGGCGACCTCAAAAATCTCTCCGTAATACAGAGCATGATTGTATATGATAAAGAAAGAATAAGCTTTGACGCAGAAGACTGGTGCGACAAAGAATGGTATGATACCGTAGACGAAAGTAACCTGGGCTACATAAGCGAACCGCTTTCCGGTAATGTTACCAACACTGCAAGAATTGCTTACATATCAATGCAGGGCAATAAAATCGACAAGGACTCCCCTTTGTATAATGCCGGTGAAACAAGCGTTACCGTTGCAAAGGTTAAATTCACGGCGCTTGCAGATATAGAGTCAATAGATATATCCTGCTTTTATCTGAAAGACTGCGCTATTATGATAAACGAAGAAAAGAACACTTCTCCGGAGTGCTCAATTACTCAGCTTACATCGGCAACTGTTCTTCCGCTCGGCAGCATTACCGTTGAAACAGAAAGCAAGGCTGCGGCTGAATTTGCAAAGGCTAACGGCATCACATGCAAAACATCGGTTAAATCCGATGATATTAAAAATGACGGTGACTTAAGCAAACCTCCGGTTACAGACACACCGGACGAAATAACAGTTTATATTGACGGAGAAAAAGTCGAGTTTGATGTTAAACCGATACTTTATGAAGACAAAAGAACACTTGTTCCGTTAAGAGCAATTTTTGAAAAGCTCGGCGCTGCTGTAACATGGGATGACGAAACTCAGACAGCTATGGCAATTAAGGGCAACACTTATCTGTGCTGTCAGATAGACAACACAATAATGCCGACAAGCAAAGGCAATCTTAATCTTGATGTACCGGCAAAGCTTATAAACGACCGCACACTTGTTCCGATAAGAGCAATAAGCGAGTCTTTTGACTATAAGGTTGACTGGGTTGAAGAAACACAGCAAGTTATAATAACAACGAACAGCGACAAATAATTTACAATACTTTAAGGAGCAGCAATCAAATGTGGTTTATTTTTGCACTGATAACAACTCTGTGCTGGGGTGCGGCAGACGTATTCTATAAAAGCGGCGCAGATGAAAACGATTCATGCAGTCACCTCAAAACATCCGTTGTTGTCGGATTGATAATGGGTGCACACGCAATCTTTACGCTTATTGCAAAGCATGTATCATACAATCCGATAAATATGCTTATTTACCTTCCCGTTTCGGCAATGTACATACTTTCCATGACTGTAGGCTACTTTGGATTAAGATACCTGGAGCTTTCCATATCCTCGCCTATTCAGAATTCATCGGGTGTCGTAGCTGGAATTATGAGCTTTTTGTTTTTGAAACAGGCTATTGACGGTATATCACTTACCGGAATTATATTTATATTCATAGGTGTGATTTGGCTCGGCGTCATTGAGAAGCAAATACAATCCGATGACAGCATAAGCAACGACAAAAAGTACCGTATAGGATTTGCGGCATTCTTTATGCCGATTATATATTGCATAATTGACGCCCTCGGAACTTTCCTTGACGGTTACTATCTTGATGATTTTTCATCAACACCGCTTGCGGATGTGACGAAAAGCAATTTCGAGGATGTGGCAAACATTTCATATGAGCTTACATTCCTGCTTGCAGCTATCATATTAATTGCATACATCAAATTTATAAAGAAAGACAAAGTATTCAGCGGTCTGAAAACGCCGCCGCGTTTTGCCGCAGCCGCATTTGAAACTCTCGGTCAGGCAACTTATGTGTATGCACTCAGCGGAGGAAAGGCAGCCGTTGCAGCGCCGATGATAGGTTCGTACTGCATATTTTCAATAATATTTTCTGCGGTATTTCTGAAAGAACGCCTCAAGCTTAATCAGTACATAACGATTTCTCTTGTGTGCATAGGAATTATACTTTTGGGAATTGCAGAAGGGCTTGCAGGATAATAACGGAGAATTTTTATGGATAAATTTACCAAACACGACACAGGAATAATCAAAGGCTTAGCTGTGCTTATGCTTGTATGCCATCATCTCGGTATGGGCATACTTCAGCCGCCGCTTGACTGGGCAAATGATTCTTTATTGGTAATCATTGCGACATTATGCAAGGTTTGCGTTGCAATCTTTGTGGTACTCAGCGGTTACGGTATTAACGAAAGCTACAAAAGATACAACGGCAGCGACAGTTCCTTTGTTGCAACTCACCTTATAAAACTGATGAAGCAGTACTGGTTTATTTTTATAATATTTGTACCGCTCGGTTTTCTGTGCGGTGAAAATCCGTTTGATGTATACGGCAGAAATCTAACCGGCTTTGCATATTTTATTCTTGATTTTCTGGGACTGAAAGCACTGTTTAATACTTCTACAATGAATCAGACCTGGTGGTATATGGAAACGGTTATAGTGCTGTATGCGGCATTTCCGATTTTGCGAAAACTATGCAGGCATATTCCCGTACTTGTACTTGCGGCAGCATTTGTGCCGCTCGTTATATATTCTTATTTCTGTGACGGTTCTTATGATAACTGCCGGGAAATATTCTGGATTTTTCCGTTTTTGGTTGGTATAATTCTTTCGCAGAATGATGTATTAAACAGGTTTTCCGCTGTTTTGAGCAGAAAATATACTTCGGTTTGCCTGCTTTGTATACTGACATTTATTATTATGACAGCAGTAAGGTCATATTTCGGAGTAATTGCCGATACATTTTATGCGCTTTCGATTATTGCTTTTGCAAAGGCAACCGTTTGCCGCATAAAGTATGTAAACAGTTTCTTCGGATACATGGGCTACCATTCGGCAAATATATTTATGATGCATTCGTTTTTATACTGCTATTATGTACCGATTAAACAGCTTTTGTTTGTGGTAAACAACGGCATTTTCAATTACATTGTGCTTATTATTGAATGTGTAGCGGTATCCGACTACATAGAAGTATTAAAAAACAGAATCAATGAGCTTGCGCTGAAGAAAGGCCGCAAGCGGATATTTTAAAAAACACATCAGCCGGATTAATCCGGCTGACGTTTTTTTGTAAATTATTTTCCTATGAACATCTGCGTCCAGTAGTTACCGCTTTTCACATATCCTACACCTATTTTGGTATAAGATTTATTGAGAATATTTGCACGGTGTCCCGAAGAATTCATCCAGGCATTTACAACTGCCTGCGGTGTTGTCTGCCCTTTTGCGATATTTTCACCCGCACTCTTATATGACAGTCCGAAATTTTTAATCATTTCAAACGGCGAGCCATATACCGGACTCGTATGTGAAAAATAATTATTATCTTTCATGTCCTGTGATTTATACCGCGCTACACGGCTGAGTTCCCAGTCTGCTTCAAGCGCATTAAGACCGTTTTTAACTCTTATTTCATTTACAAGCCTTATCACTTCGTTTTCATAATCAAGAACACTGCTGTCCAAAGACGGTATATTGATTTTCTGTCCCGGATATATCAGCGCCGGATTTGAAATCTGCGGATTCGCGCTTATTATTTCACTGAGTCCAACCTCGTATTTTACGGCGATTTTACACATACTGTCGCCCGAAACAACGGTGTGAGTTGCAGCTGATGCCCCCATAGTAACTATACTCATTTGTACAGCAATTGCAGCAGACGCTAAAAGTTTTTTCATTATAGCGTGCACCTCCTTAAACTGATTTGATATTGCAATACCTCACCATTATATCAAATCAGTTAACATAATTCAAATGTAATTATATGTAAAACATCTAAATTATTCTTTTAAGTGCACTGTTTATAATAAAACTACGCATACTTGTATTTTTTGCGTTTTAAAACCAAAAACATACACGAAACCGCAAATGCCAGGAGTTCTGCAACTGTAATTGCAAACCAGATTCCGTCGATTTTGAAAAACATCGGAAGCACCAAAACAGAAATCATCTGAAACACAAGTGTTCTCATAAACGAAACTGCCGCAGATATTGCACCGTTATTCAATGCCGTAAAAAATGACGATACAAAGATATTAATTCCCGATAATATAAATGAAAACGCAAACAGCTTGAATGCATGCTTTGTCATGCTCATAAGTTCAGCGTCATAGCCCACGAAAATTCCCGCCAGCGGCGCGGCAAAGAGCTGTGCCGCAATCATCATTACCACTCCGGCCGTACTCATGAGAATAAGGCTTTTTCTGAGCATATTTTTTAATTCCGAAGAATTATCCGCCCCGTAATGATAACTGATTACGGGCGCTGTACCGATGGTATATCCTATAAAGAAAGCTATAAATATAAACTGGACATACATCAGCACACCATATGCCGCCACACCGTTTTCACCGGCAAATTTAAGCAGCTGTAAATTATACAGCATACTTACAAGCGAAGATGATATGCTTGACATTAACTCCGAGGAACCGTTGATACATGCCGACGTGATGATTTTGGCATCAACGGGCGTTTTGGTTATTCTTAAAAGGCTGTCATTCGGCTTTGCAAAATATATAAAAGGCAATACACCTCCGACGCACTGACTTATACCGGTTGCAAGAGCTGCTCCGGCAACTCCCCATTTGAACACTGCGATAAACAGAGCGTCAAGAATTATATTTGTTATTCCGGCAGCTATGGTTGTGTACAGTCCGAGCTTTGGTTTTTCAGCTGCTGCAAGAAAGGTCTGAAAAGTGTTTTGCAGCATAAATGCCGTATTAAAAATCAGCACTGTCCTTCCGTATATTACGCAGTCGTCAAGCATTTCATCGGTTGCTCTCAGCATGCGTGCAATAGGCCTTATAAAAACAATACCGAGTATTGACAGAAGTATTCCGAGAAAAAAAGTAAACTTTATCATCATGGTAAAATAGCGGTTTGCTCTTTCCGAGTCGCCTTCGCCGAGAGTTTTTGCCACAAGTGCACTGCCGCCGGTACCTACCATAAATCCAAATCCGCCGAGTATCATAATAAATGGCATAACAAGATTGATTGCGGCAAACGGCGTTTTCCCTACAAAGTTTGAAACAAACAATCCGTCAACAACACCGTATATCGATGTAAATATCATCATAATAATCGGCGGAAGGCAAAAGTGCATAAGTTTTCTGTATGTGAAATGATCAGACAGTTGTATATTCATTTAGTACCCCTTTCAAACCATGCCGAAGCATATGAAGCTATTGCAGGCATTACTGATTTAATATCTGTATTTGTTGTATTTATACATAACTGATAGCAGCGTTTATCTCCCCAGCTGTACGGAGAAATCATATCATGAATATCTTTTCTTGCTTTATCAATCTGCTTAATTCTTTTTTCATATTCACGGTCGGAAAAGCTTTGCCCGGAATTTTCACGGCTGCGGCAGCGTTCAATTTTGGAATCCATATCTGCGTATACGAAGATTTTAAACGGATTCAGTCCATCCAAGGCGCTGTCCGCACCTCTGCCCACAAATACACAGTTTCCTCTTGCGGCAAGCTCTTTTATTACTTTATGCTGCCTTGCAAGTATTGAGGCAGTGTTGCTCTGCGAAATACCGGAAAAGCTTCTTGAAATTCTTATAGGATATTTGTTCAGCACTCCGCCCTCAAGCACTTTTTCAATATAGTCGGCATTTATTGAACTTTGCATAGCAACCTGTTCTACTATTTCTCTGTCGTAATATGCAAAGCCCAGGATATCGGCAAGCCTTTTTCCTATCTCTCTGCCGCCGCTTCCGAATTCGCGGCTTACGGTAATAATTTTCATATATAGCCTCCTTGTCAGTCAAAACAAAGCTATTATAGCTTTATTTATCTCATTTGTCAACTTATTTCAATAAACGTAATTTTTCGGAACATTACGGTATTGACTTTATACAATGATATATGTATAATAGTGGCTGAATTAACTTTGGAGGCAAAATTATGTATACTCTTTTACTTACAATAATTTACATAGCGTTTATAAGCCTCGGGCTTCCGGATTCGCTGCTTGGCTCGGGCTGGCCTGTTATGCACGGTGAGCTCGGTGTTCCCGTATCTTATGCCGGTATAATCTCCATGATAATATCCGGCGGAACTATTGTATCAAGCCTGATGTCCGACCGCCTGACACGCAGATTCGGTGCAGGGCTTGTAACTGCCGCAAGTGTATTTATGACAGCAGCAGCTCTTTTTGGATTTTCAATATCAAATACCTTTTTGCTTTTATGCCTGTGGGCAATTCCATACGGCTTGGGCACAGGCGCGGTGGATGCCGCACTGAACAATTATGTTGCTCTGCACTATTCATCACGCCATATGAGCTGGCTGCACTGCTTTTGGGGTGTCGGTGCGTCGATAAGCCCATACATAATGGGAATCTGCCTTTCTCACGGCTTCGGATGGCACAACGGTTACAAATTTGTAGCTGTTTTGCAATTTGTGTTAACTGCAATCTTATTTTTTAATCTTCCGCTTTGGAAAATTAATGCAAATAAAAATGAGAAATATCAATCTGCCGGTATAGGACTTGCAGATACGCTTAAAATAAAGGGAGTAAAATACATACTCATTGCATTTTTTGCTTACTGTGCCATGGAAACCACAGCTTACATGTGGGCAAGCACCTATCTGTATGAATACAAGAATCTGAGCTCCGATATTTCCGCGAAATTTGCCTCGCTGTTTTTTATCGGCATTACGGCAGGAAGATTTGCATGCGGTTTTGTCGCAAATAAACTTGGTGACAAACGGCTTATACGTTTTGGCTCTGTCATTATTTCAATCGGTGTTTTGATGATTATTATTCCCTTGAAAACAACCGTTGCATTAGCCGGACTCATAACAGTCGGGCTTGGCTGCGCGCCGATATATCCGTCAATTATACACTCTACTCCCCATAATTTCGGCAAACAAAATTCACAGTCAATTATAGGAATACAAATGGCAAGTGCATATATCGGCTCTACATTCATGCCGCCGATTTTCGGATTTCTGGCGGAAAAAGTTTCTGTCAGCCTGTATCCGTATTACATTGCGGTATTTTTATTACTTATGATTATCATGTGCGAACTTCTAAATAAATCCACTCATACAAAAACCGCAGAAGATTAAATCCTCTGCGGTTTTATTATCTACTCCCTGCTTTTGATTTCGGCAGTAATTTTTGATATAAATTCATTCAAATCCATGCTCTCTGTTTTTGAAGTATCTCTGCTGCGAACCGATACATTTTCCTCATCGGCTTCTTTCTGGCCTATTATAAGCATATAAGGAACTCGGTCTGTATACTGCGCCTGTCGTATCATATACCCTATTTTTTCGTTTCTGTCATCAAGTTCACAGCGTATACCGGCGCTTCTTAATGCATCGTAAACCTTTCTGCCGTATTCGGCACTTTTTTCGGATACAAGCAAAACCTTTGCCTGAACCGGAGAAAGCCAGACGGGGAACTTTCCGGCGTAGTGTTCCGTTATAATACCGATAAATCTTTCTATTGAACCGAAACAAACGCGGTGTATCATAATAGGTCTTTGCTTTTCGCCGTTTTCGTCGGTATATTCCAGTTTGAAATTTTGAGGCATCTGAAAATCAAGCTGTATTGTGCCGCACTGCCACGTTCTGCCCAAAGAATCTTCAAGGTGAAAATCAATCTTCGGTCCGTAGAAAGCTCCGTCGCCTTCATTTACCGTATACGGCAAATCAAGAAGTTCAAGTGCATTTTTCAAACCCTCTGTGGCAGCCTGCCAATCCTCATCGCTGCCCATACTGTCGTCCGGTCTTGTAGACAGTTCTATGGAATATTTAAACCCGAATTTATCGTAAACTTCATTAATAAGATTTACAACACCTTTGATTTCCTCTGTGATTTGCTCACGGCGCATAAATATATGTGCGTCATCCTGAGTAAAGCACCTCACGCGGAATAATCCGTGAAGCGCTCCTCTGAGCTCGTGGCGGTGCACCAGACCAAGCTCGCCGACACGCATCGGAAGCTCTCTGTAACTGTGCGGAACACTCCGGTATACCATAACTCCGCCGGGACAGTTCATCGGTTTTATACAATAATCCTCTCCGTCTATCTGCGTTGAATACATATTATCTTTGTAATGTTCCCAGTGACCGCTTGTTTCCCAAAGCCGACGGTTCATGATAAGCGGAGTGGAAACCTCTACATAATTATCTCTTGTGTGTATATCGCGCCAATAATCTATAAGAGCGTTTTTGATAATCATACCCTTTGGCAAAAAGAACGGAAAACCGGGAGCTTCATCACGCATCATAAAGAGTCCCATTTCTTTTCCTATTTTTCTGTGGTCGCGCTTTGCGGCTTCTTCCTGAAGTTTGATATAATCATTAAGTTGCTGCTGCGTTTCAAAAGCAATACCGTTTATTCTGGTAAGCATTTTATTGTTATTGTCATTTTTCCAGTAGGCACCGGAAACACCCGTAAGTTTGAACGCTTTCAAAGCCTGTGTGGAAGTCAGGTGCGGCCCGCGGCACATATCAATATAATCGCCCTGCTGATAAAAGCTTAAAACCTCATTTTCGGACAAATCCATAATATGCTCTCTCTTGAACGGCTCATGTCTTTTTTCCATAAGCTCAATGGCGTCATTTCTGCTTAGAATAAAAGGCTTTATCGGAAGATTTTCCTTTACAATTTTTCTCATTTCGTTTTCAATAAGTGAAAGGTCTGCTTCGGTAAGCTTTACATCACCCAAATCGACATCATAATAAAATCCCTTTTCGGTCGCCGGTCCATAGGCAAACGAGCTGTCCGGCCATAGCCTCTGTATCGCCTGAGCCATCACATGTGCGGCAGTATGACGCAAGACATGTAATTTCTCTTCATCGGCACAATCCTTTACCGAAGAATCACTGTAAATTATTTTCACAAAAATCAACTCCTGATTAAAATAATAAAAAACACCCTCAACTGCCCGCAAATGCATTGCAAGCAGTCAAGGGTGCATAATTTCAGATGCACGGTTCCACCTTGAATTTTAACTCATCGGATTCAGACAAATCCTATTCTTTAACGCAGAAATACGATAACGCTTACTGAGAATTTTGGGCGTTACAGCTCCGGAACGGTTTTCACTAAAGCATAGCATAAGGAACTCACAGCAAATATTCCTCTCTCTGAATGATCCGCAACAGCTACTCTTTCCATCACAGCTTTTAAATATTCAACTGATATTATAATGCCACAGTTTTTGTGTTTTGTCAATACAAAAATTTAAAATTAACGTTCTTCTCTGAAATACGGCAAACCGAGCGATGCCGGTGCCTGGTTTTCCTTTTTGTTTCTTACACTGGTGAGAACCAGCACAACTATAGTTACAACATAAGGAAGCATTTCAAAAAGCTTTTTTGCATTAACGGAAATTCCGGGTATATATGTGGGAATAACATACAAAGCGCCGAACAAAAACGAACCCAATATGCTCAGACTCGGTTTCCAAAGTGCAAAAATAACCAAAGCTATTGCAAGCCAACCGCGGTCGCCGAATGCATTGTTTGACCACACACCGTTTGCATAGTCCATAACATAGTATAAACCGCCAAGTCCTGCAACCACACTTCCTATGCAAGTAAACGCATATTTGTATCCGGTAACGTTAATTCCTGCCGCATCTGCGGTCTTCGGGCTTTCTCCGACAGCACGGAGATGAAGTCCTATTCTCGTTTTATTAATCATATATGATGCCGCCAGAGCAATAATTACTGCAAGATATGCCAAAAATCCGTAAGAAAAAAGCAAATCCCCTACCCAGCCGAGCTTATCGGCAAAAGGCAATGTGGTTTTGAACACTTTACTTGTGGTATTAAGTGAAATTGACGGAACATCACTTTTTGTTATGGTAATAAGCGAACCTCCGAAAAAGTTTCCCAGTCCCACACCAAAAGTTGTAAGTGCAAGTCCGGTAACATTTTGGTTGGCACGGAGCGTAACCGTTAAAAAGCAGTATATAAGCCCCATTATAAGCGAACCTATTATGCAAGCAATAAAAGGTATCAGCACTGCCAGCAAAGGATTGACAGCCGCAGTTGACTGTTCGTAAATAAAGGCTCCTGCCACACCGCTTATTGCACCTACATACATTATTCCCGGTATACCGAGGTTAAGGTGACCTGATTTTTCAGTAAGAATTTCGCCTGTCGAACCGTAAAGCAGCGGTATACCCTGCATCACGGCACGCTGAATAATTATTGAAATCATTTTGAAGCCTCCTCACTGTTTTCGGTATAAAGCTTTATTTTATAATTTATGAAAAATTCGCTGCCGATAATAAAGAATATAATAATACCGGTTATTATATCCGAGAAGGAATCATTGAGTCTGAATACCTCGGATATCTGCGACGCTCCCTTCTCAAGAAAAACTATGAGAAGCGATGTGAGAACCATAAATACCGGGTTGAATTTTGCAAGCCAGGAAACAAGTATTGCGGTAAAGCCTCTGCCGCCTGCGGTGTCGCTTTTAAGCGAGTGATCTGTGCCTGCGACCAAAAGCAAGCCGGCTATACCGCATATGGCACCGGACAGAAGAACTGTTCTTGTAATAACCTTTTTGATGTTAATACCTATGTAACGCGCGGTGTTTTCACTTTCGCCGACAACGGAGATTTCATATCCCTGTTTGCTGTAACGAAGATATATGTACATAACTACCGTCAAGACGGCAACAACGAGAATATTGAGCAAATACGGATAATTTCCTATTATCGGAAGCTGTCCCATTTCGAGAGTACGCGGAGTACCCGACCCCTTAGGAACAGACCATTCAAGCGTGTAATATGCTACAATCTGCATTGCGACATAGTTCATCATAAGTGTAAAGAGCGTTTCGTTTGCGCGCCATGCTGCCTTAAAAACTGCCGGTATGAGCGCCCATACGGCACCTGCCGCAACGCTTGAAACAATCATTATTATATATAATGTTGAGTTCGGCATTTTACCTCCGAGATAAATCATACATGCTGCCGCAGCAAGTCCGCCCATGAGAACCTGTCCCTCAGCTCCGAGGTTCCAAAAGCGCATTTTAAAAGCAGGAGTCACAGCAAGAGCAATACACAAAAGCATTGCTACATTCTGCATAAGGTTCCATATACGGCGTTCCGTTCCGAAAGCACCGTCAAACATTGACACATATACGTCAATCGGATTAAGACCGGTAAGAGAAAGCGTTATAATTCCGCATACAATAAGCGCAGCCGCAACAGCCACAATGCGGATTATCCATGCTTTCCACCAAACGATAGCGTCACGTTTTGCAATATGAAACAACATGTTATTCATCAGCTTTCTCTCCTTTCTCAATATCATTTATGCTTTGTGAGGACGATTTTGATTTTGTCATAAGCAGTCCTATTTCCTCTTTGGAAGCCGTTCTTCCGTCAACGACAGCCGCAACCTCGCCGCCGCCTATAACAAGTATTCTGTCGCACAGCTCAATCAGAACGTCAAGGTCTTCTCCGACAAATATAACGGCAGCGCCCTTTTCTTTCTGTTCGTTCAAAAGATTATATATCGTATATGAGGAGTTAATATCAAGACCTCTAACCGGATATGCAGCCATTAATACTGTCGGTGCAGAAGCAATTTCCCTGCCGACAAGCACTTTTTGCACATTACCTCCGGATAACCGTCTTACCGGTGTGTTTACATCCGGTGTTGACACTTCCAGTCTGTCAATGATTTCATCAGCAAGCGACTTGGGAGCCTTGCGCTCCAAAAACATGGATTTTCCTTTTCTGTAGCTTCTGAGCATCATGTTATCAACAATATCCATATTGCCTACAAGTCCCATACCAAGCCTGTCTTCCGGTACAAAAGCAAGACGGACACCCATCTCGCGTATCTGAAGCGGAGTTTTATCTCTTAAATTTTCCGTTTGATTATTTTTGGGATTATTATAGAGTATTTTACCGCCGTCAAGATGCTGAAGTCCTGCAATAGCCTCAAGAAGCTCACGCTGACCGCTTCCTGCAATACCGGCAACACCGAGTATTTCGCCCGAACGTGCCGCAAAAGATACATTATTCAGGATCTTAACTCCCTCGCGGTTATGGCAGCAAATATTCTCTACTACAAGTCTGTCACAGGCATTTTTCGGCTCGCTTCTTTTTATGTTAAGCTGGATTTTCTTTCCGACCATCATTTCGGTAAGCTGTGTTTCGTTTGTTTCGCTTGTATTTACAGTTCCTATGTACTCGCCTTTTCTTAAAACTGCAACCCTGTCCGAAAGAGAAAGCACCTCGTGAAGCTTATGAGTGATGATTACAATTGCCTTTCCTGCATCACGCATTTTTCTCAAAACAGCAAAGAGTTTCTGCGTTTCCTGAGGAGTAAGAACTGCTGTGGGCTCGTCAAGAATAAGTATATCGGCTCCTCTGAACAAAACCTTTATAATCTCAACGGTCTGCTTTTCGGAAACCGACATTTCATAAATTTTCTTAAACGGATCTATATCAAAGCCGTATTGATCGCTTATTTCTTTGACGCGCTTTGCATATTCTTTCATATTAAAACCTGCATCATCTTTAAGACCGAGAACAATATTCTCAACAGCAGTAAACACATCAACAAGTTTAAAATGCTGATGAATCATGCCGATTTTATAATTAAAAGCGTCCTTCGGAGAATGAATAACGACTTCTTTTCCGTCTATGAGTATTTCACCGCTGTCCGGAAAGTATATACCGGAAATCATATTCATAAGAGTGGTTTTTCCGCTGCCGTTTTCACCGAGTATAGAAAGTATCTCTCCGCGGTTAAAAGTAAGCGATACGTCCTTATTGGCAACAACTTTGCCAAAGGTTTTGGTAATATTTCTAAGTTCAATTGCGGCGTTTGCGCTCATTTACCGACCATTCCTTTCATTCAAATTCTTTTGTAAACGACTACAGGCGGAGCAGAAAGTTTGCTCCGCCTATTATCTAAACAAATCAAATCTTAAAACATTGTGTTAAGAAGTTTGATACCGTCAATCTGAATATCAAAGTAAGGTGCCGAACGCTTTTCTGACTCGTGGAAATATCCGCCGTCTATAACTTCGGTATCCTTTTCGTTCTTTTCGTCAGAATCAACATCAGCCTTGTATGAATCAAGGTTTTTACCTTCTACAGTAAACTTGGAAGTATCAAATACATGAAGCGAGCCGTCTTCAAAAGCAGCCTTTGCTTCATCAATAGCTTCCTGAGTGCCCTTAGCTGCAACTTTTTCGTTTATATCTGTAAGAACTACAGAACCTTCTTTGATACCGCCGCACCAGTCATAAGGAATTTTGTCACCCTTAAGGTAGCTGTTGATTACAAATTCGTAATAAGGAGCCCAGTTAATTCTTGAAGAAACGATAAAGGTGTTCGGGCAAGCCTTCTGTGTGCTTCCGTTGTATGATACATTAGGAATATTTTTATTTTCACATGCTGTAGGAGCACCCATTGAGTCTGCATGCTGGCTTATGAGTTTGCAGCCGTTGCTTATAAGCTTTGTAGCAGCTTCTTTCTCTTTTGTTTCATCATACCAGCTTCCCGTAAACTCAACTTCCATAGTAGCGGAGGGGCAAACAGAACGTGCACCGAGGAAGAATGAAGTATAACCTGAAATAACCTCAGCATAAGTATACGCACCTACATAACCGATTTTTGCATCGTCTGCCGAAAAATCACCGTTAGCAATCATTTCATTAAGCTTTAATCCTGCTGCTATACCTGCAAGGTATCTTCCTTCATAAATTGATGCGAAAGCATTGTGGAAATTAGCAAGCTTTTCTGTGTGAGCCTTTGTACCTGTTGCATGGCAGAACTGAACCTTCGGGAACTCTTTTGCAGCTTTAAGAAGATACGGTTCATGACCGAAGCTGTCTGCAAAAATGATGTCACAGCCTTTGTCTGCGAGGTCTGCTGCTGCTTCATAGCACTCATTGCCCTCAGGAATATTTGTTTTGAAAATAACCTGATCGTCTGAAAGATTGAGTGATTTCTTCACTGCATCGGCAGCATCCATAAAGTTTTTGTCGTAAGTTGAGTTTTCATCATGCAAGAAGATAAAACCAACCTTAACGCCCTTATCATTGCCGCCTTTGGCAGCATCGTCTTTCTTACCGCAAGCGCCCATAGCGAATACCATGGTTACAGCAAGAAGTAATGCGAGTAACTTTTTCATTGTTTCTCCTCCGATTAAAATTAATTTTTTATGATAAAACAATTTATCACTATAATAGTGTATCAAATCCGACAAATAATCGCAATACTCATTTAATATCAAATTTGACAAATCTCGTTTTCTATTTTTGGCAAAATTCAACAATATATTTTTTTGCTTTCACAATATAGTCAAGCTAAATATTAGTTTTCAATAAATCCGACATATTCAAACCATCTGATAAGTGCATCACACCATGCTGCTACGTGCGGATTGTTCGGCGCTGTTCCGAGACCGTGCGGTCCGTTCGGATATATATGCATTTCAAACGGTATTTCCAAATCACGGAGTTTTCCGCCGTAAACAAGGCTGTTTCTGACATTAACACCTTCATCATCCGAGGTGTGCCATATAAATGCCGGAGGTGTGTTTTTATCGGCAATTACCGCCGGGTCAAGCTCTCTTGCGAGATAAAGACTGCAATCATTGCTGCCTACAAGGTTTTGAACGGAACCGCAGTGGCATATGTTCAAATCCGTAAAATTGATTACCGGATATGCAAGAACCTGAAAATTAGGCTTATAATCCACAGCGTCAATTTCATCGGAATTTTCAAATTCCAGCTCACCTCTGTAAGTCGAAACAAGCGCTGCAAGATGACCGCCGGCTGACGAACCCATAACCGCAATTTTATCGGGGTTTATACCGAATTTTTCGGCATTGTGCCTTACATACCTTACTCCGCGCCGGGCATCCAGAAGCGGAAACGGAAAGCTGTACGGCTTAACGCGGTAATCTACAACAAAAGCATCTATACCGCGCGAATTCAAAAATTCCGCATATCCCTTTCCTTCGTGCTCCGCAAGAGCCGCATAACCGCCACCGGGAAAGACAACCACAGCGCCGTCGCTTTTTTTGTTTTCGGCACTGTAATATGTAACGGTCGGTTCTTCAACAGGTTTTGCTCCCTTAATAACTCCCGGAGTGTTTTCCCATAGTTTTACACAGTCTTTTTTCATTTTCAAAACTCCTTTATTATAATATTAAGTTAATAATATTGAAATAACAGTGCATATTATTCCCGCTGCGCTGGTTCGGGTTATTTTTTCCTTAAAAAATATCGCTGCCATCAGTGTAGCCGCAGTAAGTGACAACACATGATTAAGCGGAAACAAAATAACCGACGACATAACCGTCGTTGCCGCAGTAAGAAAATACGAGTTTGCAAAAAGCATTACTGCCATAACGGCAATATACGGTACAACTTTTTTATAATTAAGATTAGCTTTCGGTGCATTACTGCTTATAATCGGCATACTTATGCACAGCGCAGCAAGCGTTATCAAAAATGTATAGAAATTGAATATTACCTTATTTCCGCCGGGAATCCATGCTGTAAACATTTTCTGTGCAACGTTTGTAAAACCGGAAGATATAAGAACTACCATGAGCAATATAAAATCTTTAACAGTAATTTTTGCTTTTATTTTACTGCTGTACTTCATTAAAAACATTATGGCTGCAATAATAAAGAACATACTTATAATCTGCTTGACGCTTATTCTTTCTCTGAAAACCATAAACCCAAATACCATCGTCACCGTAAAGGACGCGGTTGTAAATGCATTAATAAGCATATATGCACCGCTCTTGACGGCTATAAGCCATGAAATGAGAAATGCCGCCATTGACACACCGGAAAATATGTATATGGCAAGTTCTTTGCCGCTTACCGCAAAAGAAGCCCGCTGTACTGCTGCAAAAATCACACCTATAAGACAACATATGAACATGCGTATGATATTCATTACAATACTGTCGGATATACTGTTTACATATCCGCTTATCTTTTTGCCGCAAAAACCTTTTGATGCTCCGGCTATAACAGCCAATATTAAATATAACACAAATTCAACTCCCCAACCACATTTATTTGTTGTAAAACCATACCTGTATATTATACCTCGGCATGAGTATGATTTCAAACAAAATTTTACATAAATTTTAAATGAAAGTATAGAGTATGATTGTTAATTTTTCAGCAGACACATAAAACCCGATATATACATACGGTATATCGGGTTTTTGTTAATCAATTATTACTGTTTGGCTTGCATCGTCCCAGTCGACATTAAAATTCAGTGCCTCCGATATAAAGCGAATCGGAACCATTGTCCTGTCGTTTACGGTTTTCGGTGCAACGTCTATTGTTTCCTCATTGCCGTTTACCGAAACAGTGCAGCTGTCCAGCTGCATTACAATAACTGTGCTGCCTTTAGTAATTGTGACAGTCTGTGTTTTTTCAGTCCATTCAACCGCAGCACCGAGTTTTTCGGATACAGCTCTTACGGGAATCAAGGTTCTGTCATTTTCTATAACCGGTTTTACACCGTCATACAAATCATAATCAACCTCTTCTCCGTTTACAAACGTATCTATCGAAGTATCATTCAGTTGTTTTTTCAATGCTGCTATTTCTGCTAAAAGTTCTTTTCTTGATTCCGCCGTTGCACTCTTGAACAGTTCCTTTATATCTTTTATGTATGCTTTAATTTGGATTTTTGCCTTTTTAAAGTCATCCTTTTTTTGTTCAAGAAGCGTCTTTAAATCTTCAAGGCTGAGTTTTTCATCTGTTTTTTTGTCATTATCGCTTTTAACAGAATCGAATTTTTCATCGGAATTATTATTTTTATCTGTATCCGTCTTTGTGGCGTTTTCGGCTTTTTTCTCAGAATCGTCCTTTACTTCGGAATCATCTTTTTTTGTTTCAGAATCATCCTTTGTTTCGGTGTCATCTTTTTTTGTTTCAGAATCATCCTTTGTTTCGGTGTCATCTTTTTTTACTTCAGAATCATCCTTCAAATCATTATTTTCTTTCTTGCTGTCATCTTTCTTATCCGCATCGGATTTTTCAGTTGTATTGTCTTTGTTTTCAGTTAAAACAGGGGTACTTGGTTCTTCGACATATCCGCCTTCGGAAGTACTGCTGCTTTCGTCAGTGTTTTCCTCTTCTTCAACGTCATCTGCCATTGCTGCCATTGAAGAAACAGCAACTGCCGCCGTCATAATAAGTGCTAAGATTTTTTTCATATATATCACTCCTCTTTCGTGATATTATAAATCAAATCAAGAGCCTATGTCAACTGTTTGATTGAATTTTAACGAAAACATCAAATATCTACTTTAACGACACTGTTTGTTTGGTGTGACTCAAAAGCTGCTTCCATAACCTTCATAACCCTGAGTGCCTGTTCGGGCTTGATTTTAAGCGGAGCTTTTCCTTCGATTGCATCGCAGAACTGATCATACACAGGGCGAAGATTATCCACTACATCTGTAGGTTCGGTCAACTCAATCACTTCGGTAGATTTGGCATCGCGCGGAGCCATAGTCTTTGTCGGACCTGCCTTTGTATAAAAGATTTCCTCGTCCCATTCATTTTCTTTATCTATGCAGCGTACTATTTTGCCTCTGCAGTTCCAGTCGTCAATCTGAAGCGTACCGTCTTTTCCGAGAACATACCAGCGCGGATGCGTAATGTAGTTATTCGTGGAAACCTCAATATGTGCGTCCGGACCGCCTTCAAATGTCATATCCATACGGAAATTATCGTCAACCTCCGGATAACCTATGCTGTACATTCTGCAATATACGCTTGTAACCTTTTTGTCTATCATATACATTAACTGGTCAATGAGATGAACACCCCAGTCGAGCATCATACCTCCGCCGAGATTTTTAACGGTGCGCCAGCCCTTAGGCATACCCCTCGAGCCTTCAACACGCGATTCAATAATATACGGCTTGCCTATAAGACCTTTTTCGACATTTCTTTTCATCAGAACAAAATCTTTATTTGTTCTGCGGTTCTGGTCTACAGTAAATACGCGTCCGTACTTTTTTGCTGCGTCCATTATTTCAATAAGCTCGCTGCTTGATACTGCAACGGGTTTTTCGCAGATAACATTTTTACCTGCCGCAAGAGCTTCTATAGCAAGTGATTTGTGTGCTTCGTTTGTGGTTGAAACCAAAACCATGTCAATCTCCGAGTCTGCAAACATTTCTTCCTTTGAAGAATATGCAAAAAAGCCATACTTCTTTGCTTCCTTAAGCTTTTGCGGATTTATGTCATATATTCCCTTTATTACGACTCTGTCGTATTTTTTGTCGTGAAGCTCGGTTTTGTGATGATGCGCCATGCCGCCAAAACCTATGATACCGAGTTTATGTATTATTTTTTCTGCCATTTACGCCCACCACATTTCTCCTGCATTTTCATATATAATTACTTCTTTGAGGAATTTTATTGCTTTTTCAAGACCTTCTTTGGCAGACATTAACGAATCCTCATGTTCAATGCTTATAACCCCGTCATATCCGACTGCCTTCAAGGTGCTTATTATACTGTTCCAATCTTCCTTGCCATGACCGTATCCTACAGTTCTGAACACCCATGAACGGTCGAGAACATTTCCGTAATGTCCTACATCAAGCACACCGTTAACGGCGGTATTATGCTCATCAATTTTTGTGTCTTTTGCATGGAAATGATATATAGCATTGTATTTGCCGAGTTCCCTTATTACTTCTACGGGATCCATTCCCTGCCAGAACAGATGGCTCGGATCAACGTTTGCTCCGAGCATATCGCCGACAGCGTCACGGATTTTAAGCACGGAGGATGTATTATATACGCAAAAACCGGGATGCATTTCAAAAGCAATTTTCTTTATTCCGTGTGCTTCGCAGAATTTGACTTCTTCCTTCCAATAAGGAATAAGAACTTTTTCCCACTGCCAATTTAAAGTTTCGAGGTAATCTTCCGGCCATGAACAGGTTACCCAGTTTGGTCTGATGCTGTTTTCGCTGTCGCCCGGGCAGCCCGAAAAGCCTATCATTGTATCTATACCGAGTTTTTCCGCAAGAAGAACTGCGTTGTTAAATTCTTTGTGATACTGCTGTGCAATATCCTTATTCGGATGAACCGGATTGCCGTGTGCGCTTATTGCAGCTATGGACATATTATTGTCGCTTAATATCTGTTTTATTTCGTCAATTTTAGCTTCATCGCTGAGCAAAACCTCCGGATCAAAATGCGCTTTTCCCGGGCAGCCGCCGGCGCCCATCTCAAGTTGATCCACGCCCAATGACGATAAATACTCCACCATTTCCTTAAAAGTCATTTGTGCCAAAACCGGACTGAAAACTCCTAATTTCATAGCTTATTCCTCCAAATTTTAATTTGCCTGCAATCGACATCTGATTTTTATTTGGCTTAAACAGGCTTTGTAATCGTTTACATTCGGATTATATCACACGTTTTTTTTAATTTCAATACCTTTTTTAAAAAATTTTTTATTTTTATTAAATCAAAATACAAGCTGCACCAAAAGCATATAGCATACCGTACCGCTTGCTATGGAAAGAAGCATTTGTTTTTTTAGTAAATGAACCGCAACCACAACAGCCATTGAAATAGCCTCGGGTATTCCGCGGCTGCCGTTAACAAGACTTACATCTTTAAGGCAATATACAACCAAAAATCCGAAAATAGCAGACGGGAGCACTGTACCGAGATATTTTATATATGTCGGAGTAGGTTTCTTTGAACTGAAAATAATAAACGGCAAAAACCTTGTTGCCATAGTTCCGACGACAACCATCGCTATAGTTATAATCTGCTGTGATATACTCATTCCGGCAACCTCCCGTTAAAAAATCCGTACAGTGTAAGCGCACAAAGAATCACCGCCATTGAAGGTATTACAAAATCCTTTGCGCCGAACAGAGCAAGGCATATAACCGGCAGAATTATTCCCAGTACTGCCGGAATATGATCTTTTTCTTTTAAATACTGGTCGGTAAAAATAACCGTAAACATTGCAGTTAAAACAAATTCCAATCCCTTTGTATTGAATTTTATATAGCTGCCGAGAATACCGCCGAGCGTTGAACCAAAAAACCAATAAAATTGATTAAGCAAATTTACAAAAAGCATAAACCAGCCTTTATCTACGCTTTCGGGTATATGTGCCGCATAGTTTACGGAAAAGCTTTCATCACACATTCCGTAAATCAGATAAAACTTTTTCAAGCCGGTATTACGGTATTTATCAAGCATTGAAATCCCGTAAAACAGATGTCTTGCATTTATAACCAATGCCATTGTGAGTGCATAGAACGGATCAAACGAGCCAATCAGCATATTTGCCGTAAAAAACTCCATAGAACCTGCAAAGATTACAAGGCTCATCACCATGGGATATACAAATCCGAACCCGAGTGAAATCATATAGACGCCATATGTAAAGCCCAGAAACAAAAAACCTGCAAAAATCGGTATTGTGTGCGGGAAAGCGGCTCTGAATGCTTTTTTTATCGTTGTTCTCTTATCAGAATTTTTATCCATAGTTATCCTCCGTTCAGACTGAATTAAAAAACAATTCCGCATCTGCCGTGTGAGCAAAAGCGGAATTGTATGTAAAATCGAGCTGTTAATTATATGAACTGCTGTTATTAACATCTTCAAGGTTTAAATTGCCGAGGTAATCTTCAACCGAAAGACCGACAAACTTGCAGAAATCAACCATTTCCGCAACGGTATTTACATTAACGTCAATACCGTTTTTCATTCTGTCGCCGTATGCCAGTATTTCTTTCTCTCCATGAGTATAAATCTTAGCTGCTCCGTCTGCCTTGGGTGCAGCTCTGAGTTCCTCAAGGAAAGTCGAAAGATGCTTTTTGATTTCATCGGGATTGCCGAAGATTGCAGGATTAATTGCCGCAAATCCATGGCAAGTTCCGCCTTTTCCGCCTATATGTGTATGATTTGATGTCATTCCGAGTGACAAAATTGAACAGAATATCTCACAAATCATACCGTTGCCGTAACCCTTGTGGCTTCCTGTCTGTTCAAATTCACCGCCGAGCGGCATAATTCCGCCTCCGGCTTTTGATACTATATTTTTAAGCACATCTGCCGCATCGGTAGTACCCTTACCGTTTTTATCCAACGCCCAGCCTTCCGGGAGCGGCTTGCCGTTTTTATTATAAATTTCAAGTTTTCCTCTGGTTACCACCGTAGTGGACGCATCAAAGAAAAACGGATACGGCTCTGCCGGCATTGAAACGGCAATCGGATTGCTTCCAAGCATTGCCATACGGCTGAATGTCGGAACCATTATCGCTTCGGAGTTTGTCATGCCAAAGCCTATAAGTCCCTGATCGCATGCCATTTTTGCATAATAACCGGCAATACCGAAATGATTTGAATTTCTGACAGTAACAATACCGATACCGCTTGTTTTTGCCTTTTCAATTGCCTTATTCATAGCAAAACAGCCGTTCAACTGACCCATACCGTCATGACCGTCTATCACTGCGGAAACCGGTGTTTCAAATACAATTTCCGGCTTCGCGTCAACCTTGATAAGCCCTTTTTCAATTCCCTTGTGATACCTTACAAGACGCTGCATGCCGTGCGATTCGATACCGTACAAATCGGAAAGCAACAAAACGTCCGTAATCTGCGCGCTGTCTTTCTCGTTAAATCCGATTTTGCAAAATGCAGCCTCGCAAAATGTTTTCAGCGTACTATAACTGAAATTAACAGTATTTTTCATTTTAACCCCTCTTTTAATTAAAATATACACTGTAATTATATCAATAAATAAACAATGTTGCAAGATAAATTTTATTAACACACAAAAAATCAAAAGCGTCCCTGATGGACGCTTTTGATTTTTTAAAATTTATTTAACCAAGCATATATTGTTCATTTTTACAAGACCGGTATTTTCGGAATCGTCAGTCAAAACGACAGATACCTTTTCGGCATACACATCGCCGATATTAAGATTTTTAACTTTTGCATCATTGCAGATATGCACAATTGCACCGCCGCAGCCGCAAGTATTTTTTCTGATAATATTTATATTTTTAACGGTGAGCGACTGTACGCTTCCGCTGTGAACACGCACATACTCAGTCGGAGATGAAGAAGAATCGTCTTCATAAGTGTTGATTCCGTCAATTACAAGAGAATCTACTCTTGTTTCCGGATCCCAATCCGGCGGCAGACGGTTGTCCTCGCAGTAACGCAACCCCACATCTACCAGATAACGGCTGTCACGCGGATGGCTGTGCTGAATATTACGCAGTGTCAGACATTCGACGTGTCCTCCCACACGGAACAAAAACGGTTCCGTATAATGGTAGTCAATGGCTTCCGATTTAAGATTTACCGTATCAATGACAATACTTCCGTAACCGCATCCGGGTTTAACCCCCTCATTAAAAAACGGGTTAATGAAAAAGCCGTAAGAACGGTAAACACCTGTAACATTTTTAACCGTAACACGATCAAGCCTGCCTCCGCTGCAGCACAGCATGCGTATTGCCTGGTCTGCGCCGTACAGCTCAACGCCGTCAATCAACACATCCGAAATAGAAGCATTGCGATCTTCTTCGTCAGGACCGAGTGCAATAAAATCATCACTTGACGAACCCCGTATGTTGCGAAGTGTCAAATACTGCCCGGGACCGTGAAAATGCAAACCGTCCTGATTGGTGCCATGGGCTTTATTCGGAAGGTCTATAAAGACATTTTCACACAAAACATGTTTCCAGTTGCGGAAAAACGCAGCATAGACACATTGATCACGAATAGTAACATCGGTAATTCTGACATGTCGGACGCCTATAAACAAAAAAGCTACCGTCCAATCGCTTGATTTTCCTTCTTCGGCAATGTATGTTGAAAATCCCGTGGCTGCATCGTCATACAGTATCATGCGTTCCTGTTCGGGGCAATTCTGATTGTATGTACCGCCCTGCAATGTAATATAGCAGTCAATACCGTCGCCGTTAAATACACGGTTACCGTTTTGAATAAGCGGTCCGCCCGAATGGGGAGCCATGAAAAAACCGCAGGTATCATCAAGGCAGCAAATAGTTGTATTGGAATACACCTTCAGACCTCTCACAAGAGCCGCGCCGTCCATAACAAGATACACACCCTCTGTGCCGTCTTTTGCAATATCCAGTACTGCCTGAATTGCCGCTGTATCATCCGTTCCGCCGCCGGTTAACACATTACTGTCAAGAACAGCTCCCACCTGGCTTGCATAAACCATCCTTTTCTTCATATTCTCTCTCCTTTTTCACTTAATCGCGCTATCTGATATTTTCACATTAACACAAACAAGCAAAAAATTCTTGCTGTACCTTGATGTTTTTTTATATATCATAACATTTTTATACATCTCAGCGGTTGATTATCGGATGCTTTTGAAAAAAGTATATTTATTTTATCCGCACATTTTCGCATCCGAGAGTTTCGTTTAATTCTTCGGCAAGACCGGCACACAACCGGACACAGTGATTTTTGTCGGACGTAAAAACGGCGCCCGTGTCTTCCATATATATGCACACCTGAGTATCACCGCGGTATTTTGCCAGAATGCCTTTGATTTCATCAAGCAATGAATTATCGCCGAGTCTTAAATAAAGCTTTGCATTCTGCCTGATTTTATAATCATCTGCATTCATTGCCGAAATTAAGCTCAGCGATACGGTATCGTTTCGCTTTCGCACCTGCGCTGTAACGCAGATTACTCTGCCCTCTTTAAGAACTCCCTGAAATGCAAGATAAGTTTTTTCAAAAGCGGCAAGCTCTACCGTGTCATAAATGTCCGTAAAACTCATTGTACATATAAAAGCACCGCTTTTTGTACGTTTTTTTGATATATTCGAAACTACTCCGCATATATTTACTTTCTGTCCGTCATCAATTTTTTCATCATGCAGGCTGTAAATCAAAGTGTCGGAAAAAGCAGCCGAAACAAGCAAGTATTTTTCCATAGGATTTCCGTACAAATACATACCGGCAAACTCATTTTCAAAAGACAATTTTTCTTCGGATGTAAAATCCTCGCTGTCGCTTACATGGAGTATTTTTTGATTGCTTTGTTCATCACCGGAAAAAAAGCTTATCTGATCCGATGATTTACCCACACCGTCTTTTTGCACGGCGGAAAGCATTGATTCATAATTTAAAACCAACACTCTGCGGTTAGGAAATACCGAGTCAAAAACGCCGGTTTTAATAAGCACTTCTATACTTCTGCGGTTTAAATCATATGCCGCCATGCGGTTAATAAAATCTTCAAAGCTCTTAAAAGCACCGTTTTGTGTCCGTTCATCAACTATTTTCTGCGGAAATACCATTCCGACATTTTTAAGAGCTGCAAATCCGAAACGTACATCATTACCCTCTACGCTGAAATTTGCCATACTCTTATTAATATCCGGCGGCAGCAGATTTACTCCGTATTTTTTGAAACCGGTAACATATTTATATATTTTATGCGAATTTCCGAGCAGGCTCACAAGCAGAGCCGCAAGGTATTCCGTCGGATAATTTGCCTTGAGATATGCCGTCTGGTATGCAACCCTTGCGTAACAGGCAGCATGGGATTTATTAAAAGCGTAGTTGGCAAAATCCGTAAGCAAATCGAAAATTTTATTTGCCACGGTATCGTCAATACCGTTTCTTCGCGTTCCGTTAACGGTAACCCTGCCGTTTTCGCAAAGTCCCTCTATAAAGACCTTTCTTTCCTTTTCCATCTGCTCATTCTTTTTCTTAGCCATTGCGCGTCTTACAAGGTCCGCCCTGCCCATGGAATATCCCGCGAGAGCACGGACAATACTCATAACCTGTTCCTGATAGATGACGGTTCCGTAAGTGGGTTTCAGAATGGGTTCCAAAAGAGGATGAAGATACTTTATTTTATCGGGATTTTTTACATTTTCCAAAAAAGCCGGTATCTGCTCCATCGGACCCGGTCTGTATATACTTGTAGTTGCGATAATATCCTCAAGTCTTTTTGGTTTGAATTTTCTTAAAAATGCCTGAAGTCCGGGATTTTCCAGTTGGAATACTCCGTCGGTGTCGCCTTTTTGAATAAGCTTAAAGGTCTTTTCATCATTATAGTCAAGATATGCAAGGTCAATCGTTATATCACGCTGTTTTTTTACAAGCTTTACGGTATTGTCAATTATAGTGAGATTTCTTAGTCCGAGAAAATCCATTTTAAGAAGTCCGATTTTTTCAAGGCTTTCCATGGGATACTGCGTCAAAAGAACGGTATCTCCGGTTTGCACCGGAACATAGTTAAAAAGCTCGTCATCTGCAATAACCACGCCTGCTGCATGGGTAGACACATGGCGCACAAATCCCTCAAGCTTGATTGCAATATCAAGCATTTTTTTTACTGACGTATCAGTTTCGTACATATGTTTCAAGTCTGCATTTTTTTCTATTGCGTCTTTTAGTTTAATGTGCAGAACATTCGGCACGGATTTTGCAGCTTTGTCTACCGTCTGAGGACTTATATTCATTACCCTGCCTACATCGCGTACCGCCGCGCGCGCGGCAAGCGTACCGAATGTTATTATACTTGCGACTCTGCTCTCGCCGTATTTTTTTGAAACATATTCTTTAACCTCATCACGCCGTTCATTGCAGATATCAATATCAATATCCGGCATGCTTATTCTTTCGGGATTTAAAAATCTTTCAAAAACGAGGTCGTATTTTATAGGATCAACCTCGGTTATATTAAGGCAGTATGACACAATGCTCCCTGCTGCGCTGCCTCTGCCGGGTCCGACGGGGATTTTGCTGTCCTTTGCAAATTTTATAAAATCCCACACAATCAAAAAGTAGTCGGTATACCCCATAGATTCTATAACTTTTAATTCATATTCAATGCGTTTTTTTATTTCTTCGGTAACTGTGCCGTATTTTTTTGCCGCGCCTTCGCAGCACAGTTTTTTTAAATATTCAAAATGCGTAAGCTCGGTTTCAATTTCGATTTTAGGAAGATGAATTTTGTTAAAGTCAAGTTCAACATTACACCTTTTTGCAATCGCCGCAGTATTTTCAACTGCGCTCGGAACATACGAAAACAGACTTGCCATTTCCTCGGCGGATTTTACATAAAACTCCTGTCCGAAAAATTTAAGTCTGTCATCATCATCTATTTTTTTGCCGGTTTGTATACAGGTTAAAACGTCCTGCAATATACTGTCTTCGCGGTTTATATAATGTGCGTCGTTTGTAGCGACAAGCTTAAGCCCGGTTTCCTCAGACAGCTTTATCATACCGTCTATGACTGTTTTTTCCTCCGGAATACCGTGATCCTGTATTTCCAGATAAAAATTGCTGCTGCCGAAAATATCGGCATATTCCTGTGCTGATTTCAGAGCGCTGCCGTAATTTCCGTTTGCAAGGTGCATGCTCACCTCGCCCTTGAGACAGCCGCTAAGCGCAATAAGACCGTTTGAATATTTTTTAAGAAGTTCTTTATCGACTCTCGGTTTATAATAAAAGCCCTCCAGAAACGAATAAGAAACCAATGTCATAAGATTTTTGTATCCATCCTTGTTTTCGGCAAGCAAAATTAAATGTCCGTATGCGGAGTCCACTCCGTAAGTTCTTCCGAAACGGCTCTGCGGAGCTGTATAAACCTCACAGCCGATTATCGGCTTTATTCCGCGTTTCTTTGCGGCGGCATAAAACTCAACAGCACCGTACATAACACCATGATCGGTAATAGCCATGCTTTTAAATCCGAGCTCAGCGGCACGGTCAAGCAACGGATCTATTTTTGCTGCTCCGTCGAGTATACTGTATTGAGTATGAATGTGCAAATGTGTAAAATCGTTCATCGGCAATTATCCGCTATCTCCTGAATTTTCCGCAGACGGTGGTTAACACCGGATTTCCCGAGCGGCGGGTTAAGCATTTCACCAAGCTCTTTGAGGGAATGCTCCCGGTATTCAAGACGAAGGCGCGCAACCTCCTTTAGATTTTCCGGCAAAGTGTCAAACATTTTATTTTTAATGAGTTTTTCTATAGCATGAACCTGCGAAACAGACGCATCAACCATTTTCTGCATGTTTGCGGATTCACAGTTAATCGTTCTGTTTACGTTGTTGCGTATTTCTTTTATAATTTTAGCATTATGAAAATTCATAAGCATGGAAAAAGCACCCATTGCGGTTAAAATATCCGCTATTTCATCGGAATTTTTAAAATAAATAACCATATTGCTTTTACGCACTACGACTCTGGGTTTCAGTCCGAGCGCTCTCATCACTGAATACAAATCATTATGCAGACCGTAATTTGCAGTGACAAATTCCATATGATACTTCTTCTCCGGACTTGTAACGGAGCCGCATACAAGAAATACCCCTCGCAGAAACGCTTTTCTTTTTGCCGTGCTGTTAAGCATTTCGGTTTTTGCTCTGAAAGCGGTAAAATAGTTTACATCCGACGGCTTTTCAATAAATCCGAGTTTTAACATAATAGCCATCACACTGCTGTTTTCCATATATACCTGATAATATGAATTACCGCCGGCAGTTTTATGTATTTTGATTTTTGTATTTATTTCCAGTGTATCCTTTACAAGCTGATATATGTGTCTTGCAATTTTGGGATTTTCGGTTACAATCTGAAGTATAAGGCCGTCATTTCCGCGCCTCAGCTTACCGCCGAATGAAACAGTACCCATAAGCTCGCACAATGAAAGTGCGGAATTTGCATTTTTAATTTTAACAAGCTCATTTTTTGTATCTGAAGAAAATGACATATAACCGTCTCCGTTAATTACTGTTGATTATTGTTTTTATTATATCTGCCAAATGTATGTAATCGTGCCTTACCTTGTCGTTTTCATCTATGTATACAAGATTATCCTCTATAAGCTGTATACCGGATTTTTCAAAGCTTTCTCTGTCAGATATTACCTGCTCGGAGCCTTTGCTCAGATACCTTAAAAGAGTTTTTTCATCAAGCTGTTCATTGTTCGCTATGCAGATATCCACTATTTTTTCGGCAGAGTGCCGCTCAATAGCCTGCACATGTTCAAAGGCGCTGTAACCGTCTGTTTCACCGGGCTGCGTCATAACATTGCAGATATATACTTTTTTTGCCTTTGTTTTCATAAGTGCATCCGTTATACCGTCTATGAGCAAATTCGGTATTATGCTGGTATATAAGCTGCCAGGTCCGAGTATTACTATATCCGCTTCGTTAATTGCGTCAACACACCTTCCAAATGCCTTTGCCCCTTTCGGTTCCATTATAACACGGCTTATGGCGCTGTTTTCCGAGATACATACCTTTGGTATATTGGATTCTCCGAACACCTGGTTTCCGTTTTTCAAAACCGCCTTTAAATTCACATTCTCCTTTGTAACGGGCAGAACGTGTCCTTTTACGGCAAGTACCGAGCTCATGCGCTCTATTGCATTTTCAAAATCGCCCGTAAGTTCGGTCATTGCAGCCAAAAACAAATTACCGAAGCTGTGTCCTTTCAACATTCCGCAGTCGAAGCGGTATCTGAAAAGTTTTTTCAGCATGTCTTCGGCATCGGCAAGTGCAACAATGCAATTGCGTATATCGCCCGGAGGGGGAATGTTTAAATCCTCTCTCAATACTCCGGAGCTTCCTCCGTCATCGGAAACAGTAACTATCACATTTATATTCGACGTAAACTGCTTAATACCGCGGAGCATTGTCGAAAGACCTGTTCCGCCGCCGATTGCGACAATTTTTACATCAGACAAATTTTTCATTAAGCCCTCCGAAACTACCTGCCTTTATTTATATCTCTGTGCGTAATATACGCATTCAATCCTTTGGATATAAGATATGAAAACAGTTCATTTGCAACAGTCACACTGCGGTGTTTTCCGCCTGTACACCCTATTGCAACCACAAGATTTGACTTGCCTTCTTCAATATAATGCGGCACGAGAAAGCCCATCATATCCATAAGCTTTTCAAGAAATTCCGACGTAACGGATGAGTTTTTTACATAATCGCTAACGTCGCGGTCAAGTCCTGTTTTTTCTTTCAATTCGGAAATATAGAACGGATTAGGTAAAAATCTTACATCAAAAACCAAATCGGCATCTATCGGCAAACCGTATTTAAATCCGAACGACATTACATTTATCTGCATAGCTTCCGGTTCGGTTTCTATTTCAAAAACACCGCGCAGCTTATCACGAAGCTCCTTCGGTTTAAGTTCGGATGTGTCAATGACAAAATCCGCTCTTTTCCTTATATCGGAAAGCATTTCGCGTTCCTTTTCTATACCGTCTATCAGATTTCCGTTTTTGGCGAGAGGATGCATTCTCCTTGTTTCTTTATACCGCTTAACAAGCGCATCGGTATTCGCGTCCAAAAACAGCAAATCACAGTTGCCGATATTTTTTTCAAAATCATCGATACATTCTATAAGTTCCGAAAAAAGCACTCCGCCTCTTGTATCTATTGCAAAAGCAACCTTTGTAATGGCACTGTCCGATGAAGAACATATTTCCGCAAATTTTGTAAAGAGCTTCGGCGGCATATTATCAACACAGTAAAAGCCCATATCCTCCATATATTTGACAGTCTGGCTTTTTCCTGCACCCGACATTCCCGTTATTACCACAAATTCCATTTCTGCTCACCCCGCCTGTTTTAAAACTACTCAAAGTCCCCGATAAGTCTTACTTCGTTTTCCAAAGTTACTTTGAATTTATTGTAAACTTCTTTTTTTACATAATTCATCAGATTATAAATATCGCTGCTTGTAGCGTTGCCGCTGTTTACTATAAAGCCGCAATGTTTCTCCGATACCGCTGCGCCGCCTATACTGTATCCGCGAAGATTTGCATCGTCAATAAGCTTTGCCGCAAAATATCCTTCCGGTCTTTTAAATGTACTTCCTGCGCTCGGAAAGTTAAGCGGCTGTTTTTCACGTCTTCTGGAATTAAGTTCTTCCATAAGTGATTTGATTTCGCTGTAATTTCCGGATTTAAGTTTAATAACGGACGACAAAATCACCTCGCCGTTTTTAAACCGGCTTTTACGGTAGCCGAACTGATGATCACTTCCGAAAACAGTTTTTATATATCCGTTTTCGTCTATATAATCCGTACTTTCGACAACGTCCTTCATCTCACCGCCGTATGCTCCTGCATTCATCATTACCGCACCGCCCAGACTTCCGGGTATTCCGGACGCAAACTCAAATCCCGAAAGAGAATTTTCAAGCGCGGTTACGGCAATTTTGGATAAAAGAGCGCCGGACTGAGCAATGATTGTATTGCCCTTTGCCGTGATTTCAGAAAACTTCCTGCCGATAGCGACAACCACTCCGTCGTATCCTTTGTCGGACACCAGCAGATTTGAGCCGTTGCCTACAACGACATATTTTTCACCGTTTTCGCTTAGAAGCCGTATCAGTTCTTTCAGTCCGTCTGCGCTGTCCGGAGTGACAAAATACTTTGCACACCCTCCGGTTCTGAAACTGGTATGATTTTTCATAGGTTCATCCGCAAAAATATTATCATCGGTTAAACATTTTTTCAGCAAACTTTCTGTACTGTTAATATTAAGCCACTCCCGTCAATTATTTTCCCAAAAATGCAGCGCCGATTATTCCCGCTTCGTTGCCAAGCTGTGCCATAACAATCTTTGACGCCGGAACCAGACCTCCGCCGTAGCATTTATCTTCAATATATTTTCTTACGGGCGTAAGAAGATTGTCACCCTGTCTGCTTATTCCGCCGCCAATGGCAACGACATTCGGCTGAAATGTATTTATAAGGTTTATTATACCCTCGGATACATATTTTACATACATATCAATAACCTGTTTTCCGACCGCATCGCCGCTCTGCATGGCATCCCACGGAATTTTTCCGTTGGCTTTGCCGCCGTTTTCCTTTATCATAGCTGCAAGAAGAGAATCGGGATTGTTTGCTGCCGCTTTTTCGGTTTCCCTGATAAGAGCCGTTGCGGAAGCATATGCCTCCCAGCAGCCTTTTCTTCCGCAGGTACACTGCTCACCGTCAACAACGATTACGGTATGACCGAGTTCACCGGCAACGCTGTTAAATCCTGTATAAAGCTTTTTATCGATTATTACACCGCCTCCTACCCCGGTACCGAGTGTAACGGCAATAAAATCTTCTACGGAATCATCATTCAAAGCAAAAAATTCTCCCAATGCCGCACAGTTTGCGTCATTATTTATATAAATCGGTTTGTCTATATATTTTTTAAGTTCGCTGCAAATCGGAGCGTTTTTAAATCCCAGATTATTTGCATAAACCACGACTCCCGTTTTATCATCAATTGAGCCGGGGCATCCTATTCCGATTGACTTCACGTCATCAAGCGTAATTTTTGCATCGCTTACTACTTTTTTTACAAGTTCCGCTGTATCCGAAACGATTTTTTTATATCCCGCGTCTACATTTGTTTCAACCGAGTCCTTTACCAGAATCTTTCCTTCGGGCGAAACAACTCCTGCCTTTACTCCTGTTCCGCCAATGTCTATGCCTATATAATACATTTTCTTTCTCCTTTATATATTTTATTTTGTATACAAGATGTTATGATTTTGATTCCATTTCATTCATAAGTCTGCTGTTAAGAGCCTCGGCAGCATTATAACCCATTTTTTTCTGTCTATGATTCATTGCGGCGACCTCAACGACAACGGCAAGATTACGTCCCGGTTTGACCGGTATTGTAAGCGAAGGGACTTTTATACCCAAAAGCTCGGTATATTCGGTTGTAAGACCTAATCTGTCGTATTGTTTCTTTGCCTGCCAGACCTCAAGATTGATAATCATATCTATTTTTTCGGTATTCTTTACGGCACCCATACCGAATATCATCTTTACGTCAATAATTCCTATACCTCTTAATTCAATAAAATGCCTTATAATATCCGGGGCACTGCCCAAAAGCGATTTGTCTGACACGCGCTTTACTTCAACCGCGTCGTCCGCAACAAGTCTGTGACCTCTTTTCACAAGCTCTATTGCCGTTTCGCTCTTTCCTACGCCGCTGTCGCCGAGCAGAAGAACACCTTCTCCGTAGACCTCCACAAGCACGCCGTGCGTTGTCATACGCGGAGCAAGTTCAATGTTAAGCAGTGCAATAAGTGCGCTTACAAACCTTGATGTGGACATTTTGGTTCTTGCAAGGGTTGTATTATACTTTTTTGCAAGTTCATACATTTCATCCGGTATTTCCATTTCCCTGGTAACAATAACAACGGGAAGCTTTTTGTCAAACAATTTTTCAAGCGACTGCGTTTTTTGTTCCGAAGTCATTTTGTTGATATATGATATTTCTACCTTACCTATAACCTGTATTCTCGTATTGTCAAAATAATCGAAAAATCCGGCTATCTGAAGGCTCGGACGGTTAACCTCATTATTTACGATTTCCACTTCATCAAAATCACTTGAAGTATAAATCATTTCCAGTCCGAATTCATCAATAACTTTTTTCAGTTTTACACTGAACAGACGTTCCTCCATAAATTCACCTCATAAAATTTAATATATGTCAAAAATTTTATAGCTATATGTATCTAAGTATAATATTAACACAAACCATCCCACAAATCAATACAAAGCAATAAATTTGGCACGGTATTTTTAAAACATATTTATTGCATATGTATTAAATTCAAAACATGTCCTAAGAGAATTTTGTCAAAATACATATTGTTTTTTACTTAGACCGGTGCTATAATAAACCATAACAAAACCGCAGTGCAAAAGCACGGCGGTTAATAAATTCGGATATGGTGATACTAAAATGCAAAACTATCTTATTTTTCGTGATCTTGCAATAATTCTTGTTGCCGCCAAACTGTGCGGTATTATTGCAAGAAAATGCAATGTTCCGCAGGTTGTCGGCGAAATAATTGCCGGGCTGTTAATCGGACCTGTGGCAACGCTTGTATTGGGACTGTTCAAACCCGGTATGCATCTCGTTGCACCAAGCTCGTTTTTAAGTCAAATGGCAGAAATCGGCGTTATACTTCTGATGTTCAGTGCCGGGCTCGGCACTAATTTGCAGGATTTAATGAAGACCGGTGTAACGGCATTTGTGGTAGCATGTACAGGCGTTATTGTTCCGCTGATTTTTGGCACATTGCTTTACATGACGTTTTACGGATTTGCAGCAATCGGAACAGCACATTTTTATAAAGCTGTTTTCATAGGCGTAGTCCTTACCGCAACAAGTGTAAGCATAACGGTAAAAACTCTTGCGGAGCTTGGCAAGCTTAAAACCACTCTCGGAACAACAATTGTAAGCGCAGCAATTATTGATGATGTCATCGGTATAATAGTTCTTACCGTTGTCATCGGTACCGGCAGTGGAAAATCGGACGCAAATGCTGCGGTTGTTGTGCTTAAAAGCCTTTTGTTCTTTGCAGTATCGGGATTCGGCGGATATTTTGTATATAAAATATTCAAAAAGCTTGACAAAGCATATCTGCACACTCAGAGAATACCAATACTCGGTCTTGCCTTCTGTATGATTCTGTCATATGCGGCAGAGAAATATTTCGGAGTTGCCGATATTACGGGGGCCTTTGTGGCAGGCGTTATATTATGTAACATCCGTGACGCGCAGTACATAGAACGCAAAATGAACATTAACTCATATATGCTGTTCGGTCCGATATTTTTTGCAAGTATAGGAATAAAAACCGAAATTTCCGGTGTTACCGCATCAATACTGCTGTTTTCGCTGGCATTTGTTGCCGTAGCGCTTATTGCAAAAATAATCGGATGCGGACTGGCGGCAAAGTCATTCGGCTTTTCAAACAGTGATTCGCTCAAGGTCGGTGTAGGAATGATGACGCGCGGAGAGGTAGCTTTGATTGTAGCACAGAAAGGTCTTTCCGTCGGACTTATGGAGCCGGTATATTTCACCCCGGTAATACTGCTTATAATATGTTCATCGGTACTTACACCGATAGTTTTAAAAATTCTGTACAAAGAAAAACCGGCAACGGTTAATTAATAAAATAACCAAGGGGGAAATTCACAATGAAACATTCAAAAACACAGAAAATGATTTACACTGCACTTTTTGCGGCGCTGGCATGCGTTGCAACTATGGTTATACATATTCCGATAACCATAACTCAGGGATACATAAACCTCGGTGACTGCATTGTTCTGCTTGCCGGATTTATGCTCGGACCGGTATACGGCACAATTGCCGCAGGAATCGGAAGTGCATTTGCAGATATTCTCCTGTTATATGCCGCATATGCTCCTGCCACTTTTGTCATAAAAGCGCTTATGGCGCTTGTTGCCGCACTTATATACCGTTTTCCGCAAAAAAGCACGGTACGTCTTGTGCTTGCAGGAATAGTTGCCGAGCTTATAATGGTGTTCGGATACTTTGGATTTGAATGCATATTATATAAATATGCAAGCGCCGCACTGGCAGTACCGCTTAATTCCATCCAGGCTCTTGCCGGAATTATCGTTGCGTCGGTTTTAATTAAGGTTTTCTCAAAAGTTGATGCAATAAAAAAACAGTTTTAAAATTTTGATTTGGAGATTAAGCGCATGAACTATAGCAAAAGCGAATTTATGCAGCACACACAATCGTGGAAAAAACTGTTAAATGACTATTGTTTCCCGACTTGGGATGACTTACCGTCATTTGATTTATACATGGATCAGGTAATTGCTCTTATGAACGATTACCTGAGTGTTTTTGTTCCGTCAGGAAGCACGCAGGCATCCGCCATGACACCGCCCATGATTAACAACTACGTTAAGCTCAAAGTAATGCCTGCACCGCGGAAAAAGAAATACTCCAAAATACATCTTGCATATTTAATCATGATAAGCTCATTAAAGCAAGCTCTGAACATACCGTCAATACAAAAAATCATACCGCTTTTAGACAATGAAAACGACATCAGACTCATGTATGAAGCTTTTTCTGAAAATCAGCAAAAAACGTTTTCATACATTGCCGGTAAAATATCTTCTGTAGCAGAACCTGTTTTTGAGTCCGAAGACAGCTCTGCGGAAAAAATGCATAACCTTACCGTTCGGATTGCACTGAGTGCAAATATATTTAAAGTTATGACAGAAGATATAATATCATCGGCAAACGCCGACGACAAAACCGACTAAAAAATCCGTGATATGGAGCGCTGAAAAATGGATACCGTAAAATTCAAAAAAAGAAACGTTAAAGTCATAGCCCACCGCGGGCTGAGCGGTATTGAAGCCGAAAATACAAATGCATCCTTTGTCGCTGCGGCAAACCGCTCTTACTTCGGAATAGAAACCGATGTACACAAAACTATTGACGGAGTATTTGTCGTAATACATGATGATGACACATCGCGTATATCCGATGAAAACATAGTTATAGAAGAAAGCACCTATGCAGAACTTCAGAAAATCAATATTAAGGACACCGATTCATCTCTAAGGTGCGACCTTAAAATCCCGACTTTCGGCGAATATCTGCGAATTTGCAGCCGATATGGCAAAATGGCTGTTGTGGAGCTTAAAAACAGCTTTCCCGCAGATGATATTAAAAAAATAATCGCTGTTGTAAAAGCACACTGTTATCTGAAAAACACTGTGTTTATTTCATTTGATTTCGACAATTTGGTTAACTTGCGAAAAGAACTGCCCGTTCAAAAAATTCAGTTTTTGACAAAGAATTTCTCGGATGAGATTTTAAGCAAACTGACAGAACATAAGTTTGACATTGACATTTATTACAAATCGCTTACAAAAGAAGTTGTAAAAAAACTCAAGGCAAATAACATAGAAATCAATTGCTGGACCTGCAATGATAAAAAATGCGGCGAGAAGCTTGCGGAACTCGGTGCAGACTATATTACAACAAATATTCTCGAATAGATTTTTTATCCGGAGCTTAAAATCAAAAATTTTTCAAAAAAGTAAATTTTTTTGGTTTTAGGTATAGACAAAACAAATACTTTGTGATATAATAGTTTCTGTTGTGATGCTGTCATAGCTCAGTAGGTAGAGCACTTCCTTGGTAAGGAAGAGGTCGGCAGTTCAAATCTGCTTGACAGCTCCACATTAAAACGGAACAAGCCCTGCTTGTTCCGTTTTTTGTATATAAATAAAGCTTTACCGCATATGTCTTTTTGTTACTTTGAGTCTGTTCATAGCGCGGTTTAATGCCGCCTGTATGTGATAATACTCCTGTATGCTCTGCTTTTGCCTTAAAAGCTCCTCGGCGCGGAGTTTAGCCTCATTAGCACGGCGGACATCAATTTCTTCCGGTGATTCAGCCGTATCTGCCATAACAGTTGCCTTATATGGATTAACCGCTATAAAACCGTTGCTTATGGCTGCATAGTGCCATTTCCCGTCGTATTTATAGCGCAGTTCGCCGGCTGTCAGGCATGTAACCATAGGCTCATGCCCTGCCATAACGCCGTATTCGCCGTCTAATCCCTGAAAAACCAGCATTTCACACGGTCCGTCATAAAACTGTCTGTCGCATGAAATTATTTGCAGTTGAAAGTTCTTTGACATACATATACCCCCTCGCATTACTCGGCGGATATTTTCTTTGCTTTATCACGCACTTCATCAATTGTACCGACCATTAAAAATGCAGCTTCCGGGTAATCATCCATCTCACCCGATATAATTGCTTCAAATCCTTTTAATGTTTCCTCAAGCGGTACATACTTGCCCTGCATTCCCGTAAATGTTTCCGCAACGCTGAAGGGCTGCGACAAAAACTTTTGGATTTTCCTTGCACGGTAAACGGCAGTTTTATCCGCTTCATCCAGCTCATCCATACCGAGTATTGCGATAATGTCCTGGAGTTCTTTATATTTTTGGAGCAGCTCCTGTGTTTTTCTTGCAATTTCATAATGACGCTCGCCGACTGCATCCGGTTCGAGAATACGAGATGAAGATTCCAAAGGATCTACAGCCGGGTATATTCCCTGTTCAACAATTTTCCTTGAAAGAACTGTCGTAGCGTCAAGATGTGCAAATGTAATTGCAGGTGCAGGGTCGGTCAAATCATCGGCAGGTACATAGACTGCCTGAACCGATGTAACAGAGCCGTCTTTTGTCGAAGTTATTCTCTCCTGAAGCTCGCCCATTTCGGTTGCAAGCGTCGGCTGATAGCCTACTGCGGACGGCATTCTTCCCAAAAGTGCCGACACCTCAGAGCCTGCCTGAACATATCTGAAAATATTATCAATAAACAGCAAAACATTTTGTTTTTCCACATCCCGAAAATATTCAGCCATTGTAAGTCCTGTCTGAGCCACGCGCATTCTTGAACCGGGCGGCTCGTTCATTTGTCCGAAAACAAGCGCGGTTTTATTCAAAACACCCGATTCTTTCATTTCCATCCACAAGTCATTGCCCTCTCTTGAACGCTCCCCGACACCTGTAAATATGGAATATCCGCCGTGTTCCGTGGCAATATTGTGAATAAGCTCCTGAATAAGCACCGTCTTACCCACTCCGGCACCGCCGAACAAACCGATTTTTCCGCCCTTGGCATACGGAGCGAGAAGATCTATTACCTTTATACCTGTTTCAAGTATTTCCACAACCGGGCTTTGCTGCTCGAAGCTCGGCGGATCACGGTGAATTTCCCACTGCTGTTCGCCCGATACCGTATCGCCTCCGTCAATTGTCTGTCCGAGAACATTAAACATTCTGCCAAGCGTTTCTTTTCCGACCGGAACTTTTATACCGCTGCCCAAAGCTTCAACCTCCATATCCTTCTGAAGACCTTCGCTCGACGTAAGCATAACAGCGCGTACCGTATTATTGCCCATATGCTGTGCAACCTCCATGACTGCGCGCTTTCCGTGATTATCAACCGACATAGCTTCCTTTATCACAGGCAGATATTCCCCGTCAAAAGCTACATCAACAACCGGTCCGAATACTTGAACGATTTTTCCTTTATGCATTTCAAATTCACTCCTTTCAGACTTTTCCTATGCAAGCAGAGATATAATCTATTTATTCTTTAAACTGTTGGCACCGCTTACAACCTCGGTTATTTCCCGGGTAATTGCAGCCTGACGTGCACGGTTATACAGCAATGAAAGCTCTCTGATCATTTCCTTTGCACTTGTTGTAGCCGCATCCATAGCCGTCATACGGGCATTTTGTTCACTGGAAAACGACTCAACCATAACACCGTACAGCAAACCGCGCAGATAACTCGGAACAAGATAATCCATTACCTTTTTCGGCGACGGTGTAAAATCGGCGCTTCCGTACCTGAATTCATCAGGCGCATGTTTAAATGTTTCCCTGTCAAGCGGAAGAAGCTTCATCATCTGCGGTTCTGATTTAATCGGACTTACCATTGCCGTGTAAATTACTCTTACCTCATCGGTATAACCATGCACGAAAAGTTCGATCATGCTTTCCGCCATAGAACGCGCCCGATAAAAGTTTGGGTCCTGAGCCGTATACAGAAATTCGCCGTCAACAAGTATTTTTTTATTCATAAAATATGCTCTGCCGTACTGTCCGACAACAAACAGCGCCGTATTTTTATGCTTTGCCATTTCTTCCTCTGCCATGCGAACCATTGTGTGATTAAAAGAGCCTGCCAGACCTTTGTCCGACGTAAAAACTATGTAGCTTATCCTTTTTTCTTCTTCGGGAACATTATTGCGGTGATCAAAATAAATATGTTCAAACTCCGGTGTGTGCTCCAGTATGTCACGCATTGTACTCTGCAATCCCAAAAAATACGGTTCGGTTGCTTCAAGCTGTCTGCGTGCCTTTTTGAGCTTTGACGAAGAAATCAGATACATTGCATTTGTTATTTTCATTATCTCATTTACGCTGTTCATTCTTGTTCGGATTTCACGCATATTTGCCATAGTACATCACCTGCTTTTATATTCAATAACCGTATCCTTGATTTTATTTTCAATTTCATCCGTAAGCTCACGTTTTTCATCTATTTCTTTGATTAATTCTGTCTGTGTCCGTTCAAAATACTGCAATAAATCCTGTTTAAACTGCTTCATATTTTCAAGCGGAACATCCAAAAACAGTCTGTTTTTTGCCGCACAAAGAAGAATGACTTCTTCATGAAGGCTAAGCGGATGCGAAAGCGGTTGTTTCAAAAGCTCCATCAAACGGTTGCCGTGCTCCAAAAGTTCCTTTGTTGTGCTGTCCAAATCCGAGCTAAACTGTGTGAACACTTCCATTTCCCGAAATTGCGCCAAATCAAGCCTTAAACCGCCGGATGCTTTTTTCATTGCTTTTGTCTGCGCCGCACCACCGACACGCGAAACGGAAAGTCCTACATTTACTGCCGGACGAACTCCCGAGAAAAACAGCTCGCTTTCCAAAAAAATCTGTCCGTCTGTGATAGATATAACATTTGTCGGGATATATGCCGAAACATCGCCTGCAAGAGTTTCTATTACCGGCAGAGCGGTTATAGAGCCTCCTCCGTGTGCGTCATCCAGTCTGCTTGAACGCTCCAAAAGCCTGGAGTGCAGGTAGAATACATCTCCGGGATATGCCTCACGTCCCGGTGAGCGCTGCAGCAAAAGTGACATTTCCCTGTATGCTGCCGCGTGCTTTGACAAATCGTCATATACAATCAATACATCTCTGCCCTGCTTCATAAAATACTCTGCCATTGCAGTACCGGAATACGGTGCAATATACTGCAATGATGCAAGGTCGCTTGCAAAAGCAGACATAACAATAGTATAGTCCATAGCACCGTGCTTTTTAAGCGTTTCCACAAGCTTTGCAACTGTAGAAGCCTTTTGTCCTATGGCTACATAGATACAAATCATATCCTGTCCTTTCTGGTTAAGAATAGTATCTATAGCTATCGAAGTTTTTCCGGTTTGACGGTCGCCTATTATCAATTCACGCTGTCCGCGTCCGATAGGAAACATGGCGTCAATTGAAAGAATACCGGTCTGAAGCGGAACCGTTACGGATTTTCTTTCGGTAACGCCCGGCGCGTCATTTTCTATAGGATAAAAATCATCGCTTTTTATCGGTCCGAGAGCGTCGATAGGATTGCCGAGAGCATCAACAACTCTGCCTATAAACCCGCTTCCGACGGGTACTCCGGCTTTTTTTCCTGTTCTTTTTACCGCAGAGCCTTCCCTCAATCCTTTTTCACTTCCGAGCAGTATGACACCTGCCGATTTATATTCTATATTCTGAACAATACCGTATATTCCTGTTTCAAACTCAACAAGCTCGCCGTACATTGCATGGTTAATGCCATAAACATTTGCAATGCCGTCATGTATTTGTATTACGCTTCCCGTTTCGCTTACCTGTGTTTTTAAGTCAAAATTTTTTATTTCGCTTTTTAATACAGAAAGAATTTCATCCTGTCTGACAATACTCAAGTTGCTCACCTCCACATAAGAATTCTGTGCAGATTGTTCAATCCGCCGAGAATGCTTTTATCATACTTTATATCACCGATTTGCAGTGTATATCCGCCAATCAGACTTTCATCGCAATTACAGTTCAGAATTACACCGTTTGTTTTTTGCATAGAGCAAATCATATCCTTTATCTTTTGCTTTTGAATGTCCGTAAGTTCTGATGCATAAGCCAGCTCTGCTTTGATGTAATTTTTCTTTTTCAAAACAGCTGCGTCATACGAATCAAAAACATCATCGGCTTCACTAATTCTGCCGTCTGCACAGAGCAAACTCCAAAAAGCTTTTGTATTTTCCGGAAACAGTCTGTCTATTATTTTTGTTTTTTCTTTGATGCTCACAGACGGATTGTCAAGAGCACCGGCAAGATTCAAATCCGAAAAAAGCTCTTTACTTATCTGCATTTGCTGTTCGGTTACGCCAATATCCATAAGTGCTTTTGCACATACATCCGAAAAAACAGTCATCGCAAAGCACCTGCCTCAGCTATAAATTCATCCAGCAGTTTTTCTTCTTCACGGCTGTCAATGCGTTTTTTCACAAGCTTATCTGCTGCAAGAAGTGCAATTTCAGCCGCTTCATCTTTTACATTCAGAAGCATTTGTTCACGTTCTCTTGCAATTTCTTTTTCGGCCTGCTCTACTCGTTTTTTTGCTTCGCACTCAGCCTGCTCCATAGCGGCATTATATGCTGCTTTTGCCTGTGTTTCTGCTTTTTTCAGTATTTCATCAGCCTCGGCATTTGCTTTTTGCAGAATATCGGAATACTGCTGTTTGGCCCTATCGGCATCTGCCTGTACTTTTTTTGCGTCGGCAAGCTGATTTTCAATATATTCTCTGCGTTTTTCAATAACCTTCATTACCGGCTTAAACAAAAAAATTCTGAGCAATACAAACAGTATCAAAACATTTACAATATTACCGATTAACTCCCAATTCAGCGTTAACATATATGCTCGCCTCCCGGTTTATTTCAAGAAAAGTATTATCAGCACCGCAATAACAAAACCGTAAATTGCCGTTGCCTCTGCCAAAGCACAGCCCAAAAGCAAAGCTTTGTTTATATCTCCCTTGGCTTCGGGCTGTCTTGCAATTGCATCTGCCGCACGGCCTGTTGCCACGCCTATACCTATACCTGCTCCTATACCGGTTAATACTGCAATACCTGCACCTACTGCTATTAAAGTTCCCATGATTCATTCCTCCGTTTTTTATAATTATTTTAGAAAATCAACATATGTTCATCTTATTCGACAGCTTCTTTTATAAACAGTGAAGTAAGGAATACGAAAACATATGCCTGTATACATCCGTCAAATATATCAAAATAAAAGCTGAAAGGCAACGGTACCAAAACAGGCGCCACAATTTTTATAAGTTCCATTACAACAAAACCGCCGAGAATGTTTCCGAATAATCTCATGCACAGTGACAGCGGGCGGATAAATATTTCCAGAATATTTATAGGCGCCACAAACGCCACCGGCTCTGCGAAGCTCTTAAGCCATCTCTTTGTACCCTTTGCCCGTATTCCGGCTCCTTCAACAAGTACAATGCTCATAATTGCAAGTGCCGCTGTTACGTTAAGTTCCTTGGTAGGCGGTGTAATACCAAAAATACCGCTCAGGTTTGAAACACCGATGTACAGAAGCACTGTTCCGAGATACGGCACATAACGCCTGCCTTCTTCACCAAGCAAATCGGTAAAAAAGCGGTATATCCATTCAACGGCTGCTTCAACCGCCGCTTGTTTCTTTCCCGGCACAAGCTTCATATTATGAGTAAACCATATTGAAGCAAGTGTAAGAATAATAATTATCGCCCAGCTCACTGCAAACGATACGGAAACAGGAATTCCTTCTCCGAAAGGTATTGTAAATGCTGTTTTGCCGAAAAGTCTTTCCATAAGCTTTTCAGACAAGTCATCCATATGTAAATCCCTCCTCTCCGAGAAATAAAAAAAGACGCCGCATGAGGATATTCCTCTTGCAGCGTCCTTGCTACTTTATTGCTAAATTATACACCCATAAAATTAAAATGTCAAGACAAAATATTTCAATATTTTACCTAAATTTTTATTTTAAAAAAATATTTTTTGGTGAATTTATTCTATTTGTCAGCACTTCTGTCAACATAATGTGTATGAAGAAGTTCATGTGCTTTATGGCTTCCGGGTTCGCCGAAGTATTCCTTGTACATAAGCTGGATGTTCGGGTTATCGTGAGATTTTCTGAGAACAGAAGCTTCATCCTCGCTGTAGAGAGCGCCCGCTCTTTTAGCCTTAACATCTACAACAGCCTTTGTGCGTGAATCAACTATAGGCTGACCGCCGCCGTTTATGCAGCCGCCGGGGCATGCCATGATTTCAACAAAGTCATACTTTTCTCCGGCTTTGATTTTGTCAAGAATAACTCTTGCATTTTTAGTACCGTGAGCAACAGCAACTTTAACATCTTTTCCTGCAATTTTAAGAGTTGCTTCTTTAATGCCCTCGAGGCCTCTTACAGCAGTTACATTTAAGTTGTCAAGCGGTTTCTTTTCCAAAATCTCATATACAGTACGGATTGCAGCTTCCATAACACCGCCAGTTGTTCCGAATATAACACCTGCACCTGTTGCAGCGCCGAACGGCTGGTCAAATTCTTCATCAGGAAGATTTGCAAAGTCAATTCCTGCCTGCTTAATCATTCTTGCAAGCTCTCTTGTGGTAAGAGATGCGTCTATATCCTGCGTACCGCTTGAAGAAAGCTCATCTCTGCTTGCCTCAAATTTCTTTGAAGTACACGGCATAATAGCAACGGAATAAATCTTATCTTTATCAATACCTGCTTTTTCTGCATAGTATGATTTTATAACGGCTCCGAACATTTCCATAGGCGACTTACATGATGAAAGGTTGCCCAAAAATTCCGGATAATAGTGCTCACAGAATTTAACCCATCCGGGAGAACATGAAGTAATTATAGGAAGGTTTTCCTGCTTTGTAAATCTCTGAATGAACTCTGTTCCCTCTTCCATAATGGTAAGGTCTGCGCTTGTATCTGTGTCAAATACTTTATCAAATCCGAGACGTCTTAAAGCTGCAACCATTTTACCTGTAACCGGAGTTCCGATCGGAAGTCCGAATTCCTCGCCGAGAGCAGCGCGGACTGCCGGTGCGGTCTGAACAACAACATGTTTTTCGGTATCTTCTATAGCCTTTATAACCTGCGGAATATCGTTCTTTTCATAAAGAGCGCCTACAGGGCATGAAACTATACACTGACCGCAGAAAATACATCCTACGTCTTTTATTTCTTTTTCAAAGCTTGAAGTGATATGTGTTCTGAAACCTCTTTCGGCACAGTCGATAACCGAAACTGTCTGATTGCGGCAAGCTGCAATACAGCGGCGGCAAAGAATACATTTATTGTTATCCCTTACCAAAGAGGTTGAAGTGTTATCAATCGGATAACTGATATTTTCACCCTCGTATCTTAAATCATCAATTCCGAGTTCCTCGGAAAGCTGCTGAAGTTCGCAGTTTCTGTTTCTTATACAGGTAAGACATTTCTTTTCGTGGTTTGAAAGAATAAGCTCGAGAGTATCTCTTCTTGCCTTTCTTACCTTTGCTGAATTTGTATATATTTCAAGACCTTCGGAAACGGGATATACACACGCTGCCTGAAGTGCTCTCGCGCCCTTTATCTCAACAAGACACATTCTGCATGCACCTATCTGATTGATATCTTTAAGATAACAAAGAGTAGGTATGTGAATATTTGCATCTCTTGCAGCATCAAGGATGGTGTAAGACGCAGGAACGCTGAATTCTTTATCGTTAATTTTAATATTTACCATATCCATCTTAAGTACCCTCCTTTATTTTGTAATTGCATGTTTAGGACAATTATCGATACATACGCCGCATTTAACGCATTTTGCAGGATCAATGTAATGTACCTTTTTGATTTCGCCGGAGATTGCGCCGACCGGGCAATTTCTTGCACATTTTGTACATCCGATACATTTGTCTTCTTCAATCTTAAATGAAATGAGTGCCTTACATACGCCGGCAGGACATTTTTTGTCTACAACGTGAGCAATGTATTCATCTCTGAAATATCTGAGCGTACTCAGAATCGGGTTAGGAGCAGTCTGACCGAGTCCGCAGAGCGCCGAATCCTTAATGCTGTAGCAAAGCTCTTCGAGTTTATCTATATCTTCTAATGTACCCTCGCCCTTTGTAATCTTATTGAGTATTTCCAAAAGACGCTTTGTACCTATACGGCACGGTGCACACTTACCGCATGATTCATCTACCGTAAATTCGAGGAAGAACTTAGCAATATCAACCATACATGTATCTTCATCCATTACGATAAGTCCGCCGGAACCCATCATGGAACCGATGCTTATAAGCGAGTCATAATCAATCGGTGTATCTATAAGAGATGCAGGGATACATCCGCCGGAAGGTCCGCCTGTCTGTGCAGCCTTGAATTTCTTGCCGTTCGGGATACCGCCGCCGATGTCATAAACAATTTCACGCAGGGTTGTACCCATAGGAATCTCAACAAGGCCTGTGTTATGGATTTTACCGCCTACGGCAAATACCTTTGTACCCTTGCTCTTTTCAGTACCGATACTTGCAAACCATTTAGCGCCTTTATTTATAATTGCGGTAATATTTGCATATGTTTCTACGTTATTAAGAAGAGTCGGTTTAGCAAACAAACCTTTTACAGCCGGGAACGGCGGTCTCGGTCTGGGCTCGCCTCTGTGTCCTTCGATAGAAGTCATGAGAGCTGTTTCCTCACCGCATACAAATGCGCCGGCACCGAGTCTTAATTCAAGCTCAAAGTTAAATCCGGTATCAAATATATTTTTACCGAGCAAGCCATATTCTCTTGCCTGTTTTATAGCAACATTAAGTCTGTGAACAGCTATAGGATATTCTGCTCTTATGTAGATATAACCTTGGTCTGCGCCTACAGCGTAAGCGGCAATTGCCATTGCCTCGATTACAGAATGGGGATCGCCTTCGAGAACGCTTCTGTCCATGAATGCACCCGGGTCACCCTCATCGGCATTACATGCAACGAATTTCTTATCGCCCTGCGAATTGGCTGTAAACTGCCATTTAAGACCTGTCGGGAATCCACCGCCGCCGCGGCCTCTGAGGCCTGATTCCTTAATTTCATCAATTACTTCCTGCGGTTTCATTTCGGTAAGAACCTTACCGAGTGCTGTATATCCGCCGAAAGCTATGTACTCGTCAATTTCCTCAGGATTGATAACACCGCAGTTTCTGAGTGCCACACGCTGCTGTTTCTTATAAAAATCAACCTCGTTTAATGACTTAATGTTATCTTCGTCAACAACGGTTTCCTTGTAAAGCAGTCTTTTAACAATTCTGCCCTTTAAAAGATGTTCTTCAACTATTTCTTCAACATCATCTTCCTGAACCATGCTGTAAAAAGCGCCTTCAGGATATACGATAACTATAGGACCGAGCGCACAAAGACCGAAACATCCGGTTTTAATAACCTTGATTTCGTCTGCCAGACCTTTTTCAGCTAAGCTGGCTTCAAACTTTTCAATAATTTTGCCGCTTCCCGATGAGGTACATCCGGTACCGCCACAGACAAGGACATGTGCTCTTGCTAATTCCATATGAAAGTATCCCCCTTATTTATTGTTTGCACCGATAGTGTATTCTGTAACGATTTTTCCGTTTACAACAGTTTCGTTTACCATTTTAACAGCTTTATCGGCAGTCATTTCGACATAAGTAATCTTTTCGCTGCCCGGCATGTAAACTTCAACTATAGGTTCAAATTTGCACATGCCTATGCAGCCTGTCTGTGTAACATAAACCTTATCGGTAAGACTTCTTTTTTCAATTTCGTCCATTATTGCTTTAAGTACAGGTCTTGCTCCGGCTGCTATACCGCAGGTAGCCATACCTACAACTATGCGGATGCTGTCGTCGCCTTCTTTTCTGAGATTAACCTTAGCCAAGGTTTTGTTTCTCAATTCTTCCAACTGAGCTAAGCTTTTCATTTCAAAGCACCTCCATATAAATTTTTGGTTTCTTCTCTTATAAAATCCTCTATCCATTTAAGAACATCAAGTTCGCTTAATGCAATGTCACTTCCGAGCACTTTTCTTATTTCGGCAGTTGAAAACTCAAAAAAATTTCCGTTAAACACATGTTTATACATATAGTCGATTTTATCGTTACCGCCTATGATTGTACTCATAGTGGACGCCATATCGCCCAACGGCTGACGGTCTATGCTGTCATAGATAAACACAGCCGTAACGGTTGTGCCGCATCCCGGCTCAGACTCAATTTCAAAATTGCCGCCGGTAAGCTCGCACGCACTTTTAAAAAGCGAAAGTCCAAGACCTACTTTTCGTGTGGTTCTTGTAGTTCTGAACGGATTTACGACATCGCGCAAAAATTCCTTATCCATACCGCAGCCGTTATCTTTGATTACTATTGTGAGTGTATTTGCGCTTACATCTTCATCAACGGTAATTTCTATAAGCGAAGCTTTGGCTTTGATGGAATTTTGTGCAATATCCAGTATGTGCAGCGATAATTCAGTCATAATAATCTCCGTATATAAATTAAGATATATCCATATGCTTTTTTTGCCATTTACACAAAGCATACCGGGTATTATAATTATAATAAATAATGCTGCTTTACGTTTATGTATGCGAAAATATCCGCAGGCTAAAATCAGTTCATGTATTTTGCCAGAATATCGTCAACATCATCAACCGTAAGTCTGCCGTATACTTCGTCATTAACGGTAAGCACCGGCGCAAGACCGCAGGCACCTATGCATCTTGTAGCGTCAAGCGAGAATTTGCCGTCAGCAGTACATTCGCCTACATCAATGCCGAGTCTTTGTTTAATTTTTTCGATTATATCTCCGCTACCCTTAACATAGCACGCAGTACCAAGACAGACTGCAACCTGATACTGTCCCTTGGGATAAATTGAAAACTGTGTGTAGAATGTAACAACACCGTATATTTCCGCCATCGGAACATTAAGTCCGTCGGAAATCTTCTGCTGTACTTCCCTGGGCAGATAGCCAAAAATATCCTGTGCTTCATGGAGAACAGGTATAAGTGCACCGTCTGTACCCTTGTACTTCTCGATTACGTTTTTAAGTTTTTCGTCTTGTTCTGCTGTGCTTACAAAAGCCGGAGCTTTTATTTCGCTCATGCGTAAACCCCCTTATAATTTGTTTTATATTTTTGTTTGTTTAAAAATAAGCAAATAAATTTATAAACAGTGTTAAAAAATTAACACACAAACTTCTAATAATTATAACATAATTTCAGCAGTTTCGCCAATGTTTTAATACCGCTTGTTTAATTTCGTCATTTTGCACAATTATTTTTCAATTCCATTCCTCAATATTGTTATAATTTGCCTCGGTTCATTTTCTTCTGTATTTATAAAAAACTCTTTTTCATGTATATCCCATAAAAAGTGTGCATCTGAATTGTGCAGCAAAAGGTATTTGTCTATTCTGTTTGTCAAAGAGATACAGTTAATTTTTGAAGGATCCTTTATTTCCACTGCCGAAAAGCATAGCTCCTCCGGTATAAGACCGAGGTTGGAAACAATGCTGTAGGAGTCCTTATCGATATGCGCCGGGATTATTACTCCGCCAAGGCTGCGTACAAGCTCTGCCGCACCGTTTACATCAAGCATCGATGCGGTAATAAGCAGATTATCCAGCACACCTGTGCGATTATCGTTTTCATCAAGAATTATCTGTTCGCCGAATATTTCAGCCCTGTTTTTTATCGGCGGCATTTTGCTTTCCATTATACTGTCGAGCTCTGAGGCCGCCTCATAGCTGTCAAACAAAGCAAGCATATGTACTTCTTCGGAGGTTTCAATTTCCATTCCCGGAATAACCGTAAGTCCTGTTCCCTTAGCGCATTTCATACAGGCGGCTACATTTTTTGCCGAATTATGGTCTGTAATTGCAATTGCGTCAAGCCCTTTAAGCAAAGCCATATTTACAATATTATTCGGCGTCATATCGTCATCACCGCAAGGAGAAAGCGCTGTGTGAATGTGAAAATCATAATACAGCTTCATATTAAATTACCTATTGAGGTACAAAGCTCGTATGCCGGAAGATTTGAACGAAGTATTGTCACATTCTCGCTTTCCGCCTTTTTGGCAACAGCCTCGTCAACATTCATACCCTGAGCTATTATAATACAGCTCGGCTCTGTCAGAACAGCAATTGCAGCAATATTTATATTAGTCTGAACAGTTACCCATATATTTCCGCTTTTAATATTTGACATGCAATGGCTCAGCAAATCGGAGCAATAGCAGCCGTCAATATCCGCAGCCAAATTCCCCGAAGAAATAACCTCAAGGTCAAGCTTTTTTACGATTTCTTCCACTGTCATTTTTTATCACCGCCTGTTTCTATCAATATTATATCGTTTGCAAACTTAACAATCTTTTCCTTAAATTTTACTATACAAGCATTTTCGGTTGCATAACCTCTTACAACGTCCTCGGCAAGTGAGCGGCAGGTCGGCGAACCGCACGAACCGCAATCCAGCTTGGGAAGCTCTTCGTAGATTTCTTCAATCCTGGCGAGCTTCTGCATTGCAACAAGCATGTTGTCGTCAAGATTGAGCTTTGATTCAAACGGTATCGGGGAATCCCACATTACACTGCACGGCGCTTGTGCATCCGGGTCAATTCCGTTTTGATTTTTGCTTTTCAGCGCAAGGTTTTTTACACGTCTTTTTGCCACAAAACCGTTTTCTACGTTAAGCGGACCGCCTACGCAGCCGCCGGTACAGGCAAGCAGCTCGATAAATTTAATATCTTTAAGGCGGTTGTTTTCTATTTCGTCCAATATTTTAAGCACGTTATGTATTCCGTCGACGGCAATATAATTGTCGTTTCCGTTTGCAGAAGCCTCTCCGCCGCTGTTTGCCCAGCATATACCCGAAAGTCCTGCTTTTGACAGCTTGCGGAGATTCTCTTTATCTTTGAGATGCGGCAGAACTTTCAAATACACATCTTTTATTGAAAAAGTTCCGTCTATACCGGCTTTTGAAAGTCCGATCGGATAATGTGCACAGGTAGCCTTCGCAGCACACGGCGTAATAAAAAACAGTCCTATTTCCTCGCTTTTAAGTCCCGTTTTTTCCATTGCTTCTTTTCTGGCAAGCTTTGCCGCAAGCTGCATAGGCGATATTACCGGGATTACATTGTTTATCAAATTCGGAAAACGGGTTGCAATAAGCTTTACAACCGCGGGACATGCCGAATTTATAGCCGGCGTTTCCAAAAGTGAAGAATCCATCAGCTTTTTTGTTTCGTTTGTAATTATCTGCGCGGCATACGCAACCTCATATACATGATCAAAACCGATTTTCAGCAATGCATTAAGTATCAAATCCACGTCATCAACATGTGCAAACTGACCGTAAAAGGTAGGAGCAGGCAAAGCGACCGTATATTTATAATCAGCAAGCCGTTCAAGGCTGTCTGTTACGGCTTTTTTTGCATGATACGGGCAAATGCGTATGCACTCTCCGCAGTCAATACACTTTTCTTTAAGAATTTTCGCTTTTCCGTTCTGCACTCGTATTGCCTGTGTGGGACAGGTTTTGATACAATTTGTGCATCCCTTGCATTTATCTCTTTCCAAAAGCACCGAATGTCTGATATTTTCCATTTTTCACCATCCTCATACAATGGTATTACAAATTTATGTTTACTATCATTTCTACAGTAGTTCCCACGCCGACCTTCGTATCAATATTAATATAATCAGTATATTTACGCATATTCGGCAGTCCCATACCGGCGCCGAAACCAAGTTCGCGCACCTGATCGGTCGCTGTGGAATACCCTTCGGTCATGGCAAGGTCAATGTTTTTTATACCCGGACCTCTGTCACGCAGAAACATGTGTATTTCCTCCGGCGATATTTCTACATCAATGACACCGCCGTTTGCATGAATTACCATATTTATTTCTCCCTCGTACATTGCAATCGTTGCCTTGCGGGCAATCTGAGGGTCAATGCCGAGCTGAGCAAGAACTTTCTTTAAATTTCTTGACGCCTCGCCAGCAACCGTGAAATCGCTGCCGTCTACATTATAGCTAAGCTTATATCCGCCCATACAACCCCTCCGTTACTATTTGTAAAGACCTTTGCTGTACAGCATACCGCATGCCAGGTAGAGCGGCTGTTCTGTAGACATTACGACAATTCCGGATTCTTTTGCCAAATCAATAATTTCGGGTGCGGGAATTTTTCCGCGTACAAAAACAATGGCTTTCATATCCATCATTTCTGCCGTTCTTACAACCTGCGGATTTATAAGTCCGGTAAGCAAAAGCGCCTGGTCCTTAACAAAAGCGAGTACATCGCTCATAAGGTCGCATCCGCAGGCTGCCAGAACCTCTTTATCCATTTTTTCATCACCGCAAAGTGTTTTTGCAGAAAGAATTTCCTTTACTTCTTTGAGTTTCATATTAACCTCCTTGCACAAATTATATATAATTACGTTCATTTTACCGATACATAATATCACATTTGCATAAAAAAGTCTATACCAAACAAAAAAATTTTATAAAACTTTGCATAAAACCCATGACATTTTATATATTTTCAATAAACAGATTATATTAATTTTATGCAAGAAAAGAAGCGGAGGATTACAGTGGAATATATTTTGACAATTTCAATGTTTGCATTAGGATTGATAATGATTATAAAAGGCGGAGATTTCTTTGTAGACGCAGCTACATGGATTGCCGAAATATCAGGAATACCGAAATTCATCATCGGAGCAACAATTGTAAGCCTTGCTACCACGCTGCCGGAGCTTGTGGTTTCTTCAATTGCGGCATACAGATGTATGCCCGACATGGCAGTGGGAAATGCGGTCGGCTCTGTAACCGCAAACTTAGGTCTTATAATGAGCATAGCAATAATTTTTATGCCGTCAAAAATCGAACGGAGCAGCATAACATTAAAATCAGCGCTTATGCTTCTTGCGTGCCTTACGATAATGTTTTTTACAAAAAACGGTTTTTTCGGTACTGTGCCGAGCGGTATACTCGCCATAATTTTTGCCGTTTTTATCGTGGAAAACATTCACAGTGCCTCCTACTGCAAAACATGCGAAAAATTCAGAATAACTCAAAAGTATGAAATACCGAAAAACATTTTTAAGTTCGCCGCGGGACTTGCCGGAATACTGTTCGGCGCAAATCTGCTTGTAGAATACGGCAAAATAATTGCACGGGATATCTTAGGCATACCGGAATCCATAATAGCGGTAACAATGGTTGCCGTCGGAACTTCACTTCCGGAGCTTATAACAACTCTTACCGCCATTTCAAAGAAAGAAGCGTCGCTTTCCATAGGAAACATTATAGGCGCTAATATAATAGACATGTCTCTTATTCTGCCGGTTTGCTCGGCGATATCAGGCGGAGCTTTAAGCATTTCACGTCAGGGAATAAATCTTGATCTGCCGTTTTGTCTGGCGGTAACTGCCGTGTCGGCGGTACCTCCCGTGATAAGCGGAAAGTTTACCCGTTTTCAGGGAGCGGCTTTGCTTATGATATACATATTTTATATGTACTGTCTTATACACGGTATTACTGCATAGAAATATCGTCAAAGTATGAAAAATACTCAATACTTTTTTTGCCCGGGAAAAGGTATTCATACAAATCCACAAGGTAATCATCCGTCATGCTTGCAATATAATCAACAACAATCAGATTTTTCTCCGTTTCGGCATAATCTCCGGCATGATAGTATTTTCTCTGCCCATTTATAAAATCAATATGATGTTTGTAAACGGGCGAATTTTTATTTCCGTTTTCCAGATCTGCAAGCAGTTTTTTATACAAAGCGCAGAAAATCGGTTCGGCTGTTTCGCGCTGTATTTTTGACACCTTTTCGCTAAGATATATCTTGGAATAGTTTTCTCTTTTTGCTGTCTGCAAATTTTCAAAGGCTTCATCATCCAGAATAATTGCATCTTTGCCGTAACTGTTTTCTATAATATTTACAATAAGATTATTTATTATCAGTGCATTGAAGTTACCGATACTGCCCTGCGAGAACACATCATAACCGTCTATTATATTTGTTTTTATTGCGTCCTGTCTGTCTTTTCCTATATATGCTATGAGGTCGCTTATCCGCACAACGCAGCCCTCAAGGGTTGAAGGCATTATTTTGTTTGCATATTCGGCATCCGTGTAACATTTTTCTACCGTTTCGTCAAACTCTTTGAAATCCGTTACATTTGAACAGCGGTACTCCTTTTTTTCGTTTTCTCCGTTATGGCACAAAATCCCGTCAAGTGTCTGCAAGCTGATATTATAGTTGAAAATGCCGTCAAGCACACGAACGCTTTGCAGATTGTGCATAAAATGTCTGCCGGTATTGGCAAAGTACAGCAAATCAAGATATTTTTCGCCCGCATGCCCGAAAGGAGTGTGACCCATATCATGACCGAGTGCAATGGCTTCTATCAAGTCAGTATCAAGTCCAAGCATTCTGCCTATATTTCTGGCGATTCTCGATACAAGCTGCACATGGAGAGCTCGGCGCGTCAGGTCATCATTTTTATACAGTGAAAAAACCTGTGTTTTATCTCCGTAACGGTTATAATACGGGCAATGAAGGATTTTTTCGGCATCACGCACGAAAGCCGGCCGCCAAAGATTTGCTTTGTCGTGTTCGCTGCTTCTGCGTATCGCTCTGTCCTCCAAAATGTATTTACAGCAGATATTTTCCTTTATTTTATCCTGAACTTCTACGCTCAGCTTTTTGTATGCAGACATACCCGTTACCCCTTTATGTATAAAATATTACATTTATATTATATTATCACACATTTATTTACTTAGGCAACAATTTTCTGATAATATTTAATTAATTATTACAGTTAGGATGATAAAAATGAAAAAATCAGCTCTGCTCATTACGATCTTAATAATTCTTTCCTCAATATCAGCTTATGCACAGAATTATACAAAGTTTTTCAGCTATACCGAAGTGTTTCCGCAAAGAGGCAGCGCTTCTTTGGACATTTCCTTTGAAAACATGAAAGAATTTGAATTTTTGACAGCACTCAAGGGTACGTTTGAGCCTTTTGACATCAAATCAATTGCCGAAAGCATTTTTGATTCAAAGATACATATAGATATAAGCTACAGAACACAGCAAAACAACAAAATTGCCAAAATTTATGCTAAGGCATATGCCGATGCGCCTCTGCTGCTCAGTGATGATTTGAGAATAAATGCAAATGCCGTATTTCACATATGGGCTGACTACAATTTTACAAGCGAAAACTCCCCGTACTACCGTATTTTAATTAAATCTCCCATAGACGGCAAATTCTACATGCTTGAATCCACCGCGGCAGATTCGATTAAAATATATCCTTCGGAAAAAAGAAATCAAAAGCTTAAATATGCTTTTGAAAACGCTTTGAGAGGGAACTCGGGATTAATTGAAAATGACGGTGAATACACACTTACGCTTAACGATTCTGAATTAAAAAATACCTTAAAGACGCTTACAAGTCAACACTACAACACCCTTTTTCTTTTCTTCAACGGAAAAAACTCGGACAGAAGCAACTACAACGGATATATGCAGGAGATAAAAAAGGCCCTCGACAGGCTTGAAACAATTCAGATTTTGGGAAACCGCGGTATTAAGCTCGGTTTTAAGTTTTCTAAAAACAGCATACTCGAAAAGCTGTCTGCCGAACTTGATATTGACACAAATATATTTAAACTCTACTATGCTTCAACGGGAAAAGCAATGCCGGCAGACCCAAATGCGGCAAAGCCGGTAATAAACGCCTATAACAGCGACATATCGCTGAAAATCAAAGCAGATGCAGTATTTAAAACAAATTACATCAATTTCAAAACACCTTCGCCGAGCTCTGAAGAAATTGTAGACCTTTACCGCGACAAGGAATATTCGCTTACATACACTACAAATGACGTATATATTTCTCCGTATGAAATCATTCTCTTTAAATATACCGGTTTAGCCAAAAGTTTTAACGGTGTACCGTACATACCGCTGCGTTCAATGATGAACGCGCTCGGACTTTCCGACGATTTAATACTTTGGCAAAATAATCAGACGGAAATAACCGGAAACATTTTTGTGCCGTTTCAAAGAGTACAGATTTTTGAAAATTCACAAACTGTATATGCAGACGGAAATGAAGTTTTATTGAGTTCACCCGTTATAACAGAAAACGGAACTCTGTTTGTTCCGGAGGATTTTGTCACGAAAATAATCGACGCCCGGGTATTGGACTACACGGCGTCTTACTACAAGGACTACGGCGATTATTATACAACCGTAAGAATAGAAAGAATTAAGCCGATATATTACAGCAAGCTTAAAGGCAGCGAAAACAGTCTTAATATAGGTATATATAATTTTGAAAATTAATTTAAGGATACTGTAATGACAATAAATTATATGGAAGAAGCTATAAAAGAGGCAGAAAAAGCTTATGACAGCGGAGAAGTACCCGTCGGATGCGTTATTGTAAAAAACAAACAAATAATTGCACGGGCACACAATATGACCGAAAGTACCAACGACGCAACCTGTCATGCGGAGCTTTTGGCAATAAAATCTGCTCTGAAAGCCGAAAAAAAGAAATATCTTGAAGAATGTGAGATGTACGTCACGCTTGAGCCGTGTGCTATGTGTGCCGGTGCAATAATAAACACACGCATAAAGAGATTATATATCGGTGCTCAGGAACCGAAAACAGGATGCTGCGGCACTGTTGTAAATCTTTTTTCAGAAGTTAACGGCAACACGGAAGTCTACATAGGCATGTCAGAGGACCGATGCAAACATTTGCTTAAAGATTTTTTCAAAAGTAAAAGATAGTGAAAAATCCCGAAACTCAAATTTGTAATCTGTGTTTCGGGATTTTTCTTTACAAAATAAACCGTTATAAAAACGTTTTATTTTCTACAGAAATAAATATTACTGCAATTATTTCATAGAGTTTTCATAAGACTCAATCATCTTTTTGCTGATGATTCCGGAACGCCGACCATAGCGTTCTCCGCTGCGGATATAAGTAATATCCCCCACTCCGCCCATTTTCAATTTTACTTCTAATCTCATTGAGGTTGCGGTTACGGGATAAACGTCAATTCTGTCGATAATTACTTTGACCATTTCATCGACCGCGGCTTTATCCATTTCTACGTCAGGAGCATATAAATTTTCAAAATACTTCTGAATTTCCTTGACATTATGCAAATAGTCAGATTCGTCTGCCGAGCTCCTTACAAGAGCAGCAATTTCATCTTCAAGTTCCTTTATTGCGGAATTGATAATTTCATTTCGTTCTGTAAACTCTTTTTTATTCATAGAACCGTCTACATATAAATCAAAGAGTTTATCACGTTTGTTTTTTTCTTTACCGAGTCTTGCTTTTACATCGCTGATTTTTTTCTCTGCACTTGAGGATTTATCACTTTGTTTATAAATCTTTATAAAATCATTTACATATTCCTCAACATTTTCTGCAATGTCCTTAAAATACTCTGAAATCATAGTATAGAGCTCATCTTCCATAATTGCTATAGAAGCACAGCTCTTTGCACCAAACCGTTTTTTCTCACTGCAAATCCATTGATAAATACTTTGTCCTTTAGACTTGCTGTTTGAATAACTTGTCCTCCAATAAGGCCGCATATGCGAAGCACACCATATCTTTCCCGTAAATATGCTTCTGTCTTTAAATGACCGTTCACGGCTTTTTATAGCGGTACTTCTTTCGGTAAATATTTTATTACATCTTTCCCACAAATCTTCATCAACAATGGCCGGAACTACTTCACCGGTTTCGTCCTTATACATAATCCACTCTTCTTCGGGGAGAAATCTTTGCTCTTTGGTACGATAATCAACAATTTTAACTTTATTACCGCAATAAAACCCTTTATACTTCGGATTTTGGATAATACCGGAAATTGTATTATGATGAATACGAGTCCCGTTTCTTCCGCGATAGCCTTTATTGAAAAGCATATCCTCGATTTTTCTTGTGCTGTAATCCCCGGTGGAATAAGTTTCAAAGATAAATCTGACCATTTCGGCTTCGGGTTCATTGACAACAAGTTTGCAATCATCCTTGTCATAGCCAAAAATTCTGCTGTTACCCATAACAGCGCCTTTTTCTATAGAACGTTTATGTCCCCAACGGACTCTTTCAGAAAGCTTTCTTACTTCGTCTGCCGCAATACTTGACATAATGGTGAGTCTGAGTTCACTGTCTGTATCAACAGTGCAGATATTATCATTTTGGAAAAAGACTCCAACTCCGCATCTGAGCAAATCTCTTGTATATGTCAAACTGTCGATGGTATTTCTTGCAAAACGCGAAACTTCCTTTGTAAGTATCAGATCGAACTCACCGTTTTTTCCATCTTCAATCATTCTCATAAATTCTTCGCGGTTTGCTGCATGTTCACCTCGGATGCGATCAACATATCCTTCAACATAAGTCCAATTAGGATTGTTTTTTATCAAATCTGCAAAATAAATTATCTGATTTTCTATAGAGTTTTCCTGTTCTTCTCTTGTGGTAGAAACACGACCGTAGAAAGTAACCCTCAGCGGTAAATCAAATATGGTTTTTCGCTCTGACTTCATTTGATTTGCAACCGAATATATATCCATATTTTTTACCTCTCTTTTAATAGTTTCTGTAATAATGTTACCTCGGCGATTGATTTGTGTCAAGGCTCTTTGATTAATTAACAAAAATTTTCAGTACATATGTATCAGCCGCATTGTGCGGCCTTCTTCACACTTTATGCAGTAAGTTTTTCAATTAAAGATTTCATTCGGTTACACTTAGCAAGGTCAATCATCCCTTTGGCAAGCAAGATGTTTGCCCATGCTGTAAGTGTTTGCTTTTTAAGCAACAGTTTTTCGTTCTCTTTTTTCATACAGTTGACCTCCTTACATATGTGATATATTTTTCCAATTCTATATAATTATATTCTTGATAATCTTTAAAACTTTTATACGTTTATATGTGAGATTGAAAGATTTTGCTTGATTTTATCTCACTGAAAAAAATATATAAAACATGTTTATTTTCTGTGTTTATAGATATTCCTAAATAAAAATTTCAATGCTGTCCTTTACAGGTTTGGCAACCATCATAATGTCCAAAGTGCCGCTTTCGGCAAACACTTCAGGCACTTTTCCACATCCGTGCGGAACACCTCATTGTGCAAGTATCATTATCCTTCTTATGTATCGCGGCAGAAAGGAAGCAACTCCTGTTTTACAAACCGAAATTAACCGCAACCGTATCGTTTGAAGTGCTCACATAAGAATTATGTATAAAAGACAAGCTATTCAATTGTCAAAGAACAAATAAATTATTACTTGCATGAATAAAACGTGATGCCTCATTAATATTCCTTTTCATATACTCACATCTTTGAAAAGGCAAATACTTGTATCTTCCATTAATAAAGTGCAGCAAAAATCAAAAAAATTTTATTTTTCGGGAATAACGCTTGATTATTTTCAGAAAATGCGATATACTATTCTCAAAAGTTGAAAAAAATTAAAAAAGTGGGAATAGAATATGGATAGAATAATTCGTAACAATTATCTTAAAGAGTTAATTGATTTATCGGGAACACCTGACATCAAGGTAATTACGGGAGTAAGGCGCAGCGGAAAATCGGTTTTGTTGCAGCAGTTTGCGGATTATCTCAGAGATACCGAAAAAGATGTTAATATAATATCTGCAAATTTGCAGGAATTGGAATATGATTATCTGTTGGAATATCATAAACTTCATTTATATGTTATGGATAACTACAAGCCAAACGCTCATAATGTTGTTATGATAGATGAGATACAGCTGTGCGATAAATTTGAACTTGCAATAAACAGTCTACATACAAAGGGGCTGTTTGATATTTACCTTACCGGTTCGAATGCTTTTTTGCTCAGTTCCGACCTTGCGACTTTATTTACCGGCAGAGTCATGGAAATTAAGATATTTCCGTTTTCGTTTGCGGAGTATGTTGAATATTTCGGCTGCGAAAATACGATTGATGCATTTGACGAATATGTTCGCACAGGCGGAATGTCCGGTTCGTATTTTTATAAAACGGACGAACATCGTTTTGAATATATAAAGGATGTTTACACCACCATACTTGAGCGTGACCTGGTGAAGAAATACAAAATACGAAATCGTTCTGAATTTCTGTCAATTTCGGAATTTATGATGGACAATGTTGGTAATTTGCTTTCGCCGAATAATATATGCGCTGCATTGAACCGCGGAAAAAGCGAAATAACAAGAAAAACTGTTGTTAAATACATCAATTATCTTGAAAACGCTTTTATGTTCTATGAGGCAAAGCGATATGATTTGAAGGGCAAGAAATATCTTGAAACAAATAAAAAGTATTATATCTGTGATGCATCGTTCAGATATGCGATAAACGGAACAAAAAATCTTGACTTTGGCAGAGTTTATGAGAACATTGTTTATCTCGAATTGCTGCGCAGAGGATATGAGGTGTATGTCGGAAAACTCTATAAGAAAGAAATTGATTTTGTTGCGATAAAACGGAATGAGAAAATATACATTCAGGTTTCCGACAATATATCGGATCCGAAAACAATGGAAAGAGAGATAACGCCGCTTCTGCAAATCCGAGATGCATATCCGAAAATGATTATAGCAAGAACAAGACACGAGGATTATCAACAGGAAGGCGTGCTTGTAACAGAGCTTTCAAATTGGCTTTTGGGAGATAAAACCTGATAAATTTAATAATGTCGAAAAACAGTTTCTTCGGAGACTGTTTCTTTATACCCCAAATTAAGAAAGGAATGAATAGTATTATGCAAAAACTTATGTGCAAAGCAAAAAATGCGTCAGCAAAGATGTGCATGAGGGTAATCGCAGAATTATGTCAATAGTTTGAGATGAATTACAGCACAGAAACAGGCTTATTTGCCTTTATTACATATGCCGTCGCAGCAAAAATCACCGCAAATGTCAAAGCAACTATAATCTGTCCCGCAAGCGTTCCGGTGAGAAATATGTACCACTTGTCATTTAGGAATCTCATCAGCAGAATATTGGCAGCAAACACAAGTGTTATACTGATATTTGTAAATTAGCTATTTTATATGTTTGAAGTTGTTATAATTTTGTGATATAATAGAATTCATTTTATAATCACAATCGCCAAAGTTATCCGATACCGGACACCAAATAAGGCTGAAGCTAAATATTACGATAAATTAAACATTAGGGTTCGAATTAACTTTTCTATTCAAAATCGGTTAGTATTTTATCAATAACGGTGTTAAAATACTAACCGGTTAAAAATGTTTTAAATATTTAAGTAATGCGTATTTACCATCCCTGTACTATCATCTTCTGATATGAGGATTTTTGCATTCTTTACCTATAATAATGTCGCTCTTCCTTTTAGCAAAACAAAAGTTTCATCTGTTTCGGAATAGCATTCCAATTTTGATATAACATCAAAACGTTCAGCATAATTAAGTACGGCAATTCTTATATTATCATCATTATAATGCTTACGGTATCCTTCTTCATTATTTTCATATATTTCTACCGAATTATCCAATAATATCACCTCATGTTTTTTTCCGTCAGCCAACACTTTTGAAAAAAATTATATTTGAAGCTAACCTCATGGTAATTAAATTTTGTCACTCTGCCGGCAGAATCTGTGATGCTGTCAATGCGGTAAATACTTGTATTTTCACAAAATTACGGCAAAGAGTGTAATTCCTATCACCGCATGAAATTTTTAAAGCTGAATCAGTATACTCAAAAAACAGTATGTATTCCATCAGATATGTTAGTAAGGACTTTTATATTCTTTATTTCTTCCCAAGTATATCGTATTTTATTAAAAAATGGCCTGTCTTCATTTCGTGATAAGTATCTTTTGCAAATACAAAATCAATAGTAAAAACTTTTCCAAAAGCTGTTCTTTTATTTTGTTATACAGCTATTCTATATGCTGTTCTGTTAATCCGTTTAAGCTTCCATTGTTCCGGCATCATCAAATTAAAAGCATTTTATGAATGACAAATAAAATTTACTGTTTAACAGCCTTTACGAGCTCCATTTCCGGTTTAATAACCGTTCTGTACGCACGGCAGTCATCCTCGAATACCCAAGGCATTTCAAGCAAAATTTCACAATCAATGTCATTTGGGCATTGTACATCAAGAATGATTTTTTCTCCGCAACGTTTCCAAAACACGCTTACTTTTCCTAACGGAAGATTGTGCTCAGCTTTTGCGTAATTCAACCTTTCAATAAAAATAGGTTTTATTTTGACGGTATTACTGTCTATTACGTTAATTCCGCCAGGATAACGCATATACCACTGCACCACGTCGCCAAAGAAATGATGATTTTCAGACATGGGATATGTTCCTGTATATTCAAGGAACTTTTCCGGCAAAGTAGTTTTCCCCTTTGAAATCCACTCTCCGTAAGACGGACAATCCGTGCGTTCTATCATCTCATACGCGAGCTCTGCCTTTCCGTACTGCGCCAGCACATGAAACATCGTTCTTGCGCCTAAAATACCAACATTCATTTTTCTGCCGTCATTTTCAATTATTTCCAACAAGCGCTTGAATGCCTCCTGTTTCTCAGCATCTGTAAATATATCATAAAAAATACCGGCTGCCTGACCGGTCTGTGTATTCCCTTTTACAGACATTCTGCCAAAATCAATGTATTCTTTTCTCACTGCCAGGGTAATTTCATTACCTAGCTGTTTTGCCGCAGAACGTTGAATTTCAAGTCCGACAGCCTCAAACATTTCATCGGCTTTCCTGCACATATCAATCACCATAACACTGTCTGTAAATCCGAGCGGTGTCGTATATTTACCTTCACTTGCTGCGTTGGTCTGGCACCAGTCGCCAAGACCGATTTCCACAATACCCCTTTTATCTCTTTTGCGGCTTATATAATCAAGATACCTCACCATCATGGACGCATTTTCAAAAATAATATCAGTTTCGCCTCTGTACTTATACGCATAGTACGGGAGAGTAAATATGACGCTGTCCCATAAAGGCCCGTTCCCCCAAGAATATCCCCACTTATCCGTCGGTATAATTCCGGGAAGTTTTCCTTCTTCAGTTTGCGCCGGGCGAATATTATTAAGCCATTCGCGCCAGCTTTTTTCTGCCCCTATTGTCATAATCATATGCTCTGCCGACACATTAGCATCACCAGTCCAGCCATTCTTCTCGCGGTGCGGACAATCCGTAGGAAAATAATAAAAATTAGAACTGTCGCTTCGCCGTCCTGCCTGATAAATTCGATTTGCCAAATCGTCGGAGCATTCAAAATCGCCTCTGTTTTCCAAATCCGAACTCATAACAAGATAAGTAAGTAAACCTTCCGTTGCTTGCTCCTTAGTTATTCCCGATACATAAATATATCTGTATCCGTGATATGTAAACATCGGTTCAAAAATCTCCTCATCTTCTCCCGAAAGTATGTATATATCGCGCTGTGCATAGCCGTCAGGATAAAAGCCTATATTTGCATAATCAACCTTACCGTCCGTTAATCGCTCTGCACATTGAATATCAACACGCTGACCTTTTTCACCCTTTATTTTCAGTCTGAAAATTCCGGCATTATTCTCGCCAAAATCATAAATATATCCGCTCGTTCTGTCCGGAGGCGGCTCCGGAATGGATTTTCCGTCAATCTGACGGCATATATCCCTGCCCTGGGAATACTTCGCAAGCTCACCTTTTTTTATACTTACAGGCTTTATTTCTCTTTTAACCGCAATAGGTTCCGCTTCGCATATTTTTGCTTTTCCGCGAGGGCTGTCTGCCGGTATCGGTTTGTGCCATGTATCATCCACGGTAAATCCGATATCGTTCCAGCCTTTTTCTTCGAGTCTGCTGTCATAGAATACTCCCGAACGCAAATCATTAAATACGACCGGACCTTTTTTACATACAAAATCCTCGGCATTATAAACTATAACCTGCTCTTTGCATTCTATTTTTACAGCAACTGCAAGCTTCGGAGACGAATTAAACACATTATTATCAAAATTCCATATACAGGTTTTGCTGTTTCCGAATCCATCACCGAGCATTATTCCTATAACATTTTCGCCGGATTTAAGATATGAGGTAATATCATATATATCGTGATACACAATATGGTCCGGATTTGAAATGTAAGGCGCAAGATAACCTTTTGTTATTTTTGTTCCGTTTATAAATAAATCATAAAAACCGATACCGCATATGCTTATCTCCGCTTTCATAACCTCTTTGGATATTTCAAAGCTTTTTCTGAAAAGCGGCGCAGCAATATGCTTGAAATATGTTGAACGTTCAGGACATTCATATACAAATTTATCAGATAATTCCATTATTATTCCCTCTTTTTTGTTTTTATAAACAGACGCAGCATCCTTGCAGTTTTTGAATTAAAAATACATACACGCTGAACCGTTCTGCATTCTGTTATACCGGAATGTCTATGTTTTCTCCGGGATTAACTTTATACTTTTTGCCCATACGTTCAAAATACACCGGTTGATATGAAGGATTAAACAACATAGTTCTTTCTGAATTAAACACAAGGCTGTTAAAGCATTGACAGTACTCAAATATCTCTATATTTGCAGCATACCAGACATCATCTTTACCGCATACATACTTTGCCATATTTTCTATAACATCCCATTTTCTGCTATCTTCAAGTTCATATGCGTGCCCCCATACAAAAAAAAGATACGGCTCTTTTCCTTCAAAGCTTTCTTCGGAACTTACGACAAATTTCTCGCAATAATTCATTAATTTTGAATCAAAATGATGGCATGTCGGATTATATCTTAAAAAGTCAACGGGAATCTCAAAACCGCCTGTGGATTTTGCAGTGCGGGCATACACAACGCCGAGATTTTTTAATATTTCTACGGCAGTATCATTATAATCGCCGTATGGATACGCAAATCCTCTTATTATATGATGAGTTATCTTTTCCAGATTTATTTTGTCTTGCAATAACTCATATGTAACTCCCGCAGAATTCAATTTGCTTAAAAAAGGATGTGTAAGTGTATGCATGGCAACCTCGTGTCCGCCTTTTGTGTAAAGCCTTGACACTGCATTTTCATCCAGTCGCGCATGACCGTATTTTCTCGGTACATTTGCCCCTATATTTCCGCTGTTAATGTTGAATGTTCCCTTGAGTCCGTATTTATTAAATATATCAATAAGATGTTCGTCTGCATATACCCCGTCATCGTAACTGAAAGTCAATGCCTTTGTTTTCCAACCCGGAAATCTAATATTGATTTCAGTCTTTTTAAAACTTTTATTCACGATACATTATCCTCCTCAACTTCATACATAAATGACTGCGTTTGCGGTCATGCTTTCTTTATCATCAGTCCCGGACAAGATTGTTAAGTATTTTTTGCGCTGTCGGTTCCGTTTTGCATTTTGAACCGATCAAAAGAGATGTGCAAAGTATGCAGCCGTTCCCTATTTTTCTTTTTATAGTTGTAATGCTGTATCCCGAATCCTTATATTCATATTTTTGCGGCATCAGCTCGCCTTCGCTCAGACCGTTGCCTATCCGTGACAAAACAACATCATTTCCGTTATCATCAAGTGTATACAAATAGCTGTCGGCAAGGTATGTATCACCGTTCCACCAAAACATATCTTCATCATTTATACCCTCAAACATTTTATCGTCGGGGCAGCATATATCCATTCTGTCGGCATGTTTTACAAGATTCATTGCCCATCTCGACCATTGCGGCTGACATACCCTCGCAGATGATATTCCGGTATTAAAGATATTGTCACTGTGGCAGCCCGGTGTCTGTTCAAGTACAATTGCCGTTCCGCCGCCCTTTATCCACTTTAAAACGTTATCTGCTGCAACTGAAGAATTATCATCCAATGCATACGGACCGACTAAAAGCTTTTTTGCTTCAAACAGGTTGATATTGCAAAGGTTTTCAATTCTTTTTCCCTCAATATCAATCATATTTTCAGGATCGTAAATAAGCATGTTGCCGTTCTTTTGAAAGCTTGTTGCTTCATAAGTCCGGTATTCAAGGATATTATGTGCCGTTATCGTGCCGTTTAGGCAGACATCAATGCTGATTTCGCCGTGCGGAGCGTGAAGCGGACCTATTGACACTTTCTTGCATACCGATTCGTGGTATTGCACCGAAAATGCATATCTGCATATTTCTCTGCCCTCGGCAGATATGACAGCATCAAACACCGGATTGTCTTCGATATGTATGTTTTCATTAAAAATTCTTAATACTGCATCAAGGCTGCATCCTCTGTATATGTGCCTTGAGAAGCTCTCAAGCTGTACATGAACAGGACTCATTACCATTCTATAGGTTGACCATATTGCTTTGGGTATAATTCCGTCCTTTTCAAACGGTCTGAAAAACCATGTGTACTGACCGAACGGTATATATCCTGCAAATGAACTTTCGGGGGTTCTCAGCCGCCACATGGCTTCAGCATATTCTTTAAGCATAAATTGCTGATAACTGCGTGATTGCCCGGCAAGGTCTGTGATTTTTCCGAGACGCATGTCGACTACCTTTTTTTGACGTATATCACCGTGTTTTATAAAAAAGCGTTCGTTTTCATCGGTATATCCCGCTATACTTTCCGTTGATATGCACGGCTGGAAAAGCATATCATTTTTTACGGTATACTCACCGAAGTGTCTTAAATCATACAAATTTTCAGTATACCATCCGCCGTACTGGTGAACATCATCTACATCTCCGACGGTTTTAGTTACAAGATTTGCAGCATCGCCGTTTGAATTTGATATTACCGGTCGGCAGTCAAGCTTTCTCACCTCGCTTATCCAATTCTCCAGAATATCAAAAAGCGGCTTGCCGAGTCCTGCATCCCTTTCGCATGCGACTATGAGTTCGTTTCCCATAGACCACATCACGATACTTGGATGACGGCGGTATTCCCTGACAACGGCAAGTGTTTCTGAAAGTGCGTTTTCCCTGAAAATTTTGCTTCCGTATGAATAGCACCCGAATGAACCGTGAAGGGGCATTTCCAGTATAACCATAATTCCCTGTCTGTCACATTCGTCAAGCCATTCGTGCGACGGAGGCTCAGTGTGAAATCTGCTTATTTCGACTCCCTGTTTTTTTAATGCCGAAACATATTTTTCTATATATTCTTTGCCGTAGGCAATATTGCAGTGCGGAAATCCGTTTTGTCCGCGGAGAAAATACGGTCTGTTATTTATGCGGAATTCACTGTTTCTTACTGTGAAGTTCATCAGTGCGGCAGGTTGTACAATAGTTTGACAAATCCTTTGGCTGCTGTCATAAAGTACCGCCTTAAATTCGTAAAGGTGCGGTTTCAGAGGCCATGACAAGACCGGCACTTCGGGAGCAATCCTGAAATTTTTACAGTTAGCATCAAGTATGAATTCGTTTGTACCGTTTTCGTCCGAAAGTGTATATTTAATTTTAAAACCGTCTGTACAGCCGGATATATCTGTTTCTACACTAAAGTCCGTTCCGCTTGAACGAATGATAAACGGTTTCATATATACCGGTTGCTTTTTTATAAGATATACATTCCGCCAAATCCCTCCTGCCTTCAGAGATGAACCGAGGCCTATCGGCCATCTTTTATATCTGGCGCTTTTGATAAATATATCATCGCAGTTTTCCGGAAGAAGCTCAACGGAGGTTTTGTCCGTTACTTTCACAACAAGCAGATTATCATCGGGGAACAAATTGCCGAGAGTTACTTCAAAAGGTTTGTGTGCACCGAGATTTTCACCGATTTTCATTTCATTAAGAAATACCTCGCAGTATACAGATACACCTTCAAATTTTAATGAAAACCCATTGTATTTTTTGCCGGAAATATGCTTTAAATATATGCCGGTTCCGCTCGGCGCCGTGTTTACATCGGATTCATACGTCCAGCCGACCGAATTCCAGCTGTGCGGTAATGTTACGCTTACAGACTCTTCAGATTGCGGAGCAATAAATTCCCAACCGTCATTAAATAATTCATATGCAGAATTCAAAAATAAATCTTTCATAAAACTACCTCCACTCTTACTCACATACCAACGTGCTTTCAGATATAACATAACTGAATTTGTTGTTATCGGACAAGCCGATTTGCATATCAGTTTCTGCATCGGCAATTTTTCTGCCGTATACATCATAAACCGATGAAATATTTCCTTTTATATTTATATTTTTCAAATCACTTCCGCCGGTACCTATAACGGTAAGATATTTTCCGTCTGTGCGCTTTAACGTATATATTACCGTATCTTCATGCATTTCCTTAGAAACAAATTCATTACACTTTGACAAAAAGCGGTTTAAAACGGCTGTTGCATGAAAACACTTCTGCGGTGATTTATTCGCATATGTCAAATATACATTTGCGTTACTCCTAAGTCCCATATCTATATACTTATCATATCCTTCATATGCAAAATCAAGCACATTTGTGATTTCCGCATATATCTTATTACCCTCTCCGCTTTCGCGGTACGGCATGTACTCACTCATTATGTATTTTGCATTCGGATTTTCAGATTTAAGATTATCTATGCAACTTTCAAATGCCGCTATGCCGCTGTATCCGTGTACATTAAAAATGTCATAATATCCTTTAGCATATTTCTTTTTGGTAAGTTCATACGGCATTTCACTGTCTGTCATGCCATTAATAGGTACTGCAAATCCGCTGGTAAGCACCACGCAGTCAGGATCTGCTCTCTTGGCAGCGGAATAGGCAGCCTTTAAAAGCTCATAGTATTCCTCCGATGTTCCCGAATAGGAAGCCGGCTTATACGGAGGATGAAAATTCGCCTCATTTACTACTTCCCAATATTTAACTCTGCCCTTATAACGTGAAACAACACTATAAACATAGTTTGCCCATTCTTCAATATTCTTTGGTTTCCAGCGTTCGGGTGACATAAGTGTAATATTACCGTTTCCGTCACTGTAATACAGTTCTTTTTCTTCTTCGGTTGGTTCTTTTGCCGCCCATGCCGGGAATTTTCCGAGAACTGCAACAATTTCGATGTTGTTCTTCATACATCTGTCCACATATTCATCTGCACCTTGCCACACAAAGCTTGACTTTATCGGCTCGACCGAAGTCCACGAAAATACTCTCTGAGTTCTCGTAATGCTTGCATTAAGCTTTTTAAGAACTTCATCATCCGTTTTCTCATCAAGCTCCATACCGTAATAATCCGCATATTTGCCGTCCTCAGTATTTGAATCTATAGTCGGCAACACCGAAATTGCACTTTCAAATGTACCGGTTAATTTCCCGTTGCATTTTATTGAAGCCGTAATACTGTATATACCGCATTCATAAATTTCGGGAAGCTGTATTTCATATATATACCGTTCTCCGTCATTTTTTATCAATACTGATTTTTCGGTTACGGCGCATACATTGCCGTCTGCGTCCGTTATCAAAAATTCAACACTGTACATAACGGAGCTATTCCCGCAGTTTACTGCCATAACGGGATAAACTATTTTGTCATTCTCGCTGAAAATTTGTTTTTCGGCACGGTAAGCGGGTATAAGGCAGCTATACTCTGTTTCCTTTTGCCAAATGCTTGTAAAATACTCTATTTTTTCAAAACCGTCATCTGCAAGCATGGTTGTATTTAAATCAGCTTTAAATTTATCAGACGGATTTTTGTATAACTGTCCCGGGAGCATTCTTTTTGAATAAATCTGCATACGGGATACATTGAATGGCTTTCCTGTTGTTACTGTCATTTCATATGGAATATATTCCTCGTCTATAGCGATGGCGTTTTGACTTTCTGCGACAAGCACTCCGCCAATATACATTTTGGTTGTTTCTCCGTCTTTCCATGTAACGGCAACATTAATATCCCGCTTAGACTCGTACTGAATATTTCTGCATATCGCATATGAAGTTGCTGATGTGCCCTCGCGGGTGATAAAAATCAAATCTTTATCCGGATACGGCGGTACATAAAGCGAAAATACATTTACAGAACCATTCGCAGCAGGCTTTTTTGCAGTTATGGCAGAAAAAACAAAATTCCATGAAACATTTGCCAGTTCTTCAATCGGTCGGTCGATATTCATTGTGAGCTGAACCGTTCCTTCATGCGGATTGACAACGCTGTGAGCAAAAACGGATTTAACAGACGCACTGTTCACGGAAAAATAGCTTTCTGCCGTTTGTTTATCAAAATTAAAATTCAATATTCCATCAGAAAAAACATAAAATAATTCATAAAACATTACATCTTCCGATAAAATTTCATTTCCGTACTCATCATAGAATACTTCGTTTCCCGAAAAACAGCTCATGATATCCCCGTCGAAACGAGTTCTGTCAATTATTCCCAAGTAACCCCCGCCTACTCTTTTGAACGAATATCCGAAAATTCTGCCGTTATTATAAACAGTATCCAAATCATCGCACTTTTTCAAAAAACCTCTGAGCACCTCTGCCTTGCATGCATAGTCTGCATCCTTGACAGCGGCCTTCGGAGTAAGAATCGGCACATAAAAAACTGCGTCTGCGGCATTATTTTTTATTCCCCGGCAAAAATCAAAAACATCATCGCAAAAATCACCGTGGTTTATATTTTCCGAATTTTCAAAAAGAGCTGCCGTATCACCGTCCGGCACCTGTCTGTCGTTTGGCGGTACTGCCCGGACACGGTAGTCCGCACGGTATAATTCGTTTCCGATTTCAATTTTTAAATTAAGGTTGTATACTCCGTTTGGCACATTGAACGCCGAATTTATATTTTTAATTTTGTATTCTCCGTTTTTAATACTGATTTTTTCGGTATTTGTAAAAATCGTCGTACCATTTTGATCATACAGCTTTGCCGTAACGCCAGCTTCTTTTTCCGAGTTATCCTTATTATGTATATAAACAGGAATATACAGCTTTTTATTGTTTGAAAATGCTGCCGGAAAATCAAAAATAAAGATTTCCGCACTTTCCGATGAAAAGCTGTCTAATTTTTCCGCACGGGACACATCATCAAAATCAATATAATTGTTTATTTTGCTTTTTGAATACGGTACAAGCGAATTACTCCATAAAAAGCTTTTAGCGGCTTTCAGATTTTTATCATTATCTGTAATCAGGCTTAATTCAAGCCGTTTTGATTTTGCAGGCGGTACCGAAAAATTTTTTGCACAAACATCTGCAATACCGCCGTTTATATCATATAATGCATTGTAGAAATTAATATTATAAATTTCATCTGAATTATTCGCCGCCAAAGCATTAAAATACAGCCTGTCGCCTTTTTTTAATTCACGGACATCTTCGCCGTTTTCGTTGATAACCCTTACATCAGAAAGCTCAATATCTTTAAATAACTCAATGTTCTGTTTATACAAAACCAAACTATTTGTTTTGTCGTCTGAAATATATATTTTGTATTCACCGTTAAGATACTCGCATAAAGTCACGGCCGCTGCAAAGCTCCCGTCGCTTCTTGCATTAAGTTGATTTATATAAAAAATTTCATTGTTCGGATTTTCAACTCTTACGGTTACAAAACGTGCTCCGCTGCTTGCCGTTCCTTTTATATATATTTGATTATTTTCTGCCAACACTGAAATTTGTGCGTGTATTTCATCTTCGGCAAAAGCATTTACAACCAAAGCAAAATGTACAACGCAAAAAAAGATAAACAGCATTTTCAAAAAACATCTATGCATTAAATTAATCACCATTCCTTATATGTTTATAAAAAAATGGATTATACCAAAAATATAATCCATTTTTTATTTACTATTTATACGCTATAACACTCCTAACGATGCCGCTTCGCATTTGCAGTATAACAAACGAGCTCTGACTTCCGGAATGTAAATAATCATTCAGTTCCGACGCCGTTGCAGCAGTTATTTTATCGGAACGTCCGGAATGATCATAAACCATAATTTTTGCTTGATTCAGCAAATATACCTCTATGTCGTCCATTGTCAGATTTGCTGCTTCTTCGTCTGTAATAACAGATAAATCCTTATCCGTAATCGCTATAGAATTGCCGTCTCTTCTGTATATCCAGCACGGCATAACTCTGTATTCATTGTTGACGCTTTCATGAATTTTGTATTTTTTATATTTATATTCACCCGTATTAGTTTTCGGGTCATAATCATACAAAACATCAATGTCATTTATTTTATCGCCGTTTGCGGTTCCGTAACGGATAATATCTCCCTCTCCGAGCCCCAGTGTTTCAGAAACATATTTACTGTCAAATGAATTAACAACTTTTTTCGTACCGCGCGTCCAGAGTGTTACTTGCTCAACCAGTTCACCGTTTTCATCATTTGCAAACGAAATACTATCTATTATTGAACAATCATAATTATATTTCTTTTCAACACCGTCGCCATTGTTGCGATAGCAAACCACCGCATCGGAGCAAACTCCGTCATTTGACACACTGTAACCCTCTACCGAATACTCAGTGTCATGTGCAAAAAATGTATAGTTTTTAAACAAAAAAGCATCCTCATCCGTTATATCATCCGGTACGATAAATACCTTTGTCGCACTGTCCATAACAATATATCCGCAAAACTGGTTGTAACGAAGCTTAATATCCCTTTTGGCACTTGAAACAAAAAGTGCATTTTCTTCACTGATGCTGCCTGCGGTATCGGCAGTATCTATAACACAAATTTTTCCGTTTTTATTAACCGAATACCTTATTAGTTTTCCGCTTCCGAGCGCGGCAAACACCTCAGCAGAGTTTGCACTTGTCGATTTTGTACCGTCCAAAGTAATTTTATCTGCAAGATAAAACTCCTCGGCTTTATTATTTTCAGTAAACAGTTTTATTAAAACATCGCTTGAAACGCCGCCCTTTTTGTCTATTCCCATCAAATATCCCATGCTGTACTGCGAACCGTCTACCGGCACAAATGCCGCTATTTTTCCGTCAATATCAAGCAAAAAATCTCCTGTTGTACCAACGCTCAAAGCATATACTCCGCTTTTCGGAAAATATTCCGACAATTCATAGTTCCGTCTGCCTATGGTAAGAGAGTTATCCTTTGTGTTTATTGTATTGATAGTACCGTTTACATAATCGCGGACCAATACAATATCCGTCCTGGATTTATCGGGAGTAGCCGTGCATGATAAAACATCCCATTCTCCCAAATCGCGTATATCGTATTCAAAGTTGTCAGTATCAAAAATTTTTACGACCGTATCAGGTTTGTTAATGTTAAGGTCAATAGAAGGCATACCGTATTTTGCATTGATTATACCGTCTGTGACATTAACACTGTCTACAACTACATTTTCGTATGACGTTATAAATACAAGGTCATATTTTCTGTCATTATCAGAATCCACCAAACGTACTCTGCCGCACTTAGGTATCATAACAGACTCGTCATAGCTTACAAAGCATTTGTTCAAAAATATATTTGCCGATGCCGATATTTCCGCTTCTTTTGTTTTTTTGTTGTTTTCTGCAACTTCATAGGTATATTTTCTGTTTTTATATCCGCATATATCAGCAGCATTAAGCTCAATAATCTTGCCGTCGCTTTCCGCATAGAAGGAAACAATAGTTTTTCGGGCGTTGGCTTTGTAATAAAAAACAACATTACTGCCGATATAATCATCTATTTTACTGTTTCCGGTCAAATAAACATCAGAACCGATTCTGACTTTACCCTCCGAAAGACTGCCGTTACCGTCTATTGAAGTAATGCTTGTTGCATTAACGGTTCCCTCAGCCTCATATACGTTAAAATACGAATTCAAAAAATTGATATTTTTACGCACATCGGATACATACTTGCCGTCAGCAATATAGCTGTCACTTATGTTTGTAAAAAGTGCATTATATATCAGTACTGCCGCCTGCTCCGTATTGAAACTGCCGTCCGAAATACTTACATCATTTAAGAGTTTAAGCTTGTTTGCCACAATTACATAGCCGTTCGGATATCCGCCGCTGTTTTGTGCATATGCACTGTATCCCATTGCGCATATAAGCATTTTCAAGGCTTCATTATATGTAATCAGTTTTTGCGGATTATAAAGCTTATCATCATTTACGGAAATAATATTTAACTGTGCAAGAGTATTCACTTCGGAATATCCCTCGTCATTTGCTGTTATATCGGTAAAATACGGTTCGGCAGAAAAAGCTGCTCCGTCCATTCCGATAAACCTTGCTGTATATATAGCAAATCTGCTTCTTGACACACCGGTCTGCAAATCATTGTCCGCCGAATCCAATATTCCAAGTCCGTTCAAAAGCGATACTGCCCTTTGTACAGTATCGGTACCGTACATTTCAGTATCTGCAAAAGTCGTAATTGACAAAGGCTGAATAAGCATTGCCGCTGCAAGCAATATACATAATAATATTTTTTTCAATGTTTATCCTCCTATTCTGTCAACTTTAAAAATTCATATATGATTTTTGCCGCCTCTGCCCTTGTGCACCGGGCATTCGGCATAAACATGCCATTTCCCGCACCGTTTATAAGTCCTGCGCGATGCATTGCATTTACCGCTTCGGCAGCATAAGGTGAAATATCGGCCGAATCTGCAAATTCCGCCTGTTCGTTCACCGCCGGCATATTTATGCCTGACAAGCCTGCCGCCCTGTATACCAGTATTGCAAAATCCTGACGCGTTATATTGCTTTTCGGCATAAACATACCGTTATCCATGCCTTCCGCAAGTCCTGCCTGTCTGGCGGTCATTATGTATTTTGCGCTCCAGTCAGAAGGAGCCACATCATTAAACAGACTTTCGGTATTGACGGGTTCTGTTTTTAATCCTAACGCAATAACAAGGATTTTTATTGCTTCCTCCCTGGTTACATTGTCCATAGGTGCAAAACTGCCGTTTCCTTTTCCGTCGAGTATACCTTTGTCCGCAAGTGCCGTTATAGCCTCCTCTGCCCACGGAACGGATTTAATATCGTCAAATGTATTTTTGTTTTCTGCCGGCAAAACACTCTGCATCGGAAAGCTGCCCGAAGAAACAGAACCGCTGTTCTTTTTGCCTCCGCCGCTGCCGCTTGTGTCGGATTTTGTACTGCCCTGAGAATTTTTCACCGCATTATTGAATTTTAAAACAAATTCTTCTGCAGTGCCGAATTCTTTTGCAGTCAATTCCTTGTCAGCGGCATTTCGTTCCGAAACAGACAGCTTATTGTAAGCCGTCAAATCAACGCCGAGAACATCGGCATATTTTGTAATAAAGCTGTTGAACAAGGACCAGCTATCCATTATACAGATGTTTCTGAGCAAAACCTGCTGTCTGAAAAATGTGTTTATTTCATCGGGATTTTCAAATACGGCATTAAACATTTTTCCGTCAACATATTGTTTTGAATCACTGTCAAATTTGCCGTACAACCGATATTCATCGGAATCTGTGATGTTCAGGATATCATCACACAGAAGTATTAATTTATTTATATTGTCCGCTGAGTCATTAATATTAAAAGCATGCACAACGCAGCACTTTGCATATATATTCTTAAAACTGTTTACACTGTCAAAAGCCTTGCTTTGTACGGAAAGAAGCCCGGCAAGCGCATCGGCATAATCAGCATAGCCTACCTTGTCATATGATACATCATTTATGCCAAGCTGTTTTCTGTTTAATTCATCATCCAGAATACTTTTTATTTTTGCTGCATCATTATTTTTTCTTGCAAGCTCCAGATTGTTTAAAACCAAAAAAACATCATCCGGCGAAAAATACTCAAAGGTCTTTGTATACTTTTCCGTATCGTTATTTCCTCCGGCTGCAACAGTGTATACGCCCGTTACCGATGCCATTTTAAAACTAATCGAATACTTACCGTCAGAATCCGTTACTGCGTCATAAATACCGCATAATTTCTCATACAAGTTATCCGGAGAAGCTGCGGCCATATCATCCAAAGTAACATTCGGCCTAAGTATTTTGCACACAATCCGTTTGCCGGCAGCAGCCGAACCGAAATCGCCGCTGACGGTAACAATTTGTGTATCACCGTCTATAACTATATTCTCAATGGGATTTGCACATACCGCAGATGTCATTACAAACAGCAGCAAGGCAGCAGCTAACAAAATTTTTTTCATATGATCCTCCCATACCTGAATGGCGGATTCTTCGGACGGCATATCAGTTGCCGTCCGAAGCACAGCCTTTTTTATTCCTTTACTTTCTCAAGTCTGACATCGTCAAGGTAGAATGTGGTGCCTCTTCCGTTTGTAACATATGCGCTTACATATGCTTCCGACCACTTTTCAACACTTGCGGTACTGTCGGTATTTGTTGTAAATGTACCTTCAAAATATCTGAATCCGTTTTCATCAATTGCAGTACTGTTCTGATTAAGAGTCTTGATTGTGACAACTTTACCGTCAACCTTTGCATTTAATTTCAGCATTGCAAACTGATTGTCGTCAAGCGTGTCATATTTCATCCAGCCGCTAAGCTTGTATGTACCGTCTCCGCTTGCCTGAATTCTTCCTGTTATATCATGCTGCGTTACATCCTGAGCCGCCTTATTCGAGGTTACTTTTAATGCGTAATTACCCGAATGAACATTCTGTCTGTCTAACTCAAGGGTAACCTGCTTGCCCGCATACGAATCCTTCCACGGATATATGGTTCCCATTTCAAAGTCACCGCTGTAAAGTATATTGTCAGAGTCGATTTTCGTAAGTTTAAAATCATCTACATATACATCACCGTTTTGTCTTGCTACATAGAAATTAACGTCAAAACTGCCTTTAGATATTATTTCGTCTGTAAGATCGGTATAGAGCACCATGCGTGACCATCCGTCTTCAAGCGGTGTCACAATACGTGCTGTTGTATTAACCGCAGTTCCTGAAGCGTTCTTGTAATTTGCTTTCAGTACCGGTACGGGTGCGCTTGTCTGGCCGGCAGCCGTATCGGCATTATATTTTATTGCACAGGAAAGCGCATATCTGCCTGCACCGGCATTTTGTACATCCTCGCCTGCCGAATATGTCATTGTAGTTGTTGTTTTAGAACTATCAGTGTTTTTAAGAACTGCCGAACCGTAGCCGTCATATGCATCGGAATATGTATGTTCTATTGTTCCGTTTGTAACACCGTAATAGCCGGGATAGTAATTTGTTGCAGAATCCTCAAAGCTACCGTACAAAAGCAGATTTTCCGTTACGGTAACGTCACCGATATAAGATGGATATGTTTCAGTAGAATTATCCCTGAACTGTATTCTCAGGCTTGTGTTGTTTCCCGAATTGAATACAAGCTTATTTGTTCTGAAATAGGTATTTGCAGCTGTGACCGAGTTAAGTGAAGCAATTATTGTACCGCTATTGTCCAAAACTTCAAAAATAACGTCTGATTTCTGCGAAAGAACACCAAAGTGTGCCATGTATACAGTATTCGGTTTTACGGTTATATCCTGATAAACCGTTGAACCGACTCCTCTGTATCCCTGATTTACCAGAGCATTATATCCGTATGTCCTGTTATATGTACTGTTTGTAATCATATCTTTGTATTCATCAGCCGTTGCAAATGCCCATGCTTTTTGGTCGTCTGCAAAATACATTTTCCATGCAGAAATGTCCCCTGCTATATTATCCGATACAGAAAGTCTTGAGTTGTAGGTTTTTACATACGGAACCATGTTGTTGTTTAAATCAGACCACACAAACACTCTTATATAGTCTGTTTCAGCGGCATCTGTGCCAAGATTAAACGAAAGCTTCAACTCATTCTCTGTGCCGCCTCCCGCAAGTGTGCCGGTTGAAAAATCAACTGTTTTAAGCTCATTTTCACTGTCATAAAGTCCTGCACAAAGCGCTGCCGGCTCGCTGCCTGTTGACAGTTTCTTTACCTTTACCGATATATCTGCGGTTGTATTAGGTGCTATTGTCGTAAGCGCGGCACCATTTACCATAATTATCGGTGTGGAAATCATTAAATCATCCCGTGTGTTATACTCAAAACTAAAATCTTTCAAAAGATTTTCTGAGGCAAAAACACTGCCGGAAAGCAACATAAGCATTATCATTGCAAATGTCATAATTCTAAAGCCTTTTTTTAACATCACAATCACTCCTATTTTATTTATATAATATAATAATATATAATTACTTTGATTAATCCGAAAGCTTATATAAAGCTATATCGTCTATGCGGAACGGCAGTTTTTCCGTATTGGAAGCATATACGCTTACATATGTTTCACCAAATGTTTCCGCATCGGTTATTTCAAAATCACCCTCAAGATATCTGAAACCGTTTTCATCGGTTATGTTTGAGGAATTCTGATTAATCGATATAAGTGTATCAAACGAATTCTTACCCCCATGTTTAGAAAACACCTTAATCATAGCAAATGTTGTTTCCTCCGGGTACTGTATCCAGCCGCATATACGGTATTTGCCGTTTCCGCACTGTTTAACAGCCGCTGCAAGCGAATGTTGGGTTATCGGCGCATGTCCGACGGAACGGTTGAACACGCGTATGGAAGAATTTCCGGAATGACACACCGAAGTATCCGCCTCAAAATCCACCGATACGCCTGCGAAGCTTTTTGTCCATGCACTTAATGAATTTTCCTCGCAGTCGCCGCCAATAATCAAATTGCCGTATTCAATTTCTTTTAAGGACACACTGTCTATGTATGATACCTTTGACTTACTGTCGGAAGTTGCATAGCAAATATTTATTTTACTGCTGTCACCCGAATTAAATACAATATAATTCGGCGTCCACTCCGACTGAGCAGTTTTGACAGCCTTGACATTCTGACCTATCACGGCTCCGCTGCCGTCATATATACAGCAATTAACTTTTTCTCTGCACAGTGACATATAAGAGAGGATATACAATCTTTGAGGTAATACATCAACTTCCGAAGACGCTGCCTCCCCTGCCTCATGTGAAGTTATTTTAAGTGATTTTTCACCGTTATATGTGCTTTCATCTGTTATTTGTGCAAGACTGTCATTAACGATCCAGCCGTCACTCATATCTTCAAAGCTTCCGTTGTTCTCAAGACTTGTGCTTACGATTAAGTCATCAATAAATACTTTTCCGCCATTATCTGCATTAAACACAAGTTTTCCGCTGTCGCTTTCGTCTGCACCAAATACAAACGAATTGTACCTCCAATTTTCTGATGTTTCGGTGTAATAAGCTGCGTTTTCTGCATCAAAGTCATTTTTGACACTGCATTTTGCACCGTCGCCTTTGGAATAAAAGCTTATCTTGTATGCACTGCCGCCGTTTAATGAAAGCTCAAGCTCTGCCGCACCGCTGTCTGAAATACCGCTGTTCATAAGAGATGAATATCCGCTTCGGCTTTCCTGTGATGAAAACTGCCAGCCGTCACCGAGTTTCCAGTCGTAAACATCTTCAAAGCCTTCCTTAAAGCAACTGAAAGAACGGCTGTATGAATAAAATCCGTCTACCGAGTTAAGAATAAATGTCTTTAAATAACAACCGGATGTAACATTTGCAGGAAGTACAAAGCAGTATTCGATTTTTTGTTCGGCATCTTCGCTGACCGAACCGGTGCCGTAGGTTACACCAAGCATTGTATCATCACTGCTGTAAATACCGGTTATTGCGGATAGGTTAATACTGCCCGATGTGTTTTTTCTGACAGTAATACTTACATTTACCTCATCACCCGGTGAAAGCGCCGTAAGTACCTGTCCGGAACTGTTTGTGTATATCGGCGAACCGAGATACAGCCCTTCTTCAGATGCAACCTCTTCAAAATCATAATCTATATCTGCCGAAGCAGTGCTTATAAGCATCACTGCACAAAGCAAAGCTAGACTGATTTTTTTTAATATACATTTCAATATAGTCACCTCCTCGTGTACATTAATTAACAAGTTCCAATGCCAAATCATCAACTAACAGTTCACCGGAGCCACTGTATATACCGGCTCCGATCAGTATCTTTTTAGTCGGCACTTCGGGAATTTCGATTTCAAATTCACCCTTTATAAATTTATAGGCATATACTCCGTTGAGCTGCTTTGTTTGTGTTTTCTGCGTATCACGATTATAGTAATACAGCATCGGAGTAAGACCGCCGCGGTCGGCATTTCTTTTAAAATATGCAGTTATCTTGTATTTGCCCGGAGATGTTACGGCAACCTCCTGATACACATGCACCATACCGCCGCCTGTAGGCGCACAGCACAATACGGCTTTTTCACCGCTCCGTGCTTTAGTGGTTATTTCTATTCTTCCTTCGGGATCATAGCGTGTAGGGTTGATAAGATATGCATTTAAGCCGTCCTCGAAGCCGCCGTTGGTGATCATATTGAATGCCGGCTCTCCGTCATCGCCGCCCTCTGCTTCCACTCTTACAGCATCTATCAGTATTTCGCCTTCGCCGGACGAAATTCCTATTTCTATAACAGGAGCTTCCGTATCGGAAAAGCTCTCCAGCGAAGCGGAAAACGTCGTATAACCTTCGCCGTCAAAATCCTTGAATTCCATAGAATCCATACCGCTTTCACCACTGTTTAACGCTATATATGCAGTAACATTTTCTCCTGATTTTTTCTTTATTCTTGCGGTTATATTATAAAGAGCAGGCTTTTCGGCAAACATACTTTGTTTAATGAAAGTTTTTTCTTTGCCGGAAGACTTTACGGAAATTGCATAATTGCCTGCAGCAGCATCATCTGTTACCGAAATGAAAGAATTATCATCATTTTCAGATATGACATATTCCCAGTTGTACGGGCTTAATGCTGAAAGTCCTGCGGCACTGTCGCCGCTTACATCCTCAAAGTTACCGTTTTTTATGGGGTTTACTCCGCCTGCTTTTTTGATTTCATCTACCTCAATCTGAGAATCGGCAATGACATATGCCAAATCCAAAACCTGCAAAACGGTTTTTTCGCCGTCATAATCATACTGAAGCTTTCTGCCGTACACGTCATATGCTTCTTTGATTTCACCGTTAATAACAATATTACAGTCAGAACCGTTTGCGGAAAGTATGTGCAAATACTTACCGTCTGTTCTCTTCATAACGTGACGCACCGAGAATAAACCTGCATCGGCAAATTCCAGTTTGCCCTCGTAAGTATCGCACTTACGCAAAAAGTTTATAAGAACCGCTGTAGCATTAAAGCACTTCTTCGGAGTCCTGCTTGCACAATCAAAATACACATTCATGTTTGCGTCAAGCCCCATATCTATATGTTTAAGACATCCGTCTGCAATAAAATCCATTATGGTGCTTACCGAGCCGTACATTTTCTGTTCTTCGTCATATATTTGAAACGGCATGTATTCACTCATCCAGTATCCTGAAGTCGGATTGTTTTCCCTTAGTGCATTTAACGCATCTTTAAATGCAACAGAACCCGAATATCCATGTACATTAAACAAATCGTAGTAGCCGTTTATATATTCCTTGCCTGCAAGAAGAACCGGCATTTCGGAATCGGATGCACCGGGTACTGCAAATCCGCTTGTAAGAACTACACAGTCCGGATCGGCCTTTTTCGCCGATTCATAAGCAATCCTGAGCAACTCAAAGTATTCCTCAGTAGTACCGGCAAAGGCTGCCGCATTTGCCGGCGGATGAAAGTTAACTTCATTGATTATCTCCCAGTGTTTAACATAATCCTTATATCTTGAAACCGTTGTATATATGTAATTTGCCCATTCGTCATGACTCCGTATATTCCACCTTTCGGGAAATGACGAGAGATTTTTCAGTTTGATTTCATCTTCTGTAGGTTCTATGGTTGCCCATTTAGACGGCTTTCCGAGAACACCGAGTATATCAATATCCGCCGCCTTACACTCCGCAACGTATTCATCCGCCTCCTGCCATGTCCACTGTCCCGGGGTCTGTTCAAGATTACGCCAGCAAAAAATTTGCTGTTCTCTTGTAATAGTAGCGCCTAATTTTTCCAGAAGGCTTATACTGTCGCGGTCCGCTCCGTGCTCCGATCCGTAATATCTGCCATACTTGCCGTCCGGCAAGCTATTGTCAATCGCAGGTACAACCGCAATGCTTCCGTCATACTGCGATACAAGCGTATCATTCAAATATATCTCGGTGCTTGTTTTATACCAGCCTATTCCGTTAAGCTCCGTGAGTGACAATTCCTTTATATGAAATTTACTGTCCGCCTCCACCGGCAGAGAAAACTTTTTATCCGCTGCAATATTACCTTCGGCATCCTCTGCCTTTATGCTGACGGTATATATACGGCTTTCGTCGGAGTAGTTCACGCACATTAAAGGATAAACAACGTTCTCGCCGTAGCGGTAAGTTGTTTTCTCCGAACGGTATGCAGGTATAGCATCGGAATACTTCGCACTTTTATGCCAGTTTGTTCTGCCGTAAGTAACTGTTTTGAAAGAATCTGTAGTTATCACACTGGTATCGGAGTCAGCGGTATAATGTTCAGCCGGATTGCTCATAATTTCATTCTGCGAAAGCTCTCTTGTCGAAATCTTCATTTCGCTTATTCTGAACGGCTCACCGCAGTTTACAGACATTACATAAGGGATTACATCTTCTTTTGGAATATCGGCACAATCAATGCTTCTCATAAGCTGCCCGTTGCTGTATACATTTATCTTGCCTCCCGCTTTCCATGTGCAGGCTACTACGTTGTCTTTATTTTCTTCATATGTGAAATCCGACATATAACAAGAATTTGCCGCATTTTTTCCTCTCAGCAAAAATGTCATACCGGTCTGCGGACGCGGCGGAGAATAAAAAGCAAGTACATTCGTAGCTCCTTGCGGATTCGGTGTTTTCGAGGTTATTGTGGAAAATGCGAAATCCCAACCGTTACCGTATTGGTCGATAGGTCTCGTCATATTATACTTAAACTCAATAGTACCCTCATCGGGTCTGATGTTACCGTGAGCGTATATTTTCGCATGTGTGCCGCCGTTTTCCTCAAAATAATTATTTGCGTCCTGCTCTGTAATTTCATCAATCTGTGAAGCTGTATTATCACTGTCTTCACCGAACATTTTAATAAGCTCATCGACAGTCTGACCTGATATTTCGTCACTGTTTCCGATAACAATTAAACCGCTGTCATCCCAAAAGACTTTTTTACCGAAAGCCTCCGAAACGGCCCGTATCGGAACAAACGTTCTGCCGTTTTCTTCATACGGTGCAGTTTCAAGAGTTTTAACTGTACCGTTAATCTCAAAATCGGTTTTGTCTATGTAAAACATAACCCCGTTATTATCGGCAGAAACAGATATTTTTCTTGTCTCGTCCTCATATTCAATACTTGCATTGAGGCTTTGCGCCACAAATCTTAACGGTACAAATGTCCTGTCTGCCCTGACAGTCGGCACAATGCTTTTATTATCGTCTACAACAGCTTTTATACCGTTTATGTATGCATACGGACTGCCGACAAACAAAACAACAGATTCATCAATTGCGTTATTTGCCGCGGCAACCGCACATGTGCCCACAATCATGCAAACAGTAAGAACTACAGTTATTGCTTTTTTAAAAAACATACATTGTCCTCCAAAAATATAATCAACCTTTTACCGCACCGGCTGCCAGACCGCTTACAAAATATTTGTTGCCCACAGTATACGCAATAAGTACCGGCAACAAAGCTATAACAGAGCCCGCAAGCATCAGGTTCCAGCTTGTTGCGGCACCGCTGCTGTTTTTGAGCTTCATAAGTCCGACAATCAATGTTTGCTGTGCCGGATTTGATGAAGTAAATACGGTAGGCATTAGGTACTCGTTCCATGAACCTTGGAATGCCAGTATACCGATTGTTGCAAGTATAGGCTTCAAAAGCGGAAGCGTTATTCTGAAAAATGTTCCGATAAAGCTGCATCCGTCAATTGCAGCCACCTCATCAAGCTCCTTCGGAAGTGATGCTACAAATCCCTTTACCAAATACATGTTTACAGTAGGCACTCCAAAAAGATGTAAAAACAATAATGCCGGCAAGCCTTTATTCATATGGAGCGCTTTAAGTATTTCAAACTTTGGATATATTTCCAATCCGCCTGTTTTTACAAACATAAGCAACGTAAAAAATGAAAAAACTAATTTTTTGCCCGGAAAGTCGCCTCTTGCAAAAACATAACCTGCCATAGAAGAAATTGTAATTGTAATAATTACATTTGCAACGGTATAGTATGTGCTGTTAAAAAGCATATGCGGTACATTAAAACTTTTTGATGTCAGCGCTGTTGTGTAGTTACTCAACGTAGGATTCTTCGGAAAAATTCTTCCGGGATTCGTTAGTATTTCAAGATTGGTTTTAAACGATGCAAACACTGCATACACAATAGGAAATATTGTTACAATAAACACTGCAATTAATATGCAATATGTAATTGTTTTTGCAATAGTGTTTGACCTTGTTACAGACATTGTTTTTTTCATATTGACTCCCTCTCAATGCAGATTAATACATTTCAGACAATTTTTTGCTGAATTTATTGTAAAATATTGCAACAACAGCAAAGATTATTGTTGTAATAACACTCATAGCCGAACCGTAACCCAGTGCCGGAGACGAAGATGTGAAGAATCCGGGAACAAACTGGCTTGTAAGATACGACATTACTGTATTTGTCTGACCTCCGGGAGCGCCGCCTGTCAAAACAATAATTAATTCGTTCGCGCCAAGCGTACCGAGTATTGACAAAAGAAGTATCGTCTGAAATACCGGTGCAATCAAAGGTAATGTAATCTTAAAAAACTTCGTAAATCTTTTTGCGCCGTCCAGATCTGCTGCTTCATAGACCTCCGTGGGAACGTTTGAAAGCGCTGCAAGCAGATACATTACATTTACGCCGAATGTATTCCATATACTTGCCGTAACAACAACGGTAATCGCTTTTCCGCGTGTAGAGAACCATTCTACACCCTCTTTTATCAGTCCAAGCTTTGCAAGCATTGCATTTATTATGCCGTAATAGCTAAAAAGATTAGAAAAAACCAAGCCTACGATAGCAACGCTCACTACATTCGGCAAATAATATGCCGATCTGAAAAACGAGCTTCCTTTGAGTTTTCCGTTCAGTAAAACGGCAAGCAGCATTGCAAGGCTTAACTCAACAGGTATTTTGCAAACTGTAAAAATCAATGTGTTGCCCCACATTTTCCAATATGTAAAGTCGGTCGTAAAAAGTGTTTTAAAATTATCCAAGCCTACAAATTTAGTCATTGAAGCAACACCGTTGTATGAAAATGCAGAAAGTCTGAATGTCCAGAAAATAGGATAAAGTATAAATACAAAAAAACCTATAAGCGGCAGAGCAATCATAAGGTAGCACTGCATAACCTGATTTTTTTTCATTTTTTCAGTTTTAGAAATTCTTTTCAATTGTCCTTCTTTCATTGATAACCCCTCTTGTTAGTTTAGCTTCTGCCGCTGCCGGCAATCATAAAACATTCTATTTAAGTCTTATATTCCAGTCCGGATTGTACGCCTCGTTATAATCCTCATCGGGATGGCTGTCATAATATCTTTTTCTGGCATTACGCATAGCCTGCTTGTACTCTTCGACAACTTTTTCGGGAGTTTTTTTGCCTGTCCAAACCTCTTCCACAATTCTTGTAGATAAATTTGCATCGGAGCCTCTGTCTATTTTCGGTTCAATCGGTTCCGGCGAAGATATGGAAGTAAGGTCTGCAAATTCCTGCCAACCTTTTTTCTTGGCATTTTCAGGTGTAGTTTCAAACTTTTCACCGTCTTTTAAACGATACGGATACGAACCCGAACGTCTTATGTAATCATCGCTTGTGAAGAATTTGAGAACTTCCATAAGCGCTTCCCCGCCTACGGTATCCAATGATTTTTTGTTTATTGAAAAAGAAGAACCGTATGCCATTCTCTGCTTGTAAGCTACATTTTTATCTGTCAGAGGATACGGAGCAACACCCCAATCGCACTCAGCCGGGAACTGGTCGTTAAGTACGCCCACATCGAACGAAAATCCGAATTTCATGCCTATGCATCCGGAAGCAAATATTGCTCTTGCAGAATCGTTTTCAAGTCCTTCGGCGCCCGGATAAATGCTTCCATCCTTTTTCATATCCAAAAATGCATGCATTATAGGTATAAGACCGCTGTAGTCATAGTCATTCTTTACAGGATCATATCCAAAGTGCCCTACAGAGCTCATCATCGGACATTGTATATCGCTCACAGCCCAGCCGTTCCATTTCAAAGGAACTATTATTCCAAACTGCTGTTTTGATTTGTTCGTAAGCTTTTTGGCATATTCTACAACCTCGTCCCATGTTTTTGGAGGCTTAGCTTCACCGTTTTTATCTACGATTCCTGCCGCTTTAAACATATCCTTGTTGTAGATAAGACCTTGTGTTCCGCCGTTTACGGGAACTCTGTAAACCTTGCCGCCTATTACATTATCCCTGATACGCAGATAGCCGTCATACTGCTTTACAAATTCTTCTCCTCCCGGCAAATCAGTTATCGGAGCCAAATAACCCGCTTCCACAAATTTCTGCAAATATGATGCCGGAAACATATCAGGCGCATCGCCGTTTTGAAGTGCAAGCTCTACCTCCTGATTGATTGTATCTCCGCCCTTTACGGTATAATCTATGTATATTCCCTTTTCTTTTCCCGTTGTTTCATTCCACTCATTTATAAGCTTTATGTCTATATCCTGTGATGAAGAATTTCCGGACCAAACGGTAACTGTCTTTACCTTACTTCCGTTTACAGCTTTTTTGCCGCATCCCGCAAACGAGGAAACCGCAATCGCCGCTGCAAGAACACACAACATAACTTTTTTCATTTCAAAACCTCCGTTTAAATTATTTTACTACAGCACTGTATGTCTGTTTTTGCTTCTCTGTAAGCAAATCACTTACGGAATAAGCCGGATAAGCAAGAAAACTTGTCTTAAATCCAAAAAACACATTATTTTGTTATATTAAAATTCTACAACATACCACTTTTAAAGTAAAGACGAACTTTTGTGGACTTTTTGCATTACAGGCGCTGCATTGTCAATGTTTTTTGTATTAATTTACTTATATGGAATAATGTGTTAAAAAAAAATCCGCTGTTTATACAGCGGATTCAGTCCAAAAAATTTTCAAAAACCTTTGAGTGTTTTAAGACATCTATAAGTTCTTTTTTGTTTTTAACTCCTATTTTTCTTATTATCCTTGAAGCAATGGTTTTTATTGTTGTTTCCTCCACAAATCTGTTTTTCGCAATGCTTTTGTAATTTTTACCGCGGTATATCTCCTTTAAAACCTCAAATTCACCGGTTGAAAGCTTTGCAATAAGCGGCATAAGAAACAAAAGACTTTGCCTTTGCTTTTCTGATTCGCGCGATTTATGCATAAATTTTTCAGCAATCTCATTGCTGAGCACGGAATTATTATTACATGTGGACCTGATTTTTTCCACTACTGTATCAAAGCCGAGAGATTTTACAATATAGTCATGTGCACCGCTTATAAGTGCAGAAAAGACATAGTCCTCATAATCATAACTTGTAAGCATTATAATTTTGGTATCGGGACTTGCCTCGCATACATCCGGTATAATATCTATTCCGGCGGTTTCTGTTTCCATGCGTATGTCAAGCAAAAGCACATCAGGCTTCAAAGCCCTCACCTTATCAACACATTCTGCGGCAGACGATGCAGTGCCTACGCATTTTATATCATCATACTGCTTCATGCTGTCTTCAAAACCGGAACGCAGCTCCTCGTAATTGTCACATATTACAACCGTGTAAATCTTATTCAAATTCTCTTTCCTCCTTTTGCAACAGGAAGCGCAATTTCTATAGACATATAGCTTCCGGGCTCGCTTACAGCCCTTACTTCTCCTTCATACATTTTGACGGAATTCTTTACGCTGCTAAGACCTATACCCATTCCTTTGTTTTGTTCCTTTGTAGTATAGAACAGTTCAAACATTTTCTTCAGCTCTCTTTTAGATGAAATTCCCTTTCCGTTATCTGTTATTTTCACCATCAGCACATTTTGCTCGGAAATAACGTCGATAATTATTCTTTTTTCCCCGGAATTACCGCTCATTGCGTCAACAGAGTTTAAAAAAATGTTTTTAAACGATTCTATAAAACTGTTGGAATCTCCGTAAACTTCAAATACTTCCGCCATGTAATTTCTTATATATATAACGTCTTTGTCATTAACATCCAGTATTGCTCTTTCTATACAATCGATAATGCTGATTTTTCTCGCTTTTTTACGTTGATTTTTCAAAAGTCCTACCGTATCAGTCAGCATTTTCAACTGATCATTTACAATGTAAAGAGCCTTTTTAATATGCTCATCATGCTCCGGCTTTCTGTAATAGCTTGATGCAGCCAGATTTAATCTGTACCCTATTGCTAACATTGAGTTTTTATATGTGTGCATTATTGCATACAGATTGTTTCTGAACATAGCCGACACTCTCAGTTTTTGAAATATGTTAATCGACTGTACTCCTATTGGTTTAAAGCGTGTCATCAGAATGACGACAACGCTCAACACACACAAAAATATAATCGGCATAAATACATATCCGTTAATTGCAGTCCTGTTAACAGGAAGCTTATAATAACCTACATTGCTGAAATATATATTTTTGAACGGTCCGGCTATAAACAGAGAAAACATATAAACATTTATAATAAATATACAGAATGAAATTGCCGCAAAAAAATTTCTTCTCGAAAATATCTGGGTTTCCAGCATATTTTTCAGCATCACCGCAACAGGAAACAGGCAGTATGCTATGAACATCCACCAAAGCACAGAATTTATAACAGGAATAATATCAAAACTATATTGGCTTGTATAGTTTATTACATACATAAATCCCAAAAACCGATAATCGGTAAAAACTACAAACAAAACTATCGGTACACAAAGAAACACTATGGCTTTGAGGCTGATTTGCCTGACGGACTTCACAGCCATAACCGATATAAACATAAAAACCGCAAACAATATATTATATAACTCCGATAACTTGTAAATATGTATTTTTATATCAGATATAGCTATCATCAGCATCCGGTCTATTTTCATCGGAAATTTGTATGAGGATATCTTTGATACATACAAAACTGCCGTAAAAATCATGAAGCATATGCAAAGAAGATAAGAAGCCAGAATATAAATGTATTTATTTTTAAAATTAATACTTGCAAAAATAAGTGTACAAACCGCAATAACCAAAGCAATAATTATCACCTTTTAAGCACCTCCGCACACCATATTTTTTGCCACGGCCGTAATTTGTAAATTAACCCTAGATTTAATATAGCATATTCCGCAACCGATGTCAACAACAGGCAAAAACTGTCATTTGCCGCAAATGCAGTAAATACGGACTTTTTATAATAAAAGTCTACAAAAAATCGACTTGAAAGAAGTGTTTTGCTATAGTAAAATCTTAATATAAAAACAATATTACGGAGGAAACTTATGATTGATATTAAAGATATAATTTCAAAAATGACACTGAAAGAAAAAATCGGTCAGCTGTCTATGCGCGGTGATACTTTTGTCATAGACAAAAACAGCATCAAAAATTCCGATGCCGATATAAGCATGATATCTGCTTATCCGGACTTGGACGATATTGACAAAATAAACTGTATTCAAAAGGAAGCTGTTGAAAAGAGCAGATTTAACATCCCTATTATTTTTTGTCTTGACATCGTGCATGGGTACAGAACAATTTTTCCGATACCGCTATCGGAAGCAATGTCCTTTGATCTGAATCTGGCAGAGGAAACTGCGGCGGCAGCAGCAGAAGAAGCTGCTGCCTGCGGAGTAAAATGGACCTTCGCTCCTATGGTTGATGTTGCACGAAATCCGCATTGGGGAAGAATGTGCGAAGGAAGCGGAGAAGACACCTTCGTATGCAGCGAATTTGGCAAAGCGCGTGTTAAAGGATTTCAAGGAAACGATCCCTCCGCCGAAAACAAAATCGCCGCCTGTCCAAAACATTTTGCAGGCTATGGTTTTGTAGAGGGCGGCAAGGAATACAATACAGTGGATATGAGTGAGTCAAAGCTCTTTAATGTTGTTTTACCTCCTTTTAAGGCTGCAATTGACAGCGGTGCACTTACCGTTATGGCGTCATTTACTGATGTAAACGGAGAACCGTGTACGGCAAGCAAATGGATATTAACGGATTTACTGAGAGATAAACTGAATTTCAACGGTGCTGTAATAAGTGACTGCAATGCATTGGAGCAGTTATTAAACCACAGAGTTGCAAAAGACGGTGCCGATGCCGCTTCAAAAGCTATCAATGCCGGCATAGATATGGAAATGGCTTCTAAATGCTTTCAATTGTACTTAGAAAACAAGGTCAAAAGCGGTGAAATATCTGAAAAAGTTTTGGATACTGCCGTTGAACGAATACTTAATTTAAAAAACAAACTTGGTATTTTTGAAAAACCGTATGCAGATAAGGCGCTTGCAAAAAAAGTGGTTTTCTCCGAAAAAAACAGAAAACTTGCTCAAAAGAGCGCGTGCAGATCGGTAGCGCTTATCAAACACTGCAATCTGCCTCTGAAAAAAGGAACAAAAATCGCCCTCATAGGTCCCTTTGCAGACAATCACGCAGAAATGCTCGGCGAATGGTGTGCAAACGGTATTGCTGAAGACTGTATTACTCTGTACGACGCCCTAAAAAATGAAACTGAAGTCATTTATGCAAAGGGATGTGATTTTAACAGTACGGACACAAGCGGTTTTTCCGAAGCAGTAGACGCTGCAAACAAATCAGATGCGACAATAGTTATGCTCGGTCAGACACGGGATATGTGCGGCGAGGCAAGAAGCAGAGCAAACCTTGATATAGATGCTGTCCAGCTCGAACTGCTGAAAGAAATCAGAAAAACCGGCAAACCCATAGTTCTTATAATAGTGAGCGGCAGACCGATTGTAATAGAAAAAGCTTATGAAATGAGCGATGATGTGCTATATTCGGGCGCTCTCGGTTCGATGGCAGGCAGTGCATACTGCGACATATTATTCGGAAGATATAATCCAAGCGCCAAGCTGGTGTTCACCATGCCGAGAAGCAGCGGTTCTGCCGGATATAATTACTACAATCATCCTTCAACCGGAAGACCCGGCTCAGACACAAATGCATGGTCATCACGCTGGATCGATGAAAAGAACACTCCGTTTTTGCCATTCGGATACGGTCTTTCATACACAACTTTTGAATACAGCAATATTATACTAAATAATAAAACCATCAATTCATCGGAATTTTTGAATTTCAGCGTAGATGTAACAAATACCGGAAAAACGGACGGTGAGGAAACAGTCCAGATATACATAACCAATAAATATCCCGCAGAGGCAAGACCGGTAAAAGAGTTAAAAGCATTTAAAAAACATATGATAAAATCCGGAGAAACAAAACGATTTACATTCAAAATACCTGCTGCGGATTTTGGGTATTACAAACGTGATAAAAGCTTCAGCATAGACCGCGGAGAATACATACTCCTTTGCGGAAAAAATTCCGAAGACTGTATCACAGAGAGTTTCTTCATTAATTAACTGATTTTGAAAATAACATAAAAAATGAAAGGATTTAACCGATATGTCCAGAGCAGAAATTGCACTAAAGCATTTTAACGATCAAAAGGAGTTCATGAACTCGCGAATTAACTCAGGAATAGAATTATACAGAAAGGGATATTCAAAAATTAAAATAACCGACGCAAAAGGCAATCCGATAAAAGGACTTCCTTTCAAGGCAAAGCAAAAAAACCATTATTTTAATTTCGGATGTAACCTTTTTATGTTAGATGAATTTGAAACAGAAGAAAAATGCAAACAGTACCGTGAAATCTTCCCGAAAATATTCAACTATGCTGTTGTTCCGTTTTACTGGGAGGGCATTGAACCCGAAAAAGGAAAAAAACGTTTTGACGCTGACAGCCCGAAATTCTACAGGCGTCCGGCAGCAGATCTTGTAACTAAATTTTGTCAGGAAAACAATATTCGTATGAAAGCACATTGTCTTGTATACGACAAATTTACGCCAAAATGGCTTCCGAAAGACACTCTTGAGCTAAAAAAACTTATTCGCTCACATATGGAAGAAATTGCCGAAAGATACGGAAGTATTATAAGAGACTGGGATATAGTAAACGAAGCCCTGGCATGGAATTGCTATGATGTTGACTATGTATCCAAGTTTTTCAGGGAAGAAGATTATGTTACATATCCGTTTAAAGTTGCAAAGCACCTTCCTTTTGAGCGCAAGTTTATAAATGATTCGGATGGAATTTGGGAAAACTTTCATTTTACCCGTTCATATTTCTATTTGTTTCTGCGCGATCTCGAAAGACGCGGTGTAGATTTTGATGCAATCGGTCTGCAGTTTCATCAATTCGTACCGCGTGAAAAAGAGGAAGAATATGCATTAAACAGATATAACCCAATGAGGGTTTTTGATGTTCTTGACACATTCGGAGATTTCAAAAAACCTATCCACTTATCGGAAATAACAATATCTGCGTACAGTAATTCCGATGAAGATTTGGCAATTCAGGCTGAGCTTGCCGAAAATATGTATAAAATTTGGTTCAGCCAAAAAAATGTTGACGCAATCATATACTGGAATCTCATTGACGGCTATACAGCCGGAAGTCAGGCAAATAACATGACAGCAGGCGAAAACAAATTTTGCGGCTCGCTATTGAACTTTGACCTTTCTCCAAAGCCGGCATTTAAAGCTGTTGAACAGCTTATAAACCACGAATGGCACACAGAGGGCGTATTTGGAACAAATGATTACGGAGTTGCAAATATAAACGGTTTTAAAGGAGATTATGATTTAGAACTTTCCTACAACGGAAAAAACTATACTAAATCCATAAAATTAGACGGTCGTTATGACTGCATAAATCATATTGTACTTGATTAATATCAGTGCATTATTACAATCGGCGCGCGGTGTATACACAGCCCGGATATTGATGTACACAATCCGGGCTATGCCCCGCAAAACCACTTGTAAATCCGGCAAATTACAATAAAAAGCTCATACACAGGTAAACATAAAATGTCATTATTACTTAATAAATCTTTTGTATAAGCAGGTCCATTATCTTCTGTGGTCCGTCCGAAATAACAACCGCACCGCTAATCCGAAAAACATGCAATGTGTCCGATGTCCATGGGAAGTCCCATAGCATACTCCATCCAGCGGTAAATTAAATTATTTATATAAAAACCTAAAACAACGTCTAATGTTTCAGCGATGCTTTAAGATTAAATATTAAGTTAAAAGAAAACTCAAGACCATATCAGCCTTGAGTTTATATATCTATAAATTACCTTCAACAAGCCCTTGCAGCTTTTCTTCGTCCCAATTCTTGCAATTATGAATTACAATCTTTCTATCCTTCATCGAAATGATAAGCTCCGCTTTGTCTGTACTGTTATCTACAACATTAACAACATCACAGAATTTAAGCAATTCGCTTAAATTTGCAAGAGAACTCTTGTATCTGCTTCTGACTTTTTCCGCCGGAACATCGTGACCACCCTTTCGTACCCTGTCTTTCACACGGGAAACATTTATTTCTGCATCAGTCGTCAAAACAAATACAACTTCAATCCAATAACCAACCTTTTTGGCTTTCCTTAAAAGTTCAACATTTCTCGGCGTTGAAAGAACTGTTTCAAATGTGAAATCCATTCTGTTCCTGATAGCGTTTTCACGCAAAGAAGTTGCAATCACTGCAGCTTACAAACCTGTGCATTTTTCTTTCTTTTTAATTTCATCAGCATTTATATATTCTCCGATTATGCTAAAACATTTTGTGACCGTTGATTTTCCGGAACCGTTCGAACCGGCAAAACCAACACTGCCGGACTTATTTCGTTCATAATATTTCCTCCAGCCCAAACAGTCTAAAATGATGGATCATCCCTGCGATCGATTGCATTTTGCACTCTGTTCATAAATTCACTGTCACTCATATTGTATATTGTCCTGTTGGTATCATTAAGCGAAATTTCAAACGGAATACTTTTTGTCTGCACAACCTTCTTAAAAAACATATTCACAGCCGTTGACGCATCCACACCAAATTGTTCAAATAATTTCAACGCTTCTGTTTTAGCAGTTTCATCCACTGTTAAGTTTATACGAGCTGTAGCCATAATTCTTTACTTCCTGATATAATATAACCTTGTTTATATATTATATTATGCACCATTTGTCAACAGTTATGCACATATTTGTTCATATCGCGTTCCTATATTATTTTGCAATTTTTTTATTTTTAACAAATGTATTATCCGTTTTCAAATATAATTTTTTTATTTAGATACAAATTGGCAACCGCTTTCAGAACATCTGATTTGAACTCACTGAACCTTGAGTGCATCGCAATAGTTTCATAGGTTGAATCATCCGAGTAAGGAATCTCTCTTTAACCACTGATTGCGGCAGCTCCTGACAAGCAACCTCAACTATCGGCTTTCTGTTGCTGAAATGATGAGATAGGATAAGTATCATTTAAAGTACAATAAAAGAACATTCAATTATCAAACCGAATGTTCTTAAATCGTATCAAAATATTTTGTTTTGATTACAGCCCTGCCACCATAGATAATGTAATGTGTGTACAATGTCCGTATGCTTTTCTGTTAATCCGTTCAAACTTCCATTGTTGTTCCGGCATCATCATATTAACCATCTGACCGCCTACAGAACCTGCCTGTCTTGAAGTCAAATCGCCATTGTAGCCATTCTTTAAGTTAACACCAACTTCAGATGCTGCTTCCATTTTGAATCTTTCCATAGCATCCTTAGCTTCAGGTACTACATGCTTGCTTCCTGCCATAATTATCACCTCCATTTGTTTTGTCGGTAATAATTTGTGCTAAAAGCCAAAATATTAAACAGGTAATTTTTGCTATTAAATTCAATCAAGAAGCTTTAAGTAATCGGGCAGAACTTCAAGGCTTCTTTTAAGTATACCGTTCATTTGTGCGATAGCCGTACCGTAGTTTGTTATGGGAACATTCTGTTCAGCGGCACATTTTACCCTGTACATTACTTCTCTGTCGTTAAGCATACAGCCGCCGCAATGAATTATAAGTGCATATTTCTTCAGATTTTCCGGAAATCCCGTTCCTGACGAAAACTCATAATTAAGTTTTTTGCCGGTATAAGCTTCAAGCCACTTTGGAAGCTTTACCGTGCCTATGTCATTGCATTGTCTGTGATGAGTGCAGCCCTCTGATATAAGTACTGTATCACCGTCTGTGAGTTTATCGAGATACGCCGCTCCGCTCACTGCGCTTTTAAGCAAACCTTTATAGCGTGCCATAAGTATAGAAAACGATGTAAGCAAAATATCTTTCGGGGTATCTTCGCTGACTTTTGCAAATGCCTGACTGTCGGTTACGACAAGTTTTGGCTTTCTGCCAAGAGATGCAAGTGCGGCTTTAAGTTCAGGAACCTGCACAACAACAGAAATTGCATTTGCATCAAGAACATCGCGCACAGCCTGCTGCTGCGGAAGTATCAGTCTGCCCTTAGGCGCGGACTCATCAATCGGTGTTACAAAAACGACAATATCGCCGCTTTCTATAAAATCGCCGATAAATCTAAGGGTATTTTCATTCTTCGGGGCAAGTCTGCCCAAAAGCTCCCGCAATTCATTTATACCCTGCTTATTCACAGCGCTAACATACATTTCATGTTTATTTAATTTTATCTCGGGACATACTATGTCGCATTTATTATATACAACAACATAATTAATATTCTTTTTTTCAAACAAATCAATCAGTTCTTTATCTTTAATGCTTAGTCCCTGTGCAGCATCTGCAACCAAAACGGCAATATCCGTTTTATTTAAAATTTGTTTTGTCTTTTTCACGCGCTGCTCACCGAGAGTTCCCTCATCATCATAACCGGGCGTATCTATAATAACGACCGGACCTAGCGGAAGGATTTCCATTGACTTATAAACCGGATCCGTAGTTGTTCCCTTTACATCCGATACTATGGATAATTCCTGATTTGTAACGGCATTTACAAGGCTTGATTTTCCTGCATTTCGTTTACCGAAAAAGCCAATGTGAATCCGTGATGAAGATGGTGTGTCGTTTAAGCTCATATCTGCTCCTCCTTTTAATACAATTTATAAAAAAACTCTTTTTCACAAGTGAAAAAGAGTACAAAATCAATATATACCCCCACTTATGGTTTATAAAATTCACCGTCAGTAAGATGTTTTTGCTGCAACTTGCGGTCAGCATATGCTTTCCGCTTGTTTTTATAAATTTTAACATTTCATAGTTTTTTTGTCAATAGATTTTTAAAACAAAATTACCTTAAAATTCACTAAGCTTTTTTTATTTTTGAGGGTATAATAAAATTGAAATTATCAGCATTTTTCTGCATAATTTTACAAATTGCTTTTTATAAGTCCGCATATAAAAAGCAAAGTTTATAAATCTGCGGCAAGAAAGGTTGATATGCTTATGCGTACTTTTGCTTTTTTTGACACCAAACCTTATGACAAAGTATGGTTTGACAGATTAAAAGACAACTATGACGTGGAATTCAAATATTTTGAAAACAAATTGAACTCCGACACTGCAATTATGGCAAAAGGCTGCGACGGAATTGTAGCCTTTGTAAACGATATTATAGACGCAGACACAATTGACATACTGAGCAATCTCGGAATTGAGCTTATCACAATGCGCTGTGCCGGTTACAACAACATTGACCTGCATGCGGCAGACGGCAAAATCACAATATTAAGAGTGCCCCGTTACTCGCCGCACGCCATTGCTGAGCATGCAATGGGAATGATACTGTGCTTAAACCGAAAGCTGCACCGTGCATATATCAGAACAAAGGATTTCAACTTCAGTCTTAACGGGCTTACGGGATTTGATCTTCACAATAAGACAGTCGGAGTAATCGGAACCGGAAAAATCGGCGAAGCATTCATTGAAATATGCAAAGGCTTCGGTATGAAAATTCTGGCATACGATTTATACCCGAATGTAGAAAACATCATGTATACGGATATAGACACAATATGCCGCGAGGCTGACATTATATCGCTGCACTGTCCGCTTACGCGTGACACGCATCACATTATAAATTCCGATACAATATCTAAAATGAAAGACGGGGTTTATATTTTAAACACATCCAGAGGTGCGCTTATAGACAGCGAAGCGCTTGTAGAAGGGCTTAAAAGCAAAAAAATCGGCGGAGCCGCGCTCGACGTATACGAGGAGGAATCCGACATATTTTTCGAGGACTACTCCGACACAATAGTTCTTGACGACCTCCTCACAATCCTGCTTGCCATGCCGAATGTGCTAATAACATCTCACCAGGCGTTTTTGACAGATGAAGCTCTTAAAGCGATTGCAACGGTCACTTTGGAAAACATTAAAATGTTCTTCAACGGCGAAAAACTTGTAAACGAAGTAAAGGACTCCCCTTCCGTTACCGTAAGCGGCTGACATAAAAAAAGTACAGGCAAAATGCGAAAAATTCCATTTTGCCTGTGTTTACATATCAAAAATTTATATAAGTCCGTTTTCGTGCATTGCCGATTTCAAAAATTCAAGATTTTCTTCTGCCATTTCATAAAGCGGAAGTCTTAAAAGTCCTGCATTAAGCCCCATGAGATTGAGTGCGGTTTTAACGGGAATGGGATTAACTTCGCTGAACAGCGCCTTTATAAGCCTGTCAAGCTTAATCTGCATTTTTCCGGCAGAAACAAAATCTCCGTCCAGACACAAGCGGCACATTTTTTGATTTTCGGCAGGCATGATATTTGAAAGCACAGACAAAACACCTTTTGCTCCGATACTCATCAAAGGTACAGTTATATCGTCATTTCCCGAATAAACGTCTATTTTATCACCGCATTCTGCAATTATTTCAGCGCTGCGCGCCACATTACCCGTCGCTTCTTTTATTCCGACAATATTCTCGGTTTTTGAAAGCTCGCAGACTGTTTTTGCCTGAATATCCACACCCGTTCTTGACGGCACATTATAAATAATTGCAGGCAAATCAACAGAAGCAGCCAAAGTCTGATAATGCTTTATAAGTCCTCGCTGTGTGGTTTTATTATAATACGGCGACACCCATAAAAGCGCGTCTGCGCCAAGCTTATATGCCTCTTTATTCATCATTACCGCATGGTCGGTATTGTTGCTTCCTGTTCCTGCAATTACAGGCACGCGTTTTGCGGCGCGCTCCACAGCAAAGGCAATTGCATCAAGGTGTTCCCTGTCATCAAGAGTCGGAGCTTCGCCCGTGGTTCCGCATATAAGCAATGCCTGAGTTCCGTTTTCTATCTGAAAATCAATAATCTTTCCCATAGCTTCATAATCGACGCCTTTTTCATTGAGCGGAGTCACCAACGCAACTCCTGCGCCTGTAAATACAGTCTTTTTCATATAATTACTCCTCCCGATTAATTAAAAAGCACAAAACCGATTATAGTATAAATATCACTATGTAGATTTTAACACAAACATGTTACAAAATCTTTGCATAAATTACAAGCGCATTCTGCCCGGATTTCCGATTATTTTTCCGCAGGCGATTTTTTCTCCCGAATTTCCGCTCGGCTGAGTTGTAAAATCATCTGTACCGCTGTGGATTATAACCACTCTTCCGGTTATCTCGGCAACTCTGAATCGGTTGGTCAAAACCTGCATATAGGCATATCCGCCGTTTGAGAAAAGAGGCGGCAAATCACCCGAATGATACGGATGCGGACAGTTTTTCGGGTTATAATGTGTTTTAGCGTCTGCAAACGGGTCACTTTCATTTCCGCTGCAGCTTTCTCCCTCATGAATGTGAAAAGCAAAAACTCCGTCATTTCCGTTGCAGGAATTTTCCTGTTCCGGCAGACCGTATATTTCGGCGGTAACGAGCACCCCCATATTTGTCTGGCGGAAGTATACTCTTCCGGTTATCGTATTATACTTTTGCGAGCCTTTGACGTCTGCATAGGCGTTATACATAATATTTCTCATATTCTCACCTCGGTTTAACATATGCAAAAAGGTGAAAATTTGTTAAATTATTTATTCTACTATATTTTGCACCCAGACGCGTTTTTTTATAAGCGTAAAACCGACAGCGCATTTGATAATGTCCATAGACTGCACAACAGGGAAAATTATAACTATCGGCAAACCTGCCAAAAAGTACAGCAAAAACGATACGGGAACCGTAACGGCACATATAAACACACTGTCTACCAAAAAGGTAATGATTGTTTTTCCGCCGCTTCTGAGTGCGAAGTATGACGCATGTGCAAAGCTGGTTACGGGCATAAAACATGCGGTAACCCGTATAAAATACGAAGCATATTTTTTCGATTCCGCAGACGTATTGTAAAACATGGGTATGTATCCGCCGAGAGCAAATACCGCCGCCCCTATTATCATGCTTATCAATACAGAAAACACCATGAGCTTACGGTTGTAGTCCACTGCCCTTTCAAAATCGTTTGCGCCCAAAAGTCTGCCGACAATTATTCCGATACTTGTTCCGAAAGCCATAAATACGATATTAAAAAGATTTATAACTGTCGATGAAATACTGTAACCGGAAACAACCGCCAAACCGTGAAAGCTGTAACTCATGCTGATAAGCGACATACCTACAGACCACAGTGTTTCATTGATTAAAAGCGGTACACCCTTTAAAAAAATGCTTTTAAACAAGTCTGCCGGTATGTATAAGCTTTTGAGAGAGCCTTTGAAATATTTATGACGGTCGCTTGTCTTTGCAACATAAAACAGTGTTGCAGCGCACTCACATATTCTTGCAATAACCGTTGCAGCAGCCGCACCGTTTACGCCAAGACGCGGAAATCCGAGAAGTCCGAAAATAAGCAGCGAATTAAAAACTATATTAATAATAACCGCTGCAAAACCTATAACCATCGGCACAAACGTTTCGCCGGTCTCACGCATTGTACTCGAATACATTTGTGTAACTGCATACGGTACAAGACCGATTGTACATATATTCATATATTCTCTGGCATACTTAAACGCGAGCAGGATATCGCAATCCTTGCTTCCTTCATGCAGAAACATATTGATTACCGTGCCCCCGAACACAGCAAATATTCCTATAGCCGCAACGCTTATTATAAGGCAGATAATTGTTTTAAAACGGAAGGTATATCTTATTCCGTCATCATCGCCTTTGCCGAAAAACTGCGATGTAAATATTCCGGCACCGCTTATTGCGCCAAAAATTGCAAGGTTAGGCAAGCGGGACTTGAACCCAATATGCCTTACGTTTGAAAAAATGAAGCCTTTTCAACTTGTCGTCCTTGAAAGGCGACAGCCTGTCTGCGTCCTCCGCATTGAAAATTCAATAATTTTTTCTAAGCGTAAGGCCGCAGAGTTTATAAATAGGAAATTTTGAAATAAGACAAAGAAAATTCAAGAATAATACGGTCGTATATTTGCAGAATTTTCTGCTGTATTATGCGAAATTTCCATTTTTAAACCACATTGGGTTCGAGTCTCGCTTGCCTAAAAACAAAAACTATCTGATTTACTATGGCAACTCCGGAAACCTGTTCCGTGCCGAGTGAACCGACCATGATATTATCAAGCATATACAATTTATATTCCAAGGCATACAGATGCAATTTCAAAGTAAATCAAAAGCGACAGCGCATCCACTATTGTTGTGATAAAAGGACTCGCCATAACTGCCGGGTCAAAGCCTATTTTCTTTGCGGCAATCGGCAGAACACCGCCTATGATTTTTGCAAAAAGTATGGTAAATATAAGTGTAAGCGATACAACAAACGACACCATAACTCCGACGCCGTCCAGAAAATAGCATTTTAAAAAGTTAACAGCCGAAAGCGATACTCCGCAAAGAAGCGCAACGCGTATTTCTTTCCATATAACTTTTAATGTATCGCGGTATTCTATTTCTCCGAGCGAAAGTCCGCGGATAATTGTAACCGAAACCTGTGAGCCGGAGTTTCCGCCCGTATCCATCAGCATAGGTATAAATGCCGTTAAGACGACCTGTGCTTTAAGTGCATTTTCAAAGCTGTTGATTATCATTCCCGTAAATGTTGCGGAAACCATAAGAAGCATAAGCCAGGGTATTCTCTTTTTCCATGTTTCAATAATACCGGTACGCATATACGGCTTATCCGTAGGGACGATAGCCGCCATTTTTTCGATATCCTCGGTCAGCTCATCCTGCAAAACGTCAATAGCATCGTCGAAGGTTACAATACCTACAAGACGCTGTTCCTCGTCTACAACCGGCAAAGCCATAAAATTATATTTATCAAAGTCATTTGCAACAACCTCTTTGTCCTCAAGAGTTGTAACAAATATCGGATTAAGCTCCATTATATCGCCGATAAGCTCGTTTTCATCTGCAAGAAGCAAAGCCTTGACGGTTACAATACCTATAAGTTTATTATTGTTATCCGTCACATAGCAGGTATAAATCGTTTCTTTATCCACACCCGTCTGGCGGATATGCTTTATTGCCTCATCAACCGTCATTGTTTTTTTCAGGCTGACAAACTCTATTGTCATGATGCTTCCTGCGCTGTCGTCGGGATACTTCAAAACGGCGTTTATCATGTTTCTGGTATCGGTATCCGCAGCGCGCAGAATTCTCTTTACAACATTTGCAGGCATTTCTTCTACAATGTCAACGGCATCATCAAGATACAGCTCATCCACAACCTCTTTAAGCTCCTTATCGGTAAAGCTGTGTATAAGCTCCTGCTGTCTGTCCGGCTCCATTTCTACAAACGTATCGGCTGCCAAATCTTTAGGCATTATTCTGAAAGCAATTATGAGTTCATCTTTTGTAAGCTCGTCAAAAAACAAAGCTATATCTGCAGGGTTCATGGTATTGAGCAAAGATTTTAAATCCAAAAATTTCTTGTTTTTCAAAAGCTCCAGAGCCCTGTCTGTCAAACTGATTTCTTCGTTATTCACAAATTCTCCTCCCAAACTGAAAATTTTAGGAAGGAAGTACCGCACAAAATACAAGAGCATTAAAAAAGCGGCAAATGCTCTTTAATCCGTGAGCATGCCGCTGCCGCATAAATACAGTATTTTTACACGTCAAAAAAAGACGCAGTAAAAATACATACATCTAAACTACAGCAGCCGCATCGGACATATTCCGTGCTCCTACTACCTCCTGCGTCCATTAAATTCACCTCACCTGTGTAAAAAATAAAGTATTTTAAAACCAAAATTAATAATAACACAACAGGCAAAAAATCTCAATAGCTTTTTTAAAATTTTTTGTCTTATTTTAAATTTATATGCATCAATGTGTAATTTTGTCTGTCATTACTCACTCTTCGGCGTTTATTTCAACCGGACGGGTCAGCGAGCCTTTTTTATTCTTTATCAGATAAAATATCGCAAAAGCCGCTGCCAAAAAAGTTACTGCCGCAACTAACTGCGACACTCTGAAATTCAAAAAATACAGGCTGTCCGTTCTGAGCCCCTCGACAAAAAATCTGCCGAGCCCGTAAAGCGATATATATGTCAAAAACACCTGTCCGTCGAAACGGCGTCTTTTGAACAATATCAAGACAGTAATTAAAACAAGCACATTCCACATTGACTCATACAAAAAGGTAGGATGAACGCACATATTTACGTCTACGTTTGCACCCTCTGCCGCCATTTCCGCAAGTCTTTCCTTTATCACATTACCGGTCATTCCGAAAACAGACGAAGTATTGGTGCCAAACGCTTCCTGGTTAAAAAAGTTGCCCCATCTGCCGAAAATCTGTCCTATTAGAAGTCCGACGGCGCCTATGTCGCAAATAAGCGGAAGATTTTGCTTTTTTATCCTGCAATATATAACCGTGGAAATAACCGCCCCTATAATAGCTCCGTATATGGCTATGCCTCCATGCCATATCTTATATATTTCCGCAAAATTATCCGCATAGCTTTCCCAGTTGAATGCAACATAGTAAATCCTTGCACATACTATTGCGCTCGGCGTGCCGTAAAGAGCTATATCATAAATTGTATCAGGCGAAATGCCGTATTTTTTTGCCAGAATTACCGCTGCTATTATAGCTATAAAAAATCCGATACCGATTATTATGCCGTACCAGTATATCTCCTTGGAGCCGATTGTAAAAGCCACGCTGTCTGCATGAAGCATTATGCCGAGCTTCGGGAATAAAATATAATTTTCCGTCATAGAATTATGTCACCTTTCAACACTATTTTTCAGATGGCAGTACAACGCTCATTGCCATATTATCCTCTGCAAAGATTTCATTAAAAACCTCTGTTACATATTTCAAATCAACACTGTTATAAATATCGCTGAAACTGAAAATATTTATACCGCTCAAAATATATCTTGTAACCATGCCGCCTATTGTCTGCACGTCATTAAATCCTCTTAAATATGTGCCGTAGAAGGCTTTTTTCACGCGTTCAAACTCATCTGCGCCAAATCCTGATTTGCGTTTTTGGCAAATGGTTTCCATAAGTCTGTTCTTAACCTCCTGCGGATTTTCGCTTTCTCCGCCGAATGAAGCAAAGGCAAATTCCGCCTCTGTACTGTTATCCGTACCGAAAGTATCATTTATCAGACCTTTTTCATATAATTCGGTAAAAAGTCTGCTGCTTCTGCCGGCTAAAAGCCTTGTGATCAGTTCAACCGCTATTTCCCTCTTCAGAAGTTCATCGCCTTTTTTGAGATAGTTGTCTTTAAATCCTATTTCAAATATCGGCATTGCCACGCTTGCCGACGACTCAATATATTTTTGATTAACGGACGCAGGCTCCTCGTCATACAAGCTTTTTACACTGCCGGAAGGTCTGCCGGGCAAAATTGCCTTATCTGCAATGGCAAAAATCTCATCGGCGTCAACATCGCCGACAACGCACACCACCATATTTGACGGATTATAATATGTGTTGTAGCATTTATATAAAACATCTTTATCTATATCGGCAATGCTTTCAACCGTACCTGCAATATCTATTCTGACAGGATTTTTATGATACAGAGCCTTTAAAAGATTGAATGTCACCTTCCACTGGCCGTCATCATCATACATGCGTATTTCCTGGGCAATAATTCCCTGTTCCTTGTCAACATTTTCCTTTGTAAAATACGGATCCTGCACATAGTTTAACAAATGTTCAAAGTTTTGATTAAAGTTATCCGTACAGGAAAACAGATAGCAGGTGTATGTGAACGAAGTAAATGCATTGGCATCAGCACCGTATCTGGCAAATTTGTCAAAAGCGTTTGTACCGTCGCTCTGCTCAAACATTTTATGCTCCAAAAAGTGAGCCACGCCGTCGGGAACAGTGCAGGGCTCGGTTTCTCCGAGAGGGATAAACCGATTGTTTACAGAACCGATTTTTGCCGCAAAGGTTGCGTATTTCTTTATACAGCCCGGTTTCGGAATGACAAAAATTCCCAGTCCGGATTCGTGTTCGCCTATATACATTGTTTCCTTTAAAAATTTGTTTTCAATTTTAGTATATTTCACAAAAGTTACTCCCTTCCTTTAAGAAAATATATCGTATCCGTTTCGACTGTCGAAAATGCCTTTACCACGTCTTCACGGGTTACGGAACGCACCTTAGCCACTGCTTCGTCGATAGTATCGCGGTTTGACGAAAAGCAATGTCCCAGGTAATAATCCTTCATGAGATACGGACTGTCTTTAAATGACTGATAGCTGTTAATAATATAATTTTTTGAAACTTCAAACTCTTCATCGGTGAAATCGCCTTTTGATATATTTTTAAGCTGATTGAGTATTTCATTTTTTGCTTTATCAAAGTTTGCGAACTCAATTCCGGAGCTTATAAGCATAATCGCACGGAACTTATCAAGCCTGGAACCTGCATAATAGCAAAGGCTCATTTTTTCTCTGACGGTATTAAAAAGTCTTGAGTGTGCCCCGCCTCCGAAAATACTGTTGCCTGTCAAAAGTGCATAATACAGCTCATCTTCAATGCCGATGCCGGTTCTGAGGCCTATTGCAAGCTTTCCCTGAGCCACATCAAAGGTGTCCTCCACATATTTTACTTCTTTTACTTTCTTATGCTCATTTTTGCATGGCGGTATAGGCTTAATGTTAAATTTGAAATCAGCCATGTAATTCTTTATAAAGTGAACCGTTTTATCAATATCTACACTGCCGACAACAAATATATCTATCGGACTTGTGTACAAAATACTCATGTAGTGGTCGTACAGAGTTTTTTCATCAATTTTATCAATATCTTCGAGATAACCGAACTCAAATACAGCCGTATCCTCGCCGCTGCACATTTCCTCAATACATCTGAAATTGGCATAGGAACGTTTATCGTTTACAAGCCCCTCAATATCGTCACGAAGATTTTGTTTTTCCACAGCGACCGTTTCGGCATTAAAAGACAAATTTTCGGTATTTGTCTTAAAAATCAGATCCATCATAAGCTCCGTTCCCTGCGCGGCTATACTTTCGGGAAGGTATTCATCCGAAAGAAAGCTGACTGTTGAAACGATACTCTGAGCATAGGCTTTTTTGGTAATATTTACGTCAAACAGCGTCCCGTACAGTTCTTCGGCATACAGATTCAGCTTATTTATGCTCGGATATGCCGCCGTGCCCCGTCTTATAACCTTTGAAAGAAGTGCATTTTTTGTAGCCTCTGCCCTGTCAAGCTTTCTGTGCAGAAAAAGGCTCATGGATACCGTTTTGTATTTATCGTCCTGTATATAGTATAAATTAATATTATTCTGTATTTCTTTTTTCACAATATCAGCCATTACAATCATCCTTTCATTCTGAATATTAATAATAAGTGTTAAAAATATACCTATATTCTACCACATTTGTTTTAAAATTACCATAATTAATTTTAATTTATTTTTATTACTTTATGCTCCGTCATTACACACAAAAAAATTTACATATTTTGTTATTTTTATCTAAAAATAACATGTGATTAAAACAAATGATTGACAAATTTGCATATATTACCTATAATAAACTTAATAAATGGTTTCACCACAAAGGAGAATTAGAAATGGAAATTACAAGCATCATGATTAAAAAATTTGATACTGACAGCAAAATGAAGGCTATTGCTTCCGTCACGTTTGACGACTGTTTTGCCGTTCATGACATCAAAGTTATTGAAAATGAAAGTAAGGTTTTCGTTGCTATGCCGAACAAGCGTTTAAAAGACGGCACATTCAAGGATGTAGCTCACCCCATTAACTTTGAATTCAGACAGTACGTTGAATCAAAGGTGCTCGAAGCATACAACAACGCTCCGACTGAATAATTAATTTTTATAGCTTAAAAAACCGTCTGCTCAATGCAGGCGGTTTCATTGTTGTTTATTTATGCACTCTTCCATCGAAGCGTTTTTTATATACTCTGCCTCAATTCCGTCAAAAATTTCACTGTCAAAGCTGCCGCTTTCAATAAGTTTTTCTTTCCGGTACTTTGTAAGTGATTTTATTTTTTTCTCAATCTTTAAAGCTGCCGACTTATCTTCAACCGACCACAGAGCCGCAATTTGCTTTACCTTGTGCGACTTGGTATATTTGGCGCACTTTTTGCCCTGATAAAAGTGCTCTGAAATACGCCTTTGCCAGTTGGCGGCAATCCCGGTATACAATGAATTATCGGCACATCTTACAATATAAACGTAGTACATTTTTCACCATTACAAACTGTAAAAAAGAATAAAGAAATAATGCAGAATACTTCCTGCAAGCACAAACAAATGCCATACAAAGTGCATATATTTCACATTTTTGAGTTTATAAAAAATTATACCGACCGTGTAGGCAATTCCGCCGGAAAACAAAAATATAAGACCGTTTTTCGGAGTGAGGCTTATAACTGTTTTCATGCTTGCGATCACAGACCAGCCCATTATTACATACAGTACCAGCGAAAGCTTGTGCCATCTGTCAAGGTTTATTGAATTGAGCACAATTCCGACAACCGTACAGAAAGCATTTATGCCGAAGAGCGTCCATCCCTGTGCACCGCGCAGTAAATTAAGGCATATCGGAGTGTAAGTTCCGAGTATAAGTATAAATATGGAGCAATGGTCAAATATCTGAAAAACGCGTTTTGCCGTAAAATTGGTGAGCGAATGATACAGTGAAGAAAAAGTATACAGTATTATCAGGCTTGAACCGTAAAGCGACACCGCTACAACGCTCATAGCGTCACTTTTTACGGCGGCAAAAACGATAACTATAACGGTAGCAGCTATCGCAAGCAGGCTGCCGACCCCGTGCGAAACGGCATTTGCTATCTCTTCGCCTAAAGACTGTGTGTTGTAAACTTTAAATTTACCCATAGCTACATCTCCCAAACACGCTGTAATTTTTAAAATTATAGCATCTAATGTCAAACACTATATTATCACATGTCGCAAAATTTGTCAACATATATTTCAAACAAATTATGTATTAAAATCAAAAACACTTTTTCCGTTCTCAAGCCTCAGAGCGGCGCTGAAGGTCTTTTTGGTACGCGGCGACACAAAACCGTTAAGCTTCTGCGTCCTGCCGTTTTCTATAAGTCCGCGGACGGCGCTTTTCGGTATAACGCGCGAGCATATAACGTTGCTCACTGCAAATCTGCATCCGTTTTCGCGGTAACCGGAGCAGCCGTAACCGAAATTTGTTCTGACTACATTTTCGCCGCACAGCGGGCATTTGCCTATAATATCTCCCATAAACCCGTCATCCGTATCTTCTTCCGGTTTATGCGATTTTTGTTCAAAAACACCGTTTATCTCACCTTTGGCAATTTCTACACAATCACTGACATTGATTTCACCGCGGAAAACCTGTTTGAGCGCCTTGCCCAGAACCGCAGTTTTGTATTTATCCATAGATATATCCATACGAGTTACGGACTCAATCAGCTTTTCTCCGCCCGGCAGAATAGTATATACATCTTTTTTGAGCATTATGTAACTGCTTTTTATCGCGTTGTCGATTATTGAAGTTCTCGTAGCCTCGGTACCAAGCTCCAGTCCCTCAAACATGGCCTTGTATTCCTGCTCATCATCTTCCGTTTCAATGTTTGCCTTATCTTCTCTGAAAGGATTTTTCAGATAGTTATTGAGGGTTTCTATCGTATAGTGCTTCGGCGGCGAGGTATGCTTTTCGGCAGGTGCGAAATTGACTTCAAATTTGTCACCCTTTTTCAAATCGGGAAGTATTTTGTCTTTTTTTGAATAATCGTCATATTTTGTCCAGCCGGGTTCGGACATAACCGTACCCTTCACACTGAAGGTTTCCTTACCGGCAACATCTACCGTAATTTCGGTCTTTTGAATTTTGCAGTCCTCACTGCAAAAAACGGCTGCAAAGCGGCGCATTATTGCCGAATACACAAGCTTTTCATTCTCGTTCAGTGCAGACGCGGAAGGAATTTTTCTTGTAGGAGTAAGAGCGCTGTGCGACTCAATCTTGGAATCGTCAAAAATTGTCTTTTTGAATTTAAACTCCACAGGGTAGCCCAATGCAGAAACAAGCTTGATTATTTCTTTAATTTTGCCCTGTTCCGCAGTCGCCAGATATTCCGAATTTGTCCTCGGATAAGTAACATATCCCTTTTCGTACAAATCCTGCACTGTTTTGAGGCTGTCGTCCATAGACATTTTATATTTTTTACCGAGTACGTTCTGAAGTTTTGAAAGCGAATACAGCTTACCCGGTGCAAGTGTATCTTTTTTTGATTTTACGGAAAGCACCTCCGCGGGCTGTGCGTTGAAAATATCGCAAACGCGCTTTGCCTTTGCAAGTTCGTTTTTGTTGAATTTATATTTACTTGTAAGCTCTATTTCTCCGCCGTTTACTTCGGTTTTGCTTACAACAGCGTAATAAGGCTCGCTTTTGAAATTCTTTATGCTCATATCCCTGTCGTATATTGCCTTGACTATGGGAACGATTACCCTGCCTATCCGCATAAGGTTACCTGTTTTCAGGGTGGCATAGCGCGTGAGATTAACTCCGTAGAGCCAGTCCACATACGTTCTCGCAAAGCCTTCATCGGCAAGGCTGTCATACTCTGTTTCGTCTTTCATGCCGTCAAGTGCTTCGCGGATTGTTTCGGGAGTCTGATCGGGAAGCCAAAGCCTTTTTAGAGGTTTATTCTCTTTAATTGCATTTTCTATACAAAGACGGATTATGATTTCGCCCTCGCGGTCGGAGTCGCCTGCATTTATAATGCAGTCTACGTCGCTGCGTCTGCAAAGACTTGAAATAGTTTCAAACTGCTTTTTTACACCTGCATCGACTTTTTTATTCTTATCTTTTTTCAGTTCAAATTTGAATTTTTCGGGAAAACACGGGAGATTTTTCATAGTCCAGCCGACAGTGCCGTCGGGAGCCGGCGAGTATTCCTCGACATCGCAAAGCGAAAACAAATGGCCGAATGCCCATGTAACAAGGTAATCGCTTCCCTCCATAAAGCCGTCTCTTCTTTTCATATTTCCTATTGTCTGAGCGATGTTGCGCGCAAGGCTCGGTTTTTCTGCAATAATTAACTTCATCTTATTCTCCGTGTATCAAATTATTTTCACGCTGTTTTCTAATTATATAATAAATAACATTTCCCGTCAATACAAAACTGCCCCCGCATTGAAACGGGGGCAGTTAAAAAACAAGCTACTGCGCTATGAGTATTCTTATTCTTCCGCCGTTTTTTTCGGCTTTATCGCAATAAGCCGTCACGGTGTAATTATCGGCATTTTTTATAAGTTCGCTCATCGGCATTACAGTGTAAGTATATGAGTTTACCTTTTTGTAAGCGCAGACATTTCCGCTGAGTTTGTAATCGGTATCTCTTATTTCGGCATATGTTTCGGTTAATTTGCTTACATTTCCGGAAATCATATTAAGAGCCGAAAACGCCTCGGCAGAACCTTGGGAAAGCTCTACCTTAACAGCGCTTCCCGTACCGATATTGCTGTAAGTACCGCCGCTGTATTTATAGCTTTGCCCCGAAATATCTACCGTATACGAAGCGTTTCCTGCCTTTGCGGAATTCGGCGAATCTGTTATGATACCGTATGAACAGCTGTCACCCGTTACATCTTTTAAAATCAGCTCGGTAATCTCATTGTCACTGTTCTTTTTATACCACAGGACATTTGTCGAAGATATTGACATGCCGTCAAGGCGGCTCATATACGTTGAACAATATGCTCCGAGGTGGTCTTTGTTTGTAGTGCTTACATCAAGAATACTCACATTTTCCGACACCTTGCTGCTGCCGATTTTGCCGGCTGACGCATCAACAGTACCGCTCACACCGGAATTGGAACGTTTATATGACAAAGAAGCAATACCGTTTTCAAAATTCACCTGCATCACGGAATTAATATATGAAGAATAATCGCTGTTTGTCACATACTGTGCCTCTGTTCCGTCTGCCAAAATAAGCTTGGCATATTTGGAGGAATAGCTTTCATCATTTGAGTTTTCAAAAACCTTAGTGCCCGTTTCTGTCAGATACCCTGCCACAGACGAGGATTTCAGCGAGCCGTCGGCACTTATAACATCGGCAATCTGCCCGTCTTTACCGAAAAGCAGCGTCACGGTATCGCCGTAATTAATACTTCCGCTTGACGAAAGCTTATTGAATGCCGTAACCGATTCTATGGTATATTCCGTACCGGATATTACAACAGAGGTCGGAGTATCTTTATTCGGTGTTGCTTTTTCATAAATACCTGTTATTTTTTTGCTGTAAGCAAAGACGATATTCAAATCCGAGGAATAATACAGAATATCATTTGTTTTTACGTCACTCACGCTTACTTTAACGCCGTCACGCATAACGGTAAGGCTTGAAGCGTCATTTGTAAACATTGTATACCATTTGTCACTGTATGCCGAAAGTGTATACGGTCCCTCCATAGCGTCGCTTCTCAGAGTGAGATATTCCACACTTCCCTTTGAATCACTTACAACGTAAATTACATCGCCGGTATTCATAGTATTTTTTGCATTTGCAAAGGTGTATTTGTCCGAGCCGGAATAAACGGTTGTATTATTGCTTATATCAAGCTCCGAGAGTCTGCCGTCACTGTATGCGACAATCGAATTGTCAAGTTTTGAATACACAACGTATTTTTTACTCGTCTGACTGTATGGCATAAATGCTAAAAGCTCGCCGGATGTTTTAACGGCAAGGTCGCCTTTCAATCCTACCGTTGAATAGTCAAAACCGTCGTTGATTTTAAATGTTCCGACACTTGTAAGCACCGAATTTGCACCGACCGAGGTATCTTCGCGGTTGGTAGACATAATTACTGCGTCCTCATAAAAAACACCGTCGATTACAGATATATATTCATTCGATGTTCCCTTTAAATTTGCAGTAAGTACATTATACACCAGTGTCATTATATCGCCGCGCGTCATTGTACTGCCGATTGTTTTGTCTATATTCTTATTAAGTCCGAGATTTGCGGCAATACCTGCCTGACCGTATGGCCACGAATTGCCGAAATCATCATCGGTATATCCCAAAAGTTTCAGAAACACTGTTATTGCTTCCTCATAGAGAACCGTATCTTCCGGGCGGAAGGTGCCGTCCGGATAACCTGTTATTATTCCGTTTGAAACCGCAACCTTGACATAAGGCGCAGCCCAATGGGTATATGTGCAGTCTTTAAAAACCGAAACCGTTGCTCCGAGTGCGACCATATTTTTGTATTTTGATGCATTAATTGCTATTTTGGAAAATTCAGCTCTTGTAACTGCGGCGTCAAGATTCATATTTCCGCTTTCGTCACCAACCATTATATTGAGGCTTTTTACAAGCGTCTGCGCCGACTGAATGCTGTACACACCGGCGGCGCCGGCCGTACACACGCTGCTGAGTATAACAAGAACCGAAATAACAGCCGAAAGATATTTTTTAAACATATTGTTGCTCCCTTCAACATTTTTAATCATATTTCAATGCGTCTATAGGATTAAGCCGCGACGCTTTTTTTGCAGGAAAATATCCGAACATAATGCCTATCACTGCCGACACGGTAAATGATATTATCATTGCCGGAACCGAAAGCACCACCGTGAGGTCAAATGCCGTCGCGGCATACGACCCGGCTATTCCGAGCAATATACCCAGAATACCGCCTAAACAGCTTGTGGTAATCGCCTCCACAACAAACTGGCTCATTATATCCCACGGGGTAGCGCCGAGTGATTTTCGTATACCGATTTCTCTTGTGCGTTCGGTTACGGAAACGAGCATTATATTCATTATTCCTATACCGCCGACAAGCAGCGAAACACCCGCAACACCTGCAAGGACAAGCGACATTGTAGCCGTAAGCTCATTTACGCTGTCTATCATACTGCTCATATTCTGTACATTATACGCATCGGAGTTTGAAAAAACGCTGTTGAGATAATCGTCTATAATCTGCTGCGCCGCATCTGATACATCCTTTGAAACCGCATTAAATGTATAACTGCCCATAGTAAAGCTGTTTGACAGATGCTGTGCCGTTGTATACGGCATAAGAACAATATCGTCGCTGCTTGACTCCTCGCCGTCCGCCGTTTCTTCGAGTACACCTATTATTGTAAAGGTAGTACCGTTAAGCTTCAGTGTTTCACCGACTACTTCGGTCGTTCCGAACAATTCTTTTGCAATATATGTACCCACGACACAGTTTTTTAGTCTGCGGTCACAGTCAATAAAGCAAATTCCTCTGCCCGACGTAATTTCAAGTGCTTTGATGTCTGCATAGTATTCATTAACGCCCAGGCAGCTTGCCGGATCAACATTTGTACTTTTATTTTTTGCGGTAGCTCCCGCAATGGTAATAGAAGGCGACATAGACTTAAGATATTCAGGGTTATCATTTACCAGATTTTGCATATCGTCCACATCTACGCTTCTGTTTCCGCCCCTGCCCATAACGGACACGGTTATTGTCGTAGCGCCCATGCTCTCAAACTGGTCGAGAACATCTTTTGTCATACCGTTTACTATACTTACGATTACTATAACCGCCGCAACACCGATAATTATACCAAGCATTGTAAGAAAAGACCTCATCTTGCTTGATGACAAGCTTTTAAGCGCCAATGTAAATGCCTGTTTAATATTCATACGCGCCCTCCTTGGTCTCATCGGAAACTATTTTTCCGTCCTGTATACGCACCACTCTTTGTATTTCTGCGGCAATGGAGTTGTCATGTGTAATAAACACAATTGAAGTTCCCTCGCGGTTAAGCTGCTTTAAAAATTCGAGAACTTCCCTTCCCGTTTTGGAGTCAAGCGCGCCGGTAGGCTCATCTGCGAGAATAAGCGGCGGATTTCCGGCAAGGGCTCTGGCGATTGAAACTCTCTGCTGCTGTCCGCCGGAAAGCTGTGAAGGATATTTATGTCCTCTGTCTGCCAGGCCTACCCGTCCGAGGGCATTTTTAGCCATTTGTGCTCTTTCGTTTGCTTTTACGCCTCTGTACAAAAGCGGAAGCTCCACATTTTCCTGAACAGAAAGCTTAGAAATAAGATTATACTGCTGAAAAATAAATCCGATTTCTTTATTTCTTATATGTGCAAGAGATTTTTCATCCATTGTGCTTACATCCGTACCGTTCAAAAAATACTTTCCGCTTGTCGGAATATCAAGGCAGCCGATTATATTCATGCATGTTGATTTTCCCGAGCCGGAAGAACCGACTATTGCAACAAACTCGCCCTTTTCGACGGACAGCGAAATGCCGTCCAATGCCCGTATTTCACTGTCGCCGTCGGAATATATTTTATAAATATCGGTCAATTCAATTAAGCTCATTTGCTAACCTCCAATACCCTACTTCTGATTTGAGCGGTTGCCGCCCATTGAGCCGCCGCGGTTGCCGCCCTGCGGCATACCGCCGCCACCGGGCATTCCTCCTCCGGAGGGCATTCCGCCGGGCATACCTCCGCCTCCGGGCATTCCCATACCGCCCTGCGTCTGCTGATTGTCATTTGATTTTGAAGCCGTAGTATCCGGGAGAAGCACTGTATCTCCTTCTTTCAGACCGCCGTCGGTTTCTTTTATTTCTATAAACGAACCGTCACTCAGACCGGTCTGAACCGTTATAACGGTATATCCGTCGGGAACATCAAGATTTTTAAGCATATTTTTCATGCGGCTTTCCCGGCTGTTTTCATCATCGGCAGCATATGCCTTTATTGTACCGAAAAGCGAAGAAACCTCTTTATTCTGTTCCGTCTGTCCGCCGGGAGCGTTATTCATATCCGGCGGCGACTGCGGTTTTTCTTCATTCTGATTATTTTCGCCGTTACTGTTTTGTTTGCCCGATTTATCCGTTTTGGTGAAGTCCTTAAATGAATCTTCAGCGCTTTTGAAAGTACCGTCATCTTTTACGATTACAAAATTTCCCATTCTCACTGCGGAAACTGGTACTCTGAGAACATTTTCCACAGACTCTACAACTATCTGTGCCGTTACGTTCATTCCCGGTATAAGGTCGCTTTCTTCACCGTTATCTATTGTTACCGTAACCGGATATGACGTTACTCCCTGATACGATTCACCGACAATGCTTATATTGCTTACTTTTCCCGTAAATGTTTTTCCTTCGATTGCGTCTGCCTCTATAGATACTTCCTGACCGACGCTTACGGAAGAAATATCCAGTTCGTCTATGCTTATATCAAACGTAAGTGTTGATAAATCCGCTATAATAGCCATTGTGGAGCTGCTGTTCGAGTCCATTTTCTCTCCGGCTTTAATATTCTTTTGGATTACCTTGCCCTTTATCGGTGCTTTGATACTGTAATCATCAAGATTGTCATACAAATCGTCAAGTGAAAGATTAGCGTCATTGAGCGATATTTGCGCTTCTCTTGCACTCTTTTGAACGCTGCTGCTTGTAAGTGAAACTATTACATCACCGTTTTTTACGGAATCGCCCTTCTTTTTTACAAGCTTTGAAACCTCGCCGGAAACCTTGGCTGTGATTGTTTTGGAATTAAGATATTCAATACTGCCGGAGTCGTAGCAAGCATAGCTTCCTATCATAGCAGTTGCTTTTTCTCCGGCGGAAATTGTTCCGGGGTTTGACAGTTTTATTTCAACATCTGTAACATTTACTCCGTATGATGTCACATACGAACCTGTTCCAACCGATTTTACCGTACCGTACAATGTGGTAAAGGAATTTGCCAGTGTGACGGAAGCACTCTCACCCGAATAAATGTTTTTTGCATCGTCAGTGCCGAAAGGTATTGTTAAGACGAGGTTATCCTTATCTATTACATCAGCAATTTTTGTGCCGTTTTGGACATTATCTCCGACCGAAACATACATATTTGTTATCACACCCGAAACGGTGGACTTAACATTTAAATCCGACACATTCTGCACTGCGTCATTATAATTCATTTTTGCTTTTTCTATCGAAGTCTGCTGCTTTAAAATATTTTTATCAACACTTGAAGAATCGATTTTGTAAAGAAGCTGGTCTTTTTCTACATAATCGCCTTCCTCAAAATAATCCGCAACAACATCGCCTTTTGCAAGTGATGTGATTTCATACTGGCTTATCGCCTCTATTGTACCTGTGCCCTCAATCACATTGCTTATAGTTCCGCGTGTAACTTCAGCAGTTACGGCTCCGCCTTTTTCCGCTGTTTTTTTGCCGTGTATGTACCATGTGCCGAACGCGCCGGCAGCTATTATCAATACAAGAACAATGATAAAAATCCTTCTGCTTTTTTTATTTTTCAAAATACTTTTCAGTTTTCCTTTTCCTGATTTTTGTTTTTCCGGTTTAAGTTCGCCGCCGGACATCGGTTCGGTGCTTTCTGCCGAACTGTTTTCTTTGTCTTTCAGACTGCTTTTCAATTTAATTTTGCCGAATTTCATATTACAGCTCCTCTCTGTTTGATGTATACAATTATATTTTCTGATGTTGATAATGTTATGGTTGCTTTATGAAAAAACGGTGAAATTTATGTACAAATTGTAAATTTTTAATTTATTTAAAAAATTTTCAAAAAAGTGTTGACAAAAATATTTGCAAGTGATACTATAATATAAACCGATGAACAAGAATAGTAGTTCGAGCCAAGGTATAAAAGAGAGCTGCAGGCGGTGGGATTGCAGCAATACATACTCGTATGAATGGACTTGCGAGGGCAAACTGAGCCGTTATGGTTAGGGGCGACGGAGGTCAACCGTTACAGTGACAGACATATGATGGTATGTCGGTGAGTGCATTTGCTTTGCAAATGAATTTGGGTGGCAACGCAGGAGATTATCACACTCTTGTCCCAATTATTTGGGATAGGAGTGTTTTTTTATTTAAAACAAATACCGGTTATGTTTTAAATACGGCGTTCCTGAATACTGAACCGATTCAAATCATTATTAATTAATTATTAAAAAGAGAGGTAATTAAAAATGAAAAGAATTATTGCATTATTAACTTCATTACTTGTAATTTTAACCGTATTTTCAGGATGCGGTACATCAAAAAAGGATTCCGCAAAATCACCCGATGAAAAGAAAATGACCGTGGGCGTTATTCAATTTGCCTCACATCCTTCCCTTGACAACTGCTACAAGGGTGTTGAACAGGCTTTGAAAGAAGCTTTCGGAGATGATATTACAATTGATTTGCAAAACGGCAATGCAGACTCCCCTACTTGTGATTCAATTGCAAAAAACATGGTTGCAAAGAATTATGACATGATTATTCCTATAGCAACTCCGGCAGCACTTTCTGCTTATGCTGCCGTAAAAAATACAAACATACCGGTTGTATTCTGTGCTGTGTCCGATCCGATTGCGGCAGGTCTGGCAAAATCGCTTGACAAGCCCGAATCAAACTGTACAGGTACAAGCGATATACTCAACCTTGACGCTCAGGTTGAGCTTATCAAATCAATGCAGCCCGATGTAAAAAAAATCGGTGTTCTTTATACAACAAGCGAAGCTAACTCTGTTTCACAGCTTAAACTTTTGGAAAAAATTGCAGATAAACAGGGAATCAAGGTTATAGCTCAAGGTGTTCAGGGAGCTTCGGATATTCCGCAGGCAGCATCTTCGCTCTGCGCTAAGGTTGACTGCATAAATAATTTTACAGATAACAACGTTGTAAATAACCTCATCATATTGCTCGAACAGGCAAACACGGCAGGTATTCCGGTATACGGTTCCGAAGTTGAGCAGGTTGCAAACGGCTGTCTTGCCTCTGAAAGCATAGATTATGTCGCTCTCGGAAACAAAACCGGCGAAATGGCAGCTGAGATATTAAAAGGTGCAGATGTTTCGGGCATTGCAATCGCTACAATCAAAGATACAGCACCGGTAATAAATACAGATGTTGCCGCTGCATTCAAGATAGAAATTCCGGATGCATATAAAAATGCAGAATTTGTAACTACCTCCAAGGAGTAATATTGATGGATATTTTGTTAAATGTTTTCAAGGTCACTTTAGAAGAAGGCTTTATGTATGCCGTTCTTGCAATGGGTGTATATATAACCTACTCAATACTTGATTTTCCCGATCTTTCGGTAGACGGAACAATGCCTTTCGGAGCAATCGTCACAGGCGTGCTCATAATTAGGGGATTTAATCCGTGGCTGTGCATACTTATATCGTTTGTGCTCGGTGCCGCAGCCGGCGCCGTCACAGGCATACTTCATGTAAAATTCAAAATAAGAGATTTGCTTTGCGGAATACTCACCTATACATCGCTTCTCACAGTAAATCTGGTCGTAATTTCCGCAGGCACGAACGGTATGTCGGTTGCATCGTTTTTCAATCTGCCAACCATATTCAATACATTTCCGGCAACACTTATTCCGGAAAAAACAGGCGGATACTCACTGAGAATATTGATTATGTCATTTGTGATAGCGGTTATTGCAAAGATAATACTGGATTTGTATCTTAAGACAAAATCCGGACTTCTGCTGAGAGCAACAGGCGACAATGCACAATACGTTACTATGCTTGCCGAAAACTCCGGCAAGTCAAAAATTCTCGGTCTTTGCATCGGCAACGGTCTTGCCGCAGTTGCAGGAAGTGTTATTGCACAGGCAAAAGGCTCCGCCGACACTCAGATGGGCGTCGGAATGGTCGTTCTCGGACTGGCTTCGGTAATAATCGGTCTCAGCCTTTTTAAAAGATGCAATTTCATGAAGGCAACAACAATGGTTATACTCGGAAGCATCGCCTATAAGGCGTGCCTGTCCATTGCACTTGCACTCGGTCTGCCGACAAATTATTTAAAGCTTCTTATGGCTGTTATATTTACCGTTGCAATTGTATCAAGCAGATTTTCCATTAAAAGGAGCGGTTCAAAATGCTGACCTTAGAAAACATTACAAAAAAATTCAATATAGGAACTGTTGATGAAAGTACAGTTTTTGAAAACTTTAATTTCAATGTTCAAAAAGGCGAATTTGTTTCCATAATCGGTTCTAACGGAAGCGGAAAAAGCACACTTTTGAATTTAATATGCGGAACGCTTAATCCCGAAAGCGGCAATATTTTATTTGACGGCAAAAGTATAAACAAGCTTCCCGAATACAAAAGAGCAAAATTTATAGGAAGAGTTTTTCAGAGTCCGCAGGCAGGAACATGCGGTAATCTTACGATACTTGAAAATCTCGCACTTGCCGACAACAAAAATAAATTATACGGTCTTGCTCCGTGCATAAGCAAAAAAAGAACCGATTACTACAAAAGCATCTTAGAGGTCTGTGATATGGGACTTGAAAACCGCCTGAATACCAAAGTCGGAAGTTTAAGCGGAGGTCAAAGGCAGGCTTTGGCTCTTGTGATAGCATCCATGGCAAATATACGTCTTTTAATTCTTGATGAGCACACGGCAGCGCTTGATCCGAAATCTTCGGATACAATCATGAAGCTTACCGATAAAATTGTACGCGAAAAAAATATAACAACTCTTATGGTAACACACAATCTGCGCTTTGCCGCCGAATACGGAAACCGTCTTATCATGATGCACGAAGGAAAATGTATAATGGATTTAAAAGACAGCGAAAAGAAAAATGCAAATGTAGATGACATGCTTGACAGATTTTATCATATAAGCATTGAAAACGGCAATTAAACAAAAGATCTCCCCTATTTGTCAATTAATTTTTAAATAACATTGATTTTTTAATTGACAAATAAGGGGTTTTATGATAAAATATTATAGTGGTTTTTGAAATACATATGCAGGTATGGCGGAATTGGCAGACGCGCATGGTTCAGGTCCATGTGAAAGCAATTTCATGCAGGTTCAAGTCCTGTTACCTGCACCATTTTCCAGTGCTTACGAGATTTCTCCCGTAAGCACTTTTTCTTTAATTCTTTACTTCTTTGATAGGTATTGGTTTATAATCTCCGTTGTGTGCATCAGGATATTTTCCTGCTCAAGCTCAAGATTTTCAATCATCGCTCGGTAATCCCTTATTTTTTTGTCGGTATTTCCTTTATTTGACAGACACTTTTTGACTTCAGCTTCTATGGCAAGCCAGTTGTCCTGTGCCTTTGATTTCAGCCTTGACCGTTCTTTATACACAAGAGTATCCAAGTCCTTTTCCTGAACTCTGTGAGATGTGCAGTAGCCTTTGTATCGGTGATAGCCGTTGCAAACATATTCAACTCTGTCGGGCTTGTTACCCAATTTTCTGATTTTTGCTACAAAGGTGCATCCGCAGTCACCGCATTTTAGGCTCCTGCGTCTTTGCGTCCGGCTCTTTGATAACGGTTATATTAAATTGTTTCACATTTATCAATGTTTCATTCTTGCATTTAGGACAATATAGGGGAAATTTTACAATAACTGTATCAGGGCGAATTTTATCACGCGTTTTGTTTCCGCATATCGGACACTTTATCCATATATTTTCAGAACACATAATTTAACCTCATAACACTTCTATTCCCATTTGAAAAACTTTATGGACAGCACAGTACAGACGATTGCGACAGCACATATAATTATTAGCGATAATGAGATATTTTCAATCGGTTCGGCAAGAGCAGTCGCCTTTAATATTTTTATTCCCTGAGTAAGCGGCATCACGTCTGCCGCTTTTTGAAGCGGTGCAGGCATTACCTCATACGGTAGCGTGGCTCCCGAAAATATCAGCATAGGAAAATATAGAATACTTGCTATTATACTTGCTGTTTTTGCATCCTTTGATAATCCGCCTACAATCATACCTATACTAAACATAGAAACCATTACTAATATATACGCTCCGATAAACTCTATCCACGAGCCCGGAAGTTGAAGACCAAAAAATATTTTTGCGGTTAAATATACTAATATGAGCGATACAATCGAGTAAATAGCATATATTATCGTATGTACGAACAATAGTAGCGCCGGACTGACGGGGGTTACCTTAAATCTTTTTAATATTTTATTTTTTCGATAGCCGGAAATAACAAGCGGCAATCCCATAACCCCACCGGCACATATTGCTATTGTCGAAACAGCCGTAAAAGAAGAGGTAATATTTTCTTGATTGTTTCCATAAATAAATCCTAAAATTGCCATAACTACAACCGGCAGACAAATAGCAAAAATGACCATATCCATTCCTCGCACGGATAATTTAAGCTCTGTTTTCAATAATGTCTTAAATGCTCTCATTCAGCAACCTCCTCACCTGAATACCATAAATAAGCATCTTCTAATGTTTCATAAGGACTTGACTCTATTGCTTTTTGCACACTGCCTGAAAATACGATTTCACCTTGTTTTAAAATGCAAATGGAATCACATAATGTTTCTACCTCGTCCATAAAATGAGAAATCAAAAAAATTGTCAGTCCATCTTTTTTTAACTTTTTCAAAGTATTCCAAATATCACGGCGTGCCTTCGTATCCAAGCCCGTTGTTAATTCATCCAAAAAAATGACCTTTGATTTTGGAATTAACGCAAGTAAAACAAACAGTCTTTGTTTTTGCCCTCCTGACAGTTCATTAACAATACATTTACCTTTTTCTTTCAGTCCAAATTCAGCCAGCAAACGTTTATAATCATTTACATTTTTATAAAGAGCACTTGTCATTTCACATAATTCGGAAACTGTAATTTTGTCTTGGTAGTGCAATTCCTGAAATTGCACCCCTACATTTTCAAAAAGTTTTTTTCGATTGACTTGTGGATCTTTTCCTAAAATCCTCACTGTTCCGCTATCAGGCCTTTTTGTACCCAATATACAGTCGATAGATGTTGATTTTTCTGCTCCGTTAGAGCCAAGCAACCCAAACACTTCGCCTTGGTTTACGGTAATGTTGAAATTTTCCAATACTGTTTTTCCTGCAAATGATTTTGTTAGATTTTTTGTTTCTATTACAGGCATAATAAAACCTCCTTTGTTGTTTATAACAAAATTATAACACCAACATTAAGATTGGTGTTAAAGTGGAGGGTTATAAAATTTTTCTTTCATTTCCATAAGCATATTTTTTATTGTTTTAGCGTTAGATGACGCTTTGTCAAGAGATGTATCAAACAGTCGCAGGCTGTTATAATATCATCGGTTTTATTTGGTGTATCAATAACTTTAACGATATCCGTTTTGGGATTGAATGAAAGTGCGCTTAACATTCTTAAAATAGATGACAAAGAATAGTTTGCACACCGGAGAGAACGGATAATTTTTAATATTTGAATGTCCTGCTCGGTATATACTCTGTATCCGTTTTGACGGCGTTTTATCCTAATCAATCCGTTTAATTCCCAATTACGCAATGTATCTGTTGTAATACCCAAATACATAGCTGTTTCTTTTCGCGTCATGCAAATTTTAGTTAAATTATCGTTCTTGTTTTCCAATATATCCTTTGCATTCTTTATTGCGTCTGACGCATTGTATTTTTCTTGATTGATATGCTCCGAATATCGGTCAGATAGTTCAAGTGCTTTATCTATATCGCCACGTGCAACCGTTTTTATAATATCGACACATTGTTTCCTTAAACCGTTTTGAAGCAATTCTATCTGAAATGCCATTCTTGCAATTTTGAATTGGTATATATGTAATTCCGTAAAAATACGGTACCCGTTTTTCTTTCGTTTAGGTTTTGTAATCAACTGCATATCTTCATAGAAGCGTACCGTGTTAGGGTGCATTCCTACTATTTTTGCAATAGCGGATGTTGTATATGTATTCATTTCAAAGCACCTCCTCAAATTACTATACCATATTTTCAAACATTGGTGTATTACTGTATAGTTATTATATATCGCAAAGATAAAAATTTCAATGCCTTTTTCTGATAAAGTCGAAATTTATAGATATATTTATATAACAACAATGATATTTTAAATCATTTATAAAATACACATTGAGGTGTAAAATGTATATAGGTGATTTGATATGTCAAGTTGCAGACAAAAACCGTCGGATTTCAAATACTTATACGCAATTTGTAAATCCGATATATTACCGGATACCCGAAATATATTTTTTCATCGGATTTTATCCGCAGAAGCTGCCAACTGATGTTTCACACGCTGAAATCACATTCAACTGCAGAAACGTTGTCAATATATAGCAGATTTTCTTTTTCTTTGATTTCCTGCCGAAGCGGTATACCTCGGTAATGCACATTTCTGAATGATATATTGCGGAAATACAAATTAAATTCGTCGGTGTTCTGTACGGGTTCAAACTGTTGATTGCCGAGATTTTTACCGATTTTTTCAGAGTAAATCCTCAAAATAAAAGGAACATATCCGTATTTAAACTCGTATCTCGGATTTTCATCACTTTCTATTCCCGGATACAGATACTTTTCCTCTCCGTCTATAAAAATATTTTCATAGCTCAGATTTTCAGCTACCGTATCGACGCTTCCGAACCATGCCGTAACGCTCATCGCTATCATACTTAAATGAATGATATAATTGTTTTTATGCGATACATTGCGTATAGTTCCGGGCTTGTCGCCGCACCATACCTCAAAAGCCTTTCCCCAGTCACACCACAGCACACAGTTTTCTATTGCGACATTTTCCACATTCTGCGTTTCATCCGGCAGATACGGTCCGCGTGCAACAAAGCAATCGTCAAATGAACGTATAAAGCTGTTTTTTACAATAATATTTTTGGAGGCGCAGATGTCTATTCCATCGGAATTATAGCGCCACTGGCCTATAATTTTAATATTATCCAAAGTAATGTTTTCACAGCCGTTTCTTATTATCACCGACCAAAACATGGCATCCCGAAGGACAATACCCTCGACAACCGCATTTTTGCAGTGATACAGCACCATATTTGAATATATAGGTCCTGTTTCGGCAAAATTCTCGCAAACACCGTTTTTCCTTAATGTGTCTGCAACCGTTCCGTCATTTTGAGAATCGTTTGCCCTGTGATACCTTGAAGAATCTAGTATTCCGCGTCCGAGTATTTTAAAGTCACTTGCGTCCTTGGCATATATCATGCCGTGTACAACCGCGCCTTCATCTATATATACAGTCTGACCGGACTTAATCCATATGATGCCTGCCGTATGCTCACCTGGACCGTAGTATATCACATTGCCGGCAGATAAATCGGGGCGCTCCTGTCCGTAATTCACAAATAAATGAAGCGCCTCGTGAAAATCATTCGGCTCAAAAGTAAACTGCATCGGCTTATCTATATTGACACTTATCTTGTTTGCCGTCCTGACACACTCAAGATTAAATTCAAGAGGACGTATTTCATAATTTTTAAATTCAGAATTAAGTTCTATTTCCAGGCATGACGGCTTATCAATATCGACAGATACAAAATATGCGATTTCAGTCTGTGATTTTGAACGCTGTGCGCCGTCCCACACCTTATTGAACGGCATAGCGGAAACCCTTGCATCATAAACCGGTACACATTTACCGTTAAGCTTTACAGTATAGTTTTTCATACACACTCTCCCCAATCCCGTATCTCTGCGATTATATACCCGTAAGGTTCCATTGCAAGCTTGCCGCTATCGGCCGTTGCGTTGCTGCTCATAAGAATTTTTGATAAATTTATCTTTTCTGCCGGTTCGGCAATTACCGCTTTGTTTTTCGTATTTACCGCAATCAAAACCGATTGTTTATCCGATTTTTTGATATATGATATCACTTCATCCGGAGCGTCATTATCTATCCAGCAAACCTTTCCGTTAGCAATAGCGTCACTGCTGTGGTGCAGTCTGTGAATATTTCTGATAAATTCATGTCTGCGTATGCCGTCGGCGGTAAAGGCTCTCGACCAGTTCAGAGCACTTCTTCTGCCGTATATACGGTTTGAAAACATATTGTTTTCGGCATTATCGCATACGTCGTATCCGTTCCACATAAAAGCAACGCCGTCAAAAGTATTTGTTATAACCAAAGCAGCCTCGACACCGCGTGATGTCATAATAATTTCATTTCTGTCAAGACCGCAGTCGCTCGCAACGTCATGAGTATCTATTGTGCGGATTAGCTTTTTTATATTATCGCCGTATTTTTCTGTTTCGGCAAAATAATTGTTTTTAAGCTCTGCCGCGGATTTACCTTTGGCAAAAATATCTATCATCAGAGTGTTCCAGTCAAAGTCATAGCCCATATCAAAGACGCCGTCTATGTATTCGGGAATAATTCCCTCGTTAAGAGTAATTAACCGGGGATTGATTTTTCTGAGATAAGCGAATGAGTCGCGCCAAAAATCAAGCGGTACACTGTCGCCGACATCACAGCGGAAGCAATCTGCTTTGTACTCTGTCATGAGTATTTCCATATTTTTGAGAAGATAACTGCGAAGCTCTTTGCTTTCAAAATTAAGCCTTGCAAAAGGCCAGCGGTCGGGAACGCGCACGGTTCCGTCTTCATTTCTCTCCACAAAATCAGGATGTTCATCCACAAACACCGCCGACTTTCCGCAATGCAGATATACCAGGTCATACATAACCAAAAGACCGTTTCTGTGAGCTTCATCTGCGAAATCCTTTAAGTCCTCATTTGTTCCGTACTCGGAGTCCACATTAAAATAGTCTGCCATTTTATACGGATTTTTTGGATTATTTGTGTTCGATTCTATCTGACGGGTACTCCATGTGTTTCTGTCGGAATCATTTTCAGCGACATAAAAAGGGCAGACATAAACAATGTCAACACCAAGTGATGCCACATATGGCAGCAAGTCCTTTGCGGCATTAAGAGTGCCTTCTGGTGTAAATGTGCGTAATGCTATCTGATAAATAATTTTATTTCTTATTGAATCCATAATCTTCTCTCCTATTGCAATATTTAATTATATACTCATTTCTGCAAAACAGTAATTGTCATTCCATTCCTCAAAACGGTTTGTTCTCCAAACGCATTTTTCCTTATAAAAGCTTTTCGGCGACACCGCAAAACACTCTCCATGCATTAAATGGTGAGGTCCGAGCATATTTCTTAGATTGTTTATCAAGGTTATATGCACTTTGGTTTTGCCCAATGCCGCAAAATCACCGAGATTTATCTCGTTTCCCGTTATAAGGCTTTTTTCCTTATCTCCTATCCGTATTTTCACGGCATTAATACCCTTTCGCTCAAATCTTAAGACAGGATTTTCTCCCGAAATATCAATTTCCGTTTCAAGCTCTATCCTGCCGCAGAAAAACGGAAAACCCTGTCTTTCAATATTTTTAAGCGAAAGACTCCCGTTAAGCTTAGTCAATACGAATCCGCCGTCATACCTGTATGCATTGCCGGAAAGTTCTTTCCATGTGCCGTCGGTTCTTACTCCGAATTTTCCGACAAGATAAACCGCCTCGATTTCCATATCATAGGCAAGCTTATTCTTCTCGCTCTCAAATTCGTATGAACTTTTCAGATTTTTATAAAACTCATCCGACTGCTTAAAATCGCAGATAAATTCGATAACATTTTTTCCCATGTGCAGAAATCCTGAAATATCAATTTTCTTAAAGCTTTTGTCACAGAAATATCCGCTTGAAGAATTATTGATTTTTTTGCCGTTTACGGATATTGCAAAATTCTCGGGTGTTTCACATACAAGATAAATATCATCGGGCACATATTCTGCATCGACAAAATACTGCTGTTTTATATGCACTTTTCTTTCAAGCCGGTTTGCTCTCTCGGCTATGTTCAGCACATATCCGTTTTTCTCCTGCAATTTACCGTCAAAATAATAGTCGCATTTGTCCAATACCAGCACATTTTCTGTACTGTCCGTTATTCTGCATTTATCCGGCAGATATACCGCTGTTTTTTCGGTTTCATTTATACTGTCTGCTTCAAGCTCGGCAACCATAAGACTGCCCCACGGTTCAAATTCGTATTTTTTGTCAAAGCTCTCCAAATCACCCGTGTATATATTAATTTTTCTGCCGATGACATTTACCTTAGCTTTTTTTATTTCGGCAGACGGGTTTACAAAAAAGTGTATTCTTATGCCGTCAAAATCACAGCAAGAGTATTTTATATCTTTTCTGTCAATCACGCTGTTTTCGGATATATCGGCGTCAGTCATTCCTCCGTTTTCCGAAAATTCTTTCAAAAGCTTTTCGGTAGACGGCAAAAGCTCTTTGCCGCACGGATTTAATACACATGAATACGACTGATTCCCGACAATAAGCCGTTTTCCCTCGACCCTTGCATGCCGCTCCAATATAATTTCATCGCCAAGATGAAACATTACATGCTTTTCTTCAAGATTTTTAATAAAACTCAGAAATTTGTTGTTCAGTTCTTCTATTCCCTTGTTTTCGCCGTTGTCAAACAGACTCCATGCGGTTGTCTGAGGATGAATGACCAAAATATCCGCCGTGCTCTTTCCCATAGCCGAAATCATACCCTCGCGCGACAGCGCGTCTGTAAAGCCCTTGTACTCGCTCCACCATGGCTGCTGATAATATACTGCCGGCGGATAATCCCGCTTTCTTATGCCGCGCAGCGAGTACCCTTCAAGATGCTGACACAGCAGATTTATCCCCTGTACCGCCTGCCATTCGTATATTCCCTTTAATTCATCAAAGCTTACATTGTGCCCGCACAAAGCAAACGATTCTGTCAAAACCTGATTTTTGCCGAGCTGTTGTGCAACAGACGACACCTGCCTTGCAGTAAGACAGTCGTATATGTTTCTGCCGAGCCAGTCAACTCCGGGAATGCTGAAATACTCATAATGGGGCATACAAGCACCGTTTGATGTAAGCTGACTCAAAAGGCTTTCTTCAAGCACCAGATGTCCCGTAAGCTTTAACCCACGCTCACAGCACCAATCATAAATTTGTTTGAAAAAAGCTTTGGAAAAAAGCTCCGTTACCATCTTCCAGAATTTAATTCTTGTTTTTCTGTAATTTAAAACCGGAAGAAACAGTTCTTCAAGATGTTCTGTTATATCCTCATCATACCTTTTGCGGTATTCCCTCTCAAAAGTAAAACTCCACGGTATGCCGTCACGCGAAATCTGCGGTTCGTCAGTAAAAAATCCCGTTATTTCATTTTTATATCTGTCATAGTACGGCTGATATGCTTTTTTTATAAATTCTGCGACAACCTCCTTATCCAGATTATCCACATAATATGGATTTACATCATAATAAAACCATTTATCTCCGCTGTGGCATATTATATTTTTTGTTGGCTTAACATCTGTCATTCTCAGATATTTCTGTCGATATTTTTCTCCGAGCCCGTTAACGGCTCTGCTGCCGAATCCGCTCGGCCAACCGTTTTCGTCATATGCCCATGCATACATTCCGCAGTCTTTTGCTTCATCGGCGGCAACGCCTATATTTTCAAACCATTTTTCTCCCATATATTCGGTTTTCAATCCACCGCGCGCATGCATGAAAAATCCGCCCAATCCGGCCTGATTCATAATGCGGACCTGACGTTTTGTTTCGTCTGTGTCAAGCTCGTCATTCCAGCTCCAGAACGGAACGGGACGATATTCTTTAGGTATATTTTTAAAATCCATATCAACACCTCTCCCGTCCGTTTATAATTTCTGCTTCAACGCCCGGAGGAACAGAGTAATCCGTCACAATTTTTTCATTTTTTCTCCGGTGCTCCGCATAAATATTTCCGTAAGGTGTGGGGTATGTACCTCTCACCCATTCCAAATCACCGATATTGCTGCTAATAACAGTCTTTTTGAACCCCGGCAAAATCGGTTTTATACCCAAAATGCACTGAGATAAAAACGCCGTAGGTCCGCTTGCCCACCCGTGGCAAAGACTGTGTCTGAAATTTTTGTAGCAGTATCTGCCGAAATCACCGTGTATATCTCTCATTCCCGCAGGTGTTATACAGTCAATACCGGCGGAATTTTCCATCCATTCAATGTCAAAATCTTCCCAAAAGGTCGTGGCGCCCATTTGGAGCATACCGCCCCAATATTTTCGTATTATATCGAGTGCGTCTCCAAAGCTGCCGAGCTTCGCCTTTGCAAGCAGAACATAATATCCCATAAAACACGACATTCCTTTTGCGGAATTTCCTAAAAGTCTGTTTCTGACTTCCCGTGTATCTCTGCCCGACAAAACAGAAAGCGCCGCCGCACTTTTATTAAGGGATTGCTTCGTTTTATCCACCGACAGCTTATCGGCATAAAGACGGCACTTCAAGGAGTATTTCTCATCTTTGAGAGCCTCAAAAAGCCTTGAGGCACACATAAATGCCATACAAAAAACCGATTTGCAGCCATCCTCCTCGCTCAAAGTATCCTTACTGCTCCAGTCTATAAAATATCTGTCAAGCACAAATCCCGCATCCACGCACTCCGCAGCATGATTTACAAGGTCGGTCATATATTCCTTTTGTTCTTTAAGATAATCAATGTTTCCGCAATGCATGTACATATCATGCTGAATAATTATCCACCACATACTGTAAGAAGCGATACCGTTCATCCAGCTTTGCGCCGGTGTGCTGTTCTTTACAAAATCAAGGCTGTTTTTTATGCATATATCATTTCCGAACACAGCATTAATTGTGGAAACTTCAGGATGCATATCACCTATCCATACCAACCTGTCGCGCTTTATTCCGTCCCATATATAGTCGTGCATATTGAGCTGAACCGTATATGCCCCGGTTTTCCATATTTCATTAAGCTTATCATCGTTACATTCAAACGAGCCTTTGTATTCCAAATCTCTGATTTTCGGCATTGCCTTAACCGAAGATATGGTTATATCGCCTTCATGTGCACTAAGCCTTACAAATCTGAAACCCGTACTGCCAAACTCCTGTGTGCTCATAGATATTGCAGAAACCGTCCAGTATCTTATGGAATGATGGTTATCGGAGTTTTTCTCACCTATACTGCTGAGCGCCTCCATAACGCTCTCGCCGAACACAGCCTCAAGCTTTGCCGACGGAGCGCTTACAGTCTGCACAGTTATGCATATGCCCCCATGAAGTTCTCTGCCGAAATCAATCAGAACATATCCGTTTTTTCTGATCGTCACGCACTGCTTTTCATATTCTTCATCACGGCTGAGCATTACCCTTGCCTGGCACGGAGAGTCGGCAACGATGTTTTCGCTTTGAATGCAGTTTTCAGCCGTTACGACTCTTTTCGGAGTTATATATTTTTCCACTTCCGCTTACCTCCCGAACCTCAAAAAACTGCTGTACTGCCATTTTACCTGCAGTGCAGCAGTTTTTTATTACCTGATTACTATGATTTCTTTAATTGTCCTGTATCTGTTTCGTATTATTACCTTAGAAGTTTTTGATACGTCAAAAGTATCTTTAAATGTTGATATATCGGCTGTATTTCCGGTGCTTAATTTAATGTTTCCGCGGTTATCCTCTTCTATCATTGTAAAACCGATAGTGCCGATATTTACCATCTGATCAATACAGCCCGGGTTATCAGCCTCCGGCGATGCGGAAATTGTCATGGTAACACCGCTTAAATCATAGGAATATCCGTATGAAAGTTCAAACATAACGTCATTTATATTTGTTGCATTCTGATAGTATTTTACACTGCCAAAATCCACAAGTGAACCAACGCCGCCCGAAACGGTGCATACTTTGTTTTCGCTGTAATCATAGCAGGTATGATAACTTACGAGCTCTCCCCTTTGGTTAAGGTCGGGAGCAATAACATCCCCCTTGTCGGGCAAGGCTGCCGAAGCGTCATAATTTGCCGCAAGCGACACGCGAACCTGTGCGCCGCCCATATACCCGACAATCTGCCTTGCAGCCACACCGTCTGCATTCAGGCCCGATGAAACCTGCTCAACTGCAAGCAAACCGGCAAAATAGTCGTCATATGCTTTGGCGGTGTCTTTATAAACAACTGCGACATCCTCTGTTAATTTGCTGTCATCAAATTTATAGCACTTCACGTCCAAAGACATATCTGCAACAAGAATATCGTCAAAACCGCCTGTTTTAAAAGAATACTCGTCATAATTCTTATTTTTTATACATTCCTCAGTCGGAACCTGAATGATTTTTGTGCTTTTATCCGCCATATTGGCAAGACCGATACGTCTCATATTTGCATTTCCGCTGTAATAAATCATATATTTGCTGTTTGATATATTATCATCCACCATTATACTTTCGGTAAGAGAATTTGCACGGTTTTCAGCTTCGGATACATAGGCTGTGTCAATCTCTGTAATTCTGCCGTCTGCATCAAGTGTATATCTTATCAGCTGGTCGTTTATTTCTCCGCCGTTTACAAAATACTCATAAACAGCTTTGCTTTCTTTTCTGATTCCGTCAAGGCGTATTTTATCTGCCGCGTCAAACTCTGACAGCTTGCCTTCCGCACTGTAAACCTTGAATTTTACATCAGAACCGAGTCCCGAACCGGAATCGGCATCCAAAAGGTAACCGACTGACATTTCATCTGCCGCACCCGTGCGTATATACGCAATTTCGGAATACGAGTTAAGATACAGCGTATATGTATGCCCTACGGTTATCTGATAACCGGTTTTTTTAAATTCATCGCTGTAATAATACTCTGTACCGTTCACCGTTACTCCCTTATCAAAGGAGGACTCAATCTTTCCGCTTATCTTGTCAAGACCGCATATGATTTCCATGTTGTTTTCTTCATCTGTTGCAGCGCTTATTAGAATCTCACCCGAAAGAAACGAAACGGCCTTTTTTTCACCGTCGGGTGTATAGATACTTAAATTTTCAAAATCATCAAGCTTATAGCTCTTACCGCTTAATTTATCATAAATTGTATTGTCGCTGCTGTCGAAACGGCTTATATACATATCACGGTAATCCTTTACGACAGCATAATCATAGCTGCCGCTGCCGTTTGACTTCTGAAGCACTACATTTCCGTATACAAGACCGTTAAACAGCGCCGAAATATTTTTGTCGGCAAGAGCGCCGTTTTTAATAACCTTAACCGACTGAGCAAGCCGAACCCTCGAAACTCTGTTATTATTCTCATCATCCTTGGTTTTATAGTATTCCAAAACCAAATCACTGCTCATATTTTTTATAAGATTGCTGTCAATTTCGATTGAATTGTCACTGTCGGCTGTTCTTACCGCGAAAAGCTTATTTTTTTCATTCGGCTTGTCATAGTAATATATCTCACAATACTTTCCGAGAAACTTTTCCGGCCTTTTAACGTCACCGTTATAATAAATTTTTCCGTCCGCACACAGCTCGCCGACGCTGCATTCCTTACCGTCAAGCACGATACCGTTTACAGAACCGACAAAGCCCTCTGTGCTTTCGATACCGTAATATGTACTCAAAATATTCTCATCGGTTTTATCCGTGTACTCTGCGTTTCCGTTTTCAGTTACCGAGGTAATGCTGTAATACGGAGTGTTTGACGCATCAAACAAAAGCTTAATCAAGTCATCGGAGGTAACGTTTTCTCCTTTTACAGACCATTCAAGTCTGTTTGCAATAACGGCATATCCGGTCGGATAACCGCCCTTAATCTCCGCCGCCGCATTATATCCGAGAACCGTCTGAAGTATTTTATATGCTTCGACCGCTTTTATTGCACGGTTCGGCTCGAAATTTCCTCCTTTGGAAACATAGCCGTTCTGTGCAAAGGAATTAATAAGTTCGGAGCATGAATCATCTCTTTTTACATCGTCAAAGTATTCAGAATCCGCATTCGGAAACTCTGAAAGTTTTAAAAGCTTTGAAAGATAATAAACAAAATCCTTTCGGCTGATTTCCGAAGTGCTGTCGGTCAAATCAACACTTGTAATCACTCCGAGATTTTGCAGAAATCCTCTTTCAAATTCGTATTGAATGTCCTTGCTCTCTGCGGCAAAGGATGAAAAAGGAATACCCGTCACTATCAAAGCCGCCGTAAGTATTGCAAGTATGTATTTTTTTACCAAAGCACTCACCTCTCTGTATATGAAATTATTCCGTAAACCATTTTTGCCGCTTCAGCCCTTGTTGCATTGTTCATTGGGTTAAAAGCGCCGTTTTGGTCACCGTTTATAATGCCTGCCGCCGAAAGAGCGTGTACAGCCTCTTTTGCATATTCGGAAATAAAAGCTTCATCAATGAAATTCTTTGCATTTCCGCTGTTTACGGTTATGCCCTTTTTGTTTAACACATTATAGAGAATTACGGCCATATCCTGTCTTGTAACAGGCTGTCCGCTTCCGAACATATTAGCTGAAATACCGGATATTATACCGCTTAAATAAGCATTTTTTACATCCTGGTAAAACCAGTCGTTTTCGCTTATGTCATCCATTTTAAACTCGCCGGATATGTTTGCAAAGCCTGCTGTTTTCATGGCGATTTTTACAAATTCCTCTCTTGAAACCAAATCATACGGAGCAAACACACCCGGAGCCTTTCCGTTAATTACGGAACGTGCTGCCAGAGCTTCAACAGCGCCTTTTGCCCATTCGTATCCGTCAAGGTCATTAAAGCCTGCAGTCTGCGGATTAGTAATTCCGCCGTTATTATTACCGCTTACGGCAGGTGCCGAAATGCCCGAAACCTTACCGCCCTTTGAAGAGGAACTGCCCGAACCGCCTCCGGTACTGCTGCCCGAATCGTTGTATGCGTTTATTATAGCCGTTTCCAGTGTTTTAATTGTGTAGTCATTGCCCACAAGCTTTCTGGCAACATCATCATTAACCTTATCAACGCTTAAAGACAAATCTTTGCCGTATTTCTTTATAACGTCGCGCACATAACCGAATCCGTCAGCTTTTTTTACCGTTGTAAGAACCAGCGCTTCTTTAAAGTCTGAGTCAAATGACGACAGAGAAGCGTAATCCTTTTTAAGCTTACCGATAAGATAAGCCTGCGCCTCCGCATCCATGTATGAAGCCGTAAGCCGGCTTTGGGTTTCTTCATCGAAATCAAGACTTTCAAAACTGTCATACAAGTTGATTTTTCCGTCGCAAAGCGAAACAACAGCCGCGCATTTGTTAATCATTTTGTACGTTTTTTCATATCCGAGTTCCGAAGCCGATTTGTTTTCCGCTTTGTAAAGAATTGCCGTTTTCTGCACCGTGTCTTCGTTCAAAAGACTTATGTCAAGACCGAGCGCATATTTATTGGCAAGCACAAACGCAGCCGTGTCAGTTGCAGTGTCAATTTGCTCTCGTGCTGTTTTATTTTCGCTTTCTTTTATATAATAAATTTCATTTTCTGTTTTTCCGCCGTTTTGCGAATATACTATAACGGGATAAATCCCGCTCTCTGCCTGCGTTTTGAAGCTTATGGCAAAATTACCGTCCTTGTCGGCAGAGGTTTCGTCATACGCGGCAAAGACATCAAGCGGATTTGTTCCGTCATAGTCCGAAAGCTTTTTGCCGCTTTTTAAAACGGTATATGTCAGCTTTTCGCCGGGCTGTGCCGTGTCGTTTACCGTTATGTTATTTTCACAGAACACAACATAGGTTTTCGCATATGCAAGCCCGGGTATCAAAAGACTGAAAGCCAGAAAAAAAGCAGTTATTCTTTTCATTTGCATCCCCTCATTCAATAACAAGATTTTTGCCGAGCGGTGTTATATCGGACAACGAATCGAGCATAAATACCTTTACCGTGTCAAATTCCGCCTTAATCGGCTCTGCTTTAAGATTGTATTCATATAATCCTAAATTAAAGGTCATATCGTTTTTATTAATGACGTCAACCTTTGTTACCGCATTATTTTTGTAGTATGCCGCCAATATTTTAAAGTCGGTTACATTCGGATTAATAAGTTCGGATTTTATTACAACCGATTCTGCGGATATGAAATCCAAAAGCTCCGAAATTTCCGTGCTGTTTTCATTTGTCGCAATAACGGAGGCCTTCATCAAAACATACGGCTTAAACGAAACGGCATATATTCCCGAAAAAGACTTATTTCCGAGATACAAAATGTATTGTTTGTCCCTATCCGGGGTTTTGAATGAAAACTCAAAATTCTTTTCATTTCCGAGCTGTTTTTGCTCAATATAAACAATTTTTCCGTTTTCGCTTAAAACCTTTACGGTTATAAACTCTCCTGCCACAGAGCCTGTAAGATTGCCGTAAACAACGGTTTTTTCACCGTCCGGGTACATATGAATATTATCTCCGTAATCAAAAACCGCATAAACGGTTTTGTGCGATACGTCTATGCTATAATACCCGTCGGAAACGTCAAAGTGAATTTTGTTTCCGTACAAATCGTAAAAGGTAACGGTCTTTGCCTGCGGTTCCGCTGCAAGGCGATATGTAATGCTGTCCTCTGTTTCCTCGCCTTGTTTGAAATTTCTGAACAGCGCTTTAACCTCACGGGTATTTTCGGCATTTTTAAAACTCGCAATGCATACTCCGTTTTCGTCCTCGGAATATTCCGTACAAAATTCACTGTAATCCTCATGCAAAAGACTGTTCATATTTGCCACGGCTATAAGTGCCGCCTTTGCCGCATACGGCACATCATAATTATGTGCGCGGGTGATGCCGAAGGTTCTTTCGGAATCCGATACGGCAAGCGGTTCTTCTGCAAAAGCGTACATGTAGTATTTACTGCCGGAATCATTTGCGCTTATTGTAAGGTAATATCTGACAAGTCTTGACGCCTGCATTTCCTGCGACGAAAATCCGCTTTCATCATCTGCACCGTTATTGTATGCCTGATGGGAGCCAAACTCCGTGTAATAAATTTCTTTGTCGGCGGCATTGTATTTGCCAAGTTCCGCCTTTATGTTTGCAAATCTGGTAACGGCTCTTGTGTATACCGATTCATACTGATGAATTGAAATAATATCAAAATATTTATATGTATCGCATTTGCCGTCACCGTCAAGATCTGCATTTAAGAACTCATACAGCCAGCTTGTGTATGACGCAAGCGCCGGAGCCGCAATTTTAATATTTGCAAATTCGGAATTTGAACGAACTTTCTCATATACTGCCTTTACAAGCTTTGCATAGTCCGCCGGCGAAACACTGCCGGGATTAAAATTTTCCAAGTCCGGTTCGTTCCATACTTCTATTGCCTCAATGCTGTCTTTGTTGATAAGAAGCATCTGATAAACGTATTCGGCAAATGCCGCCCGCTGTTCATTCGTTGAAGGCATGTGACTGTCTGTCTGCATGCCGTGCAGTTTATTGCCGAGAGAGCATATAACAAAAGCCTTTGACAAGTTATTATCTATTGCGTCATAAAGAGCTGTATATCTTTGCGGCTCGGTAAAGCTGCCTTTTTGCTTTTCAAATTCCGCCCAGCGGTAACTGTCCCTTACTGACGAAAAACCGGCTTTTTTGAGTATAGGTACGGCAGTATACGGAAGTCTGTCTGCGCTCCAGCTGACATGAAAGCATGATGCCAGTTTCGGATTACCGCCATTTTGCGAGGCATCAACGCATACAGAAAAAGGAACCGTCTTATCTGCCTCAATGCTGCCGTCATCAGATGTAATCCTGATATTAAGTTCATATACGTTGTACTTTGCAACATCTGCTGCCGAAACCGTATCCGTGTATTCGGACAAAGCTCCTATTGTAACTTCTTTGTTTTTTTGCATATATACCGTATCGGTATTTTTTTCGGAAATATCCGTAACCGTATATACAATATGTGCATTTACATCGGAGCCGGTATTATTCTTAAATGACACGCTGAAGCTTTTGTCTGAGCCGTCAAAAAAGATATTTCCCGGCATTCCTGACGATACATTCAAAATTTCTATCTCGCCCGAAGCCATGGCCGGCACAATAATAAAACACAGCAAAATGCTTGCAATCAGTGTTAAAACTGCTGTTTTCTTCACTTGGCACCTCCAACGGTTACTTTGTCAATTACAGGCAATCCGGTATCTTTGTCCCACAAAAACATATTCAGTCTGTCAAATGTTATATCGGCAGGAATAATGATTTCCTTTTTATATAAATTCTTTCCGAATTTATCAAGCGAAACATTTTCGGCATATAAATCTTTAAGTTCGCCATCGTCTACGGCAGTATACGCAAGCACAGCGTCTATTGAGCCGTTGATTCCCGATTTTGCATAATCCACGGTAAGATATACCGAATCACCGGGGTTTGCGCTTTTGACAGCATTGCCGTCCGCATCGGCAATGTACATATCAAATACCGTGACAAAGCTTTTTCCCGTTGCAAATCCAAGCACATAGTCCTCGTCCATTTCCTGCTGCCACTCATTTTGCATAGCTTTTTTAACAGTAAGTGTATATCTGCTGTTTTCTGTCAGATAACCCAAAACAGGCTTTATATACAAAATATTTTTGTTTCTTGAGAGAGTGCACTCTGTGTCAACTCTTTCATCCTCGGTCGCATTATACAGTTCTATGCAGGTATCGTCCGCAAAGTTGAGCGCATCCGAAAATTCAAGCGCTATTTTATCTGTAATAGTGGAAACATTTGCGGTATCTGTGCTTTCCGTCCCGTCAAAATCAAAAAACGAAGCTGTTTTTACATAATTCGGATGTTTATATATAACAAAATTATCTAAAAGCACATTTCCCTCAGGAGTTGTAACGGTTACCGCAGAAACGGAATTACCGTCAAAACCGCTTACACCGTCCGTAATTTCCGAGCTATCGCCGTCAACTCCGATAGAAGCCTGCGCTTTATCAATATCCAGCATTACTCTGTAGTGCTGCCATTTTCCGACGGCATATCCCATTTTTTGAGTGCTTTTCCTGTCGTATATATCTATTTCTCTGTCACCGCTCAAACCTTTGATATTGCCGTCTTTAAGCTTATAAACATTGTTTGCCGACGTACCGCCCGTAAGAAATCCTATGCCAAAATCGGATTCGCCGACGTTCGCATCAAATTCCACAACTATTCTGCCCTGTGATACAGGTGATTTTAAAGCTGCCATTGCCGAGGACTCCAGGCTGACATACTTATTTCCGTCTGTTTCCTCTACTTTTGCTTCATTTGTTATATCACCGCCCGAAAGGTCTTTAAGTCCGGACGGAGCAGCACCAATCACGTCGTTTTCAAAATTATCTTTAAAGTAAACGGTCTTTCCGTTGTCGTCATCAAGCGGCACTACGGAATATACATGAAAATTATCAAAGCATATCTGCGCTTTGCCTCTGTAGCTACAAAGTCCTGCTCTCGGAAGTGCGCTCGGCATAAAGTTCATCGGAACAGGCTTGCATTTGATGCCGTCTACCGTTATGATTACCGCAGAGTTATCTATATCTGCCTCCACATTAAAGTGACTCCATGTCTTATCTGCAATAGTAATTTTTGAGCCGTTATCTTCCCTGAGTACAGCCGCCGCTCCGAGCGCACCGTTTGCAGTGACAGTGCCGTCTCCTTTAATTGTTATAAACCATGCCGTTTTTCCGGCCTTCCAGTTTGTATCCAGAAGTCCGAGGGTAAAATAATCAGCAGTTTTGGTAAAATCAACCTTTGTGTCAAACTCGATATATAAGGTACCCTTGGAAACGGTGTTTTTAAACACACCGTTAAAGCGCAAATCCGCCGAATCCCCCGCCTTGATATATCTGTTTCCGAGAAGCTCTTTGTCATCGTCATCTGTTGTGGTTCTGAGTTCAGCCGCTATGATCGGGCAGGCTACAGCCGGATTATCGGCGCTTACAAGAGATTTCGGGGCTGTGCCGTCAGCCCCGGTTTCATTTTCAAAATCCGTTTTAAAATATGTAACGTATTCAAATGGTGTTGGCGATTCATAACGAAAAAGCGTCACTTCTTCTGCGAATGCCTGAACGCTTAGTGACAGCACCGCAATCATTGCTAATATAATCCTTATCTTTTTCATTGTAACCTCCAAAATATTTTTTCATTACTGAACAATAAAATCAGACGCATTGTCAAACGGGACCATATCTGCATCCCATGCAAAGGCTTTAACCGTTTTGATTTCAGCGTCATCGCTGAATGTGTATGTTACCGGAACTGCCTTTTTGACATAATCAAGATTTGAAACGGCAATTGTTTTTTCAACTGCGTCCACAAGGTTTCCGGCTTCATCATATGCCGCAATATAGCTGTATATTGTCTTGTTTTCAAGAGAAGGCTGTGCATTTACCACAGCTCTTGCCGTCTTGCCGTCAAGTGTAAGCATAACCGGTGTTGCCGAAAATTCGGAAGCTTTGTATGTAAAGCGGTACGACTTAAGTCCGAGCGCTGTGCCGTCCGCAAATTTTACATTATCGGAAAGTACAATGTCATATTCTCCGTCCGCATTAAGCCCCGTAACGTCTGCCAAAAGCTTGTTGCCGCTTACGTTAACTGCTGTAACCGTTCCGCCGGAAACCGTTACGTCGCTTGCCGAAACTGTACCTATGGCATTTTTGAATTCAACAATAATTTTACCTTTTGCACTTGCAACTGCCTTTATATCCAAATTATCCTCGTATGTAATGCGGAGATTGTCGATATATGCATTATGATCCTTTGCGCCTTCATAGGATATTTGAGATAAACAGTAAGCAAAACCTATGCTTGTTATCGGTGCGGACACTATATACGGTACATTGACCGGGTTTGATTTCACGCCGTCAACAGTTGCGGTAACATCGCCTGTTTCGGCATTGATTTCCAAAATAACATGTGTCCATTTATTTTTTACATATGTAATACTTGTATCGGTACCCTCTGCCGTAAAGCAAACTTCTGTACTGTCTGTCGCAGAATCAAACCATTTATTTGATATTGTTCCCGCGGTTTCTGCCACAAATTTTCCGGTTGCTCTCTGGAAAGCAAAAGGATATCTGCCGCCTATTCCTCCGCCGTTGGCATTTGAACCAAAGCCTACTCCGAGTCCGCCGTTTGCAGTAAGAGCGTCAAATTCTATTTTATATATACCTTTTGCACCGTTATTGAGAACAGTATTATATCTGTTGTATGTACCGCTGCCTATATCATATACCTTGCTGCCGAGAGTATATGCACCGTTATAGATGTTATTTCCGTCACCAAGAGTTACGTCAGCTGTATTCACAATTTTTGCACTTTGCCGGTTTACACCGCTTCCCGTCGGTCCTACATAAGTAAGTGCGTCAGTTCCGTTTTCAAAGCTGTAGTCGGCATAAACCGTTCTTTGTATCTGTGAGCCTGTTGTAATCATAAAATTATCAATAGCAAAGTTTGTAGCCATCGGGGTATATGTCATAAAGCCCTTCAGGGTATCTCCTTTGCAGTCAAGTGTTTGTGTATATGATGTACCGTTAAGTGTAAGCGTTGATGTCTTTTTATCCAAATCAACCGTTATGCTGTAATGATTCCATTCACCGGCAGTAAATAATTTTTTAGAAACATAGGCAGTGCTGCCGTTTGCGCCGACACCGATATATCCTGTGGCAGCATTTGCACCGAAAAACCAATAGTTAGCGCTTGCACCGGCAAATCCGAGGTTTGCAAATTCACCTGTCACGATAGCGTCATCATATACTGCAGCGTCAAAATCTATATTTACAATTCCGGACGAAACCGGCGCTGTGAATTCATCGCCGAATCTGGTATCGCCTGTTTTCACATCTCCGTCCCTTTCGGATACACCCACGAGCATATATTTATTTCCGAGCCTTGACGGGTCTGAAGATGTTGCGTCCTTTGCAACTATTGTCATAGCCGCAGTGCAGGGAAGATATGTCTTAGTGTTGCCATGATCATACAGCTTAAAGGTTGCAGGCGCTTTGCCGTCCTCTGCTGTTTCCGCCTCAAAATCATTGGCATAAATAACCGTTCCGTTGCTTATAATCTCCGTTGATGCGGCAAGCACCGTCATACCTGCAAAACAGCTTGCAAAAACCGATGCCGCCATTAAATACGATATACATTTTTTAAATTTCATAATTCTTTCCTCCTGAAAATTTTATGTAAATTTTTATTACATACATATCTTACAAAAATTTATCTTGCAATACATAGGTAGGTAAACTGGCTGCTGTCCTTCTGGCGTGCTATACCGCCTGCGTATTCTATCCATCCCTTTCGGGTATTTCCGTCGTCATCATTTACAACCATTGCAAAACCGATTTTGTCGAGAGAATCAAAATCAATTTCCTTTGTGGTTATTTCCGACCACGGAATGGCAAGTTCGTAATTTGTCACTCCGCCATTGCGCGTTATCGCAAGCTGTGCCGTTTCCACCTTGTTTAGCGGCATATTGTTTCCCTCGGATGAGTGCCGCCATACCAAAGGACCGTTCGGAGTATCGCCGAAGGTAATTTCGGTAAAGCTGCCGCCGACGATAGCGTCATGCAGTTTCTTTTCAAAGGCAATTCCGAACTGAACCGAATCGTTCTGCCATATCAGACTGTCTGTCGAGCTTCCGGCTTTTACATCGTCCTTTACCCGTACAAACAGATAAAAATTATCTTTGTCAAACATTATATTTGTAGACGCACTCAAATCATCGGGACCGTTCCATACGTTGTTGCCCGTCATGCTCACCTGTTCTTCGCTGCCGCAATTCATGGTCGTCTTCAAATCCCACTCGCCGTCCGACATCTTTCCGTCTATATCCGGCTTTTTGTCGGCATAAACAGCACAGGTAAAATCTATGCTTTGTTTGAAGGTCTTTTGAGTACCGTCGCTTGCCTCAATGGTGTATATGACATTATCGTATATACCAAGTTCATTTATTCTCGGAAGCTTGAGCTTATACTCGCCTACGCATCCTGCCGGTATAGTGTCAATTTTAATAGTACCGTAATTGTCCGCAAACATGGCAGGACTTGAGAAATGCACTTTAGCATCTAGCGGAACGGTCATATTGTTTGTAACATAGAGCATTGCATCCCAACGGGTAACGTCGTCCTTGCCCCGTATATCCGCATACAGCTCCGCAGTGAACGGCTCTGTTGTTTTCATCGGTATTTTTATAAGCGATGAGGTTTTATCATTTTTTGATATTTTCGCCGTGATGAGGTCGCTGCTGCCAACCTCGCTTTCGCATTTAAACCTTACCGAATTGTTATTTTCTGCATTTATACCGGCGCCGGAGGCTCTGGATACCGTTAAGATTTCGCCGTCCTTTACACCGCTTACGTCAATAACCACATTACTGTTTTTAGCAATATTAAGATTGCTTTCAGACGTTTCAATCCTCGGCTCTGTGCACTCGGCAGTTGTGAAATCTCCCTCCAGATACTGCATAGAGTTTGTAAGAGTTAATGTATATTCGCCGTTTTCGGAGCTCAAATTTGTCGCATTACCGTATATGTCATACAAAACCGCATTTTCCGTATTCAGCTTAAACGTTATGTTTCTCGGAGTTCCTGCTGTCCAGAACGGAATAATTGTTTTATTGTCTTTCGGTCTTTCAAAGGTATATGCATAATCAGTGCCGTTATCAAGCACAGTGCCCGTGCTGTCGGCATTTTGCAGAATTTTGTTTACAGCCGTTACCGCAACATATGTTTCTTTTGCGGCATACGGATAGTCGAATACCGGGTTATGTGACTGCGTATGACCGAAGTTGTGCTCGGTATATGTCTTTATGCCGCCCTCGTTGTCCAGATTGTACCATGAGAAATAATCGCCTATTTTGTTACCCTTAAAGTACACATATGTACGCATATTGTATTCAGCCTGTACCTTTGGGTCTGCCGCACTTCCCGAACCTGAGAAATACCCGACCTCGGTGTGATACAGCTTGGGATATGTGCCCATTTTTTCATTAAATTCATCGGCATAGCTTTTCAGAGGTTGCGCCACACCCTTTTCGGGAATGCTGTTGTGGTTGTACGGATGCAGTGTTGCCGCAGTCAGAAATCCCTTTGGAACGACAGAAAGTGCTTCGCTGTAATAATCTTTTGCGGAACTTGTGGTAAGATTACATATTGCAAACATCGTTGAGGGCGTCACGCTGTCGCGCTCCCTTATTTTTTTTAGCATTCTTACCGCAAATTCTCCGTATGTCTTTCCGCTTTCCATTGTGGAATTAAATGACTGAATGTTCGGCTCGTTCCATATTTCATAGGAATTCATCTCAACTCCGTATTTATCCTTTTCGGTAATCATGAAGTCAACATAATTTTCAAATGCCGTCATCTGTTCTTCAGTGGTAGGTATGGTATTTGTCGATTTCATTCCGTATTTTGTGTTTCCCATACCCACAAGCCACTGCCACTTTATACCGTATTTTGCAAGGTTTTCAAACAATTCCTTTGCATTTTGAGTAAGAGCAAAGCTGCCCTTTGCCGCGCCGGGTGCGTCAATCATGGTCCACTGAACAGAGTTACGAACAAATCCTGCACCTGATTTAGCCACAATCGGCATACCATCATCCGCTTCGTATCCGTCAATGGTAAACTTTGTACAGTAACCGGCGTAGTCATTTTTCGTTCCGTCTTCAATTGTGTTTATGTACGAAAACGGAACTGTTTTTATCTGAGTATAATTTCCGTCCGAAACACTTATCTTCAAATCATACAGACAATATCTGTCAACTTCGGGTTCAAACTCCCTCTGCACCGATTCTCCGGCGGGAATTGTCAATGTATCTTCATTGCTCCATGCCTTTGCTCCGAAATCGTCATATACGTCATAAGCAACATTTACGGTTTTTTCCTCATCGGAAAAATTCTTAAACTCAGCAGTGAATTTTTTACTGTCGGAGTTACCGAATATATTGCCTGTTTCGCCGCTTTTGACGCTCATACACTGCACAGGTTTAAGCTTCGGAATTTTTGTCACAGTGATTTTGCTTACGCACACATTTCCCACCGAATAAGAAAGCTTATCCGAACGTACCGTGACCGAAAAATCGCTTGTGTTGTTCCAGTGTCTGTTGCCGAAGTATGCATCGTCCACCTGAAATACATGTGTTTTCCACTGCATAGTATTTGCAAGGTACACAGCGTCCGTTTCGTAATCTGCACTTTTTTGCGAATCATACTCCAGACAGAACACACCTTTGCCTTCATCGAAATATTCCACCGCTATTTCAAAGTAAGTACCGTCGCTTACGGAACTTGCAAATCCATCCGCAAGATTGACGTTTACAAAGGCATTCATTCTGTTTGCCGACTTTAGCTGCCAGCATTTGACGCCCTTGCGGTTTGTAAGAGTTATGGCAGGCTGAATACCCATTTTAACATTCTGCACCGCCTGTTTATCATAAACCGCAGAGTTGTCGTTTAAATATATAACCGTTGTGTTTCCGCTTTCGGCTGCGAGGGTAAAATCAACTGCCGAAAACACAAGTATAATTGAAAGAAAACAAGAAACAAGTTTTTTTATTTTCATTCGGCTTATTCCCCCTTAAGCAGGTGCGTCAGTATCCGAGCTCGTTTTTTGCACGGATTTTTACGCCGCTGCTGTGTTAAAATACTCGCAAATGCTTAACCTTTTACACCGCCTACGTTTACTCCGCCCAAAATCATTCTTTGGAAGAATGCATACAGTATAACCGGCGGTATCATTCCGAATATAATTGCAATCATGTAATAGTCAAGACGGACAGATGTCTTGAGATTATACAGTTTAACCGCAATCGGAAGCTTAGCGTCGTCGGATATCAGAAGCATAGGCCACATAAAGCTGCTCCATGCCGTATTTATCGACGTAATCACCACATATATAACTATCGGCTTTGCAAGCGGCAGAATTATCTTTGAAAATATACCCATATCCGTGCAGCCGTCAAGCTGTGCCGCTTCAATGAGTGATATGGAAATCGTGTCAAAATAATTTTTAAACAAAAATACATTAAATATATTTGCCGCAGCCATCATCCAGAGCGGAATATATGAGTTTGTAAGATGTGCCGAATTAAACACCATAAATGTGGGAACCATTCTCACCTGACCGGGCATCATCATCGTCCACAATAAAAGCGTAAACACAAGCCTGTGTCCCTTTGGACGGAGTCTTGAAAGCACAAATCCTCCGAGAGCCGGAAATACAACGCTGCAAGCCACATCTCCGACTGCTATTATAATGCTCGATATATAGCTTGAAGAAAGTTTATATTTATTCCATACCAGAATTGCCTTTGAAAGCTTGATATGCTTCGGAAACAAATCCGGCGGAACTTTGTATATTTCCTTTACATCCTTAAATCCCGAAAGCATTACCCACAGCGACGGAACAAGGCTCAGGCATACAAGCAGGAGAAGTATTGCCACAACAGACCAGTACAAAAGCTTATATTTGAAGCTTTTCAGCTCCATCGGTGTGATAACCCCGGTTGTCTTATTATCAAACGCTTTCATATCGTCCCCTCCTAACCTTGTTTTTCTTCAACTATTTTATTTATTTTAAAATAGAATATTGTAAGCACAACTATCAATACAAACAAAATATTACCGAGAGCCATTGACGGTCCCACGCGGAAATTGATTATACCTTGTTTGTACGCAAGATATGCAAGTGATATTGACGCATTGTTCGGTCCGCCGCCCGTCATTGCCATAGGTTCTTCCAAAATCTGGAACACACCTATTATCTGTCTTACGAGAACTATGAGCATTGTGCCCGAAATCTGCGGAAGCGTAACCGTAAATACTCTTTTAAATACTCCCGCGCCGTCTATTACAGCGGCTTCATACAGCTCGCGGTTAACGCTCTGAAGCACCGAATAATATAAAAGCATAGCGCCCGGCATACCTCTCCATGTGGAGGTAAAAATGATAAGCGGTATTGACATCTTTGGATTTTGCAGCCAGAGCTGAGTTTTTCCGCCGAACATATTTATAAACATATTAAGCATTCCGCCCTCATCAGGGAAAAATATGAGGTACCACATAAGCGAAACCGCAACGCCCGGAAGAATTGCCGGGAAATATATGCAAAATCTAAAACCGTTTTTAAAGTGTACTACCTCGTTTAAAAGCAGCGCCACGATAATCGGCGGCAGATAGCCCAAAACCAGTGACCAAAACACATAACTGAGAGTGTTCATAAATACTTTCGGAAAAAGCGTATCTTTAATTACATTTACATAGTTGTCAATACCCACGAATTTGCCGCGGTTATAGCCCACCATTTCAAACAATGACCATACAAAGCTCATAATCTGCGGATACCACACAAGCAAAATGACAAGTAAAAGGAACGGCGATATAAGCGCCCATGCCTTTGCGTCACGTTTCAGGCGCACAGCTTTTTTTGATGCCAAAGCTGTTGATGTGTTAATCGTTTTCATCTGAAATAAACCCCTTTTTAAATCTGATTATTTTGCATTGTCAAGATAATTTGCCTGAAAGTCTTTTGCAGCGTCTGCAATGATTTTTTTGCAGTCGGCGTTCTTATTGGTAAGAACCTCCTGTATGCATGCGTCAAGTGTACTGTACAAATCCTGACAGCAAACCGGTTCTTCCGTCTGAACTTTAAGTCCGTCAACCATTTTGTACTGGCTTACATGTCCGATCGGTATATTTGTATATTTCTTTATGATTTCCTCGCGGAATTTGGTTATCTCTGCATCGTCGCTCCACTGTGAGAATTTCGGAACTCCGACAGCATAATTTTCTGCATTGTATGTAGCATATTCCTTTTCGATAGCCGCTTTTGAGTCTTCTGTTGCGTTAGGTGTAAGGCCTGTAAATTCAAGCCATTTGAAAGCCGCATCTTTTTGTGCTTCGGTTGCCGTATTTGATATAGCAACTGCCGAGCCGCCCATAAGAGTAACGTGTTTTTTGTCACCTTTCGGAATAACACCCATTGCAACGTCGTTTTTATTCATTCCGTATGTAGAGAAAAGCGCATTTTGCGGTGCGCTCTGCAGATAGTATGCTGCCTGGCCCGTTCCTATAAGCTTCATGCCCTCGTTATAATCAATAAGCGTATTTGCATTTAATACGTTATGCTTCCATTTCAAATCCTTAACCCACCGGAGAGTTTTTACACACTCGGGAGTATTAAATGTTGCTTTCCACTTGCCGTCAGTCTTTTTCATAAAGTCAACGCCGTTTGCCCATGCAATAATGACAAAGTGCCAGCCGCCGACATTATTTGTAGTCGGCATTACAAAGCCTGCTTTACCTGTTTTTTCTTTGACGATTTTGCTGTACTCTGTAAGCTCGTCATATGTTTTCGGGAAAATCGGGTTGTCATCTTTGTCCACAAGTCCGGCTTTTCTCAATACTTCCATATTTGCAAGCATACCCATCGTATATGCGCTGTTCGGAACCATGTAGTATTTACCGTCGCGTGAAATAAAGCTTTTCACATTGTCGTTAAGCTTATCGGCATAGCCGAATTTTTTCATCTGTTTGGTAATATCTGCCGCATAGCCGGCGCTTATAATTCTGTCGGTTTCCGTAAAATGCGTTGTATAAACCGTAGGAAGCTGTCCGCTTGCAGCCTTTACCAAAAATGTATCAAGGCTGAATGCCCATGTATCCGGCACTACTTCTATTTTGCCGGCATACTTTTTGTTAAATGCCTTTAGCTTTTCGTTCATTGAATCAAGTGTGGGACCCTCGGCTGTCGGCCAGCCTCCGACTGTGATAACTGTTTTTTCCGTTTCGTCTTTGCCGGTTTTTTTTGTTCCGCAGCCTGTAAAAAGGCTTACAGCCATTACCAGCACAAGAATCAGGGAAACATTTCTTTTCATTTAAACTCCTCCTTTTCATCGATACTCTGATATCGTTAACAAAATCTTAACATTAAACATTATTTTTGAAAAGGTAACAAAAGTGACTTTAAAGTGGGTATTTGCGACTTTGACATGTTTTGACACTTGATTTTTTGACAAATACTGTTATTATATTAAGTATGAAATATATTTACGGGGGAGGTATATCATTTGTTTAACGTCACCAAGAAAAAGCTTGTTTTCTTTGTTATGACAACCGTTCTTGTTACCTTAATGTGCATCCTTGTTTCCATATATAATATTTTCCGCACATTGATAATCGACGATTACACGACCAAGCTCTCGCACTTTACAAACCAGGACGCAGTACGCCTGTCGGCGCATCTAAGTTTTCTTTCATCAAATATGGATAACGTATGCAAGGAGCTTGATTTGGAAAACGAGTTGAATTCTTCAAAGGTGCCGAACTATGTAACAATTAAAATAGCAAATGCCGTGAAGTATTCACCGTACATATCCTCTGTATATGTTTATCAAAGCGATAAACTGATTCCGTATTTTCCAATAAATTCAAAATATGCCAAACCGAGCAAAGCGATGAGCAAAATTCTTAATCAATCGCCTCAAAGTGACGGCTGGCTGATAAACACGTCGCAAAACAGCAGCAAACGCGCTAATGTTCTTTATTATGTAAAAAGCATATCGGACAAAACGCAGATAATTTTTCAGATAAATTCCGACGATATTTTTAAAATATTTAATTCCGACACACCGTTTTGCAACAAAACGGAAACTATAATTTTCTCAGAAGACAATAAATGTCTGTCACAGGTAAAAAACATCACATCGGTCATAAGTAAAAATATGTTGAAAAATGCCATGTCGCAAAAATACAGCTCACCCGTATGCAAAAGGGGCAAAATAATATATACGCAGCATGTTCCGCAAACGAATTTCTACATATGCTCTGTAACAAAAAGCAGCTATATAAATCAAAAAATGTCATTTCTAATGTTAATACTGATTGTTATTTATTTAGCCGCAATTTTGCTGTGCAGATTTTTTACGCTGAAACTCGGTAATGAAATCACCGCCGCTCTCGGCAAAATTCATAATGACATGGAACATTATTACGGTTAGATATATTGGGTTCAAGTATCAATACCAAAGGAGAAACAAGTATGCTAAAAGTAATGCTCGTTGATGATGAAAGCATAATAAGAACAGGACTTAAGTTAGGCTTTGACTGGCAAAGCAACGGCTGCGAAATTGTTGCGGAAGCAGCCAACGGTGACGAAGCATTTAAAATGTTTGAAATTTTCAAGTCTGATATTATAGTTACGGATATCCGTATGCAAAAGTGTGACGGAATAGAATTTATGAAAAAAATAAAAGCATTGCCGTCGCCGCCGGAGGTTATAGTCCTGTCGGGTTACGATGACTTTCAGTATGCCAAGGAGGCTCTCAATGCCGGCGCTTTTTCGTATTTATTAAAACCCGTGGATTTCAATGCGCTTTCACAGGCTTTGGAAAAAATAAAAATAAAGATAGAAAAATCAAAAAAGGCAAAATGTGCGGAAAGCTTTTATAATGCCATGCAGACTGAAACTCTCATAATGTCGCTGATTACAAATCCCGATGAATCAGCCTCGATTATTGACAGAAACTCATTAATCGTAAAAAAGCTTACCGGAAACTTTTTTGTAGCGGCGATTTCGGTAAATCAACTTGAATCAAATGCTCAGATCTCACTCAGCGCGGCAATGAAATTTAAAGAATGTATCGAATACGCCATAAGCACGAGCGAAAATTATATCATTAAAAATACTCTTTCGCAGACAAAATATATATTTACCGTATTTTTGAAAAATCAAAGCTCATATGACAATGCAATTCATATATTTGAAAACCTCCTTATTTCATTTAAGAGCTGTTCGGGATATACCGCATCCATCGGTGTAAGCGGCATTTTCAGAAGCCTGAGGCTGTTATCCGGGGCACACCGACAGGCGGAAACTGCTTTGAAGCACGGTATCAAAAAAGGCGGAAACAACATCACGGATTACATATACATAAACGATAAATTAAATGAAATATGCAGTATGAGCGATGCGGATATTGAAAAAACCGCACAAAACATCAAGGAAGAAAACTACGACAAGGCATTTGAAAAACTGGACAAATATTTTTCTGAAATATCAAAAATATCGGGTTCACAGCTTAATACCGTAAAGGATACAACCGCAAAACTTGCAATACTTATAATTAATTTAACAACTGAAAATACCGATATTATGAAAATGATTTTCGGCAGAACAGTAAACCCCGTAGCCGAAATAGCGGAGTTTAACAGCACAGACGAAATCCGCGGCTGGATTTACAATCTTATTAACCGACTTAAAAATTCAACGGGAATTTACGGCAAAGACATTAAAAACAAAAATGTATGCAGGGCGGTGTCATACATTACCGCGCAGTACAACAGCCACCTTACCGTTGAATGGATTGCAAAGCAGTTATACATGAGTCCGCGTCATCTTATGCGGTTATTCAAGCAGGAAACAGGCATGACCTTTAATAAATATCTTACCAATTACAGAATGACAAAGGCGACACAGTTATTTAAAAGCGGCGAATACAAGATTTACGAGGTTGCACAGCTTGTAGGCTACAGTGACAGCAAATATTTTTGCAAACAATTCAAAAAAGTAACAGGCAAAAATCCGAGTGATTTATAAGCAAAGGGGATTTACTATGAAAGCAAACATGGCTAAATTAATGCATTTTATTTCATACAGAGCTGTTCTTACCGTGCTTATGCTCACCTTTACAGTGGTACCGTCGCTTGCAACTTTTTTTATTGCAAAAAACTATGTGAACAATACCATAAGCAATTCATATACCGACGAATATATAACCACGGTGGAAAGCAAAATAAACAGTTACATCTCATCGCTTATATATCAGATTAACTCACTGTCATACTACTTTCTGACAAATCAGTCCGTGTACAACATACTGCTCAGCGAAACTGCGTCATATGAAGACAGATTTCAAATGCTTGAAAACCAATTTTCGGGATTTCTGAGCGACAACCCGGCAATTGCGGGAGTATGCCTTGCGGACCCGAACGGGCAGCTATACAATTTTTCCGAAATCGTCCCCGATGACTATTATGTGAACAATGATATACTGAATAAAATACAAAATTCGGACATGTACCTTTTTGACAAAAACATAAAGCAGGGCGATGCCTATTATACGGTAACCGCAAAAAAAATGTACAACTATTTTACGGGAAGCGAAGGCGGATATATCCTCATGTACATAAGAGAAAGCGTCCTTGCTCAGATGTATGAGGAATTTGCAATTGATGACAGCAGTTTCTTTTTGCTTACAAACGGAATCATAATATCACATCCCGACAAAAGCCTTATCAATTCAAAATTTTATACGGGCAAGAATTTTTTTGATGAAAACAAAGACTCCGTAGAGGTGGACGGTCAATACAGAATTATCAAAAAGAACATTGACACCAATTACATAAGCACACGTTTAGAAATCGTATGTGTCAATTCACTGAGCAGCTTTCAAAGGCTTTTAAACAAAATAAACATACAGTTTCTGTTTATCATAAGTATCGCGATAATAATATCGATTGTGCTTTCCGTGATCATATCCGCCGGGCTTTTGTCTGAGTTGGAGATACTCAGAAAAACCATGCGAGCATTCGGCAGCAATCCTAACACATCGGTATATAACTTCAAACTCAATGAAATAAAAGCTCTCGAAAATGACTTTAAGAGCATGACATACCGCATTACCGGGCTTATAAAAAGAATAAACGATGAAAAAGAAAAACAGCGCATTGCAGAACTTGCGGCACTTCAGGCGCAAATTAATCCGCACTTTATATATAATACGCTTGACACCGTCGCATGGCTTGCGGTAATCAGCAAAAACACCAAAATATATGACATAATTTTTGCATTGGCAAGCTTTTTCAGAATTTCACTGAACAAAGGCAGGGATAAAATTAAAATCTCGGAAGAAATAGCACACGTTGAAAATTACATCAAAATAGAGTCAATCCGATTTGAAAACAAATTTACATGTGAATTTGATGTTCCCGAAAATTTAAAAAACATTGAAATAATTAAAATAATTCTTCAGCCGCTTGTGGAAAACGCAATAAAACACGGATTTGACGGCATTGAAACCGGAGGAATAATCAAAATCCGTGCAAGAGAGATTGACGGTGATTATATTGAATTTACCGTATCGGACAACGGCTGCGGCATGGATTTCAATCCGCTTGAGTCTCCCGAAAAAATCAACTCGCACGGCTCCGGATACGGAATAGAAAATATAAACGCACGGATACACTTAGCCTACGGCAGCGACTGCGGTCTTTCCTTTGAAAGCAAGCCGGGCAAAGGAACAACCGTCCGTATAAAGCTGAAAAAACATATGAAGTAGCAGAAAGCAGGGATCTAAATGGAAATATTCAATCAGTGCAAATGGATTGCCGGAAGCAAGGCTGAAAACGGCCCGGCACCGATGCTGAGAAAAGTATTTAAAATTGACGATAACGCAAAAAAAGCCACACTGTACGCCTGCGGTCTTGGGTACGGCGACTATACAATAAACGGTTCACCCGTCACAAAGGATGTGCTTGTTACGCCGGTGACAAAATACGACTCAACCGTAATGTACAACAAATATGATATAACAGAGCTTATCAAAAAAGGAAACAATGTAATATGTGCAATACTCGGAAACGGTTGTTACTGCGTTACATATCAGAGATGGGACAACTTTAAAGCGCCGTGGTTTCACCACCCCAAGCTTATTATGTGCATTGAAATAGAACTTGAAAACGGTGCAAATATCCGCATCGGCACCGACACGTCATGGAAAACCTGCGACAGCCCTATTGTATACAATGAAACAAGGCGGGGTGAGATATATGACGCACGACTCGAAATTGACGGTCTGTATGACGCAGAATATGACGACAGCAAGTGGAACAATGCCTTTATTTGCCGAAGTCCCGGAGGTGTAATGAAAGAAGCGGCAATTCCGCCGATAAGAGTTGTCAAGGAGATAAAAGCGGTAAAAATAAGCAATACTGTCTACGACCTTAAACAAAACATAAGCGGATGGATAAAGTTTTGCGGAAAGGGTGAAAGCGGACGCGAAATTATATTCCGCTATGCAGAGCTTCTAAGCAGCGACAAAAGTATAAATCCCGAAGAACTTAACACAATTTTGGGAAGCCAGACTCACGAAGACAGATACATAATGAACGGTAAAGGTACCGAAGTGTGGTCACCGCGTTTTGCATATCACGGATTCCGCTATGTAGAAGTTATCAACGCTCCGGAAGATTTTGAACTTACAGGTCAGGTCGTACATACGGATTTGGAAATAATAAGCGATTTTGAATGCAGTGATGAAATGCTCAATAAAATACACTCGGCGGCAAGATGGTCAACCCTTACAAATATGCACGGATTTCCCACGGATTGCCCTCAAAGAGAACAAAATGCATGGACGGGCGACGCACTTTTGTCTGCCGACCAGACGCTTTTCAACTACAATGCCGTTGAAATTTACAAAAAATGGCTTGAAGACATAAAGGACGCACAGCGCCCGAGCGGTCAGATACCGTGCATAGCTCCCACAGGAGGCTGGGGCTACAACTGGGGAAACGGACCAGCATGGGACAGCCTCCTTATCCATCTTCCCTATCTTATCTACAAATACTGCGGTGACAAAAGCGCGATTTCCGACACATGGGAAAGCATGAATAAATACATGGAATTTATGGACTCCATGTCTGAAGATTCTACGGTTGACTACGGGCTCGGTGACTGGCTTGCCCCAAATGATACCGACGTATGCCCCACTGTTATAACCGACACCTGCTACTATTACTCAAATTACCGCATAATGGCAAGATGTGCAGAACTTATCGGACAAAAAGCTGAAAGTTATAAGCAAAAAGCCGACGATATAAAAAATGCATTCAGAAACAAATTTATAAAAGACGATTTGTATCTCGGAAACCGTCAGACATCAATTGCCGCCGCTCTTTACTTTGGCATGTATGACGAAGCCGAAGTAACGTATGCAGTAAACAGACTTAAAGAAATCATAATTCGGAACGGAAGAAGATTTGACACCGGCATACTCGGCACAAAATACATGTTTACCGCACTGTGTGAAAATGACTTGTGCAGCCTGATGTATGATATGGTGACAAATCCAAAAATGCCAAGCTATGCCTACTGGATAAACAACGGAATGACTACACTGTGCGAATACTGGGATATGAGTCATTCCTGCAATCATCACATGTACAGTGAGGTTGATATGTGGCTTTATAAATATATTGCAGGTATTAGGCTTGATGAAGGTGCGAAATCGGTTCTCATAAAACCGTGCTTTACAGAGTCCGTTGAATGGGTCAAAGCAAGTCACCGCAATATTTCGGTGGAATGGAACAAAAATGAAATCCGCATATCCTCCGATATACCCGCACGCGCGGAAATAAACGGAAAACTCTATAATCTCGGTACGGGTACGCATGTAATCAACAAGTATGACAGCGAGTGCAGAAATATTATTGATCTCCGAAAAGATTAAATGTGTAAACTCTTGAAATCGCTGCTATACCGCATGATTTTATTTATATAATCACAAATTAAACATTCTGAAAGAAACTTTATAGACGGTGCTTTAAAAAGGTATGACTGCCGCACGAAATGCGGCAGTCATACCTTTTTGTCAAGCTTATTTTATTTATTAGTCTGCTAATGAAGTTACTGTATATGCCGGAGTTATTATATCATCTTTTAATATAAAGAGCTTTATTGCGTCAACGCTTGAATCAAGGCTTGCAATATCAACCGTGTAAAGTTTGGTTTCCGTTACATTTTCGGCAGCGGCAAGCGCTACTTTCTCCTGAATCTTTGCGTCAACAAGCTGATTGCCGTGATAATATGCTATAATCGGTACAAAATTCTGTGCAGCTCCGGTATTATTTATAAACTGTGCTCCGAGCTGAATATCCTTGTTCGCTGTACGCGCTGTCTGCACATCATACAAATGATTCTTCGGTCGGATTGTTTCCACTCCCACTGTTTTATTGTCACAGTCATTGTATGCAAATGTATTTATTTCAACTGTCTTTGCAGTTTTTGCCGGAATAATCTCTATTCTGTTTATAAGCAGACGTTTGTTATATGCCACTCCGGAAATATCCTCCTGCAAAAAGCTTGCGGTGTGAGCGCCTCTGGTCAAAGTTCCGAGGTCAAAGGTCTTTATCACAAAGTACGGAGCCTTCACATAAGTCAAAGGAGCAGTTTCCGATTGGTTATCATTATTTTTAATAAGCACACTGTTACCTGTATTATACCATGTTCCGTTTGTTATAGGACTTATTGTGCTTCCGTTCACCGTTTTAAAGGCTGCAATGTTACTTTCTACCGTAGAAGTATTCTGTATCCAGTTACCCGACATATTGCCGTTACCGCCGTCGGTATCGGTATAAGCCGGATTTGCGTCAACATATACTGCGGCGGTACTTCCGCTGCTGAATTGAGCTGCATAATACACCTTCAGTTTGTAGTCACCTGTTTTTGAAACATTAAACGGAAATATCGTACAATCACCGTTTTTACCGGCGGAATAATTTGTATATCCGTATGCATTGTCGGGTTCAGCTATGTTTATATAGCTCTTGTTCCATTTTTTATCCTTCAAACCGTTGAAACTGTTACCCGGAAGCTGAGTCCATGCCAGATCCTTTGCATAAACGGTTACATTATCGGGCACGGCATCATCTGACGGTATTTCAACCTTCAAAGAATGTATAAGAGTCTGATTGTTTGCACTGCTATACGGAGGGTCGCAAACCCATTTTTTATTCTCTGCGTCATATGCCTGAAGTCTGTATGACGGAATCCACACCAAATTATCTCCGGCTTTGAGTGTAACTTCAAACTTTTCTTCTGCATATACCGGATTATTAATATCAAAATTTCCTCTTAACTTATGCTCATCATCTGTAAATAAACGGTTAACGAGAGCATCACCAATCGACGGGCAGTCTGCCGCAGAATTGCAGTTGAATGCCTCCGGTGATTTGCTTGGATTCAAAAATGCAAGAAATCTTCCTTTTGTTGTAGCCGTATTCGGAAGAAATTTGATTGTAAGCGTTGCGTCACATGCTTTTTCGGAATTAAATTTAAAGAAAATATTTCCGCCGTATGCAGTATCGGTATCTGTTTTAAGCTGTCCGGTGTACGTTTTTACTGTTGATGTATTACCGGAAGCGTCAGTAATAGCACTCGCTCCTTCACTATACTTACGGTACTTTGTATCAGTTGCCAAAAGTTCCACCGAGTCGCCTTGCTTCAAAGCAGTATCAGCGTCATCTGCAAATACTATCGGGACAGCACTCAGCACGATTGCAATTGCTGCCAGAATACAAATAATTTTTTTCATTTTTTTGTTCTCCTCTCTTTTTTGAACATCTTATTTTTTCAGTCATTTAAGACTCAGCGCCTTTACCGTTATATACGGTTTAAGCGATTTGCTGTCTGTCAAAAATACTTTGAGTGTGCCTGCATTCTGAGGATGCTTCAGCACAATTATATCTTCGAAGCTCTCATACGGCTTCAGGTGAATCGGTATGTCTTTTACCGAAACAAGCTGTTTGTCGGTATTGTAGTACGCAAATCTCAGGTCACTTTTCAATGCCTCCTCCCTGTTGTTTGCTACCGTAATCACCGCCTTCAGCGGTTTGCCGAGTTCGGCGCTTTCTTCAGGAACCGTTGCGCAGAACTTGTTTGCGCCCCAGTTCTCATCAGTAACAACATAAGTGAAAAATGTATTCAACTCCATGTTTTCCTCCGTCAGTTTACGGATTTCAAACGAATTAAATGAAACCGCCCTGTTTACGAGGACATCGCTTTCACTGTCCAGGATTCCTTTTGCCGTATAGAACAGCAATGTATGCTGTCCGGATTTAAGTCCGCTCAGTTTAAAGGATTTTATATTGTAATACGGAAATGTCTGTGCATCTCCGTTTACGGAAAAGCAGGTTTTCCATGTTCCGAGGTCAATAGGCTTTATCGCGCCTCCGGCGGTGACTGTCCGGAGTTTTTCATCGGTAAATTCTTTTCTTTTTTCATAAGGGTAATCCTTTGACAAAAATCTGAGCCAATCCTTACCCGAAATATCGCCGGTATCTGCGTCAAGATACACCGCCGCAGGGATTGTTTTGAGCATATCGTTAAATGAATATGTATTGTAGCGTATATTTACAATATAGTCGCCGTCTTCATATACCTCGAACGGCACCCTGGTATACATTGCCTCGTAGGTCTGGGTTACCGTCCGACCGTCTTTGGGGTTATCGGCATCCATTCCTGCGACTATATAACCGTTGCTGTGATAAGTGAGATTTTCTGTATCCATATCACATACATATATGGTTTTGCTTTCTCTGCTCTTAAAGCGAATACTCTTAAAGCATACTCCGCGGTTACACTTTATCCCATCCGTTACATATACAAAGTTTCCGCACTGGTCGGTAAGGTCATACGGCGGAACATATACATTATTGATTCTCACTCTTGCTCCGAGCGTATAGTCAATGCAAATATCTATCTTTGAAACATCATATTCGGTATACACCGAATACTCGGTAATATCTTTATCAAACGGAGTTGAAAGTGTCAAACCGCATCTCTATAACCAACGGTCTGATAATTATGTGTTGTACACTCTGCGAAGTTCGGCTTAAAGATGAGCACGCAGCCCGCGTCAAGCGGTGCGATAGAAACGGTACATGTATAAGAATCGTCGCCGTTATTTATAAATGTATGCCTGTCTGTCAAATTTGCTACCTGTATTGCACCGTCGTCGTCAAACTTATATTCTACTGTCCAGCCTGTGCAGCGCTTACCCATTGTGTTCACGCCGCGCATAATGCGAAGCGTGAGTTTATCGCCGTCGTTTGCCAAAATTTTGGAAGCGGTCGCATTTTCCGCAACAATGAGAATGTTATCTTTTGTCCATGATATGATATTGCCGTCTTTATCTTTTGCATTAAAGTCGTCCGGCTCATATTCGCACATTCTGCATTTGCGGGTATAATATCCATTTTCTGTTTCTGACGGAAAATCGCAGTCGCCGTCCATATACTTCCATTGCCAGTCGTGCATTTCCATGCGCGTTGTTTCGCAGCCTTCAACAGAGCACGCAACAACATGACCTGTTATTAACTTTTCTTTCGGAAGATTACTTGTTTTTTCCATATCAACCTTGGGCAAAACCTCTCCGCCGACAGTCGTCCATGTGAAATTATGCGTGTGGCTTTCACGAAAAGTCGTATAGCCGCAGGCGGTACAGGTAAGCCTATAAAGCTTATCGGTGCTCGCCGCACCCATTTTTGCAGACTTGCCGGCCACTTCGGGCTTGCCGAAGGTGTGATGTACGGGCGTGCTGCTTTTATAGCGTGTATGATCATCCTCATCCACTTCGCTCATACACGGATAGCGGTGTCCCTTGCTCGGCTGTGCGGTAACGCTTTTTTTGTGGCCCGAAGCGTCGAGGTAATAAAACGTACCGCCCTTATAGTCCGCATTCTCGATACTTTCGCCTTTTTCAAGCTCGGTATTCTCGGCAAACTTACTGCCATAGGCGTGTTCCGCACGAATCGACGCAATGTTTGTTTTTACACTTTTTCCTGCCTCATCGGTTACCACGCAGTAATAATCATAGTCGTCGATCATACATCCCTTGGTTGAAATTTCGATTTTCAGGGTCGGCGAAGTGGCACCGGGAAGTTTGTAGTCCGGACGACCCCGGTAATAGCCGTACCATTGATAACCGAGCTTTCCCTGACCGCCTTTGGCAACAACCGTAAAGGTCGCAGAGTTATGCTCCCTCCACAAAAGCCCTTCTTCCGGAAATTCGTCATAGAGTTCGTAAACACTTACCTTTCCGCGGAAGTTTTTCGGCTGACGGTAAATATGAGGTTCGGAGCCTGAATGACTGCCGCAGACGGTGCAGACGCCGTTTTTATCAAAGGTATGCGCCGCTTTTGAAGTATAATGCTCTTCGCTTTCGCAGAAACGGCATTCATGATAATGTACATTTTTATCGTAAGACCAACGGATACTCGGCATTGCGTTGTGGTCGTCGATATATTCTCCGTCATTTATGTCATCACACTCGTCAAGGTGTTCTTCAAGATCGCCGCTGTCGGCACAGATTCCGTGCGAACAGCCGTAATTTGTCAATGTGAGGTCTTCGCAGCATTCTTTGCAGCGAGGCTCTGCACAGGTATCGCACTCGGCGGAATCGTGGAAGCACTGTCCGCAGTCAATACAGAAATGTTCGTCATAGTCGTTGTCGTTTTCACACAAACCCTCACTGCATTCGCTCGATGCCGCACAGCAGTCTTTACAGCGTGCCATAGACGAGTCTACGCACAAATCGCACATATCCGAAGAATCATTAAAGAAAATTCCGCATTCGATACAAAGACTGTCCTGCCACTCACTGCTTTCCACGCAAACACTACCGTCATCACAGCCTGCCTCTTGGGAATTTTCTTCTCAGCAGTCTACGCACAATCCGCAATACGGGCAGGTTGCCAAAACGTCTTCGTTGTAAGTGCATCTGCCGCACTGATCGCAAGGATAACAGCACTCTTCACAATGACTGTTTTCCACAAACTCGCACGGTTCGTTCACTTCATAGCAGGAAGATGTGTCAACGCTCACTTTTCCCGTTGTGTCGGTTATAAGATTTGTGTATATGCCGGCAGAGCCTTGAACACCGACTTTGTCCGGGTAGCTCATGCTGACGCTCAGCGAAGCGCTCCCCTCAACTCTGACATCGGGATTGCGAGCGGGAGAATATATGCCGCTCATCGCAGTCAGAGTTGCTTTTGTGGGGTTTATAACCGAGATATTAACATTCGCAGAGCCGTTTATTACGAGAGCCTCGTTCGCATAAAACAATATTCCGTACATGCTCTCGTTTTTCTCTGCCGTATGTTCCAGCTTTATATCAAGTGTGCCGCCGTCCTGTGATGTGATATATCCAAAATACTGAGATGAAGATATTTCAAGTCCGATATCACTAATTTCCGTTGCACCGACGTATATTTCATTTGTACCGGAGAGCTGCAGCTTCGGCCGGACGCCCGTTTTTCTTCAGGACGGACATATCAAGCAAAAGTCCCGCACGCATAAGAATAATAATCAAAGCAATTTTTCGCAGTTCCGCCGATATTTCTGAAATTTTGCCGTCAATCAAAGCTTACACATACGGACCTGCAATAATTCCAACAGCAAGTATACCTATGAGCGAAAGCAAATAAAGCTTTTTGCATATTTCACCTGCCAATAGTCCCATTAGCATAATAATTGCAATACCGAATAACATAAAAAATCCAACCAAAATGCAGAAAAGCCGATGCCTCTGCAAATTAAAATTGCAGAAGTCATCGGTTTTAAATCAGCGGTTTCAGCTTTCACTGCGGGAGAACTTCATTTCCTTTATTAAAATCATCTTATCACATAACAAAATTCAAGCCGCACACATCAAATTTATCTGCAAAACATCCATTCAAGGGCATATCTTATATACTCATCCCAAAACTCCCAACTGTGCGTTCCTGCTGATTCTCTGTAAGTAAAATCATAGTTTAAAGACTCAATATGCTTCTTTAGCTTTACATTGTCTTCATACAAAAAATCTTCCGTTCCCACACCCATAAATATACGCGGTCTGTTCACACCATCGGCATGTTTTTCAAAAAGTTTAAAAAGATTTTCACTATCGTGTATATCCATATTTTCACCGAAAATCGGAACATACACATCCCGAAACAGCTCCTTGCCGCGTTCTATATCCGCCACCGCAGAAAATGCTGCAGCCGCACAAAAGCTTTCACACTCCTTTATACCGATTTTGAGTGCACCGTATCCGCCCATCGAAAGACCGGCTATATAGTTATCCTCTCTCTTTCCGGACACCTTAAAAAGCTCGCCTATTATTTTCGGAAGTTCCTTTGCTATATATGTATAATAATTCATGCCATACTTCATATCGGTATAAAAACTTTTGCCGCCGCTCGGCATGACGACGCATATACCGTAATTCTGAGCATACCTTTCTATTGAGGTTCTCCGCATCCATATGGAATAATCGTCGCTCAAACCGTGCAAAAGATAAAGACATTTAAGCTTATCTCCTGTTGCGCCCGTGGTTGTACCGATTTCTCCGTCCGTGCTTCTCTGCGGCACTACGACATTGACGCTTGTCTGAATACCGAGCGCCTCACTAAATATTTTTAATTCTGCAAATGCCATATGATTTCTCCTTAAATACTTTGAATTTATTATAATTCTAACATTTCATCGTATAAAAGTCAATCAATCAAAAATTAAATTCTCCGTGTCGCATTTTTTAATTATTGTATCTTCGCGTTTGACTTGTACACCGTTTACTTTTATATTTGAAATTGTTATATTACGGTAAACAACATCCTCAAAACTCGAGTTTAAATTAAGCACAATTTCAGGTTTTCCGTTATTTAACGGCAGCTTGCCGTCATAAAATACATTTATGTTTTTGTAGCTTATATCGTGTACGGTTCCGTGTCTTCCAACCGCATTTATTTTCTCATAGTCACCTTTTGCAGATATTCCCCATCGTTTTGCTGTTTCCGGAGTACGATAAGAGAAATTGTCAATATTTATAAGCAACGGAATGTGCGTAATATCAGCCTTTTCATATTGCATTTCATCAGTTTCCTGTAACTGTTCGGCAGTATCAAATGCGTTGAACTCGACATTAATATTTTCAAACAAAATATCGAAAACATCAGCACAATCACCATTTTGGATATCAAGCGCAGCTGTACCGCCTCTAAGTATATCACAGTTTAAAAAAGAAACGTTGCTATAAGTTCGGCAAGCAGTTTCAATTCCAATTTCGCAGCATCTTCCCCAATCACACCAGAGCACACAATTATTTACCAAAATATTCTTGTTGTCGGTACATATATATCTGTCTATTCCTTTAATTGTTATAGTATCATCAAAGGAATGAATAAACGAGTTCATAATTCGTACATCCTGCGAATTTACAATATCAATCCCGTCCGTATTGTAACGCCACTGACCGAAAACCTTTATATTATCTAATGTTACATCAAAACAGTGAAATAAATTTACGCACCATATGGCAGAATTACGCATTAGTACGCCTTCAATGTTTAAATTTTTGCAATCATAAAATTTTACATTCCCATTCGTATAGTTTTCATAGCACTCTCTGCAAAAACGTGCCTCACCGCTGCCATCCAAAATACCGTTGCCGAATATTCTGATATTTTCTGCATCATCGGCATAAATCCACCCGAAAACCAAAGCGTCCTTATCCACATATACACTTTCATTGCTTTTAAGTTCAATTTTATTTGAAAAATGGATTCCGGGACCAAAATAATATGTTACCTCCTCCGGCTTTGGAGAATCAATCGGTTTACTGTTAAATATGTATAAACAATGGTGATAGCTGTCACATTCCAACACAAATTGTCCATTATCTTTAAGCGCAAAGCTTATTTTTCCGTTTTCATCAGTATATTCAATTCCTTTTGAATATGGTTTTATGTATATTTCTTCATGTTTTCGGTTTGCAATTACCTCAATCATTATTTCTTCATCACTTACAATATTTACAAATGATGCGGTTTCTGACTGTTCAAACGGTCTTTGAAAACCCGGCCAAACTCTGTTGAAAGGATACTTTGAAATACGGCATGTATACACAGGAATTTCTGTACCGTTTACAAACACCCTGTAATCCTCCGAGATTGGTTCCACATACCTAAATGCTGATTTTGTGTAATGGTGCGTAAATTCTGAATATGAATACATTTTTATTATCTCCTTATTTCGTTTAATATAGCCGGCAGAAGCCTCTCTGCAATTGCCTGCATACCCAAATCACCGGGATGCATTGCAACACCTTCATGCTTGAATTTGCCTATTGCTTTCATTTCGTCACGATCACCCAAATCTGACAACTGTATGCATGGTAAATCGTATTCATCAGCAATTTCTTTTATAACTTCCGAGCCGATATGCCGCCAAAATGACGTAGATAGTACAAATTTTGCCTTTTTTGAAGCATTAAAATAATTCATTAAACTCAGTACCTGATTTTTAAATACTGCACCGTCCCAATTATCCGGTGAACAATTCTCGAGAAACCTAAGAATAATTATGTCCGCATTGAAATCAACAGCGTTTTTATAAACACCGCTTTCGAGTACCGTATTTCCTTCTTTATAATTTCTTTCCCAGTCTGCTACGTTTACAACGCACTTTTCAGCCTTAATTCCCTTTTCATAGAGCATATCAATAAGTCTGTGAACATAATCCTTCTCAGGGCAGCTTGCCGCCATTCCGCATGAATTATACCAGCCTAAATCATCCTTTCTTATATGATAAGTTATGGAATTCCCTATGAATAAAATTCGGACATTCCCGTCTGCTGCATTGTTGCATATTACGCTTTCCACCGTCTGATTCGAAGATGGTACACTATTTTTTCTTACGTCATCCATTTTATTAGTCTCCTTTTTTATAAAAACATACTAGTTCCCAAAAAACACAGAATGATTCCGGCTATCATACGTCGGTTCAAAATTTCTTTAAAAAATATTTTGCCGGCAAATGCCGTAAATACTATGCTGCCGCCTGTCACAAACGGATATAGCACAGTTGCCGGCAAATGAGCTGCACCCCTAAGCTGCAGAAAGTACGATATACCGCTCAATACCGCAGCAAAAAATACAAACAGCAACGAATCCGCGCCTATGTGTGACGGCTTTGAATTTTTCATCCCTGCAAATAGCAATGCCGGAATACATAATAGTGTTTTTGCTATACTTGTCAATATAACAAAATTCTGTGCGGAAACAGCATTTGAATTTATCTGATGTTCCTTAGAAACCACGCTTACAAAACCGTTGAAAAAAAACACGCTTAAACACATCAGCAGTTGTTTTTTATTAATATTTTTACTCCCGGCATTTACAACAAATACCGCAGCAGCTACGACAATTAAGCCCAACGTTCTTAACACCGAAATTTCTTCGCCTAAAAATATCAGTCCCCAAACATAAGGAACAGACATTCCGCCCGTCATAAGAAACACAGTATAAAGAGCCATTTTTTCTTCTTGCATTATATGAAAGCCTACAACAGTATAACCTATACAACATGCTGCCATTATAAATGCCATAACAACGGAAAACAAATTAAAGTCACATTTAAAACCATTTACTGCAAAAAAAATTACCGCACTGAAAACACCCAAAAGCGCATTAAATTTTAATCCAAGTGCAAGCGAAACACCTGTTCTTTTTTGATACATCTTTGTTACAGTAAAATTTAAAGCAAGCATCATATCAGAAAATAACAACAGAATATAGTTTAGCATCTATTCATCACCTGTTGTTAATTCTAACACAAAAAATTTCATATTACTATTGATTTTTCACCAAAAAACATGATATAATCATCAATACTGATCAATATGGAGGACTAAATCATGGAAACCGAACTTGTCTGTTTTGAAAGCATTAATAAATTTAAAATGACTGTAAACTATCTTGACAAATTTATGATGCTCAATACACCAACTCCGCACATACATTCCGAATGTGAAATATATTTTAATCTTTCGGGAGATGTTTCATTTATGGTGGAAAACAGTATATACCCTATTTCCCGCGGAAGCGTAATAATAACTCGCCCTTATGAATATCACCACTGCATTTATAACAGCAATATAGCACATAGTCACTACTGGATACTTTTTTCCTGCAACGGAAACGAAAAATATTTTGATATGTTTTTTAAAAGAGAAGTCGGTAAAAACAATCTTATTGTGCTTAACCCTGCCAACACCGATAAGCTTGCTGCCATATTAAAAAATTTTATTGAATTTAGATACTCGCCTATTGAACAATACACTTACTTTTTTGAAATGATGAATATTTTGAATACAAGCAGGACAAAACTTTCCGACAGCCATAAAATTTCTTTTGAAATTACAGCAGCGCTTAATAAAATCAACACAGAATTTTCTCAGTCCATTTCCGTTTCCGAGCTGGCAAACAGCATGCATATGAGTATCAACACATTGGAAAGACATTTTAAAAAACAAATAGGCATTACTCCCAGAGAGTATATATACCAAAGACGTATTTCCAATGCAGCTTCAATGCTGGCATTCGGAAGTTCGGTTATAGAAGCGTGTGAAAAAAGCGGCTTCTCCGATTATTCACACTTTATAGCTTTGTTTAAAAAAAGATTTGGCATGACACCGCTTCAATACAAAAAACACCTGCGATGAATCTATAATCTTATAGTCAATATATAACAAAAACGGCAGCCTTGAAAACTTTGGCTGCCGTTTAACGTTTCAATAATTTTTAAGTATTAATATGGCGAAAATACCGGCGTTAAAATCTAAAAATTAAACACATTATGCACTCCGCTTTGCAATGGATAGTCCGTGTTATTATATCTAAGCACAGCGTCACTGTCACAATATATATCAAAATTTATTTTCCCGCCATGCCTTACAAAGCTTACAGACACCGTCCCATATTGTGTACGCACACTTCCCGACGCACTGTTCAGTCCGCTTATGATTTTTGGCTCAATCACAATTTTTCCGAAACAGTTTATTCCGAGAATATGATAGAAAAAGCTGCTTATAACAGCTCCAAACATATGATGGTTGTGTGAACCCCATGTATGCCACGATTCCCACAGTGTAGTTGCTCCAAGCTGCATATGCTCGTAAAATGTGTTTTCGCCTTTTGCACTGAGAAGTTTCAGTACAACATCGCCAAATCCGTTTTTAAACAAAACATCTGCAAGTATTGCCGTTCCGAATATTCCGGTATCAAGTTTCTGTTTTGAATATTTTTTATAAATTCCCTCGATGCACTTCTCATCCGCAATGCCTATATCAGCCGCAAATGCGTCTGCTGCATTCACACCGCTGCAATATGTATGACTATCGCTGTCATAAAAGCTGTCAATCAGCGCACTTTTATGGAATTTCTCATATTCAACAAGCTTATCTGCCGGTTCGTTAATTATCACCGCTATCTCTTTCATTATAATCAGTGATTTAATCAAAAAATAAGTATTTACAAACTCCGGAGGAATTTCAACCGGAGTTTCCGTTTCCCATTCTCCAAGACACCAGCCGTCTTTTTCCTCTGATGTAACCAATCCGTTTTCACATCTGCTGCGCATATAATCTATATATTTAAGCATATTCGGATAGTATTCTTTCAAAACGCTTTTATCTCCGCAATGCCTGTAATAATCATACGGTATTCTGACTATAGCGCATCCCCAGCCTCCGGGGCCGCCTCCTCCGCCGTAAAACGGTGCACTATGCTGAATGTGTCCTGTATTTACATCCTGCGTATCCGCTATATCCCTAATAATTTTGCGGTATAGTTTTCCGGCATCGAAGACAAGCATCGCCGTATCTGCCGTATTTTGCGTATCTCCTGTATACCCGAGTCTTTCTCTGTGCGGGCAGTCAGAAACAACTCCGCAGTGCATATTGCCGAGCTGCGAACGTACATAGCAATCAAACAGCCAGTTTAAAAGCTTGTTATCACAGTGAAAATCAGCTTTTTGCAAAATATCCGAATGAACAACTTCAACGGTAATATCTGCCGCCTCGCCGTCAAATTCAAAATAACGGAATCCGTGCCATGTAAATTTCGGTCTGCATACTCTTTCTATTCCGTTTAATACAAATTCGTCCTTTTGCATTTGGCCGTTATTTTCATCATATCCGGTTGTTGAAAAATCAAGTTCGCCGTTTCCGTCAAGTTCTTCGGCAAATTTAATTATAACCTTCTGCGTATATTTTTTACTTTTAAAACTTACCCAACCGGTTATATTTTCTCCGCAGTCATAAAATTTCTTTGAACCGATGCACGACAAAAGTTTCGGAACAATTTTTCTTATGATTTTATCCGACGGACAATCCTGCAGAATCAACGGTGATTTTGTACCCTCGCAGTATTGCACCTTCTTTGGATATTCACTGCCGTTTTCAGTTGTATAGTCGTGCTTTTCGCCGTAGAAAATATTATTAAACTTTATATAACTCGGCTGCCAGTTCCAAGTATCATCCGACACAAAAATTTTCTTTCCGCCATCTTCGGCTTCAACAGTAATTTCAAAACAGAGCCTCGGGGCACCGTGACTGAAATCACCCTCTATTACCCTAAGCTTTTGATTATACCAGCCATTTCCCAAATAAAACTCAAACTTGTTTTTGCCATTTACTAAATACTGCGTAATATTATAGTGATTGTAGTATACGCGGCTTCCGGAAAGCTTGTCATTCAAGGGATAAAGCAAATTTTTTCCGAGTTCTTTTTCATACTGCGAGCACACCGGAGTAAGAACATCCTCTGACACTTTTTTATCATTTATATACATCTCAAAAAAACCAAGCACACATATATCAACTTCCGCATTTTTTATTTCGGATAGATTTATGCATTTTTCTATAACCGGCGCTTCACATTCACCGCCGCAAATCCATTTCTGATTTTGTATTGACATATTTTTACTCCTTTTAATAAAATGTTTTGTTATTCGTATAAAATTCCGGAGCTATAGTCTACCGCATCTTTTTTTGTGCGCATATTACCACCCATAATCACTGTTTTTGCTGAAAAATACTTTATACTCTTTATTAAATTTTTTGCAGAATTTTAGTTTGAAAGAAGAGCTCTGTCGTTTGCAAACTCTACTCCGCTTGAAGCGGAGAACATTTCTATAAGTCTGTCAACAGAAAGGTTTTTCTTTTCCTCACCCGACACATCAAAAACAACTTTGCCGTTATTCATCATAATAAGTCTGTTGCCGTATTTTATAGCGTCTTTCATATTATGAGTAATCATAAGCGCTGTAAGCTTGTTGCTCGTAATGATTTTATCAGACAGCTCCAATACATTGAGCGCTGTTTTCGGATCAAGCGCTGCTGTATGTTCATCAAGCAAAAGCAGTTTCGGCTTTTGCAGTGTTGCCATAAGCAGAGTAAGAGCCTGACGCTGTCCGCCGGATAGCAGTCCCACCTTGCTTGTAAGACGCTTTTCAAGACCGAGTCCGAGAATTTCCAGCTTTTCTTTAAACATTTCGCGTTCTTCCTTTGTTATGCCCCAGCCGAGCCCGTGCCTTTTTCCTCTGCGCAGAGCCAAAGACATATTCTCCTGAATTTCCATATCAGCCGCCGTTCCGAGCATCGGGTCCTGAAAAACCCTGCCGAGAAACTTTGCTCTTTTATGTTCGGGCATATTTGTAACGTCCACATTATCTATAAGTATTGAACCGGAATCAAGAGGCCAGACGCCGCAAACGGCATTAAGCATTGTGCTTTTTCCTGCACCGTTGCCACCGATTACCGTAACAAAATCGCCGTCATTAATAACTAGATTAAGATTATTAAGCGCCGTCTTTTCGTTTATTGTTCCGGCATTGAAGGTTTTGCAAATATTGTTAAGCTTCAGCATTGTCAACAACTCCTTTTGTTACCTTTGAAAAATATTTTTTCTTCCAATAAGGTATTGCAAGAAATACAGCCACAACAACAGATGAAAGAAGCTTCAGAAGGTCAGGATCCAATCCGAGGCAGATTACCGTCTGGTAAACAATATAGTAAATAATGCCTCCGAATGCCACACTCAAAAGCCGCAGTGCAAAATTTCTGAATATTTTGCCGAACAAGGCACCGCCTATTATAACCGCCGCAAGGCCTATTACGATAGCGCCGCGTCCCATCTGAACATCGGCAAAGCCCTGGTACTGTGCCAGGAGCGCACCCGAAAAGGCAACTATTCCGTTAGACAGCATCAGACCTACGACTTTGTTGAAATCAGTATTTATACCCTGTGCACGGCTCATATTCGGGTTTGCGCCCGTAGAACGCAGTGTACATCCGTATTCCGTACCGAAAAACCAATACAGTAAAGCAATGATTATAACCGTGATAACCGCTACAATCAGAATTGTATTTTTAAAAAAAGGAACATTTCTTATATATTGAAGCGAGATGGGAAAGTCATAATTTCTGAAATTCAATGCCTGGTTTGCCTTGCCCATTATCTTCAGGTTAACAGAATAAAGAGCAAGCTGCGTCAGAATACCTGCAAGTATAGCCGGAATACCCATGAAAGTATGAAGAATACCTGTCACAAACCCGGCCAACATACCGGCAATTACTGCGGCAAAAACAGCCACCCAGACATTGTGTCCGCTCAGCATCATCATTACACATACCGCCGCTCCCGTACACATCGAACCGTCCACGGTAAGGTCGGCAATATCCAGTATGCGGTATGTAATATATACGCCTATCGCCATAATTCCCCAAATAAGTCCCTGGGCAACGGCTCCGGGCATACTGTTAAATATTGTTAATATCATTTGCATATAAAATCACCTTATAAAGTTAATAAATACATTCGGACGATACACAAATATCGTCCAAATGTATTTTTGTTATCAAATTAAATTTTAAAATTATTCAATAGCTTCAAAATCGGACGGAACGGTAATTCCGAGTTCATCGCAAATTGCCTTGTTATATTTTTTCTTATAATTTTCGTCGTATTCGATTTTCATCTTGGAAATATCTTCACCGTCTTTTAAAATTCTTGCTGCCATTTCGCCGGTTTTGCGTCCGAGTTCATAGTAGCTTATAGAAAGTGTAGCCACTCCGCAGCCCTTGCAGATACCTTCCTCGCCTGCAACAACAGGTTTCTTTGCAGGACGGCAGATTCCGTCGATTATACTTGTTGAGGAGGCCACGGTATTATCTGTAGGAACATAGATTACATCGCTGTAGTCACATGCCGATGTTGTAACAGCGGCAATATCGTTTGAGTCAGAGAAGGAAAACTCTTTGCATGTTATTCCGCTTTTTTCAAGACGGCTCTTGACAGCCTTTACCTGATACAGCGAGTTCGGCTCTGATGAACAGTAAAGAAGTCCTACTTTCTTAGCGTTCGGAAACAGCTCTGTGAGCATATCCGCCTGCTTATCCAAAGGTGCAAGATCGGATGTTCCGGAAATATTTCCGCCTACCACACCGTCAAAATCTTTAAGTTCAAGCGCAACACCGTATTCGGTAACAGATGTTCCCAAAATCGGAATGGTCGAAGTACCCGATGCAGCAGCCTGAAGAGCCGGTGTAGCATTTGCGAGTATCAAATCAACGTTTTTGGAAACAAATCCGTTAATTATTGTAGAGCATGCATTAGAGTCATTGGACGCATTCTGCTCGTCAAATTTAACTTTATCGCCGAGAGCGTCTTTAAGAGCGTCCTTAAAGCCCTTTGTTGCAGCGTCCAAAGCTTCGTGCTGAACGAGCTGGCAGATACCTACGGTATATTCTTTCTTCTCTTTGCCGGCTGTAGAGCATGCAGACAAAGATACAATCAAAACACAACACAAAATCAATGAAATTAATCTTTTCATATGTTTGTCCCCCTTTAAAATGTTTTACATAAATATACAATATTGTATAATAATTTTCCGTAAAAGTCAATAGCAAACATAGGGAATTAAGCCGAAAACAGCCATTTATTTCGAAAATTTTATACACTGTAATAAATAATTATTAATCGGCGGCATATTTTAAATGCACGCCGCCGTTTATAATATCATTTTTTCAAGCTCGGTTATTGCGCCGTAATGCAATATATCAAACCCCGCAGGCGCATTTTCCGCAAGCATTTTTAAATGCTCACACTCCCATGCTGATATTTCATCTGCAGTAAGCGACGCGCCTATTGCACGGCTCGCCTTCATTCGCCCGTTCCAGCTTTCCCGTGTAAAATGTACATTAAGCAGATATTCTTCGCTGTACACTTTTTTAAAACATCTGCTGTAAACCGCGTCAATATCTATAGGACGCATTGTTTCGCCGGCGCCGCTCCAGTCCGGGCTGTATTTAAGTACCAGCTTTTCGCTTTCGCCGGCAATCCTATCCTCAAACGGAAGATATGCCATATACAGTACAAGGATATGTCCTCCGGGCTTTAATACTCTGTAAAGCTCCGGCATTATTTTGATGTGATTAAAATACCAAAAGCACTGACATGCTGTAACTGCATCAAAAGTATTATCCTCAAAATCCATATCTTCTGCCGAAACTGCGCGGTAAGATATGTTCATTCCATAAGACAGCCTCTTTGCCTGCTCAATCTGATTTTCCGATATATCAATACCCGTCCAGTTTGCACCGAAGCGATACATATTTCTCGGCAAAACCCCTGTCCCCGTTCCCAAATCAAGAACCTTCTGACCTTTGATGCAAAGCCCGCGTGATACAATTTTTTGATAAAATTCATCAGGATAAATATCCCTGTATTTTGCGTAATCCGATGAAATTTTTCCCCAGTCAAACGGTTTTCCGCCGTCAAGTTTTTTATCCGACAGCATCACATTCTCACCTCTGTAACCGTAAAAATATATCCGAAAACAAATTCCGCCGGATTATAAATGTCTGAACCTTATCCTTTTCATATTCTTTTCATTATACATCTCACTGTCGGCCCGCAGAATAAGTTCCTGTATACTGTCATTTTCCCCCAGGTACACTGCACTTCCGATACTTATCTTAACCGAATATGCCGTGCCTTCGCTTTCACTTTTTTGTTCCACCGCTTTAGTAAGCATTTTACACATCGGTTCAATTCTTTCTTCTTTATTAATAATCTGAACGATTGCAAATTCGTCACCGCCGTAACGTGCGCAAAAGCCCTTTGTTTCCCTGCAAACTTTCTTTATTGCCGATGATATCATTTTCAAAACGCGGTCGCCCTCTGTATGACCGTAGCTATCGTTAATTTGCTTGAAAGAATCAACATCTATAAACAAAAAATACAGTTTTTCTTCTTTTTTAAGATTTTCAATCTTGGAAGCAAGATAAACAAGCAGTTCTCTGCGATTGCTCATTCCGGTAAGGGAATCAAGCGAAACGAACGACTGAAGCGTACCTATATACACAAGTAAAAATGAAATAACTATTCCGACAGAAAGAATCGGAAGTCTTTGCAGTATCGACTGAAGCAAACCGCATAAAATAGGCGGTACGGCAAAGGAAGCAATTGTAAGAAAGTCATCACGGTGAGCATAATACTTCTTATTCATCGCCAACAGCAAAGTTTTAAACGAAGAATACAAAATATAGCAGTATGCCAAAATCTGCTGTGAATAATACAGCGGTCCGCGGTGGTATATCTTATTTTCATCAAAATAATAAAGCCATCCTGTATAAGGCGAACAAATAAGAAGCACTGCCAGGACAAAAAGAGGCAATATACCTATAAGCATAAATGCTTTATTGTTTAAGATACTGCTTTTCTGAATCGCTTCGGAATATAAAAACCAAAATATGCCGAAAAACCAAATGACATAAAATACATGAAATTAATAGTCTGCATAGCCGAAACGGGGATATTCATATATTCCGTGATACCCATATTCCATAAAAAATCAAAACAATTTGCTGCTGCCGCAAACCACACAGATGTAACAAAAAGCTTGTTTTTGGCAGAAGCGCCGAATCCGAACTCAGAAGCTTTCAATGCTATTATCGACAGTATAATTACGGCGAGTATATTTATTTCGGAATAGAGCATCGTTGCCATGAATATTCTCCTTTCATAATACAAGGCTAAATTACTTCTATAATATCAAAAACAGACGAAAATGTCAAATACGCAAAACGGCATAAAAAAGCAGACATCTTCGCGATGCCTGCTTGGTTTCATGCTATAATTTCTCCGTTTACAACAGTCATTTTAATATCAAAATCATTTGATAAGACAATAAACTCCGCGTCATACCCTGCCTGTATTTTTCCTTTATCCGGTATTTTGATAAGTTTTGCCGGCGTTTCCGACGCCATTTTGAATGCGTCATCAGCCGGTATGCCGAATTCTATCGCTTTTTTTACACATTTAAACAATGTTGATGTACTTCCGGCTATTGCACCGTCCGCTGTTCTTGCAACCGAATTATTCACCGTAACGGTCTGTCCGCCGAATTCATAAGTTCCGTCCTCAAGCCCCGCAGCTCTCATAGAATCGCTTATGATAATCATTCTGTCCGATCCAAAGGTTTTATACAGCATTTTTATCACACTTTTATGAATATGCAGTCCGTCACATATAACCTGAGCATATATTTCCTTATCAATGGCGGCTCCGATCGGTCCGGGATTTCTGTGGCAAAGCGGCGGCATAGCATTGAATGTATGGGTAAGGCAAGCCGCTCCGTTTTCTATTGCGTTTATGCTTATGTCATAATCTGCGTCGGTGTGCCCTATTGATACCACTGCATCGCATTTTCTGATAAATTCCGCTGAGTTTTCAAGTTCCGGCGCTAAGGTAACCATTTTTATATTCCGCATAGAATTAAATTCTTCAATATCCGGGTTTTTGATATATTTTTCATTTTGAGCGCCCTTGTGTTTCGGCGATATATACGGCCCCTCCAGATGAAATCCCAAAATATTTGCACCGTTTGTTTTTGGAATATCCGTATTAACCACACTTTTTACCGTTTCCATATCCATGGTCATTGTTGTCGGGAGCCATGAAGTCGTGCCGTTTTTTGCAAGGTAATGTGACATTTCGGAAAGCTTGTCACCGTCCATGGTATCAAAGCCTATGCACCCGTGTGCATGCACATCAACAAGTCCCGGAAAAATCCGGCAGCCTTGTAAATCAATACCGCTGCCTGTTATTTCAGGAGCTATTTTTGTTATTTTACCGTTTTGCGTCATAATATCTGCCGGCTTGCCGCCGACAAGTGCATTTTTAAACAAAATACCCATCCGCAACACTCCCTTGCTATTTATCAATGCTGTCATATGCTTCCTTATCGCATATAACGACTACATCCGGATGAATTTTAAGCATTGTCGCGGGAACGGAGGTATTTATGCTATTGTCAAAGAGCTCCGAAAGCGCTTTATGCTTGCTCTTGCCGCTTACCAAAAGAACAATTTTTCTTGCTTTAAGAATAGTAGACATTCCCATTGTCAACGCCTGTTTCGGAACATCGGCTTCATTTTCAAAAAATCTCGCGTTTGCTTCTATTGTGCTTTTGGAAAGCTTTGTCAGATGTGTTGCTGAATTTAAACTGCTGTCCGGCTCGTTAAAGCCTATGTGTCCGTTCTGCCCGATTCCAAGAATCTGCAAATCTATTCCGCCGCTTTGTTCTATCAGTGCGTCATATGCCGAGCACTCAGCCCTCACATCATCTGTCTGTCCGTTCGGAATATGTATATTTTCCGGTTTTAGGTTAACCTTACTGTAAAAATGCTTATTCATAAAGTAATAATAGCTTTGGACGTTATCCCGCGAAATCGGATAATACTCATCAAGGTTAAAGGTTGTCACTTCGGAAAAATCAAGATTCATTTCCGTTAGCTTTTTATACATGCCGATCGGGCTTGAGCCTGTAGCCAGTCCAAGCACACAGTTAGGTTTAAGCATAATCTGTGACGCTACAAGCTCCGCCGCCTTATTTGATATTTCCTCATAGCTGCTGCATAAAATAATTCTCATATAACCCACCGTTTAAAATTTCTTTCTTTTGCATACGCCTAATTAAGAACAACCTCATGTCCTGTTTTTGCCGATTCGTAAACAGCGTCCAGAATCCGCATAAGAACAATTCCATCATCAGCCGGTGACTTGCACTCTTTCGTACCGTCTGCGATACAGCCGATAAAGTGATTTATTTCATTTTCAAAGAGTCCGTTGAAATCAAGCGCAGTAGGTGCGTCAAAGCTTACGTTTGTCAGATAATTATTCATACTGCCGTAAATTTCAACATCGGGATTGAGCTTTGCACCCGCCTTTGTACCGAAAAGCTCTATCTCGCCTTTATCATCTTTTATATTAAGGCAAAATGATGCCTCAACCGCAAGCGTCATTCCGTTGTCAAATCTTATAAGTGCGGTTGCCATATCCTCAACGTCGCATATATCGTGATCTGTAGCTCCGCTTGAAAGATATTTCGGCTTGCCTACCGTGCCCTTTCTGTCAAAAAGCTTTTGATAGGTAACTCCGTAAACCGATACCGGCTTCGGATTTCCGCATACATATCTCACCAAATCTATAACATGTACTCCGAGGTCAATCAGAGGTCCGCCGCCGCTGCGCGCCTTTTCTCCGAACCATCCTCCGGGATTTCCGTTTCTTCTCAGATAGCAGGCTTTTGTATAGTATACTTCTCCCAGGTCGCCGTTGTCAATAAACTTCTTTATAACTTCGCAGTCGTTGCCGTAGCGGCGAACAAATCCCACCATAAGCAGCTTGCCGTTTTTTTCGGCGGCAGCCTTCATTGCTTCTGCCTCCTTTTCATTCATTGCCATAGGTTTTTCGCATAGAACATGCTTTCCGGCATTTAATGCGGCAATAGTACACGGCGCATGCGCGCTGTTCCATGTGCATACGCTTACGGCGTCAATTTCATCTAATGCAAGCATATCTTCTTTGTTGTCAAAAAGACGGGTAATTCCGTATTTCTCACCCATTTTTTCAAGTCTGTTTCTGTTTATATCGCAGAATGCATACACCTCAACCTGCGGATTTTCCAAATATGCCTTGATGTGAAATTCGGATATTCCGCCAACTCCGATTATACCGACTTTGATTTTATCAGCCATTTTTATCTCTCCTTTATCTGCTCTGATTCATTATGTTTCTAAGAAAATCCGCTGCCATGGTAATATCAGCAGCAGGGTTATCCCCGACCTCGCGTTCAATAGTCAAAAATCCCCTGTAGCCTATATCCTCCAATGCGGCAAGGTATTTATCAAAAGGCACGCTGCCTTCGCCGAGCGGAACCTCACGGAAGCCTTCCCCGGTAGGAATTTCATCTTTTATAATTCCGTAGACAACCTCGGGATTGTTTTCGCGCAGCTTTATGCCGTCTTTCGCATGGGTATGTACTATATAATCTTTCAAATTATACACTGCCTGCACGGGATCATCTCCGGTTACCATAGCAAGATTTGCCGGGTCAAGATTGACTGCAACACCGCGCGAACCGAGCGAATCCAGAAATCCTTTCAGAACTTCGGATACTTCGGGGCCCGTTTCGATGGCAAAATGTGCGTCAAGCGAATCCGCATAGCGTGACAGTTCGCCGCATGCCTCCTGCATTATTGCGTACCTCGGATGGCTTTTGTCTGTTGGCACAACTCCGATATGGGTTGTAACGACATCCGTTTCCAGCTCCTTTGCCAGATCGAGAATACGTTTTGATTTTTCGATAAGTGACGGGTTTAACTCGGAATTGCCAAAACCCATTCCCAAATCGCCGCAAAGCGCCGAGAAAACCAAACCGTTTGATTTCATCATATCTTTTAGTTCATTTATCTTTGCTCTTGTCATATTTTCGGGTGCATGTTCACCCTTTGTCGCATACATCTGAATTCCGTCTGCGCCCAAAGAAGCCGCTTTTTCTATTGCCTGCTTCGTATCAAGCCTGAATGAATCCAGCAATACACCTATCGGAAACTGATACATAAAAAGACCTCCCGGTAATAAAATTCTTGTGTTTAGCTTAATTTCATTGTATAATAGTACAAAAGAAAAGTAAAGGATGTATCTTGCTGTGTTTTGATACTATATTGCTTTTTAGCGAGGTGAAACAATATGAAAGATTATAAAAAAAATCCAAACATACTGTCAAAAGAGGAAAGACCGGCGAAAAATGATTATTACGAGGCTCATCACTATGACGATCCGAATTTTCCTATTATATTTCATTTAGACACTGTAGACAGTCAAATGAACTTTGTTCCGCACTGGCATCAAAACCCGGAACTTCTGTATTTTAAGGAAGGAACAGCAAGGGTTTCTCTGGATACCGAGGTTTTGGAAGCGACTGTCGGCGACATTGTAATCGCGCCGTCAAACTACCTGCACAAAATAGCTTCCGACAGCCGCACAAGGTACTACTGTCTGATTCCCGATTTGGAATTTTGCAAAAAATTCGGACTTGAACCCGACAGCATAGACTATATTCACAAAATACACGATAAAGAATTAAACGATAAAATGGATTTGATAATCACCGAGTTTGAAAACAAAGAGAGCTATTACAAACCGATAATTCTATCCGAAATAATCTCATTATTAAGCCTGGCGGCACGCTGTTATACGGCAGGCTCTCCCGTCAGACTGAGCAAAAAACAGGCGGCGCGGACAGAGATGATAAAAAAAGCGTTTTCATATGTTGATATGCACTTTTCGGAAGATATAACCATAGATTCGCTTGCCGGTTATCTCGGACTTACAAAATACTATTTTTGCCATATATTCAAACAGCTTACGGAAATGACGCCGATAAACTACATAAACTATATACGCTGCCGAAAGGCAAAAGGGCTTTTGTCATCGGGTAAATGCCTGAATGTGAGCGATGCCGCTGAGCAGTGCGGATTTTCAAATCTTTCCTATTTTGCCAAAACCTACAAAAAGCATAACGGCTGCCTGCCGTCACATGACATGAAAAAAGAATAGTCCATCCTTCCGAAACTATATGCTGCAAAAGATTTATTTGTCTGCAAACATAGTTTTTTAAGATATAAGGTATAAAAAGACAAAATTATGTTGACAAACTACCGTTCGGTAGCTATAATATAAATATAATTTTAATTCGGGAGAGATTATGAGCTATGGACAGCCGAAGTACAAAACAAAAAATCCTGGACGCGGCACTTGATTTGTTTTCAACACAAGGCTTTGAGGCAACCTCTGTTTCGCAGATTGCAGATGAGGTCGGTATCCGCAAGGCTTCATTGTACAGCCATTTTGCAAGCAAAAAGGAAATTTTGGAAAGCCTGATGCAGGAAATTATGGAACAGTATGAGTGGCATTCGATTTTTTCGGAAAACAACAGTGATATGTCCTCTTCATTAAATGACGGAAAAGATTTGAATATTGATTCGGTTACTCAGATGATAGTCGGACAGATCCGCTATATTATCCACGAACCGCAGATTGTTAAAGCCAGAAAAATGCTGACGATTGAGCAGTTCCGAAATCCGATTCTTGCAAAGGCACAGACGAAACAGAATTATACCAACGTTATGAATTTTTTCATCGGTATTATTGAATTTTTAATACAACAGCAAAAACTATCGGATAATGACGCGGAAATCATGGCAGCTCAGCTATGTCTGCCAATCTCCGTCTGGCTTAATCTCTGCGACCGTGAACCGGAGCGCGAGGATGAAGTAACGGACTTGATTGAACGGCATGTCCGGCAGTTTTTCAGAATGTACGGCAAACCGGCTTATGCTGACAAAACAGAAGATATTTGTCAGTTGAATAAGGAGGAAAATTAATGAACAGTGTTTTGGAGTTTATTCGGGTTGCAATGAACACAATTTTGCATTCTTTTCGCACCGCTATGCCATGTTGGGCGGCGATAGTTTTGGCAGCGATAATTTTGATTCGCAGTGCTGTACAGAAAATAAAAGGTGAAAAACAGGGCGGCAACTGCGGTATGGAAGGAGTAATCCTCGGCTTGTGCTTCGGTCTGCTTATCGGAACAATGCTTGGTGACAATATCGGTACCGGAATTTCATTAGGTGCCTCGGCAGGTCTTGCTGTCGGTCTGTTTATACCGAAAAAGACGAAAGATGAGGATAAATGAGGAGAAACCATAGAAAACAAGATTGACATATTCCGATATTGAATTTTTGAAGGGCAGAATATGCCGATGCGGAATCTGCGGCGCACCTTGCCGGTATTAACTATAAGTGTGAAACAAATCTGAATTTAATAAGTTAAACAGCATCAAACCCGTTGTGGTTTAAAAGTATTATTTGTGTCGGAGCATAACCGTTTTGGATATGCTCCGTAATTTTTTTGGAATTATTGTAACGAATTGCCGAAAAAGGAGTCTAATGATTGACAGGGAGGTGAAAATTGTGCAGGACTTTGACAAAATATACTCTGAGTATTTTGCAGAAGTATATAAATTTGTGTTCAGCCTTTGTCAAAATTCCGTATTGGCAGAGGAAATTACACAGGAAACTTTTTTTAAAGCTTTAAAAAATATTAAAAGCTTTAAAGGTAATTGCAGAATAAGCACATGGCTTTGTAAAATCGCCAAAAATACTTTTTACAGTTATGCAAAAAAGCATAACAAGCAAGAGGATTATCCTCTTGAAATTATTATTTCCGATGAAAATATAGAAAAACGGTTTGAAAACAAAGAAACGGCTTATCGGATACATAAAGTCTTACACAAGCTGAATGAGCCGTATAAAGAAGTATTTTGGCTCAGAGCTTTCGGAGAACTGTCATTTTTGCAAATTGCAGCTTTATTTGACAAAACCGAAAGCTGGGCAAGAGTTACCTATTACAGAGCTAAAATTATAATTAAGGAGGAGATAAAATGACTTACCCTTGCGGAATAATCGGAGATTTACTCCCATTGTATATTGACGGTGTATGCAATGATGAGAGCAGACGGGCAGTTGAAGTACATTTATCGCAATGCGAGGCATGCAAAAACTATTATGAACAGATGAAATCGGCAAATGATTTTTGCAGCATAAAAAATGGCAATCCGGAGGATATGAAAATGGCAAACAGTTTAAAAAGCATAAAAAGCAAGATAATTAAAAAAAGAGTAATTGCATCGGTTATATCGGCGGCGATAGTTATTGCAGTATTTTTCGGTACAATTTCAATTTTAAAAAACATAAAGTGTAACATCATGTACGATGATAATATTTTCGTAACCGAAACCACACCAGAGAGTGCAAAGCCGATTCGCGGAGAAAAGTATCTGTCGGCACAGATTTCCGGTCATACCGCTCTTTATGTCACGCAAAAAAGGGTTGAGATAGCAAACGGTGATGATGTCGAAATCAGAATTTATTTCTATGCTTCTACCACAAAATGGGAAGATATGATTTCAAACAAAAAAACAGTGTCATATCATTTGCTGACACCGTTGAACGAAGATAATGATGTTGATAAAATCTTCTATTATGTTGGAGATTATTCAAATTTAGAAAACATGAACAAAACGGAGCTTTCACAGATAGATAAGCAGTCAAAAGTTTTGTGGAGTAAATAAACTATAAACCGTCTAAATTTAATTCGGGCGGTTTTTTCATTTCCCGAAAAAGCCCAAAGCCGTACTGACTACCTTTATCAGAATAAAATAATAGTCTTGCATCGGCAGAAAGTCTTTTGAAAAAGCCGCTTTTGCTCATAAAAATGCACCTCCGAAAGCTTCCGGCTTTTGGAGATGCATTTCAAAACGGCTGTTATTTTTGTTTTACAGAATTATTTCAAGCATATCATTGAGAGTTTCTATATGATAATCGCACATATCGCTCATACCGGCACTTGCAATATTACCTCCGGATATTCCGGCGCATGAAAATCCCGCAAGCTTGATTGATACGACGCCGGCGGACGAATCTTCAATACCGATTACCTTATGCCGCCTTTCAAACGGTATACCGAGTCCTATTCTTGCAGTTTCGGCATAAAGCCACGGATGCGGCTTTGGTGAAAGCTCGCCCAGCGTACCCGTCTGTCCTTTTTTAAGTGCCTGACCGGCGGTTATTATGCAATCGTAAAAATCGACCGGATCTCCCATGTCAAGCTGTCTGAACGCCGAAATTATTTCGGGCATTGCTTTCTCGTAAAGTCCCGACGTCACAAGGCCTATTTTTATTCCCTCACTTTTTACGGCTGTAAGAAATTCTTTAAGTCCGGGCGCAGGAGTAAAAGCGTCCTGCTTCCCCCTGCCCTTCATTATTTCGTCCATCTCATAATGAACGATTTCATAATAATATTCCCTGGCAAGCTCCAGGCTTTCGCCCTTTGCATATTTATCAATCATATACTGCAAATGCTCGGACACGGAATGACCGGAAATAAACGGTTTATCCTCCGCTTCGCTCTTAAAATCACTTTTTCCCAAAAGCCTTGCGGTTACTTTTTCAATAATCCACATCCAAAACTCCTCGGAATGAACGGAGGTACCGTCCAGATCCATAAGTATTGCCTCGGCTTTCTTTTCAAAATGTGTTTCATAAACAGGATATATCGCCGGGTATCCCATTGCGCTCTTGACATAGCAAAGTTTTTTGCCGTCAAACTCTATTATATCAATTTTTCCGTCATCGGGAGTAAGAATCCGTTTTACTCCTTCCCTGCCCTTTTCAAAATAATCGTCTTTTAATATCTCATTCATCTGACTACCCTCAGTGTCACTATTTTTTTAGGTTCTGCTTTACCGTCATAATCACCGGTAACTGTTTCATCCATTTTGCAGCGGTAAATCCTGCCGTCGGTCTTGATTTTCACTTTTTGTACTTCATCCGTGGGATTATAGTACCTCAAAATTATTCCGTTTCCGTCATCCGCGCGCTTTATTGCGGTAACGTGAATATTTTGGTTATCAATTTCAAGCACACTGTTACTTAACGGCAATTCTCCCTTGCCCCTGCCGCATACGGCACACTTTACACCGGCGAATATTTCGGCAGCTTTATTCGGAAGTACATTCGTTTCACCGGTTCCGAAATGCAGAGCGTATTCAAAGCTTCTTATGCCGGGGCACTGTACCCCCTCGTCCTCAAGCTCCGTGATTTTTTCTTCCGACACGGCAAGCTTTATTCTGCATGCTCGAATTAATGTAAGCGCCATTGTAGAATCGTCAAACACCTCGTATTCAAAAAGACCTTTCGGCATAACGGAAAAACTGTTTTCTCCGTCGGTTACACAGGCAAATGTTCTGAGCGGCTGAGTACCGAATGCTTGTTCAACCCATGCTGTAGAGTCCGGAATTTCAATGTTTCGTCTTACTATGTCGAAGTGGCTGTCGGAATATGAGTATTTTGTCTTAATATCAGTCGGGAAGTTCACGCGCAGCCAATGGTCCTTCGCATTGTTTGTAAGCTCAACCTTAACTTCAATATAATCGGCATCAGCCTTTAATGTATATGAAGTTTTAACGGGAACCTTTGTATAAATACTGCTCGGATTAACTTCACAGCTTTCGGGAATTTCAAAAGTACACTCCGTAACTATTGTACCGCACAGCTTTCCGCTCTCGGCAACATATATTTTATGGTCGATACCTACCGTGGAATACTTTCTGTCAAATTCAGGGCTTTCGTGCTTCCAGGCATTGCCGGTTTCTCCCTGTGATGTATAGAAATTAAGATTTTTATATTCCCTGCCTGTTTTTTTATACAGAACATCCAAAGTACCGTCAGAGTTTATCTTTGCTCTGAGTTTGCTGTTTTCAAGCACTCTTCCCTGAGCAATTCCCGGTCTTTTCTGCATTTTATGCGGTGTGCCCCTGATTTCAAACGTTTTATAACCAAACGCCGGGACATCGGAAATTTCGGCATACACTCTGTGATGAACGCTGTCGAGTATTGTAGGCACGTCCCATATGCTGTCAACAAATATGCTTGACTTTTCTGATATTATAGGCTGAAGATTAACGCCGTCTATTTCAATTCCCTTTCCCAAAATGTCGGGTATTTCCATATCAAGCTCTGCGACAACGTCACGCTTATACGGGAGCGTATTGTATACAACAAGCTGAACAATATCGCTGCTTTGTCCTTTCGGCGAGAGATTTTTGGCAATCGATACCATTGCGTCGTCTGCAACAATATCGGCAATGTCTTTTGCCTTTCTGTAGCGGTATTCCATATCCTTGCACACTTCGTCGGGAGCGCATCCGCCGTTTGCGTCATGACTGTGATTTGATATAAGATACTGCCATCCGTTGTGCAAATATCTCCCGGAATCATTTCCCGCCATAGCATTAAGCGGTTCCGCAGCGTAGCAAAGAGCCGTGTATGCGTTAAAATCCGCCTGTTTCAGATAAGTTCTTGCGCTGATAGTACCGGGGAACAAATACGTCCATTTGCCTTTTTTGAGATAAGAACGCCTCTCGCCTTTAAGCACAGTCATTTTATCTCTGTCAAGATACTTTTCGGCATCCTTCCAGAAATTTTCAAGGTTTGTGTGCTCTATTTCCATTTCGCCGTCAAAAGCCTTCTTTGCGTCCTTTATCACCTCGGACTCACGCGGAAAAGCAACCGAAATATCATGGCCGTTCATAGCCAGAAAAACAGGGGTGGTAAAATGTCCGTCTTCTTCTTTCAGCATATCAAGAATAGCTTTCTTTAAACCGGCCTTTTCATAGTTTGCAGCCGGAGCCTTCAGGTCGTAGTTTATGCCCGGTCCCACAAATCCGTCTGCGCGTCTGAAAGGCATTTCGTCAAATTCGCCCCATTTATAGTCCTTTGACCATACGCGGTTTCTCGTAACTGCTCTGTGAACCTGATAATACCAATTGTACCTGCAATAAAGAGCAAATCTGCTTGCAAGAACCTCCGTGCCGTCCGGCGCCTGCCATATGTATTCGGCAGGTGCTTCATCATGCGAAATACCCCGGTAAAACATCATATAGTTTATACCGAAATCTTTAAGGATTTGCGGATACTGTCCCGTCTGTCCCCATGACGAGGGGGTGTAGCCTACCGTCGGGACTTTTCCGCCGTATTTCTTCACGGTTTCCCGTCCGAAGAGCAAATTACGCACAAGCGCCTCATGAGATATTGTGAACTCCTCGGGCAGTGTATAGTACGGCCCGATTATAAGTCTGCCCTCTCTGATAAATTTTTCAACCTGCTCACGTCTTTCGGGACGCATCTCAAGATAATCGTCTATCATAATGGAATGTCCGTCCATAGTGAATGAATGGTATTCGGGGTCATTTTCCAATATATCAAGTGTGGTATCAAGCATTACAAGCAAATTATGACGGGTTTTTTCAAAGCTGAATCTGAACTCTCTGTCCCAATGTGTATTTGACACCACATCTATTTTTTTCACATCCATAAAATTTTCTCCATTCTGCCACAATAAAACTGCGGCTAATCAGTTAAAGATATTACAAAAGCGACCGGCAAAAGCATCAGTCGCTTTAGATTTATTTTAAACTTTACTGTTATCCCTTAATTCCGCCGAGATTAAATCCGCCCATTATACGTTTTGAGCAGCAGCAGAAAAGAAGTGCTGTAGGAATGATCATAAGCATCAAAGCCATCATATATACATCTTTTGGTATAACACCGTTATTTAACTGTGATACAACCTGTGCAACCGGCTTCAGATTATTATCTCTTATTATAAGGGACGGCCAAAGGAACGCTCCCCAAGACGCATTAACCGTAAATATCGTTAACGTAAGAATAATTGGTACGGAAAGCGGTATTATTATTTTGAAAAACGCCTGAAGATTTCCGCATCCGTCAATACGCGCCGCCTCAAGATATGCCTTGTCTATCGAGTCAAAATAGCTTTTGAACAGCAGCACGTTAAACGCACCGCCGCCTCCCATGAGCCACATCGGTATGTGTGTATTCATAAGATTTATATGCAGTATCGGCACATCTACAAACCCTGCAAAGGTTATTACCATGCCGCCGGCTGCCGGCATAAGCATTGACCAGAATACAAGCTTCTGTATAACTCCGGAACCGATAGGCTTGATTCTTGACAAAGAATATCCGCTGAGTCCCGTGCACACAAACATAAAAAACAGTGTTCCGATAATAATCGATAAACTACTTAAAAAGTGCGTGCCAAAATCTATTTTCTGCCAAACATCAGCTACCTTTTTGATGTTAAAGTGCTCCGGCAAAAGAGTGGGAGGCACTTTCAGCAATTCTTTAGTATCCTTAAATGAAGAAATAACCAGCCAAATGCTCGGGAATATACATATAATACTTAAGAGCAGCAGAAAAGCAAACATAAACCAGTATAGAACTCTGTATCTGATTTTTGCGAAATCGCTGGCAACCAGAACACCCGTTGTTTTTTCACTTAATCTTTTCATACCTTCACCCTAGTCATTAATTTTTTTATCAAGCTTATGATAGCCGATAGTGAAAATCATAAGCAGCACAAACATTACTCCGCCGTATGCCAAAGCTTTATCCGTCTGGAAATATACAAATGCGTATCTGTACATTTGAAGTCCCATTGTCATGGAAGCGTTATTAGGACCTCCGCCTGTCATAACAAGCGGTTCCTGCAAAATCTGGAAGGTATCTATAATATGTTTTACAAGCATAAGCAGCAACATTCCCGAAATATGCGGAAACAATACAACTCTTATTCTTGTAAAAAATCCGGCTCCGTCAAGCCTTGCAGCTTCGTAAATCTCGTTATCAATTCCCTGCATTGCGGATATGTATATAAGCGTTATACTTCCTATTCCGCCCCATGTAAGCGCTATCTGCATAAGCGGTATTACAAATTTTTTGTTCAGAAGCCAGTCAAATTTATCCATTCCCAAGCTCATGAGCAAAGAATTCAGAAGTCCTGCCGCACTCGGATCATACATAAATGTCCACAAAATCGAAACTGCCATTCCCGGAAGTACAGACGGGAAAAATATAGAAAACTTAAACGCTTCCTTGCCATGCATTACTTCGTTCATCATAAACGCAACTACAATCGGCACCCAAAAGGTAATAACAAACGACCACAGAACAAACTGTATCGTGTTCCAAAGTGCCTGCATTATAAGTGTATCCGACAAAACATCCTTATAATTCTTCAATCCGACAAATGCAATAGGTTTAAATCCCTGCAAATCAAAAAACGAATAAACTATTGATAAAATAATCGGACGCCACACAAGATAACAAAAAATTATCAGCATCGGCAACAAAAGAAGCCAACCCGAAATGTTTTTCTTAAATACGCCGCCTATTGACCTGTATGCATATTTTTTGCTATTATTAACTGCTGTTTTTATTTTAGGTCATCCTTTCTGTAAAACTGTTTTGTTTGAACGCAATGCCGATTAAATCTCTAACCGGCATTGCGTCAACTAAATTTAACCAAGCTTTTGGGTTATATCAGTCAAGCTTATTTAAGTAGTTTGTCTGGAAGTCTTTGTTTGCTTTCTTCACAAGAGCCGCAACATCTGCATTTTTATTTGTAAATACTTCCTGGATACAGGAGTCAAACAATGTATAAAGTTCCTGTGCAGAAGCAGGCTCTTCCGGTTTTATTGTAACGTCTTTGAATCCGAAGTAATCTTCATAATCTTTAGCGTCTACATTTACATACTGCTTTCTGATTTCCTGTTCTTTTTTATTTCTTGCGTCATCATTCCACATATTGAACGGATCACGGTCGAAAACTGCAAGTCCGTCTTTGTTTCTTGTTTTGATATTTTCTTCGATGGATTTTGCGATTTCATCATCAATTGTAGGTGTTTCGCCTGTGATTTCAAGCCATTTGAACGCTGCGTCTATCTGCTCGTCGGTTGCGCTCGGAGTAATCATCCATACGTTACCGCCCATCTGTGAGTATCTGCCTTTGGGTCCGGCAGGCATTCTTGCATAAACGATATTGTTTCTGTCCATGCCGCAGTAGCTTACAAGATTATCTGTCGGCGGAGGAGTGATGCACATACCTACTCTGTCAGATGCAAAAAGCTCTTCCATTTCGCCTCTGTCAATAAGTGCGTTTTCCTGAGTAGCATTGTATTTCCATTTCAAATCTTTTACATACTGGAGTGCGTCTATGCACTTCTGATTGCCAAAGTTAGCTGTATATTTGCCGTCTTTTTCCTTGACAAATTCAACGCCGTAAGACCATGCGATATTCATAAAGTGCCAGCCGCCGGTATTGCCCTTTGCAGGATAAGCGATACCTGATTTGCCTGTTTTGTCATGAATAATCTTACCAAACTCGGCAACTTCGTCCCATGTGGACGGAATTTTTACACTGCCGTCGGAATTTACAAGACCTGCGTCCTTGAATACCTTTTTATTTATAAACAAGCCCTGAGCATATGCGTCATGAGGTGTTGCATATATTTTGCCGTCCTTGGAGCAAAGAGCGAGAACATCTTTATTCATTGCCTTGTCATAGCCTTTTTCCTTCATGATGCTTGTGATGTCTTTTGCAGCGCCTGCCTCTATTACTTTATTTATTTCCGTATACCATGTGCCGAACAAGGTCGGTATCTGATCCGCTGCTGAACGTACAATAAATGTATCAAGCGAATACTGATATGTATCGGGTACAATCTCGATATTAGGATATTTTGCATTCATTTTTTTGAGATAACCCTCAAAAACCTTGTAACGCGTCGGATCTGCCTTTTCATCAGGCCAGTTTCCTACAGAAATCTTAACCTTTCCGCTGTCTGCATTATCCTTTCCTCCGCAGCCGGCAAGTGCGCCGAATGACAGCACGCCTGCAAGTCCGAGGCAAAGAGCACGTTTAACCCATAAACTTTTTTTCTTCATCATTAACTCTCCTTTTTTATTGATTTTTGAGTACCGAAGCATATCCGGTACCGTCTATAAAGTGACACATTTTTTAAATGTGATACTTCCGCAGCAACCGTCTTATAAACGTTCAAGCATTAGTGTTACAATTTCAAACGGCTTTACTTCTATATTAACAGTATTATTACTTACATAAAGCTTTTTCAGCTTATTTTCGCTCATATCCGCAAGATATGCGTTTCCGACATCAAATCCGCATGAAACATCAACATCCGAATGTACGCCGTCACAGTCATACAGTCTTATTACTATATCTCCGCTGTCCTCTGCCTTCTTTACGGCTTCAATAATAATATTGTCTTTATTTGTGCTGACAAACGAATATGAAGCCGGAAGAGATGCTTTTTGTTTTTTTGCTTTTTCGGCAAACATGGGGTTGTTAAGTCTATAGCTTTCTATCATAGTACAACCTTTTCTGTAGTCGCCGGTATGCGGATAAACCGAATATGTAAATTTATGTATTCCCTGATCCGCTTCGGGGTTTGGATTGGTTGCACTTTTTAAAAGCGTAAGCGTCATAACATTGCCCGAAACACTGTATCCGTATTTGCAGTCATTTAACAGGCTTACACCGAAATCGGCTTCGGACAAATCGGCAAATTTGTGTGCACACACTTCAAATTTAGCCATATCCCAGCTTGTATTGCTGTGCGTGGGCCGTTCAACCGTGCCGTACTGAATGTTGTATACAGCCTTGTCGGCATGAACCGTTGTCGGGAATACCGCTTTAAGCAGCACATGATCCTCGTGCCAGTCTATCTCTGTATCAAAATCAAGTCTTGCACTCTCTGCAGCAAGCAAAATCCGCTGTTTGATTACCGAATCGCGGAATTTTCTTATTACCTCAAAGCCTTTTTCCGCACCGTTGTCTATTACTTTTACACTTTGAACATCATCTATGTTCCATGATTTGTCTTTATAATAGCTCTTTATATCCCATGCGTCCCACTCATACGGATAATCCTCGTATGCTTCAATTCTTCCTGAGCCGTTTAAGATTTCCCGATTAATTCTTTTATCAAATATACTTACTACATTCATATTGCCGTCAAACTCAGCTCTTATTCTGCTGTTTTCAAGAATTCTATCGGATACCGAAACATCAGAGGTGCTTTCGGGCTGTACGACCTTGTAACCCATAGGAGGAATATCCCTGACATATACTGCCCTGCCGCCGTCATATACAATGCCGCTGTCTTTGAAATCATTTGTGTTAAACACCAACAGTCCGCCGTCGGAAGAAACAGAGTCTTTAATCAGCTTTGTATTTTTCTTCATGATATCCGTACATATATCAAACATCTTTGCATATGAAATATCGCTCTCGTCATAAACTTCCTTTATTGAAGAACCGGGAATAATGTCATGGAACTGATTGGTAAGCAAAATTTCCCACGCTGCATTTATGCTTTCACGATTGTATTCGCACTGCGGCATATTGATTGCCGACAGCAATTCGATATTTCGGAGCAAGAACTCACCCTTGCGGTTGTTTCTTTTGTTTTTGCCTATGGAAGTGTATGTTCCGCGGTGCAATTCCAGATAAAGTTCTCCCACCCATCTCGGCAAATGTCTGCTGTTCTCCGATTTTTTCTTTAATCTGCCGATAAAGTTTGTGACCGTATCTATTTTTGATTTCGGGCATCCTATTATACCGTGCTCAAGCCGTCTGTTATATTCAAGCATTTTTTTCGTGGGTCCTCCGCCGCCGTCGCCGTGTCCGAAGGTAAGCAAAACCTCATTATTCAACAGCTTGTTTGAATATCTGTCCCATGCACCCGCTGCGAATGCCGGAGTTATATCAGCATTATAGCTTGTGAAATTAACAGGTTTCTCACCTCTTTTTTTCGGTTGTGCGGTGAGAAAATAACTAAATATTTCAGTACCGTCTATTCCCTGCCAGATAAAGGTATCGTTAGGCATTTGATTTGTTTCGTTCCAGCTGATTTTTGATGTGACAAAAGTGTTTACACCGTTTTTGGCAAGTATCTGAGGCAGCGCCGCCGAATATCCGAAAACATCGGGCAGCCAAAGGATTTTGCAGTCAACGTTAAATTCCCGTTTAAAAAATCTTTTTCCGTACAGTACCTGCCTTACAAGGCTCTCGCCGCCTGCGAGATTGCAGTCTGCTTCAACCCACATTGCACCCTCTGTTTCAAATCTGCCTTCCGAAACAAATTTTTTGATTTCTTCATAAAGTTCGGGTGCGTCCTCCTTTACGAACTTAAACAATGCCGCCTGTGATGACATAAACTTATATTCGGGGTACTTTTTCATAAGGCTGACAACTGTCGAAAACGAACGGACAGCCTTTTCTCTCGTTTGCTTTACTGTCCACAGCCATGCAATATCTATATGAGTGTGCCCTATGCAAACGGTTGTAACGTCGGCGGAATCTGCATATCTGTCATAAAGACATTCATGTATTTTGTTATCCGCCGCAATTATGCTTTCGTTAAATTCATCGGTATACGGCTTTCCAAGATTCAAAAGCCTTGCGCCTTCATCAAGAGCGTCTGTTATTCTGAGATAATCGTAATCGTCCTCCTCAAGAAAATCGCATATTTCAAGAGGAACCTTAATATCATAATAAAGCTTTTCTATGTTCCTGTCAATAACTTCAATGCTGGGAATAAATTCTATCATTCCGTCCTTCATGCCGGTATAGGCATAAAGATAAATCTCATATTCGCCGGCTTTTTCGATATTATACGAAGTGTGATTTACATCCAGCGCCTGAACAAGCTTTCCGTTTAAATAAAGAATAAACTGCGGATTTTCGGCGCACCACTCGCCCTCTCTGCCGGTAATGATTTTAAATTCGACATCATCACGCTCGGTTTTAATTTTGTTATAAAACCAATAGTGGCAATCCTTCCTGCCGCCCCAGCGCTGACCTTTTTCAAAGAGCTTGAACCCGCCGTCGATTTCGGGAAGTACGTTGTCCTTTTTATAATCACAGGTCTTATATACGAAGCCTGGTATGTATTTACTTTCTTTGACCATAAGCATTTTTAACTTTTCTGCCAATACAGTCATTTTCCCGTATGTAAACATATCGTAACTCCTTCTTGCAAAACATCATTGATGATTTCGGATGTGCTATCTTTCTATATCGGTTTTCAGAGTCTTAACTTCAAATTTATCCAAGGTTATAATTCCGCCTTCGGTTTCGCCGCTTATCAGATTCAAAGAGTCATTCAAAAGAGTATCGCCGGAATATATTTTAATGTTCTGCGTATCTCCGAAGTTTGACAAATTGATGATAAGCTTGTTGTCATATGTTCCGATGTTGTATTCAACATTGTGCGCCGGTTCATTTGTGTCTGCGTTAACAAGCTTTATATGATAAATACCGGCGTCTGTCAGCATATTGCGGACAATTGAGCAGAACTCCTGCTTTGTCATGCTTTCCATCTGAATAACTCCGCTGTATTTTGCAAAGTAAGCATTATCATAAATGTTCCGGTAGCTTGATGCGTCGCGGACAGCTCCGTATTCATTCATTGACAGACAGCCTGTGCCGGAAATGCTGTCTCCTCTGCCCATAATGAGCACCTTGCCGCCGTTATTGACAAATTTGTTGAGTTCCTCCAGCATTGCGTCGCTTATATAGCGCGTACACGGTACTATAACAGCTTTATAGTTCTGCATTGCGGACGGGTCAACATCAAGAATAAATCTTGTCTTTTTGCCGTTAAAATTTAATGCCTCGTATGCTTCGTACAGTGCGTGTGCAGACTGCCATGAATTAAATATCTGGTCATTGTTTGAGAATATAATTCCGACCTCCGCAGGTTCATTCTGCAGCGCCGTAATCTCATACGAAAGCCTGTTCAAATCATTTGCCGCATAACCGACTTTTGCAATTGCGTCCGGTCTGTACAGAATGGAATCTCTGAGGGCTGTGTTGTGCATGCTGCGTTCCCATACCCATATGTCGCTCATGGCTCTGCCGTGAATCGCGCCCATGTATATGGCATTTCCCACATAGTCCGCAAGCTCGTCAGGATAGAAATTCGAGCTGTTATCACGGATAAGGTGATCTTCCGTGTCAACTACAGGTGCATTTTTAAAGCTCAGCATGTAGTCATACCACATTTCTTTGGTAAGTATTCCTTGATTTACGCTGTCAAGGAAGTGGTTGTAATCGCATCCGTTAATGTCAAGAAATTTATAATATTCCTCAAGACCTGTGCCGCGCATATAACCCTGGCGGTATTCCGAAGAATTTACCCAGCCCAGGATTTTGGCATTTACCGGAATATCCGGCGCAAGCTCATGCACTATATCCGCCATAAATTTGTGCCATTCGCCGAGCACCTTGTTATTAAACTGCATGTAATCATATGTCTGACCCAGGATTGACCTGTCAAAAACATCATATTTAAGTTCTACCTGATCAAAGGAGGTATATTCGGAGTTATACGCACTGTTTAGCTGAGATATATCTCCGTTGTATTTTTCAGAAAGCCACTCGTGCCATTCGCCGCTGTAAAATTCGGGCAAAAGCGACGTGTCAAAATTCGGTTCGTTTGAAATACAGAAATTATTTATGCACTTATAATCTTTTATAAGCGGAATCAGCGTTCTTAAAAAGTTTTCCACAATTTCCCTTGCCATCGGATGATTAATATTATAATAAAAGAAGCATCCGGGCTGTGAGTAAGAGAAGCCGTTTACCATTGCTATATCATCAAAGAAGTAGTGCGGCGAAAGCAAAAAACTTACGGCAACATTATTTTTTTCCGCTTCATCAAGCATTTTTAAGGTTGCCTGCAAATCCTTCGAGTTTTCATTGAATGTCAGGTTTGTGTTGCCGTAATTTGTAAAGCTGCCGTCTGACAAAAGCTCATTTGTTGTTCCCGCCTCTGCAAATGAAAGTCCGGTAAAGTACACCCCGTCTGCCGGGCCGTCAACTATAATGCGGATAACGGTGGACGTAACGCCCGAAGGAGCGGTGTATTGCTTGGTAAAGCTTTTCCAGTCCGACGTACCGCTGAAGGTAAGGCGGTCGTTATAGTTATTTGCCGATATATGTGCCGAAACGGCATTAACGGTCTTGATTTTGCCTCTTAGTGTATATGTTCTTCCCGGTCTTACCTTTACTGTCTGATAGAAAGTAAAGAACTTGTTCGGAGAAACCTCCGAATTATATTTGATTAACAGCGATTTGCCGTTTCCGTCAGGTGATTCGTTACTGATTGTATATGTCACACTGGGGCCGTTTGAATGAACTCTCTTCCACTTGTTACCGGTAGTAAAAATATGCGAAGGTCCCAATTCCTGCTGTACGGAATTTGCCCCGAAACCGTTAAGCTCCGATATGTCATTTTTCACCTGGTCGTAGCCTATATATCCCACATAGAAAGCAGGGCGTTCCTCCTGCATGCCGTTATTGTCAAATGTAGCATACATGCTCTGTCCTTCTATTCTGTTGTCACTTGTTATGTATTTGGGAACCGATTTTGGTGTTTTTTCTCCTGCAAGATATGCTTCAAGATTTGTCTTTGCCTGATTATAAAGCTCCGCCGTCTTTATATTTGTATAATCAAGTCTGTCTGTATCTTCGTTTAATATATCCTCTTCGACATAACCTGCAAATCTGTTGATTATATTATAATTGATTTTTTCGTAGTCTGTCGAAATTCCTTTTTCTTCACATTCATCTATAAGATTTTTCAGAACTTCAGCCTCGTCTTTCAGTCTGGCAATTATTTGTTCTCCGTCCTCAGAAACGGACTTATAGTCCTGAACTATTTCATTCGAGTATAATTTTTTTAATAATGAACTTTCCCATACTGATACGGAAAGAGTTTTTCCGTATTGTTTTTCGCTCAAAGAAACCGAAAAAGTATCAGAAGCTCCGGCTTTGAGCGTTAATTTTTTGTAAAAACTGTTATTTACTTCGCCTATATTGCTCAGTACACGCACAGCCGTTACGCCGCACGCCGTTTTATCCGAAATATTTTCCACTTTCACCGTGCAGTTCACATAGCCTTTTGAAGAACCGTATTTTTCAAGCGATACCTTAAAAAGCTTTCCGTCCTGAACGGTTATTATTTTCCCCGTGCTTTCTCCGTAATCCGAAAAAGCCTTTACCACATAGTTTCCGTTGGCAGTGCATTTGTATGAATATGCATCGCTTTTGCCAACCAAAACAAGAGAATTGTTATTGTCAAGTCTGTATATATTTGCGCCCGAATACTCGCCTATCTGAGTATTCCAGCTTATGAGATTATTACTGTCTGCCGAAATATTTGCGATTTCAGCCGTTACTCCGCTTCCGTAAGCATTTACACCCGAAAAAACAAAGCAAAGCGCCGTAAAAGCAGATATAAGTTTTAATTGTAAATATAATTTTTTCATTTTTTCCTCCTCAAAGCAGCTTTATTTTAACGGTACGGATTGATAATATCCGCGCCGTTCCCTGCGTATTGCAGGGAACGACACTGCATATTAAGTCAACAGAATTATTTGTTTAAAGCGTCGGTATATCTCTTGATTACCGCTGCCGCTTCCGCACGGGTTGCGGTATCCGACGGTGCGAATGAACCGTCTGCATTGCCAATCATGAATTTCATGGAAACCGCTTTTTTAACGGAATTAATATCCGATATTAAAGCTGTATCCGTAAACGAAACGTCTGCATAGTCATTTATTGCATTTTTGGTGTTTTCATAGCAGTCCACGAGCATTTTGCACATTTCCTCACGGGTGATTTTGTCATTCGGTCTGAAGTTATCTCCTGCGGAAATAACGCCTGCCTTAATGCCTGCCGCGCAGGACTCGGCATACCATTCGTCTGCCGGTACGTCTGCAATTTCGCCGTTATAGGCTGCGCCTTCTGTGCCTGCACATCTTACAAGAAGAGCAAGAAATTCAGCTCTTGTTATATCATCCTCAGGTGCATAGCGTGATGCGCTAACGCCGTTGATTATTCCGTCCTTATTGAGCGAAAGAATTTCATTTTCAGCCCAGTGACCGTATGTATCAAAGAATACATTTTCATCTTCAAGCTGCAAAGTTATCGAGTCATATGGGTCGATTGTTATCGAACCACCGACATTTTCACGGTTTCTGAGCTCATAAGCGTTTTCAATGAGCTTATCATTAAAGTAAACCTTAACGGTTCTCGGTTCTTGACCGTAATTTGCAAGATTAAGAATAACTTTGCCGTCATTTACGCCGAGATTACATTCAACATATGGTTCAAATTCTCCGGTTTCGCTATTTAAGATTTTAACGTAGCCGATTCCGGCATTTCTGAATTCATCATAGAGCTTGCTCAAAAATTCAGGATGCGTCATGTTGTCCATTGTCCAGCCGCTTCCTTTGTAGTCAATAATATGAGCTCTGCTCATAATGTAATCTACAAGTTCCTTGTCATGTTCCTGATTTCGGTCGTCTTTTAAGAGAACATCGTCGCTCATTGCAATGAGGTATCCGCCGTTATCAACATAATTCTTAAGGTCGTCTAACATTTTGCGAGTTATGTAAACAGTATCAGGAATGATAACCGCCTTAAAATCTGTCGTGTCAACAGGCAGAGTTTCTACAATAAATCTTGGCTTGTTTCCAAGAAAGAACGTATTTTGATACGCTTCGTATGACGCATGCGGACCGGAAATGTTTGAGAGCCAGTCTGCAGTAGATGCCACAATGCCTACATTAGCAGGCTCGTTAACCAACGATGCAATTTCATACGCAAGTCTGTTTAAGTCAAGAGAAGCATGACTGATTTGCTGTATGGCATCAGGACGGTAAGCGTATGAATCCATAAGCGCACTGTTGCCTTTGATTCTTGCGAAAATCCACATGTCGGATATAGCTCTTCCGTGTATTGCACCCTGGTATATAGCCTGAGCACAGTAAGGTGCAAGATATGACGGATAAAAGTTGGATGAACTATCCTGTATAAAGTGATCTTCGGCGTCAACAACGGGGAGGTTTCTGAAACTGCTCATGTAGTCGTACCAGTAAAGCTTCGCCATATCTTCCAGACCATCGGTAAGGAAGTTGTTGTAGTCGCAGCCATTGAGATCTATAAAGTCATAGTCTTCAAGACCTGTTCCGGCAATCATACTGATAGGCTCGTTGTATGAACGCGTCCAGCCGAATATCTTAAGCGATACCGGAATATCAGGCGCCAGTTCATGGCATATGTCCGCTATAAATTTGTGCCACTCAGCAAAAACTTCGTTGTTGAACTCAAAAATATCAACGGTTTTTGCCGTATCTGTTTCCGTTCTTGAAAGCGGAACTTCGCTGAACGAAGTATAATTTGTTCCGTATGCCTGATTAAGAGCACCGATGTCGCCATTGTATGTTTTTTCAAGCCATTCCTGCCACGGAACTGTGTAAAAATCAGGAATAAACGTCACATCATACTGCGCTTCATTTGAAATTATAAAGTTGCTGATACACTTGTAGTCCTTAATCAGCGGAATAGCCGTTCTAAGGAACTTTTCATATATTTCGCGTATTATCGGGTGGCTTACGTTGTACTGCGTAAATGAACCCGGTTTAGGATGCTGAAGTCCGTTCTTCTTTACTATATTAGTAAAAAACATATGCGGACTTAACAGATAAGTTACATTGATATTGTTTTCATCGCAGTAGTCAAGATACGCTATATTTCTCTTAAACCAGTCTGTGTTAAGGTCAAATTTGAGCGCATCCGGATTGCCGTAATTTACAAAGCTGCCGTCAACAACAAGCTCCGGTGCGTCCGAAACACCAACCTCTTTAAGTGAAATATTGCTGAAGTAAACGCCGTCCGCCGGTCCGTCAACAAATAAACGAATCATAGTTGTCGGTGTGTTGAATACATATTCATGATAAAACTCTGTCCACTCCATGTTGCTTTCGTTCGTCCACGAAATTCTTTCTTCGTAGCCCTTGGCGGATACCGCAAAACTCGTGGCATTTTCCGCCTTAACCTTGCCGTAGAAACCGTATTTTTTTCCGGGTTCTACATTTATTGTCTGATTGATTGTAAAGAACTGGTTTGGTGTAACTTCTGAACGGTAATTTACCTTAACAGCACTGGAATTTTCATCCGGTCCTTCATCTATAACTTTATAATCAAGCTGCGGACTGCTGTGATACTGAAACTCCCATTTGTCATCACTTACCATAATGCTGTTCGGTCCTATTTCTTCAGCAGTGGTGTTATATCCGAGTGCACTGTAGTATTGAAGATCTTCTTCTATTTCCTTCACATTGTGTGAGGCATGCATGCCGCCTACAAAGAATACGGGACGCTTTTCGCGCTTTCCGTCAAGCTCTGTCATAGCATACATAAGCTGACCGTCAATTTCAACATCACTTGTCACATATCTCGGAACACGAGCAGGCTCTTTTTCGCCGGCAAGGTAAGATTCGAGATTTGCTTTGGCATTCTGATAAATATTTTCGAGGATTTCATCATTCAGGTGCATGCGGTACATTTCGTCCCAATTATAATCCTCAATAACGTCATAAGAAAGCCTTCTTAAAACTTCCTGATCAACAATTTCATATTCGGGGATCATGCCTTTTGCCTTGCAGCGGTCAATTAACTCCTGAATTTCTTCGGCGCGCTTAGTGAGCTTTGCGGCAAGCGCATATGCAAATTCCTTGTCGGCAGGCTTCTTCTGCACTTCGGTGCTTACAGTCGATGTAACAGTGTCGCCGTCAAAGCTTACGTCAACTGTCAGTGATTGCTTGCCCACCTCATCGTATACCCTTACGATTTCTTTTCTGATACCTTCATGGGCAGGAACGGAAATATGCTTGCTTTCTCCGGTGATAGAATCTTTAACTGTAAATACCTTCTCTTCATCGCCGCTGTTTACAATGAAATAGTTAAACTTAGTTTCCTCGTTAAGAAGCGATGTTGCGTCGGTTTGAGCCCATGAATACCATGTTTTTGAATTTTCGTCCACGATTTCCATAAGCGGAAATTCTTTGTTGGTCTTTCCTACTGCAATACCCGGCGCAAGTTCAAGTACATACCGTCTGCCCGAGCCGTCATTATCGCACACGAGGAAATCCAGAAGGAACTCTTTCGGTCGTTTTTCATATTTAAGATTCCACGGTATACGTGCTTCGTAAATAGTTTTGTTTTCAATTCGCGAACCGCGAAATTCAATCTTTTCTCTTTGCTCTGCGCTGAATCCTATACCCCATACCTCACCTATCTGCGTATCGGGATCAAATGTAAGACCAATCTCGTTTCCGTAGTTCTCGTCGGGTGTAGAGATTGTCAGCTGAATACAGTCGCCTGTCCAGTACGTTTCGTTTGTTTCGTACTTGTACACGTCATCGAGTACCTCGATGTATAAATAGAGATTATCTTCATCGTGGGCAAACTTTGCCTCAGCCGTAATATCCTTTATACCACCGGTTTCAAAACTGAGATACTGAGACGGAATCGCCGGCATCTTCATTGCAGGATAGTTTTCCCAGTCATCGCCCGACGCGTCTATCGTTATATCCTTTGCAGGATATACAGGCATATACTTGAAAGCGCCTCTTATGCTCTCTATGGTTTCCTGCTTAAACGAAGACGACTTCATGATTTTATTATATAGGTCAACCGTGCTCTGATCGAGCGCTTCTACCCTCTCGTAAACTTCACCGTCATCTGAAGGCGCCTGAATCGACGCATCATCAAAAGTGCCGTTAGAAACTATGCTTTTGCCCGTTTCATGGTCTATAACCTTTAAGTCATCAACCCACATCATGCCGGGGCCTTCAAGAAGATATGACATTTCTGCGCTGCCGGTAGCAGTTGCCACATATGTGAAGCTGAAGCTGTTCCAGTCATATTTGGTGCCATAGCTTGTGAGACTGCAGCGTTTAGCCCAGTTCTCCGGCAGAAATATTGCCGTTTGAGCATGGTCAATTTTAACCTTCATTGAAATATCATATTTCTTGCCCTTTACCATGCTTACACGAGTTATGGCACGGGTAAACACATTTCCAATAGCCGGACTTTCATTGATTATCTTAAGAGAAGAAGTACCACCGGAATATGTATCATGGTCAAGCGCCCACGAACCTTTTGCATTATTCGGAAGGCTCAGACTCCAGCCGTCCGTGCCGGAGGCGTCCGCATATGCGGTGAAAGTAACCGCACATATACAAGCCGTAAGCAAAAGGCATGTGTGCAATAATACCTTTGTTAATTTACTCATAAAAATTCCTTTCCTTTGCGATGCTTATAAAAACTGAAATTAAACAACTAACAGAATTTTTGTTTGCCGTGCCGGGCGGCTTTTGCCCGGCACGGTAAAACTATTGCAATGTCAAGCTTTTTTATTATTCTGTAATGAAATCAGATTCGCTTATAGGATTAATGGTGTCCATACCGTCCCAATAGAATATCTTGATTTTGTAATCTCCGCTGTCGAGTGCCGGTATGTCAAACTGAGCTGTAAATTCGTCTGCCGGAATAAATGCGGAGGTCGCATTCATGCTCTTGTTCTTTGCAACAGCGCTGTCTTTGAGCGTTGTGCCGTCATACAGAGCAAATATTACGCACGGAGCGAAGTTGTTCATTGTATAGTTCTTTATTCTTGCACTTACATTAACTTTGCCTGCCTGAAGCGAGGTTATCGGTGTTTCTTCTTCACCGGAAACGAGGTAATATTCCGGTTCAAGCACGCTGTAGGTAAGCTCGAAGTCGCCGTTTCTTACTACGTTATCGCCATATGTGCCGCCAAACGGATCCTTAGGCCTTACAGCTATATCGTCAAATGACAGGCAACCCTCTGCGCTGTCGGTAAGGAAGATCAGCTCAACCTCATAGGTGCTTCCGTCAGAAGTATACGGTGAGTAAAATTCCTTTCCGCATTTGTCACATTTAATACCATCAAGAGTATCTGTATATGTCTTCCAATCGATGTTTGTGAGATTATAGCCGTTTGCTATAGGCTCAAAGCGATGTGATGTACCACCTGTCGTTCCGTCTGCACATTTATGACTGTACTGCATCATTACCGTAAACCAGTTTACATTTTCAAATTTTGCCTTAAAGCTCAGATCATAATCCGTATCAGCATTAAGGGTTATTTTCTGACGGAAAGACGGGAACTGACCGTTTGCTTTCGGGAAGTTTGTGTACATCTTCATAACCGTGCTGCCGTTATCCTGCGCAAGACGGAAATCGGACTGTGATTTTCTTTCCAACGACCAGTCGCCGATATTAGCTACCACGCCGTAAGCGTCCGGAGTACCTTTTGTTGTGTATTCCACAGCGTCCTTGCCGGCAATTTTTTCTGCAAGCTTAAATGTATATTCTCTGCCTACTACAAGATTGGGTATGCTTATTACATTAAATGCGCCTGCCGTCAAATCGGGAGTGCAGTTGTATTCAGTACCGTCCATATAGAGCTTGTAGCTTTCTATAGTGCCGACATCCGGATTCTTCCACGAAGCCTTAAGACCGCATGGATTGTCTGTATCCGGAGTAGCAAGGAAATTGATAACGCCGGTTCTTATTTTTGTTACGCTTTCAAAATCGTCAGAGAATAACACATTGTTGTTTGTATCACTAATCTTGAAATCGTCAACATAGAAGCTGTCAGGATTCCAGAAACGCAGACCTACTCTGCTCCATCCCGTAACAGTAAATTGCGCCGTCCATTTGTACCAACCGTTTCCGGCATCTGTCTTATTAAGCTGATGGTCCCACAATCCGGCGTTTCCGTCGTAAGACCACAATAAAAAGTTCTGGCTGATTTTTGTAGTGTAAAATTCAACATTTAAAACCGTACCCGGGTTATATCTATCCGGTGTCACAAGATGCAGCTGTGTATTCGGACCTGCTGCCGGATTATAGAAATATGCGCTGTGCGTACCGGCGTGAGCAAATCTATCGATTGGTTCTATAAATGCACCGTGTTGCGCATTCCAATCGGGAACCATTGCAACCATTTTGTCAAAAGAATACTTATTTTCTGCTTTTTTGAAAACCGACGATTCAAAATCGTCAAAAAAGAGAACATTGCCTGAAGCATCGCTTATTTTGAAGTCATCAATGTAGAAATCGTCCGGAGCCCAGAATCTTAATCCAAGTCGACTTAAACCTACAACTTTTGTATCTAAGCTATGTTTCCACCAACCATTGCCCATATATGTACCGTTATTTATTGATTCCCATTGAAGTATTCCATTGCCCTCATGCGACCAAATCAAATATACGCTAGAAGATGAGGTGGTGTAAAACTCTATTTTCACATTTGTATCTGGATTAAACTTTGTGGGAGCAAGCAAATGTATCTGCTGTCCGGCAACATCTTCTTTCATATAAAAATGTGCGGACATCTTACCGTTGTATGACACTCTGTCTGTAGGTTCTATAAACGTACCTTTCTCAGCAATTTGAGCAGATGTAGCTTCAACAGTCATTTTATTAAATGAATATGCATCGTCGGCTGTATCATTAATCATCGATACAAATCCGTAATCAAAAGGATCATAATATTTCAATTCCCCGGTATTAGCATCGGAAATTTTGAAATTATCAACATACATATCTGCAGCAGTCCAAAAACGCAGAGTATAATTAGCATTTCCCATTCCTGTTAGATTTTGTTTTGAATACTTGTACCAACCGTCACCGGCATCTGTAATATTCCAATTAGCCGCTTCTACAATCTGTCTGTTATTATATACGCAGAATGCTATTGGTCCTCTGTTTTCACCTTTTACCAAAAATTCTACATTATATGAATTAGCAGCATCTAAAGCTAATGTCAACGTAGCTAATTCATGCCACACTCCCCCAACTTCCTGTTTGTTATAAAGGTGAGCACTGCAACCTTTTGAACCGTAACGAACCGTATCGGTCGGTTCAATAAAAGCATTCTCGGTAGTTGTGCTTGAAGTACCGTTAGCAAGATGCACAAGACTTTGCCTAAATTTGTATTTGCCTTCTACCGGCAAAGCAGTGTCAGCTTGCGATGTTATCGGCATCACCGTAAGCAACATAAGCATTGCCAACAACAAACTAAAAATCTTTTTCGTTTTTTTCATTTTTTGCACTCCTTTAATTATTTATTTTTATATATAAATTTATATATAACTAAATTAACTTAAATCGTTTAGGTGCATTATTCCGCGTTGTCATAAACCACGGTGTCATAAACTCTGTTGAAATCCGCTCTCGAATCTACCACATATACCTCCAGATAGCTGCCGCAATCCTGCGGAACGTCGATAAGAATATCCTTTGCGGTATACGGAGCACGCTCGGAACGCTTTTTGACGCTTGACAAAGCTGAATATACCTTGATGCGTGTGTCGTCTTTATCATAGAGAACCGCTATAATCTCAAATTCAAGATTTTCATCAAGCGCATTGTTCTTTGCGGAAACCGAGAGCTTATATGTACCTGCTCCGGTAATTTCCTTTACGGTTTTTGTGCCCAGTGTGAGCACGGGCTTTTCTATAACATAATCCGGCACGAGCGTAGTCACCGATACTTCTTCTTCCGCTCCGGGCACACGGTCGGTATTAAACGGTACAACCTTAAAGCTGTAATCCTTGCCGGTGCGAAGCCCCGTAAGTTTTAATGAGCTGATACCGTTTTCAAGTGTGCCGCGGTATTCGTAATTGTCAAAAACCTTTTGATATATATCCACTCCGCCAAAATCTGCTCCGGCATTTCTCCAGCTCAAATTAATGCCGCTGCTGTCGGCTTCTGCCGAGAGATTCTTTACTGAAGCTTCCTCCGCCTTGCAAAGCTCCTCGAAACCGCCGTCAGATATTAAGTTATCGCCTGTCGGCTGATCGTTTTCGTCAAGCTCAAAGCACTCCACGTCATCAATCCATATGCCCTCTGCGTAACCCTCATAGAACATCATGAGTATATTTTGACGATGATTTGCATCCGAGCCGTAGGTGTAGTCGTATTCAAAGTGTTTCCAGTCATATGTGCCGGTGGTATCGGGCAGGTTACGTCCGCTGCCGTCATCAAAGTTTGTAAACCAGAGTGTAGCATTAAACGGGCGGCTGGTATTTTCACCCTTAAGCCAGAATGAATATCTGTAGGTCTTGCCCTCCTCCATGGCAACGTTTTGTTTAAGCTGAACGTATATATTTCCGTTCATATTGTCGTCGCTTATAAGGCTGATGTTGGTAGCAAGCTTGAATGCCGCCTCACCGGTATGCGCCACGGTGGAATCGACGTATCCGGCTGACGGCACATACTGATACTTGCCGCCTTCGTTATTGAAAAATGTCCATCTGCCGAAGGTTTTCTGCGATACCTTCGGGGCAGGATTGCCGCCGAGGTAGTATATGTAGTCTTCCTTATCGGTATAGGAAAATACAATCTTATATGTATAGCAAAATCCGCTTATCAGATCGTCAGCATAGTAGTAAATGATTTTTCCGCTTTCGGTTGAAAGCTCGTCCGTAAGCAATTCATTTTTGCCGTCGGTAACGTCATACACCTTTATCTTGCTGAGTGTGTCGGTTGATGGGTTTTTCCAGTTAAGCGAAGCGCTTGTATCTCTCTTTGTAAATCTCATTGACTTTGGCTGATACGGATTTGTGTCATACGGATCGTCGGGCAGCTCGCCGGGATCTTCAAAGTATTCTTCAAATCCGGGATCGTCAATCAGATTTTTGCCTGTGCCGTCTGCCGTAAGCGAAACATTATCTATAATGTAGCTTGCTATACGGCTGTAAAATCTGAATGAGAATGCATTGTCACCGCCGTCATAATCAAATGAAGCGGAATACTTTTTCCAGTTTTTGCTTCCGTTCGGTGCGGACGCCGCTGTCTTATCCATATCCTCCGTATTGATTACGGTGTTTCCTATATGAACTTCACCGCCGCCGCTCTGGCTGTTTTTGCGTACATAAAATTCCAGTGTATATCTGCCGGGCTGCAATTCGCCTGCAAGAGTATTTTTGATTTCTATATAGTTTGCATCATCTCTTGATACTGCCATGCACTTTACATTAAGCGCCATACTGCCGTCATATGATGCTGTATCGGAGATATGCGCGGCATAGTTTGATCTTTCGCTCTCCTGCTCAAAGCTGCCGTAGTATGATATGCTCCAGCTGTTGTCGCTATCGTCCGCATATACGGCAAAGGTGCATAATTGAAGCAGCATTGCTGCCAGTACGGCAAACGCAATATTTCTTTTCATGTTTTTCCTCCTTAATCAACTACATAAATTATGGTTTTAAGCGAACCGTATTTATTAAGGAAAGTTATTTTATTTCCCGGCATCATTTCGGCAGGTGTTATAGCGTCCACCTTATTTGCTGAAATGCTGTACTTAAATATAAGCCTTTGGCTCTTGAGCGGAAAATAAGCAACCTTGCCGCAGTCCACAATAAGTATTTCCTTTGAAGCGTCATAGTCTACTACGGTACCTGTCATTGTGCTCTGTGAATAATAATTTGCAGTATCCTTCGGTGTAAGAGTCTTTGCAGAACCTATTTTCAAAACTCTGTTTACTTCGTTATTATAGTTAAATCCGAGTGCTACGATGTCGCCCTCTTTTATACCGTTAAAGGTATCAAGCTCTATACCCGAGAAAGTAATAGCGGTATAATCGCCCATTCCTCCGCGGATAAACGAACGGGTATTTCCGTCTACAAGGCGCTGTCCCACTTCGGTAACTATCATTCTTTCGCGCGAATTGTCGCTCAGTGCTGCCGAGTTAAGGTCTCCCTCATTTAATGAGAATATCGAAGATGTATTGAATTTTGAAATATCATAAATCGTCAGCGAATAGCTCTTGTCAGCTTCAAAGAAGCCATGCACACCTGTTACAAAATAAGAGTCGCAGTCGTTTATATCCTTTGGAATTACAAACATCTTTGCGTCCTTTTCATAATAGTATTTGCAGTCAAAGGAGCGCTGGTCATCGTCTTGCTCTCTGTAATAAAGAGTAAGCTCGCCTATTTTTGTGAATTTATTTTCATCATATGTGGCAGTTGCCTCGGCAAAGTCTATGCTGTACACTTCATCTTTTGTATTTGAACGTATTTTTACCACCTGGGGCTGTGTTCCGTCAGTTTCCGAAAATACTTTTTCCGGAGTAGTTTTTACGCCATCCAGTTTCACATTCTTTGCGAGAGGAGCCGTATACCACACGCCGTTTATATCCATATACTTGATTTGGTATTTCCAAGGGCCGTCCGAGCCGACTTTATAAAACATGCAGTAGTTATCGGCAGGCATATTTACGGAATATGCTATTTTGCCGAAATAGTCGGTATAGAACGAGCAGTTATCCCCTACTTTGAGGGTTTTGTTCATACCTGCAAGGTATGCGAGATAGTCGTTGCTCATTTCATATGTTTTGCCGTCTACCGTAAGTTCTTTGTCGGCATTTTTTATAGTGTCAACCTCGCCGTCAACAGTATTGCGCGAGCCGATATATATTTTTATCGGTACTCTCTCCGCGTCCTTGCACTGCATAACGCTGAGAACATCATCAGTCTGTATATACGAAAAATCTACTTTTTCGCCGTCGCTGTTATATATAGCGCAGTCGGTGTACTTATCGTTTTCAACCTTGATTTTATCCGGGCTGTCTTTAAAGGTAACGCCGTTTCTCAAAACCTTGTTGTCGGTGTCGATTCCCTTTACAACGAAGGTCTTATAGTCATTTACAACTGCCACGTCATATTTACCGTTGCTGTTGTTATCTATAAGGATGATTTCTCCGACATTCGGTTTGAAATCGTCAGCCTTATAATCGGCATACACCACACCGTTATATATGAAGCTGAGTGTTGTCTCAAGCTTTGCGGTGCGGATTTTATCTTTTGCATCCGCATACTTTACTGTAGAGCAGTCTTTTGATACTGTTTCTATATCGTCAGTTGCGATTTCAAGCATTTCATTGCCGCTCTTTTCGCGGATATACACAATCTCATAATCGCCGTTTTTCTTTTCGCGTACATATGCTTCTACGCTTCTGCCGATAAGTTCCTTTGCGCTTTCGTCATTTAATATGTACTTATCTTCGTCAATTCTTATATAACCCGTTCTTTCGCAATCCTGTGCGCTGTACAGGGAAGTATATTCATTGGCGGTCATTATGCCGTCGATTTTGTAAATGTTTCTGTTAAGCTCAAGAATAGTCGAATTGTTATCCTTTACATATTCTTCCTTGTCCTCGGGAGTAATAAGCTTTTTTACGGGAGCGGCGTCAAGCATATTATAAAGAAGCCGGACGGCGCTTTCATGATTTATTCTTGTGTCTGTAGCGGATTTTATACCGTTTAACAGATTGAGCTGTGCCGCTATCTTAACGTAGCTGCCCATTTTGTCCATTACAGGCTTATAGCCGAGTGTGATTACTGCATATTTAAGAGCTTCATCAACCGTAAATCCCGACTTGCCGACAAACTTTTCGCCGGACTCTATAAGTCCCATATAATACGCTGCGTCGGACGGGCTTACTATACTCGGATCTTCATAGACAAAGCCTTCAAGCGACTGCACAAAATTATCTCTGAATACAATTTCCGCAACATGAATACCGAGTGCGTTAAGTGTTTCTTCCATTTCGGAAATATCTGTTTCAGGTATAACGGCTGCCGATACAATAATCTGCGTAGCAGATGCAAAAAGTGATATTGCACACACCGCTGCGATTAATTTTTTAAACATATTCACTTTCCTCCATTTTCTATTTTAAGAACAGATTATATATAATCATCGCCCCCTGCGCTCTGGTTGCCGGGCTTAACGGACTGAACGTATTATCGCCCATGCCGTTGATTTTGCCTGCGGCATAAAGTGCGTAAACAGCGTCCTTTGCGTAATCCGCTATGCTTTCATCATCTGCAAACAAGGTGTTTTCGGTATTTGACTCAAGGCTGCCGTTTTTCATTTCGTATGCACGCTTGCAGAGAGTTACCATGTCCTGCCTTGTAAGAGATTCGCCTGTTCCGAAAAGTTCATCATTCATACCCGTTATGATTTTTTTGTTATAAGCACTTGCGATATATTTATAGTGCCACTGCTGCTCTGCGGTATCTTTGAAACTGCACTTTGCATTTTTGTCAACCTCTCCGAGAACAACGATAAGCATTTTTACAAATTCCTCACGGGTCATATAATCATTCGGGCGGAAGTTGCCGCTGCCGTCACCGGAGATTATTCCTTCCTTTGTCATTTTGGTTACTGCTTCCTCCGCCCATGCCGCCTGCGACATATCCGCATACAGCGGTTTATCGGTCTGCGGCGGAGGTGTGCTCGGATTATATGCTGATGTTCCTATGCTTGACGAGCTGCCCTTTGAGCCGCCTTTTGACGAGCCTGAGGAACCTGAACTGCCGCTGTCATCCGTTCCCTTTACCGCACTGCTTATTACGCTGAGCAATTGCTGTGTATTTTTTGCATTATTCTTTGACAGTGCTTCGGTAATTTTTTTGTTGACGGTTTTCTTATTTGAAACTGAGCAATATGATTTATATGTTCCGTCATTTGCTATACCGAGTTTTTCTTTATATTTATCAAGGTTTTCTTCCAGATACTGCATTCTTGAATTATTTATCACATAAAGAATGTTTGCGTTTTCATATGCATTTTTCAGTTCTGCAACAGCGGAGTAGCTTCCGCCCGACAGCATTTCGGTTAACCATTCGATAAGCTTGCTGTCATCAATTTTGTTATAGGATTTATCTTCAAAATCCATATTTGCAATTTCAAGATATTTCCCTGCATTTTCTGACGTCATACCGGACGCTGCCAATGCGATATTTAAAGTTTTTACGGCTTCCTCTGCGTCGGCTTCGGAGAAATCGTCGATTTCATCCATAACCATTTTCAGAACTTTATCCTTGTCCGATGCCGCATACTCCTCAATAGCTGCTCCCATATATATAAGTGCAAAAGCGTTTTCATCGGCATCTAAAATCTGTGCCAGTTCCTGAGCCGTTGTTACCGTCTTAAGTTCCGCTTTAACTCTGTTTCTGCTTTCAACGGAAGAATATGTCATGCCGAACGGTGTTCTTACCGATTCGCCGTCCTGCTTGATATACAGATCATATTTACCGTCCGTAAGAGCGCCCGAATCATCTTTTTCCGGCATGCTGAAGCTCCACACTGCTTTGCCGTTTCCGTCGGTTAATGCAGTTTTTAAGGCATATACCGCATCGTTATTTGCAATATCCTCGCCATTTTTGACTACCATGAGGACTGCCTGAGTATTTGCTGCGAGATCTTCGCTGACTGTAACCCTTCTGCCTTCCTTTTCAATGCTGACTGCCGGTGCTGCAAGTGCATTGCCGACACACAATGCTGTGCATATACCGAACGCCGTTAATCTTCGTATCATTATTATCCTCCTCTTTGAAAAGCTAAGTGTTTATTATTTGTCTTCTATCAAAACCGCCGAATACGGATTAATTTTAAATTCAGTCAATCCGCCGTCAATTGTCACTGTTTCGGCACCGTCTATATGAACGGAAAATTTCTTTTCCGGAAGCTTTATACTGCAAACTGTTTCAGTATCGTTATAATTTACAAGGAACTGACCGATTTTGCCGTCATCCGACTTCCAAGCGCTTGTGAATATTTTATCTGTGTGCAAGGCATAGCCGTTGTTTAAGTACAAGGTGTTTTTGCCGCATGTTACGCAGTAAGGCTTTATCATTTCGCCTGTGTGCAGATACTTCCTGCCGCATCCCCTTCTGTAGGAGTTAAGCGTTTTTACAAACTGTTTTATGCTTTCCTGCTCCGGAATACCTGCTGTTCTTACACCCCAGTTCCAAGCTATGTCACCGTCCTGATTAAGCACAAGCGTTATCATATCGCCTGCCGTAAAGGCATATGCCAAACGGACAAATATGTTTTCCGGCGAACGTTCATGGCTGAATTCGGTGCTTACCTGATTTCCCATAAAGTTATTTAAGTATTTATGATAGATATATGCATACATCGGAACCGGACAGCCGATGGAGTAATTAAGATTAAATCTGTTGTCACTGAACAAAAGCTGCGGTATATAGCTTTCTGCGGCTGCAGACTCGCACCCGAAGAGAATTTTGCCGTCCGCTTCTTTTTCAGTTTCGTCAAGAAGCGCCTTTACCGCGTCTGTCTGCCACTTTCCGGGTACGGGCGGATGGCCGTGTTCCCTGCTGTAGCAAAAATACGAGTTTCCTCCGTGATTCTGATCGAGAAGCTGTATGTAGTCAATTCCCGCGCCTGCCATTTTTCTGACTTCTTCTTTAAGAACATTTACCGTGAATTCCTGTGTGGGACACATATCGTATCCTACGCGCTGTGCAGGGCAAATTTTGCTGTAAGGAAGCTCCTGTGCAGGAGATTTGCACATATATCTTTCCAGTTTCTGTTCGGCAAACTCTTTTTCCATGTTATATTCTTCTACAAGTCTGCTTTGCTGTGTCCAGCCCATTCCGCTGCAATATACGCCTATCACATCGCCTCTCTTGTGGAGAGCGTCTATGAATTTTTTGAGTTCTTCCTCTCCGCCGAAAGGAGGCCATACATAAGGCGGCGCCCACGGTGCCGTGCCCTCCCAGTGCATGAGAATAACCATTATCTTGCTGTCAAGCTCTTTTTCAAGCCGTTCTATATGAGGCATTGCGTTGATATACGGAAACAGCTTGTTCGGCTCCATCACGTCGGTATCCTGAACACCTCTTACGGGATAAGTAACAACGACCGGTGATTCTCCGTACCACTTCGGAAGCTTTTTATTGTCTTTTATCGGTACAAATCCTTCTTTTTTCTCCTTTTCAAACCAATCGCGGTAAATCTGAGCCGCCGAGTACCAGTCGCCGTCAAAGAATTTCATTACCATCGGATATTCCATGGTGTAGTCTTTTCCGAAATCACCTCCGCAGAAGTGCCTGAACTGGAGCATGATGCTGTCATCATTATATTTGTAAAAATCTATTCCTTTAAGGTAATCGTTTCTGTCATGTGCTGCGAAGTAAAGGCCGCCTTCATCATTGTAATATGCCATAAACTGCGTTTCCACAATCGCCGGATACACACCCATGATACCCTCGCCCGGATATCCCGGTTCTCTGTAGCCGAAGCAGCTTTCGCGGTGCTCTATATTGTCAACTATAATACCTTCGTTAAATCCCCAAAGGATTTTTGAATTTCCGCCGCGCTCCGCCAAGTCATAGTCAACGGCTATCTGCGGATAATTAACCCACTCGCACACTAAGTTTTCGGGCGTCTTGACATCAATATTCCAGATTATTTCGTCGGACAGCTCACAGCTTATCTTAACTTTTATTCCCGACACGGAATATGTACACACGAAGCTGTTGTTTTTGATATGCGAACTTTCATGTGTCATGCCGCCGCTTGTCATAAAGCTTTGGTTTCCAAAAATGTCACGAAATGACAATTTGAAAATATCCGTCTTTTCTTTTACATATTCTTTTTTATTGTTTATCAAGGAAATCAACATTCCTCTTTTTTCGTCAAACTTCAAGTCAATACTGTTATTAGCGCAGTTAATCATGAAAAATTCTCCTTAAATATTGCCTCAAAATACATTTTCATTTTCAGTTTCAATTAGATTATATTGCATTTTGAACAAAAAAACTTGCTTTTTCTTAACATAATTTGTTCTTTGTTGATACTCCGCCTTGCTAACACGTCTTTTATTATGCTATACTGGGCATGCTAAGATAAGGAATATATAAAAAGAGTATATATAAAAGGCGGTCGATACCATGAGTAATATAGAAAGACTTCATATCAACGGCTGGAATACGAAATACAATATTTATACAAACTTAAAGGCTCCGCAGAAGTATATCATTCCTCCGCACTGGCACGACTTTTATGAGCTTGAAATCGTGCTGGCGGGAGAAGGAATCGCTTCGGTTAACGGCAAAGTTTATCCTATGTCAAAAGGCTCGCTGTTTTTTATTACTCCTACCGATTTTCACAGTTTTACGTCATATGACAACACCATGGAAATACTGAATCTCGGATTTGCGTCATCATGCATAGAAGCGTCGAACTTTTCCGATATGCTCTCATTTTCGGAGCGCATAATATGCAATGTGGATGACAAAGAATTGGCATACTTTAAATACATGATTATGCTCATCGAGGAAGAAATGAATAACGACAAATATCTGAGCAAGCAGTATACATCGCAGATACTTTTGTGTATTCTGATTACTCTGTTCAGGCTGGGAAGAAATACCGACACGATTCAGAATGTAAACTCGTCGGTCCAGAGGATACTGCACTATATTCACACGCATTTCAAGGAACAGATTTCCCTTGAAGACGTAGCAAAATACACCGAATATTCCGAAGGACACATATGCAGACTTTTAAAACAGTCTTTGGGCTGTACATTTAAGGAATACCTCACAAACCTTCGCATGACGCATGCCGAGCAAATGCTTATGTGCTCAAGCGAATCCATATCGGACATTGCATATTTCTGCGGTTTTTCATCTCTGTCGCATTTTATAAACGTGTTCAAGAAAAAGCACAGAATATCACCCAGGCAATACCGAAAAGAAAACCAAACCTGACATACTATCAATTAAAACAATCATATCATGCTGCAAAAGCGGCAAAAAGGAGTTTTTATGAATATACCAAATGCCATAACCGAAAGAATTAATAAATATACAGATAAACTGTCATCGCATCCTAAGCTTCAGACGCTGTATAAAAACTGTTACCTATTTCCCTTTTCGGATAATCTGATTAAAAAATGCAGCGATGGTACATATTTTTTGAAAACGGGAGATATACCGGCAATGTGGCTTCGCGATTCAACAGCTCAAATCACCCATTATCTGTCAATTTCCGACAACCCGGAAATTGCAGACATAATAGACGGCACGATAAGGCGCCAGTTTATGTACATAGAGATTGATTCGTATGCAAACAGCTTTAACAAAACGGCAAACGGAAACGGACACAAAGAGGATATACCGCAAAACCACCCCCATGTATACGAGCGCAAATATGAAATAGATTCACTCTGCTACCCTATACGCCTTTTGTATCTTTACTGGAAAAAATCATCAAGGGATGAAATAATCAAAGAAAAGCTTGAAACAATAGCGGAAATTATAATAAAGCAATTCAAGGCGGAGCAGCATCACTTTGAGCTTTCGCCATATAAGTTTTACCGCACGGACTTATACCGCGGATGCGAGCTGGACACCCTGCCGAACAATCAAAAAGGCAATCCCGTCGCATATACCGGCATGACATGGTGCGGATTCCGTCCGAGCGATGACGGCTGTCAGTACGGTTATCTCACCGCGTCTGAAATGTTTGCTGTCGTAATCCTCGGATATATGTCTGAAATGCTCGAAAACGTTTGTCATAATCACACACTTTCGCTGAAATGCCGTTTGCTTGCCGTGGAAATAGACCGCGGCATACAGAAATACTGCATAGTAAATCACAAAAAATACGGCGAGATTTACGCATACGAAACCGACGGAATGGGAAATTATGTACTGCATGATGACGCAAACATTCCCTGTCTGCTCTCCATTCCATACATAGGCTATGAGAATGCGGACAGCAAAATATACAAAAATACCAGAAAATACCTGCTCAGCCGGGATAATCCGTATTATTTTGTGGGTAAGTGTGCCAAAGGTATCGGCTCGCCACACACACCGAAAAACTACATATGGCATTTATCTTTGATTATGCAGGGACTTACATCAACCTCCGCAAGAGAAAAACGAGAAATACTGAATACTCTGATCAATACCGATGCCGATACCGGACTTCTGCACGAAGGATTTAACGCAGACAATCCGTATGAATTTACAAGAGAGTCATTTGCATGGCCGAACGCACTTGCGGCTGAATTTATAGAAAAATGTGCAGACGAAAAAATTATATAAAAGGAGAAAAACATGAACAACATCAACATCCCGATATTAAAGACAAACAACGCTGAAATTTCAAATGCATTCAACATTGCATACTCCGACCTTATTTCGAGCATAACCACATTCAAAGACGGTCTGCTGAGTGAGGAAAAACCTGTAATTATGGCAGGGCTGGGATACGTTACCCCATGGACAAGAGATTCTGCCATAAACACATGGAACGGAGCTGGGCTTCTTTTGAGCGGCATTGCAAAAGACACTCTCATGTCCGTTCTTACCACCGATAACGGCAAGATAAGAATCGGCGGTCAGTATTGGGACGCAATCATATGGGCAATCGGTGCGTGGTGGGAATATCTTTTCACCGGTGACAAAGAATTTCTTGCCGTTTCCCTTGATGCAGTTAAAAATTCGCTTAAATATTTTGAAGAAACAGAATTTGACAGCGAGCTTAATCTTTTCCGCGGTCCTGCCTGCTACGGCGACGGAGTATCCGCATATCCCGATACATACGCATGCGGTTCGAGCGGTATACTGTCTTTTACCGAAGATTTCCCCGACCTTGCATATCCGAAGGGAGAAGGCATCCCCATGCATGCGCTGTCTACAAACTGTCTGTACTATTATGCTTACAAGCTCGCCGATATAATGGCTGCCGAATCGGGCTTTGAGCCGATTCCGGGCTATGCCGAGAAAGCCGAAAAAATGAAAGAGGCAATAAACAAACACTTTTATCTTCCCGAAAAAAGCACCTTCAGATATATTGTGGACAATTTCGGAAACTGCGATTATCAGGAAGGTATGGGACTAAGCTTTGCGATTCTTTTCGGACTTGCCGACAAGAAGCAGACGGAAGACATCTTCAACAACATATATACCTCACCTCAGGGCATACCGTGCGTATGGCCGACATTTCCGAGATACCGGACTTCCGACAATGCCGGTTTCGGCAGACACAGCGGAACGGTATGGCCTCATGTCGAAGCATTTTTTGCCGACGCAGCATGCAAAAACGGCCGTGAAGATTTATTTGAAAAAGAGCTTGGAGTTATGGCTGCGCGTGCAGTGCGTGACGGTCACTTTGCAGAGATTTATCATCCTTTAAGCGGTCAGATTTACGGCGGCAGACAGGAACAGTACAATATCGGTATTTTCGAATGGAAATCAGAGCTTAAACAGACGTGGAGCGCCACAGGATATATAAGAATGGTTCTGATGGATTTAATCGGAATGAACTTCGCTCCCGACGGTATAACATTTTCGCCGTGCATGGTATGCGGCATAACGGATCTTTCCATGAAAAATATACCGTACCGTGATATGTATCTTAATATACACATATCGGGAGACGGAAAAAATATAAGCCGCTTCTGTATAAACGGTTCTCAAAGCGATAAAGCCTTTGTATCTGCCGATTTACACGGAAACGTTAATATTGACATTACAATGTGCTGATACAAAAAACACAAGGGATTTTAACGTCCCTTGTGTTTTTGTTTTTTCTTTTGCTGTTTCAGGTTATGTTTACACTGATTTTCATATAAAAAGCCAAAAGTTTTTCAAGTGCTATATTTCCTTATAAAACATTCCGTGCTGTGTACAATACCACAAAAGAGTACCGTGTGCAAAAAACGGAAGCTTGGTTTCAAGTCCCCATTCCGGATATTGCTTTTTTACGATAAGCGTATCTCCGGTAATAAAAGCCACAAAAGAAATATAATGCTCTCTGTTCATTGAATGTTTTGATGTAATGTACCACTCGCCGTCACTTACGGAAACATCAATATCGTTTTCGCCGTCCGCCGTGTGCAGTTCAAGCGGTGCAAGCCTCTTGCCGCAGCAGCTTACATCGGCGCTGTCGGTCATAATAATTATATTACCGCATTCGGGGCACACATAGCATTTGATTTTTTTCAGATTTCCGCTTGTTTTTGTATTTTCATCAAGCTCGCCGCGGAGCAAAACCTCCGTATCAATTCCGAGCGCCGCGGACAGCGACGGAAAAAGCGATATGTCGGGCAAACCACAGCCGCGCTCCCATTTGGAAACAGCCTTATCACTTACACCGAGCTTTTCGGCAAGCGCAAGCTGCGTCAGATTTTTTTCCTGTCTTAAACAGCGGATTAATTCTCCTGTTTTGATTTGATTCATAAATACACCTCCAATGTTCTTAATTTAAAGCAGAGCAACGCTCCTGCTTCATCCGCACTATGATTATATACGGCTTTATGTGTATTTACAAGAAACTCTCCGTAGAGTGAAGCATTTTTACAAAAACAGCTGTATTATTTCTTTCTCAAAACGATTTTTATAAAATTCAGGTATTTTCCGCCGCCTGCTTCCATTGATTTTCTGTCGCCGACAGCATACTCGTTGTCCTGCTTCAGCCAGTCTGCCCATACTTCCTCGTTGGACTCCATTTCGCTCACTTCTTCAACCTCTGCCTTGCTGCATGATGATACAATCTTTTTCCAATAATCTGTATCATGCATATAATCGAGCTGTTCCGGCGTCCACGAAAGCAAAAGCTCTTTGGGCAAATTGTCATGACAGTCTTTTTTCATTCCGGGTATGGCTATATAGATATAACCGCCGCTCTTTACGAACGGAAGAAGCTTTTCGTCAAGATATTTTTCATCTCTGCCGAAATAATTATACGAATCGGTACTTACCACAGCGTCAAAAAATTCCTTTTCAAACTGCAGGTCAACCGCGTCGGCTTTAACGGGAATTATCCGGCTGTCCGAAAGCCCCATTTCCTCAAAGAATTTGCGGTTTTCCTCCGGTTCGCTCCACAAATCCGCCGCATATACCTTATATCCGTACTCCTTGGCGAGAAAAACCGAAGTCAATCCCTGTCCGCTTCCCAAGTCGCACACAACGGCATTTTTTGGAATTTTATTTCCGAGAAGCAGTTCCTCCTCAAGCTTTACGGGGTTTGGTCCCATAATTTTTGTCTGTAATTTTGGTGTATTGTATTTTTCGCTTAAAACATATTTCATTATATTTTCCTCTTTTCTATTTCAAATTCAAAGACAGTTTTTTATACATTGAGTCAAAGTGAGCGTCGGCAAGCTGTGATACATAAGCTTCATCACAGCCGCCGTCATACAGACTGTATATAAAAAACATAGGCGCGTACAGCTCCGCCGCTTTTAGCTGAGGACTCTCATAGCCGAGGCTCCTAAGCAAATCCGTTACATAGTCAAGCGGCCCTTTCACAAGATAGTTCTGATACAGCGAGCGCATTTCTGCATCGCGGAACTGCTCCAGCACAAGCATTTTTCTGAAATCCGACGCAAAGGTATCCTTTGTCCAGATATTAAGCTGTTCACGGCTGAAATTTATTATTTGTTCAACGGTAGAATTGCGGTATTTATCGCTCATTTCTGCAAAAGTGCCCTCCGGAAGGTCGAATTTTTGCGCCTGCTCAAAATCCCGCTGCTCCATATGCAAAACAATGCTCTCTAAAATATCGCGCTTATTTTTGTAGTGCTTGTACAAAGCTCCTTTTGTAATGCCGAGTTCTCCGGCAATAGCGCTCACGGAAACCGCCTCATAGCCGTCATTTGCAAACAGCCTCAAGGCGGCAAATAAAATCTTTTCTTTTGTATTGTTCATATAACCTCCACCAAAGTAAACGCACGTTTACTTTTATTATAGTGAACAATCGTTCACTTGTCAAGACATAATTTATTTTTTTACGCAAAAAGTGCCCCGAAGCAAAAACTTTGCTTCGGGGCACTTTTTAACAAAATCTACCTTGAAAGATAGTTATAAAGCATAATTGCAGCGTCTGCACGGGTTAAAACCGTCTGCGGATTAAATCTGCCGTATTCATCTCCGCCCACAATACCCATTGCGCTAAGGATACTCGTGTAACCGCATTTCTCGGCAACATCGGTAAACTGCGGAACGAAAATTCCTTCAAGCTTTGCCACATCTTCAAATCCCATTGCGCGTATAAGCATAACGGAAGCAAGCTGTCTGGTAACTTCACCGTCGGGAGAATACTCGTCATCATTTAAAATGCCGTTATTTTTTGCGGCTCTGTATGCGTTTGTATAATCGTATTCCTTGTTTAATATAACCGGAGCGTTATATATAAACACCGCGTCAATAAGAGCTATAAAGTCTTTTTGGGTGATTGCTTCATCGGGTCTGAACGTATCGCCCTCAAAGCCTACGGAATACTTTGCAAGCGTCTTGATTGCATTTTCCGCATAGTGACCGTCAATATCGGTATATTCGGCTATTTTGTTATCCTCTCTTGCATATTTTACTTTGCCGGTAACAGCGTCCACTATATCCGAGCCGTTTTCCGATGCGTATACGGGTTTCATCTCCGTTACTGTATTTTTGTCATAAACAGGCATATACCATACCTTGTAATCATTCTGTTTAAGCATGGCGTTTGCAGCTTCATCAGCCGATACAACACCATCGGCAGACGGGAATTCTATATCATCGTAGTCAATATTATAGCTGTAAACCTTGCCGCTTATCATATTTACCGATACATTTATACTGTTCTCGTAATACGGTATGTCATTTACATGGCGCACATATCTGAAATAGCCGTTATTATCTTCCGGTTTATTAAATCTGTCATAAATTCTGTATGCGCCGTCGCCGTCTTTGCCGAAATGTTTCGGAGCAAGAGCCTCAAGCGCTGCCTCTGCTGCACCGAGAGCTTTATCGTAAGATATTTTTTCATCCTTGCCGGTACTCGGTACAGTGCTGTCGGCATCCGGCATGTAGAAACTGAGAATATCTCCGTTTTGTGCATTCACGGTAACTTCTGCCCAGTAACTGTTGTCTTTTGTTTCTTTGATAAACTCAAATGAATATTCATATCTTTCGCTGTCCGATACTTTGGAAAGCGATTTGTTTTCAAGCTTGTAATCGCTTGTAAGAGCAATTATACTGTTTTGACGGATTAATTTTTCCAGTTCATCGGAAGTCTTTAAACCGCTTATTGTGTCAAGCTCTTTGATTTCCACTTCGGTAAATCCGCCGTCGGAGCCGCCGCCCTTTGACTTTGTATCAGCCATTGCATTTTCGGCATAAGCATAGCGGTAACCGTAATTAGGCTTTATTTCCACAGCTTCGCCTGTCACAGCGTCTATATATGTATCATACTTTGCGGGTCTATACTCAAGCACAACATTTTTTCCTGTTTTGCCGTCGGGTATGTATTTACCGTAATCGCAGGCATAGTAAAGCTGCATGCCTATTTTTTCGCTGTAATTCTTTGCAGCTTCGTCATAGCCCAGGGTTTTATCGGGCTTTTTGAAAGTAACGCCGGTTGTGTAATCAATACCGAAATTTCTCAGTTCCTTAGCGTCGGAGGAAACCGAAATATATCCGGAATCGCCGAAAACAGGTATACCGTTTTCATATCTCTGAACATCAAATGAAAATTCACCGCCTCGAAGGCTTTCGGTATCGCGGACCTTGGAAATGACAAGCTTATCCGCAATCTGCGGATTTAGCTTTTTAACCTGCTGTTTTGCCGTTTCCAGAGCTTCATCGCTTGAGGGACGGTTTATGCTCGGATTGCCGTCAAAATCATACTCGCTTGTCTTGTAGTAAGAGGTAATAATTCCCTCACTGTTTATCTCAACGCGCATGCTTTTGTAATCGTCATCGCTTGTTTTTGACCAATTAAACACATACACAGTATCGCCGTTTTCCGTACGCGTCGAATTGGAAAGTCTGTCGTATTCATCCGTTGAACCGATGCGTTCCTTGACAGCGGAAAGCATTTTGCTCACATCAGACGAAAGGCTGTCGGCAAATGATGTAACCGCCGAAGCAGAAAGCATTGCCGCAACTAATGCAGCTGAAATGATTTTTTTCATTATTTCTCTCCCCTTTGTTAAAATTTGTTCTTCTACTTACAACACCTTATACAGCGTCAAAAGGTTGCAGAATTTTTAAAATTTGTTAAATATAAACAATTCCGTCTGCGGTTTTTGGACTATTTCAACAATGAAAATGCAAAAACAGCCGCACCCAAAATCACAAGTATAATTCCGGTTGCACGGTTCAGCGTTTTGGCATTTACTCTGTTTGCAATAACTGCCGCAATTCTCGCCCAGATAAGAGTAAACAGTATGCAGAGAATCAAAAGCAGAAAATCCGGTCTGCCTCCTATAGCAAAATGAGAAACCGAACCTGTCAAAGCTGTAAACGTCATTATAAATACGCTTGTTCCTACCGCCGTCTTAAGCTCATATCCGAGTACGCTTGTCAACAGCAGAAGCATCATCATACCGCCGCCTGCACCTATAAAACCGCATATAAACCCTACCGCCGCACCGCATACAGCAGACTGATAAAACCTCTTTTTTGCAGAAACACTGTTCATTGCCTCTTTGGTTGTCATAACGGGTTTAACTATGAATTTAATGCCGAGCAAAAAAGTCATAAAAACAGAAAAGCCGCCCATTGTCGCCGCCGGTACAAGACTTGAAACATAGCTTCCGACTACCGTAAACACCAGCACGCTTATCATCATAACAATGCCGTTTTTTATATCAAGATTTTTGTTTTTTCCGTATGTGTACGCAGAAACAGCGCTTGCCAGTACGTCGGACGCGAGAGCTATGCCCACCGCCAGATACGGCTCCGTACCGAGAAAAGTCACCAGCATAGGCGTTATAACGGCTGCCGTACTCATTCCTGCAAAACCCGTTCCGAGCCCGGCTCCCATCCCGGCAAAAAAACATACGATTACAATAAATAAGTTTTCCATTTGAATTCTCCTTAATACAGATATTAAAATAGTAATTCAAAACAGAAGTTTTGTCAAGTACGGCAATACGCATTTTATCAGGCGGCATACAACCCTGAAAGTGTTTTACAAATTAATCCACAAAGTATCTGAAATCAACAAAACAATACAAAAGGCAGAAATTAGATGTTTTTCCGTCGGGCAGTACACGGGGCTCGTTTGAAAAAACATCGACGCCGCCACGTTTATGTTCATTTCCGAAGTAATTTATCGCACTTTGCCATGATGACGTACCTATACCCGCCGGATCGACGCTTTCGTGCCTGAAATTTTCATACGGAGCAACAGCAATCACTTTTCCGTTTTTATCGACAATTATATGCTTTTTGGCATCTGTCGGAAAGTAATAACCGTTAATTTCGGTGTGACCGAATTCTTTTTTGTCAAATTCTTCTGCAGTACCGATAACAACTCTTTCGTTTTCATTATAATAACTTTTCGGATTATATTTATCAGTTCCGTTTACATCTATCGGAGCGCATATCACAGCGTCGTATTTTCCCTCTGCGTCATATCTTCTTATTTCCAGGCTGCCGAGCGGATTAAGATATATCCTGTCGTCAAAATCTTTAGCAATATAGTAATTTTTAATCCGCATTATCATTCCGGACGGGATATATGTCGCGCCGTTTACCAATAGTGCCGGATGTGTTGTGGTGCGCTCGCCGTCAATCCCCATAATACGGTACTCCGAGTCCTTGTCAAAAGCAATATTATTACTGTTTATGATAAGATATGCTTTAAACTGAGTTACGTCCGAAGTTTTAAAACATATTTCGATATTGCCGTTGTTATATGATATATCCTCATCTGCAACTCCGCATATATTCATAAGCTCTCTGAGCGGCAGATAAACCTCACCGTTGCTTGTAAACGGCTGATTTTGTAAGTTCTGCTGTTTTCCACCGTAAAATACGGCAACGGTATTTTCGGCAGGAATATCAAGTGCCGCTGTAACGATTGCCGCACCGAACATCACCGCAATAACCGCCGTAAGCATAATTACTGCCGCTATTTGCGAAAGCCGTCCTGCTTCGCTGCGGATTTTAATAAATCTCAATTGTAAAGTTTTTCTGCCTGCACTCATTTTTGTCGTATACAAATTTTCAAACATTATTTTTCTCCTTTCAAATTTAATCAATTACGGTTACGGTTTTAGTTTCTTCGTCAAAAGTAAGCACACCTTCAAAGTATGTATCGTGCTTTGACTCATCCCATTTAACGTTATCATCACCGCCGATTATCATTGCAACTGCGCGAAGCGGAATATAAGCAGTGCCGTTTATCAGCACAGGTGCAACTGCATAAGCGCCGGAATACTCTCTGCTTCCTATCTGACAGTATTCCGTTTTACCGTATTTTGTCATTTCAATAATCGGCAACTGATTATTCATACCAAATGTGGCACCGTAAATATAATAGTCAACATCATTTGTAACAAGCTGCTTTTGCCATGCAAAGGAATTTTCATTGCTGACAAATATATTTCCTTCATCATCCTTAAACTCAATATGAACTTCAGCATCATATACAGGAAATGTGTAACGTCTGTCTATAAACTTTTGATACTTTGCTTTGTCCGCATCATAGTTTACTGTATATCCAAGTGCCTCAAAAGTTTTTCTGAGCGGTACAAAATAGTTATCCGTATGAGTTGCAAGTCTGTTTTCAATAAGTATCGGCTCAATTGCATACCCTTTTCCGTTTATAAAAAAATTTTTCTCTTCGTTTCCGAACGCAGCCATAACAACAGCTCCTCCGAGCATTGTTACGGCAACCGCACAAGACAGCAGCACAGCCATGATTTTTGCAGCATATCCGCTTTTTTTCCGAATTTTTGTAAATCTTAATTGAAGTATTTTTTTGCCGGCACTCATTTTTGTTGTATACAAATTTTCAAACATTATTTTTCTCTCCCTCCGCAAGTTCCAAAATCGTTTTCATATAGAGCTTTTGTTCTTCGTCCGTCATATTTTTTGTCACCGCCATATCGCACGAAACCTCGCACGCTTCGCTTAAATTCGCACACAAAAGATACGCAAGCGGATTAAACCAGTGCACGGCGTTGACCATAAGCGCAAACCATTTAACAAGCAGGTCTTTGCGCTTGTAGTGTGTAAGTTCATGCATCAGTATCATGTACATTTTGCCGTCGTCAATCTCACGGCACGGAATATAGATTACGGGAAACAATATCCCTGCAAGCAAAGGCGACCTGACATCCGGTGACATTTTAAGCTTGATATTCCGTTTGATATTCAGCTTTCGCTTTACATATTCAATCGTGCCGTTGTCCTCAATCAAAACCGCTCTTTTTCGCTTGCGGCGGTTATACAACGCATAACTTGAAAATACGGCAAGCAAAAACACTGCTGCGCCGAAAATCCATACATATGCAATTAAATCAAGCAGGCGTATATGAAATCCGGGCGAAAAATCAATCGACTCATACTCAACCGGCTCATCTGCCGCTGCGGCTGTTTCTGTATTATTCTGCGCCGGCACGGTGTCTGTCTGCACGTCACGGCGCACATATCCGCCCTGCAAAACCGGAGAAAGCTTTTGCGCCTCTCTCTGCGGAATAAATTTATATACCGGAGCAACCATGGCAACAAGTACCGCAATCCAAACTATATACTGCCACCTTGCGGGAAGTATTTTTGCGGTAAAAGGTTTCAGACATAATAGCAAAGCCGTTATTGCAAAACCGAATATGCTTAAAATCAAAACTGTTTTAAAAATTTCGTACATCGGTTTCACTCCAAATCAAACATTTTCTTCAGTTCGGACATATCGTCCCTTGAAAGTTTCTTGTTTTCATAGAGTGCCGCCACAAGGTTTTTTACCGAACCCTTATACAGCTTTGACAAAAAATTCTCCGTTTCGCTTAAATCATATTCGTTTTGCATAAGCTTAGGATAATACAAATTCGTTTTGCCCTTTTTTTCGCAGGAAACCACGTCTTTTTTCAAAAGCCGCTGCAGAAAAGTTGACACGGTTGACGCAGTCCAATCATTGCCGTCAAGCTCTTTCACGACGTCTGATACCGTCATTTTCTTTTCCGACTTCCAAAGAATTTTCATTATCATATATTCGGAATCGGTGATTGTGTGCTTTGTGTTGGACATTACAAAAGCCTCCTTGATAAAAAATCAGTCACATATAATTACAACTGTAGCTACAATTGTAATTATATCAATCGTAGCTACAGTTGTCAAGATGTTTTTAATTAATAAGTAATTCTTTGCATACAAAAACGGCATGGAAAATCCATGCCGCAAACATAAGCATTTCATCTAAAAAGTCGATTTTTAAGATCAAAATAATCTATAATATATGCAGTGGCATATGTACACTTATCATCACCCATTTCACATATTCGCCCCCACAAATTACCTTTTTCTGCGCCGGTTAAATTATCCCACAAAGTCTTTATATTTATCAAATCCTCGTTATAATATCTTTGAACAAATTCGGGAGTAAGAAGACATTTTTCTTTGAGAGTTATTACATCGTTTCCGCAATTTTTCAGTATTGTTATTATTTCTTCTTCCCATTCCCTCCATTCTTGTTTGGGGATTTCGGAAAGTACGATTGCCAAATTATCCATAAAAGTTTTATTGGCATTTTGAAGCTTAACCTCCGAAAAAACGTTTTCCGTTTCTGAAAGAGGCTTTACCGTGCCGCTCTGCCATATGTATGCCTTTACGGAATCCGGCGTTACCGTTTCGCCGGTGCTTTTTTTACATATTAATTTATCGCTCACCGTCTTGCTCGCATTTACGGAATAAGTCTGCACATTCATAAGTCTGCCTTCAAAGTACGAGGCGACAAAAAGCGAAGCGGGTATCCCTTCATTATTCGTTACTTCCGATACAAGGTCAAGTGTGCATATGTTCGTATTTGTATCTATATTTATAGTTACGGTGCTGTCCGAAATGCATTCGGCGCAGGCACCGGTAATATTTACAATACAACTGAGCAAAACCGCAGCAGATATTTTTTTCAGCATTTTTTCACCGCCCGTTTGAAATATATGCCGATTATATCACAGCAAAATCATTTTTTCAACGGAAAATATTACATTGTAAACTGACTGTTATATATTTCGCTGTAAAATCCGTTTTTTGCCATAAGCTCGGTATGAGTGCCCTGCTCTACAATGCTGCCGTCACGCATAACAAGTATAAGGTCTGCATTTTTTATCGTGGAAAGCCTGTGTGCGACAATAAAGCTCGTCCTTCCCTTCATAAGGGTTTCAAATGCGTCCTGGATTTTCATTTCCGTTCTTGTATCTATAGATGAAGTTGCCTCGTCAAGAATAAGCATTGAAGGTCTGCACAGCATGAGTCTTGCTATACACAAAAGCTGTCTTTCACCCTGCGAAAGCTCAGAACCGCCTCCGCTTATTACGGTGTCATAACCGTTTGGCAGACGGCGTATAAAGCTGTGTGCGTGGGCTTTCTTTGCCGCCTCAATCACCTCGCTGTCATCAGCGTCCGGTTTGGCTATTGTGATGTTTTCGCGGATTGTTCCGGATTTAATCCATGTATCCTGCAAAACCATTCCGAATCCTTTTCTCAGGCTGCTTCGCGTCAAATCGTTTATATTTGTACCGTCAAGACTGATTTTACCGCCGTTTACGTCATAAAACCGCATCAAAAGATTTATAAGAGTGGTTTTGCCGCAGCCGGTAGGTCCGACGATAGCTATCCGCTGACCGGGCTTTACATCTGCGTTCAGATTCTTTATAAGACTTTTTTCGGGATTGTATGAAAAGCTGACATTTTCCATTTTAATATTACCCTTGATTTCATCTGAGGAAAGTTCGGTATTTCCGTCGCTGCTCTGCGGCTGCTGTTCAAGAAGTTCAAATACTCGTGCCGCACAGGCAAATGCGTTTTGCAGTTCCGCAATTACACCGGAAATTTCATTAAACGGCTTTGTATACTGATTTGCATAGCTTAAAAGGCAGGAAAGTCCTCCTACGGTAAGAGTGCCGCCGAGCGCCGACAAAGCGCCGAACACTGCGACAAGCGCATACACAATGCTGTTTACAAACCTTGTGGACGGATTAACAAGTGATGAAAAGAATGTTGCTTTAAGTGAATACTTTTCAAGTCTTTCGTTGATTTCATCAAACTTTGCCATTATATGCTCCTGCTGCGAAAAAGCCTGTACCGTCTTTTGGTTTGTTACAGCTTCCTGCACCAGGGAAGTTTGTTCGCCTCTTGTTTCGGACTGCTTTCTGAACATTGAATATGTCCTGGAAGCAATAAACCTTGAAACAAACAGCGAAACAGGCGTAACAAGTACAACAACCAGCGCAATTTTAAGATTTATTGAAATCATAAATACTATGGTGATTATAATAGTCATTATACCGCTGAAAAGCTGTGTAAAGCCCATCAGCAAACCGTCAGAGAAGGTATCTGCGTCCGATATTATTCTGCTCACCGTGTCACCGTAGGAATGTGTATCGGCATATTTCAGCGGCAGAGTCTGCATATGTTCAAATACCTCTGTTCTCAAGTCGCGGACCGTACTGTATGCGATTTTGTTGTTGCAAATATTCATAAGCCAGTTGCAAAGCCCGGTTACGGCAATTATTACCGCAATTTTCCTTAAAATCAAAAATATTCCCGAAAAGTCAACCTTGCCTTTACCGACAATAAGGTCGATTGCGTCACCTGCCAGGATAGGTACATACAGCGTGAGTATTACCGACACTGCGGCAAGCATAACTGTCAGTAACAAATAACCTCTGTAGTTTGATATGTATTTAAGTATTTTTTTTATTAACACAGAATTTCTTTTTTTCATGTCACAAAATCCTTTCCGGTCAGCACACCTGCGAACGGTAAATTTCGCTGTATATTCCGCACTCGTCCAAAAGCTGCTCATGAGTTCCGACAGCACATATCTTTCCGTCATCAAGAACGACAATCTTATCTGCATTCATAATGGAGGCTGTCCTCTGCGACACAATAAATACAGTCGGTCTGTACGGCAGATTTTTTATTGCCTTTCTGAGCGCTGCGTCCGTTGCATAATCGAGTGCCGAGGCGCTGTCGTCCAAAATCAGTATTTCCGGTCTGCGTACAAGTGCGCGCGCTATGGTAAGCCTTTGGCGCTGTCCGCCCGAAAAATTCGTTCCTCCCTGCTCTACGGCAGAGTCGATTCCGTTTTCCTTTGCATCTATGATATTTCTTGCCTGAGCCGCGTCTACAGCCTGCTCAATATCACTTTCTGACGCGCCGGGATTTCCCCACAGCAGGTTTTCGCGGATTGTGCCTTTAAAGAGCACGTTTTTCTGCATCACAATACCTATCTTTTTTCTTAATTCATCAAGCTTGTAATTCCTTACGTCAATTCCGTCAACCGTTACCGCCCCTTCGGAAACGTCATAAAATCTCGGTATAAGATTAACAACCGAGGATTTTCCGCTTCCGGTCGAGCCGATTATTCCCACTGTTTCACCGGGCTTTACATCAAAGGTTATATTTTCAACAGACGGCGCTGCTGCGCCCTTATAAGTAAGCGATACATTTTCAAATTTAACCTTATATTCCGGATTTGCCTTGTCATATCCCGTACCGTCCGTTACAGAAGGCTCGGTATCAAGTATTTTTTCTATTCGCGTACAGCATGCGGCAGCCTTGGTTATATTGATTACAAAGGTTGCAAGCTTTATAAGTTCCACAAGTATCTGCGACATATAGTTATAAAGAGCGACAACCATTCCCTTTGAAAGGATACCGCTGTTTACTTTAATCGCACCGGTATATATCAGATAAATAATTGCTGCATTTATTATTACATATGTTACCGGATTTAAAAGCGCAGAGATTTTTCCGGAAAGCTTTTGCATATAGTTAAGCCTGTTTGTAGCGTCACTGTACTTTTCGATTTCTTCGTTTTCGGAGCAAAAAGCACGGATTACCCTTATGCCCTCAAGATTTTCCGATGTAAGTGTTGTTATTTTGTCCAGAGCCGACTGAACTTTTCTGTAAAGCGGCATTGAACCTATCATTATACCGAATACAACTGCGCTCAAAACAGGAATTGTAACAACAAAAATCATTGCAGCTTTAAAGTCAATGGTAAATGCCATCACCATTGCACCGAACACAATAAACGGCGAGCGGAGAAAAAGCCTTAATACAAGATTAACCGTTGTCTGAACCTGGTTTATGTCGCTCGTCATTCTGGTTATAAGAGTTCCCGTACCGACAGAATCAAGCTCTGTAAAAGACAGCGACTGTATTTTGTCAAACAAGGCATGTCTGAGCTGTCTGCCGAATCCGCAGGCTGCCTTTGCAGAAAAATACTGCGCCGTAACAGAGCAGGCAAAGCCGACTGCCGCCAGAGCAATCAGAAGCAGGCATCTTGAAGCAATATAGCTTTTCCCGTAAATGCCTATTCCCTTATCTATTATGGAAGCCACGATAAGCGGAACAATAAGCTCAAACGACGCTTCCAGAAGCTTAAAAAGCGGTCCGAATATACTCTCTTTTTTATAGTCTTTCAAATACACAAGCACTTTTTTCATATATAAAACTCCGATATGTTGTAATTATAATATTTCAAAAAAATCAATAAAAATCCGCTGTAAATACAAAAAGACTCTCCCGCCAAGGAAAGTCTACATTGCAAAATATCCGTTCAACAGATAAAAACAGCAGTAACAGCCTCCTGATCTGTCTCAGAAGGCTGATAATTATGCGCTTAATTTATTGAGCTTTAAAGAAAGCTGAGATTTTTTTCTGGATGCTGTGTTTTTGTGAAGAATACCCTTGGCAACAGCCTGGTCAAGCTTCTTGAATGCAAGTTTGCAAGCTATAACAGCATTTTCAGCGTCAGCATTAGCGACACATTCGTCAAATTTCTTTATGCAGGTTTTCAGATTTGTTTTGATCATCTGATTTCTCAAAGTCTTTGTTCTAATAACCTTTACTCTCTTTTTCGCAGATTTAATATTAGGCATAATTTCACCTCCAATTGCATAATTAGTCAATGTAATCATTATTTTAACACAAGAAACATCAAAAATCAAGAGAAAATTTGCAATTTTTGAAATTTTTTATTAATTTTTAATTCTGAGCCTGTCTGCAAGCTCCTCATCAGGCTTTGCGTTGATGGTATTATAGTCAACATAAATAACCATTCCGGGCTTTGCTCCCGAAGGCTTTTTGACATTTTTGACCTCCGTATAATCCACCGGCACACTGAGCGAGCCGCGTCCTTTGCTGTAATATGCCGCAAGCGATGCTGCCTGGAGATAAGTGTTTTCGGGTACGCTCATCGCGTCATAGGTTTTTACTATTACATGCGAACCGTGCACACCCTTTGTATGGAACCATATATCCGTACTGCGCGAAAGCTTCAGTGTAACGTAATCGTTCTGTTTATTGTTTTTGCCGACGTATATGTCAAAGCCGTCATCGCTTACAAAGTGCATAGGTTCAGCCGTAAGATGTTTTTTTGACTGCTTTTTTCCGCCTCTTTGTTTAAGGTATCCCTGCTCGGTAAGTTCCTCGCGTATCATCGCTATTTCCGCGCCGGTTTCCGCCACCTCTATTGCCTCTTTAACGGACTCAAAATAATCTATTTCTTTTAAATTGATTTCCTTTTGTTTAACCGTTTCTTCTTCGGCGGTTTTCTCTTTTGTATATTTTACATAATACTTCTGTGCGTTCTGTGACGGAGTAAGTTCCTCTTTGAGAGGAATTTTAACCAAACCGTTATCCTCCGAATAAAAATTTTCACATTCTACACTCTTCATACCCTGAGTTATTCTGTATATGTTTGCCGTAATAAGGTCGCCGTACATTTTGTATTTTTCTCTTTTTTTTGCCTTTTCCAGAGTTTCGTTTTCTATCTGCAATTTTTTCAGACAGCGCTCGATATTGTTGTTTACAAACTTCATCAGATCTGCGCTTTTTTGTTTCATATTCTGCATTGAAGATTTTTTCAGATAGAAAAATTCCGCCGCCTCATTTACGGTATCAAAGCTTTTTACCCCGGCAAGATTTTCATACTGCTCAATAGTGAAAGCATTAAAATCCAAAAGCTTTTTGGTTGTTTTGTCAAAAGCGGCGCAGGGGGAATAGTCACCGGCAGAAGTATTCTGCATCAATGTGTAAAATATATAACCGGTCCTGTCGAACTGCTCATCCGTAACCTCCGAGCCGCAGGCATCCGTTCTGCCCAAAGCGCGGTAAACCGTTTCTCTTGCCATAAGCGGGCTTATTCCTTTGAAATTGTCCATAAGCTGCTTAAAAAGCGGAACATCATTTTTTGCAAGCATATCCTTGATTTCCTGTTTTCCGAATTCAAGCGGATTTTTCTTTCCCTGTCCCGGCGGTTCGGTATATATAAGCCCCGGAAGTATCTGTCTTACGCTGCTCACCGTAAAATCGACATGAAATATTGAGTCTATTATCTTGCAATCCTTATTTACCAGAATTATATTTGAGTATTTTCCCATAAGCTCGCAGATAAGAATTTTTTCGGAAATATAACCCATTTCATCATAATTTTCTATGTGTATATGAATAATTCTTTCAAAATCCGGCTGTTCTATAAGCGTTATTTTTCCGCCGGAAAGGTGCTTTCTGAGCAGCATGCAAAACATCGGCGGAGCGGACGGATTTTCCATGGAATTTGACATGAGATGAACTCTTGCACATGACGGATTTGCACAGAGCAAAAGCTTGTACCCGCCGTTTTTCGTCCGTATATTTACCGTAAGAGTGCTGCGCTCCGGCTGATGTATTTTGTCAATTTTTCCGCCGCACAGCAGTTTATTTAATTCATCTGTCAATGCGTGAATTACTATTCCGTCAAAAGCCATTTGAATACTCCTTTACCGTGTTTTAAAAATTCATTAAAATCCGAAAGCGACTTTAACGCTGTGTATTTTATAATTGTAACACATTTTTTTAATATTGGCTACACTTAATATTTGAAAAAATGATATTTTTTACATCTGTATTCATAATTTTTTGTGTATTTTTAACAAAAATAAAGTTTTTTTAAAATCACATGTATAAGTAGTTAAATTTATGTTTGAAATTGCTCAAAGTTTGTGATATAATAGGTAAGGTTTAATGATTTATTATTTTGTTTTCAATATTCTACAGGAGGTCAGATAAACATGGCAAAAAAATTTAAAACCATGGATGGTAACAACGCTGCCGCATACTGCGCTTACGCATTTACGGAAGTTGCTGCTATCTATCCTATCACGCCGTCATCAACTATGGCAGAAGTCGTAGATGAGATGAGCGCAAAAGGCCAGAAAAACATTTTTGGCGAAACAGTTGACGTTGTTGAAATGCAGTCCGAAGCAGGTGCTGCCGGTGCAGTTCACGGCTCGCTTCAGGCAGGTGCCCTCACCACTACATTCACAGCATCACAGGGCTTGCTCCTTATGATTCCGAACATGTACAAAATTGCAGGTGAATTGCTCCCTACAGTTTTTCATGTAAGTGCCAGAGCTCTTGCTGCTCACGCTCTTAACATCTTCGGAGATCACCAGGACGTTATGGCATGTCGTCAGACAGGCTTTGCTATGCTCGCTTCCGGTTCGGTACAGGAAGTTATGGATTTAGCAGGTGTTGCTCACCTCGCTTCAATCAAGAGCAGAGTTCCTTTCCTTCATTTCTTCGACGGTTTCAGAACTTCTCATGAAATTCAGAAGGTTGAAGTTATGGATTATGACGACCTTAAATCCCTCATTGACTGGGACGCTTTAAAAGCATTCAAGGATTCCGCTTTAAATCCTGAGCACCCGGTTCTCCGCGGTACGGCTCAGAACTCCGACATCTACTTCCAGGGCAGAGAAGCTGCTAACAAATTCTATGATGCAGTACCTGATGTAGTTGCCGATTACATGAAAGAAATCTCCAAAATCACAGGCAGAGATTACGCTCCGTTCACATATTACGGTGCAAAGGACGCTACAAAGGTTATCGTAGCTATCGGTTCTGTATGTGAAACTATAGAAGAAACAGTTGATTACTTAAACGCTGCCGGCAACAAAGTCGGCGTTGTAAAGGTTCACCTTTACAGACCGTTCTCCGCTAAGTATTTCTTTGACGTACTTCCGGAAACTGTTGAAAAAATCGCTGTTCTCGACAGAACAAAAGAACCCGGTTCACTCGGCGAGCCTCTTTATCTTGACGTATGCAACTTATTCTACGGCAAAGCTAAAGCTCCGGTTATTGTCGGCGGACGTTACGGTCTTGGTTCAAAAGACACCACACCTACACAGATTGTTGCAGTATACAATAATCTTGACAGCGCAAATCCGAAGAACGGATTTACAATCGGTATCGTAGATGATGTTACAAATCTTTCACTTGAACTCCCTGCAAAGGTTAATGCTGCTCCCGAAGGAACAACACGCTGCAAATTCTGGGGATTCGGTTCCGACGGTACTGTAGGCGCTAACAAAGACGCTATCAAAATCATCGGTGACAACACCGACCTCTACGCTCAGGCTTACTTTGATTATGACTCAAAGAAATCCGGCGGTGTTACAATGTCGCATTTAAGATTCGGTAAAAAACCGATTAAATCCACCTACCTTCTTGACGAAGCAGACTACATTGCATGTCATAAGCCGGCATATCTCCATCAGTACGATGTACTCGAAGGCTTGAGAAAAGGCGGTACGTTCCTTCTCAACTGCGTATGGACTCCGGACGAACTTGAAGAAAAGCTCCCTGCACACGTTAAAAAGTATCTTGCTGAAAACGATATTGAATTCTACATTATAAATGCTGTTGACGTTGCAGTAAAAGTAGGTCTCGGTCCGAACAGAATAAACATGGTAACTCAGAGCGCATTCTTTAAACTTGCAAAGGTTATAGACTTTGACGAAGCTGTTACGCTTATCAAAGCTGCTATCAAAAAGACCTACGGCAAAAAAGGTGACGAAATCGTTAACATGAACTGTGCAGCAGTTGACGGTGCTATAGAAGCACTCAGGAAAGTTGACGTTCCGGCTTCCTGGAAAGACGCTGCAGACGAAGATACCGCTGATGATTCAAGACCGGCATTTATAAAGAACATTGTTGACCCGGTTAACGCTCAGAGAGGTAACAAGCTCCCTGTAAGCACATTTGTCGGAATGGAAGACGGTACTTTTGAAACAGGTACTTCTCAGTACGAAAAGAGAGGCGTTGCCGTTAATGTTCCTGATTGGGACAGCACAAAATGTATCCAGTGTAACCAGTGCTCGCTTGTATGTCCTCATGCTGCTATAAGACCTGTTCTTTTGACAGATGAAGAAGCTGCAACAAAGCCGGAAACATTTACAACATTAAAAGCTACAGGCTTTAACGGTCACCAGTTCCGTATCCAGGTTTCACCTAACGACTGCCTCGGCTGCGGTGTTTGTGCACAGGTTTGCCCTGCAAAGGAAAACGCTCTCGTTATGAAGCCTATCGACGATGTTGTTGATGTGGAAGCTCCTAACTGGGATTACGCTATGACAATTCCTACAAAGCAGAATGAAATAGACATTGCAAAGAACGTTAAGAACTCTCAGTTTGCACAGCCGATGCTCGAATTCTCAGGCGCATGCGCAGGCTGCGGTGAAACACCTTATATCAAGCTTATTACACAGCTCTTCGGTGACAGAATGATGGTTGCAAACGCTACAGGATGTACTTCAATCTGGGGCGGTTCCGCACCTTCAATGCCTTACACAAAGAATGCTGAAGGCAAAGGTCCTGCTTGGGCAAACTCACTTTTCGAAGACAATGCTGAGTTTGGTCTTGGTATGGTTAAGGCTAATTCAAAAATCAGAAATACTCTTAAATCCAGAATGGAATCTGTAATGGGCGACGTTAAACCCGAGCTTGCAGATGCATTCAAAGCATGGATTGCAGGTATGAATGACGCAAACGCTTCCAAAGCTGCTGCAAAAGATATAATCACTCTTATCAAAGACGCTGATATGTCTAACGCTGCTATCAAAGAAATCGCTGACAGAACAGACTTCCTCGTTAAGCGTTCACAGTGGGTATTCGGCGGCGACGGCTGGGCATACGATATCGGTTACGGCGGTCTTGACCACGTTATCGCATCAAACGAAGATATTAACATTTTTGTTGTTGATACAGAGGTATATTCAAACACAGGCGGACAGTCATCCAAAGCTACACCTACAGGTGCTGTTGCTAAATTTGCCGCTTCCGGTAAAAAGGTTAAGAAGAAAGACCTCGGCATGATTGCTACTACCTACGGCTATGTATATGTAGCACAGATTGCTCTCGGTGCAAACCCGGCACAGGCTCTCAAAGCTATAAGAGAAGCTGAAGCTTATCACGGTCCTTCACTCGTTATTGCTTACGCACCGTGCATTAACCACGGTATCAAGGCAAAGGGCAACATGGCTAACTCCATTGCCGAAGAGAAGAAAGCCGTTGACACAGGTTACTGGCATCTTTGGAGATACAATCCGCTTCTTGCAGACGAAGGCAAGAATCCGTTTGTTCTTGACTCCAAAGAACCTACAGGCAAGATTATAGACTTCCTCATGGGTGAAAACCGTTACCTCATGCTCAAGAAAGCTTATCCGGACGTTGCAGATCAGATATTTGCAAAAGCTGAGAAAGACCTTATAGACAGATATGAAGTTTATAAGAGAAAAGCACAGGAAATCTAATTTCAGATTTAATTTTGAAATAAATAAATTGCTGCATTTTGGCGGACTTTTTACAAGTCCGCCAAAATTGCATTATATTAATAAGTATTATGTGTCATTTTTGTGCGTAATATAAATATACTTAAAGACATACATAACTATTATAAAGAATTTGTTATAAGGCGGTTGGTTTAATAAATGAATTCAGACGGAGCAAAAAAGAAACATTTTAGCAAAAAACGGATTGTTATATCTATTATATGCATAATTGCTGTACTTGCCGCAGGAATGTTGGTTTATGCAGCCTCACAGCTAAAATATGAAAACATTTACAAGGGCATATCAATCGGAAACATAAACGTAGGCGAAATGACAAAAGCAGAAGCCGAAAATGCGGTTAATAAATATGCAAAGCAATATAATGACCTGAAGCTGAGCTTTAAATGCCAAGACATAGAATTTGATGTTCCCGTGTCGTCGCTGTCGTTTAAGGTGGACTCAAAAAAACTTGCCGACAAAGCATACAGAATAGGCAGAAGCAAAAGCAATATTAAAAATCTCAAAACTATTATATCCGGCAAAAAAAAGGGATATACAGTAAATTTTGATTTTTCATTTGATGAAGAACGGCTTCTTCTCATGGTAACCGAAGCCATTCAGGAAAAGACAACCGATTCAACACCTATGACGGTTGAAACAGGCACAGACAGACTTTATGTTACAAATGCCGTCAAAGGAAAAGGCGCGGATAACAAAAAAATAATATCCGATGTAAAAAGCATACTTTCTGATTTAAAAGAAAAAAACAAAACAATTAATGTTGAAATTATTGACACAAACGCAGACAATCTGACAGCAGACGAATTTTACAATGAATATAACAGAGAAGCCAAAAATGCTGTATATACAAAAACTGCCGACGGTCATAAAATAGAACCGGAAGTTGTCGGAATAACACTTGACAAGACCGAAGTAAAAAGAATACTCGAAGAAAACAAAAACAACACACAGACATATGAAATCCCCGCAAAAATAACGTATCCGTCCGTAACGGCAAAACAGCTTGAGGATAAATATGTAAACCATATCATAGCCTCATATACCACAAGCTTTGCCGGAAGCTCGGCAAACAGATGCGCCAACATAGCTCTTGCCGCATCAAAAATCAACGGTTATGTCGTTAACCCCGGAAAAAGATTTTCATACAATGCTGTCGTAGGTCCCAGAACCGCCGCGGCAGGGTTTAAAATCGCTCATGTATATGTAGGCAATCAGGTAGCAGACGGAATAGGCGGAGGTATCTGCCAGGTATCCTCTACCCTTTACAATGCCGTTGTTCTTTCCGACTTAAAAATCGTTTCAAGAACAAATCACTCTATCCCTGTAGGATACACACCTCTCGGAAGAGATGCCACCGTTTCATACGGAAGCATTGATTTCGTCTTTGAAAACAACAAATCATATCCGGTAAGCGTAAAGGCAACCATAAGCGGACAACAGATAACCGTATCCATAGTCGGAACGGAAACGCCCGACTATACCGTGGAATTTGCAACGGAATATGTAAAAGCTATCCCCTATTCCACCGAAAAAGTAAACGACAGCTCACTTGCCGACGGTCAAACCAAAACCGTTTCTGCCGGTTCAAACGGCTCTATAGTGAACAGCTACAGGGTTTACAAGAAAAACGGCAAGGAAATTAACAGAAAATATGAAGCAAAGAGCACTTACAGTCCCGTATCCGCAAAAGTTATGGTCGGAACGGCAAAACCGGCAGCAGAACCAGTTCCGCAGCCAAAACCGGCTGAACCGGCGCCTGCTCCGGAGCCGACAGTTCCTCAGGTCCCTGAAAATCCCGACATAAATGCACCGTCGGAAAACACACCGACCGACACACAAACATCATCACCGACGGACAGCACACCGCAGCAAAAACCAAACACCGATTCCACACCGAAAGATAGCACGGACGATCCGTTGGATGTGTAAATAAAAAACCTCCGAAAAGGCAGTCAAACACCTTTTCGGAGGTTTTTGCAAACAAGTGATTAATAGCTTTTTACAAGGCTTTTATAAAACCACAGTGACATCAGAGTTGATATTGTCCAGCCTAGAGGCCACGAAAGCCATATTCCGGTAGATTTGAAAATATCGGATAATACAAACGTTAATATAACTCTTAAAATTAAATCCGTAAATGTGGAGCCCATAAACATTTTCATTTTTCCCGCTCCGCGCAAAACACCGTCTGCCGCAAGCTTTGCCGCAACCACAAAATAAAACGGCGAAATTATTCTTAAAAATTCTATTCCCGTGTTCATTGCCGTTTTTGTAGGGTTGTCCAAAAACATATAAATAAAGTATTTTCCGAAAACAAAATATAACAAAACAAACGGTATGCACAAAAGCCATACAATTTTAAGCCCCGCTCTGAAACCGCTGCGGACGCGCTCCGGCTTTTCTGCCCCGAGATTTTGTGCGGTAAAATTGGAAATGCCGTTTCCGAATGTAACAAACGACGTAACTACGAGGTTGTTCATTTTAACTGCTGCGGAATATCCGGCAATTACACCTGTTCCGAACAGATTGATAACGCTCTGTATTATAATATTTCCGACAGAAACAAAGCTCTGCTGCAAAATACTCGGTATTGCAATAATAGAAATCTTTCCCAAAAGCTCAAGAGAAAACAAACCTGCTTTTCCGTCGTCCTCAATACCTCTTAATCTTTTCAAAACAAAAATGACTGCCAAAATACAGCTTACACCCTGGCAAAGAAACGTAGCCCATGCAACGCCTGCAACGCCCATGTCAAAGGCAGTTACAAACAATATATCTACGGCAATATTTGCCGTGGATGAACACGCAAGAAAAACAAACGGTGTTTTTGAATCGCCGAGTGCAGAAAAAATACCCGTTGCCACATTATAAAAAAAGACAAACGGCAGTCCGTATATGTAAATATTAAGATACAGCATTGACGGCTTCATAATATTTGACGGAGTATTAATAAGCTCCAGCAGATTTCTACACAAAAGCAATCCTGCCGTTATGAGCACGGCACACAGCACCGCACATGAAATCATTGTGGTATGCACCGCCGTTTTCATTTCTGAATACTTTTTTGCCCCGAAAAGCTGCGCCACTATTACCGAACATCCGATGTTGCAGCCAAAGGCTATGGCTATAAAAATAAGTGTGATTTCATAGCTGTTTCCCACTGCCGCAAGCGCATCTTCGCCCACAAATTTACCGGCAACAAAGCTGTCTGCGATATTATACAGCTGCTGAAATATTATACTTCCGAAAAGCGGAATACAAAAATCTCTTAAAACCTTTCCGGGATTTCCTACTGTTAAATCCTTGTTCATATATATCCCCTCACTCTCATGCACATGTTATTTTACTGCAAACAAAGTGAAAAGTAAATACCTTTTGCAATCTATATTTCAATTTTTTCAAAATACTGCCCGTCAGGCGCAAGCAATACCCCGACAGTATAAAAATCATTTATTTTCTTGCTGCAGTCATCCGCATTTATAAAGGGATTTACACTTTTTGCCATTACGGCAAGTGCAGTGTGTCCGTCTTTGCCGTTACCGAAAAGATAAAATCCGTTTTTATAAACCGACTCCATTACCTCCGTAACAAACAGTAAATGTCTGTATGCCGGAAGATTTACGGGCGGAATCATGGAATTTATCATATACCATTCATATTTACCTGAAATATCCGTATTAAATTTTTCAAAATTCCGAACGGCATTTTCTATTCTTTTAAGCCATATTTTGTGTACATTCGCGTCGGTGGTTTGCGTTCGCTTTTTAATTTTTTCCAGAGCCTCTGTTCCTCTGAGTACCGGACTTATGACCTTAACTTCTCCGGTGTTTTCAAATGCTCCGTCAACCTCCCACACAAGCCCGGCAAAGCATTTTGCGGCAACTTTCACATCGGCGGTAGTAAAATTTTTTTTAACAAGCACAAATGTGTTTATTTCCTCCGGCAAATATCCCCTTTCGCCGAGAGAAGCAAGTGTCAGTTCCCTTTCGGACTGAGCAAGATTATCTTTAAATTCTATCGTATCTATGACGACAGGTGTACCGAACGGTTTTTTGGCACTTAATCCGTACAGTTTATATATTACCCCTTCCTCCTGCTCTGCCAGTGTAAATCCGTATTTTATTTTAATTCCGTTTTCCCTTTCCGTCAGCTCCATATAGCCGTTTACTTCGTCATCAGACGGAATAAATATCAGTGTTTTCAATTCAAATTCCCCCTCTGTTAATCATATGACAGCGTAAAGCAAATATTGTGCCGAAAATTTGACTTTATATTATGATAACTGTATAATAGACACAGTTTAATATGTTTTGGAGTTGATTGACATAGATAAAAATTATGAAACAATTACGGAAATATGCGATGTTGCGTCAAACGGTGACGGAATAGCAAAAATAGACGGTTATCCCCTCTTTATAAAAAATGCCGTTACGGGTGACAGGCTGAAAATTAAAGTGACAAAAACCAACAAGAATTACGGTTTTGCCAAAATTCTTGAAATACTATCCCCCTCGCCGCACCGCAGAGAGCCTGCGTGCAAATACTTTGAAAAATGCGGCGGATGCGATTTTATGCATATTGATTACGAATATCAGCTGAAGCTGAAAAAAAGCTTTGTAACAGGCAATATGCAGAGAATAGGCGGATATGCGGCGGACGAATACAGCTTTGAGGGCATATTCGGTGCAAAAAACACTCTCAGCTACAGAAACAAGGCTCAGTTTCCCGTCGGCATACAAAATCAAAAAGCGGTTTGCGGTTTTTACTCCAAAAAAAGCCATGATATTGTTGCCTGCAATAACTGCCTTATTCAAAACGAAGATATAAACAAGGCTGTTTCAATAATACTAAGCTATATAAATGACTGCCGGATAAGCGTCTATGATGAAAACACCCACAGAGGTATAATGAGGCACCTGTATATCCGAAGCGGCACAAAAACCAACGAGCTTATGGCTGTATTGGTCACAAATACGGAAAAACCGCTTAAGAACGAAAAAGAGCTTATCAACAGGCTCAAAGCCCTGCCGAACATGACGTGCATTGTGCAAAACATAAATACGCGCAAGGGTAACCTTGTTTTGGGAGAAAAAAACAGAATATTATACGGCAGCGGATATATCACATCATGCATAGGAAATCTGAAGTTCAAAATTTCTCCGCACAGCTTTTTTCAGATAAACGGCGAACAAACCGAGGTTTTATATTCAAAGGCGCTGGAATATGCGGATATTAAAAGCGGAGAAACCGTATTCGACCTGTACTGCGGAACAGGAAGCATCTCGCTGTTTCTTGCACAAAAGGCAAAAAAAGTTATCGGTGTGGAAATAGTTGAACAGGCTGTCAGAAACGCAATTGAAAACGCCGAACTAAATAACATGGACAATGCCGAATTTTATGCCGGTGACTGTGCCGAAACGGTAAAAAGACTGATTAAAAACGGTGAAAAAGCCGATATTGTGGTGGTTGACCCTCCGCGCAAGGGCTGCAGCGAAGATCTTTTAAACCTGATACATGAAATGTCTCCGAAAAAGCTTGTGTATGTGTCTTGCAACAGCGCAACTTTGGCACGCGACACCGCCTTGCTGAAAGAATACGGATATATTCTTGATAAGCTGTGTGCAGTAGATATGTTTCCGATGTCGGTTCATACAGAATGTGTCGCAGTGCTGTCATGTACAAAATAAAACGGTGTTTTTCGTCAAATATTTTTAACAATTTAGATATAATTACTATTAAACCTATGCTTAAACTATGCAAATCAGTAAAATTGACGTGGTTTTTTTTCGATAATGATATTGTTTTTTTTTTGAAAATATTGTATAATTATTGTGGTTGGGTTTAAATGCCAACCGTGAAAAAAGGCAGATTTTGTATTTAAAGAAAACAAATAATATAAGAAAGAGGTAATTACAATGGCAGAAATCAATTTGAGCAAGTACGGCATTACCGATACTACGGAAATTGTCTACAACCCTTCCTACGAGATGCTGTTTGAAGAAGAAACAAAGGCAAATCTTGAAGGCTATGAAAAAGGACAGGAAAGCGAGCTCGGCGCTGTTAACGTTATGACAGGAGTATACACCGGCCGTTCGCCCAAAGATAAATTCATAGTTATGGATGAAAATTCAAAAGACACTGTTTGGTGGACCTCGGATGAATACAAAAACGACAACCATCCCGCAACCGAAGAAGCATGGAAAGCAGTTAAAGACATTGCTTTAAAAGAGCTCTCCGGCAAAAGACTTTTTGTGGTTGACGCTTTCTGCGGTGCTAACAAAGATACACGCATGGCAATCCGTTTTATAGTTGAAGTTGCTTGGCAGGCTCACTTTGTTACAAACATGTTCATCAAGCCTACCGAAGAAGAACTCAAAAACTTTGAACCCGATTTTGTGGTTTACAATGCGTCAAAAGCAAAGGTTGAAAACTACAAAGAATTAGGTCTTAACTCTGAAACTGCTGTAATGTTCAACATTACAAGCCGCGAGCAGGTTATAGTAAATACATGGTACGGCGGCGAAATGAAAAAAGGTATGTTCTCAATGATGAACTACTATCTGCCCCTTAAAGGTATCGCATCAATGCACTGCTCCGCAAATACAGACAAAAACGGCGAAAACACAGCTATATTCTTCGGTCTTTCCGGTACAGGAAAAACAACTCTTTCCACAGATCCGAAGCGTTTGTTAATCGGTGATGACGAGCACGGCTGGGATGACAACGGTGTATTCAACTTTGAGGGCGGATGCTACGCTAAAGTTATCAACCTTGACAAAGAATCCGAGCCTGATATATACAATGCAATCAAGCGCGACGCCCTTTTGGAAAATGTTACACTTGACAAAGACGGCAAAATTGATTTTGACGATAAGAGCGTTACGGAAAACACAAGAGTTTCGTACCCGATAGATCACATTGAAAACATTGTTAAGCCGATTTCGGCTGCACCTGCCGCAAAGAATGTAATATTCCTTTCGGCTGACGCTTTCGGTGTGCTTCCTCCGGTATCTATCCTTACACCTGAGCAGACTCAGTACTATTTCCTTTCCGGATTTACTGCAAAGCTCGCAGGTACAGAGCGCGGAATTACAGAGCCTACACCTACATTCTCCGCTTGCTTCGGTCAGGCATTTTTGGAGCTGCACCCCACAAAATATGCGGAAGAACTCGTTAAAAAGATGGAAAAGAGCGGTGCTAAGGCATATCTCGTAAACACAGGCTGGAACGGAACCGGCAAGCGTATATCCATTCGTGACACACGCGGAATAATAGACGCTATTTTAAACGGAGATATTCTCAATGCTCCTACAAAGAAAATTCCGTTCTTCAACTTTGAAGTTCCTACAGAGCTTCCGGGTGTTGATTCCGGTATTCTTGATCCCCGTGACACATACGAAAATGCTGCTGACTGGGATGTAAAAGCAAAAGATCTGGCAGAGAGATTTACAAAGAACTTTGCTAAATATGAAGGCAACGCAGCAGGCAAAGCGCTTGTAAGCGCCGGCCCGCAGAAATAAGCAATAATTGCTTACCCGATAGAATACGTTGAAAATATAATTTTAAACATACGAAAATTCCTGCCTTATTAAACAAAGGCAGGAATTTTTTCGGTTTAAGCAGGTGCCATAAAATCTTTTATTTTCTTTCAGCCACCATTTTTACAAACCATTCTACCGTACCGGGGTCAGAATGTGAGAAAAATGCACTCTCGTTTTTATCAAGCGCTGCAATTGCCGCCATATCTTCTGCCGACAATTCGAAGTCAAACACATCAAAATTTTCTTTCATGCGTTCAAGATGAGTGGATTTCGGAATGACAACCACACCGCGCTGTATATTCCAGCGAAGCATGGTCTGCGCCGCCGTTTTGCCGTATTTCTTTCCTATTTCAGTAACCGTCGGATTGTCAAAAATACCCTGTCTGCCCTCGCCGAATGGTCCCCATGCCTCAAGCTGAACGAAGTATTTATCCGCCCAATTTTTCATTTCCTTCTGTTGATTGAAAATGTGTGTTTCCATCTGATTTACCATAGGCTTTATGCGATTAAACGCGGCTAAATCAACCATGCGGTCAGCATAAAAATTTGAAATTCCGATTGCGCGTATTTTGCCTTCATCATACAACTCTTCCAAAGCGCGCCATGCGCCGTAGTAATCCGAATATGGCTGATGCAGAAGTACCAAATCGAGATAATCTGTTTTCAGTTTACTCATGGATTCGATTACCGAAGCCTTTGCTTTTTCGTAACCGTAATGCTCAACCCAGATTTTGGTTGTAATAAAAATTTCATCACGCGGAATCTTTGATTTTTGTATTGCCGATCCGACCTCTTCTTCATTAAAATATGCCTGTGCGGTATCAATGTGTCTGTAGCCGACGCTGAGTGCATCAAGCACGCATCTTTCACACTCGTCTTTTTCAACCTGATAAACTCCGTAGCCCAATATCGGCATTTTCACACCGTTTGACAATGTTACATACTCCATATTTTACACATCCTTTCCCATTTTATAAGCTTCGTCATATGCAGGGGTGTTTTTTATTTCACCAATCTGCCATGCCCCCGTACCATATATTATGCCTGCCTCGTTTGCGCCGTCAAGACAATCCTCGGTGAAGCCTCTGAAAGCCTCCATAGTGCGCTCCAGGTTTGCTTTTTCGGTGTCTGCCGCAGTCATTATATAATAAAAATCCTTATTTGAAATCTCGGTATAGTGCGGAACGGTGCGGTCGATGAATGTTTTCATCTGTCCGTCCATTGAATAAAAATAAACCGGTGTTGCAAGAACTATTACATCAGCATCTACCATTTTATCAAGTATTTCTTTCATGTCATCTTTCTGAACACACTTATGAGTGGTATTGCAAACGCCGCAGCCTTTGCAGCAGCCTATATTTTTATCTGCGAGAAAAACCTTTTCGACAGTGTTTCCGGATTCTTCCGCACCTTGTGCAAACCTGCCGCACAAAATATCAGAATTACCGTTTCTGCGCGGACTTGCCGAGATAATCAGCACTTTTTTCATTTTTATTCCTCCAATGCCCATTTTTTTATATCTTCTTCTACCTGTTCAACGCTGCCGCCCCGAACAGAAAGTCCTTTTTCAACAATTGCTTTCGGGCAAAGCCTTTTTATATCGCTTATACTGTTTTCGAGTCCGCTGCCCTCATGAGTACAGAACGGTCTTATCTTTTTGCCGCTGAAATCAAAGCTTTCCAAAAATGTAAATACCGCCATCGGCATAGTACCCCAGTAATTCGGATAGCCGAGATAAATCACGTCATAGCGTTCCATGCTTTTCGGAAGCTTTTTTAACTTTGGCCGTGCATTGCTGCGCTGATCGCTCTGCGCTTCTGCTATGCACTCATTATAATTTGCGGAGTAAGGTTTTTCCTGTTCAATTTTAAAAAGCTCCGCCCCCGAAGATTCGGATACATATTTCGCCGCAATCTCGGTATTTCCCGTTTCAAGGCTTTTGATAGCACCGCTTACATAGTTTTCATCAGCCCTTGAGTAAAACACTACAATTCTATCGGACATATTCTCATCTTCTTATGAACACATGATACCACAAACCTTATTGACACGGAATAACCAATATGTTATTATTGTATTAACCTATGGTTTATGCAAGGAGGCATAATATGTATAATCATATGCTGGACGCACTTATTGCCGCAGCCGACTTCGGCAGCTTCACAAAAGCGGCGGAACACTTATATATTTCCCCCACTGCCGTTATGAAACAGATAAATACGCTTGAAAGCAGGCTCGGCTTAAAGCTTATGGAGCGTACTTCAACAGGTGTGCATCTTACACCGCAGGGCGAAATAATTTACCGCAATGCAAAAACAATTATGGAATACTCAAAAAAAGCGCTTGCGGACGCCCACGCTGCCGCTCATTCATACGACACTACTTTTTGTGTTGGAACGTCGCTTTTGAATCCTGCAAAACCTTTTATGGATTTATGGTACAAAATAAATAAGGATTTTCCCGATTACAAGCTTCATCTCGTTCCTTTTGAGGACGATCACCGCGGAATACTTAGTGTAATAGAAAAGCTCGGTAAAAATTTTGATTTTTTGATTGGTGTATGCGATTCCAAAGCGTGGCTCTCAATGTGCAGTTTTACACCGCTCGGCAGATGCAAAAAAATGATAGCTGTGCCGAGAGAGCACAGGCTTGCAGCAAAAAAATGCATTGAAATAAGCGATTTATACGGCGAAACACTTATGATGGTAAAAAAAGGCGATTCCGGAGTAAATGACTATCTCCGCAATGATTTGGAACAGAATCATCCGCAGATTAGAATTGAAGACACTCCGCCGTTTTATGATTTGTCTGTATTTAACAGATGTGCCGAAACCGGAAATGTTTTGCTTACGCTTGACTGCTGGCAAGAGGTTCATCCCGGATTAATATCCGTTCCCGTCAACTGGGAATACTCTATACCCTACGGCTTGCTTTACAGTCACAATGCACCGAAAGATGTTTTGCAATTTGTAAGCGCCGCCGAAAAACTTTCGGAATTTAAAAGCTGAAAAAGCGCTATGGCATAAGCCTCAGCGCTTTTCATTCCTAAACATAATAATAAAGCTGACAAACAACGAAACACAGCAAATCCAGACAGAAGCTTCTCCGAACAACGCCGTAACAAAGCTGCCGGCTCCGGCGCCTATTGCAAAAACCAAAATAACCGCAAAATAAGTTGCCGCTTTTTTCAGCACCGCTCTGTCCCGATTCCGCAGATACACGCAGAGAGCCTCTGTTCCGCTCCGCAAATTGCCTATGCACATTGTGCTCGCATAGACATGACCGCGCACCTTATGAAACGTCTGAACCTGCATTGCACACACAAAAGATACCAGTGCGTTAGCTGCAAAATTAAGTTTTTGCGGAATGAAACCTACTGCGAAAAGCAAAGCAATCTCACAAATCAGAATAATCTGCCGCCAATGGATTTTTTCGCAATTTTTGAAATGGCTATGTATGGTTTCAGCCACCGCCGTGCCGATAAAAAATGCCACAAGCGGGATAAGATATTTCAGACTGTACATCAGCTTGCCGGCAAAAAGGTTTGTGCTCAAAAGCACTATATTTCCCGTCTGTGCATTAGCAAAAACACCGCCCCTGCAGCAATATGTATATGCATCCTGAAAACCGCCTGACAGTATTACGAACACAGCGGTTTTCATCGAGTCGGACATTTGCCCGGCATAAATACTTTTTAAAGCTTTCATAATAGTTCTCCCCTATTTACACTTAAATTCCCACAGTCTGAATTACAATCATGGCCTTTTGACAGAACTGTTCTATATTTTCCAGTGTAGAAACGGTTTCTGAGCTTACATTCTCATCATCGGCTTCAAAAAAAATTCTTTGTGCCACCGGATAGTAGTCTTCATTTCTATAGACAACGTTTTCGGTATACGGACAGTCAATTATTGCATTAAGAGCGAGGTCATAGTCTTCTTTTGGCAAAGTGAAAGCCGCTTGTTCTTCAGCAGAATAAATCTCGCTTACATTAATTCTTTTTTTCATATATTCCACCGTTTTTTCATAATCCGCACTTTTGACAGAAACTATTAGTCTTAGCTGGCTATATGCTTCTTCATCTTTTAATTCAAATTTTTGCGGCAAATCAATTTCTTCGGGTTCCTGCAAAAGTCCTTCGGAATCCGCTATATTGTTTTCATTACCCGTTAAATTATTTTTTTCAATATTTTTTATAGTGTTTTCATCGGGGATTTTTTCGTTTTGCTCATAAACATTGCCGCTGTTGTTATTTTTTTCATCGGCATTGTATTCGGAATATGCCGCATTGCCGAGAAGCCATGCTCCTGCCGCCAAAGCCGAAATCACCGCTACGGTATTTATAATTCTGTTTTTCAACGTTATAAATTACCCCTCTTCCAAATTATTTTATCACAAAAATCAAACGCTGTAAATATTGGCGCCGATACTTTTGAGTTTACTTTCTATCCTGTCATATCCGCGGTAAATATACTCGGCATTTTCTATTTCGGTAATGCCGTCTGCTCCGAGTCCGGCTACAATAAGCGCCGCGCCGCCTCTTAAATCGCAGGCGGTAACCTTTGTGCCGGTAAGGCGCTTTACTCCGTCAATCAGCGCAGTTCTGCCGTCTATTTTGATATGTGCATTCATTCTCGTGAGCTCACCGGCATACATAAACCTGTTTTCAAAAATTGTTTCCGTAACAGATGAATGTCCCTCACTCATGCAGAAAAGAGCGGTAAACTGCGACTGCATATCTGTAGGAAAACCCGGAAACGGCATTGTTCTTACAGATGCGGCATGCAAATCGTTTTTTGCATTTACGGTAAGACAGTCGTTATCCTGTGCAAATTCCACACCCATTTCTCCGAGCTTTGCCATAACAGGTTTCAGATGGCTGCAATCTACTCCGCGAAGCATTATACAGCCGTGCGTTGCTGCGGCGGCTGTCATAAATGTTCCTGCCTCTATCCTGTCCGGAATTATTCTGTGCGAAGTTCCGCCAAGAGAACCCACCCCCGTTATTTTAACGGTATCCGTTCCTGCTCCGCTGATTTTTGCACCGCACTTATTCAAAAAATTACCCAAATCGGCAACCTCAGGTTCTGCCGCCGCGTTGCCTATGGTTGTAATCCCGTTTGCAAGGCATGCCGCCATCATGATATTTTGTGTGGCGCCTACAGAAGGAAAGTCAAGATATATTTCGCTGCCCGTAAGCTTATCGGCAGTAAGCTCCACAAAGCCGGCTCCCGTGACCGCCTCCGCTCCCAACGCTTCAAATCCCCTTATATGCAAATCCACAGGTCTTAGTCCTATGCTGCACCCTCCGGGAAGTGATATTCTCGCCCTTTTATACATAGCAAGAAGGGGTCCGGCGACAAGAAATGACGCGCGCAGCCTGCCGCTTGTTTCGTATTCGGTATCAGTCCTGTTTATATGCGTGCTGTCAATCTCCATAATATTATTTTCAAAAGTGCAGCTGCACCCCAAATCAGCAAGTATTTTTGCCATGTTGCGCACATCAGATATATTTGGCACATTTTCCAGGCGAACACCTGTTTTTGCCATAATGCATGCCGCCATTACCGGCAAAGCGCTGTTTTTTGAACCGCTTATTTCCACACTTCCGCTGAGCGACGGAGAATACCCGACAATTATTTTAGAAATTGCAATCATCTTCCTTTACAAGTATATATTCTGAGTATTTCCAAAAATAAATATAATATGTACGGTCAAAATTTGACAAATTGTGTACTTTAATGTAAAATCTAACTGAATATATTTTTACGGAGGATTAACTATGTCTTTACTAAAAGAATTTAAGGAATTTGCCTTTAAAGGCAATGTATTTGACATGGCAGTCGGCGTTATAATAGGTACTGCATTCAGCAAAATAGTTACTTCAATGGTAAGCGACATTATTATGCCTATATTTACCTCTGCGGCTTCCGGAGTCAAATTTACGGATATTAAAATTTCCCTCAACGGCGAAAACGCAATTATGATAGGCAATTTTATTCAAAATGTTTTTGACTTTATGATTATTGCAATGTCAATATTTGCATTTATCAAGCTGATCAACAAATTTAAAAGACGCGAACCCGAAAAAGCTCCCGAACCCACAGCTCCGACTCAGGAGGAACTGCTTGCGGAAATACGGGATTTATTAAAAGAAGCAAAACAGGATTAACAAAAAATGCGCCGCCGTATCCGGTGACGCATTTTTCGTGTTTTTTGGAAAAAAGGTATATAAATAAAAGTGATTAACTGTTTTTATTTCTGACTACACTTTCTGTAATTTTTATCATTTCTTCTTTGTCAATGCCCTCGTCGCTTATGACGGCATAAGACTCCTCATCGACCCATACCGCCGACTTTTGTTTCGGTAATATTTTTATAAACATTGTAATCTCCGCTTATATCATCTGTACCCTCGGCAACCCTGTATGTAATTTCATTATCCCCGTTTTCATACACAAGCTGGAATGTTTTTCCTGATATTACGGAAATAAAAGCAAGCTTGTAGCCGTCAGGTATTTTTGCCGGCATGACAGGTTTAAAAGACACTGCCTTCTCGGCATCTTCAACCGTCTTATATTCAACAATCGGATTTGGGATTTGCGTATTTTCTTCTTTTTTATCATCACGGGAATTGATTGTAATTTTTATAAAAAATTTTTTATTGTTTAAAACACAACAACAAGCAGCATTTTAAAACGTTCTTTTCCGTAAACAGCATGAGGATGACCTGCGGGCATTACAATGGAGTTCCCCTCGCAAAGTTCGTACTCGACGCCGTCTATGGTAATTTTGCCCACTCCGTCAAGGCAGGTGACAAAAGCATCGCCGCCCGACTCATGTGTGCTGATTTCTTCGTTTTTGTCAAAAGAGAACAGAGTAACGCTTACAGACTCATTTTGAACCAGTGTTTTACTCACAACCTGACCTTCATGGTATTCTACCTGATCTTTAAGGGTGAGCACTTCTGCTTTTTTGATGTTTTTCATTATTTCGCTCATTGGTTTTCTCCTTTTAAAGATTTTTATATTATTATTTCCTGTAATTAAATTATTATAAAAGTCAGGCAATTAATTCTGCCTGACTTTTTGAAATACTATCAGCCGTTCATAAAACGCGACAAAAACTCTTTTGTTTCCGGATGTTTCGGCGCTGTAAATATTTCTTTGGGAGTTCCCTCCTCGCATATAACACCGTTGTGCATAAATACTACATGATTTGAAACATCTCTTGCAAATGCCATTTCATGAGTTACTATAATCATTGTAAGTCCCTCTTTGGCAATGTTTTTTATAACATCCAGAACCTCGCCGACCATTTGCGGATCCAAAGCGGAGGTCGGTTCGTCAAAAAGTATGACATCGGGCTTCATGGAAAGTGCGCGCGCAATCGCAACCCTTTGTTTCTGACCGCCCGAAAGCTGCTTTGGCTTCGCATTTATATAAGGTGCCATACCAACCTTATCAAGATAATACATGGCTGTTTCTTTAGCTTCTTCTTTGCTTTTTTTCAGCACCTTGAGCTGGCCTATCATGCAATTTTTTAAAACCGACATGTTTTCAAAAAGGTTAAAGCTCTGAAAAACCATTTCAACTTTTGCGCGGTATGCCGGAATATTTTTTGTTTCAAGTATATTCTGACCGTTATAAATAATTTCGCCGCCGGAAGGCTCTTCCAAAAGGTTTATGCAGCGGAGCATAGTTGATTTACCCGAACCGGACGAACCAATTATGCAGGTTACGTCACCTTTATTCACAGAGAAGTTTATATCCTTTAAAACCTCATTTTCACCAAAGGATTTTTTTAATCCTTTAATTGAAATCACACTCATCTTGAAACCTCCTTTGCCGTAAAACTTTCATCCGGCATGGTTGACGAATGATGTATTATATAGGAAGAAGGTCCGTCAATTCTGCGCTCAATATACTTTAAAATCCGTGTAATTGTAAACGTCATTATAAAATAAACAACACAGGTTATAAAAAACACCTCAAAAGTTCTGAAAAGTGCGCCCTTAATATCCTTGGACACATAAAAAAGCTCAGAAACAGCTATAACATTAAGCACAGAGGTATCTTTTATATTAATTACAAATTCATTGCTTGTGGCAGGAAGAATATTCCTTATTGCCTGCGGAATTATAACATAAAGCATAGTCTGCCGATGCGTCATGCCGACAGATGAAGCCGCTTCATACTGCCCTTTGTCAACGGAGTCAATTCCGCCGCGCACAATTTCCGACATATATGCACCGGTATTTATGGAAACAATGAATATTGCGGCGCTCAGCGGCGAAAGGTCTATATTGAACCCTTCCATAAGTCCGTAATATATAACCATTGCCTGTACAATCATAGGAGTACCGCGGAAAATCTCAATATAAGCCGCCAAAATAAAGTTTAATATTCTAAATAATATTTTCTTAAATATATTATCGTTTTTTCTTATCGGTATAGTTCTTATAACACCTATAACAAGCCCGATGGCAAAGCCGATAACCGTACCTATCAAAGCAATGTAAAGCGTCAGACCTGCTCCCTGCAAAAACTTAGGCCAGTATTTCTGCAATATAAGAACTACCCATTGCCAAAATGTTTTCTCCATAATTTTACTCCACTGTAGGCTGATTTGCTATTGCGTCATTCATTATTTTCTGGCGTTCTTCGTCCGATATTTCAGCCAAAGCGGCATTTACCTTTTCGGTAAGCTTGCTGCCTTTTTTAACGCCGACAGCTATAGATACTTCGTCTTCGTCATATTCAAAATTTCCTTCGTCACCAAACTCAACAAATGAAAGCTCCGGGTTTGTGGCAACAGCGGAAAGTGCGCCCGGTCTTTCGGAAATATAACCGTCTATTTTGCCCGAAGAAAGAGCAACAGTCATGGTCGGGAAGTCCTCTAATGCCGTCTGTTTGTCTATTCCCTTCATCTGATCAAGAACGCTGTAGTGGAATGTATTGAGCTGTCCTGTAAGCTTTGCGCCGGCAAAATCATTGATGGTTTTTGCATTTGCATACGGACCGTCCTTTTTTACAACGACAACCAGGTCAGATGTATAGTAGTTATCGGAAAAGTCTATTGATTCCTTGCGTTCCTTGGTTGCCGACATACCTGCGATAATCAAATCTATTTTGCCGGATGTGAGAGCCGGAAGAAGACCTTCCCAGTCTGTTTTTACTATTTCAAGCTTTTTGCCCATGCTGTCAGCTATTTTTTTTGCAATCTGAACATCATATCCACCGGCATAATCGGAAGAACCGTTAATTTTAACTGCGCCGTTTGAGTCGTCAGACTGCGTCCAGTTAAACGGAGCGTAACCGCACTCCATACCGACTTTAAGCGAATCGCTTTCGCTGCCGCCGTTTGTTTCGGAGTTACCGCCCTTTGAGCCGCATGCGCCCAGTGACAAAACCAAAGCCGCCGCAAGTAAAACAGAAATAATTTTTTTCATATGTCATACCACCTTTTAGTTTTTTATATATTTTTTCAGCAAACAAAAAGCCGTGAACGCTTAATAGTTAAACGTACACGGCTTAAATAACTAAAACCAAAATACTTAACTACGGATAGCGCTTCACAATTGTGACAGTCTGCAACATATTCTACTGCAGCCCAACACCCGGCTTTGTGGCAACAAGCCCGGCATTTCGGCGGTATTTCCTTTCAGCCTGCCATGATTGCCATCATACCGGACAGACCTAATAATAAGTACCGCGCCTCTACCATTAGTTGTTTTTTGAAACAAATATATTTTTTATATATTATTTCACAATTATACCATGTTGTCAAGAGTTTAAATAAATTTTGGTGTTTTTCTACAAAAAACTCAAAAATACAATGCAATATTCTGTTTTTTATCAAAAATACTTTGCTGTTATAAAATTTGATTGCTTTTTCAAAAGAAAAACCCTTATTCATAAATTCCTCTTTTGCGGCACTGTGTATAAGCAAAAGAGTTGATTCATTATCACTATTCATTTAAGCACCTCATATAACACAAAGCTACGGATATGTCAATATTTTTTTGATAAAAATATAATGAAATTATTACGGGCAGCCTTGATAAAATAATATCAAAAAAGCCCTGCAAGCGAAACATATCGCTTACAAGGCTTTAAAATTTAAAATAAATTATTTTATCATGCTTGCAACTTCGTCTGCAAAATTGTCTTCTCTCTTTTCAAGGCCTTCGCCCTTTTCAAATCTTACAAACGATTTGATTGCAACAGAACCGCCAAGCTCTTTTGCAACATTTTCAACGTATTTTTTAACCGTCAAATCAGGATCCTTAACAAATTCCTGATCAACAAGGCATATTTCCTTATAGAATTTTCTTATACGTCCTGCAACCATTTTTTCAGCGATATTTGCAGGTTTACCCTCATTAAGAGCCTGCTGTGTGAGGATTTCTTTTTCCTTTTCAACAACGTCTGCCGGAACTTCTTCTTCGCATACATACTGCGGATTAACAGCGGCAATCTGCATGCAAACGTCTTTTGCCATTGTATTGAACGCATCGCTTGCTGCAACATCCGTATCAAAGTTAACCAAAACGCCTATTCTTCCGTCGCCGTGGATATATGCCGCAACATTGCCTTCATATCTTGCAAATCTTCTTATGTTCATGTTCTCGCCGATTGTAAGAATTTTCTCACGAAGCATTTCTTCAACAGTCATTTCGCTGTCGGGATAGGTAAGCTTCAAAAGTGCGTCAACATCAGCCGGGTTGCTGTCTGCAACGAGCTTTGCAAGAGCTGCTACAAATGCCTTAAAATCAGCATTCTTACCAACGAAGTCTGTTTCTGAGTTAACTTCGATTACAGCGCCTATTTTGCCGTCTGCACTTACATATGCGTCTACAAGACCTTCGGCAGCAATTCTGCCTGCTTTTTTAGCAGCGGCTGCAAGTCCTTTTTCTCTCAAAAATTCTATAGCTTTATCAACGTCACCGTCTGATTCTGTAAGGGCTTTTTTGCAGTCCATCATTCCACAGCCGGTTCTCTCTCTTAAATCCTTAACATCTTTTGCTGTAAAATTAGCCATTATCTATATCCTCCAAACAATTATTCAGCGTCCTGTGCTTCTGCTTCGGCATCGTCTGCGCCTTCAGCAGCTTCCATAACAGCGTCTTCACCCTGTCTGCCTTCGATTACCGCATTAGCCATTGTTGATGCAATGAGCTTAACGGCTCTGATAGCGTCATCATTACCCGGAATTACATAATCTACTTCTTCAGGGTCGCAGTTGGTATCAACTATAGCAACAACCGGTATGCCGAGCTTCTTAGCTTCTGCAACGGCGATTTTTTCTTTTCTCGGGTCTACGACAAAAAGTGCGCCCGGGAGCTTCTTCATATCTTTAATACCGCCGAGATATTTCTCGAGCTTTTCTATTTCAAGTTTAAGCTTTGTAGCTTCTTTCTTTGTAAGAAGGTCAAAAGTGCCGTCTTCTTCCATTTTCTTAAGCTGGTTGAGTCTTTCAATTCTCTTCTGAATTGTTTTAAAGTTAGTAAGCATACCGCCGAGCCATCTTGCATTTACATAATACATTCCTACTCTCTCTGCTTCTTCCTTAATTGACTCCTGAGCCTGCTTCTTTGTGCCGACAAAAAGAATTGATTCGCCGCTTTCTGCAACTTCTTTGATGAAGTCATAAGCTTCTACAATCTTTTTAACGGTTTTCTGAAGATTGATAATATATATACCGTTTCTTTCAGTATATATATACTCTGCCATCTTAGGGTTCCATCTTCTTGTCTGGTGACCGAAGTGAACACCTGCCTCCAACAACTGTTTCATAGTAATAACTGACATATTAAAACACCTCCAAAATTTTTTACCCTCCATATGCTTCACCTGCCGCAAAGACACCGAGAACTATGTCGTATTCCGGTGCAAACCTCTGCCGCATCGGCATATGTGTGTATTAACCGCATAATATTTTAACACAAGCCCCCGTAAAATGCAAGCTTTTTTTTCGTTTTTGCCGATTTTTTTTGGATTTTTTTGCAAAAATATTATTTCCCATATTTTTTTAAATAAAAATGAATATTTATTTTGTATCGGTTAACAATATGTATTGCATAAATCAATGCAAACTTTTAATATTGAAAGGATGACTGTCATGTCAGAAAATCAGAACAATAACCAGAGAAACAATCAGAACAATCAGAACAACAACCAAAAAAATAATCAGAACAACAAAAACAACCAGAACAATCAGAAAAACAACCAGAACAACAACTTCTAATCACGTTTTGGTATCAGCGGATAAAAGCACAGGCATATTTAAACCTGTGCTTTTATCTGTTTTTTTATTCTACTGTAAGTACAAGCCGCAATCGGCTTGATTCACACCGATTCATAAAATTTTTGCACAAACCTTGCCCGGATTTAAAATGTTTTTATCATCCACGGCAAGCTTTATCGCACGCATAAGCTCCATGGCGTCACTGCTTACCGACTCGCTGAGATACGGTCTTTTTACATAGCCGATGCCGTGTTCTCCCGAAACCTCGCCGCAAAGCTCCTTTGCCTTTTTATAGAGCAAATTCATACCGTCGTTTAATTTTTGTTTCCACAGAACATCGTCCAGATTGTCGCGAAGAAGATAAATATGCAGATTCCCGTCGCCTGCATGACCGAAGTATTTAATGCGGATACCGATTTCGTCCTGCACCTTCTGCGTGTATTCAACCATTTCATTTACCCTGCTGCGAGGCACAACCACGTCAACCTCGTCCATTTCCGTCGTGCTGTTCTTTATAGCCTCAAGGAAAGCTCCGCGCGCCTTCCACACAAGCTCCGAGCGTTCTTCCGTATCCATAATAAACACATCGGCTGCGCCCTGTTTCAGACAAATTTCGGCAACTTTTTCATAATCGGCTTCTATTTCCTGCTTTGATGCTCCGTCAAATTTCAGCAGCAGGTATGCGTCCGAGCCGGAATCCGGGAAGCTGCATCCCAGATATTCCTCTGCCGCTTCTATAACCTCGCGCTGCATAAATTCAACTGCGGTCGGAATTGATTTTGATTTTATAATAAGCGGTACGGTATCTATGGCCTGTTTTAAGCTTTTGAATGGCACAAGCAGACTGATTGTTTTCCGTGGAAGCGGAATAAGCTTTAAAACCGCCTTTGTAATTATGCCGAGAGTTCCCTCGGAGCCTACAAACAAATCCTTCAGCGAGTATCCGGAGCTGTTTTTTACGATTTTACCGCCCGTATTAATTATTTTACCGTTCGGAAGGACTACCTCAAGCCCCATTACATAATCGCGCGTTACACCGTATTTAACGGCTCTCATACCGCCTGCGTTGGTGCTGATATTTCCGCCGATTGTCGCCGTTTTTTCGCCCGGATCCGGCGGATAAAGGAAATCGTGTTCCTCTGCGAAGGCGCCAAGCTCCATGAGCAGAACTCCGGGTTCTGCCGTAACCGTAAGATTTTCTTCGTCAAGCTCAAGTATTCTGTTCATGCCGGAGGTATCAATCACGATACCCTTTTCGACCGGAACTGCCGCCCCGACAAGCCCCGTTCCCGCACCGCGGGGCGTTACCGGAATGTTATTTTCGTAAGCGTATTTCATTACCCGGGAAATCTCATCGGCACTGCCTGCTTTGACAACAATATCGGGATATACGGAAACCGCGCCAAGCTCGTCGTGGCTGTATTCCTCGTTAATGCCATCTTTATATAAAACCCTTTCTTTATCGTTTATAATTGCAGATATTGCATTAAAGTCATTTTCATCAAAAACCTTGTAATTCACCTTGTTACGCCTCCTTATTTGCAGTCAGACCGTCTATGAGCTGCGGTATGATTTCGTAGATGTCGCCTACAATGCCGTAATGTGCAACCTTGAATATCGGAGCTTTTTCATCGGTATTTATTGCAAAGATTTTTTCGGAGGAATTCATTCCTGCCGAAAACTGCACCGCACCTGAAACACCGCATGTAATGATAAGCTTCGGTCTTACCGTGCGTCCGCTGAGTCCTATCTGCCGCCTTGCCTCAATCCAGCCGGCTTCTACCAGCGGTCTTGTGCAGGCAAGCTCTCCTCCGAGCAAATCCGCAAGCCTTTGCAGCATGCCGAGGTCGTCTTTTGTTTTAATGCCTCTGCCGGCAACCACGATAACGTCTGCGGCTTCGATTGATTTTACTTTTTCCTTTTTTACAACATCTATAATCTCAATGTCCGATTTAAGTTTTTCGGGTGCAATGCTGCATTTTGTAACGATACCGTGTTTTTCGTCCGATTTTTCCGCGCTGTCCATAACCTTATAGCGCACGGTTGCCATCTGCGGACGGTTGTTCGGAGTTGAAATCTGCGCCATGATATTTCCGCCGAAAGCAGGACGTATCTGCACCAAATCAGTGTTTTCCTCTATATCGAGAACAGTACAGTCTGCCGTAAGACCCGTCTTGAATCTTGCCGCAACGCGCGGTGCAAGCTGTCTGCCCACGGTAGTCGCACCAACCAGTATAACGCTCGGTTTAATCTTGTTTATGCAGTCTTCAAAAACTGCCGTATAAGGCTCAATTCTGAAATTCTCAAGCTGCGGAAAATCATACACAAATACATTGTCTGCGCCGTAATACAAAAGCTGTTCCGCTTTTTGCGAAATACCGCTTCCCATAAAAAGGCAGTATACCTCATAACCAACCTTTGCGGCAAGCTCCTTCGCCTTGCCTATAAGCTCATATGTGACGGGATGTATTTCTCCGTCCACATGGTCTACATAGACCATTATCCCTTTCCACAGCGACTTATCGACGCTTACAGTCTTTTCTTCCGCAAACTCAACCTCGCCGTTTTTTGAATTTTTAACGCAGATTTTGCACATTTTGCATGCAGCATTGACAGCAACGGTTTTGCCGTCTGTTTCCAATGCCTTAAAAGGACAGACTTTAATAAATTCTTCCTTATTTGTTATTTTTTCATTATGTATAATCAAATTGCCCATATCATTGCCCTCCTATACAAACTTCAGCTCGCGGATTTTATCTGCCATGCGCCGGGAAAGCTGTGCGGAATTTCCGTTCCACAATTCACGGTCGCTGTTTGTTTCCGGAGGGAATATTCTGCGTACCTGCGTCGGAGAACCGCTTAAGCCGTACTTCTTTTCGTCTTTGTCATCAAGGTCATTAAAGGTAATAACTTTTATTTCCCTGTCTGCGGTAGCTTTTTTCTTTATATATGACGGAAGCCTCGGCACATATATATCCTTATCTACGCAGATAAGGCACGGATACTTGATTTTTGCAATTTCAACAGTATCGGTCATATCCATTTTTACAGTTATATCTTTATCGTTGATATCAGTGATTTCGAGTACGTTTGCTATACTCGGAATATTAAGATATTCACTCATTTCGGGGCCGACCTGAGCCGTATCGCCGTCCGTGGTCTGCTTGCCGCAGATTATCATATCAAAACTGCCTGTTTTAAGCGCGCCCTGAGATATTGTATATGCGGTTGCAAGAACATCTGCTCCGGCAAATTTTCTGTCCGATATAATCACGCCGTTATCCGCGCCCAAAGCATACGCCTCCCGTATTATTTCCTCTGCCTGCGGCGGTCCCATGGTTATAACTGAAACCTCCGCGCCGATTTTTTCCTTAATTCTCAGCGCTGTTTCAAGTGCATAAAGATCGTAAGGATTCATCTTTGAATCGGCGCCGTCCCTTTTCAGCACACCGGTAACAGGATCTACATCAACTTTGTTTGATTCCGGAACCTGTTTTATACACACAAGTATTTTCATCATTTTTCCTCTCCCAATCCATTATTTCTATTGTTTTTAAAATAATTTCTTATTTTTGAAACGCTTTTTGATTTTTTATTAAAATACAGCGGATAAGCATTTGAAAGTCTTTTGTATACATATCCTTTTTTGAAACGCAGATTTTTGAATTTATTGTACATGGCCTCAAGCTCCGGCTTGAGCTGAGAGCTTTCACTGCGTTTTTTTACAGCCGTCTGAACATTTTCACGGTATTCGTTTATGTCTGTTTTAAGCTTTTCGGCTTTCAGGACGCCGTCTGCAATCTCCTGACCGATTGTATTTGAAAAGTTACGGATTTTCTGTTCAAGAACGTCGGCCTTTTTGAAATATTTTTTGATTTTAACGGCTTCGGTAACGGTAAGCACAACGTCCGAAATCAAAAGTGCATAAAAGACGCAGAGCAATATAACCGTAATAAGCCGTGGAATTTTACCGAGAACCGAAATGACGGCAGGGTAAATTACATAAACGGCAAAAAGGCATACCGCTCCCCATGCGATTGAGAATTTAAGGCATATATAACCGTTTATATTGAATTTACAGTCGGAATAATCCCACCATTTGTCGCAAAATATTTTATCCAGCGCATAGCCTGTTATGTATTCAAGGACAGAGGTAAGTATAACAGAACCCAAGAACATGATTAATATATTGCTTTTGAGCGGACTCAGTGCTGCTATTACTATAACTGCCCCGAAGCCGTATATCGGGCACACGGGACCGTTCAAAAAACCGCGGTTTACAAAGCTGCCTTTTATCACGGCTGCATAAGCAACCTCCGTACACCACCCCAGAAAAGCATATATCAAAAAAACCCGTACTGCATCATAACACGTCATTAAAAACCCTCCGGTATTATATTATAATTTGTTTCAAATCTTTATTTTGTTCCAGCTTTCGGCGAGCCGTTCAAAGCTCCACGCGGCATTTGCAGGGCTTGTAGACGGAAGGCACTCAATGTCTATGCCTGTTATCGGCTTTGTGTATTTGTTATAATACTTTGCCGCAGTCCTTCCGTTTGCAAAAATCATTTTTATGTCTGCATTATCAAGGATAACAGACAAATCATTCGGCACTGCATTTTTAATCGTGCTGTCGGCGCTGCCCTGTACATCGCACTCGCCTATCACGTCCCACAGAGCAAGTCCGTTATCAAGAACAAGTTTTTTCTTTTGTTCAACGGTTTTCGGAACGTCACAGCCGAAAACCGCCGCAAGCACGCGCCAAAATCGGTTTTGCGGATGCCCGTAAAAAAAAGCCGCTTCTCTTGATTTGACCGACGGAAAGCTGCCGAGTATCAAAATTTTTGAATTTTTATCATACAAGGGCGGTATTGGATGTTTAATCATAAAAAAATCTCCTGTTTTTTACCAAGTTGCACTGAAATATATATTCTAAGTATAACATTTTTATTGATTTTGTCAATAAAAATTTATAAAATTCACTTTATTTGCGTTTGCAAATATGTTAAAATTATTATAATGGTGTTTTTTATACAAATTTATTGTTTCAATTAAAAACGAAAGGAGTTTTGACATGCATGTATACATACTGATTGCAGCCGCGGTCATACTCATATGTATTTTTTTCAGCAAGCTTTCCGCAAAAATAGGAGTTCCCACTTTATTGCTTTTTATATTTCTGGGTATGCTGTTCGGTTCGGACGGATTGTTTAAGATTAAATTCGACAACTACTCATTTGCCGAGCAGATATGTTCGGTATCGCTTATATTTATTATGTTTTACGGCGGATTCGGAACTAACTGGAGCAAGGCAAAACCGGCAGCCGCAAAGGCTATTCTCCTTTCCAGTCTGGGAGTTGTCATGACAGCCGGTATAACAGGTTTATTCTGTTTCTATGTTCTCAAATTCGCATTTACGGAAAGCATGCTTATAGGTGCGGTTATAAGTTCTACCGATGCCGCCTCGGTTTTTTCGGTTTTGCGTTCAAAAAAGCTGAATTTAAAGCACAACACCGCCTCGCTGCTTGAAATCGAAAGCGGAAGTAACGATCCGTTTTCTTATATGCTGACTGTTATAATTTTATCATACATGGGAGCCGAGGGAGGCAGCGTAAATATTTTATATATGATTTTTGCACAGATAACCTTCGGCGCATTAATCGGAGTTATTTGCGCTGTGGCGGCGTCATATATTCTGACAAAATGCAAACTTGCGAAAAACGGATTTGACTCGATATTTGTATTCGGTATGGCGCTCATATCCTATTCCCTGGCTTCCGTTACAGGCGGCAACGGATATTTAAGCGTATACATTACGGGTATAATTCTCGGAAACAAGCCGTTGAAAAACAAAAAATCGCTTGTGCATTTTTTCGACGGCTTTACCGGACTTATGCAGATGTTAATATTCTTTCTGCTCGGACTGTTATCTTTTCCGTCGCAGTTTCCGGCAATTGCGCTTCCGGCGCTTGCAATTGCACTGTTTCTGACATTTATAGCACGTCCCGCAACCGTTTTTGCAATGCTGACTCCGTTTAAATGTCCGCTGAACCAGCAATTGCTTGTTTCTTGGTCGGGTCTGCGCGGAGCCGCTTCGATAGTTTTTGCAATAATGGCAACGCTAAGCCCGGCATACACAAAAAATGATATTTTTCATATAGTATTTTTCATTGTACTGTTTTCAATATCAATCCAGGGAGCGCTTATACCATTTGCGGCAAAAAAGCTCAAAATGATTGACAACAACAGCGATGTAATGAAAACCTTTAATGACTATTCGGAGGAAATACCGATAAGGTTCATAAAGCTGCAAATAACTGAAAATCACCCGTGGATTTCCAAAAAAATCAAAAACATAAGGCTTTTGCCGGATGTGATACTGGCGCTTGTAATACGCGGAGGAAAACAGATAACTCCGAGGGGCAACACCGAGATAATGGAGGGTGATGAAATTATACTCAGCGGTCTTGCACCGGACGACGGCAACATCGGATATCTGACGGAAATTATTCTTGACAAGGACAATACCTGGTCCGGCAAATCCCTGTCTGAAATCAAAATGGGCGCCGACAAGCTGATAGTGCTGATAAAGCGAAACGGCAGGATAATAATTCCGGCAGGTCAGACCGTACTCAAAGAAAACGACATACTTATCATAAACCAGTCATAGCAAAACACAAACCTTCGGAACAGCAATGTACCGAAGGTTTTAAAATTTTTTATAAAATCACAAAACTTTTTTGCGGTTTATGAAGTCTAAGCATATGAAAGGAGGATTAAGAATGAACAAAAGACAGATACTCGAAAATTTTCTGACAGAAAATGCAGACAATGCATACCGTTTTGCCTTCACCTACACCAAAAATCTCCAGGACGCAGAGGACGTGGTAAATGAAAGTGTAATAAAGGCTCTGCGTTCTGTCGGAACTCTGAAAAACACTCAATACATAAAGTCATGGTTTTACAAAATCATCGTAAACACATCGCTCACGCACCTGAAAGCAAGCAAAAAACTAAACCTTGTCAACTACGAAGATGCCGCCGCAAACAGCTTCAGCGAAGATGATTATTCAAATCTCTCGCTGAGCAGTCTGACAGAAAAGCTTGATGTAAAATACAAATCAGTTATTGTTCTGCGCTTTTTGGAAAACATGACAATAAATGAAATTTCAAGAATTCTGGATTTAAACGAAAACACAGTTAAAACACGTCTTTACAAGGCACTTGCCATTATTAAAATTAATATGGAGGATGATGACGTATGAAAAAATTTGATAAAATAAAACAGGAATATGAGGCAATAAAAGCCCCCGAGGAATTAAAATCAAAAATAGCCGATACCGTGAAAAGACAAAATGCAAGAGCAAGGCTTTATACAAGGCTTATAACAGGCACACTGAGCGCCGCCGCGGCTTTTGTTTTCGCTTTTAATTTTGTGCCCGGTCTTGCATATGCAACTGCTGACATTCCGTTTCTGAACTCAATAGTAAAGGTTGTAACATTCGGAAGATATGAAGCAAAGGATCACGGCTATGAAGCAAAAATAGTAACGCCTAAAATAGAAGGTCTGCTCGATAAAAAACTTGAAAACAAACTGAACAGCGAATTTAAGGAAAACGCAGATACAATAATTGCCGCTTATGAAAAAGACGTAAAAGAGCTGAAAAAGGAATTCGGAGAAGAAACCGTACACATGGGCGTCAACTCCGATTATATTGTCAAAACAGACAATGATGACGTCCTTGCACTTGATGTCTACATTCTTTACACAGCCGGTTCTTCAAACACAAAGCATACGTTTTATAATATAAACAAAAAAACAGGCGAGCTTATGAGCCTGAAAGGAATGTTTAAAAAAGGCGCCGACTACGTCACACCGATAAGTGGATATATAAAAAGTGAAATGCAGCGTATGAATGAGGAGGAAGACGGACTTTTCTGGGTTGAAAAAACCGAATTTGACGACGGATTCAAGGGCATAAGTAAAAATCAGAATTTCTATATAAACGACAAAGGAAACATAGTGATTTGCTTTGACAAGTACGAGGTTGCCGCCGGCGCTCAGGGCTGTCCGGAATTTGAAATTCCAAACAGTGTAGTAAAAGATATTCTGAAATAACTTTTAAAAACAAAGAGATTGTCAAAAGACAATCTCTTTGTTTTTAACTGTTTTTTCTTATATAATCGGCTTTCAGAACCGCCGCTATGGTTTTTCCGTCTTTGATTTTACCCTCTACGCACATAGCCGCAACTTCATCAAACGGCATTTTTACAACGTTTAAAAACTCATCATCATCGGGGTGAACATCACCCGGAACCAAACCGCTTGCCATATACAGGCGGAGGTTTTCATCACAAAAGCCTACAGACGGGTAAAAATCCCCTATATATTTCCATTCTTTTGCGGAAAGACCTGTTTCCTCCGAAAGCTCTCTTGCGGCGGCAGAATCAATATTTTCATCTCTGTCAAGCTTGCCTGCCGGTATTTCCAGCAAAATATCATCATACGGTATTCTGTACTGCTTCACCATATAAATCATATCGCTGTCATCTACAGCAACAACTCCCACCCCGCCGGGATGTCTTACTATTTCCCGTGTTGCCTGTTTTCCGTTCGGAAGAATTACGGTATCGTAATCAACCTTTATAATCTTTCCTTCAAAAATTCTTTCGGTTTTAACGGTCTTTTCTCTTATATCCATTATTATCATGCTCCTACAGTCTTTTTTTCACATACAAAACATAAAACATTACAAATCCTAAAATCGCACCGAATGCAATTATACCAACCGCAGTAATCCAGCGGTTGTCACCGGCATTATCCTTTGGCGGGTTATTCGGCACAATAGGCATCACATCGTCAGTGACATCATCAGATATCACTTTGCCTGCTGCGTCCACAAACTTAATGCTTTCGTTCCCCGGAAGCGGATAAATAAGAATTTTATCATCATTGCTTACCGCATAGATACTTCCGCTGCCGTCTGTTTCAAACTCGGTAATCTTACCGTTTGTGCGAATAAAGTATGAGATTTTAACCGCATCATCCAGGCAGTCCTCACCCTTCATATCCTGATAAACAATAACGCTGCAATTTTTTATTTCACTGGAATCCACCTTATATGCGCCGCCGGAAATTTTATATTTGCCGTTTTCAAAATTTACGGAAGCAAAAATGTTATCTCCTATTTTCGGATTGTTAAAATCCGTTGATGTATGTTCGTCACAATATGAATACGAAAATTTCTCTATACTTATGTCACCGATTTTCAAATCCGGAGCTTCTTTCCCGACAGTATTATCCACCGTTACCGTTACATTACGGCTGTCAACGTCCTTTACCGTTCCCAAAATGAGATAATCCTGGTTTCCGTCCAGAATATCCTTTACGGAGTAGGCATATGCAGTTGTAACTGCCGACAAAGCTAACAATATACATAAAAATAAAATACTTCTTTTCAAACGGCTCACCTCCGCCAAAACAGTTTCTAAAAAAACAAAGGGGTGCGGCTAAAGCCGCCACCCCCATTTTGTTAATAACATTATTCTGTTACTTCAGTCTGTGTTTCCGGTTCGTCCTTTACTTCCTCAACGGCAGCGGTTTCTTCTGCCACGGGTTCTTCAGCTTCTGCTGCTTCAACAGTATCAGCAGCTTCTTCGGCTGCAGGCTGTTCATCAGCAAGAAGTGCTCTTATGCTGAGACCGATTTTTTTGTTTTCAAGGTCGATTTCGACAACTTTTGCCTTAACGTGCTGACCTATCATAAGCTCGTCTTCAACTCTGCCTATTCTCTTATCGGCAACCTGTGAAATATGAATAAGTCCGTCTACTCCGGGGAATATTTCCGCAAATGCGCCGAACGGAACAATTCTTACAATCTTGCACTCAACAACATCGTCAACTTTGAGTTCTTCGGCTTTTTTCCACGGGTTATCCTCTGCTTTCTTAAAGCCGAGAGAAATTTTACCTGTTTCTTTATCAAAGCTTATTACATATACGTCAACAACGTCGCCTTCTTTAACAACCTCGGACGGGTGTTTGATTTTTGACCATGACAGTTCTGAAATATGTATCAGACCGTCTACACCGCCGATATCAACAAATGCACCGAATTTTGTGAGTGATTTTACTACACCCTCATATCTCTTGCCTACTTCTACATCATTCCAGAACTTTTCTGCCAAAGCAGTTTTCTGTTCTTCGATAACGCTTCTTATTGAACCTACGATTTTGGTTCTGCCGCGCATCTTTTTGATGTCAATGATTCTGAATGACGCGGTTGTGCCCATGAGTACGTTCAAATCGGCAAGATATCTGTCATTTGCCTGTGATGCAGGGATGAAAACCCTTACTCCCTTGCACAGAACGATAACTCCGCCGTTAACTACCTGAGTAACCTTACCTGTGAGGATTTCCTTTGTTTCAAGAGCGTCCTCGATTTCTTTTACGCCCTTCATAGCTATGAGCTTTTTCATAGAAAGAGTTACTTCGCCTTCAACGTCGTTTACTCTTACAACAAAAGCTTCGATTTCATCACCGACTTTTATAAGTGACTTAATATCTGCCGACGGATCGTCAGACACTTCGGATGCGGGAATAAATCCGTCGGATTTATAGCCCAGGTTAACGCTTACACCGGCGTCAGAAACCGCAATAACAGTTCCTTTCACTATATCCCTTGTATTTAAAGTGATAAGAGATTTTTCGTACTCTTCAAATTCCGCAGCAAAGCTATCGCTGCTGTTTTTCTGCATTTCTTCCATGTTTTCGACTACCTCCTTAATGATTGCCGCCGGCGTTGAAGCCCCGGCAGTTATACCAATTATCTTTGGTATATATATATCTTGAGGAAAATCCTCAAAATTTTCGATTTGATAAGTATTTTTACAATACTTTTTGCATATGCCGGTAAGTTTATTTGTATTGGAGCTGTGCGCTCCTCCTATTACAATCATCATATCTGCCTTTTTGGCAATTTCGCCGGCTTCTGTCTGTCGTGTATTTGTCGCATTACATATTGTATCAAAAACCTCTATGGTTTTGCAAGTACTTTTTAAATATTTTATTATTTTTTCACATACTTCTCTGTTCATTGTAGTCTGACACACTACACAGACAGGCTCACATATATTAATTTTACCATTTAATTCGGGAATGTCAAGAGCTATTACGGCATTATTTTCACACCAGCCGTTAATTCCCTCAACCTCGGGATGGTTTTTGTCGCCTATAATTACTATCTGATACCCGTTTTTATATTTTTCCATCACGATACCGTGTATTTTATTTACAAACGGGCAGGTCAAATCCACATATTCAAAACCCCGCGACTTGATTTCATCTATAACGCTCTTTCCTACTCCGTGTGCGCGTATCGCTATTTTTGTGTCCTGTCCGATTTCATCAACGCTGTCATATGCTTTTACACCTTTTTTTTCAAAAGCGTTTACAACGTCTTTGTTGTGGATAATGGGCCCCAGCGTGGCAACCTTTGACTTTTCCGATTCATCGGAAAGCTTTTCCACGGCGCGGCGGACTCCGAAACAAAACCCGGCGCTTTTTGCAAGAATAATCACTTGTTATCCCTCAATTCGAGCACGGCGTCATATATATCCTTTGCAATTTCGTCAAGCTGCTGCGACGAAACCCTGACACCCTTATACTTTGAAAAATCTATAGGTTTGCCGACTATCAGCTCAACCTTGGAAAAAATCCTGTAATTTGCATTTATGTAAACAGGTACGGCAGGAGCGGCAGACTTTACTGCAATAAAAGCCACTCCGGATCTTGCCGGTGCGTTTTTGTGAATTTTTTCTCTTGTTCCGGTAGGAAAAATACCGAGCGCTTCTTCATCTTTCAGAATTTTAAGAGCTTCCCTCATAGCGCCCAAATCACCGGAGCCGCGTTTAAGCGGTACGGTTCCTATTGCCTTTAAAAACCAGCCGAGCAGAGGCACTCTGAAAAGTTCCGCCTTTGCAATAAATCTTATTCTTCTTTTAATCCCGACTCCTATTACAACCGGATCCCAAAAGCTTAAATGGTTAAGACAGACGATGCACGCGCCGTCCTCCGGCATATTTTCGGGATTTACTACATTTATACGGAATATAAGCCTTACAAATCCGCCGACAGCGGCAGCCAGAGCTTTATACATTACATTTCGCCGCCTTTATCAGTTATTATTTTTTTTACAAGATTTACAACTTCCTCAAAGCCGAGCTCACTCGTATCAACCAAAACCGCGTCGGACGCTTTTCTGAGCGGCGAGCATGCTCTTGTACTGTCATTTTCATCGCGCTTTGCAATATCTGCGGCAATATCTTCATATGTAACGCTCTGTCCGTTTCGGACAAGCTCGTCATAACGGCGCTTTGCCCTCGCCTCCACAGACGCCGTAAGGAAAATCTTGACCTGCGCGTGCGGAAGTATTTCGGTTCCTATATCCCTGCCGTCCATAATGCAGTTATTGCTTGCGGCAAGCTTTCTCTGCAAGTCCAGAAGCCATCTGCGGACCTGCGGTATTGCCGCTATATCCGATGCTCCTGCCGAAACCGCGGGAGTTCTTATAAAACCGGTGACATCTTCACCGTCCGCATACATATGCTGATTTTTATCTATATATTTAATGTCTATCAAAGTATTGTCAAGCATATGCGAAACAGCACCTATGTCATTTTTTATATCTATGCCGTTTTTTACAGCCTTATAAGCAAGCGTGCGGTACATTGCCCCGGTATCTATATACATATAACCCATATCGGTTGCAACACGCTTTGCGACAGAACTTTTACCGGCGCCTGCCGGACCGTCGATAGCCACATTTATCATCAGTAACACTCCGTTTAAAAAATATATTTCATTATACAACAAAAATGCCGGATATACAAATGCTTTTTGGTTATTTGATAAATAATTGTAACAATTGATAATTTTACTGCTAAAAAATCAATTTTCGGCAAAATGCTCAAAGCCACATCAAAGCAATAAACAAAACTGCCGCAATTACGGCAAAAACCGTATTCCCGAGTACAGACAAAGTGTTTTTGTTTCGGTATTCGTATATTATAAAGCTGCATGTATACACAATGCTGTAAACGCAAAAAACGGAAAGCAAAATTTTATATACCATTCAAACCACTCCAAATCATCTTTTTGCAAGATTCAAATTTTCCGCACCTGAAATATACACCTGTTCTTCCTTTATTTCTTCATCCGAAATATTTCCGCTTATGACAGGCACTTTTGCTTTTTTGCCGCACCATGCGGCATTTGTGCACTCGCTTAGCATAAGCGACGGATTATGCGAATATTTGTTTTGAAAAATCCCCAAAAAATATTTTTCGGTATTTACCTCAAGAACAGGAGATATTTTTTCGAGATATTCCGACGGTTTAAAATCCGATACCGCAACAAGAGTCTGCGGTCTGACTTCCGGATTTTCCTCAAAATATTCAACAACATCACCCACACCGTCTGAGGAATAGTCCTCCGAAAACATGATAATTGTCATATGCGAAAAGCTTAAAGTTTTGCTGATGCGTCCGTTAACGTTTTTTACAGCGTCATCTATGCTGTCCGCCGCAGCCGTACAGCAAATCATACCGCTTTTTGCGCCTCCGTCGCCGTCCGACGAAAAGCTTGTCATATCCGCAACGGCAAAGGTATATTTTGTGCTGTCTTTATCGCATTCTATCCCAAGCGCGACCACATTTGCGAGAGAATCTATTTCCATGTTGTCATAACATCCTGCAAGAAAAAAAACAAGAATAAAAAACGGCAAAAAACAAATTTTAGCTTTCATCGGATTTTCTTCCTTTCATTTTTATGCGACAGACAGCCGCCGTAACGGCCGGGAGCAAAAATGCCGCGACACACAGCAGTATGTTTAATACCTTCTCAAATCCGATTCCGGAATATGCCAAAACAACGATTACAAAAACCGTAAGCGGCAAAGTACCTTTTGTATCGCTTGTATCAAAGGTTTCGGAAAAAGTAATCAGGGTGAAAAGAGCGAGTGCGCCCACGCTTACAAAACCGGTAAAAATCCATATTATATAAACAAGTCCGTCAAGCCTTTGGAGCACAACCGATGATTTCGCAAGAGATGCAAGTCTGAAAAACGAATATTTAAAAGCAAGCGTTGCGGGATACGGCGTAAGTGCACAGCAGAAAAGCACAAGCAGGGTAACGGCAATTCCGGAAACCGCCGCCGCCCTTATGCCTATCCGTTTAACCGCTCCGCCGCTTTTGAAAAAGCCGGATATTATATAAAGATACAATACATCGGAAAACATATAAATCATAGATGTACCCGAACTGAGTTTTTTTACATATTCACCGCCATGCGGATACAGATTGGATACATTGTACTGCCTTACATTAAAAAGGCATATAATCGCCGTCAGGAAAAAAATCACTATTGCCGAAACATATCCGTACCTTGTTATCGGCTCCGCACCCAAAAGCAATACGGCAGCAGCCGCAGCCGCAAAAAACAACAGTATATATATAACCGGCGACGACGGAAGAACCGCCCCTTTCACTGCGTCGGCAAACATACGCAAACGCACTGCCGTATTAAGAAATGACAAAGCAGTCAGCACAATTCCCAAAGCAACTGCTGCCGGCTTTCCGTAGCAAAACCGCATCATTGAAAACAAATTATCTTTCATACACGGGTTTATTTTGTTTACAATCAGCAAAAACAAAAAAACAAGCACAGTGCATACCATCACGTTCAAATAAGCAATACTGCCGGAAAACGAAATGAAGTCATGTATTGCTCCGACAAAGGCTCTTGATGTGAAAAGCATTACAAAAAGCCATTTTGTTTCTTTTTCACCGATATATGTTTTCAAGTTTTAATCCCTCCAAAGCCACTTTCGGCTTATTTTTGCCTTTTTAAAGTCGTCGCGCGGCTTCAAATAGCTTTCGCGCTCGGTTCCCCGTATCCATATCGGCGAGCCGAAAACAAGGCTGCCCATTTCTTTGTATGACGCAGGGCTCAGCGGTGACATGAACGGCACGCCGAAAGATTTTGTACCTATGGCGGCAAGAGTATTTATAAAAAACACCGTGCCCATTCCCAAAAATCCTCCGAATGCCGCTCCGAATATATACAGAAACCTTGAAAATCTGAATGCAAACGAAAGTGAATATGACGGTATGGTAAACGACGAAATTCCCGTTACCGCAACAATTATAATCATTATCGGGCTCACCACGTTTGCGTCGACTGCCGCCTGCCCGACGATAAGTCCGCCGACAATTCCTATTGTTGAGCCTATAGGCCCGGGGACGCGTATCCCGGCTTCTTTTATAAGCTCAAAGGCAAGCTCCATAAGCAGAAGCTCCACGACCGCTCCGAAGGGCACCATGGCTCTTGACGAAGCCACGGCAAACATCAGGTTTGTAAGCAAAAGCTCCGGGTGATAATTCAGCACGGAAATGAACACTGCCGGAAAGAGCAGTGCCAGCGCCGCCGCAATATACCTTAAAAACCGTATAAGCAGTGAATACGGATACCTCAGATAGCCGTCCTCTGCCGATGTAATCAAATCAAAAAAGGTTGCCGGCATTACCAACACATGCGAGCTGCCGTTCATAATAACAGCCACTCTGCCCTCGGCGAGCGCATTGCACACCCGGTCGGGTCTTTCGGTAGTTATCATCTGCGGAATAGGCATAAATGACGCTTCCTCAATGTATTGCTCAACGTCAAGTGCGGAAAGTATATATTCGGCGTCAATATTTGTAATACGTTTTCTTACTTCGTCCACCAAACCGGAATTTGCCACGTTTTTTAAATACGCAACAGCTCCGGGAGTTTTGCTTGTCTTTCCCAGAAAAACGTTTTCCATAACAAGATTGGGAGTATTAAGGGTTTTTCTGATAAGCGCAGTATTACAGCGCAGGACTTCATTAAATCCCTCATGCGGTCCCTGAATTACGGATTCGTTTTCCGGATTTCCCACGCTGCGGTGTTCCCATGACTTGACATCTACCAAAAAACACTTTGCTATGCTGTCAACAAGCAAAATCGCATTTCCGATATTTACCTTCTGAGCCATCTGACATATATCGTCCGACACGGTAACCTGTCCCTGCGGAAGCATGGATTTTTCTATTATCTCGGCTTTGCTCAGATTTTTATTGAGATTTTTTCCTTTAAGCAGCATAAGAGGCTTTAATATAAAATCGTTTATGGAGTCGCCGTCCGACAAACCGTCCACCGATACCAGCAGTGCGTCAAGGCAGTCATCACCTATGCTGACCGTAAAATTTCTGAATATAATATCCCCGTTATACGGCATTGAAAACAGTGCTTTAAGGTACTGCGTATTCATATCAAGGCTGACGCTTGCCTTCTCAAGTCTGAGCTCATTATCATATCTGAATTTATCGGGTGTAATTTCATATGAATAATCGTTTTTACTGCTGTTATACAAAAATATATTTTTCATGTGCAACCCTCCGGCATATTTTATATAATTTACTGATACCGGTAAATTTATGCACAGTATAAAATTCTCAAATACGGAAATAATTATTCTGAGGTGATTATATGACAAAAAACAAAAATATAGAAAAAATCAAAAACACAATTGTCCAAAATGTGGGAAATAATTTTGATATTGTGGCAAAACACGGAAGGAAGAAAATTCTTTTTGAAAACTGTACCGTAGACTCTGCATATCCGAGCATTTTTATCGTAAAGGCAAGCGGTGCGAAAGCCGGAATAAAGGGGAGCGTGTCTTTTTCATACATCGACATACTTACCAAAAACGTATGTATTTTTCCGCCTTTCAGCATAAAAAAGGAAAAAGGTGCATAATTTTTTTGAAAAATTACACAAAATTTCAATATCATCTTGAAGGATTTTAAATAATAATATATAATATATTATATAAATACCTACTTTTAAGGAGGAGTTCAGGATGATAAAATTAATTGTTGGCAAAAAAGGTTCCGGTAAAACCAAGGCAATGTTAGACGCTATCGCAGCTGCAGTGGATAATGAGAACGGCGATGTAATTTTTATCTGTCACAACAAGAGGCATATGCTTGAAGTAAAACACTCCGCAAGACTTGTAGACGTATCCGACGCTGATACGGAAACCTACAGATTATTCAAAAGCTTTATAGACGGTATGTTATCTCAGAATTATGACATTACTCACATATTTATAGACAGTCTGTTCAAGGTTGTTCCCGATGACAGAAACGGTCTTGCAGACTTTATACAAAGCCTTGAAAAACTGAGCGAGTCCTCCGATACAAGATTTACAATCTGCATAAGTGCGGACAAATCCGAGCTCCCCGAAGAAATACACAAATACATCTGAACTACGAGCCGTCTTATTTAATAAGACGGCTCATTGAAAGGCAAGAAATATGGCAGAAAACACCAAGTACATATCCGTGGCAAAAACCGCCCTGGCTGAAATAACCGAAAAAAAGTCGAGGTTTATATGCAATATAAGCCACGCAGAAACAGCAGAGGACGCTGAAACATTTATAGAAAAAATCAAAAAACTGCACTACAACGCAAAGCACAATGTCTATGCATATATTTTAAGTAGCGGCGCAAAAAAATATACAGACGACGGCGAACCCTCCAAAACAGCGGGTCTGCCGATACTTGAAATGCTTGAAAAACGCGGTATAACCGATGTCGTATGCGTTGTAACGCGTTACTTCGGAGGTATACTCTTAGGCACCGGAGGTCTTGTCCGTGCGTATACCGAAGCCGCAAAACAGGGGCTTGAAGAAGCGGGAATTGTCACAATGGAGAAATGCAGTCTGTACGAGATGGAGCTTCCGTATTCACAGCTTGCTACGGCAGAACACATGCTGAAAAAATTAAATGCGGCTTTGGAGGACAAGCAGTTTGCACAAAGCGTAAAGCTTTTGTTTTCTGTCAAAACCTCGGAAAGCGGCAGTGTGATAAACAGTCTGAGTGATTTTTTCGAAACGGCTGTTTCAATTACCGGGAAAGGACAGGCGTACAGATAATATGAACAACAAGAAAATAACACACATGCTGATTATACTCAGTACAATGTTTATGGCACTGATAGTATACCTCACGGTGATTGACCTGTATTACCGGGACGATTACACCCAAAGCACTCTCAACCAGCGCAATGCCGCAAGGGAAATGAGCATAATACGCGGAAGCATATATGACAGAAACGGAACGGTTCTTGCCGAAAGCGGTCCTGCGGACAGCAATTCTGCGGACAGCAATTCCTCAAAAGACAACTCCGTGCAAAACAGCAGCGAAACTCCCAAGAGAGTATATCCGTACAAGAACTTATACTCGCATGTGATAGGATATTCCTCGGCAACATACGGCAAAAGCCTTATAGAAACAGCCTACAATGACGAACTTTTGGGAAACAAGGGGCTTATAAGCATAACCAATCTGAAAAACATGCTGAGCGGCAAAAAAAGCCGCGGAAACGACATAACCCTTACAATAGACCATGAGCTTCAAAAAAAGGCGGATGAGCTTATGTCAAAATACAACGGCTCGCTTGTTGCCATGAATCCTCAGACGGGAGAAATACTGGCAATGATAAGCAAGCCCGACTTTAATCCCGAAGAGGACTCACTTGCAAAAAACTGGAGTATACTTACGGACGACAAAAACTCGCCTTTTTTAACGCGCGCCACAATGGGACTGTATCCGCCCGGCTCAACCTTTAAGGTACTCACAACAGCCGCAATGCTCAAAAACGGTATGGAAAGCGACACTGTAAACGATACCAAGGGATATGTAACCTTCGGCGACAAGGATATTGCAAATTCCGGAAAAACACGTTACGGAAACACCGATTTGCTTAACGGATTTAAAAAATCGAGCAATGTATTTTTTGCGACAGAAGCCTCAAAGATGACGGACGAGATGCTCTTATCCACAGCGGAAAGCTTTTTGTTTAACCGCAAAATTGATTTTAAATTTCCGTACAGCAAAAGCAGATTCAACACAGGCAAAATGACGTCTGCCGAAAGAGCAATGACAGGTATTGGCCAGGGGAAAACTCTTGCCACTCCGCTGCAACTGGCTCTCGTTGCTTCGGCTGTAGCAAACGACGGAGTAATGATGCGCCCGTATCTCGTATCCAAAATATCTTCCTCGGGATATGCGGTAGAATACACAAAGGCATCCGATATGAAAACCTGCCTCGACGCCAAAACCGCGCAAAAAATCAAAGACCTCATGCGAGAAACCGTCAAATCCGGAACCGGAAGATCCGCGCAGCTTCCCGGAATAGAAGTATGCGGCAAGACAGGTACTGCGGAAAACGAAAAAACCGACGAAGACGCAAGCAAAACTCATGCGGTATTTATCGGATTTGCCCCATATGACAATCCGCAGATTGCAATAAGCGTAGTGCTCGAATATGCCGGTTCGTCCGGCGGAACCATAGCGGCTCCGATATCACGGGAACTGATGCGGAAATTTTTTGAAATAAGCAAAAACCGGAATACAACACCTTCGTTTAATTAATACTAAAAACGGAGGTGTTTCACTTATGAATTTAGCATCAAGCAATACAAGAATAAATCTCATGCGCTCCTTTGCCGGAGAAAGCATGGCACGAAACCGCTACAATCTCTCTGCTTCAAAGGCAAAAAGCGAGGGGCATTATGTGATTGCCGCGCTTTTCGACTACACTGCCAAGCAGGAGCAGGCGCATGCCACTGTTTTCTACAACCATTTAAAAGAGCTTGCGGACACTAACTTTGACATTGACGCCGCATACCCGATAAACATCTATGAATCCACCGTCAAATACCTTGACGCGGCAGTAAAGAATGAATATGAAGAATACGAAACCATATACAAAACCTTTGGCGACACTGCCAAAGAAGAAGGATTTAACGCAATCGCAAATTCGTTTTACCTCATAAGCAACATAGAGAGAGGTCACGGCGACAGGTTCAAAATTTTTGCAGACGCGCTGAAAAATTCCGCACTTTACAAATCGGAATCCGACACCATATGGGTGTGCACAAACTGCGGCCACATACACACGGGAACATCCGCACCGCTGTCATGCCCCGTGTGCTCCCATCCGCAAGGTTATTTTGTAAACGATTCATTCAAATCTTCTATACCCGTTATGTTATAATTTTATTCAAAATGGATAAAAATACCCCGGCATAATATAAAGAAAATCGGAAACGATATATACCGGTAGATGTATTAACCGAAAAAGAGTTATGAAAGGAGAATAACCGTATGTTTAAAGGATTTACAAGCGGAATAATAGCCGGAGCTGTTATAGGTGCAACAATAGGTATGCTCGCAGACCCCATAAATGACAAGCAGCACAGAAAAATAAAAAGACAAACAAGCAATATGTTCAGAACAATCGGCTCTGTAGTAGACAGCGTGATGGATAACTGGTAAATGTCAGACCGCCGGCATCATACCGGCGGTTTTTGAATTGGCGAACTCTTGACAATTCAAAAAAATAAATATATAATATAAAAATACTAAGGTGCCTCTGATATAACAGGGCACCGATTTTTACGGGAGTGATGAAAAATGGCTAAAGGTAAAATTTCAGTACATACAGATAACCTGCTGCCTATAATCAAAAAATGGCTGTATTCCGACAGTGATATATTTTTAAGAGAGCTTGTTTCAAACGCTCAGGACGCAGTGATGAAGCTCAAAAAGCTTTCTGCCATAGGCGAAGCCGATGTTGACGGTAAATTTGAAATAAAAGTGGAGCTTGACAAGGAAAACAGTATAATAACTGTCAGCGATAACGGAATCGGTATGACAGAGGACGAAGTTGAAAAATATATTAATCAGGTTGCATTTTCGGGTGCTGAAGAATTTATCAAAAAATACGAAAATGAAAAAGATGAAAAAAGCAGAATAATCGGTCATTTCGGACTGGGATTTTACAGTGCGTTCATGGCTGCATCCGAGGTTGAGATAGATACCCTTTCTTACAAAGGCGGCGCAAAAGCCGTGCACTGGGTAAGCGACGGAGGCACGGAATATGAGATTTCCGACGGAGAAAGAACAGAACGCGGAACCACAATAACCCTGCATATTTCCGAGGACTCAAAAGAATTTCTGGAGATTTACAAGTTAAGAGAAATCCTTAATAAATACTGTGCGTTTCTGCCTGTCGAAATATATCTTACAGACAAGAGCAATACCGAGGACAAGGAAATCTCCCCCATTAACGATACAAATCCGCTCTGGCTCAAAAATCCGTCGGAATGTACCGAGGAGGACTACAAGAGCTTTTATCACAAGGTATTTTTTGATATGAACGATCCGCTTTTCTGGATTCACCTGAATGTCGATTTTCCGTTCAACTTAAAGGGTATACTTTATTTCCCGAAGCTCAATCACGAATTTCAGAGTATAGAAGGACAGATAAAGCTGTATAACAACCAGGTATTTATAGCAGACAACATAAAAGAGGTCATTCCTGAATACTTAATGCTGCTAAAAGGCGTAATCGACTGCCCCGACCTTCCGCTTAACGTATCAAGAAGCTTTTTGCAGAACGACGGATATGTGGCAAAGGTTTCGGCTCATATAACAAAGAAGGTTGCAGACAAGCTCAATGCCATTTACAAAAATGACAAAGACGAATTTGCAAAATACTGGGACGATATAAATCCGTTTATAAAATACGGCTGTATGCGTGATGACAAATTTTATGACAGAGTTAAGGATATCATCCTGTTTAAAAAGCTTGACGGCAGCTATGTATCGCTGAAAGAACTTACAGACAGCGAAACAAAAGAAGTTTTCTACGTTACGGACGAAAATTCACAAAGTCAGTACATAGAGCTTTTAAAGACCGAGGGAATTGAACCGGTGCTTCTGAACAACATGATAGACAACCACTTTTCAAGCTTTATTGAATACAAGATTTCCGATGTTAAGTTTAAAAGGGTTGACTCCTACATTGCCGACAGCTTAAAAGACAGCGGCGAGGACTCCAAAGAAACCGACAAAGAAATAGAAGAGCTTTTCACTTCATATGCAAACGGCGCGAAAGTAAGTGTGGAAAAGCTTAAATCCGAAAAAATCCCTGCAATGTATATATTGAGCGAGGAAGCAAGACGAATGGAGGAAATGCAGAAGATGTACGGCGGAATGAATTTGCCGAACATGCCGAAGCCTGAGGAAACGCTTATAATAAATGCAAACAATCCACTTGTAAACAAGGCTTTGAATGCAGAAAATACCGAGCTTAAAGACCTCGTGTGCAAAAACATTGTGGATATGGCAAAGCTGTCGCACAACACCTTAAACGGTGATGACAAGGCGGCCTTTCTCGAAAGAAACAGCGAAATCATGAATATGCTGCTTAAATAACATTTTACACATTAAAAGAACGGAGAGCAATAGCTTTCCGTTTTTTTATTAATATAAATATTTCTAAATTATTACAAAAATATTGCATTTTGATTTTTTTTATTGTATAATTAGTAACTGAGGTGAATTTTGAATTGAAACTTCTTATTATAAGTGACACTCACCGCAGAATTGACAATGCAGAGGACTTAATCCGCCGCATAAAGCCCGACTACGTTTTACATCTGGGTGATGTATGCGAGGACTGCGTAAATCTTCAAAAAATGTTTCAAAATCAGGTAATTATCAGCGTTATGGGAAACAATGATTACCCGGAAAGATACCCCGACATACCTTACGAAAGAGTTTTTACACTCGGCAAAAAGAAATTCTTTATGTGCCACGGTCATAAATACGGTGTAAAGCTCGGTCTTGAAAGACTTGCATTAAGGGCAGAGGAACTCGGAGCCGACATTGCTCTGTACGGGCACACACACTTTAAATATCTTGACATTTCCGATGAAATGATAATTTTAAATCCCGGCTCGGTAAGGTCATACGGAGTAATAGAAATTGACGGAGAAAACGTCAAAGCAAGGTTGGGAAACTATGAACAAAGATAAAATACTAAAGCTCCTCAAAGAAAACAGCGGTGAGTTTATATCCGGAGAAAGAATAAGCGAATTTCTGGGCATTACGCGCGGCGGAGTATGGAAAAGCATAAAATCGCTCCGCAGCAACGGTTATATGATAGAATCGGTGACGAACAAGGGCTACAGACTGATAAACAACGTATGCAGGCTCTCCGAGGCGGCCGTAAGGGCAAACATGGGTGCGTCGCAGCTCGGAAGCAGGCTTGTTTATTGCGATACGGTGACTTCAACGTTTGACACGCTCGCAGGACTTGAACCGTCCGAGGGACTTACTGTTCTGGCGGCGCATCAGACAAACGGAAGAGGACGGCTCGGCAGAAGCTGGGCAAGCAACGAGGGCGGAATATATTTTTCATTTTTGCTGCTGCCGCCTATTAAAGCGGAAACGGCGCCGTTCATCACGCTTATATGTGCCCTCGGAGTATACAGAGCGCTCAGCCGATATGCCAAATGCGGCATAAAATGGCCGAATGACATAGTTTCGGACGGCAAAAAGCTATGCGGAATACTGACAAAAACAAATCTCTGCGAAAGCGATATAGAAAGCGTAGCGGTGGGCATAGGTGTAAATGCAAACATCACTTCGTTTGCAAAAGAGCTTACAAATGCCTCCTCGCTGAAGCTGATATGCAAAAAAGATATTGATGAAAACAAGCTTTTTGCGGAAATAATAAATGAAATTGACAATGCCTACTACCACATGAAAAGAAGCGAAGTACTGGCTGAATACAAAAAAGCGTGCGTAAACCTTCTGAGCGAGGTTGCGGTTCATTTCAAAGACGGCAGAGAAACCGTCCGCGGCACATGCACGGACATTCTGCCCGACGGTTCGATAAATGTGGATTTGGGCGATAAAACGATAAATGTAAACTCCGGCGAGGTTTCGGTACGCGGAATTTACGGATATGCATGAAAGGATTTTTTACAATGATACTTCTGATAGATGTGGGCAACACCAACGTAACTATAGGATTAAGCGACGGCGGAAAAATAACGGCAAGCTGGCGCATGACTACAAACCGTGAGCTTACAAGCGACGAGATAGGTATGATAATGCGTAACTATTTTTCGCTCGGCGGAGTTGACGCAAAGGACATAAAAGGAACAATAATTTCCTCGGTTGTGCCGCCGATTATGTATTCCCTCACCCATGCGGTAAGAAAATACATAGGCACAGAGCCGATTATCGTAAACAGCAAATCAAAAATGGACTTGATTTTAAAATATGACAATCCAAAGGAGATAGGCGCAGACAGGCTTGTAAATGCCGTAGGTGCGCTCAAAAAGTACAAACCGCCTTTTATTATAATAGACTTCGGAACGGCAACGACATTTTGCGCGGTAAGCGACAAGCGCGAGTACCTCGGCGGTGTGATACTTCCGGGAATAAAGATAAGCCTGAACGCACTGGTGGAAAAAACCGCAAAGCTTCCTAAAATCGAAATCGCAAAGCCCGAAAAAGTAATAGGCACAAACACGGTAGAAAGCATGCAGTCCGGCATGTACTACGGCTATACGGGCAGTGTGGACAACATAGTAAACAAGATGAAATCGGAGCTTGGAAATGCCGCAGTTATCGCAACCGGCGGACTTGCGCGCATGATTTCAAAAGAGTCCGAAACCATTGACATTATAGACTCCAACCTCACATTGGAAGGTCTGATGGCTATCTATGACAACGAAACAAAGGAGGAAAAAGCAAATTGAAATCTCCGATTTTTTCCGGTTTATATAAATATGCAAAAATGCAGAGAATACCTTTTAATGCCCCGGGGCACAAAGGCAAAATAAATATGCGTACCCGTTCTCTGAGCAGCCTTGATTTATACGGTTCTTCCAAAGACGGCGACTGTCTTAACCTGAAGGAGCTTACGGCGGTAAGCGAGGACGAGATAAGCAGAATGTACAAAACGTGCCGTACAATGTATTTAAGAAACGGAGCAACAGGCGGCATATACGCAATGCTCGGCGCATATTTAAGGCGCGGCGACAAGGTGATAATCGACAGAAGCTGTCACAGAGCCGTTATTAACGGCATTATCATTCAGGGACTTGAGCCTGTATTTGTAAAAAGGCCGTACAACTACCAGTATTCGATTGACGGCGGAATTGACGCTGAAGCGCTGGAAAGAGCAATAATATCAAACAGGGACGCAAAAGCCGTGCTGATAACATCTCCAACCTACTTCGGCGTGGTATCGGACATCAAAAAAATTGCCTCGCTTGTACACGGCTACGGTATGAAGCTACTCGTTGACGAGGCTCTCGGAGCACATTTCGGCTTTTCAAAAAACTTTCCGCGTCCGTCTGTACTTCTCGGTGCGGATTTATCCGTCCAGAGCGCGCACAAAACTCTCGGTTCATTCGGAGGCGGAGCGCTTTTGCACATAAACGACCCGGACATTGACTTTCAGCGGATAACCGACATAGCGCGTATGTATGAAACAGCCGCGGCTTCTCCCGCACTTTTATGTACGCTTGAAAATGCGGTATACTATGCCTTTGAAAACGCAGAGAAATTTGACGAATTATATGAAGAAATCACAAAATGCCGCAAGGTAATATGCGAAAACACATCCATACGCTGGCTCGGCGATGAGCTCTGCGGAACGGACAATATATACGAAACAGACCCGTCAAGGATAGTGCTTAATTTTACTCATGCAAAAATGAGCGGCTATGAGGCGGCGGATTTTCTGCGTAAAAAGTACAATATAGAAGTGGAATCCGCAAGCGGAAACAATGCCGTATGTCTTGCAAGCATCTATAATTCGCGCAAGGAAATACACAAGCTGTTTCATGCACTGGCGGCGCTTTCCAAAAATGTGACAAAGAAAAAAATTGTAATTGACGAAATCATGACCGATACCGACAGCGGAGATATGGATTTGCGCCTTACGCCGGAAAAGGCATTCAATGCGTCAAGCGATTTTGTACCGGCGGATATGTCGCTCGACAGAATAAACAAAAGAATTATTTACAGAATGCCCGATGAAATCCCGATTATTTTGCCGGGCGAAAAAATCAAAAACCGTCATCTTATGGAAATAACACGCATACTCAAGTCCGACGGAACGGTAAAAGGACTTGCACCGGACAACAGAATTGAAGTTGTCGGAATAACGGACTCATTCGGCATTTGATTTTTTTGACAACGCGGACGTTTTATGTTATTATAAAAGATATATTTTAATTAAAGGGTGGTACAATGGATTACAACAAACTTGCACAGCTTCTGTTTCCTGATATAGACAAGACCTGTGAGGATTACGAAAATCAATTTCCGTCACGCGATTTGCCCGAGGGCGCCAAGGTTACGAGATTTGCGCCGAGTCCCACGGGATTTCTGCATATAGGCGGACTTTTCGCGGCGCTCATATCCGAGAGAATTGCTCACCAGAGCGGCGGAAGATTTATATTGAGAATAGAGGACACCGACAAAAAACGCGAAGTTGAAAACGGTGTTTCCAAAATAATAGAGGGTTTGAACGCGTTCGGCATCAGAATAGACGAAGGCTTTACGGATTTTGATGTTCAGCAGGGCGAATACGGTCCGTACAAGCAAAGCGAGAGAGAAAAGATATACAAATGCTTTGCAAAATCACTTGTGGAAAAAGGATATGCGTATCCGTGCTTCTGCAGCGAGGAAACTCTCTCCGAGCTGAGAGAAAAGCAGGAGGCGGCAAAGCAGCTTCCCGGATACTACGGCGAATATGCGCTGTGCAGAAATCTGAGCTACGAACAAATTGAAGAAAACATAAAGGCAGGCAAGCCGTATGTTTTAAGGCTGAAATCTCCGGGCGACGAAAGCAGGCGCATATCATTCAAGGACGGTATCCGCGGCAAAATAGAAATGCCGGAAAACATTACCGATGTTGTCATACTGAAATCGGACGGAATACCGACGTATCACTTTGCACATGTGGTAGACGACCACCTCATGCGCACGACCAACGTAATAAGAGGCGACGAGTGGATTTCTTCAGTGCCCATTCATTTGCAGATGTTTTATCTGCTGGGCTTCAAGCCGCCGAAATACGCGCACATAGCGCCGATTATGAAAGAGGACGACGGCGGAAAGCGCAAAATTTCCAAGAGAAAAGACCCCGAGGCTGCCGTAACTTGGTACATTGACGAGGGTTATCCGGTAGACGGAGTTATAGAATACCTGTTAAATCTTGCAAACTACACGTTTGAGGATTTCAGACGCGCAAACAAAAATGCACCGTGGACGGATTTCAAGCTTGAAATGAACAAAATGAGCAATTCGGGCGCGCTGTTTGACTTAGTAAAGTTAAATGACATATGCAAAAACAAAATTGCATCATACACCGCCGAAAAGGTATACGCACTTGCAGCAGAGTGGGCAAAGGTATATGACAGCGAGCTCTATACCATGCTTACAAGAGATGAGGCATATTCCACAGCAATGTTCAACTTCGACAGAAATCCGGACAAGCCGAGAAAAGACATCGGAAAGTGGTCTGAAGTGCGGAATGCTTTTTCGTTCATGTTCGACGAGCTTTTTGAAAACAAATATGATGAGATACAAAATGTATCAAAAGAGGATATATTAAACATACTTAATCTGTACCCCGATATGTATGACGAAACTCAGGACGGAAACGAATGGTTCGGAACGCTTAAAGATTTGGCGGAAAAAACAGGCTTTGCGCGCGAGGTTAAGGAATACAAGAAAAACCCCGACGCATACAAGGGCCATGTGGGCGACGTGAGCAACGTAATAAGAGTTGCCGTAACCGGCAGAACAAAATCTCCCGACCTGTATTCCATCATGAAAACAATGGGCAAAGAAAGAGTATTAAAAAGAATTTTAATGTATAAAGGGGAGCTTGACTAATGGACACACCTTCAAATTTTATACACGAAGCTATAGAAAAAGACCTTGCGGACGGCGTATATACCAAGGTTCAGACGCGTTTTCCGCCCGAACCGAACGGCTATCTGCACATCGGTCATGTAAAGGCTATAAACATTGACTTTTCGACTGCAAAAAAATACGGCGGTACATGCAATTTAAGACTTGACGACACAAACCCCACAAAAGAGGACGTAGAATACGTTGACTCCATAATGGAGGACATCAAGTGGCTCGGATTTCAGTGGGACAACGTGTACTATGCGTCCGACTATTTTCCGGAAATATACAAATGCGCCGTTAAGCTTATAAAAAAAGGTCTTGCATACGTTGACGACCTCTCCGCCGAGGAAATAAGGCAGTACAGGGGAACACTCACCGAGCCGGGCAAAGAGAGTCCTTACAGAAACAGAAGCATTGAGGAAAACCTCGACTTATTTGAGAGAATGACAAACGGCGAGTTTGAAACAGGTTCAAAGGTCTTAAGAGCAAAAATAGACATGACCTCCGGCAACATAAACATGCGCGATCCCGTTATATACAGAGTTCTTCACGCAGAGCATCACCGCACCGGCAACAAGTGGTGCGTATACCCGATGTACGACTTTGCACATCCGATTTCGGATACTGCCGAGGGCGTGACTCATTCGCTGTGTTCACTCGAATTTGAGGACCACAGACCGCTCTACGACTGGGTTTTAAAGGCATGCGAATACCCGGTTCCGTCAAGGCAGATAGAGTTTGCAAGGCTCAACCTTACAAACACCCTGACGAGCAAAAGAAAATGCTTAAAGCTCGTAAAGGACGGCATAGTGGACGGCTGGGACGACCCGAGAATGTCTACCATATGCGCCATGAGAAGAAAGGGCTACCCTGCCGAAGCGCTTATTGACTTTGTGGAGAGAATAGGTGTTGCAAAGGCTTTCAGCGTAGTTGACTACCAGATGCTTGAGCACTGCGTAAGAGAAAATCTCAACTTAAAGGCTCCGCGTGCAATGGCTGTTTTAAATCCGTTAAAGGTTACGATAGAAAACTATCCGGAAGGCGAAAGCGAGCTTTTGCCTGTGGATATTAATCCGAATGACGAGAACGCAGGCACAAAGAATGTTTCATTCTCAAAAAATATATACATTGAGAAAGAAGACTTCATGGAGGTTCCGGTAAAAGGCTACAAACGCTTAACTCCCGACAACGAAGTTCGATTAAAAGGTGCTTACTTCATCAAGGTAAAAGAAATATTAAAGGACGAAAACGGCGAAGTAACAGAGCTTATCTGCACATACGACCCTGCATCAAAGGGCGGAAATTCGCCTGACGGCAGAAAAGTCAAGGGAACAATTCAGTGGGTTGACGCAAACAACTGCTTAAATGCTACCGTAAACATGTATGACAAGCTGTTTTTGACATCAAACCCCGGCGAGCTTGAAGATTACCTTGACAATCTCAATCCGGATTCGCTTAAGGTACTCAAAAACTGCAAAATTGACGCAGACCTTGCAGACGCAAAGCCGGGCGACAGCTTCCAGTTTATGCGTAACGGATATTTTACTGTCGACAAATACTCGTCAAAGGAAAACATCATATTTAACCTGACAGCAACGCTGAAGGATTCCTTTAAAATAAAATAATTATTTTTAACCCTCGCCTCAGGCTGAGGGTTAAATTTTTCAGGAGGGATTTTCGGATGATGATGTAACTGCATTGGGATTGTACTGTACAGATTTCATTATTTGCATCACAAATAATTTTCTATACAATAGGTTTGATACTTTTGTGGGTATTTGGTATTTAATGCAAAACAAAAATAACACCTGCTCAATCCGGCAGGTGTTATTGAAAATAAAAAATATTATTTTACTCAGTGAATAAAGCAACTATACATACAACAACGAAAATAAATATGGCTGTGAGAATTGATGATAAACATCCCATATAATCACCATTTCCTGAACCACCGCCGGAATTTTTAAATTCAAAAAATTCATTCATATAGATATCACCTTTTAGCTTTATCCGTCTTTCAGTATTCTGTACGTATTATTAATGGCATTTGTATTTTTAACGTAATAACCTTCACCATTAGATTCTATTGCTGATATTTCAAGGTTTTATTTAATTCTTATTTTAATTTTTCTCTTATCATGCTTTCAACCGATTTCGGGTCAGCCTTGCCCCTGGTTTCACGCATTACCATACCGATAAGTGCGCTTATTGCCTTATCCTTACCGGATTTGAAATCGTCAACGATTTTCTGATTTGAAGCAATAACCTTGTCTATTATCGGTTCAACGGTGCTGTTATCGGCAGCGGCAAAGTCGCTCTTTTTGAAAAGCTCACCGAACGTTTTGCCCGTTTCAAACATTTTATCAACAATTTTCTTTACAAAGTTATTTCCTATTTCGCCGTCGGCAACCATTTTGATTACTTCAGCCATATCTTCGGCACTGACGTTAAGAGCGCATCTTTCCTTGGCATCGTCATCCTCCATATAACGGAAAATCTGCGTAAGCAGCACGTTGGCGCAAAGCTTCGGAGCACCCGAAAGCTCTGCCATTTTTTCAAAATATGCGGCTACGTTGGCATATCTGGTTATCTGAAGTGCGTCCTTTTCGGAAATTCCGTACTCGTTTACATACCTATCGGTCTTTGCATCAAACAGTTCGGGGAGTTCTCCTCTGAGGCGCTCTATATCCTCATCCGAAATATACACATACGGCAAATCCGGCTCGCGGAAATATCTGTAATCGTTTGAGTCCTCCTTGCCGCGCATAGGCTCGGTAGAGTTGTCAAATTCATTGTATCTGAGTGTCTGCTGAATTATCGGCTCATGACATTCTATGCAGTCAACCTGTCTTTCAAACTCGGAATTTATCGCCTTTACGATAAAATTTATGGAGTTCATGTTTTTGATTTCCGTCCTTGTGCCGAAAGCTGTGTCGCCTTTTCGTCTTACGGAAATATTGACGTCACATCTCATGGAGCCTTCCTGCATTTTGCAGTCCGACACACCGAGGTATTTCATGGTAAGTCTTAATCTTTCAAGATATTCCCTCACCTGCTCCGCACTGCGGAAATCAGGCTCTGTTACAATCTCGATAAGCGGAACGCCGCCGCGGTTGTAGTCCACATACACATCGCCGTTATCGTGGACAAGCTTGCCTGCGTCCTCCTCTATATGAATCCTGTTAATTCTCACAACGTTTCCGTCAGACAGCTTAATACTGCCGTTTTTGCAAAGCGGATAATCAAACTGTGAAATCTGATATGCCTTTGCAAGGTCGGGATAAACGTAATTTTTTCTGTCCATTTTTGAGGTATTGGAAATCTCGCAGTTGGTTGCAAGACCTGCCTTTACCGCATATTCCACGACAGCCTTGTTAAGCTTTGGCAAAGAACCCGGAAGTCCTATGCACACCGGGCAGCAGTGGGTGTTCGGCTCACCGCCGAATTTGGTAGAGCAGGAGCAGAAAATCTTTGTTTTTGTAGATAATTCAACATGTGTTTCCAAGCCGATTACAAGCTCATATTCCAAAACAATCCCCTCCTACCTGTGGTTTTGAGTAAATCTCATTCTGCTTTGCATCCTCGAAAGCGTAAGCCGCATTAAGCAGAAGTCCTTCGCTGAATTTATTTCCTATAAGCTGCATACCTATCGGCATATTTCTGCTGTCAAAGCCGCATGGAATACTTACAGCCGGCAGACCGCAGATATTGACGGTTACGGTGCACATATCCGTCAGATACATTGCAACCGGGTCGCCGCTCATTTCACCGAGTTTAAATGCCGTGGAGGCAACTGTCGGTGTGATTATTGCATCAACATCCTTGAATGCATTTGCAAAGCCGTCGGATATAACCTCTCTCATTCTCTGAGCCTTTTTGTAATAAGCGTCGAAGTAACCGGAGCTCAACACATAATTACCGAGCATTATGCGCCTTTTTACTTCTACTCCGAAGCCCTCATCCCTGGTTTTGCAAACCATATCGTTAAAGTCGGAAAATTCCTTTGTTCTGTGTCCGTAGCGCACACCGTCATATCTCGAAAGGTTTGACGAAGCCTCGGCGCAGGCAAGAATATAGTAAACGGGCAGAGCCAAATCAAACTGATTTATGCTTATTTCCTTAACCTCTGCACCCATTCTTGTATAAAAATCTATAGCGTCGTTAATCTTACCGTGAATTTCGGGGTTTAAACCCTCATACAAATTCGTAAGTATACCGATTTTTAATCCCTTTATATCCTCTCCGAGCATTTCATATGCGGATTTTCTCGGCTTATCGGAGCAGGTTGCGTCCTTAAAGTCATATTTATTAACTGCGTCAAACGCAATTGCCGCATCCTCAGTGTTCTGCGCCAAAATACCTATCTGGTCAAGGCTGGAGGCATAAGCGATAAGTCCGTAACGGCTTACTGCTCCGTAGGTAGGTTTAAGTCCCACGCAGCCGCAAAAGCTTGCCGGCTGGCGAACCGAACCGCCCGTATCGCTGCCGAGACCGTATACCGCCATATCAGCAGCAACTGCGGCGGCAACTCCGCCCGAGCTTCCTCCCGGAACACATTCTGTATTGTGCGGATTCTTGGTAGCGCCGTAGCATGAGGTTTCACAGGTAGAACCCATTGCGAACTCGTCCATATTGGTTTTGCCGAGCATAACGGCGTCATTATATTTGAGCTGTTCCACTGCGAATGCGTCAAAAACAGGCTTGTAGCCCTCAAGTATTTTTGAAGCACAGGTAGTGGAAACATCCTTTGTGCATATACAGTCCTTAACTGTCATCGGAACACCGGCAAGAACCGATATTTCCTCACCCGCTGCAATCTTGCGGTCAACCTCTGCGGCAGTTTTTTTTGCCTCGTCAAAAGTTTTTTCTGTATAAGAATTTAAAACAGTATCGTTTTTCTGAATATAATCAATATATTTATCGGTAAGCTCTGCGGCTGAAATTTCCCTGCCGACGAGCATTTTGTTGATTTTCTTAATCTTTCCCTGCATTATTCACTCCTCCTCGGCAGCTTGAAAAATCCGTCTTCAGCAGTCGGAGCGTTTTTCAGAATTAATTCTCTCGGATAAGACTCGACTACGACATCTTCTCTGAGCGGCTGCGGATTTTCTATGGAAATACCGTCAGCTTCATCAAATTCAGCCTTGCTTATCATATCCGCAAAGGATACAATGGACTGCATGTCCACCGTAAGCTTATCTATTTCGCTTTCGGAAAGCGTAAGCTTAGAGAGCTTTGCAAGCTTTACAACCTCATCTCTTTCTACCATAATTACCAACTCCGTTTATCTGATTTTAATGTGTACCTCACGCAGCTGCTGTTCGGTAACCGTATTCGGCGAGCCTACAAGCAAATCCTGCGCTGTTGAGGTAAGCGGAAAAGCAATTACCTCGCGTATGCTTTCCTGGTTTGTAAGAAGCATAACCATTCTGTCAATACCCGGTGCCATACCTGCGTGCGGCGGAGCGCCGTAGTGGAACGCATTGTAAAGCGACGGGAATTTTTCACTTACATCCTGCTCGGTGTAACCGGCAATTTCAAATGCCTTAACCATAGTCTTCGGATCATGGTTTCTCACAGCGCCGCTCGAAAGCTCCACACCGTTTACAACGATGTCGTACTGATATGCCAGAACATCAAGCGGATCCATTGTTTCCAGAGCTTTAAGACCGCCCTGCGGCATTGAGAAAGGATTGTGTGTGAATATTATTTTGCCCGTTTCTTCATCTCTTTCATACATCGGAAAATCTACTATAAAGCAGAATTTGAACTGATTTTCGTCTATTAAATTGCAGCGTCTTGCAAGCTCGGTTCTTATCTGTCCGGCAAGTCCCGCAACAACGCGCGGAGAATCGGAAATAAAGAACAATACATCTCCGCCTTCAAGTCCGGACTGTTTAATGAGCTCCTTCTGCTCTGCGTCCGGCATAAATTTTGCTATAGGTCCTGCAAGGTTAAACTCGTCATCACACTTAACATATCCGAGTCCCTTCATACCTATGCCGGTTGCAAATGCAAGCATTTTTTCAAAAAATCCTTTGGACTGCGAAGCGCCGCCCTTTAGGTTGATTGCTCTTACGATTTTGCCGTTAAACGGAGCAAACGTGCAGCGTGTGAATATGTCGGAAACGTCTATTATTTCAAGCGGATTTCTTAAATCCGGCTTATCAGTTCCGTATTTAAGCATAGCCTCTTTGTAAGGAATACGAACAAACGGAGCTTCGTCAACCCTTGCGCCGTCGGCAAATTTTTTAAACGTTGCGGAAAGAACGTCTTCGGCTACCGCAAACACATCATCCTGCGAAGCAAAAGCCATTTCAAAGTCAAGCTGATAAAACTCTCCGGGGCTTCTGTCGGCACGGGCATCCTCGTCACGGAAGCACGGAGCCACCTGGAAGTATCTGTCAAATCCCGAAACCATAAGCAACTGTTTGAAAATCTGCGGAGCCTGCGGAAGCGCATAGAAATGTCCCTTATACTTTCTGCTCGGTACGAGAAAGTCCCTTGCGCCCTCGGGCGATGAAGCGCCGAGGATAGGTGTCTGCATTTCCAAAAAGCCGTGTTCTTCCATTTTGTGTCTTAAAAAAGATATAATCTGCGACCTTTTTATGATATTATTATGAACTTTATCGTTTCTCAAATCAAGGAATCTGTATTTTAATCTGATTTCCTCTTTTGTATCGGTGGAAGCGGAAATCTCGAACGGAAGCTGATTTGTTACCGTTCCGAGAACTTCAATCTGCGAATTGCGTATCTCTATTTCACCCGTTGCAATCTTTGTGTTTACGGTGTCGTCATCACGTCTTGCAACCGTACCCTTTACGGAGATAACCGTTTCCTTAGGTGTATTTTTGAGCACGGAATCGTCATTTATAACAACCTGAGTAACGCCGTATTCATCGCGCAGGTCAATAAAGGCAACACCGCCGTGGTCGCGTATATTATATACCCAACCGCACAGGCATACCTCCTTGTTTATATCCGAAGTATTAAGCTCACCGCAAGTATGTGTTCTTAATGTTGTTGAAAAGTTCATTTATTTCCTCCTGATTATTGGTATCAAACGAAAATACCATAGTATAGGCCCAAATGGCATAATGATACAGTTTATCATTAATTACAATTAAGTTTAATTATATCTTTTTTTGCTTGCAATGTCAATATTTTACGCAATTTTTTTGCACTTTTATCCTCTTTTTTTGTTATTGAACAGCTTAAAAAATCCGCGGAACAAAAGCAAGCCCGCAGCCGCGCCGCAGGTATCAATCAGCATATCATATACCCGGCATGCCCTGCCCGGTACAAAATACTGATGCACTTCATCGGAAACCGCATACAAAAAGCACCACAAAATCACTGTTATGGCTGTTTTACGAGTATTTAAACCGAATTGCGTAACAAAACCCGTCACATAAATTCCGAGCAAAAGATACAGAGAAAAATGAGCCGCCTTGCGTACAAAAAATTCCGCACCCGAAGCTATAGCGTCAAGTGCCCCGTCCGAAGCCTTATCCGTAAACATATCAAGAAACAACCGTATAAATCTCATGCTTGTGCCCGAGGACTGCACGGCGTTCTGTGCGGAAAAGGCAAAAATCAAAGCCATATGCAAAACGGCAAGAGTCAAAAATACTGTCTTTTTCTTCAATTTCATCACCTGATTTATTATTATACATTATATTGCCGCCAAAAGCAATATATCATCCGTATATATGTACATGCTGATATACCCGTATGCATTTTTGATAATTTACATGTGTCGGCACTGATACTATAATATAAGTATGAGATTTAATACTTATATATAAGGGTGGAAAAGGAGGAAGTACCATGGTAAGATTTACTTTACCGAGAGACCTCTATCACGGCAAAGGCGCGCTGGAGGCTCTAAAAACTTTTGAAGGAAAAAAGGCTATTGTTTGTGTAGGCGGCGGCTCCATGAAGAGATTCGGTTTTCTGGATAAAGCCGTTGAATACTTAAAAGAAGCGGGAATGGAAGTACAGCTCTTTGAAGGCATCGAACCCGATCCGTCTGTAGAAACCGTTATGCGCGGTGCAGACGCAATGCTCAAATTTGAGCCGGACTGGATTATTGCAATGGGCGGCGGCTCCCCTATCGACGCAGCCAAAGCAATGTGGATTAAATACGAATACCCCGACATAACATTTGAAGATATGTGCAAAGTTTTCGGTATCCCGAAGCTCCGCAGAAAAGCTCATTTTTGCGCAATTTCGTCAACCTCAGGCACAGCGACCGAGGTTACGGCATTTTCTATTATCACAGACTATGCAAAAGGTATCAAATACCCGATTGCCGACTTCGAAATCACACCGGACGTTGCCATTGTAGACCCCGATTTGGCTGAAACAATGCCCAAAAAGCTTGTTGCTCACACCGGTATGGATGCAATGACACACGCAATCGAAGCATATGTTTCCACAGCAAACAGCGACTACACCGATCCTCTTGCGCTCTATGCAATTAAAATGATTAAAAACGACCTTATAGGTTCATACAACGGAGATGTTGCAAAACGTGACAGCATGCACAATGCACAATGTCTTGCAGGTATGGCATTTTCAAACGCTCTGTTGGGTATCGTTCACTCCATGGCTCACAAGACCGGCGCTGCATTTGCAGATTACGGCGCACACATTATCCACGGTGCGGCAAACGCTATGTATCTGCCAAAGGTTATTGCATTTAATGCCAAAGATGAAAAGACAGCTCAGCGCTATGCAGTAATTGCGGATTACATGGATCTCGGCGGCTCAACCACAGCAGAAAAAGTAAAACTTCTTATTGACTATCTGCGCGGCATGAACGACGAACTCAACATTCCACACTGCATCAAAAATTACGGTGCAGACAGCTATCCGACGGAAAACGGCTTTGTCCCCGAAGACGTATTCCTCGAAAGACTTCCTGAAATTGCTAAAAATGCAATTGCCGACGCATGCACAGGCTCGAACCCCCGTCAGCCAAGCTGCGAAGAAATGGAAAAACTGCTTAAATGCTGTTATTACGATACAGAAGTGGATTTTTAAATTAAGCTATATTCTCCTGTTAAACAAACAAGCCGCGCAAATGCGCGGCTTGTTTGGTTTCTATTTATCCTTTGTTTTTTTCTTTCTATCACATGCGACCTTGATTTTCAGCTTGGCGTGGTGTTCTCTGCACTCTTTGCAGTTTTTTACACGCACACATTTTCTTTTGCAAGGACAGTTTTCATTCATGCCTGTTCTCCCTGATTTTTTTAATCTTCCCTTTTACCGACGTATACAGTACACACACTGCAATGCTTACCGCATATACCGCAGCAAAACGGATGACATAACGCATGCCGAGTCGCCAAACTCCGTAATCGTCAAAAAATCTGTTTACAATTTTAATCACGAGGCAATGGCTGAGATATATATTGTAGCTTGATGCGTCAATCAGTCTTACGGCTTTATAACGGCAAATATTTTTTGCACCGCCGAGCGACAGCGAAAACATAAACATAACAGCCGCAATTCTGTACATCATCATAACGGGTTCCATGCACGGACTGAATCTTTTAAAAACACTGCTTACAAGCGCCGCAGACAGCGAAAATACCGAGTAAACAACAAAAAATGCTGTTATAAACTTTTTGTTTTTATTAAAAATGCGAACCGCGGCGTCATAATTCAGCCCGATATATGCTCCTGCCGTCCAGTAAAAAAGGTACGTTGTAAATATTCTGTCCGAAAATCCGAATTCATATCCCGGCACGAAAACTTTGATTACGCTGACATAATTCTGACCGAAAACAACGGTAATCAAAAGTGATAAAACAAGCATAAAGACAGGGCTTACCCGCTTGAAAAGCCATACCCAGAGCGGCATGAGAGCATAAAACTGCACTATGAGTATAACAAAATAAAAGTGCCCCACATAGTCGCCTGAATACATATAATAAAGTACATTTTTTATACTGAATACCTCATTGCCCACAGCGCAGTCATATAAATAATACGCAATAACCCACATGATATACGGCACAACTATTGCCAAAAGCCTTTTTTTATAAAACACAGCAGGGTTAAATCCGTTTTTGCTTATGCTGAGAAACTGTTTTATGCCGCTGAGAAACACAAATCCGTACACCACGAACGAAGCCGCCTGCCACATAAGATAAATCACCGCATACTGCGGAGTGTTTCTGCTGAGTAAATTAACCGCCTCGGAATTTACATGAATAAATATAACCGCCATACAGCATAAAACATTTGCAAATGATAACTCATATTTCCGCTTGTTTTCCATAATATTTCTCCCGTATAGTTATATTTATACAATATCACATACTATGGCGGTTAGTCAACAAAAAGTGTTAGGCAAGCCGGACTTGAACCATATATGCCTTACATTTGAAAATCGTCCGCCGTCATACAATAAAACCATATCACATTCCGCATTACTGTCCTTCAAGTTTTACAACTGATTTTTCATTAAAATCAGTTGTAAAATTATAAACATCAATATTTACTGCTGTTTTTATTCTTCTCTTCTCGCTCCCAAAATGTGTATACACCTGAAATCATAGAAATTATAGCTGAAAAGGTTTTTGCGGTATGCGTCACGCGAATGAGAACAAACATAATAGCTTGTGCCGCGCCGTCTTCTGACAATATCGGTAAGCACAACGGTGTGATAATATTTTCCGTAAGCATTTGCAAGCTGTATTATATCTCCGGGCAGTGCCGTATCCAGTCTGACAATTTCCCCGAACGGTCCCTCGCCCATATTATTCGTCATAAATGCATAAAAAAACTCCACACCCGTCCACGAAGGCGACTTGTCGTTGCCGTCTATATAATACCATCCGTAATCGGGTGTATAGTTCATAATGCCGCATCCGGCATATACGCACTGCGAAGCAAAAGCAGTGCAATTGCCGCCTATGCCGGAATAATCGTAATACTCCGGATTTCTGCCAAGCGCCCATCTTTTGGCATATTCGACTGCACTTTCCCTGTCATATTCCACAAAAATCATATAAAATCCCCCTCACATATATTTTACGAAGCCGATGCAAAAACCGTTACCGTGCATACGCACAGAATTTATGAATAAAATGTACTATTAAGCATAAAGCGAGGTTATATGATGATAATTCACACCGTACAAAGGGGCGACACTGTGCAAAGCATAGCACGGCTGTACGGTATAGTCCCATACCTTATCAATGAGTTTAATGATACCGCAAGCCAGCCGTATCTTGTAATCGGGCAGGCACTCATAATACTTATTCCCAAAATCACGCATACGGTTAAAAACGGCGAAAGCCTGTATTCCATTGCGTCTGACTACAATATTCCTGTTATGAGCCTTCTGCAAAAAAACCCGTCATTAATCAAAAACTCAACCGTTTATCCCGGGCAACAGATAATAATTGAATTTGAGGACGAGGGCAGCGATGACATTTATATTTACGGCTTTGTGTACCCTAATGTGCGCGAAAGCATTCTCAGGCGCTGCCTTCCGTATGTTACAACCTGTGCGATTTTCGGCTACGGAATACGCGCCGACGGTTCGCTCATTCCTATCGACGACCAACCGATAATAAATCTGTGCTATGAATACAAAACCGCTCCGTTTATGCTGCTTACATCGCTTTCGGAGGACGGAAACTTTGACAGTGGGATTGCCGCAAGAATGTTTAACGATGTCGAACTGCAAAACCGCGTAATTGCAAATATGATTGAAATCATGAAGCAAAAGGGTTATCTCGGACTTGACCTTGACTTTGAATACATAAATTCCGAGGACAGAAACGCCTATGTACGGTTTGTGCAAAACACAGTACGGCAGATGAACCAAAACGGATTCAGCGTAAATGTGGACCTTGCCCCGAAGACCTCGGACTCACAGCCCGGCTCGCTGTATGAAGGACACAACTATGCTGCCTTAGGCGCTGCGGCAAACACGGTGCTTCTTATGACATACGAATGGGGTTACACCTACGGACCGCCGATGGCAGTAGCGCCGATTAATCCGGTACGCCGTGTGGTAAGTTATGCCGTAGGTGAAATAGACAATAATAAAATATATATGGGAATACCAAACTATGCATACGACTGGCAGCTTCCGTTTGAAAAAGGTGTAACGCGTGCGCGCGGTATGGGCAATCAGCAGGCAGTGCTTGTAGCCGCACAAAACGGCGCCGAAATACAATTTGATGAAGAAACACAAACTCCGTTTTTTGAGTATTTTGCGCCCAACGGAACAAAGCACATAGTTTGGTTTGAAGATGTTCGGAGTATACAGGCAAAATACAAGGTAATAGATGACTTTGACCTGCGCGGCGGCGGTTACTGGAATCTTATGCACCCGTTTGCCTCAAACTGGTCTTTTGTCGGAAGTCAATACAACATTATCAAAACAGTTTGAATAAAAATGCCCGTCGGAATATGAAAAACATATCCCAACGGGTGTTTTTTACTACATCCAGATTATACCGCCGAAAAGCTTTCTGCCGTCGCCCTTAAACTTGTATGTGCCGTTTACTTTAAGCGTGGTTGAACCGCCGCCGTCAAGTGAAATTGCAAAGTCAAGACCAAGGTTTTTAGCCGTTTCGTGCGCTCTCTGCGCGTTTGAATTTGCTCTTACTGCGATAACAATTTTGTTATCCCACTTCCGATAACCGATTATAGGGCGGTTTGTCGCGCGCGTGACATCGGAAAACTTTCCTGTAAAGCCCTCATGCTCTGCCGTTATGTACGGATATATGCCATAGCCCGACACTGCAAACCACACGTTTTCCTCTTTTGTAATGTCAGTTACCTTTTTAAGCTCCACGTCATTTGCACCGTGTACAATGAGCGTGGAAACAGGCTTTCCGTGCGTCGGATTGTTGCAAAGTACCTTACCGCCGTTCACCATTATTCCCTGCGGATACACTGTGCCGTCTGCCTGTGCCATAAAAAACACCGAATTTACAAAATTATTGTACGGCGTCTGATTTGTAGCCTTCTGCGTTTCGACCGCCCATATATTTTTGGGTTCAATCTCTATAATGTGCGTAATGCCCTCTGTGCGATATTTTGCCGGTGTCTTTTGCTCTTTTGCGGCAATCTTTACACTGTCATTCAAATCCGCTTCACCCTCCGTCCGATTTTTTATGCCGTAATATCCGCATATTGCCGAACATATTGCGTCTGCAAATTCATCCGGTCTGTTTTTAAGCTTTTCACTGTCGCTTTTGTTTGATATAAATGCTGTTTCCACAAGCACAGCCGGCATAACGGTGTTTTTTAGCACGGCGAATCCTGCCGTCTTAACACCTCTGTTCGCTGTGCCGAGCTTTGCACATATCCGGTTGTTTAACGCTTTTGCCAAGGCGGCCGCTTTTCCCGATTTGGAATATACATATGTTTCCGTTCCGTTTGCCGCAGAATTTGCACAACTGTTACAATGCAGACTTATAAATAAATCAGCCTTTTGACTGTTTGCTTTTTTGCATCGCATATTCAGACTTTCGGTAACGGTTCTTCCCAGAATATCAGTATTTTTTTCCCGTGACATTCCTACCGTAAAACCCGATTTTTTCAAAAGCTCCGCAAGCTTTTCGGCAATTTTGAATGTAATGTCCTGCTCGCGCATGCCGTTGGCATATGCCCCGGTATCCGTACCGCTGTAGTTGTGACCTGCGTCTATAAATACTTTCATACTTACCTCACATTTCTTTCCAGGTTCTTTAGCCTTTCCCCGTGATTTTCTATTCGTATGCACAGCTCGTCTATCTGTTTTCCGTGCTCCGAAATACGTCCGTCCTGTTTGCGGTCGTTATCCAGAAGCCTGTCTATGGAGTCTCTAAGCCTTACTATGCTTAAATTCAGTTCGTTTATGGGCCTTGTTATTTTAATGATTACAGCGGCAAAGCTGCTGACCGCAACCAAGCCGCATATAATCAGTCCTATAGATTCATTTGCGCTCATTTATATTCTTTACACACTCAAAAGCACCGGTAGACGCAAGCCCCGATGCAAGTCCTCCCAGCAGAATATCCGGTGTAAATGTCCAGCCGTTAATCCAAATATTCAAAAATACACCCAAAACGCCCATAATCAAAGGTATATATTTGTTTGATATAACCGATACGCTGTGTTTAATTATGTACCCAACGGCGAAACATATTGCCATTACCACCGCAATAACATATTTTGCTATAGCATCCATAAAAATCCTCCTTTTAGTAATACTATGCTGCCATGCTCTGTTTTACGCATCAATGTTTTCGGTTTCAACAGTATTTTTTGCTTCAATCAAAGTCTGAAGCTCCGCCAGATCCTCCTCTGTCAGAACTCCCTTTTCATAGTAACCGTTGGCATTGAGCACAATCTGATAATCCGCCATTTTGCCTATTGCATCCTTAAAACCTGTCATCAAAAAATTTCTGTAATTAAACATTATACATTTCCTCCCTGTTATAATATTGCATTTTGTAATTCTTCAAAAGCTCAAACTGTAGTTATACAGTTATGTTGTCTGTATTTTTATGCGAAAACCACTTTTGCCGGTCTGTTTGTTCCGAATGAATCTTCATACAGACTTATTACAGAACCCTCTTTTTTTATTGTAAGGTATCTGATATGAGAACTGACCTGCAGCCTTATTTGTTTTTCTGTGTCACCGCTTTCAAAACACTCAGCACCGAAACAATAGCCGTTTTCATTAAATGCCATAACATATTTAAACCCGTGTTTTATTGTAAAGGTGTCAAACAGCTCCCCTTCAATAAAGCTTTTGTCCGTATAGGTTCTTGTCGTGTATATGTTGCTCTGCCCGGCACTTACAGCCGCCTTTGTATATGCCAGCTGCCGCGTGTCCGTAACCGTTCCGTCCGCATTGATTTTCGCAAGCGGTACGCTTCCTTCGCCGCCCTGCGTTTGCGATACTGCAATGCGTAGCTCGTTTTCCGCCGCCGAATACTCGGCATATACATAGCAAGCCTCGCCCTCCGGCACACTGAGGATATATCCGTCGGACTCAACCTCAAGCTGCATTCCGTTCGGCATAAAGCAAACCCCCGGCTTAACGCTGTATGCACCGTTTTCATATACTACCTTGCAACTGTCCTCGTTGTATGTGTCAACACCGCTGTTTACCGTGTCCGAAACGGCTTCGTCAAGCTCGCTTATCAACGATTTTGTGCCGTCAAACAGCGAAACACCGCTTGTAACAAGATGCGAAAATGCCGCGTTTACATCATCAGCACCGTAGGTTTCGTTATCCATAAAATATTTCTTTAATCCCATTTTATACCTCCTCAAATATCGGCTGTTCACTGCATGAGCCGCTCCGATGCACTATCTCAACACCGCTTACACGCTTTTTTACGTTGGAACGCAGACCGTTTTTTATTATTTGTACACGCAATATGTCACCAAGTGCATAGTCATCGCCGTATTTTACATTCCGTGTGCTGAGTGTAACCTCATCTTTTGCAGCTTTTGATTTCAAATTATTTGCCGCCTCGCTTTCTTCACTTCCCGTCAGAATTGCTTCCCAGCGGTAAATACCCGTTTTTGTATTTTCATCCGAAAGATATGTTGTTACGGCGGTTTCACTGTTACTGTCGGTATTCTTAACCTTTTTTTCATAATATCCACAGTCGGCAAGGTCAAGCAAGTCATGTGAAAACTCTATACCGTAAGCATTTTTGTTTGCCGCGGAAAGTATCAGATTATTCTGTCTGCTCTGAATATTGCAGTAAAGCCAGCGCTTGTTTTCCACGTCAAATTCAAGCCGATGTCCGCAGTTTTGCAGTTTAAGACACTCCGTTACAACATCAGATGTCAAAGCGCTGCTGTCTTTTGAAAATTCAATCGTTTCAGTGATTTCAAGCGGATTTCCGAGTGCAAAATTATCCACATCCGCAAAGGCAGTATTTACAATGCCTCTCGTTATTGAATCGGCAGTACCCGTTATTTTGTCAAATTTATTTACTGCCCTTTTGCTTAAAAGCCAGTTGCATGTGCGCCCGTATACAGTAAAATTCTCTTGCATGACATATCCGGTTATTATGGCAAATTTGCCTTTTTCTTCGATTACAAGATACTTTTTTTCAAGTATCAGTCTGACTATTTCCTCGTCCGGCAAGAAATGAGCCTCCAACGTTCCGACATCATTAAAATAAAGCGTCCATCTTGTGCTTATGCATCTCGGCTCTATGTGCAAAAGATTAAATTCAAAATCGTACAGCCTTATCATCAAAACACCGCCTCAATATATTTATTTGCAAACTCACAGGTAACGATAAGCGCATTTTCGCCGTCATTGTTTATTACTTCAATTTCATTTTCGCCGGGATACAGAGCAAATTCATCCAGATAAGTGTCATTGCTCATGTACATTATCAGATTTTCACCTTTGTTGTTGTAAATCTTCCTGTTTGCAATATCTATTGTTATTTCTTCGTCATTTTCCGGTGTGTATATCAGCTTTATGAATTCACCGTGGGTATTATTGTATATTTCTATACCCCCGGCGGTCTGCGATATCTGAGATGAAAATTCCCTTATCTTAATTATCGGTTCTGCCTTTGCACTTCCGGTATACAGAATATCACCCTTTGAAATTCTTCCGGTAAAAACTCCGGGAAGCTTAAATGAAGAATTAATGTTGTCTGTTCTTTTGAAAATATATCGCTTTACAGGCTCAAAATCCTCAAAATACGGGTTGTCACATGTAAACTGAATTACAAAAGGCACAAAAGCGCCTTTTCTTTCTCCCTCGGCAAAGTCACTGCAAATACATTTTATTTTTCGTTTCATATCATTTGAATAAATGCACAGCCATCCCTCGGAATCCAGTATACGCAAAAGGTTTGAATACAGCGTAACATCACCTTTTTCCGCCGGAAAATCGCCGGAAAGCGTAATTATGCGTGCCCGCACTCTCGTTTCAGTCGTTATCTGCCCCGGCATACCGTTAAATTCAGCCGCTGTAAATGTCTTTGAAGCAGGAGTCAGCCCTTCTGCGGCGATAAGCTTAAACGGGCTTGCATCCGTGCTTTTTCCGCCGAAAGTTATACTTCCTGTGTCATTATAAAATTTAATGAACATAAAATTCCTCCGTTAATTCCATCCCAGCATACGGCGCATAGTTTCATATTTTTTTACCTGAAGATAAATATCGCCGCTTGCGGGATTTATATTGTAGGTGGTTGTGTAGTCATTGTTGGTGTTGTTCACCGGTGCCGGTGCGGTCCGCACGTCACCCTCTGCAGTCAGACTCAGCTTGGCATTGAAATCATCAATTTTAACTTTTATTTTTTTAAGCTCCTCGTCAAGCTCCTCTGCAAAGGCTGCTCCGAAATTTTTTGCCGCCTGCGTTCCGGTATCAAAAAAGCTTTTCGGCACTTCAAAGCCTGCGTCTGTAAGCTTTTGAGCCATGTATTTCTCACTTTCGCCGATAGCCTCGTCCATTTCGCTTCTGTACGCGTCTGCCGACATTTTATCCGCAAGGCGGAATTTTTCATCATACGCTTTAAGATATTCGTAAAGCTCGCCTTTGTCCACACGGTTTAATGCCTCCAGAGCCTTTATCCCTTCTTCTGCCGACAGCGAATTTATTTCATCAAAAAAGCCCCTTGCCGCATCATCGGATATTCCGCTTGAAAACAGCTCAGAGCGCAGATTCATAAGCATTTCGTTGTATTTTTTTATTTCCTCGGTGTCTTTTTTCAGATTGGCAAGCGAGTAGTAGTTTATATCGCCCTCGTCAAGCGATATTGTCACGTTGTTAAACAGCTTTCCGTAAGATTTTAGCTTTTTGGAATAGTCCTGCTGCTTTTTGATTACGGCGTCAAGCTTTTCGGAGGCATAATCATAAACATCCTTTAATACATCCTTGTACGTTTTCTTCGTTTCCTCAAGCTTTTTCTTTTCATCTTCAAGCAGCTTTTGCTGATAATCATAGATTTTTTCGGTATATTCCAGCCACTCCTTTGTGCCGGCTTTAAAATACCTGTCACGAAGCCTTTCAAGCTCTGTGTAGTATACGTCCTCGCTTATTATGTCAAATTTCTTTTGATAATCAAGCCTTTCCAATACACCCTTAAATGACTTTACAACCTCGGCGCCGCTTTCTTCAATTCCGGCAGCCACACCGAGAGATATGTATTTTCCGACTTCATCACGCATTACACGCGAGGGAGAATGTATTCCGAAAAATCCCTTGATGCCGTTTAAGACTGTTTTGCACCATTTTTTAATATTGCTTAAAAGCCAAGGCGTGTTGCCGATTATGCCGTTTTGCAAACCGCTTACTAAATTTGCTCCGCAGTCGTTTACGGCACTCAATGATGATGTAAGAGTATTAATAATTCCGGCAGACGCTTTACCGGCTGTTTCGGAAAGCTTCGGCAGCGACACTGCCATATCGTCAATGGCATTTTTTGCTGCATCGCCAAGCTCCTTGAGCCCTTTTTCAAATCCGCTGTTATCTATTTTGGTATCAAAAGTTAAAGACCCGTCACTTTGTTTCATTATAATCACTTCCTTTTACATTTTTATCTGAAAAAATAAATGCATAAAAAAACACCGCTGCATTCAGCGATGTATGTTTTGTTTTTTATTCAATTGTTACCGGTTTTATAAATCGTCGATAATTTATATAATAGTTGACAAAATATGATATTTTATGTATAATATCTTCAGCAGATAAGAGGTTTATTGAGGACGGTTGACCGACTCCGTTTGATTGGAGGTGGTCTTATGAAGCATTACATAAGAATTGTTTTTCTTACAATTTTGTTCATAATTATTTTTACTGTAAAAGTAAAATAGCCGTCCCCCACCAAGGATACGGCTATTTTTAGCTATCCGCGGTCAACCGTTCAAAACGGTAAACCTTTTATCTGCTTATATTTTAACACTATATTTCCATTTTGTCAATCATTTTTAAAACATACCGTCAATCATGTCTGCCAAATCGTTTTCCTTTTCATCTTCGCTCCTCTTGTCCGGCAGAGCATACAGCCTTTTTAACCTTGCATAGTATGACCGCTGTTTTTTGTCGGAAATCTTTTCAAGACTGAGTGCCCGTATTCCCATTATCTCACCGATTTTCGTTTCGTCAGTCAGCGAAGAAAACAAAGCCTTGAACCGATACCAGTGCATGTCGCTTTTGCATAAATCAATGCCGTACTGCTGCATAAACCCTGCATATATGTATTCGCCGTCATGCTCAAAGCTGTATATCCTCTGCGACTGCGCTTTTGCCTTTGTGCCGTCCGTTTCTTCACTCAAACTCTTTCCTGTATAGAACTCAAACAGGGCTTTGAGCGTTTCACTAAGTGATGACGGCAGTTTAAAAGCCGTTTTTTCGGTCTTAAAACACAGTTTTAAAATATCAACCGCCGTCTGCTCCGGCTCGGTTTGCAGTCCGTCAATCAGATTTTCAAATCTTATCCAGGTTCGAAAATCCGTATTTACCGGGTATGACGCACCGCATACATCTATGCTTTCCGGAAGAATATCTGTCAGCAAATTCATCTGTTTTTCCGCCTCGCTGTTTTATTATTCCTCAGTGAATGTAACAGTCAGCCATTCGTCGCTGCTTGCCGCACTGCCGACGGTAATGCCGGATTTTGCTTTAAGAGATGCGCTGTAACCGTAGCGGTCCGTGTCGCCTCCCTCGTCACCCGGTATAACCGCAAAGCTGCGCTTGTATGCCTTGTAGTGCCCCGCACTTCCCGTTACGGGCTGCGTAAAGTCAACCGTGATAATCTCTCTTACAGCGTCATCACCGGTCATTTCCTTGTCGTAGATTTCCGCTATGTCCTTGTGTACCGCATTGTCGGTGTGCAAATCAAAAGCAATGCTTACGGACGGTGCATAGCCTATTACGTCCGATACTTCAAAGTCCTCGTCCACATACTGTCTTGAGTATTCCACAGGGTTTTTGCTTGTGGAAATCTCGGTGAATTTTGACATTCTGTGATATACGGTAGCAGACTCGCCCGCCACACCGTAAAATGCCTTTTTGTCACTTCTTTTTACTATTGCCATGTTCTTTTCCTCCTCATTCTTTTTCGTATATAAGCCTAAGCTGTATCTGATAACGTGCTTTCGGCTCATCGATTTTGTATAAATATCCTGTGCTCAGTATTTCAAAACAAACCGGCGTAATCCCGTCTTCAAGCTTCGGAAAACATCCGTCTTCATTCTGCTTTTCAATCCATAAGGCAAACTTTTCATAGAATATTGCCGTTGCAAGATTTTCCTGCATGTCGTTGTCAAAGTATTCCCTTGTGGCAAATACAAACGCATATTGCCTCAGACTTCCGCCGTCGGAATATTTTTTAATTACCATTTCCGAAGGTGTCGGCTCTATTGTGCATGAATGCGGCTTTGAATCAAGACAGTTGACATTAAGCCTTTTCCCCGATACAAGACTGCACTCTTTTTCAAAATACTCCTTCAGAGCGTCAATAATCATTTTACTTTACCTCCCGTTGCCTTTTCTGCGACCGAAACCAAGTAATCTCTTTTGTCTGCCTTCATGCGTTCAAAGTAGTCCGGTCCCCTTAAGCCGCTGTTTTTCGCACTTATAATGCGCCTGCGTGCATACGGCACATTTACGGTAATTCTGCCGCTTTCCGATTTCATCGAATTAATCATATGCCCTTCGTCTTTCGGCATGTACGGCTCCATAACGCGCATAACTTCTCCGGTGAATATTTTCTGCGCCGTGCCGCCGAGTTCCCTGCTGCCAAGTATAATTTTCGGGTCAGACATTTTAAAAACTCCGCATCCCTTTATCATTTGCAGTCAATCCTCCAGTGTTTAAGAGAACCCCTGCGGTTGTCGGCAAAAGCAAACACCTTACGGCATTTGCTTTTGTCAATTTTTCCTCCGCTTAATCCCAAATAAATATAGTCGTCACAGCTTATATCGATTTCCCTTGATGTCGGAATTCTGATTTTGCATATGTTTGAATCCCTGAAACCTCCGCTGCCGCGGTAACCGGAACCGCCGCTTTCCGAGCCGCACTTAAAATAAACGCTCGCATTTTTATACTGCATAGGTGTGTAACTGCCGCTTGCTTCATTGTAGTGATAGATAGTGACACTCCCGTTGGTAAGCATGCTCATACCCCCCTGTAGAAAAGGTCTGCGTCAAGATAACGCTTTGCGATGTCCGAAACATTTTCAGTTCCGCCGCCCTGCGCATATGTCACGGAGTAACCGTCATTGTTCTCGCTTGTAATTCCGGCATGTGCATTTTTTTCATATAATGCTTCGGCAATTTCGCAAACGCACATCTGCACATTGTCCGTTTGCTCGGTAATGCAGTCAAACCTGCCGAAAGTCATACCGTTAAGCTCCGCTCTTGCTCTTATTTCCCAAAGCGGAAATTCATCAAGCGGAATTTTCGCCGCCGCTCCGTATGTGGCTTGATAAAAAGTCAGAGTATACATAATCATGCCTTAAACTTTGCCAAAACTACCTTTGAGGAATTGGAAAGTGCAACAGTGTAGAATTTGTCTGCGGAAATGTCTGTTTTTCTTGCAAGCGTTTTTCTCTCTGCTTCAACGTTTGTATCTCTCTTTAAATAAATTGTAAGAGCAGGCGATTCGTCCTCTGTTTCCGCGTCACATGTAAGCTTTACAATAGGATTGCTATATGCTGTGCCTGCAGCAATTTTTGCATAATATGTTCCCTCGCTCCATTCAGGCGCATTTGTTCCCGTAACGGCGCTGTAGCTTGAGCCGGATTTTGTAAAGTAGCTTTTGAACTTGGATGACCAGTCTGCCGGCTCCGAAGTTGTAATGATGTATTCGTCAGCCGCATTTTTCGGCACTTTCTTCGACGGTACAATTCTTGTGTTTGCAATTATACCTATTTCACCCGTCATCATTACATTGCCGGGATACTTGTCGGCAGATATGAAGTCAGCGTCATGTCTTAACTGTGTTACCTGCTTGGGGTGTACAAACATAACCTTTTCGCAGTTGACTTCTTCTTCAAAAAGGTCCACAGCGTCCACAATGCCGTCATATGATACATTTGAACCGCTTCCGTTAAATACCACCTGTGCGTCCTGCAAAGCGTCCATTGCGTCATTGTCGATTTTTGCCGCAATTGAAAGCGCAAGCTGATTGTTGGCTTCGCCTATCGGATTGCCGTAACCGGAAAGCACTGCTTCGTCAGTCAGCTCCACAGCTTTCATTGCCTTTTTGATTTCAGCCTCCGTTGTGGTTGTTGTAAGCTGTGCAGTACCGCATTCCACACCTTCCGCAACGTCTTCCGCGTCGCCGATGTACGCATACTTCGGTACGGTAATCTTGTTTCCGGGAACTCCCTCAAGAGTCTGGTCTACTCTTGCAAACGGAGCAACCACTATTTTCTTTTCCACCTTTGCGGAAATCATGTCCGCCATTACCTGCGGATTAATTAAGTTTTCGATTTTTGTTGTAGCCATAATTTTTTCCTCCTAATTGTTCAGTTCGTTGTAAACTTCGGGACTTTCGTTATAGAGCTTTACTCTGTCACTGTATCCCATTTTCTGAAATGCGTCCTTTGTTATTCCGGAGTCCCCTCCTGTAACACCGTTTGTAAATTTCGGCTTCGGAGAACCTTCCTCAAACAAAAAACCGTTTTCCGCTTTAATCTGCTCAAGCTGTTCACCCAAACCTGTCAAAGCGCCGTCCTCAAGCCGGATGCTCTGCGTATCCAAAAGCGCCCTCAGCGCTTTTACGTTTCTTGCGCCTGCCTTTGTCAGAGCGGAGTCAATTTCATTAGACAGCCTGTACTCATCCAGCTCCTTTTCGGCAGAAGCTTTGCCTCTTGCAAATTCATCCGCCTTGATTTTTTCGATGTCCATTCCCTCGTACATGCCGAGTTTTTCTTTTGCCGCGGCAATTTCATTTTTGAGCGAGTCCAGACCGGCTTTGTATTCGGTAACGCTGTCACCGTGCATCTTCATTATTTCATCCAGCTGCTCGCCCGTGATTTCGGGCAAAATTTTCTTTACATCTTCTCTTTTCATGTAACTCCTTTCTCGCCATACAGTTTTTTAACGCGGTTCTTTCCGCTCGGCTTGGTAGTTTAACGCCGTTCCGGGCAAATTTTTTGTATTGCTTTTTTTAATTCTTTAATTATTCCTTGCCGACCGCCGCTTTGCAATATAGCCTCCCTTGTGTAAAGGGCGCTGCTTGCCGGTGGCAAGCGTTTAGCGCCGACCGAGGCGACAGCCGAGAAAGGCAACGGCATTGCCGTTGCTGTTGAGGTGTCTGCCAAAGGCAAACGGAGGGATTGTCCTCATTACCTCTTTCGCCTTTAATCCGCCAAACTCTGCTCACGAACAATCAACTTTGCCTTTTCTTCGTCCTCGCCGAAATACCACATTCTGAATTCCCACGGAGCCATTATTCCTGCCGATATAAGCTGTAACTTTTCTGTAAATTCCGCCTTTCTGTCCGCAGCAATGCTGTCGTCAAACTCAAACGAAACACTGTATGCACCGCTCGGCGCAAGCTCATATAAATCCGCAAGCGTACTCATGCAGTCCGCAAGGTCGCATAGCGCATTTTGCAGGGATTTCTGTATGTCACATACCGTTGCATAGCTGCGCTGCTTCGATGCTCTTATCTCCTCTGCCGTTTTGTCTGTCGTCTGTACGTTTGAAAGCGTACCGTAAGCAAGTCCCGAATTAAATTCTATTTTTCTTAAAATCTCGTTCAGACCGTTAATAATGTTCTGCTCCCTCAACGTCGGCGTCCAGTCCTTAAATAAAGAATCGTCCGCATTCAAAAGCTTGTACAGCCTTTCGTCAGGCAAAATCTCCCTGCCGTTTTCATCTCTTTTTACCGCATTTGTGTCTACATACAGAGCTCTCTCTCCGCTTTTGAATTCCCACAAAAGCCTGTCATACTGCTTTTCAGCGTCCTCGATAAGCTCCGTGCATTTTGCATATATAGAAGTTCCGAGCGGTGATGAAGAATCCTCTATGTTCGCCATAGGCATTTTAAAGTAAGCAAATAACGGTTTTTTTACTCCCTCCATAACTACCTGCGGAGATATTTCTCTCCAGAAATCTGTTTTCGCCGGGTTTATCTGCCGTCCCAGATCGTTTGCACTGTATGACTCAAATACATAGTTGCATACAGTATATTTTCCGTCTGCAAAACCGTGATGCTCAATCCTAGTATATACCTTTCCGTCTTTGAAACGCCTGTCCAAAAAAGCCGCACCGTCTATGCACTGTGAGCTGTCATATGAGGTGGGTATGAAGTTTTCCGCCTGCACAAATCCTACCTTGATTTCTCCGCCGTCCACATACGGCTTTAATACAACTCCGCCCTTTGCGGCGGCATATTCGGTTATGTTGCGTATTTTGTCGATTACCTCGGCATATTCTCCGTTAAGAAAATCCGCTCTCTCCGAACCCGTTACCGAAGATTTGAGCTCAACCGTTGCAAGCCGCGCCGCCTCCGAAGCTATCGCCGCCGGGATATTCAGCCTGCCTCGCATGCCGCCTTCATACATTGCCGCCCAGCGGTTAATACACCCCGACATTTTTTCGGAAACAACAGTTTTAATTCCGAGCCTTTCCAGTGAATTTTTAAATCCAAAAATACCAATCACCCTCTTAAAAAAGTCTAATATCTTCATTTTATCACCACATTTTGTCCAATATCGTGTAGCAAAAATACCTCATGTCATCCATTGCATGGTCATTCTCTTTTATTACGGTATCCTTTGCTGCCTTTTCGTCATATCTGTATGACTTAAATTCCTTTATAATCGCACGGCACGACGGATGGATTTTTACCTTTCCGCCGCTTATGAGCACGGCAGTGCGGTTTATTCCTGCAATTACGTCATTTTTCGCTTTTCTTACGGTAAATCTGCCGTGCCTTTTTATCGTTGTGATGAAGCTTGCGGCAGACGGGTCCACCACCACGCACTGAATGTATTTGTCACCGGCGAGCCTTTCAAGCTGCTTGTAATACTCCTCGTCAGTAAGCTGCCTGCCGGTTTTTCTGCCGTCATAGTAATACTCCGCCACTCTGTATGCCGTGCCGTCCGCTATGCACCATAACCCCATACTGCACGGATTAAGTGTTCCGTAGTCAATTGATATGTAGTACATTCCGCTTTCGGGTACTTTGTCCGTCACATGCAGCTTTTCGTCAAATACCTTGTATACAAGCCCCTCGGCGGCAACCCATAATCCTTTTACATATCTGTCATAAAACACTCCCGAAAATCTGCTCTCGGCTTTTTCGATTTTGTCCGCTGTCATTATAGGATTGTCATTCATCAGAAAGTGCAGCCTTTTCGCACCGGGCGGCTGCTTTTCTATGTATTCGCCGTAAAACCAGTGGCCGGGACTCTCCGGGTTGCAGTTGAACCACAGCTTTGCATTGTCAAAAGTAAGCGTGCGGGATATTGCCTGCTCCACAAATGACTTCGGCTGCAAAGCAACCTCATCAAAAAACACCCCCGCAAGGGTTATTCCCTGTATCAGCGTGTAGCTGCTTTCGTCACGCCCGCCGTAAATGTAAAAATAATTTTCATTTTTACCGCAGCTTACCTGCAGCATGTGCTCTGCCCGCTTGTATTTTATGCTGTACGGCAGCCCCTCAATGTTCATGAAAGGCTTCAATACATTTTTCTCGGCATTCTGTACCGTCTTACCGCATATTGCAAAGCTCTCTCTGCTGAAATTCGACATTGCCCACATAACAAATGCCATTATCATTACAACGGTTTTTCCGCTTCTCACAGCGCCGTCACAGATTAGTGTGTCATAATCCTCACAGATGAATTTAAGTATTTCAGCCTGCTTTTTTGAAAACTTCCTGAATCTCACTTTTCGCTCACCGCCTCCTTTATGACGTTTATGAGCTCGCTGTGCTCTCTCGCCGAACCGTTTGAAGCACTGTCACCCATGATTTCTTTAAGGATTTTTAAAGTAGCGGCAAGCTTTTGAATTTTGCCTGCGTCAATTCCGTCCGCCCCCTCCGATTCGGCAGCGTCCGTCATCTTGCAAATGCTTTTGTTTATTATTCCGTGAAGCTTTCTGCCTGTCGCAAGTATTTTGTCGGTTGCGTTTGCGCCGCCGTCGGCATTTTGAATATCCGCACCGTCGGTGCCCGATTCGTTTTGCCTTGCAACGCTCCATCCTTCCCTCGCCGACTTCTTTTTTAATGTGCTTATGCTCACACCGTATTTTTTTGCAAGCTCTTTTTGCGTAGCGCCCGTGCTTACATATTCGTTTTTTATTACAGACCATTCGGCATTTTCCATTGCCACCACCTCTCATATATCAAAACTTTTCCCTCCGACCTCAACCGCCGCCCATTAAATGCGGCGCAGAAGCAAGAACATAATGTCATCACCATGCTTTCTTGCTATGGTATTATTATAAGCGGTTTTTTCGCTGCACAGTTCGCATGTTGCAAAATTGCAAAAGCTTTTTCATAAACAAATGCGGCGAATATATTGAAAAATACTCAAAAAGGTACTATAATGTTTACAAAAAGGAGGTATAACTTTGAAATACGGATACTTGCCGAAACTGATGTGGTGCGTGTTTGCACCGAACTTCAAAAAAAAGTTGAATACAATATCTTCCGAAAACACAAAGAAAGTAATGAATACCGCACATAAAAAGTACAAAGAAATACTTGCCGACATACAGGAATTTGACAAGGACGACAGATTTATACTAAACATTTTAAGCGCTTCCATGCTTGCGGCTGTTTATCTCTCGCTTGATAATAAGCCCGATGTCGGAGCGTTGACAGATTATTATGCAAAGTCCATGAATAACCTCATAATGAGAATACACCTCCGTAAAAGCAATCAATTCACCGCAAACTATCAAGATACGCTAAGAGAAGATGCCAAAAAAAGCAAAAAACGCATAAACCCCTATTCGTGGGTTTACGATTTTCGTGAGGGCGATGATATAAACAGCTTTACCGCAACCTTTCATACCTGCGGAATATGCTATCTTCTGAATTCGCTCGGTATACCGGAAATTGCGCCTGCGCTTTGCAGATACGATTATACTATGGCAGAGCAGACCGGTACAGAGTTTACAAGAAAATATACCATTGCGTCCGGCGGAAAATACTGTGACTGCCATTATAAGAACAGGAGAATTAAAAATGATTGATAATTCAAATTATATAGTAACCGGATTTAAAAAAACGGTTTTGGATAAATTCCCGGATAAAGAAAAAATGCTTTCCGATGAATTTACCCTAAAACTTGAAAAACTTTTAAACGAAAACGCAAATTCGTCAAAAGAAAAAATGCGCCATCTCAAAGCTCAGATTTTGCCCGGAATTGCGGCATATCAAGTGCTTCAGACCGTCATGAGCAAGGAAGATGCGCTAAACACCGTGCACGGATATACAGAGCAGCACGCACTCTCTGCAAGGAAAAAATTCAAAAAACTTCTGCGTATTCCGGGGCTGTATCGGCTTGTTCCGGCTATGTTTGCCAAAGCCGTCGGCAAACTGTTTAACGAGTCAGCCGGTTTTTCATCGAAGGAATATCAGACAACGGGCGGTGTGTGGCGGATTGATATGATAAAATGCCCGTATCACGATACCTGCCGTATGTACGGCTGCCCGGAGCTGTGCACCTGCTTTTGTGACAGCGATGATGTCACATATGATAACCTGCATAAAAATCTTTTGTGGCACAGAACCAAAACTCTCGGCAGAGGTAATGACTGCTGTGATTTCTGCCTGAAAACAATACGCTCCCGCAGTAAATAAACTGCGGGAGCGCTCCGGCTTCAACTGTTTTTTTCTTTATATTCAGTTCCCCACGCAACCATAGCGTCAAGCACAGGTCTTAAACTGTAGCCCGTTTCGGTCAGCGTGTATTCAACTCTCGGCGGAACCTCGGCATAAACTTTCCGCGTCAAAAGCCCTGCGTCCTCCATTGAACGTAAATTTGCAGTCAAAACCTTCTGCGAAATACTCCCTACCGATTTTTTCAGCTCGCCGAACCGCTTGGTGCCGCTTAAAAGGTCGCGGATAATCAATACCTTCCAGCGGTCGGATATGAGCATAAGTGTAGTTTCAACCGGGCAAGCCGGCAATTCTTTTGTCATAATAATCTGTTCCTTCCGTCAATACTTTTATTAATCATACCATACACATTCCGCTGTGTCAATCACAATAGTTACCTTTTGGTAACTACGGTACAAAAAAGTGCTTACTTTACAAAAAACGCTTTTCAGTATAGTATTATTATTGAAAGGCGATGATTTTATGACGCAAAATGAACGGCTGATGTTTTTAATAAAATATCTTAAAAACGAAAATCCCCAATACCGCGATTTGCAAGTGCCATGCTCATGCGAAGAACAAAAAATCCTTTTCCGCTCGCTTGTAAATCTCCGCGAACCGAAAGAAGCTTCGGATGAATTTTTAAAAATTCAAAATGAGTATCTAAAATACGAAATCAACACAAAAAGCATAACCAATTCCGATAATCTCCCGTTTTATGAAAACAAAATCAGCCTGTGGCAGGGCGATATTACCACGCTTAAATGCGGTGCGATTGTCAACGCGGCAAATTCCGCAATGCTCGGCTGTTTTGTGCCGTGCCATAAATGCATTGATAATGCAATACACACGTTTTCAGGTGTTCAGCTCAGGCTTGAATGTAATGATATAATGCAGAAACAAGGCTTTTCTGAGCAGACCGGAAAAGCCAAAATCACAAAAGCATATAACCTGCCCTGTGATTATATACTGCACACGGTCGGACCTGTCGTAAACGGCATACTTACCGAAAAGCATTGCCGCCTGCTTTCAGCGTGCTATAATTCGTGTTTGAATTTGGCAGAGCAAAGCGGAATAAGGTCGATAGCCTTTCCGTGCATATCTACAGGCGAATTTCATTTTCCGAATGAAAAAGCCGCTGAAATTGCAGTGAATACCGTGCGTAATTATCTGCAAAATTCCGAAATCGAAAGGGTGATTTTTAATGTTTTTAAAGATGATGACAAAAGGATTTACGAAAGATTACTCGGATAGTATCATATTGCTTTCCGAAAGAATAAAATCGGCTGACGCGGTTGTAATCGGTGCAGGCGCAGGTCTTTCGGCCTCTGCCGGATTTACCTACTCCGGAGAAAGGTTTGATAAATACTTTTCCGATTTCAAAGCAAAATACGGCTTTTCGGATATGTATCACGGCGGATTTTATCCGTACAGCACACCCGAAGAATACTGGGCATATTGGTCGAGATATATCTGTATCAACCGCTACTGTGACGCACCGAAACCGGTTTATTCCGATTTGCTCCGGCTTGTGAACGATAAAGATTATTTTGTCATTACCACAAACGTTGACCACTGCTTTCAAAAAGCCGGTTTTGACAAAAAGCGTCTGTTTTATACACAGGGCGACTACGGTTTGTTTCAGTGCTCCAAACCGTGCTGCAATAAAACTTATGATAACGAAACCGCCGTAAAAGAAATGGCAAGACGGCAAATCAATATGAAAATACCGGCCGGGCTTGTGCCGAAATGCCCCGTCTGCGGTGCACCTATGTCAATGAATCTGCGCGCTGACAATACATTTGCCGAGGACAACGGTTGGCATAGAGCAAGCGAGCGTTATTCCGATTTTTTAAGACGGCACAAAAATTTAAATGTTCTGTTCTTGGAGCTCGGAGTCGGCGGCAACACCCCTGTTATTATCAAATACCCGTTTTGGCAGATGACAGCTGAAAACAAAAACGCTTTTTATGCCTGCATTAACCTTGGCGAAGCGGTATGCCCGCCGCAAATTGAAACTCAAAGCATTTGCATAAATCAGGACATAGGAGAAATTTTGAAAAAACTTAACTCCTTAAAACATGCATAACACCTCAAAAGTTACTTTAAAGTAACTACAGCACAAAAAAGTGCTTACTTTACAAATGAAACAAACGGCTTTATAATTAACTCATCAAATGAGGAACACCTCGAAAAAAAGAAAGGATTGATTTAATATGAAAATCGCAGTTGTATGTGCAAACGGCAAAGCAGGACAGCTTATCACAAAGGAAGCAATAAACAGAGGCTTTGATGTGACGGCAATAGTCAGAGGAGAAAACAAATCTGATGCAAAAAAGGCAATTATCAAGGATTTGTTTGAACTTACAAAGGAAGATTTAAAAGGTTTTGACGCAGTAGTTGACGCTTGCGGAGCCTGGACGGCAGAAACCGTAGATGCCATTCCGAACGCAGTAAAAAAACTTTGTGAGCTTATGAGCGGAGCAGATGCAAGACTTCTCGTCGTAGGCGGTGCAGGCAGTCTGTATGTAAATAAAGAACATACGCTGACCGTTGCAGACGGCAAAGATTTTCCCGATGCTTTCAAGCCTCTTGCGGCAGTACATCAGACAGCGCTTGATTATTTAAGGAACGTAAATGATGTCAAATGGACATATATAAGCCCTGCCGCAGATTTTCAGGCAGACGGAGCAAAAACAGGAAAATATATTCTTGCCGGAGAAGATTTTACACTTAACGCAAACGGCGAAAGCGTTATAAGCTATGCCGACTACGCAATCGCTATGGCAGATGAAATCGAAAAAGGAAACCATATCGGACAGCGTATCAGCATTGTTAAGGAATAATTCAAATGCGAAAGCAATCGGAAACGATTGCTTTCTTTTTGCTTTTATGATACAATAATGCAAATAAATATAACTTTTATGACTCTGTTATATACGAAGCAAACCAACTCATAATTTACGGAGGACAAACACTATGACCGGACCAAATCCCGACAGCATCTATCCGAACGAAAATATAAAACAGGTTGTTTATATCAAAAACGTGATTAAACGTCCGAATATTATCGTAGGAGAATATACCTATTATGATGATGTAAACGGTGCCGAAAATTTTGAAAAGCACGTTACGCATCACTATGAGTTTTTGAACGACAAACTTATTATAGGTAAATTCTGTGCAATCGCCAAAGGCATTGAGTTTGTTATGAACGGCGCAAATCACCGTATGAACAGCGTAACGACCTACCCTTTTAATATTATGGGCGGCGGCTGGGAGCGTTTTGCTCCGGCTAAAAATGACTTGCCGTTTAAAGGCGATACCGTAGTCGGAAATGATGTGTGGATCGGACAGAATGTAACCGTCATGCCCGGTGTCCGCATCGGCGACGGCTCCGTTATCGCTGCAAATTCTGTTGTCACAAGGGATATTCCGCCGTATTGCATAGCCGGCGGAAATCCGTGCCGCATTATCCGCCGCCGTTTTGATGAAGAACTCACCGAATACTTGCTGAATCTCAAATGGTGGGATTGGTATTCGGATAAAATCTTCAAAAATATGGAATCATTGTGCAGCGGAAATTTGGAAAAAATCCGAAATATACAAGATTGACCGAATACTGAACGGAGCGTGATATGTATGGAACTGCGTGTTTTAAAATATTTTTTAATGGCAGCACAAGAAGAAAATATAACCAAAGCTGCACAGCTTCTGCACGTTACACAGCCTACTCTTTCAAGACAACTGATGCAGCTTGAAGAGGAATTGGGAGTAAAACTGTTTGAACGGAGCAACCACAGCATTATCCTTACAAATGACGGACTGCTTTTAAAGCGCAGAGCGCAGGAAATCGTGTCGCTTGCCGAAAAAACAAAAAAAGAACTTACCGGCGAAAAAGAGCTTGACGGCGAAATCGAAATCGGCAGCGGTGAATTTAAGAGCTTTTCCGTGTTTGCGGATATTCTGTCGGCATTTTGCAGCCTAAACCCAAATGTCCGTTTTAAACTGTACAGCGGCAATGCCGACACCGTTAAGGAACGTCTTGAAAACGGAATTTTAGATGTCGGTATGCTCTCCGATCCCGTCGATATAAGCAAATATGAATTTGTGCGCCTTCCGAAAAAAGAAATATGGGGCGTCATTGCCCATAAAGATTTTGAAATATCCCGTAAAAGCTGCGTAACTCCCGCCGATTTGTCGGGACTTCCTGTTATAATGCCCCACCGCCGCCTTGTGCAAAGCGAAATCAAAAACTGGTTCGGAGCTTCATATGATGATATAAACGTCTTTGCGGTGTATGACCTGCTCTATAATGCAGCCGTTATGGCAAGCAAGAAAATGGGTGTTATTCTCTCTATCGAACTTGAAAGTAAATTTAAAGATTTAAAATTCATTCCCCTCTCGCCAAAGCTTGAGTTCGGCTCTGTTCTGGTATGGAAGAAAAACCAGGTTAAGTCCGCTGTTTCGGAAGCTTTTATAGACTTTGCAAAGAAATACATAAAAGGCATTTCTGATAATTCAATATAAGTATTAGACATAGATGTAAAACAGTGATATGATATAGGTGTCCTGAGGGATACCTATATTTTTTTTAATGAGGTGATTTCGTGACAAAACAGGAGGTTTGCGAAAAATACAATATTCCTGCCGAATTAATTGATAAATATGAAAAATACCGTAAATGCACGTCCTATGATGATACCGATCTTGAAAATATAAGTATGATTATGACGCTGTATGACGCAGGATTTGACGACAGCGAAGCGGAAAAATATATTAAACTGTATCTTTCCGGCAAAAACACCTGTGCACAGCGAACCGCACTGCTCACTCAAAAACGCAAAAACACCCTTGACGCTATCCATAAAAAACAAAAACAGCTCGACGGTATCGATTATCTGCGCTATAAAATTTCTAAAAATAACACAGAATAACATCCCGGTGTAAACACCTTTGCCTCCCCTGCGTAAGGGGCGCTGCCTCCCCTGTGTAAAGGGCGCTGCTTGCCGGTGGCAAGCGTTCAGCGCCGACCGAGGCGACAGCCGAGAAAGGCAATGGCATTGCCATTGCTGTTGAGCTGGCGGCGAACGCCGCCTGAGGGGTTGTATATGCCTCCCTTGTGTAAAGGGAGGTGTCTGCCAAAGGCAGACGGAGGGATTGTTACCGCCAACCAATAAACTAAGGAGGAAAAAACTATGAAAAAAACACTATCCATTATTTTGTCGCTTTGCATGATTCTGAGCCTTGCACTCACAGCCTGCGCGGCAAACGAAACCGAAACAGAAAATAACAACACAACAGGCACAACAATTGTCCTTAAAATCGGAAACCCGACTATGACAGTAAACGGTAAGGATATGCCGATTGATGAGCAGGGCACCGTACCCGTTGTCGTAAATGACCGTACATTGCTCCCCGTCCGCGCAGTAATTGAACAACTGGGCGGCACGGTTGACTGGAACGGCGAAACCGAGGAAGTCACACTCAAATACGGCGAAGATGAAATCAAACTCACAATCAATAGCACAGACGCACTCTTAAACGGCGAAAAGCAGACTCTTGACGTTGCCCCGGCCGTTATGAACGACCGCACAATGCTCCCGATACGTTTTATTGCCGAAAGCTTTAAATTCAGCGTAGACTGGAATGAAGATAATCAGACAGTAACAATCACAAATTCAGCCGCGCCCGAACAAAACCCGTCACAGCAGCCGAACGATACCGCAAAAACGACCGGCAAAAGCCTTGTTGTGTATTTCTCGGCTACAGGAAATACAAAATCGCTTGCGGAGAAAATCGCAGAAACCGCCGAATCCGATATTTTTGAGATTGTACCCGAACAGGAATATACAAGCGAGGATTTGAATTATAATAACAGCGATTGCCGCGCAAACAAAGAACATAACGACGATAGCGCAAGACCTGCCATTTCATCAAAAATTGAAAACATAGAAAATTACGATACAATTTTCATAGGCTATCCTATCTGGTGGGGCACTATGCCGAAAATCATCAATACGTTTTTGGATACCTACGATTTGTCGGGTAAAACGGTGATGCCTTTCTGCACCAGCGGCGGCAGCGGAATTTCGTCGTCAGTATCGGCTATCAAAACCGCTTGCCCAAACGTAGATGTTAAAAACGGATTCAGAGGAACATCGGGCACAACCGCTAAACAAATTGAAGAATGGCTTGACGATTGCGGATTTAATCAAAAATAAACTTTGATAATATGATAAAAGCCGTCTGTAGATTTTGTCTATAGACGGCTTACTTTTATTTGCGTGTAGGCTTAACATTCAAATCAGGTTTTATATCACCATCAATTAAACCATGTTCTTCTTCAAACTTTTTGATATTTTCACGAATCAAAACCAACACATGACTATTCACACTGCGTCCTTCATATTCAGCAACATAGCCAATTTTGTTAAGCATTTCTTCCTCAATTCTTATAGATACGCTCTTAATAGACATATAATCACCTCAAAATAAATATATTGTGTATTTATTTTATAAATTTTATGTGCTATAATGTTGTAAATGGATATACTGTATATCTACTATTTTTTTGAGGTGATAAATATGGATTTAAAAGAACGTACCTGTTGTTTCTTTGGACACAGGGATATTGAAGTTACAGACGAATTAGTCAATCGTATTACAAAAACTGTTGAACGGTTAATCACAGATAAGGATATTAATACATTTTTATTCGGCAGCAGAAGTGATTTTGACAGCATTTGCCTGAAAGTTGTTACTGAACTAAAAAAGAAATACCACAGCATTGTGCGGATTTATGTCCGCGCAGAATTTCCCTATATTAACGAGGATTACGTCAACCACCTTTTGAAATTCTATGACTACACATATTTTCCGGAACATATGATAAATGCCGGACGGGCTGCATATGTCGAGCGCAATCATGAAATGATTGATAAAAGCAGCTTCTGCGTGTTTTATTGTGACGAGTATTATATCTCGCCCGAAAAGGAAAATGTAAAAAGACCTACACGCTATCAACCGCGCAGCGGCACAAAACTTGCCTATGATTATGCCGTAAAAAAAGAAAAACAAATAATAAATATAAAATCAATCAACATTTGATAAACAGATAATATGCTCAAAATAATAAGCCCGGCACTATACCGGACTTATTTGAAAGCATGTTAAATATGTAATTTTTCTGAAATCTTGAATTTGTGTTTTAATGGAGTATAAATGGTTGGGGTGATAAAAATTACTCAACAAGCTTTTCTCTTTGGTCTTTTTCAGCGTCCCAGTTTTTGTTGTAGCTCAAAAGCACAGACATAACGCCGGAATCCACGGTCAGCTCACTTCCGCTTATCGTTTTCGCCTGTTCGGAGCATAGAAAATATGCGGCATTCGCAATATCTTCGGGATAAGACTCAATCCCCACAGGCCAGTTTGCACGTTTTTTCTCATAGTCTTCGGGCGTGTAGCACGACCATCTGTCATTGTACACAGCGCCTACTACCAAAAGATTGCTCCTTATGCCGAACTTGCCGAGCTCATAACACATATTTCTGTTCATTACGTCAATTGCTCCCTTAGATGACGCATATACTATCCTGTTTGGCAGGGCACGCTTGCTGTGAACAGAACCGACAAGCACGATGCTTCCTTTAATTCCTTTTTCCACCATGAGCTTTGCCGCCTCCTGACAGCAGAAGAAATAACCTCTGGCATTGCTGCTCATTACATAATCATACTGTTCGGGAGTGGTCGAAAGTATACTCTGATTGTATCCGGGATCTGCGGCATTCGATACAAGCGCGTCTACCCTGCCGAAATCCTCTCTTACTTTTTTAAAAGTATTCTGAATTTGCTCCACTTCATTCGTAAGCATTGCATAACCCTTTACCGTTACACCGGGATATTCGCTTTGCACCTCGGCGGCAGCGGCGACTGCCGATTCCGCGCTTCTGCTCGTAAGGCATACATTGTAGCCCTCCCCGGCAAAGCGTTTCGCAACGGCAAGTCCTATATTCCTTGCCGCCCCTGTCACGAAAACAACAGGCTTATCTGTCATATTATCATCTCCTATAAATTTTTTATTGCTTCAACGTTAGCCTTTGCAAGCTCCTTTATACCTTCAAAATTGTTATCCGCTACATATTCGGGTTTGAGTATCGTAATGCCCGTTCCAAATACTTTAGCGCCTGCACGGTAATATTCGGGTATTGTTTCCGGATTTACTCCGCCGGTTGCCATAATCGGTATATGCGAAAGCGGCGCCTTTATGTTCTTTATGTAATGAGCGCCCAAGTCGTCGGCCGGAAACAGCTTTACTATATGCGCTCCCCATGAATATGCCTGCTCGATTTCCGTCGGTGTCATAGCGCCGGGTATCGAAATCATTCCGAGCCTCAGTGTTTCTTTTATTACAGCCTCATTCGTGTTCGGAGAGATTATATATTTTGCTCCGGCTTCGTATGCCGCTCTCACCTGCTCTGTGTTCAGAACCGTTCCTGCACCGATAACCGCTCTGCCCTTTGCCGCCTTTACCATAGTTTCTATGCAGAGCTTGTTTTTTGCTATGCAGTCTTTGTCCGACTGCAAAAATGTGCTTTCAATCAAGGAAACTCCGCCGTCAATTACGGCGTTTACACATTTTTCGATTTTGTCCTGCGGTATCGCGCGCGCTATCACCACAAGCTTTTTATCAAGTATTTCATCCAATATATTCATTACAGCCATGTAGCTCCTTTCGCAGTTGATGAAACATTTTTTGCAAAAAGTCTCAGAAACGGTTTGAATTTTTCTTCCTGAAGTTTCCAGTCCACATCAGAGAGCCTTTGTGCAATTTCTTCATCAGATAAGTCAATATTGATTTTTCTTTCCTGTACATCTATTATAATTCTGTCGCCATCCTTTACAGCCGCCAAAGGACCTTTGATTGCGGCCTCCGGCGCAACATATCCTATGCTCAGTCCGCTCGAACCTCCGGAAAATCTTCCGTCAGTGACAATTGCCACCTTGTTGTATATATCCATTCCGGCAAGCTCCTTCTGAAACGTAAAAGCAGTCGTTCCGAAACGTCCCTTCGGACCGAGATAATTTATCACAACCACGCTGCCGGCTTTTATTTCTCCGTTTCTGAGCGCCTTTATCGCCTCGTCAACCTCGCTGTAAACCATCGCTTTGCCCTCAAAATGCATCATGTTTTCGGGGACTGCCGCTGTTTTGAGTATTGCACCCTCCGGCGCAAGATTGCCCTTTAATACAGATATTCCGCCGTCCTCGGAAACGGGCGCGTCAAGAGTATGAATAACGTCTGTGTCGTATACTGCCGCGTCTTTGTAGTTTTCCTCAAGAGTTTTTCCGTTTACTGTCATGCAGTCGGAATTAAGCAGCGGAAGAAGCGTTTTCATCAATGCCTTCATGCCTCCCGCACGCTCAAAGTCGTTGAAATAGTATTTTCCGTTCGGTGCAATTTCCGTAATAAGCGGAATTTTATGCGACATCTCATCAAAGAAAGACCACCAGTCACGGTCTATCCCGGCTTCGTGTGCAATCGCCGGAATGTGCAGCAGAAGATTTGTCGAGCCTGCTATCGCCGTATCTGTAATTATAGCATTCTCAATAGCTTTTTCGGTGATAATATCACGCGCAGTTATCCCATTTTTGACCATATTCATTACATATCTTCCGGCTTCAAAAGCCATCGCACCGAGCCTTTTGTCGGTTGCGTTAACCGTGGCATTTCCCGGAACAGTCATGCCGAGAGCCTCCGCAATGCAGCACATGCTGTTTGCTGTAGTCATTGAGCCGCATGCGCCCTGACCTGCATGAGCGCAGTATACCATGTTGTCAAATTCTTCACGGCTGACTTTGTTTTGCATTACCTTTCCCACAGTGCCGGAAACCTCACTCAGCCCTATTTCTTTTCCGCGGTAAAAACAAAGAGGCATGTATCCGCCCGTTACCACCACGGTAGGAATGTTTAGCCTTGCAGCCGCCATAAGCTGGCCGGGAACTATCGAGTCGCATGTGCCGAGAAGCACCATGCCGTCAAACATATTCGCCTCGACATTCAGCTCGATTTCATCGGCAATGAGATTTCTGCTCGGCAGCTCTATATATCTCGGGTCTTTCAGAACCATTCCGTCGCATATACCCGTAGTCGTAAGCTCAAACGGAAGACCGCCTGCCTCGCGCACACCGTCTTTTACACGCTGTGCAATTTCTTTCAGATGCACATGCCCGGGGTTGTACTCGTTCCATGAATTTACAACGGCAATATACGGCTTTTTTACCTCGTCCTCCGTGTAGCCCATGCCGTACAGAATCCCGTCACGCTTTACGCTCCCCACGCCAAATTCCCATTTACTTCTTTCAAACATTGTTCTACCCTCTTTCTGCAAAAGCATATGTATTTTTTGCAACCATAAGCTCCTCGTCAACAGGAGTTATGTAAACCTCAACCTTAGAATTTTCCGTTGAAATCATAAGCGGTTCCTTGTCTGCTTTTTGTTTCAGTTTTTCCTTGTCAAGCTCCACTCCGAGAAATCCCAGACGGCTGCATATTTTTTCTTTTATCAATACGCTGTTTTCGCCTATTCCTCCCGAAAAACTCAGCACGTCAATTCCGCCGAGAGCCGCAAGGTATGAACATATATATTTCGCCGCACTGTACGCAAACGCTTCTGTAACCACACCGCAGCCGGCTTTTTCTATATCGCGCAGGTCGTTGCTTATGCCGCTCATTCCGTAAAGACCGCACTTCGTTCCCAAAAAATTCCGCATTTCTTCAATGCTCATATTTTCCTTTTCCATCAGATACAAGACGGCATAAGCGTCTATGTCGCCGCAGCGGTTGTTCATGGGAAGTCCGCTCTGCGGAGAAAACCCCATGCTTGTATCGACGGATTTTCCGTCTTTGATTGCACATACCGATGAACTTCCTCCGAGATGAACGGAGATTATGCGTTTTTCACTTCCGAATTTGTACGCGGCATAGCTGTGAGCCGCACCGTGAAAACCGTATTTTCTTATTCCGTATTTTTTTGCAACGCTTTTGTCAATAGGATATACAAAGGCATAGTTGGGTATCGTATTATGAAAAGCCGTTTCAAACGAGCCTACCGTAACAATGCCGGGGAAATATGCTTTTACGGCTTTTGCCGCCTCTGTGTAAGGCGTGTTGTGCGCCGGAGCTACCGAGCTGTATTCATGCATTTTTTCTGTTACCTTGTCATCGAGAATGCACGGATAATTAATATCGCCTGCCATGACGGTTTTAAATCCTATTGCGCAAACCCCTTTTCTGCCCCCGGCGCAGTTTTTGTCAATAAAATCAATTATCATTTCAAGACAGGGCTTGTAGCCGTCCGATGCGTCAAAGCTTCCGTTTTTTTCTGCTTTTCCCGCTGTGAAAGCATAATCCGCCTTTTTGGTAAATACCGAACCTATTTTTCCGCACGCAATTACGCTTAAATCCTCCATGTTGAAATACTTGAACTTAAAAGATGTACTCCCTATGTTTAAAACAAGAATATTACAAGCCATATTTATCACCGAAAGCCAACAAAGCCTTTTCAAAACATTCATACGGAACTCTTGCAATGCCTGCGCCGAGACGCTTTCCCGTAGTTGAAATCATTCCGCCGTGAATAACCGGCTCAATTCCCGTATCCATAACCTTTCTTATATCTATTCCCGTAGGCGTACCGCGGTAATTAAGCGCAGGGATAAGATAATTTACGTTTTCCGTAACCGTGATTTCCGACATTTCCAGGGTCTGCTCAATGCCGTCCTGAAGCGTTTTGTCAAGCGAACGCATAACCGCCGGAGCTGCTGCTGCCGCAAAGCCTCCCAGACCTGTAGCTTCGAGAATACAGCTGTCGCCGATCCACGGCAGAACTTCATCCGCATTGACATCCGAGGAAACGTATTCCCCTACAATCTTCGGCGACGGAGCTGCATACCACTGTGTGCCCAGACCGCTTACTTTTATCGCATAATCAACGCCGTTTCCGACCATAGCTGTCACTACGGTGGAATAGTCAATCCTGCGTATTGCCTCAAGGAGCGACATTGCAGACGCCATACCGAGCGGATGGAAAAATCTCGCCGTGCCGTACAGCAGGTCTATACATTTCTTTTTTTCATCATCGGTAATATCTGCATCCACAAGCATTTTCATAAACTCGTTTGTTGCGATAATGCCCGTTGCGTCCTGCCTTGAATGAAGCTCATCGCCCATCTCCACACCGCGCGTAAAAATCTTGCGCATTGCGATACCGCCGTTTGCCTCCAGTACCTTCGTCATAGCCGGAGCAATTATATCATGCACCATGTCGAGATGCTTTCTTATGCTGTCATTGAGAATACCCCAGCCTGCAAGTCCTCCGCGGTTAGGGCCCTCAAACGGCGGACAGAAGCCTCTGAACCCCGTGCTTTTATCCTCCACGATATTTACAGCCATTGACGGCGTGGTAATGCCCGAACCCGGGCCTACGAGATGATAGTCGTTTGCCGACACAAATTTAACCGTGCCGTTTTCAAGCATCTTTCTTGCCTCGTCCTCGTCCTTTGCATAACCTTCATACATCACACCGTTGATGCCGCCCTGCTGCTGTGTTTCGCACATCCTCTCCCAGGGAATATCCGGGCCGGAATGCATTATCATTCCGTCCTCCACTCCCGGCACACACTCTTTTGCAGGCTTTACGCCTATCCAGTACGGATCGGTGTTGTTTATAATCTCCACAGCCTTTTTGTTTGCTTCTTCGATTTTCTCCCTGAAATCCGAATACATTGTTTTTTCAAGAATTTCCCTTGCCCTCTCCGACATAACAACTTTTTTGCCCGGCTTCCAGTTAAGCTGCTCGGCAGGTATTCCCTGTTCCTTTACCGCATTTGCAAATACGTCCGTTCCGACATTTATTACATTTATCTTATCATTCAGCATTTATCTTTCCTCCGCTTCTTTTATAATTTTCATTGCAAGCTCCGCCGCCATGCTGTTTGTGTCTGCCAATATAACCCCGGCGTCTCTTAGCGTCTGCGCCTGCTTTTCATAATCCTGCGGATCCATATCGCTTCCGCAGATTGTGGCAATTATGCAAAGGTATCTGCCCTCGGCTTCGGCGCGCTTTCTTTCCTCCGTGATTACATCTGCCATAACCGATGCCGGGTCTGCATGAAGGGCATATCCGAGCAGAAAATCAAGATATATAACCGCCGTTTCGGGATCTCTCGCCTCTTTTATAAATCGGTTTACTCTCGCCGTCGGGTCTATTGCCACATGCGCCCTGCCCTTTGTAAAGGTTTCGTCGCCGATATCAATAACTGTGTTTTTTATGCTTTTAAACGGATCGGGAAGCATAAATTCCTTGTCCAGAGCCACATTTGAGTATATATCGCCCATTTTTTTCTTCCACAAAATCTGCGTTTCATCGGCAAGAGAACCTCCGCAGAGTATCGCACGGAAATATTTTTGCTTTGCGGAAAATTTATCCGCCTCGCCTTTAATATCAGTGCACTCGTCAAAAATCTTTTTCATTTTCACTTCATGGCCGCACGACAGCTCCATGACCTTTTTTGCGGTTTCGTCAAACGTTTCCGAATACATAATCCCGTTTTCCGCAAGTATCTTGTTGTTGCCGTTCAGAAACTGCACCACAACAGGCTTTCTGCATTTTTTTACCGCCTCTATAACCTTTAACAGCGCCGAATGTGCCGGCGGTTTTGAAATCAGTGCAATTACCTTCGTGCCGTCGTCATTTTCAAGCGCTTTAATGCTTTGAATCATTGTAATGCCGCCAACCTCGTCAGACATATCCCTGCCGCCCGTTCCGATTGCGTGAGATATGCCGAATCCGTTTCGGTGTACCAGCACCATTACCTCCTGAATACCGCTTCCCGACGCACCGGCAAGACCTATGTCACCGCGGTTTACCATACTGCAAAGACCTATCGCCGCGCCGTTTATAAAGGAAAGTCCGCAGCCCGGTCCCATCATAAATTTCCCCTTGCTCAACGCAAGCTTTTTCAGCTCAACCTCATCCTCAATATCCACATTGTCGCTGAACATAAATACATTCATGTCATTCATAAGCGCCTTTTTTGCTTCGGCGGCTGCATACTCGCCTGCAACGGATATTATGGCAAGGTTTGCGTCCGGAATTGAATTTTTTGCACCGATAATGCTTCTGAAAGAATTTTGAGATGCACTTGAATTTTTTTCATTAACCAGCCTTACAAATTCTTCCTTTGCTTTAAGACAAGCGTCTTCGTCCTTTGCCCTCACGGCAATTATCAGGTCGTTCGAACCTGCACCGTTCATTTCTTCGGTGTCAAGTCCCAGGTCGGAAATGGTCTCCTTGTTAAGCGGTGTACCCATTCCTACAGAGGCATTGTCCACGTCCTCGGCTTCCGCAAGCTTTCTTGCGATTTTCATAAGAAATACCGAGTCATAGTAACGGTTTTTTTCAACGTAGTTTTTTACAACCATTCTATCAGCTCCTTTTCTTTACTCAATAAATATCCTGTAATCACGCCGTAACAGGTTTCGGTACCCGACGTGTTTCCGTAATCAATCATATCAAGCGCTTTTTCTTCTATGCTCTTTTCATCATTCATAACTGCATATATCAAATCATACAGACTGTTGTTTATATATCCCTCCGCAGTGTCACACAGAAGATTTTTGCTCACCGCAGTGGTAACCGTATCGCCCTTTGCATTGAGATATTCCGCAAGCTGAGTGTTAAATCCGCTGCCGATGCCGTTTAAGTGAAAGTATGCCGCCATGCCCGAAATAATATCGTCACATGACGGAGTAAGCCCTGCTCCCAATCCCACAAGTGCCTCAAATCCCTGCACGGGATTTTTTAACAGCAAATCAAATCCGCGCTTAACCTTAGCCGATAACAGTTCATTCTCAAGTACCGGACTTTTTTTCCCGTATTTTTTAAGCACATTTTTTAAAATCCCGATATTTCTTCCGACGTCCGCACAGGCAGCTATTCTGCTTCGCTTTGCGGGAATAATTTTCGGGCGGCACATGCCGAAAACAACCTCTCCGGCATGTATGCTTTTTTCAAGCCTTGTAACCGTCATACCGTCCTCAATCGGAAGATATTGCATGCTCTCGCATATATCCGTCAGAATTGCACGGGTTGAATAACGGTCTGTTTTTCTGAAAAAAGTCAGCATCTCGTTGCCGTCTGTCAGAACGTTAAAGCAGTTATTGTATATCCCGGCAACTCTGCCCGTTTCCCATTGCGTATCTTTTACTCTTTCGCATATGTGCGTTATTTCATATCTCATACCGATTCCCTTTTGTGCAAAAAGTTCTTTTTGTATTCGGGGTTTGTTTCGGGATAGTCGCTTCTGTAATGTACCCCTCTTGACTCTCTGCGGCTTATTGCGCTTTTTACGGCACATTTGCACACTGTAATCATGTTTTCACATTCCCGTCTGCTCACCAATGCGCCGAAACCGTCAGAGCCGTATTTGTTTATCTTTTCTTCTGCACCGCATATGATTTCAAACGCCGTGTTTAAACCGTCTTCATTTCTTACCGGTCCCATGTATTCCGACATAACCGAACGGATTTTTTCTTTTATCTGTTCAAAATACTCCTTGTTTTTAATAGCGTCACTGTTCGGCAGTATCCTGTCATCAATTTCTGCAAAATCACGGTCTGCGGTATATTTTTCGGCATTTTTGCCTGCTGCAGTGCCGAATACATAAATCTCCGTGCCTGCATTTCCGCCTACGCGGTTTGCACCGTGAATACCTCCGGCTGCTTCTCCTGCCGCATAAAGACCTTCCACGCATGTTCTGCACTTGCCGTCAATCACTATTCCGCCCATAAACGAATGTGCACACGGCGCCGCCTCTATTTTTTGCTTTGTAATATCTATACCGGCTTTTTTGAAACGCTCATAGTAGAGAGCGTGTTTTTCCTTGATTTCCGCTTCGTCCGCGTCCGTAAAATCTATATATACTCCTCCGTGCTCGGTTGCATTGCCGCTTATGATTTCTTTATAAATCAGCTTCGCAAGCATGTCCTTCGGTATATCCCCCTCGGCTTTGTAATGCTTCAACAAAAATCTTTCGCCGTGACGGTTTGTGATTTTTCCGCCTTTGGCAAGCAGTGTTGTCGATATGCCGAGCTTTTCGGGATAAATGCATCTGCACGGCTCGTACTGAATGAACTCCATGTCTGTAAGATACGCACCGGCACGGTAAGCCGCTCCGTAGCCGTCGCCCGTCATTTCAAGCGGATATGTGCTGTCGGACGCAATGTGTATTCCCCCGGTAGCAATTATTACGGCTTTCGCACAGACAAAAAATTTTCTCTTGTTTTTTAAATCAAGCACCTCCGCTCCGACCGCCCTGCCATCTTTTGTGATAATATCCGAAAGCATTGCGTCGGATATTATTCTTACTCCTAAGTTTTCCGCCATGGAATAAAATTTTTTGAGCGTTATTCTTCCCGTAAGATTTTCTATATGTACAAGGCGCGGCACTGTGCATCCGAGCGGCTTTAACAGCTGATAACCGCTCCCGTCCCTGTCAAATTCCAGCCCTGTTTTTTCTACAAATTCCACCTCCGAAACGGCATTTTCGGAAAGTATTTTTACAAGCTTTGGATTGTTTATTTCTCCGCCGCCCTTTGAAGTGTCCTTTGCGTAAAGCTCCGCACTGTCATCGGGCGCAAGAGGCGCGTTAAACCCCAATACGTGGTTTGAAGCGGCGTCGGCGCTCTTTGTAATTACTGTAACGCTGCACCCTTTTGCCGCAGCCGTGCAGGCAGCTTTCATTCCTGCAATCCCTGCCCCTGCGACAAGGACGTCCGCCTTAATGATTTTAGAACTGTTCATAAATCATTCCTCACATTCGCCGAGAAGCTTTAAAGCATTTTTGCGGCAGATTTTTTCATATGTTTCATAGCTTATTTTTCCGTTTTCGCAGGCTTCATCCAGAAAATCCGAAAGCTTAAGCATCTCATATGCCGCATTTTCGGGATTAATGTTTTCGGGATCGTGTATGTCTGTTGCATAGAAAATACGGTCCGAAAACTCCTCCATAAATCTGTATGAATATTCCTTATCCCTCGTCATCGCCCTGTAGCCCGAAAGCGATGAAAGATCGCAGTAAAGATTTTTGTACTTGCGCATCAAAAAGGCAACTCTGCCTTCGTTTTTAACTTTTCCCGAAGGATAACCGTCCCTTGTATCCTCCGTAACATCAGCGTCAAGCTCCGACCAGAAGCGTACCGAATGACCTATGATTTTAAGGCTTGGAAACATTTTCAGCACCTTTTCAAGCTTTGGCAAATGCAAATCATCCGCAACGCCGTAGTCATATTCGTTTTTCCCGAAATGGAGCGTAACCGACATACCGCATTTTTCGCAGTGCTTAAAAAGGTTTAATACCCTCGGATCGTCAAGGCTGATGTTTGAGATTAGCTCGCTTACTCCCCGCGCACCCCTTGATTTGTAGTAATTTATGTAATGTGAAAAATCCGTATCCGCATTGTTGCTGCCAAACCTCGGGTCCAGTCCGCAAAACCACCAGCCTATTGTGTCATTGTATTTTTTTGCAATCGCCTCCGCCTCTCTCGGTGAAAGCCGCTCCGTGGTAAATTCCGGGCACGTTCCGGGCGGCAAAAGCACACCTTTTTCTACGCCTATTCTGTCATACATTTTCCTCAGCTCGTGAACCGTCGGATAAAAATGACCGGAAAGCTTCGGAATCCCTCTTTCCTCTATACAGTGAACATGCATATCTATTTTTTTAAGTTTCTTCATACCGCAATACCTCCATAATTAATTATAGATTCAAATTACCGTTATCGGAATACTCAATAATGCCTGTTTAAAATATTTAAAATTAGGTATTGCAAAATCAGATTCCGTGTTGTATAATTGTTTACTAAGTTTAAACAGGAGGAAGGCAGTGCGCTGTGAAAAATCCAAAAATTCCGGTAATAGTTGAAAATAATTATTTAAAATCCGTCTGGTGTACCGAAATACTCGACGGTATCGGTAAACAAAAGTGTGAACTTGTTCCTTTGGACAACATAAAAAACTTTACTCAGAATTCCGTAGTGCCGATAATCGGCACCACAAACCATTTTTTGAAAAAAAGCATTACCGCATGTATCGAAAGAAATCTGCGCCCTATTGTCGTGGGTACCGAAATCACCGATGTTGACAGCAGAATAAGCACTATAAAAACCAACCGCAAGGCGGCAGTCACAAGCCTTCTGAAATACTTCAACGCCTCCGGCAGAAACGATATTGCACTTCTCGGAATAAACAGCCACTCAAATATAGATACAGAGAAAAAAGAAGCTTTTACCGAGGCTTTTTCGGCTCTGTACGGAAAGGATGCGTCCGGAAATATCTATTATAATGAAACAAATGCTAAAGCCTGTATGAATAATCTTTTGAAGGATATTTCATCATATAACGGCGTCATATGTTCAAACGATTATTTTGCGGCAGCATTCATTGCAGACGCTTTGAAAAACGGCCTGAAAATACCCGATGACGTTTTCGTGGCAGGATATGGCAATTCGTTTATAGCCAAAAATATAAAACCGTCAATTACAAGCGTTGCCCCGAAATATCATGAAATGGGCGTTCAGGCAAGAAAAGCATATTATTATCTCAGCGATAATCCGTCCGTAAGCTCTGCCGGGATACTGGTGGACTATGATATAATTGTGCGCGAAAGTACGGATAATATAAACTTTGAAAATACCTTCAGCATAGCCTCCAATGATTTTGAGCCATGCACACATACAATGTTTGATGATGATAATATGAATAAAATAATCGGTCTTGATGCCGTTTTCGGCTCCTCCGACGCTTCTCTTGTAATGATTTTAAAGGGAATTATGAATGATGTTTCATACAGCGCCCTTGCCGAAAACCTGTATTTGTCGGATTCAGCCTTCAGATATAAGCTCAACAAAATTTTTGCTCTTACACACACTCAGTCAAAAAACGAACTTAAGGAATTGCTTAATCGGGTGCGGTTCAAAAACGGAGATTTTGTATAATACCTCAGAAAATTCTGCAAATATATAATACTTTAAACTTAAAGGATGATTAAAATTGAGTACAATTATTTCTCTTGACAACGGTACGGCAAATGTAAAAATTTCTTCTCTCGGCGCACAGCTTCTGAGCTTTTGCAGCGGCGAAACGGAATATATGTGGCAGGCTGATGAAAACGTGTGGGGTTTTACCGCTCCCGTCCTGTTTCCGATATGCGGCAGCCTTAACGGCGGACGGTATATCTATAACGGTAACGGCTATGAATTGCCTCCCCACGGGTTCGCAAGATTTATGGAATTTGAAATCGAAAAATCAACCGACACAAAAGCATATTTCCTGTTAAAATCCACCGACGCCATAAAAAAACAATACCCGTTTGATTTTGAATTTCGTGTTGTATTTGAGCTTAAAGCAAAAAGACTCGACATAACCTACTCGGTAATAAATACAGGCGAAAACGAAATGTATTTTTCTTTCGGCAGCCATGAGGGATACGCATGCCCCGAAGGCGCAGATCAATACACAGTAAAATTTGAAAAAGACTCCGTTCTCACAAGACATATGCTCGAAAACAGCTTTTTTAACGGACAAACAGAAAAAATCCTGCTTGAAAACAACACCCTCGCCCTTGATTACAGCGAATTTGAGAAATGTACATATGTTTTCAGAAATATCAATTCAGAAAGCGTAATCCTTGCAAATGAAAACAGAAAAATCCGTATAGGATTTCCGGGATATAATACACTTGCAATCTGGACGCTCCCTTTCAGAAAATATGTTTGTATAGAACCCTGGTGCGGCTCCTCCGAAGAAAAAGGCTTTGACGGTGATATTTCAAAAAAAGACGGCATCTTGTGTATAAAGCCGTTCCAAACCTTTGAAAGAACCCATTTCGCCGAAATTCTTTAGATTTTTTGCCCCTAAAATTAAAAGCCGTCTGTAGATTTTGTCTATAGACGGCTGATTTATTATTTCTCAATTTTCATAGTTACACTCTTAACATTCAAAAATTGCCTCAAATTTCTATATCAAGACCTTCGAAAAAATCATCAAATGAGCAGTTGTAAATTTTCTTTAATTCAATAATTACACTTACCCGAATATTAAGTTCACCGGCTTCATATTTCGCATAAGTGCTCCTGCCGATGTCACATCCACGACGTTGAAGTTCGGCACATAGCTTTTCTTGAGAAATGTCATAATTAAGTCTAAGCCTTCTTAAATTATCACCCATATTACGATCACGTCTGATTTTCTGTTCCATAAATTACACCTCACAATTCATAATTGTCCAGTATCAGTTGCAATTATCCATATTGTATGATATAATCGAGAAAAATATTGTCCGCGATGCTGGTCAATAATTGTTTGGAGTGATAAATTTGGATTTAAAAGAACGTACCTGTTGTTTCTTTGGACACAGGGATATTGAAGTTACAGACGAATTAGTCAATTGTATTACAAAAACTGTTGAATGGTTAATCACAGATAAGGATATTAATACATTTTTATTCGGCAGCAGAAGTGATTTTGACAGCATTTGCCTGAAAGTTGTTACTGAACTAAAAAAGAAATACCACAGCATTGTGCGGATTTATGTCCGCGCAGAATTTCCCTATATTAACGAGGATTACGTCAACCACCTTTTGAAATTCTATGACTACACATATTTTCCGGAACATATGATAAATGCCGGACGGGCTGCATATGTCGAGCGCAATCATGAAATGATTGATAAAAGCAGCTTCTGCGTGTTTTATTGTGACGAGTATTATATCTCGCCCGAAAAGGAAAATGTAAAAAGACCTACACGCTATCAACCGCGCAGCGGCACAAAACTTGCCTATGATTATGCCGTAAAAAAAGAAAAACAAATAATAAATATAAAATCCGGATATAATAAAGAAAATTTTTAGAAATACAACAACAGATACTTAAACACTGCCGAATAAAAAGGAACTGCCGCTTTTATGCGGACAGTCCCTTTTTGTATATGAAAACCGCACGAAAAGCTTTCGTGCGGTTTTTTCGGATTTAAACCCGTTTTATATCATATGTTTCTTTGTTGTAGTCAACGGTGATTTTTGTTCCGTTTGAATATGTTGTCCGGTATACTCCGTCCGCGATTTTTTCGTGATTTTCAATGAACTCAAATCTTTCGGGTTTAAGCTCCTCGTAGTCATCGGACATTTGCTTTATCTTTGAAACGCTGTCTTTTAATTCCTCATCTGTCGTTGTAACAAAATCCTCAAGCCCCATCCAGTTATTGCCGGAAGCAAAGTTAGCAAAATAGCATACCAGCGGACGTCCGCCCCACTCAAAGTACCTGAGCCTGTTTTTGACAGCCTTTGCAGTGTAGTTGAGGGTGGCTGTGCACGGATTGTACATTGTAATTCCATGATATACTATATGCCAGAACGGGATAATCTCGTCACATAAAATTACTTTTTCATCAGGCTCGGTTCTGTATACCGGATACATTACATAATCTGTATCGGATGCGGCAAAATCGTTGCCCGACTCCGAAGCAAAACCGCCGAAATTTTTTTTGGAAAGCTGCATGATTTTCCTGTACCAACCGGCTGATTCCCTCCTGTCGGTCGGGTGGTTTTTGTCGTAGCATTTAAGCAGCGGCAGAATTGTTATAACGTCTATGTAATGCACACCTTCAAAACCGAAATCCTTTATAATTTTCTGATTTGACAGCTCAAACCGCTCGTACTGCCTTTTCGGGCATATTTTGTGCGGACGTCCTCCCGACCAACAATACGGTCTTTTGTGCAGCGACATATCCTTGTTTTTAAGCAGATATTCCTCGTCCCAGCAGTCTGCAATGCTGTATGCGGCGGTTGCGTCATCATGGCATACGGCAAGATATCCCATGCTCTGAAGCTTTTTTATGAGCTTAACCATTTTTTCCTCGCCGCCAAGCCTCGGATCTACCGGAAGTATCTGCGGAAAACGACCGTCATGACCGCCGTAGTTCCAGCCTACCAGGCAAAACTCAGCCTTGCCTATCCCTTGCTTTTTAAATTCGTCGGCAATGTCGCCTATCCTGTCAAATGTGCAGGCAACATGCATCGGCGGCTCCGTTTCGGGAGTTTGATATTCAACGGGGCTCGGAGCAGGTTTCCACCCCTGGCGGACGCGAACTTCAATTCCCTCCGAAGCCCTCAGCAGTCTCTCGTCTGCCTTTACACGCTCTTTGAGAGGTACGCAGCCGCACCGAGTCATCTGATATTCACGGTATTTTCTTGCCATTGACGAATAAGAACCGTCCGAAAGTGTGTGATATTCTATGCGTATATCGTCATACATTCTGTCGCCGTCAATATAAAATCTGGGATATGTGTAATATACTCCGTCTTTTAATCCGAGCTCCATGCCAAAGTCATACTGCATTCCCGTAACAATTCCGAGTATTCCCTCTCCGCCTTTGTTCCAGCCGTAGCAGGTCACAAAAACATGATCCCTCGATACGTTAGATTCACCGCGTTCCTTAAAATATGTAAGAAACGTTCCCTCTGTGCTCATGTTAGTGACAAAATATCCTTCGTCACCGATTTTGGCATTGAAATAATCATACAAAAAGTCAATGTATTTAACGTTATCTCCAACCGTTTCCTTCGGTACGGAAGCTGTGAGCACATTGCCGCTTTTGTTTATAACCGCGTCGAAAACTTCAAAGCTGCCGTCAAAGTATACAAATCTTGCTTTCATTGTCCGTATTCTCCTTTTATAAAATTTAATAAGCAATTATATGACATGATATGTCATTTTACAATACCTGATTTTAATAATCCTAAACTGTATGATTTTGGGTATTGACAAATAATTTATTTACTCCAAAACACTTTTCTGCTCCCTGCTTTTACGGTATACACCCGGAGAAACATTGAGCTTCTTTTTAAATGCCTTGTAAAACGCGCCCTCGGTACCGTAGCCGCATACGGCGGAAATATCCGCAATTTTCATCGTGCTTGTTTCCAAAAGCTCCTTCGCCTTGTCTATGCGGAGATTTTCCACAAAATTCGAGAAATTCCCGCCAGTTTTTTGCTTTACTATATTGCTTACTGTTTTATCGGATATATCAAATCTTTCCTCAACCTCAGCCATACAGAAGCTTATATCGCAGTAGTTTTCAAGGATATATTCGATTACATCATCATATATCTTGCTTTCGCTGTGCAGATTTTTAATATAATCGCACAGCTTTTCTATACAGGCAGTTACCGAAAAAGCTATTTCCTGAATGTTTTTTCTGCTGTCGTAATTTATGATTTCCCCCGAATATCCCATGTTTTTTGCCGCTTTCAGAAGCACTCGCCTCTGGTCGAAGAAAAGCTGCTCTATGCTGTCGTTTTCAAAGCCGCCCTCGGTCAGGCAATACCACTGCTCATATACAAGACATGAGGCTTTAAAGGCATTTCCCGATAAGATAAGCTCATAAAGCTTATCCTCCGTTGCGGAAAATACACCAACGTTTCCGGTAGAATTTTCGCTTTCAATAATAATATTTTTATGCTCAAGATGCCTTAAAAGATTGTATGTGGCTTTGTATTTTTCGGGAAAATCCCTGATATTGTCACAGATGCTGCTCACCGCAACATACATGTCAATTCCGCTTTCTTTCATACGCAGGACAAACTCCCTCATTTTCTGCGAAACAATTTCGTAGCAATCAGGTGCGTCCCATGCCTTTATGAGCACGACAATGTTTCCGTCATAATATCTCAGAATTGTTATTGTATCAAGCTCATACTGCTTAATACCTATATCGATAATTTCGGGCAGTATGTTTGAGCTCTTTATGATAAGAATTATGCTCTTTCCGAACATATCGGGATATTTTGACTTAATCAGCTCATATTCCGCCTCCGTCAGCGTCATTGTAAACAGCTTGTATATAACGCTCGAAGTCAGAACGGAATCAAGATATAAGTTTTGGCTGTTTATTCCCTTTACAACCTCGCCTATATATTCATAGTCGTTTTTTACATTTTCAATACCCGTAAATTCTTCCACGGCAAGCGCAAGACTGTGAATTTTTGAGTTGTGCATTTTCCTGAGAAAAAATACAATCCCGACTCCGACTCCAAGTATAAGCATCGTATAAAAAAGCATCAGCAGATGCAAAAATCTCATTTTCCCGTGATAATACGACATGGCTATCTTTAAATCAACTCTTATTGCCGCCTTGTCGGTATTGTAGCTTATGAGCTTTCCTTTCATTTTATCAAAGCCGCCGCTTTTGCACAGAATACTTCCGTCATACGAAGTAAACATGTACTCCGCGTCATCTTTTATATCGGTTATGCCCATTGCGTCAAACAAATCGTTTATGTTTATAAGACCTATAATTACAGAATCGTTGTCACTGTTTAGTTTTCGGCTTGCGGCAAGACAGACTGCAAGCATATCAGCCTTTTCGCCGCAGTATACGGTGTCGGGAAAATAGTGCCATGTTTCCGACAGAGCCGATTTTGACGCTTTCTCCAGAAATTCATCAAATCCCATATCCCCGAAACGTATGAAATCATTCATATCATAATAATCCTCGCCGCATATCACAAGCTTTTTGGAAACGGCAATGTTGCTGCATTTAAGGACGATAAACGAATCCTTTATTATGTTTGTCAGATCTATCATCTGCGTGTATTTCTCGCTGAAATCCTTTACCCGTGCATATTCTGCGGGTGTATCTACAGTAATAGGTCTGTTTACCGCCGCATACTCCTGTGTGTCTATTATGTTTATGGCGATTTTTCTTAAATTTTCAATTTCATTATCCAGCATATTCATAGTAACATCTATATTTCCTCTGATACCTGAGGATATATTTTTTTCGTTGATGTTATATGAAACAATATACATCGGTATAAGCACTGCCAGAAGTATTACCGCCGTAATCATATATTGTTTTTTTACGCTGCTTTCTGCTTTATGAAGTTTCATAACCGTCTCCAAAAAATGAATTTTCTGTCAGAATACTGTGCAAAAAGCTCTGACATATACCGATAATCTACACTTCGTCAAACACACGCACATGATCGACTGTAAAAGCGTCGGGAAGCACAGCGCGCGTAAGCTCTTCCACCGGTTTTCCGTTCCACATATCGGCATGGCCGTCATCGCCTGCTCCGTCGCCGAAATTGCGGTTGTATCCGTGACACTCCGTTGATACAAGTATAAACTGCTCCACATGAGAAACCGCAACATTCGGAGGCCCCTGCCGGCCGATTTTTTTGCCGTCCGCATAAAACGTATATCCGCCCTCATTCCAATCGACGCCGTAATAATGCCAGCCGTCCTCTGTTTCCTCAAACGGAAATCTGAAATGTCCGGGCCATACTGCGTCTTTTCCGTAGCCGTTAAAGCCGTTTCCGCAAAGCATAAGCCCCTCTGTATGCTGACGGTAGTTTTCCATAATATCCGTTTCAACGCCGCAGTATTTTGCGTCCGGATGCGAGCCGATACCGGGTGCCTGGAGCCAGAATGCCGCATGCCAGCCCGGATTTTTCGGAAGCTTGCAGCGGATTTCATAGTAGCCGAAACGGTGCATGAACTTTGCCGGCTGATATTTGCCGAACGGCCACATGCCTTTTGAATCCTTCGGCATATCATACGTCAGAGAACCCGTCTGAAGATGGCCCGAATAATAGTCGCCGTTTTTTTCAATCAATTCTATCACAAGGTTGCTGTTGCCGTCAACGGAAACCCCTTCGCGTGAAAATGTCGGTGATTTTTTGCCCCAGAAATATTCACGGAAATTCCACTTGCTTTCATCAAGCTCACTGCCGTCGAATTCATCCTGCCAGACTAATTTCCAGTTCTTTTCTTTCGGAAGATAACTCGGCGCGTGATTTTCTATTTTTATTTCTTTCATTTTCTTCTCCTCAAAATACTATTTTTTTATTCTGTCATAAGCAACCTGGGTAACATTTATCAAATGCTCTATACCCATTGCCTTAATATTTGCAACATATCCGTCCCAACCCGACTCTATATCCTTTGTTCCGGTAATAAACTCAACTGTTGATTTCTCCACATATGACATTATGGAGTTTCTTATATTGATGATTTCATCATATTCGTCAATACTGTATACAAGCTTTGAAATATACTCCTTCGGTGTGTAGCTCTGATATACGATTGATGAACGGGCAATTTCATAATCCATCGGCTTTGAAGCGGTTACGGCAATTCCGAAAGCAATATTATAATCCCTGTAGCCGGGGCCCATTCCGAACCAATGCGAATTTTGCTTTACTCCCCATTCCAGACCCGGAATAATAAGCGCCGGATAACCCTCGTCTGCCGCAACGCTTACATCTTCATCGGTTGCGCTCTGCCAGTCCTTACCCTCGATTCCCCACCTGTTCATAATCGAAACATACTCGTCACACATCAGATCGCCCAGGCGGAATGCCGCTTCGGGATACTTGCAGCTTTTGGTTATAAAAAATCTGTTCATAGGCTTGCTTGCCCATATTATTGAATTTTTTTCGCCGTTCGGGCCTTCGAGCGGCTCTGCCACCTTGTACTGCTGAGCCTTAGGATCGTCCTCCGCAATGGCAGGCTTCATCGAAACCAAGGCTCCCACAACGGGTTCCTCTTTGTTCACGAGGTTGTCAAGCTGCTCGGAGGTTGCAGTAAACGACGACGGCAGCAGCAAGCCCTCGCTGCAAAGCTTTTTAAGGTATTTCAAGCCTTCCTTCCACCTGTCGTCCGTGCAGGCAAAACGGATAATTCCGTCTTCGGGATACATATAATAATCCTCAACATCCGCATATACAAAAGCGCTCATTATGAAGTCCGTAAAATTTGACGGTGCAACGTCCGACAGTCCTGCTCCCACAAACGGCAGCTCGTCGTTAATCCCGTTTCCGTTAGGATCGCCGTATTTGATTGCCTTAAGAACATTATAGAAATCATCCGTTGTTTTCGGGAAATCCAATCCGAGCTTGTCGAGAAACGGCTTGTATATCCATAATTTCATGGCATATTCGTTCTGAAGAATTTTGGTGTATTTCGGAACGCAGTAAATGTTTCCGTCAGACATTGTAATCATATCCGTAAATTTACTGCCTTCTTTTTCTATAATCTTTTTTAAATAATATGATGAATTTTCATAATAGTCGTTAAGCGGCAGTATATAGCCTTTTTGCCCGTATGAAATCATATCGGAGTCATCAACGTTGTTTCCTATTATTATATCCGGCAGATTGTTGCCGCCCGCACTCATCAGAAGCTCTATTGTTTCGTCCATATTGTCGGTATCGTATACCACAAAATCCAGCTCGGCATTCATTTTTTTCTCAAGATATTTTGTCAGCTCGTTTGTTTCAAAGTTTTCAACGACGCTTGTCCCTGCCAGACCTACCGTAAGAGTAATTTTTTCCTTGCATACAGGGAAAACACCGGGCTTATTCAGATTTACGTCGCCGTGATATCGGCTTTGAGGTGTAACACTTTCCTTTTTGGCAGAACAGCCGAAAAGAAATGAGCAAATTACAGCCATAGTAAAACATATAAATCTTTTTGAAATATTTCTCACCGTATTACACCTCTCATTATTTCATCAATTATATCATACCATATTGTCAGGCATATAGGCAAGCGTAACCTGAACCCAATATGCCCTAAGTTTGAAAAATCACAGTATTTTTACATGTACTTCTTAACCATTTCTTTTTCAAAATTCAATAAATATGCCGCTTCCGCGTCGATTACCGCCTCAGTCGGATTGTCTACGAGGTCGCGGAATACATGAATATCCCTTCCTACCTCTCCGCCCTTCATTACAAAAGGCTCCGATATAATTCTGCCCTTATAGTTTATGTCCGCAAGAGCCTTGAAGATTTCATCCCAGTCAATATGTCCTCTGCCGGGCGCCGTTCTGTTGTTTTCGCCTGTGTGAAAGCTTGTAAGCTTATCGCCGGCAAGCCTTATGGCGTCGCCGATGTTGCTTTCCTCGATATTCATATGGTATGTATCGAGAAGTACGCCTATGTTCGGACTGTCTATCATCTCAACGTAGTCAAGAGCCTCTTTTGCAGTATTTATAATGCATGTTTCAAAACGGTTTACCGCCTCTACACAATACGTTACACCGTACTCCTCGGCAGTTTTGATAATTTCTTTCATACTCTTTACACTCTGCTCAAGATAAGGGCGTTTGTTATCCATTACAACTCCGGGCGTTCCCCAGCCTGCATAGCTTACTCCGGAAAGAAGCGTTCCGCCGCCGACATGCATCTTTTTTATAATGTTTTGCAAATATTTAACTCCGCCCTTCCTTTTTTCTTCATCCAATGACGAAACGTCATAAGCCGGGTCAAGACCGAGACTGTATGTAAGCTCTATACCTGCCTCGTCCGCCAAAGCCCTTAAAGAACGGATTTTTTCATCAGACATTTCAAGAAGCGGCTGCGCCTGAAATTCGAGTATGTCAAATCCTATATCCGCAGCTTTTTTTATGTATTTTGCATGGTCTGCATCCCAGTTCTTTTCCCAGAAATTCATAAATATGCCAAACTTATTCATTTCCTTTTCCTCCTCATATAATGCTGCATTCAATGCCAAGATATTTATTGAACGCTTCCGCTACCGCGTCGGCACAACTTCCGAACGAGAAACAAAGGTGATGCTTATATCCCTCCGTTGCAATATGATTTATTACCTTATTTATTGTATCGCCCTGCAAAACCTTGCCCGAACCGAAAAACTCCTTTTCAATTTCATCATCGGTGAACGCGCCTTCGCTTACAAATGCCGTAAGCCTGCCGTTTTCCGTCTTTAAGCTTCCGTATGTGACATTGCCGCTTTTCAGCGTGCTCTTGTTAACGCCGACTCCGGAGCCGTCTCCGAAGGTTTTTTTAAACATTTTGTGCTCAATTATTTCTCCCTTTTCCGTCAGCATTGAAATCGGATTGGGACCGCAATGAAACACAATATACTTGTCATCGGCATTACCGTAGTTGTTGTTAAAGTCTAAAAGCGTGGCGGCTTTGCCCGTCGCAAGAGCTACCGCGCGCATCATAACCGCATTGTTTACGTCAAGCTCGCATGCAGCGGCTATTCCCTTTTCGTTCAAATCGCACAGTATCATGCACGGTGCAATGCCAAACTTTATTTCAAGCTCGCTCCAGCATCTGAGCGCTATCGCGTCAAGCTTGTATTCGGAAATAATATCGTCAATTACAACGCCCAGACGTGCAATATTATACATTTTTTCTTCCGGGTAACCCTTAAATGTTGTCTGTGCAAGGTACTCAACCTTCTTTGCTTCGATTTTCGCCCTGTCGGCATTTTCCATGCGTATAAATACATCGCTGAGGTCTATTGACTCAACGTTTATGCCGGCATTCATCATGGCAATTTCATCAAACCGCACCGTCTTGAATGCAGTCGTTCTTGCACCGATTGCACCGACATTAAAGCTTTTCATGCCTCCCGCCACGCGGCATACCGACGCAAACCTGTCAAGGTCCTGCCTGAAATCCTCTGTATCGGGTTTTACCACAAATTTTTTTGTAAGCGTATACGGAATTTTCTGCTGCCGCAATACGTTGCACAGTGCAAACTTTCCGCACATCGCGTCTCTTCTGTGTGCAAAATCCATTTTGCCGATTTCATCGGGATATGCCTGCACGAGTATCGGAACATTTGCATTTTTAAGAGCGGCGCTTGCACCGTTTTCATCTCCGAAATTCGGCATACAAACGATTATGCCGTCATATTTTCCTCTGTTGTTTTCGAGGAAATCCGCATATGCAAGACCTTCATCAATTGTTTCTACAGCGCCGTACCTTGTTAAATTTTCATCCATGCAGATATAGTCATATCCGCACTCGCCGAGAACCTTTGTAAGCTCCTGACGCGCCCCGGCGATTACCTCACCGGGGAAAAAACCTCTGTTTGCAAAATATAAAGCAAATGTCATTTTCTCATCACCTCATTGATTAAATTTTATTTTGAATTCATACTCTTTTGTTTCGTCGGGCATAAATGTTAAATACGCAATATCCCTGCTTTCCGCCTCAAAAACGTCACTATCCGCAATACTAAAGCCTTCGGGAATGTACAGTGCAATCCGGTATTCATCATTTTTTACAAGATTTGCTTTAAGACGCAGCGTATTGTCATCATATTTCATTTCCGTGATTTCCGCAGCGCCCTGGGTAATGTGCCTTGACGTGCTCACAATCTGCGGTATATTCTTATTCTCACGAACGGCAAAAACCCTTGTTTCGCACGGTTCAAGGCTTACGGAAATTCCGTCCTTTACCCGTCCGAGATATTCGTCATGCCAGAAATCATACACATGATATGCTTTGCCGCAAAGTTCCAAATCATTTTTAAAATCAAGAAAATACGTCCTGCTCTCCTCTGTGGTATTAAAAACACTTGCCACACTGTATGTTTCCCGGCTTTGGCTTATGCAAAGGTTTGTTACGAGAACATCGGGGCAGTCAACTCTTGCGAAAATATCCTTGGGACTTATATCAAGCGGCGGAATTACACGCTTTAAAATATCCACCCTCTCCTTTGGCAAATCCGAAAGATTGTCACCGAAAGTTACGGGCATACCGAGCATTGATACAAATACCGCTCTCGAAATTGCCTGGTTCATACTGTTGAATTCCTCTCTTACAACAACATTGTCAGCGTCGTTGTACAGCATGATATTATGCAGCGGATAAAATTCCATTGTTCTTAAAACGCAGTTTTTTATAAATTCATCCCATTTGAAAATATCAAGACCTATTCTTGCACCGTCAAATATGTCCGCTCCCCACAGAATATCAGAGCCGTTGTCACCCGAACACGAAAGCATATACATGCCGTTTCCGAGAATTTCTCTGGTTTTTGCAATCATGTTTCTGTATGCCCTATATGTTGTCAGGGACTTATCATAAAGCCTGTCATGATATTTTTCTGTCATTTCCATGCATATCGGAAGCGTATCAAACTTAACCGCCCCGTATCCCCACTCTTTTACCTGCGAAAGCGCTTTTGGCAGATAATCATTCAAAAATACCGGATGCGTTATGTCATAAAAATACATTCCTACCCAGGTCGGCTCTTTGGCAAGTACAATCTCCGGATGCTCTTTTATATAGTCGGTTTCCCATGTTTCATGGGTAAATCCTATCCACAGCGACGGGATAAGACCAAGCTCCTTTATTTTATCGGAAACATATTTAAGACCGTTCGGATATTTCTTCATGTCGGGATGAAAGGTATCCACTCCGTCGTCGCGCGGATTTTCTTCATAAAACTCCTTGTGAACCCAGTCGCTTACAACGTAAAAACCCTTGTGATACCACTCCCAGTCTATCCATATGGCATTTGCACCGAAATCCTTTAAATACCTGCTTTGAAAAACGGCATTTTCAAGCACCGTTTTTTCACTCGCTTCAAACTTTACCGCATACCAGCTCATCCATCCGGCAGGCGGCCTTGTGCCGAAAGTATTGTTTTTGTTAAGCCTGCCGTAAGGAATATGATATTTATTTTTGTAAATATCCTTCCGAAAGCTGAATTTAAAATCCGCCCTGCCCGAAAGCGTATATACATTTTCCTCACAGTCAAATCCGATATATGCGCAATCGCTCTCAATAACCGCGGCGGAATCGGTATTTTTATCAAACAGCATATTGTCGCCCTTTGATACCGCATTTCCCAAAGAACAGTTAAATACCGCCGACCTCTTTTCCGTCCTCATCGCAAGCAAATCTTTCGTATCCGCAAAGCAGAATTTCGCTTTTATACCAACCTCAGGCACGGATTTTACGCTTATACCGTCATTGTCCGCCCTGAAAATAAGCGCAAGCGCCTTATCCCCTTTTGTGTAACAGACTCTTTTTTCAAACGCCGTATTTTCAAGACTGTATGTAACGTCACAGTCATCAAAGCAAAAATCGCATATGATTTCTGCTTTGATACACTGCCCGGCAAATCCGGCGGTAAAAGTAAAATCCTTTGTATCATAACTAAGATAATATTCGTTGTAGCTTACATATGCACAATCTGTCCGCAATGCATTATCTCCTTTCAAATGCCGTGAAGCTGCCGGTTACATAAACCGTAGACTGCGTCAAATCAAATTCGTATGTTCCGTCGCTGCTTGTACGGATTTTGCTGTTTCCGTATTCGTCATAAACCGTTATGCTGCCGCATCCCAGATTTACCGAAACCTTTTCACCGTCCTCAAGCGCAGACCACAGTATCGCTATATCATCGCCGTTACTTCTTAAATATCTGTACGCAACCGCCGTTTCGCCGTCAAAGACAAAATCATCAATATACTCTGCGCCGGTTAAAAGCATATTTAAGTTTGAAACCGCGAGATATGCGCTTGTAGCCGCATAGGGCACCTTTGCATAATCTCCGTTGTATGACTTTATAATGCCCATATTTTTGTCGCGGTCGGCTCTTGCGTCTGTCTGCCTTGAAAACAGAAACGGTATATATTTTTCCACCAGATTATTCTTTTTGAGCATTACATATGTCTGCACAAGATAACTTCCCTGCTGCTTTTCCGTTATGGGCTTTCTGATATTCAAAGAAGGATTATCCGAAATATTCGTATTGTTCGGATAGTTGCGTACATCGTTGTAATCCGTATAACCGGGCGACCATGCAACCTCCGAAACCCACAGCTTGGTATCCGTAAGTCCGGCATTGTCGTATACATCGCGGATTTCTTTAAGGTGCTTATACATATCCGTCATCTCACCCGTTACGGTATTTTCACAAAAAAGCGGATTATCATTCCAGTGATACGGATGTACGGACGCATTTTTAAAATACTTTTGCAGGTTTTCCTCGCCCACAAGAGATTTTACGCGTTCTATTACCCTTTCGTGAGTTCGTGCATGGCTTGACACAACGGAAACAATCTCTGCGTCGTCATCTGCGGCATAAATCTCATCTGCCGCTTTCACCAGAAGGTTTCCGTAATTTTTCAAATCCTCTCCGTTCATGTTGAAGCTTGTGCCGGCAGGGGAATCAAATTCATTCCATATTTCATAGTATTTTGTGCCGGCAGGGGCATTTTCCGCGAAATATCTGCAATACTCGGCGAATAGGTCTTTTCCCGTGTCGCCGTAAGGAATATGCAGCTTGTATCCGTTTTTGGTTTCATCCGAATATACCATGTTTCCGGCAAGCAGGCAGTTAAGCAGGGTATACCCGTTGTTTCTGAATATTTCGTCATACTTTTTCCATGCGCCGAAGCCTTTTTTTGTAAGAGTCTGTGAATTTTCACCGTATGTCAGATTCATTACATCGCTCATGCTTCTTACCCAGCGTATCATACCTATTCCGGCATTTTTTGCAATGCTTTCTTCGTTTGATACACTGTCCGAAAAAATCAAAACCTGTGCGCTTGTTCCAAAATCGGGATTTACGGTTTGCCTGTCACTGTTAACATATGAAAACTCCGTATCGTCCACGGCATAAATCGAATGTTCATGACATATAACCTCTGTCCTTAGGTAATACAGCCCGTATTCATCAATGTCAAAGCTTATGCCCGAAGTCACCGTTGAAATCGGGTTGACGGTAATTTTTTCTATACCGGTAACCAGGATGAGCTTCTTATTCTCGTCGAGAATACTGTATTTTAAAATTGCTTCGTATGTGCCGAAGGCACTGCTGTATTCATAGTAGTTTCTGTTTGAAATTTCTGTATTAAAACTTGGTCTTTCGCCCGTATAGTATATATTTCCGACTGCCGAGCCCGTACTTTTGATTTCATACTGATTCCGCTCGCTGCTGTTTTTGATGCACACATTTGAGAATACAACGTCTGTATTTGAATATCTCATTTTTTCGCCCCAGGTTGCAAGCCTGAAATCCGTTTCAGAACCTGTAAAATATACATTTTCAAGCCTGAACGTATAGGTTTTCCACTCGCATGTGTTCTGCAGGTTCACATATTCCGCTTCTTTGAGCGATTCGTGATATGTGTCGTATTCCAGCGTAAAGCAGCCGTAACCCTCGTCATAATACTCGACTTCTATCTCATAATTATTTCCGTCCGCACGGTTTGTAAAAGCCTTGTTGTTAACCGTAAAATTAATATAACAGGTTTCAACGGGGCCTCCGAGAGTTGAGTCATATTTCTTTTTTCTCGCGGCGGCTGTATCATAATCCATAACGGGCGCTTTCAGAAGCACTCCCGTGACGGAAGCTTTCTCGGCTGTCAGAATTTCTTCTTCGGCAATTGCAAGATTGTCAATATAGGAAACATCACTGTCGTCGGCATTTTTTACAAAAATAGCAACCTGAGTAATTTCATCGCCTGCAAGACTGTTGTAAATACGCGCTTTTGCGATATTCCCGTCAGCGTCATATACGGGATTTCTGTTGAAAAAGTATGTAAACGTGCCCGTCATCCTGTCATACACAGTCTTTAAAATCTGCCATTTTCCCGACGGAACTGTAAGTTTATTTCCGTTTGCGTCATATCCGTCCGAAATCCCGGATTCGCTTGTTCCGTCATAGTATCTTACATAACCGTTATCCACTCGCATCGTCCAAAACGAATCTGTTCCGGCGGAATTTTGTCCCGTTACTTCTACCGACTGCACAGAACCCGCGGTTTTAACCTCCGGAATGTTTATCGAATAACTCAGACTGTATGTCCTGTTGTCTGCCTTTATCGGTTTTTTTATCTGTTTTTTAAAAACCGCCTTGTTTGTATGATCGGAATTTATTGTAATTGACGTACCGTGCCTGTCATCAACCTTTACGGCAGTCATGGTTCCCGCCGCCGATGTGCGTTCCCAGTTTTCGGTTCCTCTGCCGAAGCCCTCGTTCATTATATATGCATTTGTCAAATCCTTCTGCGTTCTTTGTGCGGTAATGTCATCATTACAAGCCGAGGCGCCGTCCAGCCTGATTGAAATTTCATCTGAGTTTTCCGACTTGGCTGTGAATTTATACGGCGTAATTTTTTCAAAACTATCCAGGACAAAGAGCTTTGCCCTGTCGGCGCCGTCCGTACCCGCTATTTCAAAGCTGTCCGTGCTGATAAAACCGTTTTTTGAAACCTCTGTCTTTTTTGAATATACATTCTTCAATGTATTTCCGCAATACAGCGCAACAACAGATACAAAGTCATCATATGCCTCGTATTCAATGCTTGCGGTTAACTTCGTGCAATCCGAAATATCTGATATGTCAGCCTCTAAGCCATGCTGATTTGCCAAAGAAAAATCATATACATATACTCCGCTTTTTCTCTCGGCGTCCGGATTTTCGCAGACTGATATATTGTCAACATACATTTCATATCCGTCCGTGCTCCGCATCATCAGATTAAACTCGGCAATAGTGTATTTTTCCGTTTTGTCAAACGGTTTTACCCTGATAATATCTCCCTTTTCAGTCAGAAGCGGTTCGCCGTCGATGTAATATGTAAAAACCTCCGACATTCTGTTATAAACTGTTTTTATTCTGTGCCATTCTCCCTCTGTTACGGTAAGCTTTTCTCCGTTTTTATATGCTGTCGAAACGTCATATTTTCCTTTTCCGTTGTAGTACGAAACGATACCGTTGTCGATTCTCAGACTGTAAAATGCCGGAATTGTGTTGCTTGCGCGGCCGATAACGGAAACCGTCTGCTTGCTTGTTCCCGTATATATATGAGGGATATACAAATCGTAGCTTAACTCATATATTGCATTTTTCGCACTTATCGGATTATCAAGATTTTTTCTGTAAGTGGTAAGTGCTCCCGATGAAGTCATGGAAACACTGTTTCCGTGGTCTTCATCGATTATGCCTGTTCTGATTGTTCCGTCTGTTCCCGACAAATAGCTCCAGCCGGATATTCCGTCTTCAAAATCAATATATTCTCCGATATACTCCGTATCAGACGCCGTAACATTCAGGCTGAAAATAACTGCAAAAACAGCAGCCGCAGCAAAAGCTGTTAATTTCTTGTTTTTCACGGTTACACATCCTTTTGTAATTTGTCAGTTTATAATATAAAACGTCTGCACCGATCCGATATTTGCCTGCGTAAGAATTACCGAAGCCGAGGCGCCGCCTGTTCCGTTATATGTGATAATGTTGTCGATGTTGCCTATGTAAACGCGGTCGCCTTCACGCTTTGAACCGTCATACACTATAGCCTTATTAAGACGGCTGTACTGCATACGCATTGCAGGCGCTCCGCCGAATTCGCTGCTGAAAGTGATAAGACTCAGCGTTCCTCCCGAATCCATCTCCGAACCTTCGTATTTGTCGGCTGCATAATAAGCCGTCAGACGGAACCTCGCGTCATAGCTTCCCGTCATACCGCTGAGCGTTTCACCGGCAGTATGATCGGACGGACGGTAAATAAGCTTTATATATGCAATGCTTCCTGCACCGTCAAAGCTGTATCTTATCATATCGCCCTCGCAAAGATCTCCGGGCGTTATGTCATTTTTATTCTCGTCTTTCCAGATGCAGTCGGTGCTTACCATATGCTTTACGCCCTTGCCTTTTTCAAAGAGCTGAACGGCAAAAACCTCATCTCCGAATCCGTCAACTGTTTTCTGCACACTCCTTACAACACCCGATGTGTCATACTGGCTCTCATCGGACGGTACTGTGCATTTATAAACCAATACATCGGTATACGGATCATCATCATCCAGGTTGTATGCCTCAAAAATATACTGTCCGCCTGTTTTGAAAGCAGATTTCTGAATATTCGCAAAATAGTTTTCGTATCTGCCGTCCTCTTCGATTACCGTATCTGTCGGAACCTGAATAATCACCGTTTCCGAATCAAGCGCAGTCAAAGGATACACAAGGTTTGAACGGTAAGTATATTTTCCGTCGTCAAGCGTGCGGGAAATATATCTTGATTTAGCCATGGAAGTGCTGTAATCGGCAGTATTTATCGCATATATTTTTCCTTTGCCGTTTACTGCAAAGCGAATAAGCTGAGGCTTGAGAACGCTTCTGTCCTCCGCCTTTCCCAAAGCATTGAAAACATCTTTGTAAGTCGAGGTTTTTGAACCGTCATTTACGGATACCTTGTCTTCAAGAAAGAAAATTTTATTTTCGCCCTCTATTGTATAAACGGCAAGCCCGGCTTCGGGCGAAAGACCGCCCTTATTCGTACCCATGTCATGCACATAACCCGTTTTGAAGCTTTCGTTCTCCGATTTTCTGATTTCCGCAACTTCTCCCGTCAAATCAAATACAAGCTCAACCCTATCGCCGGGCGATACCAGCGGCCGTTTTCCGGATATACCCATGCCGAGCCTTTTTGCAAGCTTTGCGTCAAGCGTATATTCTTCTCCGTCGACGGTTATCTTGTCGGACGGTTTTCCGCCGATTGAGTCTACAACCCCTTCTTTGAATTCATTTGAAATTACGGCGGTAACCGTTTCGCCGTCCTTGGAGCGCTTTACCGTAAGCACATCATTGTCCTCTATATGCATAAAGTTTGCCCTGATGCCGTTTAACAGCACCTCTGCGCTTTCAAGCTCCTCCTCATTCAGATTTACGCAATTTGCTCTGTCGTACTTGTCATAAATTTTTTTGTTTGTGGAATCGAGCATTCCGACAACAAAAATTTCATACTCCGTAATAATCACCGTATCGTATGAACTGCTTCCGGAGGAAGATATGAGAGTAACGCAGCCTTTTTGTATCTTCGTTTCTTTCGGAATATCATAGCCTATAACGCTGCCGTTTTTTACAAACACAGCGTCCGAAAGTCTTGCGGTTTTAACCTTGCCGCTGCCGTCATAATACTCTATAGCGTCTATCGCTGCGTTTTTTATGTCCTTGGCGTCAATACTGAGGATTTTATTGCTGTCTGAAATCTCTGCATATACAACACTGTCCTTGCCCGACTCATTGTCAAGCACATATGCATTTACATAATATCCCAAAAGTTCCTTTGATTCTGTAAGGTCATTGTACACAACTCCGTCAATTTCAATTATGCCTTTATCCGCTCTGCTTTCGGAATTTAAGTCAGTCATATCCTTTGCCGTTACGACGCCCTCCGCCGTGTATATGTCAAAATATTTTTCTATTACCCTTTCGGTATTTTTTCCGGTGTATGAAGGGCCGTCCTGCGTTATGGCATATAAATCATATGTATTTGCCAGAAGCGTATTGTAAATCATTATTGCCGCCGTTCTGTTTGTGACGGTATCAGGATTTTTGACGCCGTCGGTAATATGCAGATCGTTTATAACCTTAATATAGCCTGCCGGGTAGCCGCCTTTGTACTGTGCAAACGGCTCATAACCGGCAATGCAGGCAAGCATTTTGCAAACCTCATAGAATGTGATGCTGTCGTCGGGTCTGAAAAGCCTGTCGTCCGACACAGTCAATACTCCTGCTTTCACAAGGTAATTTACTGCCGTTTCAAGCTCGCTCCCCTTTGCCACATCCGTATAATAAGCCGCCTTTTCGTAGCTGTCATAGCTCTTTGCCGTATTGTACACATACTTTGCAAACTCGCCTCTTGTCACACTTTTATCCCAATATCCGCCGTCCTCCTGCGGGCTCATAATCTTCAGATATTCCACAAGCCCCGCCTCGCGCGGCACATCATAATTGGCTGTAGCTGCTTCTGATGCAAATACCGGAAATGTAAAAGATGATAATACCAATGATATGCAAATCAACACATTTATAATTTTTTTCATAAAGCACTACACCTCCTATTTAATCAAATTCATTGCTCTTGATATAATAACCGCCGCCTCGGCTCTTGTTGCGTAATCGTTCGGCGCAAACCTTCCGCCGTCTTTTCCGTTTACAATGCCGTTTTTGTAAAGCGCGGCAACTGCATTCAACGCATACGGTGCAATCTCACCGCTGTCATTGAACACCGAAATATCGGCAGCTTCAAGCTTTATTCCTTTTTTTGCCGCGATTTCATAAATAATTTTTGCCATATCCTGTCTTGTAATGCTCTTGCCCGTACCGAAAGTATCCCCTTCGCCGTTTACTATGCCTGCGCCGTATGCACTGCATATATACGGCTTAAACCAGTCGTCATCGGCAACGTCGGAAAATTCAATATCGGCTGTGCCCGTAATGTTAAAGGCTGCCACTGTCATCTTGACAAATTCCTCACGGAGAACATTCGCCGACGGTGCAAAGATTCTTTCACTCCTGCCCGAAATGATATTTTTCTTATAAAGATTTGTAATGCTTTCTGCTGCCCAGCCGTACTCCGAAATGTCGTCAAATACATATTCGGTTAACGGCTCGGCTGCCGTACTGCCTGTCGGGAGAACAGACGACGTACCGCCCGAATGGGAACGGTTTGAATTTGATGAACCGCCCGAACCCGACGTACCGGCACTGTCGGAATTTTTTGTAAATCTTTCAAAATCTTCTTTCAGCTTTGCATAATCGGTATAATTCTTTCCGTCCATTGAACGGTATGTGCTTATTGAAGCACCCTTTGTATCTATTCCGATTTTATCCGCCAGAAGCTCGCAAAGCTCTTTTACATATGAATATCCGTTGCCTTTTTCGATAATCCCGAGAGCCAGCGCCTCCATAAATTTTTCTGCTAAATCGTTTTCGTCCGAAATCTCTTTTCCGATAAGCCTTTTTGTCACATTTGCAGTGTCTGCAAGATTTTTCGCATACCATGTTTTTATCGGCTCTCTGCCAAACACCCCTGCAATGCCGCTGTATTTGTCAATATCGGTTATTTTTCCGCTTTTCAGCGCTTCGATAATGCATATGTCCGCAACTCTTTCGCAAACATCATATGTATTTTCCGTATCGACAGCAGTCTGCTTAACCGAATCGTAAAGCATTTTTGCTACATATTCCCTGTCCGCATTTTCATACAGATCAATATCGGCAAGTCCGAGCTCTATCGCGTTGTCGGTGATTACCTTTTGGAGCACATCGCTTGTTTTATTTTCCGAAACGGCATTTATCACAAGTTGCTGTGCGGCACGCCTATCATCGGCACTTGAATAAAGAATTTCTTTTTTATAAATTTCATCACCGTACTCCGACATTACATAAAGTGTATATCTGCCCGAAGCGCCGTCAATGTCAAAGCCCGACGAATAGCCTCCGTCTGCGGTTTTTATCACATCTATATACGAGAATGCGCCGTCACTGCAAATTTCAGACAGCTCATACGACCTGTATTTGTCATCTGCGGCAGGATTCATCAAAACAGCCGTTACATATCCGCCGTCTGTGCTGCCGCTGTATTTATACTCAAACTCTCTTTCCTTTTCAGACGGTTGTGCAATCACTTCTTCACTGTACTGTGCAAGATGAATAAGCCCGTTTTTGGAAAGCAGAAAAGCCTTCACCGTGTCCGCATTTTCCGCCGAAATCAAATCGGTTTTAATATCGGCGAGCGAACCGCTGCCGGAATACACATCGGCACATTTTGCGTCAACCGTCATGCCGTCTTTGTATGACGCTGCTATAAGATATGCCGAATTATCAGAATAAGACGATGTGTTTTTTACCGCCGCTTTAGCAAATGCACTGCCGGATTCAATTTTGATTTCAGGCTCTTTGAAAATAATGCCGCCGTCGGCAACCTCAAAGTCAATACCCGAAACATCACCGGCAAAACTCATTTCCGGAGGCAGTGAAATGCTGTAACTGCCGCCTGTAAGAAACGCATCGGAAAAGTCTATCGTAAGCACCTTGCTTAAAGAATCGTACACGGCGTAATATGCCGGCACATTGCTGCCGCTTACCGTTATTTTGTCTGCGACGGTTTCGTCAACCGTGCCGTCAAAATACATTTCTATTCTGTTTGCTCCCGCGTCAAAAACCGTGCCGTTAACCTGAACGGTACCGCCGTTTTCATCTTTAAGAACGGCATATTTCAAAGCCGCCCTGCTGTCTGCAATTTCCTTTTTGGATATTTTGACGTCGTCAAGCATAAATCTCGAACCGTTTGCCTGCGTTGTAAAGCCAACGGTTTTCAAAGCTCCGTCAATAAGCTCCGTATCAATATTGGGATATGCCGCAGCATAAGTTTTGCTTAATGTCTTGTTGCTCAGAAATACCGGATAATTCTTCTCTCCGCCCGAAAGCTTCTGTCCGCTTGAGTTTTCGCTCTCCGCCGTGATACATGAAATCTTTGTGTCGGGGTAATAATCTATAGTCACATCAACCCACTGATTTGCGTTGAACATAGCATCTGTATCCGAATTAATATCCATATTTCCGTTGTATTTGTAATCAAAGCCGAAAGCCTTTACCTTGTCCGAATTGCCTGCATGGTATCCTATAGTTCTGTACCTCGTAGACATGTAAAACCATCTTACCGCGCCCTCGTTAAAACAAATACTTCCGTCATCATTTCTCTTTTCGTCAAAAATTCCGCGGAAATTAAAGTCGCGCGTAGAACCGCCGTTCCAGTAGTTTGTTTCCAGAGGCTTGATTTTAAACGACACCCTGTATTCGTTGCCCGGCACGAAAATATTGCTGCCGTCCTTCATGGCAAAGGTAACCTCTGCGCTTCCGCCTTCTGTTGTGGCTGTGTAAAAATCAGCACTCTTGCTTTTTCCGTCCGACTCGTAGGCATACTCCGTAACGTCCGCCTTGCTGACCAGTATTTCAGCCGGGGATTCACCGGGATTGTCACTGTCATATATTAGCTCCTCAGCGTTTCCTCCGTCCTGCCCCGGTATTTTCACGAGGGCAATGTAAGAAAGCCTGCCGCCGAGCATATCTGTGCCGCTGCCGAAATCAATCTTTATCTTGTCATAATCGTTAAGCTCCGCCGCCGTATCAAACACAAGCTCACAGCCCGACTGCGAAAGATTTTCAAGTCTGAAATCAACCGGCTTACCTCTGAGCATAAGTATGTCGTCCGCAGCATATGTGTTAACGCTGACTTCGCTTTCCGCAAAATCCGAAAGCCTTACGGTGTTGTTGAATTTAATATCCAGCTTTTTTGGATTTTCCGTAAGCACATTTCCGCCTGTGCAGTATGCTCCCGATGCCGTTCCCCTTGAGATTGTTATGTTGTCTATCATAATATCTCCGCCGTCAGCAGCGCTTGCGTGCTTTGTTCTTGCACCTATCAATATCTGCGTGGCAGCGGTAACGGGAGAGGAACTTCCTCCAAAGATTGCCGCTGTTTCCACGCGCTTGCCCGTTGCTTCATCATACAGCGGATTTCCGTTCATATAGTAAACGGTCCTGTCGTTGTCATAATCCGATATGATGTCGAAATTATACCATCTGCCCTCCTCCACATACGCTGTGGTGTATGACGCATTCCAGCGTCCGGCATATGTATTTCCGCTGTAATATCTCACCTTGCCGTTTACTATCGATATACCCTTGATATACGGTCCGTTTGCATTTCCGGCATATACGGAGAGCGTCTGCGTATAGGATATACTGCTTGACGAAACGTGCTCAAAGTTAACCTGAAAGCTCAGCTTAACAACGCCCGATGTAATGTCAACCGAACCTATTGATTTTTTCAGCGTATATGAAGCCGAATGGTTTTCGGATTTTATTTTAAGCGCTGTATCATTGCCGTATCCGAACTCTGCCGGGCTTGTGTCATTAACCACACCCGCTGCCGCTGCCGCCGTCCACGACCAGCCGTCGGGCAGGGTGCTCTCCCCCTTGTAATCATTAAAATCTTCGCTGAACAAAACGGTATTGCCTGCATATTTTGCAGACGCAATGCCTGTGTTTAAAGGCAAAATCAGTATCACAGCAAGCAACAAAGATAATAATCTCTTCATTATATAATCTCCTCTCATCTACTCGTTGCAATTTCCCAAACGGTTTTAACGTGCGGGATTCAGTTGGTTATTTTTTTGGAAAGATACATTTTTATGAACGCCTCGGAGCTTGTGCCGCCGCTGTAAATACCCTCACCGTACTGAACAGCCGCCTTGCGGCCTGCTCCGTCATTGTCGTTTGCAAGCACCGCAAGCTTGAATACTGTATCCTCAAGCACCTCTCTGTCCTCTGTAAGAAGTGTTTTCCACGGGATTTTAACCTCATATACGGTGGTGTTTTCATTTCTTTGTATCGCACCCTCAAATCCGCTGTCCTCGTCAGTCATTGCCTTTACGGCATTGTTCTTAACCATTTCAAGCGTCTTTTTGCCGTCCGTTACTCCGTACAGAACAGATGTCAGGACAGATGAATCAAATTTTTCCTCCGGGTCATATACTCCCGCAAGCTGGAAGCTGTCATACCGCCACATTGCAGACGCACTCGGCGATTCGTCAAACAGCTTGTTGTCCGTACATTCCATAGCTACATACAGATTGTCTTCGTCCCATGCATATGAGAGGTTGGCGCTGAAATCGTCTGCGCCGACATACGGGTCAACCGCATGAATGTCTACCACGTCATCTGAGCCGAGATAAATCTTTTTGCTGTACTCGCCGTCCGATATAACTCCGTCAGCCACGGGCTTCGTGTAAGCATAGTCACAGACAGCATACGACGTTGACCCGTTAAAATCAACCGCCGTTCCGTCATCTGTTATAAAGCTTGCCACAAGCCTGAACTGGCTTGTATCCGATAAGATATTCATTTTGATTGTTTCCCTGCCGCCCGACGGAATTGAAATGTTTTCATATAAATTTTTGTAGTTGTCAACGCCGTCAAGACTGTTTATAATGAAATCGCCGCTGACAGTACCTTTTGCATTGTTTGAAATATCAATAATAAAGTTTACACTGCCGTAATCATAGCCGCCGTTTCCGTCCGATGACGGCTCACACCTTACATCAACGTCAAGCGGAGTTTTGTATTCCAGTACCAGCACACCGTCAACATATGTGTTTTCGCCGTCTGTAATCTTTATGTCCGCAAGATCTCTGTATGAACTTGTGCGTTTGGTGTTTATATAGACGTCAAGGCTCATATCGTCGTTTTCGGTAATGTCAAACTTCAAATCGTTGTTTTTCTGAGGCTTAATCTCCACATTCAGTTTTTTGCCTGTCGGATTTTTGATTTTGAACGAAGCGTTTTGTGCAAACTCAATGTCAAAATCGTTCTGTTCAATCATACCGCTTTCGCATTTTTCAAACTTTTTAAAATTTCCCTTTATGTAAACCGGCGCTTCGCTGAGCGCAAACGAATATTTTCCGTCAATGCCTTTGATGATGCTTTTGTTTCCGTAAGCGTCATACATCTCTGCTTCGTCAATTCCCAGATCGACGGTAACAGCACCGCCGTTTCCGCGCGCCCACATAAACAGTATGTCGTCCTCTTTGCCCTTGCTTGCCATGCGGTATACATAAGTATCGTCATTTACAGTAATATCATCCTTGTAATCATATCCTGCAAGCATGTGATTAAGATTTGATATAATCGTATAGCTTGCCTTTGCCGTTCCGGGTGTTTTTGCTCCGGCAAATTCAATAAGCCCCCAGTGGTGCTCACGGTTGCCTTTGGTCTGACCTCCATCCTGGAATATATACATTACATAATGGTCGAATTTGCGGATTTTTTTGAGCGCCACATAATACTGCGCGAGATAGTATCCCTGTTTCAGCTCGTCAATTCCGTAATATGTGTCGTCCGCCCAGCCGAGCTCCGAAGTAACAATCGGCATATCCTCATATCCGAACTCGTCAAGAAGCTCTCTTAACTGCTGAACACCCTCGACAGCTCCCCCGGACATCGGATCAAGCTTCGGCTTGTATGCATGCACGCAGTATGCGTCCATGTAGTCGCCTCCGCCGAGCTCAAGAATCTGTCTGAGCCAAGGAATCTGCACCGTACTGCTTACACCGCCGTAAAACTGAATTTCGGGGTACTGCGCTTTCATCTCGGTGTAGGTTTTTTTCATAAATTCCACATAATCCCCAAGCGGTCTTGCATGCTTGTTAAATGACGCACCCATAAGGTCCCATTCGTTCCACATATCGTAGGATACCACACCGTGGTGCTCTGTATCCGTAACATAGTTTGCGTAGTCAAAAAATGCCTCAAACCCCTTTTCGGTATACGGAGCCTGCTCACCGGGAATCAAATCGGTATTTACGCTTAAATATGTGTTAAACGGCTGAATATTTCTCTCCATAAGCCTTCTCTGGAGCGTAAAACCGCTTGCCGGGAAATAAAACGCCTGATCTGCGCCGGCAGTGCTGCTTGTGACGTTGGTGTAAGACTGCATTGCTCTCACCTGTCCTATGCCTGCATTCTGCATAAGCGGAGCCCATTCGGGGCGCCGTCCGGCGCATGTACCGAAAGCATAATTCATGGTCTTTCCGTAGTCGGTGCGGTTATATGAAAACCTCGTTGTGTCTTCGCTGTATATTCCCTTTTCCTTATTTTCAAAAACCGCGGTAATGAAATATACATTGTATTTTCCGCCTATATCCGGTATCAAAGAATACTTAACCGTGCCTGCCGGGGAAATGTCAATTACATCTTCCTTTTCAAAAACCGTATCACCGCCGAGAGTGGTAATCTTAAATTTTGCCTCCAGCGGATAACTGCCGTTTCTGTGGCTTTCCGTCATATAAACCCTGTTATCTATTGTATAGTTTAATTTGATTTCTTCGCCCGTAAAAAAATTGTTTCCGTACTTTTCGGTAGCCATACCGATATTAAGCTGATTGAACTTATCGGTTAATTTCACCGAAACCCTGTTTACGGTAAAATTGTCGGTTGACGTTGCCATAAGCTTTGTCTTGGAGCAAAGGCGAAAGTCGGCGCCGTTTACACCGTTTATCAGAACCGCGTCACGGAGCACAAAGGTGTGCGTTTTCCACGTCAGACTTCCTTCAAATTCCTTGTACGGCGCTTCCACGACCTTTTCTTCACGGTTTGTATATTCAAGCGTGAAGCTTGCAGTGCCTGCGTCAAAATAATCAACGCTTACTTCGATAATTCTTCCTCTGTCCTCACCGTCTGTCAGACTGTCATTTACGTCCATGTACAGGTAGTTGTCGGTTTTTGCCGAAAAAACATCAAACAACCACCCCGGTTTTCCTCCGCTTTTATTAAAGTTACCGAGGTTGTTGTCTCCCATACGAACTGTCATATTATTCATTACTACATTTCTGTTTTCATCGACATAAGCGCTTATTTCAGAAGAAGTATCGGCACGTCCGCCGTTTGCCGCCGCGGTGGCAGGTACAGACGAAAATATCATTACAGCCGATAATATGTATGAAATTAATTTTGTTTTAACCATTATCTTCCCCCTTTTGTTTCCAAAACAAAAAACAATTTTTTCAAAAAAAGCAGACGAGAGGTTATGAAGTTCGCACTTGCCCGTGCAGTGCAGCTGCATATCCAAAAACTTCTTTGAATTACATTTCATAACCTCTCACCTCATTATAACATATTAAAATTTATTTTTGCGCATTTATTCCGAGCGGAACCAATCCATCCTCAAGACCGTTCCATACAAACGCTTTCACGCGGTCGTATGCTGCACTCGGAGCGGCAACGGTTTCGTTTATATATTTCGTTTCGCCGGCATTCATCGGAATGCTCACAAGCTTTGCGTCTGCAAGAGTAGTGCCGTTATAGTATGCCACAACAATCTTCGGAGATGCAGCCGTGTCGGTTGTGTTGTGAGCGTCGGCTCTTACATTTGTATCGCTTTTCAGAACTATATTTTCTGCATAAAGCTTTCCGTCAGCCGCTGCTTCCGCAACTGTCACATCTTTATATGTAATGCGTTTTGAACCGGAATTGTAGGCTATGAGCCTGCTTTCCGTTGCAGAGCCTATATAATCCGCATTTGATGCTGCAAATATATTTTCATACTCAGTAAGAGGTGTAAGCGCCGAAGCGGAAATCATAGAGCCGCCGTCAACCTTAAATGATGATGTTCTAAGTGTATCCGTGATTTCCGGAACAGCATCGTTTGACGGATTGTATTCTGTCGTTGACGCATATGCTTCAAAATCACTAAGATACATATTCATTGCAGCTTTGTTTCTGTTTCTCATGCTGATAACGGCAAAGCTTGTGCTCGTACCGCCGTATCCGTAAGCCGTATCGGCGTCGGTAAATGATGTCATACTCGGAGCGACAGCCTCTCCGTCAACATAATACCTGATGTAGTTGTTGTCCTTATTCGCACCGAGCTCCATAACCACGTTGTGCCACCGGCCTGTGGAAAGCCCTTTATAAGTTATCATTGTACCGGTTGTGGGAATATGCGAATCCTCTCCGCCTATATTGAATACATATTGATAGTTTTTGTCATAAGCCGTACCGTTAGTTGTTCTCAGCACTCTGAAATACAGGCTGTCTGTTGATTCCTCAATATAGATATTGAACTGCAATCTGAGGTTTTTATACTTTAACCAGTCAACACCGCCTACAGAACCGGCTGCGTCAAGCATGGTATATATCGGTTCTTGTCCGGCGCTGGTTTTGGTTGAGCTGCCCTCAGGTACCGTGTGAAGTATTGCTGTTTTGTATCCGTCTGCAAAGTGCGGAGCCGGTGCGTTTTTATCGGCAGTAACCACGTTTCTTCCGACAAAGGTGTCATTTTCCATCTTATATACGCACTTGCTGAACAATTCGCTTTCTGCAGACGGAGCATATGCGGTATTTGTTGCCTTTACGGAAAATCCGTTCAATCTTATTTCAAAATGCTCATTGCTTTTTCCTCTAAGAATAAGCACACAGCGGTTTTTGGTGCTTCCGCCGAAGCCGTAGGTGCCCTCCGGCAGAGCTTCAACTGCCGATCCTGTCACTTTGTTGGTAACCGTCTTTATTGCCACGTCCGATTCAGCATTGTTGATATAGTATTTTACAGTGCGAACGTCTGTGCTTGCGCCAATCTCCATAACCACATGATTCCATGCTCCTGCGTCAAGTGTCTTGTTTACAGCGGTATATCCGTATGTAATCGTAGAACCGGGATAGCTGCTGCCACCGACTGCAAAGTAGAAATCCTGAAGCGAATTGCCGTCCGAGGTTTTATAAAATTCACCCGTAGCTGAGTCATATCTGCCCATGCGGAATGCAATGCCGTCATATTCATCTTCAATGTATATATCAAATTCCATTCTGAGATAGTCATAACTGCCGTTTGAATAGTTAAGACCTCCCAAAGATGTGCCGTCAGAGTCTATAAGCCATATTCTCTGCTCGTTGCCGACAGAACCTCCGCCTACCGTATAGGAAGGTGTTTCAAATTTTAATACATTGCGGCAAAGTACGGAATCGTATACTTCGCTTTTAACAATCACATTTTCCTCGCTTGTACCGCTTGCAGGATTAACGGAGCCGAGAGAATCTGCCGAAGCGAAGATTACCGCGTCTTCAGCTTTTTCTGCAAAAACCGTACCGGAAATTGATGTTATCACCATCATTACCGCCAAAATCAAACATAATTTTTTCAATTTCATTATTTTTCCTCCCAAAATTTATTATACATTATCCCTTAACAGAGCCGACCATGACTCCTGTTACAAAATGCTTCTGAATAAAAGGATACAAAAGCATAACGGGAATTGTACTTACTACTATAAGCGAATATTTCAGCAAATTCGCCATACCCTGCTTCGCTTCCTGGATTTCAGGGTCTACTATCTGCGAAGCGTCTATCTGATTTTCAAGCAGTATTTCACGCAGAAACAACTGCAAAGGCCAGTATTTTCTTTCACTCAGATAAATGAAAGCGTTAAAATATGCATTCCAGTGATTTATCGCGTAATAGAGCACCAGAACCGCTATAACCGATTTTGAAAGCGGAAGCACAATCTGCCCGAAATATCTGAAATCGGAACATCCGTCAATTCTTGCCGCCTCCAGAAGCTCGCCGGGAATACTGTTTTGTATAAACGATTTTGCTATTATAAGGTTATATGCGCTTATTGCTCCTACCGAAATCATCACGAGCGGATTATTCATAAGCCCCATAGACTTTACAAGCATATATGTAGGTATCATACCGCCGCTGAATATCATTGTAAATGTGAAAAGAAGCGTAAGCCATTTTCCCCAAGGCAAATCTCTCCTCGAAAGCGGATATGCCGCAATCATTGTAAGGACAATATTAATTGTCGTTCCGCTCACGGTATAAAGTATCGTGTTTCTGTATCCTATAAGGACGTCAGCTTTTTTAAAGACAGCCGCATATCCTTCAATGCCGAATTCTACCGGCCACAAAAACACAAGCCCGTTTGTAACGGCTTCCTTTGATGAAAACGATGACGATATTACAAATATCAGCGGATATGCTACAACTACGAAAAGTATGGCAATTATTATATTTATAATTACATTGAAAATCTTATCTTCCCGTGAATATGATATTTTGTTTTTTGTTTTAGTCATAATTACCACCCCTTTACCACAAGCTTGTTTCGCCAAGCTTTGATGTTATCTTATTAACCGCAACAATAAGCACAAAGTTGACAACCGAGTTAAACAGTCCTATAGCGGTTGAATACGAATATTTCGTTTCCAGACCGCCCGAACCTCCGAAAGATTTCTCATAAACAAGCGTCGAAATTACCTGGCTTTCCGAGATATTTATCGGATTTTGCATAAGGAAGATTTTTTCAAAGCCAATGTTCATAATCTGTCCGCATCGCAAAATCAGCATTATAACAACCGTAGGGAGAATACCCGGAAGGTCAACGTGCAGTACCCTTTTGTACCTTGAAGCGCCGTCAATCTGCGCCGCTTCGTGAAGGTCGGGCGAAATTCCGGCAAGAGCCGAAAGGTAAACTATTGAGTTATATCCCATATTCTGCCATACACCGGACCACACATACATATGTATAAACGATTTCGGATTTGCAAGTATGTTCGGAGCATACGAGCCTGTAATCAGCTTGTATATGTTTCCGTAAAGTCCCACATACGGGTTGAATATCTGGTTCATTGTACCTACAAGTACAACGATTGATATAAAGTGCGGTGCATACATAACCATCTGCACGGTCTTTTTGTAGCCCGGGCTTCTCAAAAGGTTTACCGAAAGCGCCAGTATAATCGGAAACGGAAATCCGACAACCAATAGATACAAGGACGTTCTGAAGGTATTTATGATAGTCCTTGAAAACTGATAGTCATTAAAGAACTTTATAAAATACTTAAATCCCACAAAAGGACTTCCGAACATTCCGTATCTTGAAGAATAGTCTTTAAATGCTATCTGCAAACCAATCATCGGTCCGTAGTTGAAAATCAGAATGTATATAACCGGCACGGCAAGCATAGCGAAAAGCTGCCAGTAATTTTTCATCATATATGCAAACCTACCGTTATGCGTTTTAACAGCCGCCGGAGAGTTGATGGGTTTTAAATTTGTATTTGCTTTTTTCATGTAATCAGTCTCCAATTTTATTCACAGATGAATCAGTTATTTTTTTAATTTCTTATATGCTTTCTCTGTATATTTGATAAGCTGCTCAAGCCCCATCTTTTCTATTTCTTTGGTATACTTTTTCCATTCCTTGTCGATATTCATATCGCCGACAATAAATGAATTTGTCATTTCCTTTACATACGCCTCTATATTTGTGTTTATTTCGTTAGCGTCCTCAAGGTCGTCAATGTCATATACAAATTTCTTGACATCGTTCATATCGGCCCACGGAAGATATTTTTCCGTAGAGTCGGCTATCATTGTTCCCTGAACATTATTGTCGGTTACCGCCTGTCCTGCCGTCATCTCATAGCTCTGATAATTTGCACCCTTTGCGTTCCACTGTTTATTTGTGGCAATCGTATATACATTGTTTATCATTTCTATTTTTGCAGGATAACCTTCTTCTTCATAAAGAGACTTTGCGCCTTCTTCGGCATATTTCCAGTCAACGCCGAGCTCGCCCCAGCGGTTGGAGTACGACATTTCCTTACTGCACATCAAATCCGCAAGCCTGAATGCCGCTTCGGGATTTTTGCAGTTTTTGGTGATTACAAAGCCAGAATTAGGTACGGTAGGTACCCACACTGCGCTCTTGTAGCCGCCGCTGCCCTTTAGCGGAGGAAGCGGAACATATTCGCTGTATCTGTCCTCCAGACCTGCGCTGAAGCTTATTCCCATTGATACAAACGAACCCAGAATCGAAACGTCGGGATTGTTTCTCAGCGGAGAAAATCCGTTGCTGTCAAGCGTATATGTACTGTCGCCGATAAGTCCCTCTTTGTAAAGCTCTCTGCAATATTTTACTGCATCCTTCCATTCTTTTTTTACATACCCTGCCTCTATCTTTCCGTCTTTTGCATACAGATATGAGGTTTTCGGTGTGAACTTCAGAAACGAACCGAAGAAGTATTCAAGTCCGCAAAGATTTCCCAGGCTTGTATATCCCGAAAACGGAATTTCATCCGCTTTTCCGTTACCGTTAGGGTCTTTTTCCTTAAATGCTTTAAGAACTGCTTTGAATTCTTCTGTTGTTTTCGGAATTTCAAGACCGAGGTTGTCAAGCCATTTTTTGTTGATCCATGCCCTGGTGCAGCCGACTTCATTCTGAAATGCCTTTACATAATGAGGTACATAGTATTTGTTGCCGTCGGGCGATGTTATAAGATAGTCAATATCTTTTTCGTTTTTAAACATATCCTTAAGATAGTATGATGAATTTTCATAAAATGCATTAAGCGGTACAATCGAACCCGAACTGCCGTAATTGACAAGCGCCGAATCGGTAAAGTTTACGCCGCATATGATGTCCGGAAGCTCGTCGCCGCCCGACGCCATCATCATCTCAATTTTCTGAAGAGTATCTGTCGCCGGCAGAAATTCAAATTTGATTTTGCAGTTCATCTTTTCTTCAAGCTTTTTTGTAAAAGCATTGTCTTCATAATCTGTTACAAATGAACTTTTCGGAATTCCGACCGTAAGCGTTACCGGTTTCTTACATACGGGGAATTTTCCCGGCTCGTTAAGATTTTCGTCCTTAACGTACTCGAAGCCGTTTTCTTCGCCCGCGGTGTTTTTTCCGCAGCCTGACAGTGCGCCGGCAGCAAGTACCGCGGCCAAAAGCAAGCTCGTAACTTTTTTCATCACTTTCATTAATTCTACCTCCCAATATAACGGATTTTTCTTTTTCTAAATTATAGCACACCCCCCGCAGTGTGTAATCATCAAAAATCCGAAATAAACTGTAATTTTCCGAAAGTGCCGTAAGTTACAGCGTTTTCCTCACCTGTATTTATATTTTACCACCTTATACCGCTCTGCTTCAATATCCAAATTTTTCCGAAAAAGATTAGGCAAGCGGGACTCGAACCCGATGTGGTTCGAGTCCCGCTTGCCTACACAAAAAAACAAAAAACACATTCCGGCAATGAAAATGCCAAAATGTGTTTTAAAAAAATATTATTAAATTCAACATTATATACGGCTGTCCGCAAAAGGTACCGTTTCGACCTCAAAGCTTTTTCCGTTTAAATAGCTCAGAATATTTTCGTCGGAAAAATCAAACATGAGCTTATATGAATAAAGAGCCTGTATTTTCATTCCGAGTTCTTTGTTCACTTCGTTTTTACCGTATTTTCCGTCACCGGCAAGCGGATGCCCTATTGAGGCAAAATGCGCCCTTATCTGGTGCGTGCGCCCGGTGAGAAGCTCTACCTCAACCAGACTTGTCAGACGGTTTTCTTTTATAACGCGGTATTTTGTGAGAATTGTCTTGCCGTCCGGAACCGGAGAATTATGTATGTACACTCTGTTCTGAGAAGTGTTTTTTACCAGATAGCCCTTGAGGGTGTCCTGCTTTTTGTCAAGCTTTCCGCATACAAGGCACAGATAAAACTTTTTTATTTCTCTCGACTTTATTTTTTCGTTAAGCACCCTGAGCGATGCCGCATTTTTTGCGCCTATCACTATTCCGCCCGTGTTTCTGTCTATTCTGTTGCACAGAGCCGGCACGAAAGAATTTTCATCATCGGGATTGTACTCCCCTTTTTGGTACAAATACGCTTTCATGTGGTTCAAAAGCGTATTTACCTTTTCGTTTTCGTCCTCGTGCACGATTACTCCGGGGCTTTTGTCCATCAGAATTATATTTTCGTCCTCATAAACAATTTTAAGGCTCGGAGCTGTAATTTTCATGAAGCTCACACGCTCGTCAGGCACTTCAAAAAATTCGTCGTTTATATACAGCTCCAGCTTGTCGCCGCTTTTAAGACTGTAATTTATTTCGCTTTTTTTGCCGTTTACCTTGATACGTTTTTTGCGAATACCTTTGTATATAAGGCTTTTTGGCATATTCTTAAAATACTTGCCCAGAAATTTATCAAGCCTCTGTCCGGCGTCGTTTTCATTAATAATAACCGTTTTCATCATTGTTCTCCGCTATTTTATTATTGCTGCAAATTCGTCCGCAAACTCCGCCGTCATGTCGCTGCTTTCAAACATATGCTCCAAATCCGTATCGCGGTGCTCGCCGAGAACGGTTCTGATAAGGTTCGGCATACTGTAATCCTTTGCTCCCGCACCGTAGCCTGTTTTTATAATATCCATCTGCGGCATGGGGCCGTATTCGTTGACAATTGTACTCAAAAAAGCCGCACTCCAAGGCGGAATAAGCTCATTTTGAATGTCAAAGCAGTCAAACGGTATCTTCAAACGCTTAAGTATTTCCAGCGTAACAGGCGACGGAATTATTGCCGTAGGTTCTTCCTCCGTGTCAATTCCGCTGCCCTCTCTCAGATGCGAACAGATTACATAATCGGTATTCAGCTGCTTTATGGCAAGCAGTGCTGCATATGATGTGCATATTTCGCCAAGAAGCCGCGGCTTGCTTACCGATTTATCCGCAAGCGGTGAAGAAAAAACTGCGTCCGCATACGTTTGCGCCGTTCTTACAAGCTGCGCACGGCATATGCTTTCCGACGCCGCCATATCCGTAAATGCGGCAATATCACTGCATGCGACGAATTCCGCACTTTGGTTTATATTTATATCGGCGCGCAGTGCCTCTATAGCACAGCGTTTCACATCTGCTTTTTTTATTTCTGCCTCCGGGCAGATTTTTTTAATCTCCGCCTCAAGTATTCCCGGCTCCGCACCCATATTTATAAGCGCGCCGAGAAACATTGATACGTCAAATCCGCAAAAGCAGTCCGCATATAGGATTTTCATAAATTCACTTCCGTAAAATTACATTAACAATTCATTGATATGTGCTATCGCTTCATTTATTGCGCTGTGCGTAACGGTGGAAAGATACTTTTCGTCATACTCCAGCGCCTTCTGATAATACTCCTTCGCCTCTGCCAGCTCTCCGCGTTTTTCCAGAAGCGTACCGTAATTATAATACGGCTCGATAAATTCGGGATTTTTCTCAAACAGTTCTTCATAAAGCTTGTGCGCTTCATCAAGCATACCGGATATTATATATGCCTGACCGAGATTATCCATTGTAATCATATCGTCGGAGTTGTACTCCATTCCCTCTTTAGATAGCTCTATAGCCTTGTCGGTTTCGTTGTTTGCTATATAGAAATAACCGAGCGAACCGTAAAGCATACTGTTTAAAAATCCGTCCGCATACAACTCCTCCATCTCCATTATTGCGTCATTCAGATTGCCTCTTTTCCAGTGAATAAGGGCAAGGTTAAAGTCCGCATTTTTCAGATCCGCCTCTTTGAGCGCGTGTTTTCCGAGGTATGTCGTTTTGTTTATAATCCCCTCGGCTTCGTCCAAAAATCCGTTTCTGAGCAGCAGATATGCATAAAGAAGCCTGCTCTTGGGACGGAGCATGCCCGTCTTTGACGCTCTCTCCATCCATTTGAGCCCTTCTGCGTGATTGCTCATGTACTTTCTGCTTCCTATAAGCATGAGTATGTCGGCACGAAAGATAAATGCCAGAATTGCAAGCGAAAGCACAAGCGCTCCCAAGGTTACAAATATATTGCCGAATACTGACGCTATAAGAGTGACCGCTATCGGAAACAGAATACAAAGCAGCGGTAAAACAGCTTTTTTCATATTATGTCATTCCTTTCAGATTTTAAAATTGAAATTTTTTGTCAAGAGTTCTGTATTGAATTGCTTCCGCAAGATGTTCAATCTTTATATTTTCACTTCCGTTAAGGTCCGCAATGGTTCTTGCCACCTTAAGAATACGGCTGTGCGCCCTCGCACTCAGACCGAAGGTGTCAAACGCAGCTTTGAGTATTGACTTGCACTCGTCATCCAGAGCGCAGAATTTCTCTATCAGTGCCGAGTTTAGCTGTGCGTTGCAGTACAGCTTGAAATCCTTGTATCTCTCAAGCTGGATTTTCCTTGCGCGGTTTACCCGTTCACGGATTTTCGCCGAGCTCTCGCCGCGTCTGTCCGAGGAAAGCTCGTCATATTTTACGGCAGGTACTTCTATGTGCATGTCAAACCTGTCCAAAATCGGCCCGGATATTTTGCCGAGATATTTTTGTATCTGACCGGGCGTGCAGGTGCATTCCCTTGTCGGGTCGCCGTAGTAACCGCATTTGCAGGGGTTCATGCTTGCTATAAGCATTACCGAGCTTGGAAATACCGCCGAGCCCGCCACTCTCGAAACGGTAAGGCATCCGTCCTCCAGAGGCTGGCGCATGGCTTCAACGGCGTCTTTCCTGAACTCCGGGAACTCGTCCAGAAAAAGCACTCCGCGGTGTGCCAGGCTCATTTCGCCCGGCTTCGGATTTGAGCCGCCGCCCGTTAGTCCCACGCTTGAAACGGTGTGATGCGGACTGCGGAACGGTCTTTGCGTTATAAGCGGTGTGTCCGGCTTCAGCTTGCCGGCAATCGAATATATTTTCGTTACCTCCAGCGCTTCGTCAAACGACAAATTCGGCAAAATTGACGGCAGACGTTTTGCAAGCATGGTTTTTCCAGAGCCGGGAGATCCTATCATAAGGCAGTTATGACCTCCCGCCGCGGCGATTTCCAGTGCTCTTTTCGCCGACTCCTGTCCCCGTACATCAGAGAAATCGTCCGCATATTTTTCCGTTGCCGCAAACAGAGCGTCAATGTCGGTAACCGTCTTTTCAATGCATTTTTCTCCGCGCAGATGCAAAACGGCTTCGGCAAGGTTTTTTGCGCCGTATACCTCCACTCCCTCCGCAACGGAGGCCTCCTTTGCGTTTTCACACGGCAATATCAGCTTTTTTAACCCGTGACTTACGGCGGCAACCGCCGAGGGCAGCGCACCGTTCACACAGCGCAGTCCTCCGTCCAGCGCAAGCTCGCCTATAATAAGATACTCGGCAGCACATTCCGAGGGAATCTGTCCCGAAGCCGCCAGAATTGCAATGCTTATAGGCAGGTCGAGGTACACACCTTCTTTTTTAGTATTTGCCGGTGCAAGATTTACTATTATTTTTTTCTGAGGCAAAATAAAACCGCTGTTTTTAAGTGCGGATTTTATTCTTTCCTTAGATTCCTTAACTGCGGTATCGGGCAAGCCGACAATATCAATTCCCGGCAAGCCCTGACCTATATCCACTTCCACGTCGAGAATATATCCGTCAACTCCGGATATTCCGCATGAATTAACCTTTGAAAGAGCCATATTTATCTCCTGTAAAATTCTATAATATATACCTGTATATTAATATATTACCATAAATTATATAATTTTTCCATACATTTTTGAATTTTTATTTTTAATATTTTGTAAATAAGTATTTCATTTTAATAACATATGTCGATTTGCTGTTGACAATCCGCTCCTTCTTTGCAATAATATATAATAGCTATAATTATAAACTTTTTACATAAAGGAACTGATTTCAATTGAAAAAATTTATAAAAGCACTGACTGTTACCGCTGTTTTTTTGTCGCTGTGCATTTTGAATGTTTATGCGGACGGAATAAAGGTAATAATAGATAATAAAGAAATAAACTTCGATACCGAGCCTGTCATGCGAAACGACAGAGTTATGGTTCCGCTCAGGCAAACCTTTGAAGCGCTCGGAGCCGCTGTCACATGGGATGAAAATACCCTTTGCGCCGCCGCTGAAAAAGATGGCATAACCGTAAGTGTACAAAGCGGAAGCGACTGCCTCACCGTAAATCAAAAAACAGTTAAAATGGACTGCCCCGTTATTGAAATATCCGACAGAATACTGATTTCGGTGCGCTATGCGGCAGAAGCCTTCGGATATACGGTAAACTGGAATGAGGATACAAACTCGGCTGTGATAAGCACCGCGCCCGACTATGAATGTTATGAAAACGGCGGCGAAAAAGTTCCGGTTTATACAAGCGTTGTCACAGATGCAAAGTATATAGAAGAACAGCTTGATATATGCACGGACTCTGACTATGCATACTCCACAACATACGAAGACGTAACGGAATATATCATGGATTTGCAAAAGTATTACGGCTACAGCTATTACACAACCGTATTCGGTGAAAACGGCGATGTAAAATATGTATACCGCAACGCAGAAACAGGCGGCACAGTGCGGATTTTATGCACAAACACCGACAAATACGGCTATACCGCAGTAATCACCCCGACAGCAAATAAGCAGGATAAACCGCAGGTGCAAACTCCTGCCGAATCAAACCCCAAAAATCCTGATGAAAACCGGGAATACGAACAGCCCGATGAAAGCTCGGACGTTGAATATTATGAAAATACGGATAATACCCTGCCGACATACACCTATGTCACCGGCGTAAAACCGTACAGCACCGAAAAAACCGAAGACTGCACCGTATATAAATACAAAGACAGCTTTGCTTCAGCCGCACAGTATGAAATGGCAATTACCATGTTCTGCGGTTTCAGCGAATACAATACCGAAATAGACTTCGGCTCTGTCACTACCTATTATACAAACGGCAATACTGCAGTCGGAGTTGTAAATTCCATGTTTAATAATGAAGTATGGATTGTTGTGGCAAATAAATAAAATGTAATTATACGGGAGGCTGCTATGAAACGTAAATTAACCAAATTATTAACCTTTGTCCTTGCTTTGAGTATAGCTTTTTGCTTTACCGGATGCAGCGAGGAAAAAACTGCAAAAAAGAATCTGACCGCTATGTTTGACGACCTGAAAAAAGGCAATTATTATGAAGCTGTTTCGACATATATCTACAATAATGAAAACTCAAACGACTTTTTAAAGTGCGGCGACAATTTTAACGAAAACGCTTTTCCGGGCTACAGTATGCACAAGGCGCTTTTTGACTCTCTCGAATACAAGATAAAGGAATCAAAAATCATTAATCAGTCCGAAATACATTTTATAACCGACGTCACATCAATAGACCTTACTCCCGTAGGCAAAGAACTTGCCGATACAGCCGTAGCATACAATGAATCGGCTGCAAATGCCGAGGAGGTTGAAAAGCTTACGGAAAATGAGCTTAACGACATTATGACGCAGCAGCTCGGAAGTATAAGCAAGGATTACCTCAAAAGCGGCAATGTAAAAACCGTTACAAACGAGGTCGAGATTGTAATGGGCTATACCGAGGACGGCAAATGGCTTGTTTCCATGACCGATGACCTCTACAACGTTTTGACCGGCAGTGTATACGACGCATTCTACAAGGTTATAGAAGAATCCGATATAACTCCCAAAAAGTAATCTGCAAAATAATATTTTATATTCAAAAACGGCTGTGTATCAAAATACACAACCGTTTTTTTTATCTCGTTACTGCTGTTTCTTAGACTCTGCCGTACCGGACGTTGTCTGCCCGGAAGAAGTGCCGGGCGAAGCTGAATTTGTATTCGGCTCCGTTGCCGTACCGGTCTGACTTTCTGTGCCCGTATTGCTTTCCGAAGTATTCGTACCTTCCGTATTGCCTTCATGATTTGTATTGTCTTTCGGCTTTTGAGACGGAGTATACTGATACTTGCTTTTCGTGCCTATATGCTCATGCTTTCCGCTGCACATTTCCGAAGCATATTCCTTATTTACATATGCGGTTGTCCTGCTGCAGCTGTATGTGGGTTTAAGACCTGTATTTGTGCATACTGTCATTTTTTCCACGCCCGAAGGCTGTTTGAAATGTTTTTCGTCAAGCGGCTTGTGAATTTGCGTCATTACACTGCGCCATGCAGTAAGCGCAGGGTTTCCGCCGCCGGCTATCGTCTTTTGTATGTCATATCCAAACCACACCGAGCCTACATAATACGGAGTATATCCTATAAACCAGCGATCCTTGGAGTCGTCTGTGGTACCTGTCTTGCCGCAGGTATCCATATTGGGAATCTGCGCTCCGTAGCCCGTACCGCTCTTTACTACCTCCTGCAAAAGCAAATCCATGAGATATGCCGTTTCCGCGGAGAACGCTTCGTTTGTTTCCGGCTTTTTCTCAAGCAGAAGCCGTCCGTCCGCGTCATATACCTTTGTATAAAGCGAAGGTTCTATATATTTTCCGCCGTTTGCAAAAGCGGAATAAGCCGCATTCATGTCGATTACCCTCACGCCGTTTGTAAGACCTCCGAGAGCCAGCGAAGACAGGTTTTTGTCGCTGTACACCTTGCCGTTTTTGGTTTCGGAAGAAATTATCGTATCCATATGAAGCTTGTTTTTCAGGTATTTGTACGACCTGTCCACAGTGAGCTTTTCCAGTACGCGCACGGCAGGAATATTGTATGAATGTGCCAGAGCGCTCTTTACGCTCACATATCCGTGATAACGCCTGTCTGAGTTTTTCGGCTCCCAACCGTTTATATTAAGCGGTGAATCCTCCACGGTTGTTCCCTCTGTGATAAGTCCCAGATCTATCGCCGGGCCGTAAACGGCTATCGGCTTTATCGAAGAACCCGGCTGACGCGGAGTCTGCGTTGCACGGTTCAGCACTCTGTTTGCCGTCTTTTCTCCCCTGCCGCCGATTATTCCCTTTACCTGACCTGTTTTCGGGTCGCTCACAACCATTGCGGATTCGGGCTGAGTATTTCCGGAGAATTTCGGGAATGTAGACTCCGAGGTATATACATCCTCCATCGTTTTCTGCACATCGGGGTCTACGGTAGCGTATATTTTAAGTCCGCCGTTATACAGCATGTTTGTGGCAAACTGTTCCGAATAACCCTTTTCCATAAGGTCGTCAAGCAAGGTTTCAAAAAGCGCGTCAAGGAAATACGACTGCACCTTCTGTACCTTTTCCTTTCCCTGCTTAAACACGAGCTTTTCGCTGATCGCCTCGTCGTACTCGTCTTTTGTTATATGTCCGAGCTCAAGCATTTTGCCGAGCACAAGCTTTTGTTTTTTGGCATTGTTTTCCGGATTTACAATCGGGTCGTACATCGACGGATACTGCGTTATACCCGCTATGCACGCACATTCCGCCAGACTCAGCTCGGAAACGTCCTTTGCAAAATAAGTATTTGCCGCAGCCTCCACACCGTTTGCACCCTGGCTCAGATAAATCGTATTCATGTACATTTCAAGAATCTGTTCCTTGCTTATCTTGCTTTCAAGCACAATCGCCCTTAGCATCTCACGGATTTTTCTTGATTTTGTACGCTCCTTGTCATTTGTGATATTCTTTACAAGCTGCTGCGTTATGGTACTTCCTCCGTATGAAGAATCACCCTTTAATACATAGTTTATCGCCGCGCCCACGCTTCGCTTGATGTCAACTCCGTGATGCTTGTAAAAACGCTGGTCCTCAATGGAAACAAATGCGTCCTTTAAGTCCTCGGGAATTTTGTCTATACTCACCCAAATGCAGTTTTCGGCAGCGACAAACTGTTCATACCGCTTTTGATTTCCGTCCTCATCGGTATAATACACAGTAGATGACAAATTCAGATTCAGCGAACTAAGATTGTCACCGAATGAAAAATCAATATTCTTTGCAATCCATATTCCCGAAAAGACTGTCATTGCAAGAAACATTAGCACAAAAATCTTGACAGCAGTGCCTAAAATTCTGCGTTTGTGCTTTCTTTTCTTTTTTGATGTCTTGGCGGAGGATTTGTCCGCGCTGTGTCCGTTTGATATTTTATTTTTTGAAGCGTCGTCCGCATTTGAACCGCTGAGACGCTTTGCCCGCTGACGAGCCCGTACTTTATCGAGGCTATCCATAGTAAGCGCTCCGTTTCTGTGATAATATACTGTTCAACCTTAGTATATCATAGAAATAATAAATTAATGTTACAAACAATTTACGAATAGTTTAAAATTTTCCGGAAAAACTAAAAAAGACTAAAAAGCAAAGGTATGAATGTTATGAAAAAAAACGTAATGTACACTTTAATATCATTATCGGTATTTGTCTGCGCCGTTTTTTACACCTCAAATGTCCAAAGTCCCGCACCAAAGAGACAAAATGCAAAACCTGAGCGGGATTTTGCATATGCAAAAGATTCTAAGACAGAACCGGAATACAAAAACACCTCCGAAGACGAAAACGAAAATATAAACGTCGGTGTAAGTGTGCCTCATGTTACAAAATATATTCTTAAATATTACAACAATAAGGTTATGCTTATATGCGAATACAGTAACGGCAAAAAAACGGAAAGCGAGGTAACGGAAATCAACGTCAATTACCTCACCGAAACCGACAAAAAATCTCTGAGCGACGGAATTGTTCTCAAAAATTCCGAAGAAGTATATAAGCTTATCGAGGACTATTCAAGCTGAAATCAGTATTCACGGACGGTTCCGTCCTCCGTGAGAATAATTATTTTTATGCCGTCAAAGGATTTTGCGACTTTTTCCGCTTTGCCGCTTCCGAGCACAAACACAGCGGTGGAAAGCGCGTCCGCCATAGCCGAATTATCACATATCACGGTTGCGCTTTTAATTCCGCTTTCGGCAGGATAGCCGGTTTTCGGATTTAAAATGTGGTGATATATTCTGCCGTTTTTTTCAAAATATCTCTCATAAGCTCCGCTTGTCACAACCGAAGTATTTTCCGCGGCATAAATTTTAAAATACTCGCCTCTTTGCTTAAAGGGCGTCTGTATGCCTATGCTCCACTTGTGAAACGGACTTTTCCTGCCTACGGCATAGATATTTCCGCCCAAATCCACAAGCGCGCCTTTGATTTTGTATTTTTTCAGAACGGCTGCGGCGCGGTCGGCGGCATAACCCTTTGCAATTCCGCCGAGATCTATGCTCATGCCGTCTGCAGCAAGGGTTACGGTTCTTTCGTTTTCATCAAGAATTACTTTTTTATAATCCGCATATGCCAGCTTTTCTTTCACCGCACTGTCTGACGGCACTTTGGGATTTTCCGATTTTATATTCCACAAATCGGCAAGAGGTTTTATGCTTATGTCAAAAGCTCCGTCCGTCTTTTCGGATACTTCGCCGGCAAGCTTTATAAGATTGAAAACCTCATCGGAAACCTTTACCGGTGTACCGCTTTTTGCAGTATTTACAGCATAAATCTCACTTTTTTCCGAGTATGCGTTAAGCATGGAATCTATTCTGTGTATCTCCTCCATAGCCTTATTTGCGGCAAGCTTGGCATTTTTTCCTCTTGCGGTAATGCTTATTACCGTGTCGAGCGCGAACTCACGGGTTTGATATTCCTTTCGCAAACTGTATGCAAAAACTGCGGCGATTACGCAAAGCAGGACGGCAAACAGCAAAAAAATCTTTTTCTTCATAGTAAAATCCTTTATTCAAAAACCTTTTTCGGGAAAGCGTCATGCTCTCCTATGAATTTTTCCATCCATATTACATCAAGCCACATTTCGGATTTGTACCCGCATTTTGAAAAATGAGCCGTCTTTTTATACCCCATTTTCTCGTGAAATTTTTCACTTTGCTCGTTCGGATGAGTTATGCAGGCATACAGATTCTTTATTCCGAGCTTTTTCAGCCTGTCCTCAAGCTCGCTGTAGAGCGCGGTTCCTATTCCCTTTGATGAGCACCCGTGCTTAACATATATTGATATTTCTGCAGACCAGTCATAAGCCGCGCGTCCCTTGAACGCTCCGGCATATGCATATCCGATAACCCTGCCGTTTTCTTCCGCTGTCACATACGGATATTTTTTCAGCGTGTTTGTTATTCTCTGCCTGAATTCCTCTGCCGTCGGCGTGTCATAATCAAACGTAACGGCAGTGTTTTTTACATAATAGTCATAAATTTCCCGTATTTCCTCCGCATTTTCCTCTGACGCTGTATGTATTGTCATTTTTTATTCCTCCGTATATTTATTTTATTTACAGCCGTGCGGTATCAGAACGCACGGCTGTAAATAAGCATATTTTTTGATTTTATACGTCTGTCTGCTTCGGCACTTAACGCAAATCCGCATTTTTCCAAAACGTGCCGTGACGCTTCGTTTTCCGCTTCGCAAACGCAATACAGCTTTTTGAAAGCTCTGTTTTTAAGAAGCCGTTCCGATATAAGCAAAAGCGCCCCGGAGGCATATCCCCTGCCGCGGAATTTATCCGCAACCGCATAGCCTATCTCGGCTTCGTCATGATTTAATGCAAGCGTGCTGTTGCCTGCACTCATTACCGTTATAATGCCGGCAGGTCTGCCTGTCGGTTTCGGTATCACTGCATAAAATCCACCGCAATCTGTAAGAATTTTTATTATCCTTCGGCAATCCTCTGCGCCCGAAGGCATTTCCCATTGAGCCGCGCTTAGTGATTTGATTTCTTTTAAAAGTCCGTACAGGCACTCCGCGTTCTGCTCCGTCCAAGGGCGGATAATTATGTTTTCCGACTCTGCCGTCATATAAATTCTAAATCGAGCTTTTAATTCTGCAATTGTATTTTATAATATCAAGTATTCTGTCCTCGCTCACACTGTCGGGAATTTCAACGGTTATTCTGTAATTTCTCGTGCCCGTTTCGTTATTCTTTTCCGCCGCAACATCGACCACGTTTACACCGATTTCACCCAATGTCTTTGATATAGTGCTCTGATAGCCGTCCTCGTTTACATCATCAATATACACGGTCTTTAGAGTAGGTGTTTTGAGCCAGTAAAAATTTTTGTGAAAAACTATCTGTGCCGCCACCACAATAAGCGTTGCCGCCGCGCCGAGGACATACATTCCGGCTCCTATGGCAAGACCTATGCCCGAAGTCGCCCATATTCCGGCGGCAGTCGTAAGACCTGTTATGGAGTTTTTATGCACAAATATCATTCCTGCTCCCAAAAAGCCTATACCGCTTACCACCTGCGCCGCAATGCGCGCACCGTCCGCACCGCGCATACCCATCTCACCTGCCGCGGTATCCGCAAATCCGTACTTTGATATTACCATCATAAGCGCCGCTCCCACTGCCACAATGCAGTGTGTACGCACTCCCGCACTCTTGGAACGGTTCGAACGCTCAACGCCGATTACCGCACCGCATATTCCGGCTATAACTACACGGAATGCAAACGCAAGCTGATATACATAAATATTCCCCATTGCAGCACTCTCCTTATAACATAATTGTATCAGTCAATTGTAAAACCGATAAAACGCTGATTGCATGCGCATCTCATAAGCAAAAATGACCTGTGTGTCATTTAGCAAAAAAATTTCGGCAATAAAGGATTGAAAAACAATCCCTCCACCGCTATGCGGTCCCCCTCCCTTTACACACGGGAGGCTTAACCTCAGGTGTTTACAAAGGCTCCCCTGTGTAAGGGGCGCTGCTTGCCGGCGGCAAGCGTTTAGCGCCGACCGAGGCGACAGCCGAGAAAGGCAACGGCATTGCCGTTGCTGTTGAGCTGTCACCGACAGGTGACTGAGGGGTTGTTTTTTCGCCTTGCGAAAGACGGAGGGATTGTTTTTTCATCCTTCCTTGCCAAGTTTGCCTCCCTTGTGTAAGGGGCGCTGCTTGCCTGTGGCAAGCGTTTAGCGCCGACCGAGGCGACAGCCGAGAAAGGCAACGGCATTGCCGTTGCTGTTGAGGTGTCTGCCAAAGGCAGACGGAGGGATTGTAAATCCTGAATTCTTTCATACCCGACTGACTGAATTGTATTTATATATATTATTATATTTTCTGCAATATGTCAATACAGACAGCGCCGAAAAAAATATTACTGTTTTTCAAACATGTATTTTTCGCTGTTGAGCAGATACCTGTCAAGCATTTCAGCTCCTTCCGCTCCGGAATAATTCTTGTTTGACGTTACATACTCGTTGCAGCACCTGTAAAAGATTTCTCCGTCAACAATGCGGAACATAATATCAATTTTGCTGAATCTTACATACGGATTGGCGGAATAATAAGTAAACTGCAGATTATGCGAGCTTCCGGCAACCTCGCACAGCGGAAGCTCCGTCGCTCCGTCCGGGTGTTTTGAACTGTATTTTGCATACACGTCCTTGTCGGAATTTGTGTAGGAAGAATATGAATAATACCAGCCGACGGGGTTGAAACCGTCTTTTAATTTAAGTATAACCTTAGTTTCATCATCACTCAGCGCAAGCGTAAAAGGTATGTCGCTCAGTCTGCGCGCATACATGGAGTTTATACAGGTTTTTGCAAAATCGCTGCCGTCCTCAAGTCCGTTGCGCAGTCCGACGCTGTTTTTCCCCAAAAGCAATGTTTCCGAACCGTCGCTGTTTCTGTCCTTTACATTCATTTTCACAGAAATAGTCTTGTCTTTGCTCTCAAACTTTATGTTTTTGCCGGAAAATCCGCTCAGCTTTCCCTCAAATTCGTCAGCCTTTATGTTTCCGCTTATTTTGAGCAGGAATTTACCCTCGGCAGTGTCGCCGCTGAAGGTGTATTTCTCACCCGGAACGGTTGTTATGAACATGTTGCCCGCCATCGGGATCTCTCCGCAGTTCAGCCTGTTTGTCTTTGGGTTTGCCATTATGTAGAGATACAGCCAGTCTGCATTTTCGGTTTTTGTTTTGCCGCCGCTTTTATAGGTAATCTTCGTACTGCCCTCCAAAAATCTGCTTACCGGCGCTTCAAAATGTTCCTCCGCGTCCTCCTCATATGCACTGTTTATCACCGCGTCGGACGGCAGGTCAAAATTTATGTGTTCAATGTCAAAGCTTATATCTCCGCTTTCAATGTAAAGCCGCGATATATCCCTTGAACCCGGACCGGGCACGTCATTTAAGTAACCCATGGCACTCTCAACCACCGTTTCGCCGTCAAGAGTTACGGTGAAAAGCCCCTGCCAGTGTCTGCCTCCGTAAAACGATTTTATAAACTTATCCATTTCCACATGCATATCCGCAGAAAATCCGTTATTTTTGCCGTCGCGGTATTCTCCGTCAAAATCAAGCTTTAAATCGGCGGCAAAGCCCTTGTACAGCGCACTGTTTACAAGCGAAGCCTGATTTTTGCCGAGTCCGCTTTTTCCGCTGTACCAACCATTCTCGCTGTTTATGTACACAACGCTGTAAATATCGGTTGTGTGGTTTATTACATACGATTTCTGAGGCGCTCTGCCGTTTATTGCCGCCGCCAGAGCAGTCTGACAGAATATCAGCACGGCAATCAGAACCGCACTTATAAGCCTTGACATTTTGCTGTGATTTTTTCCTGTCATGATAACATCTATCCTCTCTTTTATATTTTTTCCCGTTTCGGAAAGACATGCCGTACCGGGAGATGCCACCGAATAATTCAGAATACATCTGCTGTATTCAAGCCGCTGCATTTCAGTCATGTTCCGCGCGGCACATTCATCGCACGAAAGCTCCATAAAGCGTTTTATCCTATTTGCAAACAGATATGCAAACGGATTAAAAAAGTGAATTGCCTTAATGACATTTGCAAACCGCATGTACAGCAAATCTTTGCGCTTTATGTGTATAAGCTCATGCATAAATGCCTCTGCGCCGATTTCCCCGTGCGGAACAACTATTTTCGGACGAAATATTCCGTACACAAACGGCGAGCAGTCAATATCCGCCTCAAAAACCTCTGCTCTGCCGCCAAATCCGATTTTTTCCCTGCACTCAGCTTCATACGCACAGTCAAATTTTTTAAGCTGCGGCTTTATCTGCTTCAAAAACCGCGCGGATTTCACCGTATATATCAAAAGACTTGCCAAAACACCCGTAATATACAAAACCGCAAGAATTTCTCTGTACGGAAAATCCGTGTGCTTCATGCTAATCGGCAAAATCCCGTTCTTTGCCGCATTATCCGCTTTTTCCGTTTTGTTTATATTCACGTCCGCCGTTTTGTTATCTGTCCGAACATCGGATTTTTCCGCCGACGTACCGGTATTTTCATAAATTTCACTTTTGTACGCAGACTGCCTGTATATGTATTTTTGCTCCGCTGACGGCTGATACTTTATCCCCGACACAGGCAAAATGCCGATGAAAAGCGGAATAAGCCATATATAATAAATACAGCTTTTGGAAAATACCTTTGCAAACAGCTTTGAAACAATCAGGACGGCAATGCCTGCGGCAGTCATTCCCATGCTCATAAAAAGGATTTTCAAAAATAAAAACCAAATCATTTTGTTTCGTCCTTTCCGCCTTTTTCATACTTTGCAAGCATACCCATCAGCTCGTCATAATCCTCTCCCGTTATCCGCTCACGGCAAAGACAGGCTATAAGCTCCTTCGCAGAGCCGTTGTACATGTCGTTTACAAAATCCTCTGTCTGATGCGAAAGGTATTCCTCCCTGCTGATTTTTTCACTGTAGCAATTCTGTGCGCCCGACTTTTCGCAAAACAAAAAATCCTTTTTTACAAGCCTTGTAAGAAATGTTGCTACCGTGGTGTATTTCCAATTTTTGTTTTCAAGCTTTTTGAATACCTCGCTTGCAAAAAGCTTTCTGCGGCTTTCCCATACCACCTCCATTATTTCTTTTTCCGAGCCTGAAAGTCTGTTTTCTTTTTTCATATTATCTCTCCGTTCATAGTTACTACACTTTGTAGTAATATTCTACTACATCATGTAGTAATTGTCAACGGCTTTTTTTAAAAATTTCAAAAAAATAACCGCATCCACCAATTTTTTGATGAACACGGTTATTTGATAACTGTTTAATTTATTATTGAATAATACTCCTCGCTGTTTGCCAGAGGCACAACGCCGTTTAAACTCCATTTAAAAAGCTTTATCTTATCGTATTTTGTATCGGATGCGAACACCGCCTCTGTTTCTCCGCCCGGTACCGACCGTATTTTGCTGTCAGTCAGATTGCCGTCTGCGTCATAAAAAGCCGCTATCACACTGCATTCTTTGTCAAAATTGCAGTCGAGCCTTACTGTTTTTCCGCTGACAGTCACCTTGTCGGCAAAGATACTGTTTTCGGCATATGCGTTATTTATAAGCTCCAGAACAAGCACGCTGCTCTTTGGCACTGCAACGGTATTAATCGGCTTGTTTGATGAATAACTCTCTCTTACCGTGTAAATATCGTTTGCCGTTTCGTTTCTCTCTGCATACAGACTGTCTGAATACATCAGGTATTTCTCTGCCAAAGAATAGCTGTCCGAAGTGCTTAGCGTAACGGTATAATCGGTGCTTTCATCTGTATTTGCCAGAAACAGCCTTATGCCGCTATCGGTCTTTACTGCCATTGCAGAAACCCTGCCGGTTGTAATGCTGCTTCGGTTATTCGTATATACCATACTGCCGCCGATATTATCAAGATAGTATTTCATTGTTTCGGAAAGCGCCGTCGGTCTGAATGCAAACCCGCTCTTGTCTGTAAGCCTGCCGGACGCAAGGTTGTTATCCGTACCCGCCTTTGTAAATTCAATATTTCTCAGATATATATCGGAAGCCGCTTTTGCAGAGTTGTTGCCATTAATCGTAATTCTGAACGATTCCCTCTTTGTTCCCGTAAATGATGACGGAACGGTTATGTTTTTTATAACCTCGGAAATATGCAGCCAGCTTCCGCGCACATAATCAGACGGTTTTATAATCCTGCTGTATACCTCGTCTGCCACAGTGCCGTCCGACAGCCATTCAAGCTTTAATATAAATTCCTCTCCGCTGTCCGCGGCGCCGTCAAATTTCAAATCAAGCGAAATATCATAGTCCGCGCTCTGACCGGCATTTTGACCGATTGCCTTAAAATCGGAATATGCTATATCCTGCCATACTCCCTGGGCAAAGTCTGTTCTTTGGCTTATTTTTACATACTGCCCGTCGCCGCAAAGCTCCTCTGCGGTTAAATCTGCGGAATAATCCCAGCCGGGTTTTACGCTGTTTTCATCATTGTAGCATATCTGCACTCCGCTTCCGAAATACTGGAACGACTCTACCTTGTCCAGCGTGCTTATTCTGTTTATAAAGTCTGCAAACGCTGTGCTCATTATAACCGACTGATTGGAAGGACCTGTATAATTTTTGAAATTGTCCAGACCGCCCTCTGTCAAAATACATTTTACATTCGGGTTTGCCGACTCGCCGATAAGGCTCTGAACGGTTTTTATATTATTTACCGCCCCGTTAACCGTGCTGTAACTGTAATATGAATGTATGGCTATATAATCCGTTTTGTCCGCTAAATTCTTTATTACATATTCTCTCCAGTTACTGCTGTTTCCCGTAGCGTCTATGTGAACGGCAAGCTTTACATCAGGAAATACCTCCCGAATGAGCGGTATCATATATTTACACATATTCACATACAGACTGCCGTTTATTCCGCGGTGATACAGCTCGTTTCCCAGCTCCCATATATCTATGTTGTACGGCTCCGCATGCCCCAGCTCCGTTCTTCTCTGCGCCCAGTTTATGCCGTCACTGCCTACTGCCCTTTCATCATCGGGCATAAGTGTGCAGAAACGTATAAAATCAATAATGTCGTCCGTTGCAGTTTTCAAAGCGCTGTAATCTATGTATTTAACATTGCTTGAATCGGTTTTCACGATTTGTGCCGGCGTAATCGGCGTTGTATATTTTTTGCCGTAATCTATATCCGGCAGATAGCTCCACATGTTTACACACATAATCACCGATGCGTCTTTATTAAAGGTCTCGGCAAGCTGAAGGCGCTCCATAGGTCCTATATACTCTATGCCGTTTCTCCAGTACGGCTTCGAGGTATCCCATGCCGGCGACGGCGCATAGACAGGTATGCGGTTTTCCGTATCGCCCAGACTGCATTTCCAGAACTCGTAATTTGTGGTATATCCGCCGAAGCGTATTGTCTTTAAACCGAGCTTTGCGGCAAGCTCCAGAAATTCAGGCTTCCATTGATTGCTGTTTTTGTACACAACCGCGCCGTAATAATCGGACGACCAGTTTCCACCCTCAATGGCATATCCGAGAAGTGAATTGTCAATTTTGCGCACAATTTGATTTTCGTCTATTTCAAGATTGATTTTATTTCCGCCGTATGGCTTTTTTAAAGAAAAATCCGAAATGTAAAACGTACCGAAGCTTGTCGAAGTTTTGTCGGATTCTATATGTATTCTAAGGTATGCGCTGTTTGCCGCAGAAACCGCCGCAGGTACTGTAAAAGAAATTGTTTCGTCAAAGTAAATCCAGCCTTTTTGAGCGATTTCCGCCGCCGGTATTTTCTTTGCATAAACATATTTTTCCGTGCCGTCATTGTACCACGACATCGAAATAATCATTTCCTCGTCCGAGGTATCCGCCATATCGGATTTGATACCGAAGGACAGCCTGTAGTCAGATTTTGCACCCGGCAAGACTTTTGTATATGCATAGAAATCTTCATAGCTTATTTCTTGTATAATACCTTCATAATACTTCGTTCTGCCATATGCTCTTATCACATTTTTTCCTTTATCCGAATCATAAAATTCATCAAAGCTTTTAAGACCGCCTCTCCCGCTCCAGCCTATGCTTCCGACAGTGTTATTCGGGATATTCGCCGTATAAACGTCTGTGCCGTCATTTAACGGCGCAGTTGCAAATACAAGCTTTTGCTCACCTGCCATTTTATATTCGGTACTGTTTCCGGAGGATTTTTTTGCAGTGATATTTTTGATTGTTATGAAATACTTTTCACCTTTTTGCAGACCGGACGCATGTATTTTCACACCCGACGCAAAGCTTCCCGAAGCTATCGGTTCAAGCGTATAGCTTACCGCCTCTCCCGTGTCCGAAACAAGGCTTACGTTTTCCTTGACAACGGATGACGGCAAAACCGTGTTTCTGTTAAAATCTACCGTAATATCCGCGTCATCCGCATTTATATAGTATAGCTCGTATTTTGCGCCGATTTTTGCCGCATATACCGAACCGTTCGACGCAGAAACGACATTTCTCGTGTATTCGCAGTCTTTTTCGGCAGACATGGAATAGTAAGTATAAATGCCGTCACCGCTGAGCACAACCACATAGTATACAGGACTTACCCAAGCTTCGCCCGAAACAATCTCAAAGCTCTCGCTCGTCACATACAGCCTTGCGTCATCAGATGACAGATTGGCATTATTTATGACGTAATCTGCACTCGTATCCGCCGAAATCCCGTATATGCGGTTAATCCCGTTGTCTGCGGTAAAACCGTTGTTAAATCCCGTTATGACCGCGGCACGGTTTTTAAGATATTCGTCCGAACCGCCGTAAACGTTAATGTTATCGAGAAGCATCTCAAATGCCTCTCCCTGATTTGCATGCGGCATAATCCAGCCCGTTTTTGCAAAGCCGTATGTTCCCGCCGTAAGCGCTTTTTCCGCATAAAGCTTATCATTCAGATATACCCTGTATTTACCGCCCGTTCCGTCGGCATCTATGGAAAGTGTAAGCTTGTACCATCTGCCTGTCTCTGCGTCTTTGCCTGCGGTAATTTTAAAAAATGTCTGGCTTGCGGCAGCGGTGCTTTCATCCTTTGCCATTGCTCCTCTGAAGGAAACACCGTTTCCGTCATTTAAAAGACAAAAGTCAAAGCTTAATGTGATGACACCGTATTTTTTTGTGTTGCCTATTAAAGTGCCGAGGTCGAGATTTACATATCCCTGTCCGTGCCAGTCTGTGCTCAGATTTGAGGCAGCCGTTCCGTACATCCGGTAAACGCTGTCACTTTCGGATTTTAACGGTGCGTCGGAATACGCACTGCTGAATTTCAGCCCCGATGTTCCTGCACTGAACTTTAACGCAGCGCTGCCGTCTGCGGCAAAGAGATTTTTCTCCGCTGCCTTTATACTGTAATATGCCTATATTCCGTCGGTATTTTTTACCGAAACCACATCGCCGTTTTTCAGAAATGACCCGTCCGAAACAGCCGCTCCGTCAGCGTCATATATATGCACTTCATTTTGCGTGCTGTCCGTTTCAAGCGCTGTCAAAAGCTCTCCTGCCGCAGAACCTGCCGGCACACTGATTTTGCTTCCGCTCAGTTCAAAACCGCCGGTGCAGTTTGTGATAAAAGGCGTCCGACAAGGCAAATACCCGTCATTTCCGCCCAGAATTTCTACGTTATCAATATACATTCCAAAATTTTCGTCCTTGTCACAGTGAGTTGTAATCCAGCCTGTCTTGGTAAAGCCGTAGGCGCCGTTTTCGGTATAGCCTTTTTTGTATTCCGCGCCGTTAAGGTACACTGTGTATGTATTGTCATTTCCGTCCGCACCGATAACAAATGCAACGGTATTCCATGTGTTTTTCAAAAAATCCTTTCCGCAATACAGCTTAAAATACGTTGTCGGCGAAGATGTGCTGTCTTTCTGTCCACCGCGGAAAGCTACTGCCGTACCGTCCTCGGTTAAAAGTACATCAAACCGAACCGTAATTTTCTTATATGTTTTTACTTCTCCTATTTTGTTTGAAACCTGCAGATTAAGATAATTTCTGCCCGAAGTATCACCCGTTGTATTGACGGTGCTTGTTCCGCTTATTTTCAAAGCGCTGTCGCCGGAAGGCTTGAATATGGGAGAGCTTGTGATTGTCTTTGTAAGACCGCTAGCGGCAGGAAAAGGTATATCCGTTCCGCCGTCGTTTGAATAAATTACAGTGTCTGCGCTCAGAGCGGCATAAGCCGAAAAAGAACAAAAAAGAACAGAATAAAAAATTGCAGACATAACCAATGCAATAAGTTTTTTCATATCCCACACTCCAATAAAATATTTTCCATATAATCCATATATAATGATATCTTATTAAAGCAAAATTGTCAACAAAAATGTTATGCATCGGTTATTATCTGCAAATCATCAGGCATAAAGCATCTATATACCGTCATTAAAGCTGTCCGCAAGCTTTTTTATTGCCTTTTTTTCTATGCGCGAAACATAAGAACGGGATATATTCATCATTTTGGCTATTTCTTTCTGAGTAAAGGAGTCGCCGTCGCATAAACCGTAACGAAGTTCAAGGATTTTTCTCTCGCGGAGCTTAAGAGTTTCTTTCATTTTTTCATACAAAGCCTTTATCTTCAGCTTTGCCTCCACCTCTTCAAATACGCTTTCACTGTCCGTTCCCAGCTTATCAATAAGCGATATTTCCTTGCCGTCACTGTCTTTGCCCACAGGGTCCTGGAGCAGTACCTCATTCTGCCGCTTTTTGCCGGCGCGCAGACTCATGAGTATCTCGTTTTCTATACACCGCGCCGCATATGTAGCAAGCCTTGTTCCCTTTTCGGCTTTAAATGACGATATGGCCTTTATAAGCCCTATGGTTCCTATGCTTATAAGGTCGTCGGCGCTGTTTGACGAGGAAGAATATTTTTTTACAATATGTGCGACAAGCCTGAGATTTCTCTCTATCAGAATATCCCGAGCGGAATTGTCACCGTTTTTGTATTTTTCAAGGTATTGCTGTTCTTCATCGGCTGAAAGCGGCTTTGCGAATGAATTGACATTCGTGACGTATGACGCCATAAAAATCATTTTCGGCATCAGTCCCGATAAAAAAGAAAACAAAAAGAGCACCCCCAAATATTGACACATTATCAATATATGAGGGTACTTCAAATTTGTGCATGTACGCTTTACAGCGCAGATATTAAAAATTCAGAATAAACTCCATTACAAACACGGCGCTCCAACTGAATTTATCGGCACACAAGCCCTCGCCCGTAAGCGCGTTATAGTTCTCGTGTATGCAGTCACCGTCATTTTTTACCCATGTCAGAATGGTGTTTTTGATCCCGTCCGCAGTTTCGTCAAAGCCGTAATTTTTCAGTCCTTTGGCGGCGAAATATGCGACATTCAGCCATGTAGAGCCTCTCCAGTAGTCGGTGCTGTATTCGGGATTGTCATACGATACAGTCGGCATTCCGGGATAAAACTTTTCTTTGGCAACGGCAAGCATTTTTTCCGCGCGCTCCTTTGAAGCGGTCTGTATGTACAGCGGCATAAATGACGCCGGCGACAAAACATCCGAAAATTCCATGGTTTCATAATTTCTGTCGGCATAACAGCCGGCTTCTTCGTTCCACAGATATTTTTCTATAAGCTGTCTGAGGTTTTCCGCCTTATCTTCAAACATCTGCCTGTCATCACTTAAATTCAGCTCGCCTGCCATAAATGCAAGTGCACTGTATGACATTGCCATGTAGCAGTTAAGGTCTGCCGCCCACAGCTTTTCCGGCTCTTTGTCCCAGCGCACGGAGTTGTCCCAGCCGGAGTCACAGCCTACATAGTGATTGCGGTTTTCGCAGTCGGCACCGTATGTGGTATCATAGTGAAAAAGCTGCTTTTTGCATCTTTTTTCTTCCCAGAATTTCATGTTTTTGCAAAGCCGTCCGTATACGTTTTTCAAAAATTCCAAATTCCCGCTTCTTTCGTATACAATGCGGCATGCCCATGCCATAACGGGCGGTTTTGTGATATATGTAACCGTCTTTCCGTCACACATGACAACGTCTGCAAACATGCCGTCCTCCTGCTGAAATTTAACAAAAGCTTCAATATGCTCCATGGCAAAATCCGTGTCAAAATAGCTCAATCCTACCGCATGAAAAGCGGTATCCCAGTTCCATATTCCTTTAAAAACCGTGCTGCTCGGCAAAAGAACGCGGTTGTCGCCCCAAGGCATATCCTTGTCGCAGCACTCGTTGTTTCTGAATACTCCGATTGCCTTTTCAATGAGCGAATACTCGTCCAAAGTTACACTGTTTTTTATTTTATCCGTAAAAACTTTTATTTTTCTTTCGTCCATATGCTTATTTCCTTTACGCAAAAATATATATTTGATTATACAACATTTGTTTTCTTATGTAAAGGGTTATAAAAAATTCCCCTTTTCACAAATTCGCATAGCGTGTATAATATTATAAAATGAAATAACATGGAGGATAATCATGCACCCATTTGTAAATGCCAAACAGATTTTTATAAAAAACAAACGTGAAAACGTCAACTTTCAGGCAGGCTTTAAATGCGTATTCAATGCGGACACGGAAAAGAAATATTTGCTGAAAATAACCGGCGCCACACTTTACAGCATATGGCTTAACGGCAAATTCATATTCTACGGCCCGGCAAGAGCGCCCCACGGCTATTTGAGATATGATGAAATTCCGCTTGACGCCGCAGACGGAATAAATACGCTGTGCATATGCTTAGCCGGCTACAACTGCCCGTCTTTCTACACCATGGATATAGAATCCTTTCTTTGGGCGGAAATTTTTGAAAACGGCGAATCCGTCAAATACACCGGAAGGGATTTTTCGGCAATTTCGCTGGATTCACTCAGAGAAAGCGCCGCATACCGCTACAGCTACCAGAGAGCTTTCAACGAGGTATGGCATTTTGACAATTCCGATAAAATCACAAACTGGATGCAGGAAGATTTTGAAAGCGAACCGCTGAACGAATATACCTGCGAACAGGAGCTTATACCGCGCTCATTTGCAAATCCAAGTTTTGATACGGTTGACTGCCAAACCGAACGAGAACACGGCAGATTCAGAAAAAAAGACGATTTCAGAAGCGGTATCAAACGTCATATCACAGGGCTTAACTGCGGCATAAAGGGCTTTCCCGAATATGAAATAAAGAGCAAAATCATGAATGAAATACACGGAAAGTATTTTCCCGATACTCTCACGGATATGTGCGCCGACAGATACACAATGTATGATTTCGAGAGAGTGTATTCGGGATTTATACAGTCCGATATTACGGCAAAGGAAGACACGGAGCTTTATCTGATATTCTCGGAAATAATAAAGGACGGCATGCCGGACAGCGGAATTTACGACGTAGACAAGCAAAACATTATAAAATATACGCTGAAAAAGAGCGATAAGCCGTACATGCTGCAAAGCTTTGAGGCATACTCCTTCAGATACCTTACGGTGCTTGTGCGAAAGGGCGAAGCAAAAGTAAACCGTCTCGGCATTTGCAAATATGAATATCCGCTTACGGAAAACACACAGTTTGAATGTGATGACAAACGGCTTATGAAAATATTCGAGGCGGCAAAGGCAACGTTTTGTCAAAACACCGTAGACTGCTTCATGGACTGCCCCGGCAGAGAGCGCGCAGGCTGGCTGTGCGACAGCTTTTTCACGGCGCAGGCAGAACAGATTTTTGCGGGCGGTGCAAGCGCGGAAGAACCGTTTTTAAAGAATTTCATCATGGCAAAGGATATACCCGGAATTGACGGCAGACTCCTTCCTATGTGCTATCCCGGCGAAAACAACTCCGTAATTTTGCAGTGGGTTATGTGGTATGTGCTCGAACTGGAGCAGTATCTGAAGCGAAAAAAAGACTATAAGGATTACTTCAGACCGTTCTGCTATGACTTCCTTGCATACCTTGCGGAACTTGAAACGGAAAACGGCTTGCTGAAAAGAGCCGACGGCTGGAATTTCATAGAGTGGTCGGACGCAAACGAATTTGTCGAGGAGGCTGACATAAGCTATCCCACAAATATGCTTTATTCTGCCGTACTGCATGCAATCGGCGGCATATACGGCGACAGTGCCCTTAACCAAAAGGCAGAAATCATCCGTCAAACCGTAATCGAAAAAGCCTTTGACGGAAAGTATTTCTGCGACGGCGCAGTGCTCAAAGACGGCGGATATGTAAATATGCCGAATACCTCCGAGGCATGCCAGTATTACGCCGCTTTCTGCCAAATCGCAGACAGAAGCAATGAAATGTTTGATGAGTTTTTTGATAATCTGTTAAACAGACTCGGATATAAAAAGAAGCTTAATAACGAAACTCCCGAAGTAGCGTTTGCCGCTGTATTTATCGGCTACACACTGCGGCTCATGAGCCTTTTGCGCCTTAAAGAATACGACAGGCTCTTAGACGAGATAAAAGAGCTGTACGGCCACATGGCAGACGAAACCATGACTTTATGGGAGCATGACGCACCCATCGCAAGCTGTAACCACGGCTTATCGTCAATTGCCGGAGTTCTTATACTAAAAGCCCTCTCCGGTCTTTGCGAAATCAACGAAGCGTCGGGCGAGATTATGTTCAGCAAAGAAAGCTGCAGCCGCAAATACAGCATAACCGTAGGACTTGCAAACGGAAGCCTCCATGTCGAAAACGACGGCACGGAGAGAAAAATCAGCGTTTCAGGCAAATACAGTCTGACTGTCGGATAATCCGTACCACAAAAAACAGGGAAACCCGGTATTTTCGGATTTCCCTGTTTTAGCGTCCCGTTATAATGAAATAATCTTTCTGAGCGCGTCAAGCGAATATGCCGACAAATCCGCCGATTCATTTTTCCTTGCCGCTCCGACGGCAAAAGCAAACATTCCGCCCCTTACCGCCGCCTCAATTCCTGCGTCTGCGTCCTCAAAAACCATGCAGTTCTCCGGCAGCTCTCCGAGCCTTTTTGCAGCTTTCAGAAAGACCTCCGGGTCGGGCTTCGACTTTGTAACGTCTATGCCGCACACCACTTTGTCCAGAAGCGGCAAAAGTCCTGTCTTTTCAAGTATTGTCGGCGCATTTTTGCTTGCAGAACCCACAGCCGTTTTTATTCCGCGTTTTTTAAAAAACGCAAGCACTTCCTTTGCGCCGGGCAAAACGTCTTTCTCCGTCAGATTTTCAAGAGATTGCCTGTAATAGTTGTTTTTCCGCTCGGCAAGCTCCTCTTTTTCGGTATCGGTATATTTAACGTCCGTCTTTTCAAGCAGGACTTCAAGCGACGCCATTCGGCTTATTCCGCGCTGGCGTATGTTGTCCTCTTTCGTAAAATCCGTTATACCTATTTCCTCACCCAGACGTTTCCATGCCTTATAATGCAGAGAGTCTGTCGTTACAAGCACTCCGTCCAAGTCAAATATTGCAGCCTTTATCATAACTTTTCCACACTCCGGTTATTTTTTGTTATGTTTACCGAGTAAACATTTCCTCTGAGATTTATCTTAAATTTCATTGATTTCCAATTTTCGGGAAGCGTAGGATTGCAGGTTATCTTTCCGTCCTTTATTTTAATTCCGGCAAAGCCCTGTACCGCAGCTTTCCATGCTCCGCCGGCGGATGCCGGGTGAGTGCCGCCTATGTAAACAAGACCTGCCCATTCCTTGCCGCCCTCCGCCAAATCCGCATTTGCCGATTTCATAAAGAACGGATATGCTTTGCCGGCATTGCCCGTAAAACAGGATATCAAAGAATACATGCATGCCGAAAGCGACGAACCGTGCTCCGTTCTCGACTCGTAATATTCCAGGTTTTTCTGCATGACATCAACGTCATATTTATCAGCCAGCATACAGAGCATTGCGATAACGTCCGCCTGCTTCAGAATCTGCGTGCCGCTTGCCACGCCGTATGCTCCGCCCCAGTATTCATGAGGATCCAAAAGCCTTGAACGAACATCTTCTATACTGCAGTCCTCCATGTCAAAATATCCGTCAAACTGCTCGATTACCCCATCCTTGTTCATATTCGGCTTTACTATCATATCGGCAAGATCTGAAAATCCGCTTACATCACCGCGAATGTATTCGGAATATTTTACCGCCGTATTTAAAACAAACCGTGCCATTTCATTTGTGTAAGCATTGTTGTTTACTCTTTCGTGATACTCGTCGGGGCCCACAACGTCATGAATTTCATAAAAATCCCTGTTTGCATATTTAAGCAAAATCGAACGGTAGAACAAAGCACACTCATAAATCACCTCTGCACCGCCCTCTGTCAGCACGGAGGTATCGCCCGTTACATTTACATAATTATCTATTGCATAGGCAACGGCGGCGGAGATATGCACCTGCTTGTCTCTGAAAAATGTCCTCATAGGTCTTTTGGTAAATATGTCCGTTATGTTATAGTCCGAGCACGCGTCAAAACCGCCCTCCTGGCTCTCCCATGCATAAAAAGCTCCTTCAAAGCCGTAGCTCTTTGCCTTTTCCAGAGCGCCCGGAAGCGTGCTTATGCGGTAGTTAATAAGCGTTTTGGCAATCTGCGGCTCGGTGTGCAGATAGTAGTCAGCCATAAACATCTCCGTGTCCCAGAAAACCGCCCCTTTATATACCTGACCGGAAAGACCGCGCGCGGCAACGGAAACGTCCTTCATATTCCTCGGCGCAATGCAGTTCAACTGATATATTGAGTAATTAAGCGCGGTTTCGGCAGCGTCGTCACCGTCTATCTCTATGTAAGAAATATTCCATATCTTTTCCCATGCGTCAATGTGCTCCTGCTTCAGCTTGTAATAATCGGTGCAGCCTATAGGAATATCCGTCAAGAAATTGTCCGCATCCGTTTTTACAAAAGCCGTCTTTGTAAAAGTGTATTCGCAGTTTGCCTTTGCGGAAAATACAATCCGTCTGTATGCCGAATACTCATCCGCAAAGCTTGAACACGCACATTCAAATTCCGTGCTGACATACTGCTCAACAGATGCACAAATGTCCTTTTCACCCGTTATCCCGACAACGCTCTCGTTGTTTTTCGTTTCGGTTATTATTTTCTTGAAATGCGGGCCGTTGATGTCCCACACATCACCGTCTATGCCGGTTATGATTTCGGCCTCAGCGTCAAAATCACATAAAACGGTGTATCTCATGCCGATTGCGCGTTGGCACGCCATACTCGCGAAGCGTTCGCATGTCACGGTAACAGTGCCCTTGTCGGTTTTCCATACGGTTTTTCTTTTGTGAATTGCCTTTATAAGGTCAAGGCTCTGCTCATGCCGCACAGGCTCCCTTTCCGGAAGCGCAAAGACCTCGCCGTCAACTGAAAGCACGGTATACAGGGGATTCGGCGCATTTACGGACTCGCGCCATTTGTCGCCGCATTTGTCATATATACCTGCCAAATTTACGCACGGCATATGCTCCTTTCGGTATTCCTCCATTGTGCCTCGGATACCGAAATATCCGTTTCCTGTTAAATACTTGCTTCCGCAGTGCGCAATTTGATTCTTATTGTAACCGGTTTGTTCAATAACAGTAGCTTTCATTTTTTCTCTCCTTTTATTCTGCCGTTACTAACATTATTCCATAAAGAGCCGCTTTACAAAATGCACAAATGATGCTATAATATGCACAAATGTCTTATATTTATATAAATTATGAAGGAAAGTGAATTTATGCTGATAGACAATCCGTTTGACAGCAAAAACCCCAGAATTATGCGGGCGCCGCGCTACCATCCGAGCAAGGATATTCAGATAATCGAAATCGGCTACAACCGCGTCCCGGCAGGCTTGTGCCAGATGGCAAAAAGGGACGTCTATATCCTGCACTACGTTATAAACGGAAAAGGAAATTTTTTAGGGAGCAAATTTGATAAAAACTTCGGCTACCTTGTCGTACCGAATGAATTTGAAAAAATCACCGCGGATAAAAAAGAGCCGTATGAAACTTACTGGATTGTATTTAAAGGAAGTCTTGCGCCCAAAATAATAAACGAACTCGGATTTGAAAAAAAATGCTGCGTATTTCCGTTTGACAGATGTACCGAATGTGCAAAAATACTAAAAGACGCAATGTTTGGTAAGGAATACTCAAACGATATGGACGAGGCATATTCTCTCCTTTCGGCATTTTACAGCATTATTGCCGTTCATACCGGCACCGCGGCAAAAACGGCTATATTCCTCAAACAAACGGCGAAAAGCATTGCAATGTATATTGAAAAGTCATATTCCCGTGAAATAAAAATAACTAAGCTTGCCGCCGACTTCAACATCAGCCGCAGCTATCTTTATAATATATTCAGGCAGACCTTCGGCGTTTCTCCGCAGGAATACCTTATGGCATACAGGATTGAAAAGGCAAAACAGCTTTTAACCGACAGGCGGCAGTCGCTTTCGGTTAAAGAAGTCGCTTTCTCGGCAGGATTTGACAATCCGCTGTACTTTTCAAGAATTTTTCATAAACGAACCGGAATGACTCCGACTCAGTTTTCAAAAGAAAATTTATAAACAAAATTTCATGCAAAAAATAACCGCCCGTTTAAATCATCGGGCGGTTATAATTATCATATTTTATTCAGATGCATCTGTCTGAATTTTCCGGGTGTTATACCCTCAAACTTTTTGAATACTCTGATAAATCCTATATCGTTTGAATATCCGACCATGTTTGCAATCTGAAAAACCGTGTATTTTTCGTTTTTCAAAAGCTCCTTTGCATACTCTATTCTCACACGGGCGATATAGTTCTGTATGTTTTCGTTTTTGTATTTTTTAAACAAAACCGACAGATACTGCCCCGTTATGTTGAATTCGTCCGCTATAACGGTATTGCTCAGACAGTTGTTCATATAGTGAGCGTCTATATACTCCTCAATATCGCCGATCATCTTGAGCGCGCGGTTTGACTGAATGTCGCGGTAATCGGTTATGCTGCCCGTGCTTGTGCTGAGCGCCGTCATCGCTTCGCTGTACGAAACCGACAGACTGTCGGGGCCTTTTCTGAGAGAGCTTATGCTTATGTCAACGCCGATGGAAAACTCCTTTGCCATAACGTCCGAAAGCAGAGTGCAGATGAATTTGATATCGTCCACAAACGCCTCGCCGTTCTCGTCCTCTACATTGATTATAAACACCATGTTTCCCGACGGGTCAATCAGCTTTTCATACACATAAAGAGTGTTTATGAGCTCATATGCCATGTTGTTTACGGCATAATAAATAATGCTTTTTTCGTTGGCGGGGTAATTCTCTATATCGCCTACGCGCACAATCACCACCGCATAATTATCATACAAAAACGAAAAGCTGAATTTCTTGAGCAGTGCATTAACCTTATCGGCACTGCAGCCGGTCGTTATCATTTCTCTCAGAGCGTCGTTTTTCATCTGTTCGCTCTGCTTTGAAATGACATTTTTCATATCCTTGTTGCTTTCCGTCAGTTCCTCTATCACAGAGTGAATGAAGTCCATTTCGTCGTGATAATTGCTTGCCGGGCCCTTGTTTTTGCTAAGCTTATCCATTACAAGCTGTATGGGGCGGTAATTCTTCTTCAAAAGTATCCTCGAAAGGAATACTCCGAAAATCAGATAACCTATTGTCAAAAATATAAATATATATTTAAAACGGGTGATTTCCTTCAAAAATACGCTCTTAGATACGGCAACCATATATATCCAGCCGTTGCTCTTTGATTTTGTGTAAGTAATCATTTCCTTTTTGTCGGTAAGCTCGATTACATCGCTGCTCTTAAAGAGGTGCCCCGCGAGTTTCTTCGTGTTAATCTTTGTTTCACGGCTGTTTTTATATATTATTTCGCCGTTTTTATCCAGTATCATTGCCGCTTCGCTGTCGGAGCCTGCGCCGTGACTGAGCACACTTCCGAATCTTTCCGGGTTGAGCTGTATGAGCAGCTTGTAGTCCGACCTCTCGTAGTTTTTCTGCGGAAGGCTCTGCGAATACGTTATGTACGAATGGCTTAGCTGCCCGGAAATACCCGTTCCCCGGAATTTTTTGTAGTCATAGCTGTTTAAATAGCTTTGTTCAAACTCGGAATAATCTATCTTTTTGTACTGGTCGTTTGTGGCATAAAATTCCTTTATGCTCATAGTTCCGCTCGGAGAAAGCACAATCTCCTTTTCCGCAATATACAGATATATGTTGTCTGCCGTGTCTGTCCTTGCCTTGACGTCATAGAGTATTCTGCTCAGCTCCAGATAATTGTTTTCCGCGAACTCATCAGCGCTCCTTTCTCCGGTGCAAAGACTCTGAATAACGGAATTTGCTTCAAAGTTTTCCACCAAAAGCTCCAGCTCGGAAACATATTTGTCTATAATGTATTTTGACTGTTCAAGCATAGAAATATTATACTTGTAGAAATAATCTATCTTGTCGTTTTCAAATCCCTTGTATACAATGCCGACCATGGTAAGCGAAAAGCAAAGCAAAATCAAATATGATACGAAAAACTTAATGAACAGCTTGCTGCTGTGATAAATTTTTATTTTCACATTACTCTCCCTTCCGTGACAAACAAACTTTCTTATATATTAATACAAAACGTCATAAATGTAAACCGTAATTTAAAAAAATTACAATCTAAACTCTCCGTTTTTCCAGATTATGTATACGTCTGCCTCACTTCCGCTTATATGCACAACGGGTTTTTCTTCCTCGCTTTTTCTCTTTTCGCAGATAAGGTCTACTGTCCCGTTCTTTCCGAAAGGATAATTTTTAATTCCGTGGCGCTCCGTGAGATTGACATTCCAGATAATTTGGTTGTTTTGCACGTCGCTTTTTATGCCGAGCACATACTCAAAAAGCACAGCCACCGGCACAAGCCCCGTCCAGCCCACAAAGTCGCCTCTTGCCGAGGAATTTTTTGCAAATTCGTCCGGAGAGTAATTTTCCCATACCGTTCCCGTTTTTTCAAAGCACCCAACTACGTTTTCAAGGTGATTTAAGGCTATTTCGTGTGCAAGGATGTCCTTTTTGTATTTTTCAAGGCCTTTTAAAACCATGTACGTTGTCGGTGCCCACACAGAGCCGCACCAGTAGCCGCCCGTTGTGACGAAGTTTTTGTCCGACGCGGAAAGCGACGGCACTCTGTGAGTACGGTTAAATTCATTTTTATTTTCAAGATGAGCTATGAAGCTGTCTGCCCTGTCCTGCGGCACAGCGCCGGCGGCAAGCCCCCAGTATGACGCAACGCTCATTACCTTATTAAGCTTTCCGTTTTTCCACTTGTCATAGTAATATGAGGTTGTACCGTCCCAAAGCTCATCATTTATTATCTTTTCAAGGTGTTTGATTTCCTCCGTCAGAAATTCGGTTTCATCAAGTCTGCCGAGCTTTTCCGCCATATTTACAAGGCACTTTGCGCTCAGAATCTGCTGAAAACAAATATCAATCCATACCTGATGCCCGTGAGAAAAGCTCACGTCATATCCGCTCATAAGCCTCGGTGTGTTGTCCATGCCGCAGCCCCAGCCCGATGACCAGTATGTGCCGTCGCGCCAGGTGCGATTTTGCATATACCACCTGTGATACGCCATAAGCGGGTCAAACACCTTGGCAAGCCTGTTTTTGTCGCCTGTCGCAGTGTAATATTCCCACTCGCACCACCCCATTATGTCGGGTCCTGTGCTTATCGGGTCGTGACGGGCAAAATAATCTCCGCCGTCCGACTCCCTTATCTCACGGCATATGAATCCGTCAAGATGCTGTCTTGCATAGAAGTTGTCCAGCGTTTTCTGAAAGTCAAATGCCCTTCTGCCGTATTTTGCAAACATCAGTATAAATGACGAGTCCCACATAAACAGCGCGCCGTTGAAAGCCGTGTCTATAAAATTTGACACAAATCCGCTCCCTGCGGCAGGCTGTTTTAAGTTTCCGAAAGCAATCTGCCACACCTTGTCATAGCAGTTTATAATATCCTCACGTCCGTCAAAGACGGGTTTCGGAAGCATATCCTTTATGTCCGCGTATTCGGGCAATGCGCTTTTTTCGGCTTTGGCGCCTATAAAGGCATTGTTTTTCACATACGGCTCCTCAATATAAAACCTTGATTCATTCGGCTGATATGTTCTCATGTCAGATACTCCGTTTCGTTTTTATAGTTTCACGGGCGAAAAAGATGAAAACGGTATCTCCCCTGCCGCCGCCTTTACGAATGCCTCCACGCTTGGCGAAAGCATGGAATATGCGTTTACATAAGTAAGCGCCCTCTCAAAATACTGGTTGCCGAAGTACGGCGAGCCGAAGGAAACAACGATTGTTTTCTCCGTTCCAACCTGGAGGGAAACCGCGATTTTTGCCGCCTCCGAGGAATGAAAATCCAAAAAGCCCATAGGTCTGAACGGCCTTGAAAACAGCGCGTACAGCACAAGGTCGTAGTTTTCAAATTCCTCTCTTTTTATACCGTCTTTTAAGTATACGGCTTCAAACCCTCTCTCGCCGAGCAGGCTGCAAAGGTACTCAGCCTCTTTTAATGACGGTTCGTGGTGCGTAATCGGGATTACACCTATTTTTTTGAATTTTTCGCACGACAACGGAAAGAATTTTCCGTTATCCCTTATAAGCGTAACAGAGCTTTCGGCGGTTTTTCTCTGAGTTTGCCGCACAAATTCCCTGTCGCGTCCGCTTAAACTTATCGGGTGATTGTCCTTTTTGAACAATCCCATTTTTTCTTTCATTTCCAATATGCGCGAAACTGCGTCGTCGAGTCTTTTCATCGGAACATAGCCGTTGTTTACGGCATCCGCCATGTTTTTCACATAGTTTTCCGTGGGCCAGAGCAGCATGTCGCACCCTGCCCTAAAGCTCTCTATTTCAGCAATCTCCTTTGTTGGATACCAGCCGTTAAATCCGCCCATGTTCAGCGCGTCCGTCACCGCCACTCCGCCAAAGCCCATTTCCCCTTTGAGCAGGTTTTCTATAAGCTCATGCGAGAGTGTAGCCGGCAGCTTCATGCCGTTTTTAAAAACTTCTTTCTGATATGACGGCAGGGTGATATGCCCCGGCATTACCGAATAAACTCCCGACCTGATAACCGCCTCAAATACCCTGCCCGACTTTTTCTTCCACTCGTCAAAATCAAGGGTATTGTTTGTCGTGACCAAGTGCTGGTCGCGGTAGTCAAGACCGTCGCCGGGGAAGTGCTTTGCACATGCCGCAAGTCCGTTGTCCTGCATACCCTTTATAACCTGAACCAGCAGTCTTGACGCAAGGTCGGGATTGTCCGAAATGCTCCTTACGTTGACAAGCGGATTTCTCGGATTGAGATTTAAGTCGCATACGGGCGAGAAAGACCAGTTCGCCCCCACACTCCTTGCCTCGAGAGCGGTAGCCTTACCGTAATCGTATGCGGTTTCTTCGCTGTTTGCGGCGCCGAGGTTCATAAGGTACGGCAGGACTGTAAGCCCCTTCAGCATGCTTCCGCAGCCGTTCTCAAAATCCGAGGTAATGAGAATGGGAATGTCCGCATTGTCTATGTACTCATTTAGCGTGTTTCTTGCAGCCTCCAGCCCCATTTCGTCGGCTTCGGTTATGATTTCGCCGAAGAAAAAAGCCGCTCCGACCTTGTCGGAAATAAACCTGTCCTTGTCAACCTTTATTATAACCGTCTGAAGTATCTTTTCGGTTAAAGTCATGTCCGTAATTTTCATATACTCCGCCTACCCCTTAATTCCGCTCAGGGTAAAGCCCTGAATGATGTATTTCTGAAAGAAGATAAACAGTATTGTCGGCGGTAAAATCGAAAACGTGAGCAGTATTACAAGCTCGTCGAGCGCTATCTGGTTTTGTATTGTAAAGAGCTCCACCATAACCGTTATCTTTGTTTTGTCCCTGAGCACCAGAAACGGCCAGAAAAAGTCCGACCATGCCTCTTTTAGTGTAAGTATTACCATTGTAACCACTACCGGTATACACAGCGGAAGTATTATCTTGGGTATAATGCGGAATTCTCCGCAGCCGTCAATTCTTGCCGCCTCAATCAGCGCCTGGGGCAGACCGTCAAAGAAGCTTTTGAATACTATTATCTTAAACGCGCTTGCTCCGTACATGAGCCATATCGGTATATTTGTGTTTATCAGGTTTACTTTCAGTACAGGAAAACTGAGTATGTTTTTGTATACAGGAACCATAGCCGTAGCGTTCGGAACCATGAGCGAAAACATAATCAGCATCATAACCAGGCTTATTCCCTTAGGCTTCAGCCTTGAAATAACGTAGCCTGCAAGTCCGTTCATAACTACAGATGTGATTATGCAGCCGACCGTGAGCACAATTGTGTTTACATAATATTTTACAAAGTCGTACTTTGCCCATACCTGCGATATTTTGTCAAGGTTAAAGCTTTTCGGAATGATTGTCGGCGGCATTGCGTAAAATTCCTTCACGTCCTTTACTGCCGACATCATAACCCATATCGGCGGAAACAGGCATATGAACGCCGTTATTGCCAGTATCAGAAAAATCAGCCAGTACAAAAGCTTGTATTTCGGTTTTTTTATGTCTATTGAGCTTATCAGCCCCATTTTATTCTTGTATTGCATCCTATAACCCCCTGCCTAATTTTTCGATCTTGTCATTCTGAAATACACTATGCTTCCTGCAATCAGAATCAGGCACACTATAACGCTCAGTGCATTCGCCTTGTCTATCGCGCCTTCGCTGAACATATAGTTGTATGTAAGCATCATAACCGTGGTAGACGCCTCGTTGGGGCCTCCGCCCGTCATGGCAAGCGGTTTTTCAAATGACTGGAACACACCCAGAATCTGCATTATCGCAGTAACCTTTACAAGCGAGCTCAAATGCGGCAGTGTTATGTATCTCAGCTTTTTCCAAAATCCCGCTCCGTCCATCGCCGCCGCTTCATAGAGCGACAGATCCACCGACTGCAAATCGGCAAGATACAGTATCGTAGAGCTTCCGAAGCCGCTCCATGTGGAAACTATCGTAATAATCAGTATCGTAAGGCGCGAATCCTGAAGCCATTGGCAAGACGGCAGGTTAAGCCAGCCGAGCACCACATTCAGAAAGCCGTCGTCGCCGGGCTCAAAAAGGATTTTCCACATTATGGCGGTTACCATACCGGGGATTATTGCCGGAAAATATACCGAAAATCTGAAAAAACCCTTCCAGTGCACCAGTTCATTCAGCAGTATAGCCATTATAATCGGTATCGGCAGACCTATCACAAGCGACCAAAGTGTGTATTTGCACGAGTTCCACATCGCCTTTGAAAGCGACGAGTCGCTCAATACGTTTTTGAAATTCTCCCAGCCGACAAATTCCTGAATTTCAAACCCTCTTGTTTTGAAAAACGCAAGTATTCCGCTGGAGATAAAGGGCTGCCAGTTGAATACCATAAAGCCTATCAGCGCCGGAGCAATCAAAATCCACGCTATAGCGTCCTTTCTGATGCCTGCCAGTCCCTTTTCAAAGGATTTATTGAATTTTTTTGAATTAATTCTGTCTGTCATTGTAATTCCTCTTTATTTGTATAATTGGTTTACTGTTTATCGAGAAAATCCTTCTGGAACGTTTCGTTCGTTTCGTGAATAATCTTAGCGCAGTCGGCATTCGGATTTGTTAGAACCTCCTGCATTGCCGTGGAGAGGAGCGCATACAGATTCTGAGCGCACATCGGTTCCTCCTGACGTACCTTTACCGAATCCGGGCAAGCATTTGTCCACAGTACGGGGTTTACATTGCTGTATTTCTTATACAGCTTCTCGTCGATTGCGGTACGTTCCTTGTTAACCCAGATTTTAAGCGAGGGCTGTGCAACTACCTTGTTTGACTTGAGCGATGTCTGAATTGTTTCTTCGAGAGTTTTTTCATATTCTTTTCCTACGTTCGGAGTGATTCCCAGAAGCTCAAACCACTTCATGGCAGCGTCTACCTGTTCATCGGTAGTGTCGGGCGAGAACATGTATATATCTCCGCCGACCTGCGAATACTGACCGGCAGGGCCTGCCATAACGGGACCGTATGCAAAGGTGTCTATCGGAGTTTTGTATTTTGTAACCATTGATGATACTGCGCTTTCCGCAACCATTACCATTCCCACTCTGTCCGTTGCCAGGAGCTTTTGAAGCTCGTTTGAGTCTACAAGCACATTTGAAGTAAATACATTGTGTTTCCATTTCAAATCCTTTATGTATTCAAGCGCCCGGACAGCCTCGGGTGTATCAAAGGTTGCAATCCACTTGCCGTCTTTGTTCTGCTTCATGAAATTAACGCCGTAAGACCACGCTATGTTCATAAATGCCCAGCCGCCCTCTTTGTTTGAGGTCTGAATGGTATAACCGGGGATGCCCGTTTTTTCCTTGATGATTTTTGCCGTTTCCACAAGCTCGTCATATGTTTTCGGAAGCTTAAGACTGCCGTCGGCATTCACAAGACCTGCTTTTTTAAAGACATTTACGTTATATGCCATGCCTATCATGTAGCCCGAATACGGTATGCCGTAGTATTTGCCGTCTTTCATGGCTATCTTCATAATGTCGGCGTTGATGCCCTTGTCATAACCGTATTTTTTCACATACTCGGTTATATCTCTCGCATACCCTGCATTGATTATCTGCTGAGGCTCGGTATACGGTTTGCGGTATACGTTCGGAAGCTGGTTTGTAGCGGCAAGCACCATGAAGTTGTCAATGCCATATGCTTCCTCGTCCGGAATAATTGTAATGTTCGGATATTTTTCTTTCATCTTTTCAAGATATGTGTCGTACAATGCGTGTCTTTCGGTGTCCGTTTCACTGTTCGGCCAGTAGCTTACGGTGACAGATACGTTTTTGTCGTCCGAGTTAACCGTGCCGGTCTTTTTTCCGCAGCCGCTGAGTATCAAAGATGCCGCAAGCATAGTTGTCAAAGCCGATGTCAGAATTTTTCTCATAAATAAACCCTCTTTCTTTTTTTTGTTTTTATTTTTGTAATTTTATTATATCTTCCGAATTGCCGTAAAGTCTATTTCCTGTTTTTTGAAAGCATATTTAATTTTTTATAATCCGTACTATCCGTTTTTTAAAAGACTATCTGTTTTTTGTTTTACGGCAGTTTACCGTTTAAATGCCGCGCCCGTGCGGCATACGGGCAAACCAAAAACGGCTGTATAAAAAAAGTCCGTTAAAGCCGGGAGTGCTTATGTGACTGTCACATATCTGCTCTCAGACCTTAACGGACCGATAAATATTTTCTTGTTTTACAGTAATTAAAAAATTTACCTGTTACTGCCGTTTACTATACGGCTTACCAAACTTTTAAGTTCAGCGTCTGCCTTTTTGCCGTTATTTTCAAAAACCTCAAAATAAAACTTGATCTTGGGTTCTGTTCCGGACGGGCGGACTGCGAACCAGCCGTTCGGCAGAATGAATTTCAGCACGTCTGACTTAGGAAG
>CAKSPF010000002.1 GCA_934481345.1 uncultured Clostridia bacterium
TTCCTCAATAGCTCAGTCGGTAGAGCGCATGACTGTTAATCATGATGTCGTTGGTTCAAGTCCAACTTGGGGAGCCAAAGTGTGGCCCCTTGGTCAAGTGGTTAAGACACCGCCCTTTCACGGCGATAACATGGGTTCGAATCCCGTAGGGGTCACCACTTTTTACAAGTTCATCGGCTGCAAATTTTGCAGTCGATATTCTTGTGTATAACAGCTAAATACGGATCTTTAGCTCAGTTGGTTAGAGCAACCGGCTCATAACCGGTTGGTCCGGGGTTCGAGTCCCTGAAGATCCACCACATCGGAACGAACTTTGCTTTGTTCCGATTTTTTTGTTTCAGAGAGTTTCTGCATATCATTGACACAAAAACAGAAAAAGTGAATAGTTTATGATTTTTTTGAAGACTTAATACTTGTGTTTAATGTGTTGATCCGAATACGCAAATAATGAAATTGCATCTGATAAATTTGATATTCAGTTGAAAGATGATGAGTATAGAAATCAGGTACTGTGCGGCATACCGCGCGAAAATTCAGTACACGAGATGAATGCAACGAACTGATATTGTTTCTGTGTTTAGATAATGGCAGACATATGTCCGGAGAAAATATTTTTGCAAACGGAGGTATGAAAATATAAAATTCACATTTATTCCGCAACTATCACGGAAGCTTTGTACACAATTTGTTGTTTAAAAATTTTCTTTGTTTATATAATTTGCCATATCATGCAGTTTTTGCGCGGTTGTTATATAGTCATTGTATTCATGAAGCTGCATCTGATGCTTTACCGGCAGAGATAAGAAAAATGCCCGGCTGCTGCGGCTGTTTTGAATAAGATCCTGCAAATTACTGTAGTTCACTTGTTCACCTCCCGTAATCATTTAGAATTATTTGATAAATCAGTCTGCTTTATACATTTTTAATGATTGACATAATCTTAAAAGTGTGATACAATAATCTTGAAGTTAGATGAAACTAACTTATGTATAAAGAGGAGGAATAAATATGGGAACGGCAATTATAGTTACAGTTTTGATAATTATTTGTATAATATCGATAAAGAGCTACATAAAAAAGCTTACATCCGGCTGCTGCGGTGCAGGAGGCGATACGGTAAAAAAAGCGCGTGTAAAAGATAAAAATGAATCACACTACCCATATACGGTGTCTGTGGAAATTGAAGGCATGACTTGCAATCATTGCCGCGAGCGTGTGGAAAATATGCTCAATTCCGAAGACGGTTTTTGGGCAGAGGTTAATCTGAAGAATAATACCGCTTTGATTCGCTTAAAAAATAAAGTTTCCGATGAATATATTAAAAAAGTTATATGTGCAGCAGGGTATTCGATAAAAAGTATTACACACAAATAAAAACGTAAAGATATGGTATATACAAACAAGCATACTGCAATTAAAAGCGGTATGCTTGTTTTGGTGATAATATAAGTTATTTACTTTAAGTTATTTTTATATTCCGTCAAATTCTGCCCCGTCCAAAGTGTAAACGCTCTCAAAAACGAATTTATGTCCTGATACCCAAGCAAAAATGCAATATCTTCCGTATTCATTTTGGTATGAGCGATATAATACTTTGCAAGAAGCTCTCTTGTATGATTTAACTGCTGCTGAAAATTTGTGCTTTCTTCTTTCAGTCTGCGCTGCAATGTCCTTTTGCTTGTGCCGAGCTTTTCCGCCGCATCATCAGCCGTACATCTGCCGCCGGGTATAAGCTCTGTGAGTACACTTCTCACTCTCGCCGCAAAGCTGTAATCCGTTTCAAACATATTAAGTTTCTTTGCAAGCTACGGCTCAAAGAAATCCCACATTGAATCGTTTCGGCTGATAAATGGTATCTTAGTGTCAGTTTTATCAAACACAATTATATTTGCGTTTCCTGTGGCAATTTCCGCTTGCAAAAACTCTCCGTATGCTTTGTTAGTCATTGTATTTTTTGTTGTGACGCTTTTCGGGACAATGTTTACTTTTGTTGCCTTTCGGATTAAATTTACAAAGAAAACAAACTCAACACCAATTAAAAATTCGGGAATTTCCGCATTTTCATCATATGGTTTAATTTCAAGCGAAATATCCGAATCATTCTCTGTGATATCATAAATCAGTGCCCCGACAAGAGCCTTGTATTGTGATAGCCGTTTTATGCAGCTTTCGGCATTTTCACTGCAAAAGGCGGCAAATATCGGCGGCGAAAAGGTTTAAATATTTTCTGCCGTTGCGAGCAATATCGGTGTTTGCTCATTTTCGGACAAAGCCTCGATTGCTCTTATAAACCTATAATATTCTTCTGCCGTAAGACAGGGCGTTTTACGGCAAAACAAATCCTCCGGCAAATGTGCCTTCCTTAAAATTTCATTGGTTTTCATTCCCATAGAATTAAGAAAATCCGAATAGTTTTTTTCTAAAATAAATCTTTTCATATTATCCGAACACCTTTATAATAAAATCGTAAAAACGGTCGCCGAAAAGCCTTTTTGTAATTACCATAGGCTTTGCCATAAATCCAATCAGATAGCGTGTTTTCGGTTTCCTTTTCATAACAGCTGTGCGTATGGTTTTTGCTATTACTTCCGGTTTTGTAAGCCGACTTCCCGAATAATTTTTAATCATACCGTCTGCTGCTTTGTTTGCGTATTCTTCATAGGCGCCGCTCTTTGCGGTCTTTTTCAGATTGTTTGCGGAAATAACACCCCAATCTGTTTTAATTCCGCCCGGCTCAACGACTACAACATCAATGCCGAACGGGTTGAGTTCCATACGCAGACAGTCGGACAACCCCTCAACCGCAAACTTTGTTGCGTGATACCAGCCGCCAAACTTCGTCCATATTTTTCCGCCCATCGAGGACACATTAACGATTTTACCGAAGTTGTTTTTTCTCATATAGGGAACGGTAAGCTGTATAAGCCTTGCCATTCCTAAAACATTTACATCAAACTGACGGCGGGCTTCTTCCATAGGAACATCTTCAACTGCACCGTAAGAACCATATCCTGCGTTATTTACAAGCACATCAATTCTGTTTTCACGTTAATTACAAAATCTGCACAAGCCTTAATAGATTCATCATCGGTGAGGTCAAGTGAAACGGGAATAATACCGTCTTTTTCAATATCTTTCATTCTGTCAAGCCTTCTTGCAGCGGCGTAAACGGTAAAACCGTTTTTGCAGAGTTCCTCTGCGGTTGATTTTCCGATACCGCTTGAAGCACCTGTAACCAAAGCTACTTTTTTCATTGTTCTGCCTCCAATCTCTTTTATGATATAATTATACTACCTTTTCAAAAAATGTAAACAACATATCGTGCCAATACAAATGCAATTCACGCCATAAATACATTAAAGCAATGTTAATAAAAAATTCCGCAAGACTGTTTCAAATCTTACGGAATTTTTTATTAAACCTGTACTTTAAAATTCAGATTTCTTTATTCTGATTTTTTCTTCTGCATTTTTTATTCGTTCGGTACTCGGTGGTTTTACATCATCCAGAGTATATTTGATGCCGAGGTTATCCCACTTGAATTTGCCCAAAGTGTGGTAGGGAAGTATTTCCGCTTTCTGCACATTTCCCAGGCTGTTTATGAACTCACCGAGTTTGTCGAGGTCTTCGTCAAAATCGGTGTGGCCGGGCACAAGAACATGTCTTATCCAAACAGGTTTTTTAATTTCGGCAAGGTATTTCGCCATTTCCAGTATATTGTCATTGCCGAATCCCGTCAGGCTTTTGTGTCTGTTGAAATCAATTTCTTTAATGTCCAAAAGCAATAAATTCGTGTATTTCATAAGTTCATTGAACTTGTCGAAAAAAGGGTTTTCTGTTGTAAAAGGATTTCCCGATGTGTCAATAACTGTGTGAATATTCTGTTCTTTTGCTTTTTTTAAAAGCTCCGTAAGAAAATCAATCTGAAGGAGAGGTTCTCCGCCGCTTACGGTAATTCCGCCGCCGTTTTTCCAGTAGCTTTTGTACCGCAGCGCTTTTTGCAGAATTTCATCCGCCGACATTTCCTTTCCGCCGCTCATGTTCCATGTATCGGGATTATGGCAGTAGCGGCAGCGCATACGGCAACCCTGCATAAAGACTATAAATCTTACGCCGGGACCGTCCGCAGCACCGAAGCTTTCAGTGGAATGAATTATACCGTTCATGTTTTGTCTTACAGTGAAGCGTGGCAGGTTCTTGAGATAACATCAAGCTGCTGTTCACGCGTCAAATCTATAAACTTAACCGCATATCCCGAAACTCTTATGGTAAAGTTTGCATATTCTTCTTTTTCAGGGTGTTCCATTGCGTCTATCAGCTTTTCTTTGCCGAATACGTTTACATTGAGATGGTGAGCGCCGTTGTCGAAGTATCCGTTCAAAACGTTTACAAGGTTTGTAACCTGCTCCGGTTCGCTGTGACCGAGTGCGTCGGGGTTGATTGTCTGCGTGTTTGATATACCGTCAAGCGCATATTCGTACGGAAGTTTTGCCACAGAGTTGAGCGATGCCAGAAGTCCGTTTGTTTCTGCACCGTACGATGGGTTTGCTCCCGGTGCCAGCGGCTCGCCTGCTTTTCTTCCGTCCGGAAGTGACGCTGTTGCTTTGCCGTATACAACATTCGATGTGATGGTAAGAATTGATGTCGTAGGCTCGGAGTGACGGTATGTGTGGCATTTTTTGATTTTGCCCATAAATGTCTTTAAAAGCCATACTGCAATGTCGTCTGCACGGTCGTCATCATTTCCGTATCTCGGGAAGTCACCCGTTGTTTCAAAATCCGTTGCTATACCGAATTCGTTTCTTTTAACCTTAACCTTGGCATATTTTATAGCGGAGAGTGAGTCTACAACGTGTGAAAATCCTGCAATGCCGGTAGCAAATGTACGGCGTACATCTGTATCGATAAGCGCCATTTCGGCAGCTTCATAATAATACTTATCATGCATATAGTGTATTACGTTAAGCGTGCGTACATAGATTTTTGCAAGCCAGTCCATCATTCTGTCATATTTTTCGATTACGTCGTCATAATCAAGATATTCGTCTGTAATAGCCGGGTATTTCGGACCTACCTGTACATTTGTTTTTGCGTCAACACCGCCGTTGATAGCATACAAAAGGCATTTTGCGAGGTTGGCTCTTGCGCCGAAGAACTGCATTTCCTTACCTGTCTGAGTTGCGGATACGCAGCAGCAGATAGCATAGTCATCACCCCATACGGGACGCATAACATCGTCATTTTCATATTGGATTGAGCTTGTGCGTACCGAAATTGCCGCAGCGTAGCGTTTAAACGCTTCGGGAAGCTCTGAAGAATACAAAACGGTGAGGTTAGGCTCTGGTGACGGTCCCATGTTTTCCAGAGTATGCAGGAAACGGAAGTCGTTTTTCGTTACCATTGTTCTGCCGTCTACGCCTTTTCCACCGACATTAAGCGTCGCCCATACCGGGTCTCCGGAAAACAGCTCGTTATATGCAGGTATTCTTGCAAATTTTACCATACGGAATTTCATTACCATGTGGTCAATAAGCTCCTGAGCCTCTTTTTCTGTAATTGTTCCTTCGTCAAGGTCGCGCTGAATGTATATATCCAAAAATGTAGAAATTCTGCCGACGCTCATTGCTGCTCCGTTTTGTGTCTTAATAGCGGCAAGATAACCGAAATAGAGCCACTGGCAAGCTTCTTTTGCATTTTTTGCAGGCTTTGAAATATCATAGCCGTAGGATTCAGCCATAAGCTTCATTTCTTTGAGAGATTTAATCTGCATTGTGAGTTCTTCGCGCTGACGGATTTCTTCCTCTGTCATAGATTCGCTTTCGCAGTTTGCAAAATCGGCAGTTTTCTTTTCTATAAGCATATCAATTCCGTAAAGTGCAATTCTGCGGTAATCGCCGACAATTCTTCCGCGGCCGTATGTGTCCGGAAGACCTGTTATAATTTTATTTTTGCGTACTGCGCGCATTTCCGGTGTATACACGTCAAATACACCCTGATTGTGCGTCTTGTGATATTCCGTAAAAATCTTGTGCAGCTCGAAATCGGGCTCGTAGCCGTATGTGCTGCAAGCTTCTTCTGCCATTTTTATTCCGCCGAACGGCATAAATGCACGTTTGAGCGGCTTGTCTGTCTGCAATCCTACAATCTTTTCAAGCTCTTTCATGCTTTCATTGATGTAACCGGGCTTGTGTGAATTTATGCCGGAAACAACATGAGTATCCATATCGAGCACGCCGCCCTTTGCGCGTTCCTCTTTCTGGAGCTTTTGCAGTTCACCCCATAATTTGTCTGTTGCCTCTGTAGGTTCGGCAAGAAAAGCTTCGTCGCCGCTGTAGGGTGTGTAGTTGTTCTGAATAAAATCACGGGTGTTTATATCATCACGCCATTTTACTCCTTTAAAGCCGTGCCATTGTTCAAAGTTTGTCATAAAAAGACCCCCTAACAAAAATTTCTGTTTGTACTATAATAAAAAGCTTTCGCGGCTGATACTGCATCAACACGATGCGAAACCCTAAATATTAACAAGTTAGCCATAACTAACCGCTTTTATAAATAAAAAGGATAACACTATCCTCAATTAAATCGCTGTCATTGTATCATAGCGGTCGAATATTGTCAATAACCAATATATGCTTTTTGTATATATAGCAAAATCTTTTGTACAAACAAATTAAATGTTTGGTAAAGGTGGTGGTTAGTCCGGAATAATTAATGTGCGAAAATATGCGGATTTTGTCCGGTGACAAAAATATACAAAAACTTCCGCTTTGGCATATTTTAATATGATAATTGTGTTGAAAAAATATATTTGGTAAATTTTTTGTTGACAAAACAGGTTAGTTATGCTAAACTAACTAATGAGTTAGGAGTTGCTAACTTCTATGAGTGTGTAAAAAATAAATTTATGAACGGAGGATAATGATGATGCCTTTAACATTCGCTAATGTCGGTGAAGACAATATTATTAAGAAAATCGGCGGTAATCCCGAAGTAAAAAAGCATCTTGAAAATTTGGGCTTTGTAGTTGGAGGTAACGTCAAAATAATCAGCCGGCTCGGCGGCAACGTAATTGTAAACGTAAAAGAAGCAAGAGTTGCCATAAGCCGTGAAATGGCACAGAAAATCATGGTTTGAAAATTTATTCTTTAATAAAAGGAGGATTAAGAAATGCAGACACTTAAGCAGGCAAAAATAGGCGAAACCGTAAAGGTAGTCAAGCTGCACGGCGAAGGTGCCGTAAAGCGCAGAATTATGGACATGGGCATAACAAGAGGGGTTGATGTGTATGTTCGTAAGGTTGCACCTCTCGGCGATCCGGTAGAGGTAACCGTCAGAGGCTACGAGCTTTCGCTTCGTAAGGCAGACGCCGAAATGATTGAGGTTGAATAATAATTCATATACCGAAAGAGAGGAATTTGAAATGAATTTAAGGATAGCCCTTGCGGGTAACCCAAACTGCGGAAAAACAACACTTTTTAACGCACTTACCGGTTCAAATCAGTTCGTTGGTAACTGGCCGGGTGTTACGGTAGAAAAAAAGGAAGGAAAACTAAAAAAACACGACGGTGTTACCATTACCGACCTTCCGGGTATTTATTCACTGTCACCGTATACGCTTGAAGAAGTTGTTGCGCGAAACTATCTTGTAGGAGAAAGACCAGATGCGATTTTAAACATTGTAGACGGTACTAACCTTGAGAGAAACCTGTATCTTACAACTCAGCTTACCGAACTCGGAATACCGGTTGTTATTGCAATCAACATGATGGATGTTGTCAAAAAGAACGGCGACAAGATTAATATTGCCGAGCTTTCAAGAGAACTCGGATGTAAGATAATTGAAATATCAGCACTCAAGGGAACAGGAATTATGGAGGCTGCAGAAGCTGCCATATATGCGGCTGAAAACGGCAAAACCGTTCCTATGCATACATTTTCCGGTGCGGTTGAGCATGCAATCGCTCACATTGAGGAAGCTGTACTGCACGACATGCCGGAGGAACAGCAGCGTTGGTATGCAATTAAAATTTTTGAACGCGACGAAAAGATTATCAGTCAGCTTAATATCAGCGAAGATACGCTCAAGCATATCGAATCCGATATAAAAGCTGCCGAGGATGAGCTTGATGATGACGCAGAGAGCATTATAACAAATGAGAGATACATATATATCGCTCAGCTCATGAAAGGCTGCTACAAAAAGAAAAGCGCAGGTCAGCTTACTACTTCGGATAAAATAGATAAGATAGTTACAAACCGTTGGCTCGGTTTGCCTATATTTGCAGTAATCATGTTTTTGGTTTATTATATATCTATGGTAACTGTAGGTTCTATGGCAACAGACTGGGCTAATGACGGGGTTTTCGGCGACGGCTGGCACCTGTTTGGTATAGGTACTGCGGCTTATACGGATAAAGCCGATGAGTTCGGCGGCGCTGCAGAGGTCATTAACGGTTACATCGAATATGCCGGTGAAAACGGTGTTGACACTAAGGAAGTAGCCGAAGCTGTTGATTCCGAATCGGAAACATTTGATCCTGCAAAGGCTGTTTCTGCAGTTGAAAAATTCGGAGAAGACGCTAAGGACATTAAAAAGGCAACTTATACCGTTGTTGATGAAGAAACAATGAAGGACAGCGAAGTTACCGCAACATATAAGGATTTGCTTGATGCTATAGATGTTTACAAGGATTATAACGGTGAAGAGCCCGATCCTGCCGAGTTCGGTATCTGGGTTCCGGGTGTGCCGGTGCTTTTGGAAGCACTTTTGGAAAAAGCAAATTGTGCCGAATGGCTTTCCGGTCTTATACTTGACGGTATAGTAGCCGGTGTCGGTGCTGTTTTGGGATTTGTTCCGCAGATGCTCGTACTCTTCCTGCTTCTGGCATTTTTGGAGGCTTGCGGTTACATGGCGCGAATTGCATTTGTACTTGACAGAGTATTCAGAAAATTCGGACTTTCGGGTAAATCGTTCATACCTATGCTTATAGGTACAGGCTGCGGTGTTCCGGGTATCATGGCTTCGAGAACAATCGAAAATGACCGTGACCGCAAAATGACAATTATGACGACAACATTTATCCCCTGCGGTGCAAAGGTACCGTTTATAGCAATGATTGCCGGAGCAATATTCGGCGGTTCGGCTTGGGTGTCAACATCAGCATACTTCATAGGTATGGCAGCTATAGTAATTTCGGGTATAATGCTTAAAAAGACAAAAATGTTTGCAGGCGATCCCGCACCGTTTGTAATGGAGCTTCCTGCATACCATATGCCGACACTCATGAACGTTCTTCGCTCAATGTGGGAGCGCGGCTGGTCGTTTATCAAAAAAGCCGGAACAATCATTTTGCTTTCAACCATACTCGTATGGTTCACAACGTACTTCGGTTTTGTGGAAGGCAAGTTCACAATGCTTTCCGAGGATCAGCTCGATGCAAGTATTCTTGCAGGTATCGGCGGAGCTATCGCTTGGATATTCAAACCTCTCGGCTGGGGTAACTGGCAGGCAGCCGTTGCTTCAATCACAGGTCTTGTAGCTAAGGAAAACATAGTAGGTACAATGGGTATTCTCTATGGCGGTACAGGCACTGTTTATTCAAACCTTGCAACTGCTTTTTCGGGAATCACAGGCTATTCATTCCTGGTATTCAACCTTCTTTGTGCTCCGTGCTTTGCAGCTATGGGTGCTATAAAGCGTGAGATGAATAATGCAAAATGGACATGGTTTGCCATAGGTTATCAGTGTGTATTTGCTTATGTTATTTCTCTTATGATATATCAGTTCGGTCTGTTGTTTACAGGCAGCGTAAATGTAATCGGTTTAATCGCAGCTTTGGCATTGCTCGTATTTATAGTTTACATGCTTGTTAAACCGTATAAGGAAGCAGATAAGCTTACGACAAACGTTAAGATTAAAGCGTAATTATTAAGTGGCAATAACGGGTAGTTTCCGCCGCATATGCGGCGGAAAAAGCCCGGATTAATAAAGGAGGATTTATATATGCTTACATGGCTTGCGGATAACGCTTCTACAATTATTGTGTGCGCCGTACTTGTTGTTATTGTGTTTTTGATTATAAAATCGATGCGTAAAAACAAAAAACAGGGTAAATCCTCGTGCGGCTGCGGATGTGCCAATTGTGCAATGTCCGGCATGTGTCACGAAAAAAAATAACTTACCGGAGGTAATAATGAGTGTAGTAATTGTGGGCGGTCACGACAGAATGCATTGCCGTTATAAGGAAATATGCAAAAAGCACGGCTGCAAATGTAAGGTGTTTACTCAGTGCCCGGCAAATTTCAAAGGGCAGATAGGCAGTCCTGATGTAATTGTTGTATTTACAGGTACTGTAGCGCATAAAATGCTGAACGTTGCTTCTGTTCAGGCAGAACGTTCGGGCGCAAGACTGGTACATTGCAATTCGTCGAGTGCATGTGCGCTTAATGACGCACTTGAGGAGTGCTTTGCCGGAAAAAACTGATTTTTTTGATACATAGTTAGTGCAAACTAACCAAAGCGGAGGCAAAAATGTTTGAAAGAACCGTTGCTTATTTTTGCGGTCCCGCACTGGCGGGGATTAAGCCGTCAAATCTTGTTTCGCTCAGCAAAGCGGATGAGCCGGATATTTATAATAAAGTAAATAACTTAAACATTCGTTTGAACAAAAAAGGGATTTATGCTGAGATTGTATGCGAGTGCGAAAAAAGGATTCTGCTGCTTGTATATCGCAAAAAAGCATTGCTGAGTTATCTGGGCAGACCTGAAATAAAAGAATTTTTAATATCCTGCGGATATGATGAAAATTTTGAACTGCAAAAGTATCTCGGCATACTTAAAAGCAGATTGAATATGTGTGATTTTCCGCACGAAATAGGCGCTTTTTTGGGTTATCCTCTGCATGATATTTATGGATTTATAAATCATAAAAACGAAGGCTGTCTTTTGACAGGAGAATGGAAGGTATATAAAAATATGGAATATGCAAAAAAGCAGTTTGCAATATATGCCGCCTGTCGCAGTGCACTTGTAAAGCGGCTTGAATCAGGCAAATCCCTTGACGAAATTTTCTGTGCGTAAAATTTAGGGAAAGTTTCATATTTCAAATTCAAAAGGAGGTTTTACTATGGGTAAAACAGCAGTTATTTTCTGGAGCGGTACAGGCAATACCGAGGCTATGGCTGAGGCGGTTTTTGAAGGAGCAAAATCGGTAAATCCGGAAGCAAAATACTTTAATGTATCTGACATAACAGCGTCGGAGGCAGCCGAATATGATAATTTGGCTCTCGGTTGTCCGGCAATGGGTGCGGAGGTACTTGAGGAAGATGAGTTTGAACCGTTTTTCACGGAGCTTGAGGTAAAACTCAGCGGAAAAAATGTAGCTCTTTTCGGTTCATACGGATGGGGCGACGGCGAATGGATGAGAAACTGGATAGAACGCTCTGAATCAAACGGCGCAAATTTGGTAGACTCCGAAGGTCTCACGGTAAATGATGCACCTGATGAGGATTCACTTCAGATGTGCCGTGAACTTGGCAAAAAAACAGCTTCGCTGTAACAGTTCGGCAATCAATAATCCCCCTGTTCAATGCAAGGTTGAACAGGGGGATTGTTTATGTAATTATAATATAAAGAAAGACCGTCAGTATTTAATATATTCGAAAATAAAAGCTGCCGGTATTATTTTATCTCTTGCTCCAAATTGCGGAATGTGTCTGAATCAAAAAAGTCCGTAATCGAAATGTCCAGTCCGTCACAAAGCTTTTTTAAAACAAGAACACCAATATCTTTTCTGCGTTCGTCAAGCAAACTGTATACGGTCGATGGCGTTACTCCTGAATTAGTTGCTAAGGTATTGTATTTAATTTTTTTCTGCTCACATAATTCTTTAATCCGAAGTACGATTGCATCTTTGATACCCATAATGCCACTTCCTTTTGAGTATTATTTTATATATATTTTCATTTATGCGTATACGCACTTGCGTAATAATTCGAAAGTTGTTATAATATTTTTGCTGCCAGAGAGGGGAAGTATTATAAAAAATCTGCATACATGTGCACGCTGCACCCCTTAATAATATCAAACTTAAAAATTTAATGATACAAAGACGGTGTTTTATGGCAATCCGCACGGATTGCCCTTTTGTTTTCGGAAAAGTATCACCCGGCATTGACAATTGAACAAATTTATTGACATAAATTTAACAGTTATACTTGATTTTTAATCAAAAATGGTATAAAATGTAAAAGTATAATTATGTTTAATTTTAATATGCTATAAATATTTTAAATGCAGGGTATATATATGAAAGTGCTGCAAAAAATAGTTTATGTGTATGCTCTGATTTAAAAACAAGCAGGAGGGGATTTTTTATGAGCAAAAAAAACATAGGAATACTTACAAGCGGAGGCGACGCACCGGGAATGAATGCAGCGGTAAGGGCTGTAGTACGTTGTGCAATTGCCAAAGGTTTTGATGTTACGGGAATAAAGCAGGGTTACCGCGGACTTTTGGACGAAAATTTCATTCCGTTATATCCGCGTTCTGTCGGCGAGTATATTCAGCGCGGCGGTACTATGCTTGAAACTGCAAGATGCCCGGAATTTGCAACTCCGGAGGGAATAGAGCACGGTGCGGCAAATTGCCGTAAGCACGGTATTGATTCTCTTATCGTTATCGGCGGCGACGGTTCGTTTAAGGGAGCAAGAGCACTTGCAGGCGCAGGAATACTTACAGTAGGAATACCGGGCACTATTGATAATGATATATCTTGCAGCGAATATACAATAGGCTTTGATACAGCGCTTAATACGGCTGTTCAGGCAGTTGATAAAATCCGCGATACAAGCACATCCCACCACAGATGTTCCATAATTGAAGTTATGGGCGCAAGAGCAGGTTACATTGCGGTAGACGTTGCCATTGCTTCAGGTGCAGAGGTTGTTCTTATTCCGGAAATTCCGTTTGACGTTGAAAAGGATGTCATAAATGTTATAGTGCGCGGTAAAGAAGCCGGCAAGAAGCATCATATCGTTGTTATGGCAGAGGGCATTTCCATCGGTGCTCATGATCTTGCGAAAACTATTCAGGATAAGACCGGCGTTGAAACAAGAGCGACTGTTCTCGGCCATGTTCAAAGGGGCGGTTCACCTACGGTGCGCGACAGAGTAATTGCGGCACAGATGGGTGAAAAGGCAGTTGAGCTTATTGCAGACGGACAGACCAACAGAGTCGTTGTCGTAAAAGACGGCAGAATACATGATTTAGATATAAATGAAGGTTTAAGCATGAAAAAGAGCGTAGACAAAAACTTATATGAGCTTGTCAAGACTCTTTCAATATAATTATGAAAAGTATAATTTCGGTTAAAGTCAGATATCCGGAAACGGACAGAATGGGTATAGTCTATCACGCAAATTATTACCCGTGGTTTGAGCTGGGAAGGCTTGATTTTATAGAAAAATGCAAAGCCTCATATGCAGATATGGAAAAGGCAGGCTTGCTTATGCCTGTGACGGAAACGCACTGCCGGTATTTAAAGCCGTGCGTCTTCGGCGATGAGGTTACTGTGGAAACTGTATTGACGCAGCTTACCGTTGCAAGATGCCGCTTTGAATACAGAATTCTGAATAAGGGTGAAGTTGCTGCACAGGGAAGCACCGGACATGCATTTGCCGATGAAAATCTGCATGCAATCAACATCAGAAAGAGATTTCCCGAAATATGGAATACGTTAACTTTTGCCATGAAGGAGAGTAACTTATGAGATATATAGTTTTTGCACTGGTGTTTATTGTTCTTATTGTAAATTTCAGCATAAAGACAATTGCATCAAAGCTGTTTAAAAAAGAATTAAGCGAAATCCAAGAGGTAGCGTCAAAATCAGTTTGCTTCCTGCTTGCGTTGGCAGGCGTGGTATACATAATATTCTTTGGTTAAAACGAAAATCAGAAAGGATTGAAAATATGGCTTCAGGAAAAGAGCTTGCAAAGCAGTATAATCCTGCCGATGTTGAGGACAGAATATATGCTGATTGGATAGAAAACGGTTATTTCGGTGCAAAACCCGATGATTCAAAGGAACCGTTTACAGTGGTTATTCCTCCTCCGAACGTCACAGGACAGCTGCATATGGGACATGCCCTGGACGAAACCCTGCAGGATATACTTGTAAGATACAAGAGAATGGCAGGCTATAATGCACTTTGGATACCGGGAACAGACCATGCCGGCATAGCTACTCAGATTAAGGTCGAGGAGGCTCTCCGCAATGAAGAGGGAATCACGCGCTATGACCTCGGCAGAGAAAAATTTTTGGAAAGAGTATGGGACTGGAAAAACAAATTCGGTGACCGCATTATAAATCAGATAAAGAAGCTCGGCTGTTCGTGCGACTGGTCGAGAGAACGCTTTACAATGGACGAAGGCTGCAGCGAAGCGGTAAAGGAAGTATTTGTAAAGCTTTATGATAAAGGTTTAATTTATCAGGGAAACAGGATTATAAATTGGTGTCCGCACTGTATTACGGCGCTTTCCGATGCCGAGGTTGAATACGAGGAGCAGGACGGATTTTTCTGGCATATCAATTACCCTGTGAAGGATTCGGATGAAGTTGTGGAGATTGCCACGACAAGACCGGAAACACTTTTGGGCGATACTGCCGTTGCCGTTCATCCCGATGACAAGCGTTACAGCCACCTGGTCGGCAAAATGCTTGTTCTGCCGCTTGTAGGCAGAGAAATTCCTGTTGTTGCCGATGAATACGTTGATATGGAGTTCGGCACGGGCTGTGTAAAGATAACGCCTGCACACGATCCGAATGACTTTGAGGTCGGTTTAAGGCATAATCTTGAGCAGATTAAAGTTCTCAGCGACGATGCAACGATTAATTCATACGGCGGAAAATACGAGGGAATGGACCGCTATGAAGCACGCAAGGCTATGGTTGCCGACCTGGAAAAAGAAGGTTATCTTGTAAAGGTTGTGCCGCATAAGCATAACGTAGGACAGTGCTACAGATGCGGAACCACGGTTGAACCTATAACTTCAAAACAGTGGTTTGTAAAAATGGCACCGCTGGCAGAGAAGGCGATTGAGGTTGTAAAAGACGGAACTATTAAATTCGTGCCCGAAAGATTCAGCAAGACTTATCTTAACTGGATGGAAAATGTACACGACTGGTGCATTTCGCGTCAGCTGTGGTGGGGACACAGAATACCGGCTTATTACTGCGAATGCGGAAAAACCGTTGTTTCCAAAACAGAAGTAAAGACATGCCCGGACTGCGGCAGGGAAATGAAGCAGGATCCCGATGTTCTCGATACATGGTTCAGCTCCGCGCTTTGGCCGTTCTCAACGCTTGGCTGGCCGGAAAAGACAGAGGATTTAAAATATTTTTACCCAACAAGCGTGCTTGTAACGGGTTATGATATCATCTTCTTCTGGGTTGCGAGAATGATTTTCTCTGCTATGGAGCATATGGGTGAAGAACCGTTCAAGTATGTGTTTATTCACGGAATAGTCCGTGACAGCCAGGGCAGAAAAATGAGTAAATCGCTCGGTAACGGTATAGATCCGCTTGAGGTTATAAAGGAATACGGAGCAGATGCTCTGAGATTTACGCTTGCAACCGGTAACTCTCCCGGAAACGATATGCGTTATTATAAGGAAAGAGTAGAGGCAAGCAGAAACTTCGCAAATAAAATCTGGAATGCGTCAAGATTTGTGCTTATGAATCTTGATATAGACGAAATCAAACTTCCCGGCTCGTCAGAGCTTCGCATTGAGGATAAGTGGATTTTGAGCTCATTTAACACTCTGGTAAAGGAAGTTACGGAAAATATAGATAAGTTTGAGCTTGGCGTTGCAGTAGCAAAGCTTTATGATTTCATCTGGGATAACTATTGTGACTGGTATATTGAGCTTGTAAAACCGCGTCTTTATGAAAAAACAGGCGCAGATAAAACGGCACAGCAGGTTCTTTGCTATGTATTGGTTAATTCGCTTAAGCTGCTGCATCCGTTCATGCCTTTTATTACGGAGGAAATATTTGGATTTTTACCGACAGGCGAAAAGAGCATAATGGTATCCGAATGGCCGAAATACAATGAAAATCTCTGCTTTGAAGATGACGAAAAGAAAATGGCGCTCGTTATGGACGCTATAAGAAGTATAAGAAATTTAAGAACACAGATGAATGTTGTTCCGTCCAAAAAGGCAAAGGTTATAATCGTAACCGCAAATACAGAACTGTTCGAGGGTACACAGGTTTTCTTTGAGAAGCTTGCCGGTGCGTCCGAAACTGTTATTCAGACAAATAAGGACGGCATAGGCGATAATGCCGTTAATGCCGTAACCGAGGGCGCTGAGGTATATATTCCGCTTGATGAACTGGTAGATAAAGAAAAGGAACTCGAAAGACTTACCAAGGAAAAAGCAAAACTGGAAGATGAAATAAAGAGAGTTGAAAGCAAACTCAATAACCAAGGCTTCGTAGCAAAAGCGCCTCAGAAAATTGTTGACGAAGAAAAGGCAAAAGGCGAGAAATACAAAGCCATGCTTCAGAAGGTTATTGAAAGTATTGAAAATTGCAGGTGATAAATTTGCTGAATACGGAAAAAGAATGTATTGAATATATTCACTCCTGCGGCAGATTTGGAAAAAAAGAGGGACTTTCCAACATGAGGGCATTGTTAAATGCCCTCGGAAATCCTCATAAAGACTTAAAATATATTCATGTTGCAGGTACTAACGGCAAGGGCTCGGCAGTCTGCATGCTTTCAAATATACTTATATCTCACGGTTACAAGGTCGGTACGAATACCTCGCCGTATATTGAGCGTTTTAACGAAAGACTGCAAATCAATAATATCCCGATACCTTCGCAGAAACTTATTTATTACACAAATGAAGTAAAAAATGCAATTGATAAACTGAATAATCAAGACTGTCATCCTATTGAGTTTGAAATTATCACCGCAATAGGTTTTTTGTATTTTAGGGACGAAAAGTGTGATTATGTCGTCCTGGAATGCGGTATAGGCGGCAGACTTGACTCTACAAACGTTATCGAAAATCCGCTTTTGTGCGTTATATGCAATATAGGTCTTGACCATACGGAAATTCTGGGAAATACCGTGAAAGATATTGCATCCGAAAAAGCCGGGATTATAAAACAGGGAACAACCGTGGTTATGCACCCGTATATTTCAAAAGAAGCTGCCGAAGTTGTAAAAGAAACGGCGTCGGAGCGCAATGCAATACTTTGCGGATATGACGCTTTGCCCCGAATTGTAAGCACAAGTCTTGAAGGTACGGATTTTGAATTTGAAAATAAAATTTACCATATAAAGCTTTTGGGAAGCTATCAGCCGGGAAATGCGGCGCTTGCGGTTAAGGCGGCAGAAGTTCTGGCGCATAAGGGGATTGTTGATGAAAATGATATTTTATCGGGGCTATCTGCCGCAAAATGGAAATGCCGGTTTGAATATATCAGAACAAAATACAATTATATAATAGACGGCGCGCATAATTACCAGGGAATATGTGAATTTGCAAAAAGCATAAATATGTATCTGCCAGGCAGGCGCAAAGTGTTTGTTATCGGTATGCTTAACGAAAAGGATTTTGAAAAATCATCTGAAGTTTTAAAAACACTCGGCGGCAAAATTATTGTAACCGATGTTCCGAGCATCAGGCAGACAAGCGGAAAAGCAGTGTATGACGCAGTAAAATCCCACGTTCCGGACGCCGAATACATACCCGGCTGCAATAAGGCGGCAGAGTATGCCGAAAAGCTTGCGGGATACGGCGGATTTGTATGCATTGCAGGCTCGCTTTATCTTGCAGGCGCTGCAAGAACGTATGTTTTAAATGAAAAAGTCTTCTGATTTTGTCGCAAAAAATCATGTGCAATTATACGACATTTCCCGTCAAAGGGTATTCCGTAACTTTGCAGAATATATTATCAGACATAGTATATTACACAAAGGAGGAATAGCTTTGAATGTTAATTTTTCGGTGCGGGGGAATACCCTCGTTGCGTTTGTGAGCGGAGAGCTGGATCAGCACAACGCCTCACAGCTCAGGGAACAGATTGACTTGCGTATTACGCATACAAACGTAAAAAAACTTGTTTTTGATTTTTCGGGGCTGGATTTTATGGACAGCTCCGGGATAGGTGTGATAATAGGGCGCTACAAGCTTATGCGGGCATTAAACGGTACGGTTTCGGTCGTTTGCAAAAAACGCTCTGTGGAAAAAATACTTGAACTTTCAGGCATACGAAGGATTATTAATATATATGATACTCTTTCCGATGCAATAAAAACTGCGTAGGGAGGGGGCGATTATATGAATAACGAGGTTAAACTTCAGTTTTTGAGCAAAAGTGAGAATGAAGGATTTGCAAGAATGATTGCAGCGGCGCTGCTTACACCTCTTGATCCTACCGTTGAAGAGCTTGCTGATGTAAAAACAGCGGTAAGCGAGGCTGTGACCAATGCAATTATACACGGCTACGGAAATTCGCAGGGAAAGGTTTATATGGAATGCAGTATAGACGACGATAAAGTTACAATCGTCATAAAGGATAACGGCAGAGGTATAGATGATGTCAAGCTTGCAATGGAGCCGCTTTATACCACAAATACAGACGGTGAACGTTCCGGCATGGGCTTTACCGTTATGGAAACGTTTATGGACAGCGTAAGTGTGGATTCGATACCCGGTGTGGGAACCAAGGTTACGCTCATTAAGCAAATAGGCAAAAACCGCCTTTAAGTCATTGAAAGTTGGTGACGGCGGTGAATGATACAGATACAATACTTAATGCGAAAAACGGCGATAAAACCGCAATGGATACACTGATAAGAGAAAACTCCGGTTTGATATGGAGCGTTGTAAAGAGATTTTTAAACCGCGGATACGAAGCGGACGATTTGTATCAGATAGGAAGTATAGGACTTATAAAAGCAGTGAGAAGATTTGACGTGTCGTATAACGTCAAAATTTCTACATATGCCGTTCCCATGATTATGGGCGAAATAAAAAGATTTCTGCGTGATGACGGTATGATAAAGGTAAGCCGGAAATATAAGGAATTGGCACTGAAGGCGGCACGAGTGCGGGAAAAGCTTGCTGCGGTGCTTATGCATGAACCTACAGTCGGTGAAATTGCAGGTCAGCTCGGCATGGACGCGGACGAGCTTGCTGTCGCGCTTGAAGCTTGTTCGCCGTGGGATTCTATATATAAGACCGTTTGCGAAGGCGACAAAGGCGATGTATATCTTATAGATAAAATCGCCGGAAAATCCGATGACGGCGAAATGACTGATATATTGGCATTAAAATGCGCTTTCGGAGAATTAAAAGAGCGCGAGCGCGAAATAATAGCGATGCGGTATTTTATGGACAAAACACAGTGTCAGGTTGCCGATCGGCTCGGCATATCTCAGGTGCAGGTATCACGGATAGAAAAGAAGGTACTCAGCGGCTTAAAGGAAAGGCTCAAAGTTTGATATGAATGAAAATCTCAGTTCAGTGTTTCAAAAATTAAATATTGATGTTTTTGGAGTGACAAGCGCCGAAAAATACAACAGTATTATGAAAACTGATTACAAAAGTGCGATTGTGGCGCTTTTCCCGTATTACTGCGGTGAAGATGACAATTCTCCGCTCAGTATTTACACTCACGGAAAAGACTATCACATTGTAATAAGGGATATTCTCACGCAGGCGGCACGGCAGCTCGGTCTTGAAAACTATGATGTACGCTCCGATGTCGGTCCGTCAATTGAGAGAGGGCTTGCATCGGATGCCGGATTGTGCTTTATCGGCAGAAACAGTATGTGCATTAATGAAAAATACGGTTCATACTTTTTTATCGGCTATATCGTCTGCGATAAAGCCTTTGAATTTTTCGAAAATGCCGAAAAGGGATGCCTTAATTGCGGCAGATGTGTAGAGGCTTGTCCGGGAGGCGCACTGAATGACGGATTTGACGAAGCAAAATGCCTTTCCGCGATAACGCAGAAAAAGGGTGAGCTTACGCAATGCGAAAAAGAACTTGTCAAAAACAATAATTATATTTTCGGATGCGATATATGCCAGAAGGTTTGTCCGCATAACAGAGCGGCAGAACACACCAATATAGATGCTTTTTGTAAAAATCGGATTGTCGATTTGGATTTGAATGAACTCAGAAACATGTCAAATAAAGAGTTTAAGAAAAAATACGGTGACAGGGCATTTGCCTGGAGAGGAAAAAATGTTCTTATCCGTAATATGGAAATCAAAGAAAAATAACTTCAGCGGCTGTGCTTTAAATATGCGCGGCCGTTGTTTTTTGTCTATCATTTACAATTCAACAAAAAAATTCCTTTTTATTGAGAATTTTTATTGAAAACACCAAAAATTTATGATACAATAAATATATTATGTGTCAATTTTGCAAATGCATATTTACATAAAATACTACATTAAGGGAAATTAAAATATGGAAAGAGAAAGATTGGGATCAAGATTGGGCTTCATTCTGCTGTCGGCAGGATGTGCCATAGGATGCGGAAATGTATGGAAATTTCCGTGGGCATGCGGACAGTACGGCGGAGGTTTGTTTTTGCTTATTTACCTCATTTGCCTCATTGTATTGGGTATACCGGTTATGATTATGGAGTTTTCTATGGGGCGCGCTTCGCAGGCAAGCCCGGTAATGATGTACAGAAAGCTTGAAAAGCCAGGTACAAAGTGGCATATCCACGGTTACATAGCAATGCTTGGAAACATATGCCTTATGGCATTTTATACTGTTGTATGCGGATGGATGTTTTATTATTTTATCAAGTTCCTCACCGGAACCAACGCTGAAATCGGATTTGTGAATATGATAACCAACCCGGTACTGAATGTCAAATATCTTGCACTTGTGGTTGTTGTCGCTTACGGAATTCTCTGTTTTAATTTGCAGAACGGACTTGAGAGAGTAACAAAATATATGATGATTATTTTGTTTGTGCTCATGGTAGTGCTCGCAATTCACAGTGGAATGCTCTCCGGCGCAAAGGAAGGTCTTAAGTTTTATCTTGTACCCGATTTGTCCGTAATAAACGGTGATGTCATTGTCGGTGCAATGAATCAGGCATTTTTCACACTCAGCCTCGGCATGGGTTCAATGGCTATTTTCGGCAGCTACATAGACAAGGAGCGTTCGCTTCTCGGCGAGTCGCTGAATATTATCTTCCTTGATACATTTGTTGCGGTTGTTTCGGGATTGATTATTTTCCCGGCATGCTTTACATTCGGAGTAGAGGTTAATTCCGGTCCGAGCCTGCTTTTTGATACAATGGCGTCGGTATTCAACAATATGTCCGGCGGCAGATGGTGGGGCGCAATCTTCTTTTTGTTTATGGTGTTTGCGGCGCTGTCAACCGTGCTTGCTGTCTGCGAGAATATCCTTGCCTGCGTGCGTGAGCTTACTGGATGGAGCAGACCTAAGGGATGCGTAATCTGCGGAATAGGCATATTTGTACTTTCTATCACTACGGCGTTGGGTTACAGCACATTTTCCGGATTCGTTCCCTTTGCCGAAGGCAGCGCATGGCTTGATTTATGGGATTTCCTAGTGAGCACGAATATATTGCCGCTCGGCTCGCTCATCATAGCGCTTTTCTGTTGCAGTAAGCGTTACGGATGGGGTTGGGAAGCCCTTAAGAAAGAGGCTAACGAGGGCAAGGGCCTTAAAGTAAAAGATTGGATGAAACCGATATTTGCCTATGTTGTGCCCGCGGCTATTATAGTAATTTATATTTACGGACTGATTACATTCAATTGGCGCTGATTTTGCCGTATTTGCTCTGTATCAGTTGAGTTTTTTGGAGAGTGATTATGTATGTTTGAAAATCTTGACAGCAAAGAGTTTGATGTGCTGGGTATAGGCGAGGTTATGCTGCGCTTATCTCCCGGCGGCAAGGAAAGAATATCTCAAAGTGAAACATTTGATAAAATGGCAGGGGGTTCGGAGCTTAATGTGGTGTCGGGCATTGCACAGCTGGGCCTGCGTACAGGGATAATCACTAAACTGCCGGACAATGAGATAGGCAGATTTATCGAAAACAAAATCCGCTACAGCGGCACCAGCAATGACTATATTGCTTTTGACAGCCGTGCCGACAAGCGATTGGGAATATACTTTTACGAAAGCGGTGCATATCCCCGTGTGTCCGTGGTGGAATATGACAGGAAAAATTCGTCGTTTGCAAGTTTCCGCAAAAGCGATATTGACAGCAGTGTGTATTCAAGTGCAAAAGTCTTTCATTTGAGCGGAATTACTCTTGCGCTCAGTACAGAGCTGCGCCGCGAGGTTATTGAGATGACAAAAGAGTTCAAGAAAAACGGCGCCTGCGTATCGTTTGATGTGAATTACCGCGCAGGACTGTGGGATGAAAAGACGGCAAAGGATGTGATTACATCAATAATGCCGTATATTGACATTTTGTTTGTTTCGGAGGAAACCTCACGCAGAATGTTTGCCAAAACCGGCACCGTTAAAGAAATTCAGGCTGAGTTTGCAAAGGAATTTCCGAATCTGAAGTTGATAGCGAGCACCAAACGCACGGTGACATCGCCGACAAGACATACCTTTACCTCAACGGTGCACGATTGCGCTAAAGGCGTGAGCTACAGCGGAGAACCGTATAAAGACATTGAGGTGGTTGACCGTATAGGCAGCGGCGACGCTTATGTTGCAGGGGTTTTGTTCGGCATACTTAAGTATCACAACATAGAGAGTGCCGCAAATTTCGGCGACGCTATGTCGGCAGTCAAAAATACTATTCCGGGAGATATGACTGTGTGTGATTTCGGGGATGTAACCCGCGTTATTGATGCACACAGTAACGGTGCAAAGAACGAAATGGTCAGGTAATTACCGGTATCCGAAAATGCCGGTTTCCGCCAGCGTGTAATTAAAAAGCGCAATCGGTATAATGACAAATAACAGGCATTTTAAATAATTTGTTGCACCGACAGTACCGGAAGGAGTATGAAAAGTGGTAAGTATAAAAGATGTTGCAAAAGAAGCAGGGGTTTCCGTAGCAACGGTATCGCGCGTTATAAATGATAGCGGCACTGTTACGGAAGCTACCCGGAAAAATGTTTTGGATGTAATAGACAGACTTGGCTACAAGCCTAATTTATTCGGCAAGGGATTAAGACGCAGCGGCACAAAAATAATCATGGTCATGCTGTCGTCGCTGGCAAATACATTTTGTAGCAGCGTTCTGTGCGCAATAGACAAAGCAGCCGAAAAAAAGGGATACTATACGGTGGTGTGTACTACTGACGGAAATGAAGATAAAGAACGGTACTATATAAATTTTGCATGCAACGGCTTGTTTGACGGCTTAATTGTGCTCAACAGCACACTTGATAAAACCGGTGTGGAAAAGCTCGCGGAGCGTATCCCTGTTGTTCAGTGCAATGAATATGTAAATACACGCGTCGCGCCGCATGTGTCTATTGACAATCAAAGAGCGGCATATGACGCAGTTAACATGCTGATACAGAACGGCAGACGGAAAATTGTGTTGTTTACAGCCGACAATAATCTGGTGTCTACCCGCGAAAGACATAAGGGATACAAGAAAGCTTTGGCGGATAACGGCATAAGATATGACAAAGAGCTTATTCTGCGAGGCAATTACGGTTACCGCAATGCTATAAGAGTGTTTGAGGATTTTTTAAACACGGGCAAGGAATTTGACGGAGTGTTTGCAATCTCGGACCGCATGGCGGCAGGAGCCGTGCGGGTGCTGCTCAGCAGCGGCTATAAAGTTCCGTATGATGCGGAGGTTATAGGATTTGACAATACGGATATTTCATATACCACAACTCCGCAGCTCAGCACGGTATCTCAGCCACACACACTGCTCGGCAAAAATGCGTTCGAGCTTATGGAAAAGCTTTTTGAAAACAAAACCGCCGAAAGCATAGTTGTTCCTCATAAAATAATAGAACGCAGCTCGACAAAACAGCGCTGAAGACATATTTAAAGAGAGGTCAGTATGAAAACATGCGTTTTTGAACCAAAAGAGCTTCTTACGGTTTACCCGATAACAATAGGCTACAACTATGTTCAGGAAAAAATAGTACAGCCGACCGGTGTGAAATTCCATCAGATTTTTGTGGTAAGCGGCGGCAGCGGAATACTTGGAATTTGCAGCCAAAAGTATAATCTTGAAAAGGGAGATATGTTTTTTATAAGCAAAAATACCGAGCACTATTATGAAGGCAGCAGTGATTTTAAAACTACATTTATGGGGTTTGACGGCGATTTGTGCAATAACATCTTTAAGTATTACAGTGTCGGAGATTTCGGAGTTTATAAAGGGAAGAACAGCAAAACCGCCGAAGCGGTAATCGGTAACTTCTATGAAAACTTTGAAAATTCCGGCGGATTTGCAATGCTCTCCGCAACTGCGTATTCGGCTGTAACGACATTTTTTGACATTGCATTGAAATCGGACTGTACTCCGATAGAAACGGTAAAAAACTATATTGAAGCAAATTTTTCAAGAGCGGTTACTTTAAATGATATTATGGAGTTTTATCCGTATTCAAAGGCGAAGCTTTGCAGGGATTTCAGCAGTAAATACGGTATGACGGTGTTTGATATGCTTACTAAAATAAGGCTCAGACATGCAGTTATGATGCTGAAAAACGATTCGCAGATTAAACTTAAAAATGTGGCTGCAAGCTGCGGTTTTAATGATTTGAGCTATTTTTGCAGAGTTTATAAAAGAGAATACGGCAAGAGCCCGAAAAGCATTACTTGATAAAAATATGTTGACAATAACAATGGCGCACTGTATAATATCTATGTGATAAATAAAAACAGGATAAAATATAATTAATATTCGGGGAATGATAAATATGGAACTTACAAGAATAAGAACAGGTATACTGGGGTATAATAAAAGCGATATCTGTCAGTACATAAGCGAGGTTAACGAACTGCATGCGTCGGAGCTTGACGCTGTTTCGTCAGAAATGGCGGCAGTGAAAGAGGAACTCGGCTCAAAACTCGAAGCGGCAGAAAAGAAAAACCTTGAGGTACAGGAAAAAAATACTTCTCTCAGCGAAGAAATAGACAGACTTACAGAAGAACTCAAAAACGCTGTTGAAAGAAATAACGAGCTTACGGAGCGCCTTGATGCTTTAGAGGCCGAAAGCGAGAATTACCGCGAAAAAAGCGCTGCTATCAGCACGGCGATTATTAATGCCGAGAAGTGTGCCGGCGCTGTATTGGACGAGGCAAACACAAAGGCTGAGGATATGATAAACAGGGCAGTTTCAAAAGTTGAAGTACAGACAAAACGTTTGTCTGCCGCAAAGGAATACATAGCGGAACTCAGAATAAGTGTTGCAGATACGCTCAGAAAGCTTGACGCTGAGCTTGCAGACGCGGAAAGAAGCATTGAAAGGAAAAAATCTCTTGTCGCTGATAAAGAATACGATAAGAAAAGCGAAGAAAAGGCATATTCGGACAGTGCGGCAAATTCTGCAAGAGAACGGTTTGGTATTTTCAGAAGAGCATAGCAGACTTTTTGAATAATAAAAGCGGACGCATATGCGTCCGCTTGTTTTAAGGAAAGTTTTAGATTTGTAAAAGGAGCATAAAAATGGAACTGGAAACTAAATGCCTGCATGAAGGATATTTTCCCAAAAACGGAGAAACAAACGTGCTTCCGATATATCAAAGCACTACATATACATATGAATCCTCTGAACATATCGGCAAGCTTTTTGATTTAAGCGTGGAGGGACATATGTATTCGCGCATATCAAATCCTACCGTAGAGGCTGTCGAAAACAAAATTGCCGCGCTCGAAGGCGGAGTCGGGGCGCTTTGTACGACGTCCGGTCAGGCTGCAACCATGATAGCGATTTTAAATATTTTGCAGTCGGGCGACCATTTTGTAAGTGCGGGTACGATATACGGAGGTACCGTTAATCTTTTCGCCGTTACTCTTAAACGCTTCGGCATAGAAGTAACTTTTGTGGATGAGGATGCGTCTGATGAAGAAATAGAAAAAGCATTTAAAACGAACACCAGGGCGGTTTTCGGTGAAACAATAGCAAACCCTGCACTCAGCGTACTTGATATTGAACGGTTTGCAAAAATAGCCCACCGTCATAATTGCCCGCTTATCGTAGATAATACTTTCGCTACGCCGTATCTTTGCAGACCGTTTGAATTCGGTGCGGATATTGTTGTGCACTCGACTACAAAGTACCTTGATGGTCATGCTCTGCAAATAGGCGGAGTTATTGTCGACAGCGGAAACTTTGACTGGAGCTGCGGCAATTTCCCGGAAATGACAGTTCCCGATGAGAGCTACCACGGAGTAATATATACAAAGGATTTCGGAAACAAGGCATATATCACCAAAGCGCGCGTTCAGCTCATGCGTGATATAGGCGCTTATCCGTCGGCTATCGCAGCATGGCTTCTTAATGTAGGCACGGAAACACTCGCTGTAAGAATGGAGCGTCACTGCCGCAATGCACAGCTTTGCGCCGAATTTCTGAATAATCACCCGAAGGTGGAATTTGTAAGCTACCCGGGACTTAAAACCGATAAATACTACAATATGGCGCAAAAATATGTGCCAAACGGAGCAAGCGGTGTTATATCGTTCTCAGTGAAGGGCACAAGAGAAAATGCTGTCCGCTTTATAGACAGCCTCAAAATTATACGAAATGTTGTTCATGTTGCCGACATCAGAACCTGCGTTTTGCATCCGGCAAGCTCGACTCACCGCCAGCTTACGGATAAGCAGCTTGAGGCATGCGGAATAACTCCGGGGCTTGTAAGGCTGTCTGTCGGTCTGGAAAACACAAATGATATTATATCCGACCTTACTCAGGCACTGGAAAATATTTAAATTGGAGGAAGCGGTATGTTTTGTCCCAAATGCGGAGCCAAGCTCAGCGGAGATACAATATTTTGCCCCAAATGCGGAGCACATGTGAAAGAACAGGAAGTTCAGGAAAGCAAAAGCAATGAATTTGACGATACTATAATTATGAAGCCGGTAGATCTTCCGGAAGGTTTTAAGGTTACGGATAAAAAAGAAACGGCGAAAAAAGCGCCGAAACCGACGCACAGCACAAACAGCCGACCGAAAACTGCTAAAATCAAAGAACAGAGCAGCGGCAATAACAGTCAGAAAATCACCATAATAATACTTTCCGTGTGCATTGCGGTTATGCTTATTGTACTTGCAGTATTTGCATTTAAGCTTGCAAATGCGGGCAAAAACAATGAAATTAAAAATCCGTCAGATGTAAGCGATACAAAAGATAACGAAAAGAAAACCGAAGAAAAAAAGGAAAGCAAAAAAGAAGAAAAACCAGAGAAAACAGAAGTAGAAAGCGCACCGAAAACACCGGAATCATACAGCACAATTCCCATTGATATGGTTTATGCCACATCGGAACGTACAGAGGATGAAAATGCGTTTTCGGCGTCAAATGCAACAGATTCAAAGCTTTCCACAGCATGGTCACCCGAGAATTATTCCGGAGCCGGTGAAAGTATTACCCTTTGTTTCAGCAGCGAAAGAAAAGTTCACGGCATAAAAATATCAAACGGCTATTCAAAGTCGGGAGAAGATTATTCGCAAAACAGCCGTGTAAAGAATATAACAGTAAAATTCCCGGACGGAAGTATATGTACTGCCGAGCTCAAGGACGGAGTTATGTCTATGCAGGCGGTTGATTTCGGACAGGAAATCTCCTGCCGTACACTGACTGTTTATATTGATTCTGTGTATGAAAGCGAGTCACAGCAACCTGTTTATGTAAGTGAAATTGAAGTTTTTTAGGAATTAACAAAAGCAGACTGTATTAAGCAGTCTGTTTTTTAATGCAAAAATATTACAAAAAAGGACAAAATTGTAAATATATCTTGACTGTATGACATAATTTTAGTATAATTATATAAAAGTTGTACTGAAAAGTCATAATAAATGGTGGATTTTTTTATTTACTGTTGTGATTGCGGTTATAAAACGAATGGGGGAAATGTTATGTATTGTGAAAAATGCGGTGCACAGATTGACGACAATTCAACATTCTGCACGTCTTGCGGCGCCAAGATTGACGGTCATTCCAACGTTGCCGTTGAGGAAACGGAAGAAAATGTTCAGTCATATGAATTTGAACAGCAGGAGTATATCGGAAAAGATTCTCCGATAAAGAGAATTATTATCGGCGCGGCAATAGTATGTGCTGCGGCAGTCGTATGTTTTGGCGGATATAAGCTTATTTCCGGCATGACCGGCGGAGAGGCGGATTATGCAAAGCATCCGCTGGTATATATCAAAGACGATGAAATGCACCTTCTGCGTTCGGGAAAAAACGAATCATATCTTGTGAGCAATGACAGCGGAGATATCGACGGATACAGTGACTTTGTACAGATTACAGACGACGGCAAAACCATGTTTTTTGCCGATGATTATGATGACGGAGAATTCAGACTTTATTACAGAAAAACAAACCAGAAAACACCCAAGGGCAGAGACGCTGACAGCAAAGGTGTTAAAATTGCCTCGGGCGTAACAAGCTTTTCAATAGAGCCGAACGGTAAATTTGTTACTTATAAAAAAGGTGACAGACTTTGCTATACCGACCTTAAAAACGACCGCACTATTTCAAGTGATGTAAATTCTTATTATATGAGCGAAGATTATAAAATGATTATGTATTACAAAGACAGTGATTTGTATCTCTGCCGTGCGGATAAAAAATCCGAGCCCGAAAAGGTTGATTCTGATGTTTCGAGAATTGTTTCGGACGAAAGAGATTATCAGAAAATATACTACATAAAGAACGAAGCCTTGTATGTAAAGGAATACGGCAAGGATAAGATAAAAATAACAAATGATGTGTCGGATGCAGAGGTAATAGACGGAACAGCATTTGTCACAAAAGCTGATGAAGTTAAAAAAAGCTTTAAGGATTTGTTTGATGATGACTGCGCTCAGAGCGATTCTCAGATGGAAGAGCCGGATTATGATGATTTCAGGGTTGAAGACGAAGACAGCTTTTTCGGATATAAAACAGACTATGACGCATATTATGACGCGCGGGATAAATATAATGAAAAGAAACAGCGTGACAACATAAGAGAGTATTATGAAGAAAATCCGCAGACGATTACTACATATACTCTTTACAAAATAAACAAAAACGAGGCTGAAAAACTGGATGATAATTTCATATCCTGTGACCTTGACGACAGGATTTTACTTAAAGGCAGTTCCGAAGATAACGGCGGAAAAATCAAGCTCAGCGAAATTGATGATATGTACGACGCAAGAGAAAAAATAAGCGAGCTTTCGGAAAATGTTGAAACCGATATGTACATTCTGAAATCAAACGGAAAGTTTATAAAAGCAGATTCAATCGATAAAGACGCAGATGATTTGCGTATTTCCGATGACGGCAAATACTTATACTGCATAGAAAACAAAGGCAAAAACTCAGATTTGGGAACTCTGAACAGATATGAAATAGGCTCGACTTCACTTGGCAAAAAGACCAAAATCCGTGATGATGTTTCCGATTACGGTTTGTTTGAAAAACTTATCGCCGTATACGGTGATGATGACAACGGTGTTTACGATAACGGAAAGTATCACAGGCTGTCCGATGATTCAATATCACTGCGTTATGTTGACAAAGGTTTGCTGTTTTACTTTGATGGCTATGATTATGATGACCGTTCGGGTGATTTGTATAAATACAAAAACGGCAAAAAGACCAGAATTGATACAGATGTTTTTGATTGCTCCATACGCAGCGAGAATATGATATACTATGTCAAGGATTACAGCACAAAGAGAAGCTGCGGAGATTTGTACAGAAACAAAGGCAATAAGGCAGTACGCCTGGATACAGACGTAAAATATATCATTTATTAAAAGAAAGCGGTGTTTTGAATGGCAGATTTTTTTGAAAAAATGAAAGACGGTTTTAATAAAGGTGTGGCAACGGTAAGCACAGGCTCTAAGAATATGGTTGAAAAGACCAAACTGCACAGCCTTATTAAAACCTTGGAGGATGAAAAAAAGCAGCTTGCCGAGATTTTGGGAAATAAGGTTTACGGTATTTGTACTGAAACCGAAGATGAGGATATTCCGAGAGCAGAGGTTGTGTCTATCTGTGGTGAGATAACAAACAGAAACGTTCAGATTGCCGAGCTCAAAAAGAAAATAGAGGCTTTGGACGCTGAAATGAATCAGGTTATGGGCAATTCCGGAATAAATGTTCCGATAACCTGTGCATGCGGACACACAAACGCACCCGGTGCAAAATTCTGCGCTAAGTGCGGTAATAAGCTGTGCTGATTAAAATAGTTATTCCGCCCTCGTCAGATGGCTTTTTTGCCTTCTGCGGAGGCGGTTTGTTCTTTATATATACATTTTTCGGAAATATTTATCATAAATTACGGCAATTCTTGCCGTATAATTACAGGGGGATTTAGTTATGAAATGTAATAAATGTGGAAATGAAATGCCGCAGGGAGCAAAATTCTGCAAATACTGCGGTGCAAAAGCTGAAAAAGTGCAGGATGCGGACCTGTGTCCGTCATGCGGCAGCAGACTTGAAAACGGAGCGAGATTTTGCAATAACTGCGGTACGGACGTTCTCAAATTTAAATCTGATACACAAAACAATATGTATAAAACTCCTTCAGATGAAGTAAATAATCAAATTACGGATAATGAAGAAAGGGCTGCCGATGAAGCTGTGAATAACAGTGACGCATCGGAAGAAACATCGGAAAACAGCATATCCGATACGGCAGATAACGAAACCGCAAACGAAGAAAATCCGGCAGAGAAAGCACAGCCGGCGGAAGAAAAAGAGCATAACGGTAATACAGAGGTGTGTCCGCATTGCGGTACGGCTCTTGTTCCGGGAGCGCTTTTCTGCAAAGGATGCGGAAGAAGAACGGACGAGTCAGAAAATACCTCCGGAGATGTATGTAAAAAATGCGGAAAACCGCTTAAACCAAATGCCGCATTTTGCATGGGATGCGGCGCTCCCGTCGAAAACGGTGCAGCTTCGGCTCCAAGTCAAAATCAGGTAAAACAGCCCGAAAAAACTGTGAAGAAAAAAACAAATCCGGCTGTTATAGTTCTGATAGTGCTGCTTGCACTTATTTTGTGCGGCACTGCCACAGTGGGAGCGTATATAATAATTAATCCCGATTCGGAGCTTGCGGCGCTTATAACCGGCAACGATACCGATTATTCCGAGGATGACCGTGATGAAGACCGCGATGATGACGACAAAAAAGATGAAGATGAGGATTTCGATGAAGATGACGGAGAACTCGACGATGAGGACTACTATGACGATGACTATGAAGACGAATATGATGACGACTACTACGATGATGAAGACGATTATCTGTTCCCGAGTGACAGCGAGTATATAACCTCTGATTATCTTGACGGTCTGACGCGCGATGAGGTTGCGCTTGTAAGAAATGAAATTTACGCACGCCACGGATATGTTTTCCAGACCGAGCCGTTTAAAACGTATTTTGGAAATAAGGACTGGTATTATCCGGATGAGTCTTTCAGTGAGAGTGATTTTAACTCCATAGAAAAGGCAAATAAGGACTTTATCGTAAAATACGAAAAAGATAAGGGCTGGCGCTGATGAAAAGATTAATTATCGCTGTATTGATTTTACTTGTGTTTTGCACTGCATGCGCCCTGCCCGGTATTAACACAGGAGTTGTGCAGCCGCGCAGCGCCGAAATTCATACAGAGCAAAAAACTGAAAGCAAAAACAATAAAAAGTCTGAAACAAATACCGAAAACAAAAATAAAGACGGAGTCGAAGAAACCCCCGGTATTCTAAGCGGCAGAGTAATAGTTGTGGACGCCGGGCACGGAATAAACAGCTATAACAAACAAGAGTGCATTGCTCCGGACTCTTCCGAAACAAAAGCGGCATTTGCTTCCGGTACAAGCGGCAAAATACTTAGTGAGGAACAGCTTAATCTTGCAGTATCGCTGAAACTGGAAGCGGCGCTTGAACAGCTCGGCGCGGATGTTCATATGACGCGTACCGGCAATAAGAGCGATATGACGAATATAGACAGGGCAGAGTTTGCCAACAAGCTGAATGCGGAGCTTTCCGTAAAAATTCATGCAGACGGCAGTGAAAACAGCAGTGCTCACGGTGTTTCGGTGCTTGTTCCGTCGGCAAAACACGTCCATGACAATGCGGTTGTTGAAAAAAGCGCGAATGCCGGTAAATTAATTCTGGAGGAATTTGTAAAATCAACGGGAGCATATAACCGAGGCATTGTTATACGCAATGATTTGACGGGCTTTAACTGGACCAAAGTTCCGATTGTCCTCGTGGAAATGGGATTTATGACCAATGCCGAAGAAGACAGGCTCATGAGCACGGAGGATTACCAAAATAAAATTGTTTCCGGAATAGTAAACGGAATTTGCAGATATTTTGAGCAAAAATAAAAAGGATATTTTTGGTAAAACATTATGTGTTGACTTTTATAATATTTTGTTTTACAATGAATAAAATAATATTTGGGAGTGGTATCATGAAAATTCTTTTGATAATTATTGCGGTTGTTGCTATATATGCAATTTACGCATACAACAGCCTTGTATCTCTTAAAAATAAGGTTGATAACGGCTGGCATCAGATTGAAACACAGCTTCAGCGCAGATATGACCTTATACCGAACCTTGTGGAAACTGTAAAAGGTTATGCAAAGCACGAACGCGAGCTGTTCGAAAAGGTTACCGAAGCGAGGGCAAATTCCATTTCGGCACAGTCGGCTGCGGAAAAGGCTAACGCCGAAAACAACGTAACAAACGCACTTAAATCAATTTTCGCGGTTGCGGAAAATTATCCGGATCTGAAGGCTAATCAGAATTACCGCGAGCTTCAGGTTGAGCTTACAAATACGGAAAATAAAGTGTCATTTGCAAGACAGTTTTACAACGACTCCGTTACAGCATTCAACACTGCTATAGATGTATTTCCGAAAAATATAATTGCCGGTATTCTTAATTTCAAAAAGCGTGATTATTTTGAGGTTGAAGAACCCGAAGCAAGAAAAGCTCCCAAGGTACAGTTCTGAGGTATAACGGTATGTTTAAGGCTATAAAAACAAATAAATTCAAAACCTGTGTAATTGTTACCGGAGTATTTGTGTTTTTGGCGGTGGTGGTGTATTATATCAGCTATGCGCTCGGCTACGGTGAGTATGCCGTGCTGATTGCAACTGTATTTTCACTTGCGGCGTCGCTTGCTTCATACTGGAACAGCGATAAAATCGTTATTGCCGCAAATCACGCACACCCGGCAAATGAAATGCAGCACAGGCAGCTTATAAATGCACTTGAGGGCATATGCATTGCAGCCGGTATAGATGTTCCAAAGCTCTATGTAATGGATGATCCGTCGCCGAATGCATTTGCAACCGGCAGAAATCCAAAGCATGCCGCAATATGTGTAACGACAGGACTTTTGGATACAATGGATTATTATCAGCTTGAAGGCGTGCTTGCTCATGAAGTGGCTCATATAAAAAACTATGATATTTTGCTTTCCACCGTTGTGTCGGTTATGGTCGGCATTGTGGTAATGATTTCGGACATATGGTCACGCTCTATGTGGTACAGCAGACGGCGCAGCAGCGATAAAGACAAAAGCGAAGGCAATGCAATACTTATGCTTTTAGGTCTTGTATTTATTATACTTGCACCGATTGCGGGACAGATAATGAAGCTTGCTCTGAGCAGAAACAGAGAATATCTCGCAGACGCTACAGCAGTGGAATTTACGAGAAATCCCGAAGGACTTGCAACCGCGCTTGAAAAAATCGGCGGTATATCAAAACCGGTTAAGTGTGCAAGCAGCGCTACGGCAAATATGTATATATCCGATCCTATTCTTGCTGCAAACGGCAAAAAACGGGGTTCGCTTTTTGCCACACATCCGCCTATTGAAAAAAGGGTGGAGGCTATAAGGAATTTAAGATAAGATGTATTTTACAACGAAAAAAACAATTATATTATGCACAACGCTCTCGATGGTATGCGCCGTTGCAGGCGTTGTGTTTTATGTGAAGGATTACGGCGGAATATACTTCTCGCTTGCCATTACTTTTTTTACGACGTTTTATCATTTTGCAATGAGGATAATTGTTGCCGTACTTGTTACGGTTTTAAGAAAAGATAAATCGGATTTCGGCCGCTTTAAAATAAGCAGGGCAGAACAGAGATTTTATGAAAAAATACATATAAAGAAATGGAAAAAGTATGTGCCGACATATAATAAAACCCTGTTTTCTATGAAAACAAATTCTCTTTCTGCTGTATTTCATAATATGACAAATGCCCGTATAGGGCATGAGGTGATGGTTCTGCTTAGCTTTTTGCCGCTCATGTTCTCAAAACCTTTCGGCGGATTTGTGCCATTTTTGATAACGTCAGTGCTTGCGGCGACTTTTGATATGCAGTTTGTGTTTGTTCAGAGGTTTAATCAGTCGAGGATCGCAAAGCTTATTGAAAAACAAAGTAGTTGAAAAAATCACATTCGTATGCCTACAATTATTGACTTTATCACGTTTATTTGCTATAATACAGTAATATAATTAAGTAAGGTGATTAAAGTTGAAAATTATTGACGTACACGCACATTTTTTTCCCGACAGTCTGGCACAGAGGGCAGTGGACAACCTTGGCAGCTATTACCATTATGTAATGCACGGCAGGGGAACTTTTAATGACCTTATGGACAGTGCCGAAAGTGCCGGTGTGGACAAGCTTGTTATTCATTCAACTGCGCTTAAAGCCTCACAGGTAGAGGTAATAAACGACAGTACCTCGTCGCATATATCAAAAAATGTTGCCGGTTTCGGCACACTGCATCAGGATTATGACGGCGATTTTGAAAAAGAGATTAAACGTATAAAATCGCTCGGACTGCGCGGTATAAAGCTGCACCCGGATTTTCAGATGTTTAATGCTGACGATCCCAAAATGTATCCGGTATATGATATTATCAGAGCGGAAGGACTTCCCATACTGTTTCATGCCGGAGATGTAAAGAGCAATTGTTCCGCACCGCACAGAATTGCGAAAGTCCGCAGGGATTTCCCGGGACTTACCGTAATAGCGGCTCACCTCGGAGGACATGACGCATGGGATGAGGCTGAGGAGTTTATACTCGGTACGGATTTGTACATAGATACTTCGAGTTGCTTCAGGGATTTGAGCTATGAAAAAATACGCTCTCTTATCCGCAAGCATGATATTGATAAGGTAATGTTCGGCACGGATTATCCGATAGAAAGGCACGATTACTGCCTTGAAGAATTTTATAAATTGCAGCTTACAGATACCGAAAACGAGAAGATATTCTATAATAATGCAAACAGACTTATATTTAATAATGAGGACTAAAAGGACTGCATTGCAGCCCTTTTTTGTATGCGGAGGGATTTAGTTGACGGGAATATATGTTCATATACCTTTTTGTATAAAAAAATGCAATTATTGCGACTTTGCGTCTTACCCCGATAAAATCGGTATGCAATACGAATATACAGACGCTGTTTTAAAAGAAATGAACCGGTATTGCGGTTTGAAAGCGGATACAGTGTATATCGGAGGCGGGACACCTACCTGTCTTGACAGCGATTGCCTTGAAAAACTGCTGAGCGGTATTAACGGCATATTCCGTATAGACAAAGATGCAGAGTTTACTGTGGAGGCAAATCCGAAAACGGTAGATTTGCAAAAAGCAACGATTTTGAAAAAATACGGTGTGAACAGAATAAGCCTTGGTGCTCAGAGTTTTAATGATTCGGAGCTTATAACTCTCGGCAGAATACACAGCGCGGAGGATACGCAAAATACCTTTCGTTTACTCAGAAACGCAGGATTTGATAATATCAGCATAGACCTTATGTATGCCTTTGACGGTCAAAATACGGACACATTAAGCACATCGGCGGAACAAGTGCTAAAACTTGAGCCGGAGCATATATCCTGTTACGGACTTAAAATTGAGCCGGGAACCCCGTTTTACCGCATGGTTAATGAAAATAAAATAAAGCAGACCGATGACGATACCTTTGCGGATATGTATAATCTTCTGTGCAGCCGTCTGAAAGAAAACGGATATGTACATTATGAAATATCAAACTTTGCAAGGGAAAACAGAGAAAGCAGGCATAATCTGAAATACTGGAACTGCTGCGATTATCTCGGCTTCGGTGCGTCTGCCGCGTCATGCATGGGGCGCAGAAGATTTACACATTCAAAAAGCCTTGAAGATTATCTGAACGGATATAAACTCAGTGAAGATTACACTATGACAAATGATGAAGCAATGAGAGAATTTGTCATTTTGGGACTGAGAGTGATAAAAAGCGGTGTAAACAAACGGGAATTTCACAGCAGGTTTTCACTTGATTTCGACAAGGTTTTTGCCGGACAGCTGAAACGTTTTGAAAAATTTTTGATAAACAGCTCAGACAGCCTTAAACTCAAGGAAGAAGCCGCGCTTGTGTCCAATGCAATAATGTGTGAATTTATGTGATTTTAAGCATTTTAATTGTTAAATAATTGTAAATTTTAAAAAAGGTATTGACAAAATCATCATATAGTGTTATTTTATACTTGTTAGCACTCGATGAGTGTGAGTGCTAAAGGAGATGAAAATATGGAATTAAGTGAAAGAAAGGAAAAAATTCTTCGTGCGATAATCGATGACTACATCATGACGGCGGAGCCTGTCGGTTCGGCTTATATATTAAGCAGCCACAATCTCGGCGTCAGCTCGGCTACCGTAAGAAACGAAATGGCGGCTCTCGAAGAAGCGGGATATCTGGAAAAACCACATACTTCCGCAGGAAGAGTTCCTTCGGTTCTCGGCTACAGAACATATGTTAACCAGCTTATGAGAGAATATCGGCTTACACTTAATGAAATAAATCAGATAAAGGTTGCACTGGCAAAGCAATATGCAGAATTCAACAAGGTTTTGTCTGCCGTATCGGATATGGTGAGCCTGATGACAAACTACACTGCGGCTTTTACCACTCCTGTTTCATCGGAATATGTCATATATTCCGTCAAGCTTATAAAAATAGATGACAAGAGCTTCGTAATGATAGTTGTGCTCAGTGACGGCGTGGTAAAGAACAGAACGCTCAGAGTCAAAACACCGTATGACGGCGAGGTTCTCGAAAAGCTTTCAAATTATCTTAACAGGAAGTTCGCGGGAGTAAATCTGAATGTGCTTTCAAAGGATATCCTGGAGGAAGAAAAAGCTCTGATACCTGTGGAAAGCTTTATGCTTGACGTAATTTTTAAATTTTTTACCGATCTTGTAAATGAATCGGGCAACTGCGATATTGTTTTTTCCGGAACTACAAATATTTTTAAGCATCCGGAATTTAATGATATAAACCGTACAAAGGATTTTTTGAACTTTATGCGGCATGACAACGGAAACGAAATTAAAGAAATTCTTAAAAAATCACATCATGACAAAGATGTTTCCGTTATAATGGGAGATGAAAACCAGCATCTTAAAGAGCACAATTTGAGCATGGTTGTATCTGATTACAGCCTTGGCAACGACCTTTTCGGAAAGCTTGCGATAATAGGTCCCACGAGGATGGATTATGCAAAGGTTATTTCAACTTTGGAGTACCTTTCAAAGCAGCTCAAGGATATAGGTCCGAACACTGAAGGAGAGTGATAAAATGTCTAAGAAAAAAACGGATACAAAAGCGGAAGAAAAGGTTTTAAAGGATGAAACCGTAAACGCAGAAACCGAAAATACAGACGCAGAAAAGAAAAATAAAACTGATGAAAAAGATTACAAAAAGCTTTTTGAAGATAAGCAAAAGGAGCTTTCTGATATAACGGACCGTTATAAAAGGCTTATGGCTGAGTATGACAACTTCAAAAAACGGACCGTTAAGGAAAAAGAGGATATATACACCGGCAGCGTAAAAGATACGGTTGCCGAGCTTTTGCCGGTAATAGACAATCTCGGCAGAGCGCTTGATTCGTTTGCCGATAAGGAAAGCGAGTATTTCAAGGGCGTAGAGATGGTATTAAAGCAGACCGAAGAAATATTTAAAAAGCTTGGAGTAAGCGAAATCAAAGCAGTCGGAGAACAGTTCAATCCCGAGCTGCACAATGCAATAATGCATGTTGATGATGAAAGCATTGACGATAATACCGTAGTCGAAGAATTTATGAAAGGCTATACTTACAAGGACAAGGTAATACGTCACAGCATGGTAAAGGTTGCTAATTAATTTGGATTTTACATTAAAATTTGTTGATAATAAAATTGGAGGTAATTTATATGTCAAAAATTATTGGTATTGATTTAGGTACTACAAATTCATGCGTAGCAGTTATGGAAGGCGGCGAGCCTGTTGTTATAGCAAATGCCGAAGGCGCAAGAACCACGCCGTCTGTTGTTGCATTTACAAAGGACGGCGAAAGACTGGTAGGTCAGGTCGCAAAAAGGCAGGCAATAACCAACCCGGAAAAAACCATTATATCCATAAAAAGAGATATGGGAACAGACAGAAAGGTTGATATTGACGGCAAAAAGTATACACCGCAGGAAATCTCGGCAATGATTCTCCAAAAATTAAAATCAGATGCAGAGAGCTATCTCGGTGAAAAGGTTACACAGGCTGTAATTACCGTACCGGCATATTTCAGCGATTCACAGCGTCAGGCTACAAAGGATGCAGGTAAGGTTGCAGGTCTTGAAGTCCTCAGAATTATAAATGAGCCTACGGCTGCTGCTCTTGCTTACGGTATGGATAAAGACCATGAACAGAAGATTATGGTTTACGATCTCGGCGGCGGTACATTTGATGTATCAATTCTTGAAATCGGCGACGGAGTTTTTGAAGTTTTGGCTACCAGCGGTAATAACCGTCTTGGCGGTGATGACTTTGATGACAGAATTATTAAGTATCTTGTCGAAGAATTCAAAAAGGACAGCGGCATAGATTTAAGCGGCGACAAAATGGCAATGCAGAGATTGAAGGAAGCTGCCGAAAAAGCTAAAATTGAGCTTTCCGGCGTAACAACTTCAAATATCAATCTGCCGTTTATCACAGCAGACGCTACAGGTCCCAAGCACCTTGACGTTACGCTTACAAGAAGCAAATTCGATGAACTTACAGCAGATTTGGTAGAAGCAACCATGGGACCGACAAAGAATGCACTTTCCGACGCAGGTCTTACTCCTTCGGATATTCACAAAGTTCTTTTGGTCGGCGGTTCATCCAGAATACCTGCTGTTCAGGAAGCTGTTAAGAAATTAATAGGCAAAGAGCCGCATAAGGGCATAAACCCCGATGAATGTGTTGCAATGGGTGCAGCAATTCAGGGCGGTGTGCTTGCCGGTGATGTTAAAGACCTTCTTCTTCTGGACGTAACTCCGCTTTCACTCGGTATCGAAACAATGGGCGGCGTTTGCACAAAGCTTATTGAGAGAAATACTACAATTCCTACCAAAAAGAGCCAGGTATTCTCAACAGCGGCAGACAATCAGACAAGTGTTGAAATAAACGTTCTTCAGGGCGAAAGAGAAATGGCTGCATATAACAAGAGCCTCGGAAGATTTTCACTTACGGGAATTGCTCCCGCTCCGAGAGGCGTTCCGCAGATTGAGGTTAGCTTCGATATTGATGCAAACGGTATCGTGCATGTATCCGCTAAGGATATGGCAACAGGCAATGAGCAGGATATAACCATTACCGCAAGCTCAAATCTTTCGGAAGAGGATATTGATAAGGCAGTTAAGGAAGCAGAAAAATTTGCCGAAGAAGATAAAAAACGTAAAGAAGAAGTTGAAGTAAGAAATAATGCCGATTCTCTCGTTTATCAGTGCGAGAAATCCATGAATGACCTCGGCGATAAGCTTGATCCTGCTGATAAGAGCGAAATTGAAGCAAAAATTGCAGACCTTAAAAAAGCTCTTGAAGGTACAGATACAGATGCAATAAAGAATGCTACAGACGAGCTTCAGAAGAAGTTCTACGATGTGTCTTCAAAAATGTATCAGGCTGCAAATCCGCAGGGCGCTCAGGGTACGCAGGAAGGACCGCAGGGCGGCGCTTCAAACGGCGGTGCGCAGGGCGGCACATATGACGGCGATTACACTGTCGTAGATGATGATAATAAATAATCAGAAATAAAGCTGAATCCGGCAGCATTAAGACAGCCGGACATTCAAAAAAGGGGGAGGAACCCCGTTTAGTCAGCAATAAACCGGGATGCGCGGCAAGAATGCCGCGCGTTTCCGATTGTTGAAGGACGGTGAATTTTATGGCAGATAAAAGAGATTATTACGAAGTGCTCGGCGTTCAGAAGGGCGCAAGCGATGATGAAATAAAAAAAGCATACAGACGTGTTGCAAAAAAGTATCACCCCGACCTTCATCCGGGAGATAAAGAAGCAGAAGCTAAGTTCAAGGAAGCCGGAGAAGCGTATGAGGTGCTCAGCAACAAGGAAAAACGTCAGAGATACGACCAGTACGGTCATGCGGGGGTAGATCCCAATTTCGGTGCGGGCGGCTTTGGCGGAGGATTTTCCGGCAGCGCGGATTTCAGTGATTTGGGCGATATATTCGGTTCATTCTTCGGCGGCGGTTTCGGCGGCGGAGGAAGACGTGCCAAAAACGGTCCCAGACGCGGCTCGGACATTGAAGAAAGCGTTCTTATATCTTTTGAAGAAGCGGCTTTCGGCGTAAAAAAGAATTTGAAAATATATAAAATCGAAAACTGCGACGAATGCGGCGGAAAAGGCTGCAAGAGTGAAGCAGACAGAATAACCTGCCCGACCTGTAAGGGCAGCGGTGAAATCAAGAATGTTACCAACTCTATTTTCGGTCAGATGGTAAATGTAACTACATGCAATCATTGCGGCGGAACAGGCCAGATTATAAAAAATCCTTGCCCCAAGTGCCGCGGCAAGGGCAAAATAAAGCATGCACGGACTGTTGACGTTGACATTCCGGCAGGAATAGATTCGGGCGAAACAGTAAGATACAGAGGACTCGGAAACGTCGGAAGCAAGGGCGGTCCGTCCGGAGATTTGCTTGTGACGGTTCAGATTAAAAGACATTCCGTATTTACCAGAAGGGGCTATGATGTGTACTGCAATGTGCCGATTACTTTCGTACAGGCGGCACTCGGTGCAGATGTTGATGTACCGGTTCTTGATGAGAGTGCAAAGGGACGGCTCGGAAAGATTTCGTATAAAATTCCGGAGGGAACACAGCCCGGTACGGAATTCCGTCTTAAAGGAAAGGGTATACCGAGTGTAAGAAGCTCCGTCCGAGGTGATATGATTATTCATGTGACGGTGGAGGTTCCGAAAAATCTGAATAAGGAACAGAAAGACGCTCTGCGCGATTTTGCGAAAGCGTCAAATGAAAATAATTACAAACAGCATAAATCTTTTTTTGAAAAGATGCGAGATAATTTTAATAAATAATATAAACGGACTTTACCCGACGGTAAAGTCCGTTTTGCTCAATAATTTTCGATAAAGTATCTGATTATTCGGATTGACTTGTCGGCAGCGGCAATCGTAAATTCTCTGTAATCCATGTGAGAGCTGCCGTCGGCATTGTCGGAGATTGCGCGCAGAACTCCGAAATCAACTCCGTTTGCATAGCATACATGCCCTATTGCGCCGCCTTCCATTTCAGTGGATACAGCGTTAAAATTCTTTATGATTTTTTGCTTTTTTTCATTGCAGTTAATAAACTGGTCGCCTGTCGCAATTGTTCCGCAGACCACAGTTGTGTTATCCAGTTTTTGCGCTGCGTCATACAGCGTTTTGACAATTTTTTCACTGCACGGAATTTTAACCGTGTTTATGTGTGACAGAAAGCCCAATGGCTCGCCGAAAGGTGTTGTATCGCAATCATGCTGGACTACATTTTCGGCAATTGCTATGTCTGTTACGTTCAGTTTTTTTGAAAGTCCGCCTGCCACTCCCGAGTTTATTATACATTCGGGATTGTATTTCAGTATCATGGCTTCCGTGCATAGTGCCGCGTTGACTTTTCCTGCGCCGCATTTTGCCGCAACCACATCCTTGCCGCATATCTTTCCCGAAAAAAACTCAATTCCGCTTATTTTTTCGGTGCAGCAATTTTCTATAAGCTGTTTTATCCCGTCCGTTTCAATATCCATTGCACCTATAATACCTATCATGTTTTTTCCTCCGCATAAAATATTATAACTAATTCTATCATTTTTTTGATTTATAATCAATATTAATTGTCACAGAGTCAAAAAATGAGGCATTTTAGCAGGAAATGATATACTTTTTTATAAACAAAATGTTAAAATTGTTAAAAAGGTATTGTTATATTTAAAGAAAGTTGATATAATAAATCTATATACTTAATGACACTGAAAGGAAATCTTTATGAAAAAATTAATAGAAAAGGTTATAGGCTCATACAGTGACAGAGCCATAAAAAAGATAATGCCTATAGTTGATGAAATAAATCGGCTTGAAGGCAGCATAAAGAGCCTTAGCGACAGCGAGCTTAAAGCTAAAACAGATGAATTCAGAAGCAGACTCTCAAATGGTGAAACTCTTGACGATATACTTCCCGAAGCATTTGCGGTTGTGCGCGAGGCAGGCAAAAGGGTGCTCGGCATGCGCCACTTTGATGTACAGCTCATAGGCGGTATCGTTCTGCACCAGGGCAGAATTGCCGAAATGAAAACAGGTGAAGGTAAAACTCTCGTTGCGACGCTTCCGTGCTATCTTAATGCACTTGAGGGCAAGGGCGTTCATGTTGTAACCGTAAATGATTATCTCGCAAAGCGTGACAGCGAGCAAATGGGTAAAATTTATAAATTTCTCGGACTTACAGTCGGACTTATAACTCATGACGAAAGCCCCGAGGAAAGGAAGGCGGCTTATAACTGCGATATTACCTACGGCACAAACAATGAACTCGGATTTGACTATCTGAGAGATAACATGGTTATCTCAAAGGAAAATGTTGTTCAGCAGAAGGGTCATAATTTTGCCGTAGTTGACGAAGTGGACTCTATTCTTATTGATGAAGCGAGGACACCGCTTATTATTTCGGGACTCGGTGAAACATCAACAGAGCTTTATACTTTGGCAGACAGATTTGCAAAAGGGCTTAAATGCAAAAAAATCGTTGAGTCTGACGATAAAGTTATAGATGAGGACGGCGACGCGGATTATATCGTGGACGAAAAGGCTCATACCGCAACGCTTACCGCAGCGGGAATCAAAAAGGCTGAACAGGCATTCAATATAGAAAACCTTTCCGATCCCGAAAATATCACAATCTCGCACCATATTAACCAGGCAATAAAGGCATACGGTATCATGCACAGAGATATGCAGTATGTAGTAAAGGACGGCCAGGTAATAATTGTCGATGAATTTACCGGAAGACTTATGCACGGCAGAAGGTATAATGACGGACTTCATCAGGCAATAGAAGCAAAAGAGGGAGTGCATATAGCGCATGAGAGCAAAACTCTTGCAACAATAACCTTCCAGAACTTTTTCAGACTTTATTCAAAGCTTTCCGGTATGACCGGTACTGCCGAAACTGAGGAAACAGAGTTTCAGGAGATATACAAGCTCGATGTTGTCGTTATACCGACAAACGAGCCGATGATAAGAATAGACCATCCCGATAGCGTTTATAAGACAGAAGCGGGAAAGTTCAAGGCTGTTATTGAACAGATAAAAGAGTGCCACGCTAAGGGACAGCCGGTGCTTGTCGGTACAATTACAATAGAAAAATCAGAGCTTCTGAGCAAAATGCTCAAACGCGAGGGCATACCCCATGAGGTGCTCAATGCCAAATATCACGAAAAAGAGGCAGAAATTGTTGCACAGGCGGGAAGAAAAGGCGCTGTTACCATTGCTACAAACATGGCAGGCCGCGGTACCGATATTATGCTCGGCGGTAATGCCGAATTTATGGCAAAGCGCGAAATGAAGAAAATGGGTTTTGAGGATGACCTTATCCTGGAGAGCACAGGTCTTTCGGATACGGATGACGAAGAAATTCTTAACGCAAGAAAGACGTTTAATGAACTCAGAGATAAATTTAAGGTTCAGATAGAACAAGAACGCGAAGAAGTAAAGCAAGCGGGCGGACTGTTTATAATCGGTACGGAGCGCCATGAGTCGCGCCGTATTGACAATCAGCTCAGAGGCCGAAGCGGAAGACAGGGAGATATTGGTGAATCGAGATTTTATATTTCACTTGAGGACGATTTGATGCGTCTGTTCGGTTCCGACCGCCTCACCTCCATTGTCAATGCAATGGGACTTGCGGATGACGAGGCAATTGAGCATAAAATGCTGTCAAACGCTATAGAAAATGCCCAAAAACGTGTTGAGGGCAGAAACTTCCAGGTTCGCTGCCACGTTCTCAAATATGATGATGTAATGAATGTTCAGCGGGATACTATATACAAGCAAAGACAGAAGGTTCTTAACGGCGAAGACGTTACCGACTCAATCAGGCACATGATTGTTGAATTTGTCGAAAATACAGTGGATTCGTATACCGGCAGCGAGGAATATCCCGATAACTGGAATCTCAAAGGTCTTATAGAATATGTTGAGCATATTTTTGTTCCGCAGGGTATGCTTTCTTTCACAAAGGACGACTTGCAGACTCTTACCAAGGAAGACCTTAAGCGGCAGCTTATTGATATTGCCGAAAAACGCTATGAAGAAAAACGCGCGGAATTCGGCGATGATATGATGAAAGAAGTGCAGAGAGTTATTCTGCTGAAGGTAGTAGACAGCAAGTGGATGGATCATATCGACAATATGGATCAGCTGCGCCAGGGAATAGGCCTCAGGGCATACGGAAACAACGACCCTGTCATCGAATACAAAAACGAGGGTTATGCAATGTATGAAGAAATGATCGGCGCAATAGGCGAGGACGTTATCAGAATGCTGTTTAACGTGAGAGTGGAAACAAAGCTTGAACAGAGGCAGGAAAACATCCCGATGACTACAAATAAAGATGAAAACGGCGTTCAGAAACCGCAGACCAGAAGCGGAGCAAAGGTTGGCAGAAATGACCCTTGCCCGTGCGGAAGCGGACTTAAATATAAAAAATGCTGTGGAAAATAATTGATTTTAAATAATATTAAGAGGTGATATTTTTGCTGGAGTACGATGAATACAAAATTGAGCTTGCAGGCATGGAGGCCGGCATAAAAGAACTGAGGGATTCACTTTGACATCGGCAGCGCTTTGGAAAAAATAAAAGAGCTTGAAGAAAAAACCGCCGAACCGGGATTTTGGGATGATATGGAAAACAGCCAGAAAATTCTTCAGAAAGTAAAATCGCTCAAATCCAAAACGGAAAAGTATAACGAGCTTTGCCGCGAATATGACGACACAATGGTTCTTATAGATATGGCAAATTCCGAAAACGACGATTCATATATAGGCGAGGTCGGAGAGACAATAAAAAAAATCAGGAAAACTGTCGAGGAAATGACGCTTCAGACTCTGCTTTCCGGTGAGTATGACAAAAATAACGCTATCTTGTCACTTCATGCCGGCGCAGGCGGTACAGAGGCGCAGGACTGGGTTGAAATGCTTCTCAGAATGTATACGAGATGGGCGGAAAGAAGAAACTTTTCCGTCGAAACCCTCGATTTGCTTCCCGGAGATGACGCAGGAGTAAAAAGCGCCACAATACTTGTTTCCGGTGAGAATGCATACGGATATTTAAAAAGCGAAAAAGGTGTGCACAGACTTGTAAGAATTTCTCCGTTTGACGCCGCAGGCAGACGCCATACGTCTTTTGCAAGCGTTGAGGTTATGCCGGAATTTAATGATGAAATTCAGATAGACATCCGTCCGGAGGATTTGAGGGTAGATACTTACCGTTCGAGCGGCGCAGGCGGTCAGCACATAAACAAGACTGATTCCGCAATAAGAATTACACACCTTCCCACCGGAATAGTAGTGTCCTGTCAAAATGAGCGTTCACAGCACAAAAATCGCGATACTGCAATGAAAATGCTTAAATCAAAGCTTATGGAGCTGAAGGAACGCGAAAATCAGGAAAAAATAAACGACATAAAGGGTGTGGAAAAGGAAATCGGCTGGAGCAGCCAGATACGAAGCTACGTTTTCCACCCGTATAACCTTGTCAAAGACCACCGTACAAATTATGAAATGGGCAATATAACTGCCGTTATGGACGGTGACCTTGACGGATTTATAAACGAGTACCTGAAAAAAGCAAATCTCGGTACGCTTAATCTGAAATAAACGGAGGATAAAACTTTATGATTAAAAAAAGTGTTATAGCAGCTGCTGCAGCAGTTGCTGTTATGAGTGTTACAGCCTTTGCTGACCCTTACGAAACAATAACAGTCGATAAAAATACAATAAATATCGTTGTAGACGGCGAGAGAGTTGTTTCCGACAATTTTCTTTTCAATGATACCACATACGTTCCGCTCAGACGCATAGCGGAAATGCTCGGCAAGAAGGTTGAGTATGTTGCTGACGGCAATAAAGCGCTCATTACCGATACCGATATACCGGAAACTCCCGGAAATTCCGCGTCGGCACTTGATGAAGCGGCAAACAGCAAGATAAGCGTCGAGAGAAATACCATGAACATATTTGTAAACGGAAATAAGGTCGAAGCAGACAACTTTCTGTATAATGACACTACCTATGTTCCGCTTAGAATTGTAAGCGAAATGTTTGAAAAAACCGTTGGATGGGAGCAGCTTACAAATACCGCTTCAATCGGCAAAAAAGCCTCGTCGGTATTTGACGGAAACGTTCTCGGAACGGTTAACGGCAGAAGCTATACCGATACTGTTTTTGAGGGCTATAAGAATCTATACAATGCAAGCGGTTCCGTTCCGCAGGATTCCGATCTCAATGAAATAGTTCTCAATCAGATAAAATACGACTGCGCTATTATGGACACAGCGCTTAAAAACGGAATTACCGCAGGAGTAAGCTTTGAAAATGATTACATGCAGAACCTTGAGGCATATAAGGCCCAAAACGGCGGTACAGACGGATTCGGACAGCTTTTGGAAGAAAACGGTTATACTTATGAAATGTATCATTATACTCAGATGATGAATAATCTTTATAACCAGCTTATGATACTTCCGGAGTTTGCACCTACAGATGAAGAAATACAAAAATTCTATGACGATAATCTTGAAAAGGTATTTGTATTTAACGGTGTAAGGGCAAAGCATGTACTTATCATACCCGATGCGGATGAAAACGGAAATTCAACCGATGAGCAGTGGAACAAAGCTCTCGAAACGGCAAACAAGGTTTGTGAGCTTGCAAAAAACGGAGCAAATTTTGATGACCTTATAGCTGAATACAATATGGATCCCGGTGTGCAGAAAAATCCCAACGGATATACTTTCGGCAGGGGTGAAATGGTTTCTGAGTTTGAAGACGCTTGCTATTCCATGGATGTCGGAGATATAAGCGAGCCAATCAAAACCGCATACGGCTATCATGTAATAGAGCTTGAGGAGAAGCTTCCGTATTATAAATTTGATGATGACGTCAAAGCGTTTATCAAAAACACACTGGCAGCGGAAAATCTTGCAAAATATCTTGATAATGCTGCTGAAAGTTCGGTAGTTGAAGAAAAATAAGAATTAAAAAGCTGTCGGAGCAAACCCGACAGCTTTTACTGTTTTTCAATGTATTTTCTCATTTCATCTTCAGCGGACTGCACATCTTTTTCAAATTCAGGCGCGCTTATGCGGTAGGCGCCGTTACCGAATACAATTATTTGTTCAAGGTTATCCGAGGTGGCTACCCGTACACGGTAATTTTTGCTTAAAACCTTGCTTGTTTTTTCAATATAAGAGTCGGCAGTTTCTGCTTCTTTGGTGTATACGACCGAAACACCGTGAAGGTTTTCTGTTTCGCGATAACTTCCCGGTACTTTGTACGCGTCAAATACCAAAATTACGTTTTCGTTTCTCATTGCACGGTAATTGCATATTTTGTTTATAAGCAGCGAACGCGCACTGTCAAGGCTGTCTTTGGCGATTTCTTTCAGCTCGTCCCAGGCAAAAATTATGTTGTACCCGTCAATCAGTAAATATGTTTCGTCAAAAATTTTTGCCTTGCCGTTTTGGTATACAGGAGTTTTCGGCGTTTTGAGCGGACGCGGAGATTTGTTTTTAATCTTTCCGTATGTTGCCTCAAAAATTTTCAGAAGTTCTTCTTCGTCTGCAATAAGAGCGCGGTATTTTGCGGCAGGAACATCCGGTTCGCTGATTTTCTTCTTTTTCAGAGGCAGATGCATGTGATTGAAAACATCATTCCATTTGACAGTTATTCCGCTCCCGTGGGAACAGAATACGGAGTCGGCGGTGTTTTGTATGTCCGCTTCGCAGTCATAGCCGATTTTTTCTATGACTTCCTGCTGATTTACGCATGGTCCGTAGCCGTTAAAAAAGCAGCTCAGTCTGCATGAACCGTGCGTGTACGCTATAAGCTTTTCGTGGTATTCATTCATTTTTCCGACAGGAACCGTGCCTGATATAACAGTGGTGTTTTCCGAGGCTGCGGGAGGATCGGTCTTTGCACCGAGCTGTTCCAGATCCGTAAGCGCTCTGCCGGTACATTCAACGGGTATTTCAAGGGTAAATTTGTACCAAGGCTCAAGGACAACGCTTTTTGCCTGCATAAGTCCCTGTCGGATTGCTCTGTAGGTCGCTTCTCTGAAATCGCCGCCCTCGGTATGCTTTACATGTGCTTTTCCGCTTACCAGGGTTATTTTTATATCCGTTACCGGAGAGCCTGTAAGCACTCCGGGATGTGGTTTTTCGGCAATGTGCGCCATGATAAGGTTTTGATAGTTTTTGTCAAGCTCGTCTTCGCTGCATTCGGAGGCGATTGTAATTCCGCTGCCTTTTTCGGCAGGTTCCATTTTCAGGTGAACCTCCGCGTAGTGCCTGAGAGGTTCAAAGTGGCCTACACCTTCAACCTCGTTCTCAATTGTTTCTTTGTATATTATGCCCCCGTTTTCAAATTCCGCGTCAAGATTAAATCTGTCTGAAAGTATGCGCTTTAAAACCTCTAACTGCACTGAACCCATTATCTGAATATCAATTTTCTTCTGCTGCTCGTTAAACGAAACATTCATCTGCGTTTCTTCGTCCGACAGCTTTTTGAAAATATTCAGCGCTTTGTTAATATCATATCCGTCCGGCAATTTTACGGAATATGTAAAAAACGCTTCCGAAACAAGAGTGTTAAAGTCATTTTCCGCTCCGAGTCCCTGACCGGCATATGCAAATGAAAGACCGGTGACTGCGCATACCGTACCTGCGTCGGCAGTCTGTACATTTTTGTATTTTGCGCCGGAATATATGCGGATTTCATTTACCTTTCCGCTTCCGTTTTCAGCAGTTATTAAATCTCTGACGTCAAGCGTACCGCCCGTTATTTTCAAGTGTGCAAGGCGGCTGCCTTTTTCGTCTTCCGATATTTTAAATACCTTTGCGCCGAAATCTTTTTTCGGCTGCGGCGGCAAAGTGTATGCGTCAATAATATCAAGCAGTTCTTTGATTCCTTCGTTTCTAAGCGCAGAGCCGAAACAGCAGAGAAATATTTTTCTTTGCGCGACCGCTCGGCAGACAGAATTTTGAGAAACGGCTCCGTTGTCAAAAAATTCCTCCATAAGCTCATTGTCTGCCGTTGCGATGTTTTCAACCGCTTCATTTTTGTCTGAAAAATCTATGCAGCAGCTGCTTAGTGATTTTTGCAGCTCGGTTTTGATTTTTTGCTTATCGGATGCCGGCAGGTCCATTTTGTTTATAAAGACAAACGTGGGAATCCGGTAATGCTCAAGCAGCTTCCACAGCGTTTTTGTATGACTTTGAACACCGGCGGAACCGCTTATTGTCAGAATTGCATAATCAAGCACTTTCAGAGTTCTTTCCGCTTCTGCGGAAAAATCCGCATGCCCCGGTGTGTCCAGAAGGGTAATATGCGAGCCGCCGTATTCAAACACCGCCTGCTTGGAAAATATGGTAATTCCCCGTTCTTTTTCTATTGTATCAGTATCAAGAAAGGCATCTCCGTGGTCTACGCGCCCGGGCTTTGAAATAGCACCCGAATTATACAGCAGACTCTCGGAAAGTGTAGTTTTTCCCGAATCAACGTGTGCCAGTATGCCTATTGCAATTTTTTTCATTATAATCATTCTTTCTTAAGTATATAACACCAGTATAACCTTTTTGGCAATAATAATCAACAAAAATATATCCCGACAGTAATGAATTTCCATAAAAGCCTTTACAATTATCAAAAAATGTATTAAAATGTACTTTGAGCATTTATGAATTTTATTAATTAATTTGATATATTATGTGGAGGTAAATTTATATGCAGTATCAAAGCACAAGAAACAGCAAAATAAGCGTTTCGTCGGCACAGGCTATAAAAAAGGGAATTTCCGAAGACGGCGGACTTTTTGTACCGGTAAGTATTCCGCAAATCACCTTGGATGAAATTGTTTCGCTTTCCGAAATGTCTTATGTGGAAAGAGCCGGGAATGTGCTCGCAAGATTTCTCACGGATTATACCGGCGATGAAATAAAAAAATGCACAACAAGCGCTTATACAGCAGAAAAATTCGCCTCTGCCGATATTGCTCCCGTGCGTAAACTGAGCGACTCGGCATATGTTCTTGAGCTTTGGCACGGACCGACCTGCGCTTTTAAGGATATGGCGCTCCAGATACTGCCGCATTTGCTTACTGCGGCAATTAAAAAGACGGGCGAAAACAAAGAGGTTGTAATACTTGTTGCCACATCGGGCGATACAGGTAAAGCTGCTCTTGAGGGCTTTAAGGATGTTGACGGCACGAAAATTCAGGTGTTTTATCCTGCACACGGTGTTTCCGAGATACAGAAGCTTCAGATGACAACGCAGGAGGGCGGAAATGTTTCGGTTGTTGCGGTTGAAGGTAATTTTGATGATGCCCAGACCGGAGTTAAAAAAATATTCGGTGATAAAGAGTTTGCCGATGTGCTCAGCAAGAGAGGCTGCACTCTTTCAAGCGCCAATTCAATAAACTGGGGCAGACTTGTACCTCAGATTGTATATTATTTTTCTGCATACTGCGATATGCTTAAAAACGGTGAGATTAAACCGGGAGATAAGATAAATATATGTGTTCCCACAGGTAATTTCGGAAATATACTTGCCGCATACTATGCAAAGAAAATGGGACTTCCGGTGAAGAAGCTTATCTGTGCATCAAACAGCAATAATGTCCTTACCGATTTTATTGCTACCGGAACATATGATAAAAACAGAACTTTCCATACAACGATTTCACCTTCTATGGATATTATTATATCATCAAATCTTGAAAGACTGCTGTTTATAATGTCGGACGGAAATGACGAACTCATAAAAGAATATATGTCATCTTTGGCAGCGGACGGTAAGTATACGGTTTCTGACGAAATAGAAAAGAAAATAAAAGATGAGTTTTATGCCGGGTATTGCAGTGATGAAATGACAAAAAAAGAAATAAAGAAAATATATGATAAATATTCGTATGTGGTTGATACGCATACCGCTGTCGGCTTAAAGGTTTATGAAGATTATGTAAACGAAACCGGCGATACCGCGAAGACAGTAATTGCTTCAACCGCAAATCCGTTTAAGTTTAATAAGAGCGTTTTAAGCGCCATAACGGAAGGCAAAAATCTTGATGAATTGAATGAATTTGAGCTTCTTGATTTGCTCGCAGAAACATCAAATATGGAAATACCGTATTCGCTTGGCAGCCTTAAAGGAAAGGAAATAAGATTTAAGACTGTATGCAGCAAGGAAGATATGAAAGCACAGACAGATAAATTTTTGTCATAATCGCCATATATTATGATTTGTATTAATAGAATTTATTAAAATCATAAATATTGAGGTGTTTGGTTTGTCGGATATTAAAGACGCTGTTTTTTCTGTTGTAATTGCCGCAGGCGGTTCGGGCACACGGTTTGGAACCGAGGTTCCGAAACAGTTTACGGAAGTAAACGGACTGCCCGTTATTGCACATACGGTAAGTAAATTTGAAAGTTGTCCGCTTATATCGGAAATAGTTATCGTAACGCATCCGGATTATGTGGTGTACTGCCGTGACATGGTGTCGGAACTCGGATTCGGAAAAGTTACTTCAATAATAAGCGGCGGCGCTACCCGCAGGCAGAGCGTGTTTCTGGGATTAAAGCAGGTAGGCGACAGTGCTACGCACGTTCTTATTCACGATGCCGCAAGACCTGCCGTTGACGGGGATACAATAGTAAGGTGCTGTGAAAATGCGGTTATGTACGGCGCATGCGCCGCAGGAATACGCGTTGTCGACACACTGAAAATTTCCGAGGACGGAGAGTTTATAACATCTACCGCAGATAGAAGCAAAATGTGGCAGATACAGACTCCGCAGGCATTTGAAAAAAAGCTTATTCTTCAATATCACAAAAATGCGGCATTTGAAGGATTTGAGGCGACAGACGACTGCATGCTTGCCGAAAAATACGGAAAGCGTGTAAAGCTGGTTGAGGGCAACAGCGATAATATAAAAATTACAACCTATAAAGATCTTGCCATAATGGAGGGATTGCTCTGATAAGAATAGGCACAGGTTATGATGTTCATATATTAAAAGAAAACAGAAAGCTCATTCTGGGCGGAGTTGATATTCCGTATGAAAAAGGACTTGACGGCCATTCAGACGCGGATGTGCTCGTCCATTCAATTATGGACGCTTTGCTCGGCGCGGCAGCTCTCGGTGATATAGGAAAGCTTTTTCCGGACAGCAGCGACGAGTATCTTGGCGCAGACAGCATAGAGCTTTTAAAAAAAGTAAATGAAATATTGAAATCAAACGGTTATACCGTTAATAATATTGATGCAACAGTCGTGGCGCAAAGACCGAAGCTTGCTCCGTATACGGCTCAGATGCGCCGTAATATTGCTGATGCCTTGTGTATTGACATGCAGTGCGTAAGCGTGAAAGCCACAACCACCGAAGGTCTTGGCTTTGAAGGTATGGGGCAGGGTATATCGGCGCAGGCTGTATGCACAATTGATTTAAAAGGAGAATAGTATGCTTACAGATATTCAGATTGCACAAAATGCAAAAATGGAACATATAGGCAAAATTGCGGAGAAATTAGGCCTTTCGGAAGAAGAGATTGATTATTACGGCAAATATAAGGCAAAAATAAACCTGGATGTTCTTGACAGATTAAAGGATAAAAAGGACGGAAAGCTCATACTTGTGACAGCAATAAATCCGACGCCGGCAGGCGAGGGAAAAACAACTACTACCGTCGGACTCGGACAGGCTATGAGCAAAATCGGCAAAAATGCTGTTATCGCACTGCGCGAGCCGTCGCTCGGACCCGTAATGGGAGTAAAGGGCGGAGCCGCAGGCGGCGGATATTCCCAGGTAGTGCCTATGGAGGATATAAACCTTCATTTTACGGGTGATATGCATGCTATTACCGCTGCAAACAATCTTTTGGCTGCAATGCTTGACAATCATATCAAACAGGGTAATAAGCTCAATATAGATACTGCAAATATCGTGTTTAAAAGAGTAATGGATATGAATGACAGGGCGCTCAGAAATATTGTTGTCGGTCTCGGCGGCAAAATCAACGGCGTTCCCCGTGAGGACGGATTTATGATTACTGTTGCCTCCGAAATAATGGCAATTTTGTGCCTTGCCGGAGATTTGCAGGATTTGAAAAAACGCTTTGCCAAAATAATAGTTGCATATAATACAGACGGCGAACCGATAACGGCACATGACCTTAATGCAGAGGGCGCTATGACTCTTCTTATGAAGGACGCCATAAAACCGAATCTGGTACAGACGCTGGAGAACACTCCGTGCCTTATGCACGGCGGACCGTTTGCAAACATTGCTCATGGTTGCAACAGCGTACTTGCAACAAAGCTTGCGTTAAAGCTTGCCGATTATACTATAACGGAGGCAGGCTTCGGAGCAGACCTCGGAGCCGAGAAATTCCTTGACATTAAATGCCGTTTTGCTAACCTCAAGCCGAATGCGGTTGTGGTTGTGGCAACAATACGCGCTTTAAAGTATAACGGCGGTGTAAAGAAAGATATGCTAAAGGAAGAAAATACCGAGGCACTAAAAAAAGGAATTGCAAATCTCGGCAGACATGTGTCAAATATGCAGCAGTACGGTGTACCGGTTGTGGTTGCGCTCAATGCATTTGCTACCGATAGCGAAGCGGAAAAGCAGATTGTAACGGATTACTGCCGCGAGCTTGGTGTTAAATGTGCAATGTCTGACGTATTTGAAAAAGGCGGAGATGGCGGAATTGAACTTGCAAAGCTCATATGCGATACCGTTGACGGATGCGAGTCGGATTTTGCGCCGCTGTATGATGTAAACCTTACAATAAAGGAAAAAATACTTGCAATCGCAGAAAAAATTTACGGCGCGGCAGGTGTGGAATATACAAAGAAAGCCGAAAAGAAGATAAAACAGCTTGAAGATATGGGCTTGGACAAGGTTCCGGTATGCATGGCTAAAACACAGTATTCTCTGTCGGACAATCCCGCGCTTCTTGGTGCGCCGACAGGATTTACCATAACCGTAAGAGATGTAAATATTTCAAACGGCGCAGGCTTTGCCGTTGCTCTCACGGGTGACATAATGACAATGCCCGGTCTGCCGAAGGTTCCGGCTGCCTGCAATATCGACATTGATGAAAACGGAGAAATATCGGGACTGTTTTAATTTCTGCCGGTGTATAATAACGGAGGAATTATGAAATATATATCTGACAGCGCAGAAAAAACGGAAACAATTGCCGCTGAATTTGCAAAAAAGCTTAAAGGCGGAGAAATAATCACTCTTGACGGCGACCTGGGAGCAGGCAAAACGGCTTTTGTACGCGGTCTTGCCAAAGGGCTCGGCATAACCGACAGGGTGGTAAGCCCTACATTTACTATTGTGAACGAGTACCGGCACGGCAAAATACCGCTGTTTCATTTTGATGTTTACCGCATAGGCTCGTCCGATGAAATGTATGACATCGGATGGGAGGAATACGTAAACTCCGGCGGAATAGCGGTTGTCGAATGGGCGGTAAATATTGAAGATATACTTGATGAAAACTGCATTAAAATTAATATTGCAAAAAATCTTGATATTTCCGACGATTACCGTGAAATTACATTAAGAGGGGTACAGAATGTATGAATATACTTGCAATGGATACTTCCACGCTTACGGCGACGGTTGCCGTCCTGAATGAAGAAAAGCTTCTCGGCGAATTTACCGTTTGCAATAAGCTTACTCATTCACAGATGATTATGCCTATGCTGGATACTTTGCTGAAAACAATTTCAATAAGCGTCAATGATATTGATGTATTTGCGACGTCGGTGGGACCGGGTTCGTTTACAGGTCTCCGTATCGGCATGGCGAGCATAAAGACGCTTGCACAGGCTCTTGACAAACCTGTTATCGGGGTTTCGTCGCTTGACGCCGTAGCGGAGAATTTCAGCTTTACGGACTGCATTATTTGTCCGATAATGGACGCAAGACACAGCGAGGTATATAATGCTCTTTATCATAACGGTAAAGAGATTGTCAAAAGCCGGGCTGTTAATATAAACACCTTGCTTGAGGAGCTTAACGGTAAAAATGTCGTTTTTGCCGGGGACGGAGTGTTGACTTACGGAGAATTGATAAAATCCTTTGAAGATGAAAAATGGCTGATTGCACCCCCGAATCTTATGCTGCCGAGAGCGTCGTCCGTTGCGGCTGCTGCACTGAAAAGGGCTGCAAAGGGTGATTTTGACAATACATACACCTTAAATCCGGTGTATCTGAAGAAATCTCAGGCCGAACGCGAGCTTGAGGAAAAAAACAAAAAACAGAATACGGAGGGGAAAAAGTGATTGCTATAGGCTGTGACCACGGTGGTTTTGAACTTAAAGAAATAATTTTGAAATTTTTGAAAGAAAGCGGATATAAGTGTAAGGATTACGGCACTTATGACGAAAAAAGCGTTGATTATCCCGATATTGCCGACAAAGTCTGCAATGCGATAACAGACGGCGAATGTGACAAAGGAATTTTAATCTGCGGCACGGGAATAGGCATGAATATGTGTGCAAACAAGCACAAGGGAATAAGAGCCGCACAGTGTCATGATACTTTCAGCGCCAAAATGACGCGCCAACACAACAATGCAAACGTGCTTACAATGGGCGGCAGAGTTGTCGGACCGGAGCTTGCAAAGGAAATAGTCAACGAATTTCTGACAAATAAATTCTTAGGCGGCAGGCACGAGGCGAGAGTAAACAAAATGATGAGCCTGGAAAAATAATAAAAAATATAAATTATACGGAGGAAAAGACTATGAAATACCCACTTTATGACAATGTAGAAATTATGGAGCATCCGCTTATTATCCACAAAATTTCAAAAATGCGCGATGTTGCAACCGGTTCTAAGGAATTCCGCGAATATGTAAACGAAATAGCAATGCTTATGGGATACGAGGTTACAAGGGATTTGCCAATGAAGGATGTCGAAATTCAGACTCCGATTACCACTGCACAGACAAAGGTTATTGCAGGCAAAAAGCTCGCAATAGTGCCTATATTGAGAGCAGGTCTCGGAATGGTGGACGGTATGCTTAAGCTTATGCCTAACGTAAAGGTAGGCCACATAGGACTTTACCGTGACCATGAAACCCTGCAGCCTGTTGAGTATTACTGCAAGCTGCCTGAGGATATTGCTTCAAGAGATGTTATTTTGGTTGACCCGATGCTTGCAACCGGCGTTTCAAGTAAAGCTGCCGTAGGATTTTTGAAGGACAGAGGCGTAAAGCACATTAAATTCTGCTGCATAGTTGCCGCTCCCGAAGGAATCAAGGCAATCGCGGAGGCTCACCCCGATATAAGCATTTACTGCGGTATAGTTGACAAGAGTCTGAATGAACACGGATATATCGTTCCGGGACTCGGCGATGCAGGCGACAGAATCTTCGGTACAAAATAATGTTGGGCGAGATTATAAATTCTGTCGAAACATATTTATCCGGTATAAACAAAGATATTGCGGTTCTTATTATATCCATGCTGCCGATTGTCGAACTCCGCGGAGCTATTCCGTTCGGAGTGGGAATGGGACTTAATGTTTTCAGAGTATTCTTGCTCAGCGTAATAGGAAATCTTATTCCCGTTCCGATTGTCATATGGCTTATACGTCCGATCGTGGAATGGCTGAAAAAATCAAAGGCATTTTCCAAAATCGGGAAATGGATAGACGGCCGCACAAAGAAAAAAAGTAAAAATATTACAAAATACAAGATGCTCGGTCTTATGATACTTGTGGCAATTCCGCTTCCCGGAACCGGGGCATGGACGGGCGCTATGGTCGCAGGACTTTTGGATATGCGTGTAAAGGATTCCTTTCCGGCTATAGCACTGGGAGTTGTTATAGCAGGTATTCTGGTTGTTTCCGTTACATACGGAGTTAAATTCATGTTTGCTTTTTGATTTTTGAAAAAAGCCGTGCCGGGCAGGAGGGAACACATAATGACTAAAAAATTTTTTACCTCGGAATCTGTAACGGAAGGACATCCCGATAAAATATGCGATCAGATTTCCGACGCTGTTTTGGACGCAATAATTGCCAAGGACAAAAACGCAAGAGTTGCCTGCGAAACGGTGGTAACAACGGGTATGATAATGATAATGGGTGAAATTACCACAAACTGTTATGTAGACATACCCAAAATCGCAAGAGATACAGTTGAACAGATAGGATATGACAGAGCCAAATTCGGCTTTGACTGTCATACATGCTCGGTTCTTACAAGCATAGACGAGCAGTCGGCAGATATTGCCCTGGGTGTGGATAAATCGCTTGAAGCAAAAAACGCAAATTCAGACGAACTGGATAACGGTGCCGGCGACCAGGGTATGATGTTCGGTTATGCATGCAATGAAACCGAGGAGCTTATGCCAATGCCGATACTGCTTGCACATAAGCTTGCAAAAAGGCTTACTGATATACGCAAAAACGGAACGCTGGATTATTTAAGACCGGACGGCAAAACCCAGGTTACGGTTGAATATATTGATGACAAGCCGGTCCGCGTCGATACCGTTGTAATTTCCACACAGCACAGCGACAGCGTAAGCCTGGAACAGATAAGAAAAGATATGACGGAATATGTTATAAAAAATGTAATTCCCGAAAATCTGATGGACAGCGATACCAAAATATTTGTAAATCCGACAGGACGCTTTGTTATAGGCGGACCTCAGGGCGACAGCGGTCTGACGGGAAGAAAAATAATTGTTGATACCTATGGCGGATACGCACGTCACGGCGGCGGAGCTTTTTCGGGAAAAGACCCGACGAAGGTTGACAGAAGCGCAAGCTATGCCGCAAGATACGTCGCAAAGAATATCGTAAGCGCAAAAATTGCCGATAAATGCGAGGTTCAACTGGCATATGCAATAGGAGTTGCGCACCCCGTATCTGTTTTGATAGACACTTTCGGAACAAATAAAATACCGGAAGAAAAAATATCGCAGATTGTAGGCGAAGTTTTTGATTTAAGACCGGCTGCAATTATAAAAGAACTTGATTTGTTAAGACCTATATACAAAAATACCGCTGCATACGGTCACTTCGGAAGAACGGATATTGAGATTCCGTGGGAAAAGTGTGACAAGGCGGAAATACTCAGAAAAAAAGCGGGTATGTAACCCGAAAAAGCCTCTTTGCATAGTATAATGCAAAGAGGTGTTTGTTATGGCGGAAATCATTTTAAAAACATTTATAACTTTTTTTGTAATCTATGCTTTGATTGATATTTCCATGCGGGTATTCAGGCATTTTTTCGGAAGCGAAACCCGCAAGAGTGATGTTTTTGTTGTGATTCGTGTGAAAAACCAGGAGGAAAACCTTGAGTGTATAGTGCGCTCCGTAATATGGCGCTTCCTCAGCCAGAACGGCGGCGGAAAGCTGCCTGTAATTCTGATTGTCGACGTCGGCTCGGACGATAAAACCCGCGAAATCAGCAAGCGGCTGTGCGATGATTACCACTTTATATACTATACAACGGAAAGCAAGTACAATGAGATGAAGAAAAATCTGTTTTTATAGGAGAATAATATTGATTTACAATTCATATTCAAATTATCTGAAAGAAAAATACGGCGAAAGAGTGTATAAGCTGCCGGTGAATTTGCCGCTTACCTGCCCGAACAGGGACGGGAACAAGGGCGTCGGCGGCTGTATTTTCTGCGGAGAAGAAGGGGCGGCGTTTGAAAATCTTCCCTGCACATTCAGCGTAGAAAAGCAAATATCGGAAAATATGGAGTTTATCGGTAAAAAATATAAGGCAAAAAAATTTATCGCATATTTTCAGAATTATTCTAATACATATATGCCGCTTGAAAGCTTTAAAAGCTATATAAAGAGAGCTGTCTGCGAAAATGTGGTTGCAATAAGCATTTCCACCCGGCCCGACTGCATACGAAGCGATTATATGGATTTTTTGAAAAAACTATCCGAGGAAAGCGGTATTGATATAACGATTGAACTTGGTCTGCAAAGTGTAAATTATCATACTCTGAAAAAAATAAACCGCGGACATACTCTGGCAGAGTTTATAGACGCTGTGTGTACGGTAAAAAAGTACGGCTTTGAAACGTGCGCGCATTTAATCCTTAATCTTCCGTGGGATGATGAGGATGATGTAATTGAATGTGCAAAAATTCTCTCGGCTCTCGGTGTAAATCAGGTCAAGCTTCATTGTCTGTATATTTTAAAAAATACTCCGCTTGCCGAGCAATACCTTGATGGGAAAATTAATATGGGCAGCTATATGGATTATGTAAACCGCGTTATCCTGTTTTTGGAATACCTTTCTCCGGATATTGTAATCCAAAGGCTTATAGGCAGGGCGAGAGAGGACAGAACTCTTTTTGCAAACTATGGGACAAGCTGGTGGAAAATAAAGGATACAATAGATGAAAAAATGCTTGAAAGAAATACTTTTCAGGGCAGGCTGTGCAGTTATCTCGGCGGAAGTGCGCTTAGGCATCTGCCTGATAAAATTCAATAATAAAAAATTGATATTGAATTTGACAAAACTATTGTATTTTAAGTGTTTTTTTGATATAATTAATTGTAAAAATATGTTCAGTAAGGATATGATTTAATGATAAAGAGTATGACGGGCTACGGCAGAGCCGAAAAGCTGTATGACGGCTGCAAAATATCCGTTGAAATCAAGAGCGTAAACAACAGATACCTGGATTACGGTATAAGGGTTTATAAGCAGTATTCTTTTATTGAAGAAGCTGTACGCGAATGTGTTTCCGGAAAAATCAGCAGAGGTAAGGTTGATGTTTTCGTACAGTTTGACACAAATGAAAACAGCGGTGAGATTATTACGGTTAATTCCGATGTTGCAAAAGGTTATTACGACGCACTGAAATCGCTCGGCGATAATCTCAAAATAGAAAATGATGTGACGGTTTCCACGCTTTCGCGTTTTCAGGATATATTTAATATCGAAAAACCGGAACAGGATAAGGAAAAAATTATTTCCGACACCGTAGAAGTGCTGAATCTTGCTTTGGATGATATAACGCAAAACAGAGCAGGCGAGGGCAGACGGCTGTATGATTTTTTTACGGACTGCATAGGCGGTATATCCGAAATACTTGAAGTAATCAAAGGACGCTCACAGCAGACAGTCGATGAATACAAAGCCCATATGAGGGAAAAAATAGAAGAAACACTCAGCGGAATAGAATATGACGAGGGACGACTTTTGACCGAGGTTGCAATATTTGCGGATAAGGTCAATATAACTGAGGAAATTGTCAGATTTGAAAGTCACCTTAAAGAGTTTAAGAAGCTTTTGGAAAGCGATGTTCCCGTTGGCAGAAAGCTTGATTTTACCATTCAGGAACTTAACCGCGAAGCTAACACCATGGGAAGCAAGTGCAATGATTTCGTTATCGGCAAGGCAGTTGTCGATTTGAAATCTGAGCTTGAAAAGCTCCGCGAACAGGTACAGAATATCGAGTAGGGAGGTTCTTGATAAATGAAACTTATAAATATAGGGTTCGGCAATATTGTATCTGCCGACAGACTTATTGCAATAGTAAGCCCCGAATCCGCGCCGATTAAGAGAATGATTCAGGAAGCGCGCGATAAGGGCATGCTTATAGATGCGACATACGGCAGAAGAACAAGAAGCGTTATCATTACAGACAGCGACCACATAATACTGTCTGCCATTCAGACCGAAACCGTGGCAGGACGGCTTGGCAGAGATGATGTAAATCTTACGGAGGATGACGCTGTTGATGAATAAGAGAGGCAGTCTTTTAATCGTATCAGGCCCGTCGGGTACGGGCAAGGGAACGATAATGGACGAATATTTCAGAAAATACAAAAATGATAACACTTTTCTTTCCATATCTGCCACAACAAGGAAACCGCGCCCCGGTGAAGCGGAAGGTGTGAATTACTATTACAAAACAAGGGAAGAATTTGAATATCTTATACAAAATGACGGCCTTGCAGAGTGGACGGAGTTTTGCGGCAATTACTACGGAACTCCAAAAAAAGCAGTCCTTGATATGCTGGAGCAGGGCAGAGACGTTATTTTGGAAATTGAGGTTCAGGGAGCTATGAATGTCAAAAAGAGTTTTTCGGACGCAGTATGTATTTTTGTGCTTCCGCCGTCCTTTGAAGAGCTCAGAAACAGATTGATTTCAAGAAATACCGAACCCGAAGATGTGATTAACAGGCGTATTGACAGAGCGCGTCAGGAGGTACTTCTCATTGACAGCTATGATTACATACTTATAAATGACGATTTGGACAATGCAGTCGAACAGTTCCGTTCGATTGTGATTGCCGAGGGACAAAAGGTAAATAAAAACTTAAATATTATTAAAGAGGTGTGTGGAATATGTTAAAACCTTCAGCAAGTGAATTGATGAAAACCAAAAAAATTGACAGCAAGTATACTCTTGTTATAGCTACCGCAAAGAGAGCAAGAGAAATCTTATCTACGGGAGTTACATTTACGGAATGTAAGTCCGATAAACCCGTAAGCATAGCTGTAAATGAGATTGCCGAAAACAAAGTTACTTTAAAAAGACATAAATCCGGCACAATATCCGATGATGAAACAATTATGAACAGCATCCTTGAACACAGCGCTTTTGCGGATAAAGAGGGAATGATGCATGAAAACGCTTAAAGGCCTGAATGTTGTCGTTGGCGTTACGGGCTGTATTGCGGCATATAAGGCTGCAGAGGTTGTCAGCCGCCTAAAAAAACTCGGCGCAGATGTCAGAGTTGTGATGACAAAATCCGCCTGTGAGTTTGTTGCGCCGCTTACTTTCGGTACGCTTTCCAAAAACAAAGTGATTACCGATATGTTCGGACTTCCGGACTATAAGGAGGTTGAGCATATTTCCGCGGCAGCGTGGGCAGACTTGTTTTTGATATGCCCGGCAACCGCAAACATTATAGGCAAGGTGGCTTCGGGAATTGCCGATGATTTTCTTTCTACGACTGTAATGGCAACGAAGGCACCTGTTGTTTTTGCGGCAGCAATGAACAGCAATATGTATGAAAATCCGATTGTTACGGCAAATATCGAAAAACTCAAAGACTTCGGTTATCATTTTATCGAGCCGGATGTGGGTATGCTTGCCTGCGGAACGAGCGGCAAAGGAAGACTTGCGGACTATGATAAAATTATAGATACGGCTGTGTATTATGCCTATAAAAACAAGGATTTAAAGGGTAAAAAGGTTCTTGTAACGGCAGGACCTACCGTTGAGGCGATAGATCCAGTGCGTTATATTACAAATCATTCGAGCGGCAAAATGGGTTATGAGATAGCCAAAGCGGCACGGATAAGAGGCGCAGAGGTTACTTTGATTTCCGGTCCGGTTTTTGTAAAACCGTTTACGGGTATAGATGTTTTAAAAGTGAAATCCGCTGTAGAGATGCATGACGCAGCGGTGCAAAATGCAGATGAATATGATATTATAATAAAGGCGGCAGCAGTCGCTGACTACAGGCCGAAAAATATTGCCGAAAACAAGATAAAAAAGGGCGGCGCTATGAGCGTGGAGCTTGCCGAAAATCCCGATATTCTTAAAGAACTCGGCAAAAACAAGCGCAATGCAGTGTTGGCAGGCTTCTGTATGGAAACCGAAAATCTGCTGGAAAATGCAGAAAAAAAACTTAAAGCAAAAAATCTTGACTTCATAGTTGCGAATAATCTGACAGCAGAGGGTGCGGGATTTAAGACTGATACAAATATAGTTACCATTCTGGATAAAGACGGTAATAAAAGTGTGTATGACATAATGGGCAAAGATGAAGTGGCGCATATTATACTTGATAAATGCGTAAAAATAATGAATAAGGATTAAAAACAGGAGGAAAGCAAAGTGATAGCTGAAGTTGTATTAAACAATAATTCCAAGGCTACCGACAAGCTGTATCACTATGCTGTTCCCCAAAACCTCGCCGAAGATGTAAAAATCGGAGTGAGGGTACTTGTTCCGTTCGGATTCGGAAACAAAACCTCAGAGGCTTATGTTTTCGGTATAACGGAAAGTTCGGAATATGACAAACTTAAAGAAATAAAATCAGTTATAGATAAGTATTCGTATTTTAACGAAAAAACTACCGAGCTTATCAGGTTTATGAATCACCGGTACTTTTGCGGATATATTTCCGCGATACGGGCAGTAGTTCCGTCCGGAGTCGGCATGAATATAAAAAAGCTTGTTACACGGTGCGGTAATTTGAGTGAGAGTGCAAAGAAATACCTTGCACATTCGCTTTCAGCGTCGCGCATTTATGAGTTTTTGGAAAACGGTTCGGTCTATGCTGATGAAATATCTGATTTGGCAGGAATAAAAAATGTAAACACAGTCCTTGGTACAATGCAAAAAAGAGGCATTGTGTGCATTGAAGAAAAGCTTTCCGATGGTGTAAAAGATACACTTATAACAATGGTGTCGCTTGAAATAAGCGTTTTGGAAGCTTCAGAGATAATAGAAGCTGTCGGAAAACGCGCACCGGCAAGGGCACGCTGCCTTGAAATCCTCTGTGATGAAAGAGTGCTGCCGCTGTCGCTTCTTTTGGAATATGCGTCTACCGAACGAAGCGTAGTAAACGCACTCGAGGCAAAGGGATATGTGCGGATTTACAAAGAGCTTTCGCGTGAGGATTTGTATAATGCAGATTTTAAAAAACGTTATGAAAAGCATGTGTTAAATGTTGAACAGCAAGCCGTTTCCGACAGAGTGTTTGAAAGCATACAAAAAAATGAAAAGCAGACCTTTCTGCTGCGCGGAGTAACCGGAAGCGGCAAAACAGAGGTATATCTTGACTTGATAGAAAAGACAACAGCGATGAAAAAACAGGCTGTTTTTCTTGTACCGGAAATCAGCCTTACACCGCAGATGGTGGGGCAGGTAATGGCACGCTTCGGCGAGAAAGTAGCGGTGTTTCACAGCTCGCTTACCGTAAAGCAGAGATTTGAACAGTGGAAGAGAATAAAAGACGGCGAAGCCAATATTGTTGTCGGCGCGAGAAGCGCGGTATTTGCTCCGTTTGACAATCCCGGCCTTTTTATAATAGATGAAGAACACGAGAATACCTACAAATCTGAGATGTCGCCTAAGTACAGTACGGCGGAAATAGCAAAATTCCGCGCAAGGCAGTATTCGGCGGTGGTTTTGCTTGCAAGCGCCACACCGCTTGTCGAGAGTACATACCGTGCCGATATAGGAAAATATATTCCGCTCAAAATAGAGAAAAGAGTGGCAAATCAAAAATTACCGGAAACAAAAATAGTGGATATGCGTAATGAACTTAAAGAGGGCAATATGAGTATTTTCAGCTCTGTACTTGCTAAAGAAATGGCAGCCAATCTGGAAAACGGTAAACAGACAATACTATTTTTGAACAGGCGCGGTTTTTCAAGCTTTGTTTCATGCAGAAGCTGCGGATATGTAATGGAGTGCCCGAACTGCAATGTTTCACTCAAATACCATAAGGCAATTAATAAAATGGTGTGTCATTACTGCGACTATATTACAGATATTCCGAATGTATGCCCGTCGTGTGCAAGCAAATATATCAAGTATTTCGGCATAGGAACTCAGCGTGTTGCGGATGAGGCACAAAAACTGTTTCCGAAGGCAAGAATTATAAGAATGGATGCAGATACAACCGCCAAGCGGTCCGGGCACGAAAAGCTTCTTAATAAATTTAAGAACCATGAAGCGGATATACTTGTCGGAACGCAGATGATTACAAAAGGACTTGATTTTGAAAATGTAACCCTTGTGGGTATTGTTGCGGCCGACATGAGCCTTAATATGGATGATTACCGTGCGGCAGAACGCACGTTTGATCTTATAACGCAGGTTATAGGCAGAGCCGGACGCGGTAAATACGACGGCAGAGCGGTAATTCAGACATACAATCCCGAGAACGAAACTATCATAAGTGCGGCAAATCAGAATTATGACGAGTTTTACCGTGATGAAATTGAATTGAGACGGCTTTTGGATTATCCGCCGTTTTGTGAATTTTTGAATTTTGTTTTTGTATCTGAAGATAAGAACATGGCGCTTGATACGGCAAAGCGGTTTTATAGCGAGCTCAAGGCAAGAGAAGAAAGCTCGGCTGCTTCTTTCTATAAAGTAGGCGAAGCGCCGCTTTTTAAAATAAACAATAAATACCGATACAGGTTTTTGGTAAAGTGCCGTTATTCCAAGACAATGTACGATTGCATAGGTGCATTGTACGCTGAGTATTCGGCACAAAAGGGTAATTCGCAGATATTAATAGATGTTAATCCATCAAATATGTATTAAAGGGTGATTTAATATGGCAATAAGAAATATCAGAGAAATCGGCGATGATGTATTAAGAAAAAAGTGCAGACCGGTAGAAAAGATTGATGAAAAAACCATTCAGCTTCTTGACGATATGGCAGAAACTATGTATAAGGCACAGGGCGTCGGACTTGCAGCTCCGCAGATCGGCATACTCAAAAGGCTGGTTGTAATAGATGTAGGAAACGGCCTTATAGAACTTATAAATCCCGAAATCACAAGCTTTGAGGGCAGTGAAAAAGATATAGAGGGCTGCCTCAGCGTTCCCGGAAAATACGGATACGTCGTAAGACCTAAGACAGTTACAGTAACTGCACTGGACAGGAATGGCGAAATGGTGACATATCATGCCGACGGAATGCTTAAAAAGGCATTTTGCCATGAAATCGACCACCTTGACGGAATACTGTATGTAGATAAGGTTACAGAATATGTAGAGATAGAGGAATAATATGAAAATAATGTTTATGGGTACGCCTGAATTTGCGTGCGTATCGCTGAAAGAACTCGTAAACCGCGGTTATGACGTTGCAAGCGTTGTTACAACGGAGGATAAACCGAGAGGCCGCGGACACAAAATGACTCCGCCCGATGTTTACAGGGCGGCGGAGGAGCTCGGCATAAAGAATATTTATCAACCGCTTAATTTAAAAAAAGAGAATTTTGAACAGATACTTTTGTCGGAAAAACCTGATTTGATAGCAGTGGTAGCATACGGAAAGCTTTTGCCTGAATATGTCATTGACTTTCCGAAGTACGGCTGTATAAATGTGCACGGCTCGCTTTTGCCAAAATACCGCGGCGCTGCACCTATGCAGTGGTGCCTTATAGACGGCGAGGAGGAAACCGGTATTACAACAATGTATATGGATAAAGGTCTTGATACCGGAGATATGCTGCTAAAAGATACGCTAAAGCTCACCGATGATGACAATTTCGGTACTGTTCATGATAAGCTTGCAGTAATGGGCGCAAAGCTTCTGTGCGAAACGATTGATAAAATTGCCGGCAATGCCATAACAAGGATACCCCAGGGTGAAACGACAACTCATTACGCGCACATGATTACCCGGGAAATGACGAAAATCAACTGGAACAGTAGTGCAAGAGAAATCTTTAATCTGGTAAGAGGTCTTACGCCGTTTCCAAAGGCCGGATGTACTATGGACGGCAAAGGACTTAAAATACTTAAAACCGCCGTTTTGAATGAAACAAAGACTCTTGAATGCGGAACGATAGCCTCGGTTAATGACGATTCGTTTGATGTGTGCTGCAAAAACGGCAGTATGCTGAGAATTTTTGAAATTCAGCCGGAGGGAAAAAGAGCCATGCCGGTTTCCGACTATTTAAAGGGAAATCAAATTAAGGAAGGTACAGTATTGAAACAGGCGGAGTAAACTATGAGCGAAAATCCAAGAAAAATTGCTGCGGATATAGTATATAATGTGAGCAAAGGGTGCAATCTCAGCGAAGAAATTGAAAAACTTCGCCTGAAAAATGATTTATCACAGCTTGACATAAGATTTGTAACCGAAATCGTAAACGGTACGGTAAGAAAACTTGAATTTATAGACTGTGCAATATCCAATGCTTCAGATATAAAGCTTAATAAAATTTCACCGTTTGTTCTGGCGGTAATGCGCTGCGGCACATATCAGATACTGTTTATGGACAAAGTACCGGACAGCGCGGCAGTCAACGAGAGCATAAAGCTTATCAGAAAAGCGCGTAATCCCAGACTGTGCGGATTTGCAAATGCAGTTTTGCGAAAAGTGTCGAAAAACGGATTTGGCATAAAGCTTCCGTCAGATATTGACGAAAAACTAAGCGTAAAGTATTCCTGCCCGCTGTGGATAACGAAAATATTTACCGAATGTCTTGGCGATGAAGCGGAACAGCTTCTTTGCGCACTCAATAAAAAGCCGCCTACGGTAATAAGGACAAATACTCTGAAAACGACTTCGGAAGAACTTGTCGGAACACTTAGCAGCAAGGGTTGGGAGTGCAGGCGTTATTTGTCGGAATTGTTTCCGGAGCTGGATACCTTGATAGAGGCTTCAAAGGTAGACGGACTTACAGAGGTGCAGGAATTTAAAGACGGATTGTTCTATGTTCAGGACGCGGCTGCTGCTTTTGCGGCATATGTTCTTTCGCCCGCAAATGACAGTACCGTTATTGATATGTGCGCCGCACCCGGCGGAAAAACGACTTACCTTGCGGAAATTATGAAAAACACAGGCAGGATTTATGCTTTTGATATTTATGACAAAAAAATTGACAAAATAAACGAAAATGCGAAACGGCTCGGATTAACAAACATAACAGCACAAAAAAAGGACGCAGCCGAGTATGATGACAGCTTTAAGGAAACCGCCGACAGAATACTTGTGGATTCTCCGTGCTCGGGGCTTGGTATTATACGGAGAAAACCCGATATTAAATATCTTCGCCGTCAAAGCGACATAAATGAACTTGCGGCGCTTTCGCTTAAAATTCTGCTCAATGCGGCAGAATATTTAAAGAAAGGCGGTATAATGGTATTTTCCACATGCACTCTTACAGATGAAGAAAATACCGGTGTACTGTTTGAGTTTTTAAAACAGCGGAGTGACTTCAAGCTGAAAAAAATACCATGCAGACGGGAAAACAGCGGATATATGACACTTTATCCGCACAGGGACAATTGCGACGGCTTTTTTATAAGCCTGCTCGAAAAGGAATAGAAAATGATTAATTTAAAGGATTTGACATTTGAAGAATTAAAGGATTTGTTACAGCAAATGGGCGAAAAACCGTTCCGTGCATCACAGATATTTGCATGGCTTCACCGCGGTGTTTCTTCGTTTGACGAGATGACAGACCTTTCGCTTGATTTGAGAAAAAAGCTTGCAGAGGTAAGTAAGGTAAGCACGCTTAAAATTGCCGCAAAGCTTGAATCAAAGCTTGATGAAACAAAAAAATATCTGTTTGAGCTTGAGGACGGCAATAAGGTGGAGAGCGTGGTAATGTATTACAAACACGGCATTACAATTTGCATTTCCTGTCAGGTCGGATGCAGAATGGGATGCAGATTCTGTGCGTCAACAATAGGCGGACTTGTGCGTAGTCTTACTCCCGGTGAAATGCTCGATCAGATTTTGTTTGCCCAAAAGGATATAGGCGAGAGAATATCAAACATAGTTATGATGGGCATAGGAGAGCCGCTTGATAATTTTGACAATGTAATAAAATTCCTTGAAAATGTAAATAACCCGAAAGGGCTGAATATAGGCTACAGACATATATCGCTTTCAACCTGCGGTCTTGTGCCGAATATAGAAAAGCTCAGAGAGCTTGATTTGCCGATTACACTCAGCGTTTCACTTCATGCACCTACGGACGAAATAAGAAATACTATAATGCCCGTAAACAAGGCATATAATATAAGTGAGCTGTTAGGAATGTGCCGCAGATACTCGGAATACACCAAGCGCAGAATAAGCTTTGAATATGCGGTAATAGACAGTGTGAATGACAGCGTGCAGTGCGCACAGAAGCTTGCCGCAAAGCTAAAAGGTATGCTGTGCCACGTCAATCTGATACCTGTCAATAATGTCGAAGAAAACAGCTTCAAAAAACCGTCCAAAGCAAAAATTCAAAAATTTGTGAATGTTTTGGAACAAAACGGTATTACGGCAACAGTACGGCGTGAACTCGGCAGTGATATAAGCGCGTCCTGCGGACAGCTTAGAAGAAATTCTGTTATCAGGGAGGGGCAGCAATGACAATATCATACTATACGGACGTTGGACGTATGAGAAAGGAAAACCAGGATTCCGTTTTTGCAGAGCAGATTAACGATAATACCTTTCTGCTTATTGTTGCGGACGGCATGGGCGGCCATAACGGCGGCAAAACGGCGAGCGCCACGGCAATATCGGCAGTATCGCAGTATATCAGAGAAAAATGCAAAAGCACCTTTGATGACGACGAAGCAAAGCATATGCTTATCGAGTCAATTTCAAAGGCAAATACAGAAATATACCGCAAGGCTTTCGGAAACGATAAACTAAAGGGTATGGGTACGACGGCCGTAGTGGCAATTATAACAGAAAAAAAACTTTATACTGCAAATGTCGGCGACAGCAGACTTTATATTTTGTCGGGAGATAATTTTAAGCAGATTACAACCGACCACTCGTATGTGGAGAGCCTTTTGTCCAAGGGCCTTATATCGGAGAGTGAAGCAAAAACACATCCGCAGAAGAATATCATTACAAGAGCTGTCGGCACGGATTCATTTGTTGACATTGATTTGTTTGAAAATTCACTTTGTGATGATGATGTCGTTTTGATATGCTCGGACGGTCTTCACACAATGGTAAATGATGAGGATATAGTAAAGATACTTAATGATGATATAAGTACGGCATCACAAAAGCTTGTTTCTTTGGCGAACGATAACGGCGGAAGAGATAATATTTCTGTGATTGTTGTTAAAATAAATTAATGGGGTGACGAAATGACAGGTACTATACTCGGCGGAAGATATGAAATACTGGAAGAAATAGGAAAGGGCGGAATGGCATATGTATATAAAGCTCATTGCCGCTTGCTCAACCGCACCGTTGCGGTTAAGGTTTTAAGAAACGACCTTGAAGGCGGAGATGAATTCATCAAACGCTTTAATATAGAAGCTCAGTCAGCGGCAGGGCTTACTCACCCGAATATTGTTTCTATATATGATGTCGGCGAGGACAAGGGGTATCATTATATAGTTATGGAGTACATCGAAGGCGTTACCCTCAAGGAATATATAAAAGAAAAAGGGAAGCTGTCAAGCTATGAGGCGGCAGATATTGCGGCGCAGATATGCAGCGCTTTGGAGGCAGCACATACCAAAAATATCGTACACCGCGATATTAAACCGCATAATATAATGATTACATCGGATCATCTCGTAAAGGTTACGGATTTCGGGATTGCGCGTGCAAGCAGCAATTCTACAATGCAGGTAGGTGACAGCATTCTCGGTTCTGTGCATTATATTTCACCGGAGCAGGCACGCGGCGGTTATGTAGACTGCAAATCCGATATTTATTCGCTCGGAATAGTTCTTTATGAGATGCTCACAGGCAGCGTGCCGTTTGAGAGTGATTCTCCCATAGCGGTTGCAATGAAGCACCTTGAAGAAAAACCGGTTAATCCGCGTGAGCTTAATCCCGATATTCCCGAAGAACTTCAGGAAATCGTGCTTAAAGCAATGAGTAAGGAAACGCGCAACAGATACCAGTCTGTAACCGCGATGAAAAGCGATCTCGAGGCAATAATGCCAAGACTTAAAGAGGAAGAATCCGGCGGTGTAAGCGATGAAACCGTTCCGTTTAAACCGGTGGAAGGATACACAGAAAATGATGAAGAGGATAACCGTGAGGAGGCTGACTCCGGTGATAACGGTATTTATCAGGCAGAAAATGCCGATGAAGATTATGAGGAAGAGAAAAAAGGCTCGGTCGGAAATATGATATTCGCGGCAGTGGTTATTGCATTTTTGCTTGTCGGCGGAGTATCGCTCGGAGTAACATATTTGCTGTATCCCGATTTGCCTATATTTAATCTGTTCTCAAACTCCGATATAGTTGTTCCGCAGTTTGTCGGTATGGATTATGACGCAGCAAAAGCAAAGGCTGAAAAGGAAGGACTTGTACTGGAAATCGGCGACCGTATAGAAAGCACGGAAAAAATCAATTCTGTCGTAAAACAGAATACCGCAAAGGGCAGAAAAGTAAAAAAAGGCGAAACAATAATCGTCTATGTAAGTGACGGTCCGGGTAATATTGATTTTGACGAGTATATAGGCATGAAAGCCGAAAAGGCTGCCGCTCAGCTTGAAGCAAAGGGTTACAGCATTACCGAAAAGAAAAAATCCGACACGGAAATTGCCAAGGACTGTATAATAAGCATAAAGCAAAGCGGTTCAAAGCTTACGCTTTATGTAAGCAAGGGATATGACGATATAGAAGTGGTTGTTCCGTATCTTGTCGGCAAAAAAATGGATGTCGCGGAAAAGCTTCTTGACAGCAGTAATCTTACCGTAGGCAAGGTAACCTATGTGGAAAGTGATATTTACGATGCCGGAACGGTTATTAATCAGGGAATAGCAAGCGGCGAAAAGGTAAGTGCAAAAACTGCCGTAAGCATTACCGTTGCAGGAAAAACCAAGGCAGATAACAACAGCGACAAGACCAATGAAGACAAAAATCAGACAACCAACAAAGTAAGCACGAGAACGCTTTCCATAGGACTTCCCACAGACAGAAGCAGTGTTCAGGTGAAGGTTGTGGCAAAGCCGATGGATTCTTCGGGCGGAGAGGAAACGAAATTCAATTCGACCGTTAATACGTCCGAATCAGAGCTTGTGTTAAAGGTTTCCGGTTCCGGCAAGGTGGAATACACCATATACTTTGACGGCAGCGTGGCATCAACAAAGGTTGTGGATTTTTCTAAATAAATGGGGTTTATATGATAAAGGGAACAATATTAAAGGGAATAGGCGGATTTTACTATGTAAATACTCCCGACGGTACAGTTGAATGTAAGGCAAGGGGAAAGTTCAGAAACAAAAAGCTTTCCCCCTGCGTGGGAGACAGGGTAGAACTGGAGCTTTCGGAAGAGGGCAAGGGAAGTATCAATAAAATACTTGAAAGAAAGAATTGCTTTGTAAGACCTCCGGTGTCGAATATAGACGCTATGATTGTGGTCGCTTCCGTTCAGAATCCGCCACCGGATTTGATGTTTATAGATAAAATGATAATTCTTGCTGAAAAAAACGGCGTTGATGTAAAAATATGTTTCAATAAATTTGACTTAGACGACGGAAGTGTAAATGATTTGGTGCAGCTTTACAGAAACGCCGGCTATTTTGCATTTACGACAAGTACCGTGGAAAATATCGGAATAGATATAATACGCGTTATGCTTAAAGATAAGATTACGGCATTTGCCGGCTTTTCCGGAGTGGGAAAGTCAAGCCTTCTTAACGCGGTGCTTAATAATGAGCATATGGAAACGGGCGAGGTGAGCAGCCGCCTTAAAAGAGGCAGACATACTACAAGGCATGTGGAGCTTGTGGAGTACGGCGGCGGTTACATAGTGGATACGCCGGGATTCAGCATGCTTGATATTCCGCAGGATATAAACAAGGATACTCTGAAAAATTATTTCTCCGAATTTGAGGAATATGAGCCGTACTGCAAATTCAGAGGGTGCAATCATATTGCCGATAAAAAAGTCTGCGCCGTGTGTGAGGCGGCGGAAAACGGCGGTATTGCAATGTCAAGGTATGAGAATTATAAGATGTTTTACAAGGCGCTTGCAGCAAGAAAGGAATGGTAATAATGATAAAGATTTCACCGTCAATACTTTCGGCAGACTTTGCCAATCTCGAAAGGGACATTAAAGCGGCTGAAAAAGCAGGAGTTTCGTATCTGCATATAGATGTTATGGACGGACACTTTGTTCCTAATATAACCTTCGGACCCGGAATGGTTTCCGCAATAAAAAAAGTTACAAACCTCGTTCTGGACGTTCATCTGATGATAGAAAATCCGGAAAAGTATACCGGCGCTTTTTTGGAAGCCGGAGCTGATATACTGACAGTGCACAGTGAGTGCAATCCGGATTTTGAGTACATATACGGCGAGGTAAAAAAATACGGCAAAAAAATAGCCGCGGCTGTAAATCCCGATACTGATGTAAATGTGCTTATGCCTTATCTGGACAAGCTTGATATGGCATTGGTAATGAGTGTAAATCCGGGATTCGGCGCACAAAAATTTATTGAGTCAAGTATTGATAAAATTCGTTTTCTGAGAGAAAAAAGCAGCAGCTTAGACATAGAAGTCGATGGCGGTATTAAGCTCGATAATGTGCAGAGGGTTGTAAATGCCGGTGCAAACGTTATAGTGGCAGGTTCCGCAATTTTCGGCGCAGATGATATCACGGCTGCCGCAGCGGCATTTGCAGATAAGTGCCGCATGGCATGAGAGAGGTGCAACAATTGAGAAGGGCAGTTATAATTACCGGCGGAAGCGTAAATGATTACGTTGTTACAAAAGATTATATAAAAAAAGATGATTTCATAATTTGTGCCGACAGAGGAATTGTTCACTGCATTAATATGAACCTCTCGGCTGACGCATGGGTGGGCGATTTCGACTCTTGCAGCTTTGAAAAATATTCCGGCAGTGATGCGGCAAAAAACAGCGAAATTATAAGACTTGTGCCGGAAAAGGACGACACAGATACCGAATTTGCATGCATGTATGCACAAAAAAACGGTTTTGATGAAATTTTGCTTGTCGGCGGCTGCGGTACACGCGCCGACCATACTTTTTCCAATGTTTTTCTTATGGAAAAAATGCTTGATTTGTCTGTCAGAATGACGGTTGTAAACGAGCATAACAGGATACGGCTTCTTAGAAACTCAGATTTAGAAATCACAAAAAGCCGTTTTAAATATGTGTCGGTAATTCCCATAAGCCAAAGCGCAGAGGGCGTGAGCAATACTGGTTTTAAATATCCGCTGTCCGGAGAAACGCTCTACAGATGCTCCTCGCTCGGAGTGAGTAATGAGCTTTTGGGGAAATACGGCAAAATAACGGTAGCAAAAGGAACTGTTCTTGTGATAGAATCTGTCGATTAGGAGTAGCATATGAAAGAAAAAATATATACCATACCCATAAATGATGCTTTTGACCAAAACACCGAATGTCCCGTATGCGAATTTCTGCGGAAAGAGGAAGAAAACCGGATAGAGTATACCCTCGGTGCAAGCATGATGGAACCTGACGCGAGAACGGAAACAAATGAAAAGGGATTTTGCAACCGCCACTCGCAGATGCTTTATGATTTCGGCAATCGACTGAGCTGTGCACTTGTACTTGAAACCAGGCTCGATTATATAGAAAAAGAGCTTGGCAAAATAAGCGCCGGGCTGAAAAAACATGCTCTGAAAAAAATCGCAATAGGCAGAAGCAAGCTTAAAGAAGCTGTTTCGGACGGATGCAATGCTTTTTCAAAATCAATTGAGTCGTGTACCGTGTGCGAAAGATTAGATAAGATAAAAAATGATTTTACATATAATCTTTTTTATCTGTATAAGACAGACGGGGAATTTCGTAAGAAATTCTTTGCCTCAAACGGCTTTTGCGTCCATCATTTTAAATTTCTTTTGGAAAAATCGGTTCAATATCTCAGCGACATTCAGCTTAATGAATTTGCCGAAAAACTGATTTCTCTTGAAACAGCAAATGTTGCACGGGTAAAGGAGGATGTAAACTGGTTTACAAAAAAATTTGACTACCGTTATAAGGACGAGGATTGGAAAAATTCGCGCGATGCAGTAAAGCGCGGCTGTGAAAAGACTGCTATGTACATAAAATCCGAGTCGGAGGAATGACATATGAATTATAAAGAAACTGACAAAAACTTTATTTATACAAAAAAAGCCGGGCAATATGTATACAGAAATTGCCTGGATTTTACTTTGGAGGGATTTGCCTGGCATGATGAAAACAAGAATTTTCACCGTTTGCCCGAAAGAATTTATCCTGAACTGCGCGAAGATTTGATATGCGTTGCCAACAATTCGGCAGGCGGAGTGGTTCGGTTTAAAACCGACTCCAAAAGCATAGCGCTTAGATGCAGTTATGAGGCAATGCGTGATTCGAGCGGTATGCCGAATTCTGCGGAATCGGGGTTTGATTTGTACCGTAAGGATTCAGACGGATTAAATTTCGTTGTAAATATCCGCCCGGAGCCGGGTGAGAAAAGCCTGGATATGACGGCAGATATTAAATCTCATACGGGCGAAACGGAAGAGTATTATCTGTACATGCCGGTATATTCGGCTGTAAAGGAGCTTGAAATCGGCTTTGAGCCGGGCAGTATTGCAGAACCGGCAGAACAAAGACCGCGTTCCGAAAGAGTGGTGTTTTACGGTTCGTCGATTACAAACGGCGGCTGCACTTCACGTCCCGGCATGACATACCCGGCTGTATTTTGCAGAGAATTTGATACTCAGGCCGTAAACCTCGGCTTTTCGGGAAATGCACTCGGCGAAGCAGTTATCGCAGATGAAATATCCAAACTTGACTGTGCTTTGATTGTGGTGGAATACGACCATAACAATACGCTTGAAGGCTTAAAAGAAACACACGAGCCGTTTATCCGACATATACGCAAAAACAATAAAAGTGTGCCGATAATAGTTGCTTCAAGAGTGGTATATGCCGATCAGACAGATGAAGAAATCAAAAGACGTGATGTGATATATACTACATATAAAAATGCTGTTGAAAACGGCGATAATAATATTTATTTCCTTGACGGAGCAGCATATTTTACGGGCAAAAACCGTACTGATTATACTGCCGACGGCGTGCATCCGAATGATGCCGGGTTTAAAAAAATGGCAGACTGTCTTGCTGAATTCTGCAGGAAAAACTCTATTTTGAAACGGTAGTGATTTCAATGAAAGTGGCAGTTTTGTATCAGGCAAATAAACCGCCTGTGATTGACGGAATAGTTAAACCGATGAAACCGGGCGGCTACAGCGACAGCGGAGCCGACATTGCATATTGCCTTGTGAAAAACGGTATCCCGGTGGCCTTGCCTGTCAAAAGTCCTGATGTACTCTGCGACACGGACTGGTGCTTTCCCGATACGAAAAACGGTATTGAGGCCGCCGTTAAGGCAGGTGCGGATACTCTGTGGCTAAATACGGTTTTGTACAGCGGTCACCCCGTAGAAAGTTTCGGCGGAATTTACGCTGTCGGTCAAAGATCGTCCGATGTGTCTTTGTATGACGATAAATACAGGACAAATTCTTTCCTTCGTCAATGCGGTCTTGCGGCAGTAAACGAACAGATAGTCTGTGCAGACACGGAGTATGACGGAGATTTCCCGTGCGTGCTTAAACCCATACGCGGACGCGGAAGCCAGGGAGTTGTTAAGTGCGGCAATCGGGATGAATTTGAATACTGTAAAAATCTTGAAATAAATAAAAAAATCTACGGTGATAAACTTATGGCAGAAGAATATCTGAGCGGCAGTGAAGTTACGCTTTCTGTTCTGCCGGGCAAAGCCGATTTTCCGTTTGTGGAGCGTTTTAATCACAAAAACGGCATTGCTCCGTACAGCGGAGATGTGCCCGTTGAGGAAAACAGCAGAGTTGTATTAAAAGACGATGATGCTCTGCGTGTTCTCCGTGCTGACTGCAATAAAGCGGTTGAGCTTTTGGATTTGAAAGGGCTTGTAAGGATAGACTGCCGTGCTGACGTAAACGGCAGGTATAAGATGTTTGATTTTAATTTAAAACCGAATATGACAGGCGCGGTGCGCAGTCACCGTATGAATCAGAGCAGTCTTACCGCAATAGCCGCAAAGGCTGTCGGAATGTCATATTTTGATTTGCTTTGCCTGATGCTGGACGGCAGGTGGGAAATTTAATTTTTGTTGAATATTACGGCGTCAAAATGAATAAATACACTGTATAGGGGTGAATTTTATGATTTTGATGCTGAATATGCGGCGCGTATTTAGAGCTGCCGTTGTGTGTATTCTGATTGCGGCGGCGGTAGTTTTTGTGTTTTCTGCCACAAGGGGCAGAGAAGCTTCGGGAGTGCCCGTAAACAAGAAAATAATAGTCATAGATGCAGGGCACGGTTCGCCGGACGGAGGTGCCGTTGCGGATAACGGAACTATGGAAAAGGATATTAACCTTGATGTGGCTAACCGTCTTTGCGCTCTTTTGGAAAAGACGGGCGCATATGTCATAATGACGCGCCTGGACGATAACGCGGTAACTGACGACCTTAATGCAAAAATAAGGGAAATCAAGCGCCGTGACCTTAAAAACCGCCGCGATATAAGGGATAACAGCGATGCGGATTTGTTTGTGAGTATTCACATGAATAAATTTGAAAAACCTCAGTATTACGGCGCACAGGTGTTTTACAGCAAGACGCCCGACGAGAGCAAAAAGCTTGCCGAAAGTATACAGGGCGAGCTGATAAACCTCGCGGATCCGTCAAATACGCGCGTGCCGAAAAAGGCAGACGGCATATTTATTCTCGAAAACAGCAAAATACCGTCTGTGCTTGTGGAGTGCGGCTTTTTGTCAAATCCCGAAGAAGCGCATAAACTTGAAACCGATAAATACCGTGATACCCTTGCCTGGGCGGTTTACTGCGGTATAGTTAAATATCTTGAATAGATTAATTGAAACGGTGAATTGTTATTCGCCGTTTTTTGTGCAGCTTTTTATAAATTCTTCTAAAATCATCATGCTGTTTTCATCACTTTCAAACGAAAATTCCGGGTGCCATTGAACCGCCCATATAAAGCGGCTGTTGGGCACATAGACGGCTTCCGTAAGACCGTCTTCGGAATATGCCATTGATTTCAGCTTTTCGGAAAGCTTTTTTATTGCCTGGTGATGATAGCTGTTTACCTTCAGCTCGTCTTTTTGCAGAAGCCTATAAAGCGGCGAGGATTTCACAAGCTTTACCTTATGTATCGGTACATCATACGGCGGTTTCTGACAATGCTCTGTGTCGGACGGGTAGTCTGTCGGCAGATTTTGATACAGAGTACCGCCGAGAACGGCATTCAAGATTTGTATGCCGCGGCATATGCCCAGAACGGGCTTGTCAAGCCGTATTGCTTCGTTTATAATAATTCTTTCCATTTCATCACGTTCTTCGCACACCGAGCCGCATAGGGGAGAAACGGTTTCGCCGTATATCTGCGGTGATACGTCCTGTCCGCCCGTGAGCAGAAAACCGTCATAAGTGCCTGTAAGGATTGTAAGTATTTGCGGATTTGCAGTCAGCGGAAGCATTACGGGTATTCCTCCGGCTTTTTCTATTCCTTTCATGTAGCCCGGCAGCATCCAGTACGAATTTTTTTCTTCGTCATACAGCGGCATAACGGCAATAATCGGCTTTTTCATGATAACATCTCCTTTTTCCGAATACAAAAAGGCGCCTTGAAATAAATCAAAGCGCCTTTGCCTGTTACAGATATTTTATCATTTTACAATAAGACTGTCAATACTTAGCCGATTATTCCAAGATGCTCAAGCAAAATCTTTGTGCCGAGCAGAATAAGGATTACACCGCCTGCGATTTTTGCCTTGTTCTGATATTTAAGCCCGAATACGTTTCCGACTTTTAAGCCGATTGCCGAAAGTGTAAATGTGGCAGCACCGATGAAAAGAACGGCGCTGATAATGTTGACATCGGGAAGAAGGGCAAAGGTTATGCCTACTGCAAGCGCGTCAATACTCGTGGCTACGGCAAGTACAAGCATTGTTTTGAATGCAAAGGAATCGTCCGTCTGTTCTTCATCGCCTTTTATGCCGTCTTTGAGCATGTTTCCGCCGATTATACCGAGCAGAATAAATGCCGCCCAGTGGTCGAAGGAGGTTATATATCCCTCAAGCGCAGAACCGAGCAAATAACCTATGCTCGGCATTAATGCCTGAAATCCGCCGAACCACGCGCCGATAATGAGATAGTGCTTCAGTTTAAGCTTTCGCGTGGAAAGTCCCTTACAGACAGACACTGCAAATGCGTCCATAGAAAGTCCCACAGCAAGTAAAAATAATTCAAAAAGTCCCATAATGCCCTCCCAAAATGTTTGTAACAAACAAAAAGCCCAAGCATGGCGCACCATACTTGAGTCTCGTTATTTAAGACAAGCCAGACGAATTTTATCTCCGACAGTTTGTTGACTTGCCACTCTCATTGAGCTATCTACTCCCTCAAATTTTAATTATTATATCATATTTTTGCACAAAAGTCAAGGCAGAATGATACATTTGCTTGACTTTTTAAAAAATTAATACTATAATTATATCAAAAAGCGGAGGTGTTTATTTTGAAGCAATGTATGGATTCCGAAAATCTGCATCGCAGATTAAAGAAAATCATCGGGCAGGTTCAGGCGATAGACAGAATGGTAGATACCGATGTTCCCTGTGAGGATGTGCTTTCACAGATAAATGCCGCAAAATCTGCTCTGCACAAGTGCGGTCAGGTGGTTCTGGAGGGGCACATAAAGCATTGTGTACGCGACGGCATTGAGCATGGCGACGCCGACAAGACAATCGAAAATTTTACAAAAGCGGTAGAACGTTTTGCAAATATGAAGTAATATCAAGCCGAAAGCTTTTAAAGCTTTCGGTTATTTTTTTCTTGACAAAAACGACGGAACACACTATAATATACATATACCCCTATTGGTATAAAAGCAAATAGGGAGGTTGTCATGAAAAAATTAGTTGAAAAGGCTGAAGCTTTTTTAGAGCTCGGCGGCACAAAAAAGGATATAGCTTTTCTTATAATTTCCGGTGCGGCACTGCTTATGAGCCTTGCAGGAATAAAACCTTACGGCATTGACCCGGCGTGGGCTGCCATAATTTTCTGCGGTGTGCCGATTGTTGCGGAGGCTGTTATAGGTCTTGTAACACGGTTTGACATTAAATCAGATGTCCTTGTATCGCTTGCGCTTATTGCCTCGGTCTATATCAGAGAGGATTTTGCAGCCGGCGAGGTTGCATTCATAATGCAGCTCGGCGCCTTGCTGGAGGATTTAACGGTTGCTAAGGCACGCGCAGGAATTGAAAGGCTCGTTCATCTTACACCGCAGACTGCAAGAGTTATTCAAAACGGCACGGAAAGCATTGTAGCGGCAGAAAAAGTGAAATCGGGTGATATACTGCGTGTTTTGCCGGGCGAAACAATTCCGGCAGACGGTATTATTACTTTGGGCGAAACGTCTGTAAATCAGGCTGTAATGACCGGCGAATCACTGCCTGTTGACAAAGCCGCAGGTGATGAGGTATCAAGCGGCACTGTCAATCAATACGGCGTTTTTGAGATGAGAGCGACTAAGGTAGGCGAGGATAGCTCCATACAGCGTATGATACGCCTTGTCCAGTCTGCCGATGCAGGAAAGGCAAAAATCGTAAGTCTTGCGGACAAGTGGGCTACATGGATAGTTGTAACCGCGCTTGCGGCTGCTGCTTTGACATGGATTTTCAGCGGTGAGGTTATCCGCGCGGTAACAATTTTGGTAGTATTTTGCCCTTGTGCTCTTGTTCTGGCAACACCTACGGCTATTATGGCGGCTATAGGCAATGCGACAAAACACGGCTTTCTGGTGCGTGAGGGCGACGCTCTTGAACGGCTTGCAAAGGCAGATGTGATTACTTTTGACAAAACCGGTACTCTTACATACGGTGTTCCGGTGGTAGCTGCGGCAGAATCATTTTGCGAGGAAATTACTGAAAAAGAGCTGTTTTGTTATACAGCGTCAGCCGAAACTCTTTCCGAGCATCCGCTCGGCAAAGCAATTGTAAAGTCGTACAAAGCAAAGTACGGTTCCAAAGTCCCGACGGCGCAAGGCTTTGAATTGCTTCCCGGAAGGGGAGTAACCGCTGATGTTAACGGCAGACAGATTTCTGCCGGAAATATATCTATGATGCAAAAATGCAAAGCAACTATTTCCGATAAAGCAAAAAAACGTGCTGATAAATATCGCCAAAACGGCTGCACTGTTGTATATGTGTCGGCGGACGGTGATTTTATCGGATTTATTGCACTGTCTGATACAGTACGGAAAGAAAGCAAAAAGCTTATAGCAAAATTAACCGAAATGAATATCTTACCTGTTCTTCTTACGGGTGACAATGAGGGCTCGGCAAAGACAATTGCGGCAGAATTGAATATTTCCGAGATTAAGTATGAGTGCATGCCGGAGGATAAACTCAACCGCATTTCAGAGTATCAGAAAAACGGCCGCTCGGTATGCATGATAGGCGACGGTATCAATGATGCGCCTGCGCTCAAAACCGCTGATGTCGGAATTGCCATGGGCGGTATAGGAAGTGACATAGCGGTAGATGCAGCCGATATAGCGCTTGTTGATGACGAGGTTAAAGAAATTCCGCATTTGCTTGCTCTTTCCAAAAAGATGATGACAACAATTAAATTAAATCTGACGTTTTCAATGACGCTTAATTTTGCCGCGATAGCTCTTGCGATAACGGGAATACTGAATCCCGTTGCAGGTGCACTGGTACACAATGCCGGTTCGGTGCTTGTAATAATAAATTCGGCGCTGCTTCTTAAATGGAAAAAATAAAATTACAAATAATATTACATACGGAGGTACAAAAATGATTTTAACAATATTTGGTATAATAATAGGTGCTTTGATTACGGCATTTGGTCTGTATTACTATTTTAAAGAAAAAAGCGATGCGGAATCGGCAAAAATTTACGGTATCGCAAGCGCTGCAGGTGCAGTTATATTTGTTGCGGCAATCGTAAAATTAATAATTTCATTTTTATAATAATTATGCCTCGGCATGTTTTAATTCTGTGCCGAGGCTTTTCGTTTAATCTGGTATTACGGTATAAGTACCTTTTATAAGAAGGATACCGTCGGTTGACATATGCAGACCGCGCGAATCGTTTTTTGGCGAGAGCAAATTGTGATTTGCAGGAATAGGCGAGCCGTCTGCAAGGTCCGTTCCGTCCGTCAAATCCGCGACACCGCCGTTTGCCGTAGCGACTATGGTGCCGCTGCCCATTCTGAGCACAAATTCCGTTCCTTCGCTGCCTATTATTTTTTGACCGGCTTTCACATTCACAAGGTTATATGATGATGACGAACCTGTTGGGGTTTGCGGTGCAGAAGCAATTTTGCTGTCTACATATTCCTTCAGGCTCGGTATAACGGTATCGTTTATATACGAAAGCGTTACTATAGGGTCGTTTCCGTCACCGGGAGTTGCAATTACCGCAACGGCGGTAAGCCCTATAAGCGCTGCTCCGACAGCGGCGGGAATCAGGATTTTGGGTTTAAGCAGTTTCATCATAATCGCCTCTCTTTTGTAAGTTAATCGTCAATGCCAAAGCTGATTTTAAGTGCATCGTCTATATTTGACATAAGTATATCGTCTAAATGACCGATTCTTTCTTTAAGCCGCCTTTTATCAATTGTACGGACCTGTTCTGCAAGGATAACGGAATCTTTGTTCAATCCATATTCATCGCCGGGCAGCTCTATATGTGTGGGGAGCTTTGCTTTGTTTATCTGGGAGGTAATGGCCGCGATAATCACAGTGGGGCTGTATTTGTTTCCCACATCATTCTGCACTACCAATACCGGCCGTATTCCTCCTTGCTCCGAACCAACCACGGGACTTAAATCTGCGTAAAAAATATCTCCTCTTTTTACCATCAAAATTATTCACACTCCGCAAGTTTTTCCTCGTAGTCCTGCTGCTGCTTGTTATCTGCCGCAAAGCAGTATTCGGCAAATTCCAAGTTAATAACCGACATTTCCTCGTAGCCCTTTTTTAATATTTCGGTAAGCTCGGCTTTTTTTCTTTCGTGAACGTATCGCCGCATGGCTTCCCTTATAAATTCACTGCGGTTGATTTTTTGTTCAGTTGCCAGGTTGTCAACTTCGTTAAGAAGTGTATCGGGTAAACTAATGAGAATTTTTTTTTGGTGTGCCAAGACAATCATGCCCCCCAATCCTTGTGTGCTACCTTGATATATAACAATTATATTCCTTTTAAAACAAAATGTCAAATGTAGATTATACCAGGTAATTCAGGACACTCACCGTTTTGTTGTTCTGTATGTAAGCGCGGGGGATTCTCTTGCCAACCGAACATACAACCTCATAGTTTATTGTACCTAACAGAAGTGCAACAGATTCTACGGTAATTGTATTATTGCCATCAGAACCAAATATTATAACCTCGTCGCCTATTTTTATATCGGGTATACCGGTAACATCCACCATGCACTGATCCATGCAGATATTTCCGACTACATTAACCAAATGACCGTTTATTATAACCTTTGCTTTGCCGGAAAGTATGCGCGAAAAGCCGTCTGCATAGCCGATGGCAATTGTTGCTATCACATCTCCGGGTTTTGCGGTGTATTTGCCGCCGTAGCTTATAAGGCTTTCGTGATGTATTTTCTTTACGTTTGTAACCTGTGTTTTTACCGTCATTGCCGGAATAAGGCTGATTTTTGATTTGTCAACCTCGTCCGAAGGGTAAAGTCCGTAGGTGATTATTCCGCTCCGTACCATATCGAGATGATAATCTGGGAATTGAATTATACCGGCACTGTTGCATATATGTTTAAACGGAATTTTTACACCGTTTTTTTCTAATATTTCACAAATGCGGCAAAAACGCTCAAACTGCAGGTCCGTATAGGATTTGTCAGCTTCGTCTGCTTTTGAAAAATGCGAAAAAACTCCTTCGACATTGATGTACGGCAGTTTTGCAGCCTCAATGATTTCTTCGGCAGTCATGCTGTCGTCATCTCCGCATACAAAGCCTATTCGTCCCATACCGGTGTCAAGCTTGATATGGATTCTTGCATTTTTATGCAGCTTGCTTGCGGCTGAAGATATTTTTTTTGCAAGCATAAGATTTGTGACCGAAATAGAGATTTCATTTTCGATTACCGTGTTAAGCTCATCATCCGGAATTATTCCCAGGATAAGTACCGGAAGAGTAAAGCCTGCCTTGCGTATTTGCAGCGCTTCATCGGTTGTGGCAACGCCGAAAGCGTCAATGCCGTTTTCCGACAGCACCTCAGCTATTTTTTTGAAGCCGTGACCGTAGCCGTCCGCCTTGATAATAGCCATTATCTTTGCATTCGGATTTGTTATTCTGCGTATTTCTTTATAATTGTGCACTATCGCATCGAGATTTATTTCTGCCCATGCTCTCATAAGTAGTAAGTCCTTTCAGTACGGCTCAAAGCGCCGTAATATACTGTTTATTTAAAAACAAAGGTTTTGTAAACTATTTCCATGTAAATGCTGCCGTCTTCACGGTATATTTCCGCTTTTACTGGCATTGCAGTCTGGTTGTCTATCCACACTTTTTGGCTGAAAGCGTTTTTGTCGCCTTCACCGAGCTGTGCTTCAAGCGTTGTTGTTCCGAAGTTTTTGATTTTTGATACATTCAGCGAGCTTTCTTCGCCGGAATAATAATAGTAAAAAAACTGATTTATAAACATCGGCATATAGTCGGAGGAGCTCCTTGTTTTAAGAGCAGATCCGTTTTTTTCAATTCTTGCCTCATCGCCTTTTGCTGTTATAACTATATCGTCATATGTCATTTTATACATTTTGTCTTTTTTGTCATAATTTAAAATGACACTGTATACGGTGTTTTTTTGCGAGTGAATTGTAATTTTGCATTTGGCGGTATAACTGTCTATATCGCTGAAATTTTTGTGAATTCTGTCGTGTATGGTTTCTGTGTATTTTTCGCTTTTTGCACAAGAGCAAAAAATCATCATTAGTGCAAGCATTACAGTAAGCAAAAGCCTGCGCCGTTTCAAAACCGTTACCTCCCTGAACTGAATTTTATTGCATACGGCAAATAGGATATAATGTCGCTCGGCGTAAGAGAGTATTCTCCGAATTCCTGCGCCGCCATATCTGCCGCAAGCGAATGAATGTACACGCCGGTTATCGCTGCGTCAAACGGATTCATGCCCTGTGCCGCAAAAGAGGCTATTGCTCCGGCAAGCACATCGCCTGTTCCTCCTGTAGCCATTCCGGGATTGCCCGAAATATTTTTAAGACATCTTCCGTCCGGCGAACAAACAACTGTCCGGTGTGATTTCAATACTAAGGTTACGTTATATTTTTTTGCAAAATCGAAAGCGTATTTTTTAGTATCGGAAAGTATTTCTTCCGTACTCAGACCGGTAAGACGTGAAAATTCACCGATATGCGGAGTCAGAATAAGCTTTGATTTGTTGTTTTTAAGTATATCGGGTGTGTCTGCCATCGCATTAAGAGCGTCTGCGTCGGCGATAACATATGCATTTTCAATCGACGTAATGCTTTCCGCAATTTTGGTAATTCCGTTGCTTTTGCCGGCTCCGGGACCGAAAAGACATACATCCGAGCTGTTAATGCTTTTGATTAATTTCGGTATTGCCTTTGCAGAAATAAAGCCGTTTTCATCATTTAACGGCATTGTCATTACTTCTTTTAAAGCAATTTCAAAAATAGTGTTAAGACTTTCGGCACAGCCGAGCGTTATAAGTCCCGCACCGCATTTTAATGCAGAACTGCATGCCATCACTGCCGCACCGGTAAGACCTTTCGAGCCTGCCAGCGCAAACAGCCTGCCGTAACTGCCTTTGTGCGAAACAGAGGCGCGTTTCGGCAGCAGAGGATGTATTTTTTCGGGTGTTATACAGCCTTCTTCGCAGAAGTCATAAACAGATACTGCGTTTTTGTAGCTTGCCGCTATACGGCTGTTTGCACAAAAAGCGACCGCCGCGGCATATTCACCGTCGTGTGAAATGCTCAGCTCCGGCAATTCAAGCGCCTGCGAATTTGCAATATCAAGGGCATTGCCGCTCAGTTTGTAATAGGGTTTTCCGTTTTCTGAATGAAGCACTTCAATTTCGCTTAAATCAAGACTTGTAATTCCCATGCCGAGCATTTTCAAAAATGCTTCCTTGGCTGCAAACATGCCTGCCGCAGTCTGATTGCGGTTAAACCTGGAAAGAATGTATTCCGCTTCGTCGGGCGAGAAAACTTTTTTTGAAATTTCAGGCTCGGTAAGCTTTGATATTCTGCTTATTTTTACAATATCCGTACCTGTCGGCATATCGCACCTCGCTGTCAGTCTTTTAAAAATACATTTCTCGGATTGCGTTTTTTCAGTTCGTCCGCTATTCGTCTTGTTGGTTCAAACAGTAGAATTTTTCTTCCTGTTTCGCCGAAAACAATGCAGTAAATATCTGCATCGGGATTTCCGGTTGTTGCGTCAATAATATCTTTTTCGTCAACTGCCGGTATTCTGCTGTCGCCGAGCGGAACCATTATTTCGACACTCTTGGATTCTATTGAAACAAGCTTTGATCTTTTCTGCCTGTTAAGAATTTTGTCAATTTCAAGATCGCCGTTTGTAACCGCATATTCAAATTCTATATTTCTGCTGCTTATAAGTCTGTATGCAAAGAAAATAACAAGTGCCTGAAGAGGAATTGCAAACATGCTTACCAGCGGTATTGCATACAGCGTCGTGAGTATAAACAGCGCAATAACCGCAGCAATTGCGTATACTGCGATAAGTACATAGTCTTTAGTGTCCTTCCGGCGTTTTATGAGTTGCTCAAAAAAAGTATCCATATTGTTTCTCCTTTGTATATATTTGATAACGAGCATTAAAGGCATACAAACCGTGATTGTCTCTTATTTTAAATATAATAGCATAAATTTATATTTTTTACAAGTATTTTTATTGCATTTTGCCAAAAAGTAAGTCTGTACAAATAATTACATCGGCGGCAGAGCGCATTATCTGTAAATCTTTGTGAAAAAATCTTCACTGCTTAATCCAGCCGGCCTGTTGTAGCGCTTTAAAACGTACAGATCATCGGACGGAGCAATATAGTTAATTCCCTCGGTGCATGAAAATAAAATATCGTATCCCATATTTTTGGCTACTTCATATGAATCGGGACAAATTATTCCGTACGGATATACAAGTGCACACGGCGGACTGCCCGTAGCGCCGAGTATTATATTGTGCGCCTTGGTCAAATCCTCGGTAAGCATTGCTTTATAGCTTTCCGAGGTTTCGCCGTTTAGTTTTCTCGTTCCCATTCGTCCTTTGTCCGAATGAAGATTGTATGTGTGATTTCCGAATTCCACGTAACCGGAATTATACATCTCTTTTATACAGTCGGTTGTTATTATCGAGTATATGGGATTTACCTCTCCGGTTTGAGTGTACTTTTCAACCCAGTATGCAATTGGCGATATAAGCGCCGGTATCTGATATTTTTTTAAGATAGGGTAGATGTAGCAGTAATTGTTGTAGTTACCGTCATCCATTGTGATAAGCACTGATTTTTCCGGCAGACTGCCCTTGGAATTTTTGTAGTTTTCAATGTCTTTGACGCTGACAAAGCTGAATCCGGCATTTTTTAAGTATATTATATCGTTTTCAAACTGTGACGGAGTAATTATATACGGGCCCGATTTTGATGAATCTTTCAGAAAGCTGTGATACATTATAACTGTAAGATCTGCTTTTGTTTCTCCCTCGGCATCTGTAGATGCCTTGAATTTCAGCACGGAGCATATCAGAATAAATGTAAGTATAAATGCTGCACACCTATATTTCAAAATTAATCACCACTGTTTTCAATGTCATTGAAGAAATATTTTCTTTTATAGTTGCCGTCATCGGAGCGTATTACGGTTGATTTGTTCCTTCCGAGAAGATTTACAATGTCGTATACATCTATCCATATTTCATTGTTTCCGTCTTTTTGAGATTCATCAAAAATTATCTGCATACCGAAGTGCAGATGAGGTATATTTATATTGTTTACATTTTCCCTTGTACTGTAACCTGTCATTCCCAAAAAACCTATGACATCTCCGGCATTGACTTTGTCGCCCTGCTTCAGACCTTTTGCATACGGGGAGTCTTTTTTCAGATGGGCATAGTAATAATACCGCTTTTTGTCAAAGCTCCGTATTCCTATCCGCCAGCCGCCGTATCTGTTCCAGCCGAGTGCTTCTACCGTACCCGATTCCACTGCGGTAATCGGTGTGCCTATACTTCCCAAAAGGTCATTTCCGAGATGCTTTCGTTTAAAACCGTATGAACGGCTTGAACCAAAATCGCTGTAATGACTGTATCCGTATCCGTCGGCAATCGGCAGAAAAGCTTTTAAACCGTATTTTTTCACAGGCGTGTCGGAGTCGGGAGGGGTGATTTCATAATCCCCAAGAAATTCTCCCAAAACGGCACTGTAGGTTTGCTTGTAGTATGAAAAGTATTTCATGTCTTTGGTAATATCTTCAACAGAAGAGCCGTTTTTGATAAGATTTACAAAATCATCCATGGATTTTAATTTGTCATTTTTAAAGTTATTTCCGTTTTTTGCGGCTGCATATGCCAGAATGTCTATCCAGCTTATCGGGTAGTCATCGGCATTTGTGGCAATGTCGTATTCCATTGCTTTTACCAGCGCTTTTTCCGTCGCGTTAAATTCCATCCATTTCACATACTGAGTATTTGCTGTGGTTACAGGCTTGTTTGAACAGGTAAAAATGCATGCCGATACCGCAAGCACAAAAATCAGTGTAAACAGGACGCATTTGCTTAATGGCTTCATATCAAAATATCACCGTTTTAATTTATATGTTTTTTATAATAAAATATTCGGAAGTTGAGATTTTATGATAATTTCTCACAGCCGTGCGTCAAAACAGCTCCGCCGTTTTCGGCAGAGCTGTTTTGTTATGCTTTTGCAAGCTTTTTTAAAATCTGTATTGTTTCCTTAACAGTGGACACGGGAATAATTTCAATATCTTTAAAGCTTTTTAAACCTTTCATATTTCCTTTCGGCAGTATACAGCGTTTAAATCCGAGCTTGTGCGCCTCTGCAATGCGGCTTTCCGCAAATCCTATTGAACGGACTTCGCCGGTAAGCCCGACCTCGCCTAAAATAACGGTGCTGTCATCTATAGGAAAATCTTTGTAATTTGACGCTACTGCTGTAATCACAGCAAGATCCGATGCCGTTTCGGCAATTTTAAGACCTCCCGCCGCATTTATATATACATCCTGATTTTGCATGGAATATCCGAGCCTTTTTTCCAAAATTGCAACGAGCATGGTCGCACGTCCGCCGTCTATTCCGTTTGCCATGCGCCGCGCTATTGCAAAGCTGGTCTGAGAGGAAAGCGCCTGAATTTCGGCAAGCATCGGGCGTGTACCTTCCATAGTGCACACAATGGCGGAGCCTGTGGCATTTTCGGGCCTGCCGGAGAGCATCATTGCAGACGGATTTTCCACTTCTTCAAGACCGGAATCTTTCATTTCAAAAACGCCTATTTCATTTGTTGAACCGAAACGGTTTTTGACAGTCCTCAATATGCGGTAGCTTTGCATGTGATCGCCCTCAAAATAGAGCACACAGTCTACCATGTGTTCAAGCACACGCGGACCTGCAATGCTTCCTTCCTTTGTCACATGGCCTACTATGAAAACCGAAATTGCATTTTCTTTTGCAAGCCTCATCAAAAAATGTGTAGCTTCGCGGACCTGTGCCACACTTCCCGGAGCGGAGGTAACCTCTGCGCGGTACATTGTCTGTATGGAATCGATTATCATGATGTCCGGCTTTAAATTTGACGCATGGAAAATTATTTCATCAAGGTTGGTTTCAGCAAGCAGCCGCAGATTTTCGTTGTTTACTCCAAGTCTTGCCGCGCGCATCTTTACCTGCTGTGCGGATTCTTCACCCGTGACATAGAGTATGCTTCCGGCAGTCTTTGCGGAACGGCAGATCTGAAGCAGCAGTGTTGATTTTCCTATTCCGGGATCTCCGCCCACAAGAACCATTGAGCCGCGTACTATTCCGCCGCCCAGGACACGGTTAAGTTCTTTTGAACCGGTAGTTATACGCTGTTCGTCAGCCTCGCTTATTTCGCTGAGCTTCTGCGGCAAAGAGCGCTCCGAGGAGGATTTCGATTTTGAATCATATTTTGCAGGTGCGGCGTCGCGCTGTTCCTCAAATGTGCTCCAAGCTGAGCATGACGGGCACTTGCCGAGCCATTTCGGGGTTTCATAGCCGCAGTTTGTACAAATAAATTTTGTTTTTTCTTTCATGGTCTGTATCTCCGCAATTTGAATTTATATATATAATTTACTATAAAAATATCAGTTTGTCCAGTGCTTTATGTTATACTAATGTTACAAAACTGTTTAATTTGTTGCCCGGCAGGATAAATAATGCTATACTGATACTAATTCAAATCAGATAATATTGCAGGAGGTGTGGATTATGAAATTAACAACAAGACTGCTATTGATTATTACTGTTGTAAGCGTTATGCTTGCAGGTGCGTCCTGCGGCAAAGACAAGACGAATAAAAAAGAACCTGAAAAAACGAAGGATTCGATTGAAACCGTTACCGAACCGGAAAAAAAAGAAGAAGAAACCGATACCGATAAAAACACAGGTGAAACTCCCGCGGAGGTGCCGGAAGAAACCGACGTGCAGAAAGCCGAAAAGGCTGTTAATGCATATGTTGCAGCAGCAAAAAAGCTTGATTTTGACACAATGAATAAGTACATATCAGACAGCAAAACTCTTCCTATTCTGGATTCCTACACTGAGGCATACTCAAAGTACGGAATAAGCGAAAGCCGCATTAAGGAACTTTCAAAGGCGATGCTCGGTACATATAAGATTGTCCCGGTTGCTGCCGCAAAAAATGGCAGCGGAGTCAAAGTAAGCGTTAAGATTTCAAGAGTAAATATGGAGTCTTTGCAAAACAAATGGCTTGAAACCCTGGGTAATGAATATCCGGAATATACAAATCTTACCGAGGAACAGATGACGTCAAAGACGGTTGACGTGCTTATACAGGTTATGATAGATGTTTTGAAAAATGCAGAAACGTCAATTGAGGAACAAAAAGATTTTATCGTAGAAAACAAGAACGGCTCATGGGTTATTAAAGCAAAAAACGAAGACTTTTTCCCGGCAAATTAGTTAAATTGTTTGTTCAGAATGCGGCAGTACATACTGCCGCTTGTTTTTTGCTTCAAGACGGTTGAATTTGTTTCGTGCTTATGGTATAATTCTGTTATCAAACTTACTTCTGAAAAGGAATAGTGTTATGCGAATAGCAATATGTGACGATATGAAATCCGAAAGGCAAAAAATAAGAGAAGCTCTCAGCATGATTATGAAGGATTTTTCGGTAAATGAATTTGACAACGGAAACGAACTTATACAAAATCACGAACTTGTACCGTATGACCTTATTATTCTCGATATACTTATGCCGGAAATAAACGGAATGGATACGGCTGCTGCCATCCGCAGATTTGACGAAAAAACACCGATTGTTTTTATGTCATCAAGCGAGGAATTCGGTGTTCAAAGCTACAGCGTGCTTGCATTTGACTATCTTTTAAAACCGCTTGATTTAAAGCGCCTTGAATTGTGCATAAAAAGACTGATTTCCAAAAATAAAAGCGAACAGTATATTACGGTTACTTATTCCGGAACCGAAACGAAAATACTTATATCAAACATACAGTGTCTGGAAAGCAACCTCAGAAAAGTTATTTTCACACTTGCCGAAAACAAACAGCTTGAAGTTGCAGGTAAGCTTACCGATTTTGAAAATTCTTTGCTCAATTACGGCTTCTGCCGCTGCCACAAGAGCTATCTTGTAAATCTTGAGCATATCGACAGCATAGACAACGATACTTTTTATATGACATGCGGAAAAGCAATACGAATTTCAAGAACATATCTTCAAAACGCAAAAAAAGCGTATTTTGACTACGTTTTCGGTACGGAGGCTACCTGATGGATAATTTTAAAAATGTAATTCCTTTGTTTGTCCTTCTGTTTATATGTACGCTTGACGGCTATTCCATGATGAATTACCGTGTAACCGCAAAACGCGCATATATTTGCTTTGCATCAATTACCGCGCTATGTTTGGCAATAAACTCGTATGTCGTTGTTACATACGGCAGTCTTGTGCTGCGAAACGTTATTATATTTACAATAGGACTGCCTTATTTTGCACTTATACTTTTTATCTCCGGGGATAAAATATCCAAGACGGTTTTTAATTTTTGGCTGTGGATTAACGTTTATGAGATTATAGCAAATTTTACCGCGTTTATCAATGATTTTACGTTCAGAAACTATTACTTTCTTACGGCAATCCGATTTGTGCTTTTTTGTGTTTATTTTGTCGTGTACAACAAGTTTTTGAAAAAAAAGCACAAAGTTCTGATGGAAATATTAGACGTAAACTGGTGGATATTCTCGTTTATACCGATGTTTTTTACCGTGCTTATCTGCCTTGTAAACTATTATTCAAGGGATTTTCACGGTATGACGAGGAATTACCCCGTTCTTATTACGCTGCACACTCTTATGCTGCTTGTATATATTCTAATGTTTTATACGTTTAAAACAGCATATGATTCAATGGAGCGCGAAAGACTTGCACAGAGTATGAAAAAACAGGTTGCTCTGCAAAAAAAACAGCATGAATTCTATCTGCAAAAGGAGGAAACGGAAAGAATATTCCGCCATGACGCAAGACACCGCGATACCATACTTATGAGCTATCTTGAAAAAAACGACATACAGGGAGCAAAAGCTTTTATAAATAAAGAGCTTGGCAGAATACATACAGATTCCCAAATGATTTTTTGTGAAAACCCTCTTGTAAACGCTGTGATTTCCGAATACAGCTCAAAAGCACAACTGAACGGAACGGAATTTACGGCAAATATCAAAATGCCGTACAGACTTTTCTGCGATGAGGCGGAGTTTTGCGTTATGCTGTCAAATCTGCTTGAAAACAGCTTTGATTCGGCAAAAAGCTATGTTAAAATCAATATCGGTTATCTTAACAATCAGATTTCCGTCAATATAAAAAATGACTATGACGGTATTTTGAGTAAAGACGGGTACGGAAATTATGCAACAACCAAGAGCCGTGGCTCCGGACTCGGGCTGAAAAGCGTAAATCTTATACTGAAGAATAATAACGGCTTTTTAAAAATCAATGATGAAAACGGTGTGTTTGACGTATTTGCCACCATGAAAAATTCACCGTCTTGATTATTTTGTTTTTCATGTGATTTGTCGGCTTCCTTTTTTGCAAGTTATGACATTTTTATGCAAGTTATGTATTTGGCATTGAAAAATAAAAACGTTATGTATTAATATAATATTATAAAATATATTATGAAAAGGGGAAAGTCACAATGAAAAAACTTTTAGCGGGCATGATTGCATTTGTACTTGTTTTTACTGCAATAGTGCCGGCAGGGTTCAATACGGCTTATGCAGGAATATCCGTAGTTGACAGTGCACAGACAGCGGTGAAAAAAAATATGGAGTTGTTTTTGCAGGCACTGAAAAAAACGGAAGTCACCGAAGACTTTACTCAGGAAGACCTTGAAGATATTCTCTACGGTGCATGCGAATACTCCGCAAACGCATATGTCGGTACCGCGTTTATGGTAGAAAAGTTCAGAATTGTAAGTCCTACGGATTCAAAACCCGGTAAGATGAGCGCTGTTGTATGGATATATCAGGACGATGCCGAAGAAGCACTTGAAGTGGAGAAGGAAATTTCTGCTTCCGGCGGCGACGCGAAGACGTCGGAAGACGTAACGGTAAAAACAGGTGATGAAGAAGCAGATGAAGAACCGGAATATTCGGACGCGGAAATATCTGCAATGAAAAAGAGAATTGCAGCTGCCAAAAGCTCAATAAATGCTGCTATATGGGATTTTGATGTTTCAAATGATACAACATTAAACGATATTTTAAATATGGCAAAATCCGCATTGCCGGACGGCAGCGATGTAACCGTTACTCTTGACAAGGCAAATTTTAAACTGACCAAAGCAACCACTACGGTAAACGGCACGGTGTCCGCTTCTCTTACTCTTTCGTGCGGAAACATTACCGAGCCTTTGCCGATCGGAAAAACAATTGAGGTTGTTGTTACAGAGGAATCCACAAAAATAGATGAAGACAGAAGTGCGATAAGCAAAGCAATCGGCAAATTAAGCTATACAAATAAAACTACTAAAGAAGAAATGCTTAAGACAGCGCTTGCTGCTGCTAAAAACGGTTCCTCGGTAGTGTGGAGAGATAATTTCTTAAAGAAAAACGCTACATATCAGGAAGACGGAGAAATTTTCGGCTATCTTGACATTACATTCGGCAGTGAAACACGCGAAATCAGAATACAGGAAAAAATTAATAAACTCGAAAGGAAATTACCTACAGACGTAATTTCAATAAATTCGGAAGAATGGGAAGTTTTACGCCTTTTAAATATTGAGCGTGCAAAGGTTGGGGATATGTCCCTGACAATGGTGTCGCCGCTTCAGGATGCATGTGACGTAAGAGAAATAGAAATATGCAGTACGTTTTCGCACACCAGACCAGACGGCACAAAATTCAATACGTCAATTCCGAGTACGTTTAAATACGGCGGTGCCGGCGAAAATATATATAAGTGTTCGACAGGATATGACACTGCCGAAAGAGCAATGAATGCCTGGATGAACAGTCCGGGACACAGAGAAAATATGCTCAAATCGGGTTATGATTATATAGGTGTAGGCCTCAATGACATCGGAGCGGTTCAGATATTTGCAACATGGAATTTGCCGATAGTTTCGGTTAATACGAGTGCAAATACCATGCAGTTTGAAGACGAAGAAGCTATGATGAAGGAATATCTCATCTGTAAGAGCTCAGACGGTATAGAATCATATATGCCGCTTGATACCGAGTATATGACAAAGATTGACGGCGGATATAAGCTTAATATTCGCAGTACAGACCCGGTAATTTTCACAATCGGAGCAGGCGGTAAGGATACGGTTGTCAATAATACCGAAAAAACCGATGCGAATACGGCTGATACGGACAACACAAAATCCGATACAGTAAATACGGTTTTTGAGGACGTAAAGCAGGGCGCATATTATGCAGATGCAGTAAAATGGGCTGTAGATAAAAATATAACCACAGGAACTTCAAAGACAAAATTCTCACCCGATGACACTTGCACAAGGGCGCAGATTTTAACGTTTTTGTGGCGCGCAGTAGGCTCGCCGAAGGCAGGTTCCGCAAACCCGTTCAGCGATGTGTCGGAAAGCGATTATTTCTATGACGCTGCTGTATGGGCAAGCGAAAAAGGTATGGTTACGGGAAAAACTTTTGGCGGTGATACACCGTGTACCCGTTCTTCGACAGTAACATATATGTGGAAAAATGCAGGCTCTCCGTTAGCCACCAAGGCAAGTTCGTTTGAAGATATATCTTCGGACGCACAGTATGCCGAGGCGGTTGCATGGGCAGTGGAAAAGAGTGTTACAAGCGGAACGTCCGAAACTACATTTTCACCTGATGAAATATGCAGCAGAGGACAGATTGTTACATTCCTGCACAGAGCATTGCATTAAAATAAATTAAGAAAAGAGGATTTTAAAATGTTAAAAAAAGTATTAAGTCTGTTAGTTGCAGCGTGCGTTGTGTTCACGGTGCTACCCGGTGTGGTTTTTGCCGATGAACTCACCGAAATTGAAGCGGCAAGAAATGCAATTCAAAAAGGCAAAGACACAGTTAAACTCTACAACGATATTACAAGCGATGAATTTTTGAAAATTATCAGCACACTTATTCCGGACGGCAGCGACGTTGAGCTTTCGTTCGACAAGGAATCTGATTTTAGAGTTTACAATGCTTCAAGCACCAAAGACGGAAGTGTCTTTGCAAATATAAAACTTACTTGCGGAGTTTACACAAGACATGAAATGTATGATATAAAAATGCCGGCTCTTACCGGTGATGAAGCGCTTGCAAATGCAGACGTTGAAAAACTGGCAGAAGACAGAACAGCCGTAAAGGAAGCTTTTACGGGCATATCTCTTGACAGCAGCGCAACAGAAGACGATGTTCTGAAAATGGCTCAGGCAGCTGTTAAAAACGGCAGTACTGTTGAAATTGACGGCGAATGCACCAAAGTTGAATCAACAGATACCAAAAAGGGTTCAATAAAAGTTGTTTTAAAACTTACTTTAAACAAAGAAACCACTACTATTAAAATTTACAACGGACTCAAGCTTGTTGATGCCGCTGCAGAAACAAAACCCGCAGAAGATACAAAAACTGATGAGGAAACAAAACCGGCAGAAGAAACAAAACCGGAAAAGAAGAATGTGAACTTCAATGATGTAAAAGATGACGCTTATTATGCATACGCAGTAAAATGGGCTGTTGAAAACAATATCACAACCGGTACAAGCGATACTACATTTTCACCTGACGATACATGCACAAGAGCACAGATTCTTACATTCCTCTGGCGCGCTGTAGGCTCGCCGAAAGCAAGCATTGAAAATCCGTTTGCAGATGTTAAGACGACCGATTATTATTATGACGCAGCAATCTGGGCAAGTGAAAAAGGCATGGTTACAGGCAATATGTTTGAAGGAAATACTCCCTGCACAAGAGCATTGACTGTTACATATCTTTGGAAAAATGCAGATGCGCCTACATTAAGTATGGACAGTATATTTGATGATGTGTCTGATGATGCAGAATATGCTCCTGCTGTTGCATGGGCAGTTGTCAGCGATGTAACGAGCGGAACCTCAGATACTACGTTTTCTCCTGACGATATATGCAGCAGAGGACAGATTGTAACATTTTTGGAAAGAGCTATCGGCTAATTAAACACAGAAACAGGAGAATTTATAATGAAAAAAATTTTTGCGCTTATTCTTACAGGAATTATAGGTCTTTCAGTATTGACGGGCTGTGCCGGTGATCCGGTTGCAGACGAGTTTGAAAAGTTTTTAAATACCGATATGGTTGAAGTAAATGCGAAATATGAGGATTTAAAAACAGAAATGAACAAGTGGGATAAACTCAATGATGAAGAACTCATAGCAAGTATTAATGATGTTGTTTTGCCGAATATCAATGATTCACTTGATATGCTTTCAAAAATTGAGCTTAAAACAGATGAAGTCAAGTCAATAAAAGCTAAGTATAAAAAAATGCTTGAAACTTATAAAGAAGCATATGGACTTATGCTTACCGCAATTGAAAATGATGATGAAGATAAAGTAAATGAAGCGTCTGATAAACTTGACAAAGGACTTAAACAGCTTGATGATTACAATAATGCATTGGAAAAGCTCGCAAAAGAGTATGATATGACAATAGAATATTAATTCTTTAAAATACCGCCCGGTTATTTATCTTACCGGGCGGTATTTTTGTATGTATAGATATTTTTTTAAATTTATTGTATAATTGTTGTAAGAAAAACTGAAACTTTTTCCGCCTTTTTTGTGTATATAACAGCGTACAAATAAAAAACGGCGCCGTTTTGAAATGAGGAGGTTTTGCAATTTGAAAAGTGAAGACAGGCTGCTGTATAATCTTAAAAAGAAAAAAAGAAATAGCCTGGAGGATGTTATTAAGCTTTATACGCCTTATGTGAGCGTGATTGTATATAATACCATAGGAAGCGTAATGACAAAGGAAGATGCCGAGGAAGTAATCTCAGACAGTTTCCTTGCGCTTTGGAGGCATATAGACTCCGTTTCAAATGAAAAAGGCGGTATCCGTACCTATCTTGGAGCAATCGCAAGAAACATAGCCAAAAATAAACTCCGTGAATACAAAACTCATGATGCGTTGGATGAAAATACCGTGTCAAATTCTGATGATCCGCGTGAAATCGTTTTGAGAAACGAAGAAAAAGCATGTTTGACAGATATGATAATGAAACTCGGCGAACCCGACAGTGAAATCTTTTTTCGGTATTATTACTATAACGAAAAAATAAGAGATATAGCATCGGTAACGGGTATACCCATATCTACTGTTAAAACGAAATTGTCACGCGGAAAAAATAAACTGAAACAAATTATAAGCTCGAAGGAGGGGTTGCAATGAACCGGAGACTGAATACGCTGAAAAAAGAATTGAATGTTAAGGATGATTATGAAACTGCGGATACAAAAAGCATAATTAATGCAGTAAATATTTCGCTAAACGCAAATCCGAAGGAAAGAAAAATTTATATTAAACAGAAATTTTTAAATGCGGTTTTTGCTGCCGCAATTGTATTTGCGGTTTCGTGCATTACGGTATTTGCAAGTGTTAGCCTCGGCTGGCATGAAAAATTGGCAGAGTATTTTAATCCTACCGACAAACAGATTGAGCAGATGCAGGGCGCGGCGGCATTCCCGGATATAACGGCAACTGACGGCGGAATAACCGTAAATGTACTTCAGACTTTGGCGGATAAACACGGCATATATGTTTTGTATGAGATAGAAGGAGCCGGAAATATAGGCAATAATGAAACGCTGTCTTGGGAAAAGGAACGCTTGAAGATTTCATACAAAAGCGACAGTAAAATACCCGGTACGGGTGGTTATGCATACAGCAAAATCCTTGACTGCGAAAACAACAAATGCACAATGCTGTATATAAGAACGGGTACCGGAAAAATTGCAAACCAGAAACTGAAATTTGATTTGAGCGGACTGAAAAAGGGCGTTATTGATACAAACGGTAATTGCAGTTTTTATCCCGTTTCGGAAAGTCGGTTTGAGCTTGAATGGAATTTTCAATATGAAAATCTCGGAAAAGAGTGGAACCCTGACGAGAAAATAAATAACGGAAAAAATACCGTAACTCGGATTGACGTATCTCCGATTTCAATGTGGTTAACAGTTAGCGGTGAGGAATTAAAAAATAATGACAGTATTAAGATTAATTTCAAAAACGGAAAAACAATGAATAATTCTGTTAATTCGGCATTTTCACCGCTTCATGGAGGCATTAATACACTGTCCTTTGAATTTGACAAAATAATTGATGTTAATGATATAAAAAGCGTGCAAATAGGGGAGAATACCGTTTATTTGCATAATTAGTCAGTTTCGCAGAATACCTGCAGATTTGATAATAAAAAAACCGTATCGGCTGATTTGATTTCAGACGATACGGTTTTTGGTTGTTATACTATGCGGTATGTATGACCTTTTTCGGGCAGGCATCGGCGCATGCGCCGCAAGCCGTACATTTTTCGTAATCTATTTTTGCAAGATTGTTTTCTACATGTATAGCGTCAAACTCACACTTTTTCTCACATATTTTGCAGCCTATGCATCCGTTGGAACAGTAGTTTTTGACAACTGCTCCCTTGTCCTGCGATGAACAGGCAACAAAGAATTTCTTTTCCTGCGGTACGAGAGAAATCAGGCTTTTCGGGCAGACGGAAGCGCATCTTCCGCAGCCTGTGCAGTTTTGATAGTTAATGTGTGCAATACCGTTTTCAATACTCAGTGCGTTGAATCCGCACTCTTTTACACAGTCGCCGAATCCGAGACAGCCGTATTCGCATTTCTTTTGACCGCCGTTTAACTGCATGGCGGTAAAACAATCGCTTATGCCGGTAAAGTCGTATCTTGACGGGCAGGCTTCACTTGTGCCGCAGCAGCTTACCCTCGCTGTACGTTTTTGCACGGCTTCTGCCTTTATCCCCATAATTTCACAAATCAATTTGTTTTTTTCATCTGTCATGAGATTGCATTTTGCGGCAGATTCACCGTTTTTGACTACGGCGTCAGCAAGCGCACTGCATCCCGCATAGCCGCAGCCGCCGCAGTTTGCACCGGGCAAAAGCTCGCAGATTTTATCTATGCGCTCATCTTTGTCTATCCGAAATACGATTGAGGCAAAGCCCAGAAGTGCGCCGAAGAAAAGTCCTATAGCACCTATCGCAAGTGCCGGAATTAATATTTCACCAATCATTATATTTTCCTCCTAATGCAGCTTAAAAAGATAAGCCCTGAAATCCTAAAAACGACATTGCAATAAGGCTTGCCGTAATCAGCGCAATGGGGAAGCCTTTAAGGTTTTCGGGTATGTCTGCGGTTTCAAGTCTTTCGCGTACACCGGCAAACAAAACAATTGCTACGGTAAATCCTATAGCCGCACTGAAAGCATACCAGACTGCTTCGGCAAAGTTGAACTGCTTTTCAATATTGAGCAGTGTAACACCGAGAACCGCGCAGTTTGTGGTAATCAGCGGCAGATATATTCCCAGTGCATTGTACAGTGCCGGAACGGTTTTTGCAACAAACATTTCGACGAATTGAACAAGCGCGGCAATCAGCAGAATAAAAGACAGAGTCTGCAGATATTCCACTTTTAACGGAACGAGTATGAGATGATACACAGCCCATGTAAGAGCTGCGGCAAGCGCCATTACAAATGTTACCGCCATTCCCATACCGAGGGCGGTGTCGGTCTTTTTGGATACACCCAAAAACGGGCATATACCGTAAAATTTAACAAGTACAAAGTTTTCTACCAGAATTGCCGCAACGGACAATTCCAGAAAATGTGCAATACCCATTATCTGCCGTCCTCCTTTTTGCTGTTTTTAATGAGATTCAGAGTTCCCAAAAGTATGCCGAGAACCAAAAATGCTCCCGGTGGAAGAATAAACATAATTGCCGGGTTGTAGTGACCTGCAAAAATATCTATACCCAAAAGCGTGCCTGCGCCGAGAATTTCTCTTACAGTTCCGAGAACGCTTAATCCGAGTGTAAAGCCAAGCCCCATGCCGAGGCCGTCCAAAGCTGAGGGAATAGGCTTGTTTTTGGAAGCAAAGCTCTCTGCCCTGGCAAGTATAATACAGTTTACCACTATAAGCGGTATGAATAATCCGAGAGCTGCCGATATTGACGGAAGATATGCTTTAAGCAGCATTTCAATAATGCTTACAAAAGCGGCTATTATTACTATGTAAGAGGCAATGCGTATTTTGGACGGTATAACCTTGCGTACAAGAGATATGGCAAGGTTGGAACAGACCAATACAAAGGTTGCCGAAAGTCCCATTCCGATAGCGTTTATGAGTGATGTCGTGACAGCAAGCGTCGGACACATACCCAAAAGCTGTATGAAGGTCGGGTTTTCATCAATTATTCCGTTTTTAAGCACTTTAAGGTTATTTGACATTTTTATCCGCCTCCGCCTGTGAAATTATTTTTGCTGCCGAAACAGCCGAGTTTACACCGCTTGTTACCGCTTTTGAGGTTATGGTAGCGCCGCTTATTGCATTAATCTGACTGTCGCCGGCGTTACCTGTCTTGACAACTTCAAGTCCTCCGCTTTTTCCCGTGAACTGGTCAATCCAGTTGCTGTCGGCTTTCGCGCCCAAACCGGGTGTTTCGCTCATTGAAGTTATTTTAATTCCCGTAACGTTAAAATCAGTATCCAAGCCAATCATCATTGAGATTTTTCCGCCGTATCCCGACGGCTCTGCCTTGACGCAGTATCCTACGGTTTTGCCGTTTTTATCTGTTCCTTTAAGGACGGATGTAACTGTGCTGTCACTTAAAAACATCATGTATTTCTTTTCGTCTGTAAAGCTTTCTGCCGCTTTGAGTACAGACGACTGAGCTTCTTCTTCTGTCTTTTTCTGAAGCTCTGCAATTTTATCCTTTGTAAGATTGTTGCAAAGAACCAAAAGAAGGGTGCAGATAAAAGCTACGGCAAAAAGAATACCTGCGAGCTTTGCCATAAATTTGAATTTTTTCATTTTGCCTTCACCGCCTTGCCGAATGTTTTTGGAACAAAAGCCTTGTCAATAAGCGGCGTAGCAATGTTCATTACAAGTATTCCGTAGGTTACTCCTTCGGGATAACCGCCGTACACGCGTATAACGCCGGTTATAATGCCGGCAAGCAGGGCATAAAGCGCCTGACCTTTCGCAGTGAGCGGACTGGTGGTGTAATCGGTAGCCATGAACACTCCGCCGAGGATAACTCCGCCGGCTAATATAGAATAGAGAAAATCACCTGCAAAAAATCCGTTTTTGGTGAATATCCAGCCGAAAAGTCCCACCGTCAGTATGTATATTGCCGGTATTACCGGCGTTATAACCTTTCTTACAAAAAGGTATATGCATCCGATTAAAAGCAAAAGAGCCGATACCTCGCCGATACATCCGCCAATGTTTGTTCCGAGAAATAAATCGGAGTATTTAGCAAGCGTACCTTCGCCGACGCCTTTCATTACCGCAAGCGGAGTTGCTCCGGTAACGGCGTCTGCTTTTGGAATGGTCCAGTCGGTCATCTCCACCGGCCAGCATGCAAGCAGAAATGCTCTTGCCGCAAGCGCCGGGTTAACAATGTTCTGCCCTAAGCCGCCGAAAAAGCATTTTACAACTATTATGGCAAATACAGAGCCTACGGCAGCCATATAGTACGGTATGGTAACAGGCAGGCAAAATGCAAGCAAAACACCTGTTACAGCCGCGCTGAGATCATTTATGCTTGTGTTCTTTTTTGCGGCGCGCGTCCATATGTATTCGGCAAGAATACATGAAATCACGCACACAGCGGTTACCGCGAGCGCCCTTATGCCGAAAAAATACACCGAACCGGCAAGAGCCGGAAGCATGGCGATGAGCACATCGCGCATGGTAGTGGAAATATAGCGCTCGGTGCGTATGTGCGGCGCATATGATACAAGAAAATTATTCTCCATAACAGCACCTCAATTCTTCTGACTGCGTATGCGGATTTTCGCTTTTGCAGTCTTTATGTTTTGTGTAATGTTGTTTCTGCACTGACAGGTGTATGAGCACACACCGCATTCTATGCAGTCGGTTATGTTGAGCTTTTTAAGCATTTCAAAGTTTTCCGCCTTTGCATATGCATTAAGAAGAGCAGGAGCCAATCCCATAGGGCAATGGCTTACGCAGTCGCCGCATTTTACACAGTTTACGGTTTGCGGCTGATTTGTAAAATCCTTTGTAAATGCCAGAAGCGCCGAAGTATTTTTTACAACGGGAACGCTTAAATCGGACTGAGCAATTCCCATCATCGGTCCGCCCATTATGACCTTGTTTGTGTTTTCCAAGTCACATTCGGCGGCATTTAAAATATCAATAAACGGCGTGCCGATGCGTACTCTGAAATTCGACGGCTTTTTAACCGCGTCGCCGGCAACGGTTACAACACGGCTTAAAACGCACTGCCTGTATGTAACGGCATAGTAAACAGCCTTGCATGTGTCTATGTTGTTTACAATCACTCCGACGTCTGCCGGGAGACCGCCCGAAGGAACTTCTCTGCCCATGATTGCTTTGATAAGCTGTTTTTCACTTCCTTGCGGATATTTGGTTTTGAGAACCTTTATTTCCGTACCGGGAAAGTCCTTTGCCGTTGCACTCATAATTTTAATTGCTTCCGGTTTGTTGTTTTCTATTCCGATAAAGCATTTGTCTACACCGGTAATATCCATCATGATTTTAATGCCCTTGAATACCTCGCGCGGTGTTTCAAGCATTACACGGTAATCGCTTGTAAGATACGGTTCACATTCGGCACCGTTTACTATCAGACAATCAATTTTTTTGTCTTTTGGCGGATTAAGCTTAATGTGAGTGGGAAATGCCGCTCCGCCGAGTCCTACCATACCGGATTCGCGTACAATATTTAGCTTTTCCTCTTTTGTAAGCTTTTCTGTATCGTTTCTTTCATATACGTCGGGATGCATTTCATACATAAAGTCGTTTTCCACCACAACGCTCAGAATATTCTTTCCGTTCGGATGCGGCATTTTTTCGATTGCCTTTACCGTTCCGGATACCGTTGAGTGAACCGGTACGGATACAAAGGCTTTGCTGTCGCCAATCTTCTGACAGACCAGAACCCGGTCGCCTTTTTTGACAAGCGGTTCGCACGGAGCGCCGATGTGCTGAACCATCGGATAAATCATTGTCTGAGATGCCGGCAGTTCTTCAATCGCGCAGTTCATTGTGCTTTCCTTGCGGTCGTTCGGATGCAGACCGCCTCTGAAGGTTAACGCTTTCAATAAATAACACCTCTTTTTTAATTTTTATGCTCGTTAAGAAGCTTATTTTTGATATCCCAAAGGCTATGGGATAAATCCACATAATAGTTGTGAGGATTTTCAAATCTTTTTACCTCATCCCACAGACCGTCTATCTGTTCCTTGCAGTAATCACGCACTTTTGCAATGTCCGGAGTGCTGTACACGCATTTTCCGTCTTTGAATATCGGTTCAAGGAGCTCGCGCGCATAATAATTTGTAACGGTTTTTCGTTTCCATGTGTGCTCCGGGTCAAATATTTCATAATCATCACCGTTTGGAGTAGGCTCGTTTTCAAGCATGATAACATCTGCAATAGCTTTGCCGTTGTCTTTGGAATAGAGCCTTACAAGCTTTTTGCTGCACGGAGTTGTGATCTTTGATATGTTTTCGCTCAGCTTTATTTTCGGAATTTCCACACCGTCTTCAAACACTGCGGCAAGCTTGTACACACCACCGAAAACAGGCTCGCTCTTTGATGTGATAAGTCTTTCGCCTACGCCGAATGAATCTATGCAGGCGCCCTGGCTCAATAAATCACGGATAATGTATTCGTCAAGCGAGTTGGAAATAACGATTTTTACATCTTTTAAACCTGCCTCATCCAGAGCAGCCCGTACTTTTTTTGTAAGGTAGGTTATATCTCCGCTGTCTATTCTTACTCCGGCAGGCTTGAAGCCGTTCGGTATCAGATATTCTTTAAACACTTTTATCGCGTTCGGCAATCCGGATTTAAGCACGTTGTAGGTATCTATAAGCAGTGTGCAGGCTTCCGGATAGGTCTTTGCATATGCCAGAAATGCCTCGTATTCTGTCGGAAAAAGCTGAACCCAACTGTGCGCCATTGTTCCGAGGGCGGGTATTTGGTACATTTTGTCTGCAATTGTGCAGGCCGTTCCGCAGCATCCGGCAATGTATGAAGCTCTTGCGCCGTATACCGCACCGTGGTTCCCCTGTGCGCGTCTTGAGCCGAACTCCATAACGGGGCGTCCGCCTGCCGCGCGTACAATTCTGTTGGACTTGGTGGCTATAAGCGACTGATGGTTGATGGTAAGCAGAAGCATGGTTTCTATGAGCTGTGCTTCTATAACCGGACCCACAACCTTTACTATCGGTTCGCCCGGAAATATCGGAGTTCCCTCCGGTATGGAATATATGTCGCATGAAAATTTAAAATCTTTAAGATATTCTAAGAATTCTTCACAGAAAATATTTTTTGAACGCAGATATTCTATATCTTCATCGCTGAAATCAAGGTCCGAAATATATTCTATAAGCTGCTGTACACCCGCCATTACGGCAAATCCGCCGTCGTCCGGAACTTTTCTGAAAAACATATCAAAGCAAGCTCTTTTGTCCTTTAGTCCGTGCTCAAAATATCCGTTTGACATTGTAAGCTCATAAAAATCCATGAGCATTGTCATATTTTCCTTGCAATTCATTGTATCACCCTTTTTAAGTACATAAAATTATGAGGCTGTTTTCGCCAGCCTCATTATTCGGCAAAAGCCTCTTCCAGCCAGTACGCGCCGATGTCAAGCGCTCTGTAAAGGCCTTCGCGTTCAGCTTTCTTTTCCACTCTTCCGTCGGACATAAGAGATACCACTACATCGGTTGCAAGCTCCAAATCCTGATATTTGTCGGAATCGAGAATTTCCATCAATACATAGTATTTGTCATTGATATCACCGTAAATTACGGTGTTCCCCCGTTTTACGAGAGGACGGTTTTTGTATATCAGAGCGGTTTGCTCTTTCTTTTTTGCCACAAAAATCACTCCTAAAGTATAATATTATATATATTTTATCACATAAATTCGGATATGTAAAGTAATAATATTACTGCTGTAAAAATTAAAAATCCGGGAGAAAGAAACATGCTTATATTGTTTATAAGAACGATTATATTATATACTCTTGTGGTAACTGCGCTCAGACTTATGGGTAAAAGACAGATTGGTGAGCTGCAGCCGTCTGAACTTGTGGTTGCAATTATGATTTCCGACCTTGCCACGGTGCCGATGAGCGAGGTGGGCGTACCGTTATTATACGGCATAATTCCTATTTTTACACTGGTGATAAGCGAAATTATGATTTCGTATATAAGCCTTCGGAGCGAAAAAGTCAGAATTCTTTTGAGCGGCAGACCGCAGATACTTGTGCGTAACGGTAAGCTTTGCTTCAAGGAAATGAAAAAATGCCGCGTAAATATCGACGATTTGATTGAGGAACTCAGAAAGGCAGGATATTACAGCTTGTCAGAGGTGGAAACGGTTATACTTGAAACGGGAGGAAGCATAACGGTTATTCCCACACCCGGGGCAATGCAGGCTACATTGGACGACCTTAATATAAAAAAAGAGGCGACAAAACTTCCGTTTATCTACATTGCTGACGGCAAGATACGCACAAATGAGCTTGAGCGAAGCGGAAAAAGCCAAAAATGGCTCGGCAGTATGCTGAAAAAAAGCGGCATAAGCAGTGCAGACGAGGTATTTATAATGATGGAGGACAGCAACCAAAAAATTTATCTTCAGAAAAGGAAGGATAAAAATGAGAGATGAGTTGATAGCAGGGGTAATATTTGCCGCAATGTGTGCGGTGTTTGTTTTAAACGGTTATGCGGTAGACGATTGTGCAAAAAGTGTGTATGAGCAGGCGGAAAGCTTTAAAACGGCAATAGACAGCGGAAATGCCGGACAAATAGAGCGCAGTACCGAGCTTCTGGCAAACATTTGGGAAAAAAAGATGAAAAATATTTCATACAGTTGTCAGCACAGTCAGATAGATGCGATAGAAGATCAGATTTTTTCCGCGGTTCATTATGCAGAACGAAAACAGTATGAAAAAGCGCGATATAAGGCATGCAAAGCTCAATATTTACTCAGTGATTTAAGTAAAAGTGAAAAATTAAGGCTTGACAATATATTTTGATTGAAATATTATTAACTATATGATAATATAAATATAACCGGAGATAAAAATTATGAGAATACTTGGAATTGACTACGGGGATTCAAGAGTCGGTATTGCTGTAAGCGACCCGTTGGGTATAACCGCTCAGGGGGTAACAACTCTTTTGAACCGCGTATATGACAAAATGCTCGAATCGCTTTTGAAAATTATTGATGAATATAAGGTGGAAAAAATTGTTTTGGGAATGCCCAAAAACATGAGCGGCACAAACGGAGAACGCACAGAGGTTACGCAAAGCTTCTGCGATGACCTGAAAAAAATGTGCGGTGACATTCCCGTCGTTCTTTGGGATGAAAGGCTTACCACCGTTCAGGCCGCGGGAATACTTAATACAACAAATACAAGGGGCAGGGACAGAAAAAAGGTAATAGACACCGTTGCCGCCTGCATTATACTTCAGAGCTATCTGGACTACAGTAAAGGAGAATAAAACATGGACGAAAAGAAAATAATAACTTTTACAAACGAAAATAATGAGGAATTTGAATTTGAAATTGCGGATTCGTTTGAAATGGACGGAAGCAAATATGCGGCTTTGATTGCGCCGGAGGAGCCTGACGGTGATGATACCGATGCCGAGGTTTTGATTATGCGAATAGAGAGCGAGAGCGACGACGAGGATGTTTTTGTCGCAATAGAGGAAGATGACGAATTAGACAGGGCATTTGCCATGTTTAAGGATCGCTGCTCGGATGAATTTGATTTTGCCGATTAATTTTTAAAATTACTGTTGAAAAATAAATTAATTTGTGGTAAAATACAATCAGTTCCCTGCGGTGTGCGTGTAACGGATTATTTTAACCAACACATCAAAAAAGGAATCCTAATCTCTGATTGTGGCTGTAGACCAAGCTCAGACTAGGGAACATTTAAGCAGTCAGGCGGAGTCCACCTGCGTAGCAGGTTTAAAATATATCCTGAAAACACGGCTCGGCGGGGTATTTTTGTTAATGTTAGGGGGTGTCTTTCAGATACCCTCTTTGTTTTGTGAATAATTAAACGCATAACTTCAAATACTTTATTTCGGAGTGATGTGTTAATGAATAAAAAAATAAAACTTGTTATATCCGGCGCTTTTGCAGGACTTTGCAACGGTCTTTTCGGATCCGGCGGCGGTACACTCGTGGTTCCGTGTCTTGAAAAATTTGCAGAGCTTGAAGAACAGAAAGCCCATGCAACGGCTATTCTGGTTATACTTCCGCTTTCGGTGATAAGCCTCATAACATATTCCGCAAATGTAAAGACCGATTTTTCGTCGGTTGCAGCGGTAATAACCGGAGGTGTTCTCGGCAGTATTGCAGGAGCAATGTTTTTGAAGAAACTGAGCGGTACGCTTTTAAGGCGCATATTCGGCGCATTTATACTTATTGCGGCATTCAGGATGGTGACGGCATGATTATGCTTTTTATTGCCGGTCTTCTTTCGGGAGCCGTAAGCGGTATGGGAATAGGCGGCGGAGTAATTCTTATTCCCGTTCTCACCGCGTTTTTTGGCATGAGCCAGAGAAATGCACAGTATATTAACCTTTTGTATTTTATACCCGTTGCAGTATGCGCGCTTATCGTACACGCAAAAAATAAGCGTCTTAACTATAAATGTGCACTTTACACCATTCTCGGCGGTGTGCTGGCTTCTGTATTAGGCTCGTTTATTGCAATGAGTATTTCTATGGAACTGTTAAGAAAGCTTTTCGGATATTTTTTGTTTGTAATAGGGCTTTGCCAGTTCAAAAAAGCAAAAAAATAAATTGACATAAATTTATGACATTTTCGGAGGCAGATATGATTAATGCTGATAATGCAAATGAAAAACTTTTTAAAGAAATGATGATAGGCAAAAAGGTTGCCGTTCTCGGACTGGGTGTAAGCAACCTCCCGGCTCTGGACTTTCTGGACGAATGCGGCGCAGTAATAACCGCATGTGATAAAACGCCGGCAGATAAGTTTGATGAGGACGTTCTGAGAAAAATTCAAAAACTGAGTGATGAATACTATCTCGGCGAAGATTATCTCGACCATCTTGAAGGTCAGGATATTATTCTGAAATCTCCGGGCATAAAACCTTCTTTGCCGCAGATAGCGGAGGCGAAAAAAAGCGGAACCGTAATTACAAGCGAAATGGAGATATTTATGTCGCTTTGTCCGTGCAGGATTATAGGAGTAACCGGAAGCGACGGGAAAACCACTACCACCACCATTATTTATAAAATGCTGTCGGAGGAAGGGTATAACTGCTATGTCGGCGGAAATATAGGAACGCCGCTTCTCGGCAAGCTTGATGAAATAAAAAAGGACGATATTGTGGTACTGGAGCTTTCAAGCTTTCAGCTTATGAATATGAGCGTAAGCCCCGAGGTCGCTGTTGTGACAAATATTTCTCCGAATCATCTTGATTATCATCGTGATATGTCGGAATATGTCGAAGCGAAATCACAGATATTCAGTCATCAGGACTCCGATGGCAGACTGATTGTAAACATGGATAACGCAATAACGGCCGCTTTTGCCAAAAACCGCAAGGCAAAAACCGAGTTCTTCTCGCGCCGTCAGAAACCGGACGGAGCATATGTCGATGACGGCTATCTGTGCTACAACGGCGAAAAGATAGTTGCAGTGGAGGATATAAAAATTCCCGGCTGGCATAACGTTGAAAACTACCTTGCCGCTATTGCAGCGGTAAGACCTTATGTGTCTGCAAAAACAATAAGAAAGGTTGCAAGGACATTCTGCGGTGTTGAGCACAGAATGGAGCTTGTGCGTACCGTTGACGGCATAGAGTTTTACAATGATTCCATCGGTTCTTCGCCTACCCGCACAATTGCCGGTCTTGTGGCTCATAAGGGAAAAATCGTCCTTATAGCCGGCGGATATGACAAAAATCTTAACTATGACGAGCTTGGTGTCGCAGTCAGAAATCATGTAAGTGCACTTGTACTTATCGGTGCAACCTCATCGAAAATAGAAACTTCCGTAAAAAAAGCTTTCGGCGCAAAAAAATGCCCGATACCCATTGTTCATGAAAAAAATTATGAAATGGCTGTACGGGCGGCCTTTGTTCTGGCACGTTCGCTGAAAAAAGGTGATGAAAGGGTGTCTGTAATACTTTCGCCTGCAAGCGCAAGCTTTGATATGTTCAAGAACTTTATGGAACGCGGCGATTTGTTCAAAAAAATTGTAGGTAAGCTTAAAATTGATTAGGCAGGAAGTGTGAATATGGAAAAAAAGCATTTAATAAAGCAGCTTACATCACTCAGAGGTGTATCGGGATATGAATTCAGATTTTCGAATGAAATAGCAGATATTTTTGCAAAATACTGTGACGAGGTAAAAACCGACGCTCTCGGAAATGTAATAGGCATAAAAAAATCCGTGTTGTCAAACGGAAAATCAGTAATGATAGAAGCGCATACCGATGAAATAGGACTTATGATTACCGATATTGATGACAGAGGTTTTATGCATTTTGCGGCAGTAGGAGGAATTGATGCAAGAATCCTGCCGGCAAAGCAGGTAGTGATTCACGGCAAAAAGGATATAAAGGGTGTAATAGGAGCCAAACCGCCGCACATTACCACTGCGGAGGAACGCAATAGGGCTGTACCCATGAAAGACCTGTATATAGACACCGGCTACAGCGCCGATGAACTGAAAGAAATAGTTTCGGTAGGCGATACCGTAACATTTGACGCAAAGTTTTATGAACTCGGCAAAAAATATATAAGCACAAAATCGCAGGATGACAGAACCGGAGTTGCTGTTCTGGTCATGGTAATGGACAGACTGAAAAATACGGTTTTGCCGTTTGATGTGTATTATTGCGCGTGCGTTCAGGAAGAAGTCGGCAGACGCGGCGCTCTTACGGCGGCTCACAGCATAAATCCGGATTTTGCAATAGCAATAGACGTGTGTCACGCTTCCACTCCCGATGCCTCGGCGGATACCTTCAAGGCAGGCAGCGGAACTGTTATAAGCAAGGGACCGAATATTCACCCGTATCTTGCGGAAAAGGTAATCGAATGTATGGATGAAAACAACATACCGTACAGCATAGATGTCGACGGCGGCGACACGGGTACGGACGCATGGGCGATACAGACTGCGCGCTGCGGTATACCCACGGTTCTGTTTTCGCTTCCGCTAAGGTATATGCACACCATGGTTGAAACCGTGAATATTGATGATGTCAGCGCGACAGCGGCGGCAATTTCCGCTTTTCTTGCACAGACTGATGACGCGGAGGTGACAGTATGCTTTCAGTGATACGGGAATTTACTGATATTCATTCCGTTTCGGGCAATGAATTTAAAATAAGAACAAAAATCATAGAAAAAATCACACCGCTTGCAGACAGTATAACTGTAGATACAATGGGAAATCTTATCGCATTTAAAAAGGGCAGAATTTCCGGAAATAAAAAAATTCTTGTCTGTGCTCATATGGATGAGGTAGGGTTTATAATATCGGATATTACAGATGACGGGTTTTTAAAATTTAAGTGCGTAGGCGGAATAGATCCGCGCATAATGCTTGCACAAAACGTACTTATAGGCGAAAACTCCGTCGGCGGAGTTATAGGGATAAAGGCGGTTCATTTGCAGAACGCACAGGAGCAAAACAGTGTTGTAAAGCCGAAGGATATGTATATAGATATAGGTGCGTCATCCAAAGAAGAAGCTCAGAGCCTTGTAAAAAAAGGAGATTATGCTTGTTTTGATTCCGGTTTTACAGAGCTTGGCGGCGGACTTATCAAGGCAAAAGCGCTTGATGACAGAGCCGGCTGTGCGATGCTTTGCGAGCTTATGAAAAATAAATATGAGTCGGATTTGTATTTTTGCTTCAGCGTCCAGGAGGAAGTCGGATTAAGAGGTGCACGCGTTATTGCAAGGCGCCTTAATGCCGATGCGGCAATAATCTTAGAGGGTACTACCTGCTCTGATATTGCAGGTGTAAAACCGCATGAATTTGCTACTGTATGCGGAAACGGCCCTGTTGTTTCAATAATGGACAGAGCATCGTATTCAGATAAGAATTTAAACCGGTTTATATGTCAGATTGCAGAAAAAAGCAAAATACCTTTTCAGTTTAAACAGTCGGCAATGGGCGGTAATGATGCCGGAGCATATCAGAATGCGGCTGCGGCATGCAAAACGTCTGTTATTTCTCTTCCGTGCAGATATATTCATTCGCCTGTAAGCTGTGCGAGTACGGACGATATTAACAATATGTATTCTTTAGCCGAAAATGTACTTGAAAATATACACACATTTGATTGTGGGAACAGGAGTGAAAACTAATGGAACTTCTTGAAAAATTAACGCAAGTCTACGCACCGTCAGGCAGTGAGGAGCGTATGTGCGGACTTATCAAAAATGAAGTAAGCGGCTTTGCCGATGAAATGTATACCGATAATCTTGGAAATCTCGTTGTACACAAAAAGGGCAGCGGCAAAAAAATAATGCTTTCCGCACATATGGACGAGATAGGTGTGCTTGTAACATATATAGAGGAAAACGGTTTTCTGCGTTTTGCCGCCGTCGGCGGAATACCGCTGTATTGCAGTCTTTATCAGACGGTTGAGTTTGCAAGCGGCATTAAGGGCGTTATCGGTTATGAGGAAAAAATAAATCTTAAAACAGAGCTTAGTATTTCAAAAATGTATATAGACATCGGAGCTTCAAACCGCGCCGAGACGGAAAAAATGATAAATATAGGCGACAGCGCGGTGTTCTGCGGACCGTTTACGTCATGCGGAAACAATGTGGTTTCAAAGGCAATGGACAACCGCACGGGAGTATATGCACTGATACGCGTGCTTAAAGGACTCAGTGCAAGGATAAATGATTTGTATTTTGTGTTTTCCACGCAGGAGGAGCTTGGATTAAGGGGCGCAAAGGCGGCGGCAAATGCAATTATGCCGGATATAGGTCTTGCGGTTGACGTTACCGATACGGGTGATACACCGGAGTGCAACACAATGGCTGTAAAGCTTGGCGGCGGACCGTGCATCAAGTATATGGACAATTCAATCATTACCCATAAAACCGTAAATGATGCACTTAAAATCTGTGCCAAAGAAGCAGGAATAGAGGTTCAGCATGAGGTTCTGACATTCGGCGGAACGGACGCGGGGGCTATTCATACTTCGGGAAACGGAGTTATGACAGGAGCTGTTTCAATTCCGGCAAGATATATACACACACCGAGAGAATGTATAAACATGAACGATTTAAACGGCGCTGTAAAGCTTATTTCAGAATTTGTTCAGTATAATTTTTAATTGACGGATACAAAAACTACAGGAGGATAAAATGTATAATTTTCTTAAGACAAATTACGGCGTTTCCGATGAAATTGCCGCAATATTAAAAAAGGCAGAGAAAGATACTCAGCCGTATATGAAAAAAGCAGAAGAAATTGCTCAGTATAATACCTTAAAGGTGATGAACAGTTTCAAAAAACACGGTATAAGCGAGGCGCACCTCGGCGGAACTACCGGTTACGGATATGATGACATAGGCAGGGACGCTCTTGACGCAGTCTATGCAGATGTTTTCGGCGCAGAGGATGCAATCGTTCGTCATAACATAGTAAACGGCACAATGGCGCTTGCCGCGTGTATGTACGGTATTCTCCGTCCGGGAGATACCCTTGTTGCCGTAACGGGCAAGCCTTATGACACCTTGGAAGAAGTTATAGGCATCAGGGGTGAAAATACCGGTTCTTTAAAGGATTTCGGCGTAAATTACAAGCAGGTTGATTTGAAAGACGGCAAACCGGATTTTGACGGTATAAAAAAAGCTGTTACAGCCGACACAAAAATGGTTTCAATTCAACGTTCGCGCGGATATGCATGGCGCGACTCGTTCAGCGTGGACGAGATAGGGGAGATAATATCATTTGTAAAAAATATAAATAAGGATATTGTTTGCTTCGTAGACAATTGTTACGGTGAATTTGTGGATATAAAAGAGCCTACGGAAGTCGGCGCCGACATTATGGCAGGCTCACTTATCAAAAATCCGGGCGGCGGTATTGCACAGAGCGGCGGATACGTTGCCGGCAAAAAAGAATATGTGGAGCTTATTTCATACCGTCTGACTTGCCCCGGAATAGGCAGGGAATGCGGAGCAACTCTCGGGCAAAACAGGCTTATGTATCAGGGGTTTTTCATGGCTCCGCACACAGTTTGCCAAAGTATAAAGGCAGGTATCCTGTGCAGTTATGTTTTTGAGGCGCTCGGATGCAGCGTAATGCCGTCGTATAAAGATTCAAGAAGCGATATAATCACCTCTGTAAAGCTGGGTTCGGCTGAGAAAATGGTTGCTTTCTGCAAGGGAGTACAGCAGGGCTCGCCTATAGACAGCTATCTTTCTCCGGAGCCGTGCCCGATGCCCGGTTATGACAGCGATGTTATAATGGCCGCCGGAACATTTGTGTCCGGTGCGTCAATTGAAGCAAGCTCGGACGGGCCTGTCAGAGAACCGTACATAATATATTATCAGGGCGGACTTACTTATGAAAGTGCTGTTTTGCCGATTGCAGCGGCTGCAGAACTTGTAAAAAAACTTGATAACTGAACACAATGCTGCGGACCGAAAAAATCCGGTCCGGCAGCTATATAATCAACTAACGGTATAAAACCGTTAGCTGCTGTATTTTATACTATGCTTCTTTTGCCACGGAGGTGACGGACATGAAGGCAATTGCCGCAGCTGATGCAGATGAAAAAATTTTGAAAAAATTAAACGGACTTGGCTTTGATGTGCTCAGAACAGCTGCGCTTTCCTCCGTTTTGCCGGGGCTTTGGTATCATCCCGATATGCAGCTTGCGGTAATTGAACGCACTGTTGTGTGCGAGCCTACTGTTTATGAGTATTACAGGGATTTCATTCTGTCCGCCGGGTTTAATGCCGTAAGGGGAAAAACAGTTTTATGCAGTAACTACCCGAACGATATAGCATATAATATATCAGTGGTTTCTGATTGCATATTCCACAATTTAAAGTATACCGATTCCGAAATACTGTGTGCAGGTATTCACAAAAAAACGGTTAATGTTTCACAGGGATATACCGGATGCAGCACATGCCGCATTGGAGAAGGTGCGCTTATAACGGCGGATATGTCCGTATTCCGTGCGGCAAAGAGTGTCAATGCGGATGTACTGCTTATATCGCCGGGAAATATTGCGCTTAAAGGCTTTGATACCGGATTTATAGGCGGAGCGTCTTTTTTCAGCCGGGGAACTCTTTACACCTTTGGAAGCGTTGACTTTCACCCGGACGGCGGTGCAATAAGAAAATTCTGCCAAAAACACGGCACTGCCATTTGTGAGCTTTCCGACGGGATTTTGACGGATTACGGTTCTTTAATCACTCTTGACTAAATGATATAATTAATACACATACTACTCCCGTAAAGGTTGTGAGAATGTTGTGTACAAAAATTATTATAACAAATGACAAACGGGACAATGCACAAAAGCTATTGGATTTTATAAAGAACAGCAATGTGTTTTTTGAACACAGCAGTATTGACGGCAGCTGCATTGTAAATGTAAATGCCGATGATGAAAAGCTGTATGAAATATGCTGTAAAATTTCGGAGTATATAATGCATACGGCAGTTAAGGCGGATATTAAAAAAACTTTGGACGCTGAGTATTCATGCTTTAATAATGACGAAAAAGAGCTTATATGCAGTTCGGTTTTTATGATAGATGAGCTCAGCGAACTTACCGGCAGAATATATATTTACCTAAAGTACAATAAAGCTGTGAATCCGCTTGGATTTTACCGCTTTATGTGCCGCGATATTGCAGAAGCAGTTTCAGAAGCGGTATTGATTGAAGCGGACAAAATAATAGGGCTTAACGATACGGAGGATTTTATACGTCTGCTCAGATATTTTTCTTCCATGTCGCCGTTTTGCGCCGAAAAGGCTGAGCTCATTGCGGATTCCGCCGGGATAAGAATACTTGAAGTTAAAAACCGTGAGGAAAACTACGGTTCTGAATTTGCAAGCATGGAACTTGCAGGCGATGATGTGCTCTCAGAACTGGTTAATCTCAATCCTTCAAGTATTGTAATACACGGGAAAAAATTTTTTGACTCGGACGATATGGCAGAGGTTATAAACGGGGTTTTCGGAGATCGCATAACCTTTTGCACCGGATGCGCTCTTTGCAGTCAAAAAAACAGTGAATAATAAAAGCGCGCTGCATTTTGCGGCGTGCTTTGAGAAATATATGGAGATTTAGATGAAGATACTTTTGACAACGCTTAATGCAAAATATATCCATACAAGCCTTGCGGTACGAAGTCTGAAGAAAAGCTGCCGTGACTTTGACATAACGGCAAGAGAGTATACAATAAACGATAATATAGATTCCGTAATTGCAGATATTTATTTGTTCGGCGCCGATGCGGTTGCTTTTTGCTGTTATATATGGAATATTTCTCAGACACTTTATATTTGCGAGTGTCTGAAAAAAGCAAATCCGGATATTGTTACAATACTCGGCGGATTAGAGGTGTCATACGACAGCGAGGATATAATGTCCAAAAATCCTTTTGTGGATTTTGTGGTAAGAGGCGAGGGTGAAGTACCGCTTAATCTCTTGTTTAAAGAACTTGAAAACGGAAAACAATTTAAAAATGTGCCTTCGCTCACATATCGGTTCGGTGAAAGAATCCGGATAAATCCACCGGCTGCACCGCAAGACATAAACAGTCATGAATTTGTTTATGATGATGAAACAGACGAAGTGAAAAACAAAATTATATATTATGAATCTTCACGCGGCTGCCCGTATAATTGCAGTTATTGTCTGTCCGGTGTCGGAAGCGGCGTAAGCTTTTTGGATACAGCGCGTGTAAAAAGAGAAATTAAATTTTTTAATGATAAAAAAATTCCTCTTGTAAAATTTGTTGACAGAACGTTCAATGCAGATAAAAAACGTGCGGATGAGCTTTTTAAGTACATAATAGAAAATAAAAGCGAAACAAAATTTCATTTTGAACTTGCGGGAGATTTGATAACAGACAATACTATTGAGATATTAAGAAATGCTCCGGACGGACTTATGCAGTTTGAAATAGGAGTACAGTCCACAAATCCCGAAACAATCGAAGCAATAGGCAGAAAAATAGATTTTAATAAGCTTAAAGGAAGAATTTTAGAGCTATTAAAAATCGGGACAATTCATATACATCTGGATCTTATCGCCGGACTTCCATATGAGGATTTGGCAAGCTTTAAAAAATCATTTAATGATGTAATTTCATTAAAGCCGCATATGCTCCAGCTCGGATTTTTAAAGCTTTTGAAGGGTTCGCGTATAAGACGTGAAAGCAAAAAATACAATTACATTTTTAAAAGTGCACCACCGTATGAGATTATCTCAAATGATTTTATGTCTTTTGCGGATATATGCTATTTAAAGAAAATAGAAAATGTGCTTGACTTTTACTATAACAGCGGAGATTACAAGTATACCATGGAGTATATATTCAAAAACTTTGAAAGTGTTTTTGACGCTTTTGATGTACTGGTCAAGTATTATGAAAAAAACGGACTTTTCAAAATAGGATTAAGCCATGATGCACGTTGTGATGCCATGCTCGGAGCATTCGATTTTTTTGATGATGAATTTAAGGACTCAGTTGGATTTGACAGAATGTTAAACAGAAAATGCAAAATAAGAAGCATATCATCGCATAATGAAAAATTCAAAGAGAAGTGCTTTGAGTTTTTGAAAAACACAGACAATTTAAATAAGTATTTGTGTGAATTTAGAGAAATTCCTGCAAAAAAAATTATCAAATTTGTACTTATTGAACGGTTTTTCGACAGAATTTGGATGTATAACCTTAAAAACGGCAAACTTTGTGATATAACCGAAGATTTTATTGTTGAAAGATAATACATTTTGTGGTAAAATTAATATAACTTATTGTGTATGGCAGGTTTGAGCACCATACAGAATTACTATCGAGGGGAGTTGTCTTTTTGGAAAATCAGTCAGTAATAGTCTTGGATTTCGGCGGTCAGTATAACCAGCTTATAGCAAGACGTGTGAGAGAATGTAATGTTTATTGTGAGGTAATTCCGTATACAAAAGGTCTGGATGTAATCAAGTCAAAAAATCCTTCCGCTATTATATTTACGGGCGGCCCGAACAGCGTGTATGAGGAGGGTGCTCCGCTTTGCGGAAAGGAAATTTTCGATATAGGCGTTCCTGTTTTGGGAATTTGCTACGGAAGCCAGCTTATGGCGCATCTTTTGGGAGGCGAGGTTACACCGGCACAGGATGATTCCGCCCGTGAGTACGGAAAAACCAAAACATATTTTGATACATCGTGCAGGCTTTTTAAAGATATTCCCGAAGAAAGTATAACATGGATGAGCCACGGCGATTATATGGCAAAAGTACCTGCCGGTTTTAAGCTTGTCGCACACTCCGACAAGTGCCCCAATGTCGCTATAGCAGATGAAGAACGCAAGTTTTACGGTGTTCAGTTTCATCCCGAAGTGCAGCACACCGTATACGGACAGAAGATGCTTCATAACTTTTTGTATGAAGTCTGCGGTCTTGACGGTGACTGGAAGATGGACAAGTTTGCCAAACAGTCTATTGAGAAACTTAAAGAAAAAATCGGTGACAAAAAAGTGCTTTGCGCTCTCTCAGGCGGTGTAGACAGCTCGGTTGCCGCAGTTATGATTCATAAAGCTGTCGGAAAACAGCTTACATGTATTTTTGTCGATCACGGACTTTTGAGAAAAAACGAAGGCGATGATGTTGAACGGGTTTTCAAAGAGCAGTTCGATATGAATTTGATTCGTGTAAATGCACAGGACAGATTTTTGGGTAAGCTTAAAGGTGTCAGCGAGCCGGAAGCCAAGAGAAAAATTATCGGCGAAGAATTTATAAGAGTCTTTGAGGAAGAAGCTAATAAAATCGGAGCAGTAGACTATCTTGTTCAGGGAACAATATATCCTGACGTAATAGAAAGCGGAAAAGGTGATGCCGCTGTTATCAAGAGCCACCACAATGTCGGCGGATTGCCGGATACGGTTAATTTTAAAGAAATTATAGAACCGCTGCGCGACTTGTTTAAGGACGAAGTAAGAAAAGTCGGTCTTGAGCTTGGTATACCGGAGTTTTTGGTATGGCGTCAGCCTTTCCCCGGTCCCGGACTTGCCATAAGAATAATAGGGGATATTACCAAAGAGAAAACTGAGATTTTGCAGGATGCCGACTTTATTTTCAGAGATGAGCTTGCAAAGGCAGGCTACAGCAAAAAGGTACATCAGTATTTTGCTGTGCTCACAAATATGCGTTCTGTCGGAGTTATGGGCGATGGCAGAACCTATGATTATACACTTGCCCTCCGCGCCGTTACAACAAATGACTTTATGACCGCAGATTGGGCAAAAATACCCTATGAAATTCTTGAATCCGCTTCAAATAGAATAATAAATGAAGTTAAATCTATAAATAGAATAGTGTATGATATTACATCTAAGCCTCCGGCTACGATTGAGTGGGAATAATCCAGATGTCACCGGGCAAAACAATTTTAAAAAAAATTAATACCCCAATAGACCTTAGAAGCTAAACTTTTAAGGTCTAATTTTTTTATAGCATAGTTAAACAAACCTCATAAGCACGGCATTTTTGACAATAAAATCTTAGTTTTATTGTCATTTTAGATTTTGTAAATGCTCAAAGCAGGGGCAAAATTTTTTTGCAAAATGGGTTTGCCCTTTAACATTTGATATTTTGTAACTTTTTGTAAATCGCCGCGAATCCTTGTAAAATCAGGATTTGCGGCGATTTTTCTTTTTGTGAATTTTAGTTATAGACTAATTTTTTGTATGTAGTCAACCCTTTTTGACTACAAAATTGTATACAGATTCATTTTTGCAATTTGTTAAAAAGAGAATTTCTGTATTGTATTTTTAAAGTTTTTAATGTGTCTGAGCTTTGGAGCTTTCTTCAATACCGGTTGGATATTTATTATGCGGTATGGGCGAGTATGTTCTTTTGAGAAACATATTCATTTGCAAGTTTGCATCATAGAATAAGCTTTTTTGTTATGGTGTGTATTATTTTAAATCTGAATCTGAGAAGAATCCTCCGACTAACAACCACCCTTTAGCATCTTTTTGGTATAATTGTCCATATCCAAAACCTATTTTGTTGCCAAGCATAGTAAAACAATCTCCGCACATATAAGCCCAAGCACTATTGTTTCGCGGCGCACCATATATCAGAAATTTTTCTTTGGATAATGAGCAACTTCATATATCACATAAATCAGGTGCGCCGGAACAATATATTTGTTTTTCTTTTGCAGTATCCATATCAACATATTTTTTCAGAATTGTATTTGCATTGCCGGAATCAAAAAAATTACCTTTATCATGAGAACCGATTTTTAAAATAATCTGTTTTACCAACAAGTCGTTATATTCTACATATTCCTCGAAAAGTTTGGGTAGTGAAGTTTGTTCGCACAATCTCCATTTTTCATCACGAAACGAGGAAAAATCGGAAATCTGATTGTCTTTTCCAATATTGAATTTATATGATCTGTATTGTGCACCTAAATCTTCAATAATATCGCTGTCTCTGATTTCGGTTCCGCCCCAAAGTACGGAAAGCAACATCGTTTCAAGCCTTCCGTCATAATACTTTTTTAGTACTTGAGAGAGTGTCATAGATTTTCCAGTAGCTTCCAATGCTCCAAAATACATACGGATTTCATGCGGATTTTTTACTGTAATATAATAGCTCGGAAGATATAGCAAGCCATGTTTCTTAGTCATTGCATAATAAATGGTGAATATACCAGTGCCGGGATTGAAAATAGAAATTACAATTTTTGAATCCGGAAATTCAGTTTCTATTTCTTCGATGATACGGAGTATGTGATTTCTCCATACAGGATTGTTTTTAAGCGTAGTTGTAACATCCTTTTTTAGCATCTTTACATGAGCAGCGTTATTCATATTTAAAGAACGTTTTAGTTTTTGTTCAGTTGAACCATCTTCACCCATTAATTCTCTATATATTGTATTATCGTCAAGGATTGCATTTCTTTCAAAAATCCCATGACGAACAACACCTTGACAAAAACAGTCTTGTGCATAAAAAAAGTCATAGAATTTAGCAGGATACCCGATTTCGTAATAATCTCCTTTTGGAGAAGGCGGAACAGTTTCTACACATTCATGAAGATAATGCATGGCTTCTTCACTTTCCATGCCGGGCAATAGTTCTTGTACCTCTCTGAAGGTGTCAATATCTTGAGATATTATGTTTAGACACGTTTCCTTTGAAAGTATTTGCCGTGCAGTATATGCAATGTACTCGTGCACCGGAAAGGAGAAATCAGGTACATCGGATAGTTTTGATGCACTTACATTCAGCATTTTTGAGATTTGTTCCTTCATGGCTGAACGGCGCTCCTCCTCCGTTAGTTGATTAGGTAAGAAAAATTTAACTATTACATAATCATTAATACCTTTTTGCTGGTATGATTCTTCAATGCTGCAAATGCCTTTGTTCAGGGCTTCTTCATCTGTGTACCAATATACATTATGCCATGGCGCAATAAATCTCCCTTGTATTATTTTCAGGGGTTCTATTGTTTCAACCTCAAAGTCCGTTTCAGTATTATTTAAGTTAATTTGTATCCCTTCGATTGAAAATTCGGCATCGGCGGAAAAACGCGAATAGGGAAGCAATAATTCAGACCATTCTGTTGAAGCAATAATGACATGTACTTCTGAATCCTTTGCTCCGAAATAATCCTTTACACTTTCTATATATTTATTCACTTCGTGAATGGCTTGACGCGCGGAAGTATTGCTGCATTTTAGTTCTATTAAAACATGCCTGCCGCAAGCGTCTTTTGCATATAAATCTATAAAACTGTTGGTTCCGTGTTTTCCCGGAATATACTGTTCTTTTTTTAGAAGTGTTAATCCGGATTTTAATTTTGATATGTTTTGTGCAATCAGATCGCGTAATGTACTTTCTCTCATAAAAAACTCCTGCTGTATAAATGTTAAAAATAAAAAGAAATACCCAAGTTTACAGCATTTCTTTAAATTGTGGCACACTCAGAGGGTCTGTTACTCTTTTTTTATGGAGTGCTCTGTATCTTATTTTTTACCTCTGAATCTTTAATTTCTATTAATCTATATTTTCAGTGTAACACAAATCAACTGTTATTTCAACTGTTCATGCAAATTTATAGTAGAAACTTATATCCTGATGAGTTTTGATAAAATAAACAAAATTGTTATTTAGAGAATAAGTCTGTATAAACTTCTAAATTGCAGGTTTGTGCAAACCTGCAATTTAAACGGCGGTTTTGACCGCAACAGCAAACTATATTTGATTGACTTTTTTTCTGCAAAGTGGTAAAATTATACAAGATTTAATATACAATTTGTCACATTACAAGGAGAAATATTATGGCATTTGCAGAATTAAAAATATTCAGTGAGGCGCTTGGGATTCAGACAACTGTCAATGTTGTAGTGCCGCAAAAAAGCTCAGACGGCGAAATCGGCACTACCACGGGCACAACAGGTGAAAAGCTTAAATGCCTTTATCTTTTGCATGGCTTGAGCGATGATTATTCCATATGGATGCGAAGAACATCAATAGAGCGATATGCTCAGAATTACGGAATATGCGTTGTCATGCCGAGCGGCGGCAAGAGCTTTTATACCGATATGAAGTATGGCATGAATTATTATACATATATAGCAAAAGAACTTCCGAAAATAATAGGCGAGCTTTTTAAGGTGTCCGGAAAGAGAGAGGATAACTATATAGCCGGTCTTTCGATGGGCGGATACGGTGCACTCAAAATCGGTATAAAGGAGTGTGAAAGCTTTTGTGCGGCTGCAGCATTTTCTGCGGTGGCGGATATAGAACGCGGCAAGGAGCTGTTCCGGGATGCGTATATTCCGATTTTCGGTGAAAATATGGATATACCCGACAGCGAAAATCTTTTTAAGCTTTTTGAAAAACACGCTGATGATGCGAACAGACCGCGTATATTTATGGGCGTGGGAACGGAAGATTTTTTGTATGAAGATAATGTAAAGCTGAAGAAGCATATTGAGTCTTTAGACTATGATTTTATTTACAGAGAGTCGGCAGGAACGCACAGCTGGGAGTTTTGGGATGAGTATATAAGATATGCCCTTGAATGGATGCTCGGCAGATAAATTTGATGTGTGCGGCTTGACTTTTGTTTGGTGATGTGTTAAGATGATTTTAACAAAGGAAATGAAGTTCTCCCGCAGCGTAAGCTGAAACCGCTGATTTAAGGCTGATGACTTCTGCAATTTTAATTTTGCAGAAGCATCGGCTTTTCTGCATATTTGGAGGTTTTTTATGTTATTCGGTATTGCAATTGTTATGGTAATGGGACTATTGGCAGGTGAAATATGCAAAAAGCTTCATTTGCCTTCGCTCATCGGTATGCTTGCTGTTGGAATTATTGCAGGTCCGTATGTGTTAGATTTGATTGATGGTAAAATTTTAGAAATATCTGCGGAACTGCGTAAAATTGCTTTGATTATTATTCTTATGCGCGCAGGACTTTCGCTTGATATGTCCGCCCTGAAGAAAAACGGCCGCCCGGCCGTACTGATGTGCTTTGTTCCTGCATGCTTTGAAATGCTCGGTATGATACTCCTTGCACCGCATTTTTTGAAAATTTCACGCTTGGAGGCAGCAATTACGGGCGCTGTCGTCGGAGCGGTATCGCCGGCCGTGATAGTTCCCAAAATGCTTAAATTGACAGATGAGGGATATGGGGCAAAAAACGCAATACCACAGCTTATAATGGCGGGAGCGTCTGTCGATGATGTATTTGTTATTGTTGTATTTTCGGTTTTTTGCGGACTGGAACAGACCAGGAAAATGTCAGTATTGAAATTTGCCCAAATCCCGGTTTCAATAATTTTTGGAATTGCAGCAGGTCTTTTCTGTGGCTTTGTATCAGGCAAAATTTTTCAGCGTATTCATATCAGAGATACGGTGAAAATTATTCTTTTGATGAGCCTATCATTTTTGTTTGCTGCATTTGAGGACGCTTTCGGAAATGTTATTCCGTTTTCTGCAATGATAGCGGTAATGTGTATGGGCATTTCAATACAAAAAGTCAAACCGTGTCTTGCAGCAAGACTTTCGGAAAGATATGGTAAACTATGGGTATTTTTTGAGATTCTTCTGTTTGTACTTGTCGGTGCATGCGTTAATATTAAATATGCAATAAAAGCCGGATTTTCGTCAGTAATTCTGATATTTGCAGTTTTGATTTTTCGTATGGCAGGTGTGCTTTTATGCCTTATCAAAACGAAACTTTCTTTTAAAGAAAGGCTTTTTTGCATGCTTGCATATTTGCCGAAAGCAACTGTGCAGGCAGCTATCGGCGGTATTCCGCTTGCAATGGGGCTCGGCTGCGGAAAAGTTGTACTTACTGTTGCAGTGCTTTCAATTATAATTACGGCTCCGCTCGGAGCGTTTCTGATAGATTTGTCGTATAAAAAATTACTGGATAAATGACATATATGAAAGCAGCACTCTGTGTTTATGCAGAGCCGCTACTGTATGTCTATTCGTCAAGTTCTTCTATAGCCGCTTTTTGTGAATTTATTTTTCTGATTAGTTCGGGATCAAATTTAAATTTTCTGTTATATGTCATAAGTCCGTTTAATTCCTGCTCAACATCGTACAGTTGAGTGTAGCAAAAGCCAAGCATGTGTGGGTTATTTATGAGCGACTGTGTAAGTCCCTGGTATCTTTTCAGAAATTCCTCTTTGGTTTTCGGCGCCTCACCGTAACCCCAGCCTTCGGTTTCATCATCAGACCAGCGTATGCCGCCGTATTCACTTACAAATGTCGGAGATGTGCCGTCATATTTTTGCCTGTTGCGCATAGAGGGATCACGATAGGTTGTGTCTTCAAGTATTCCGTCTGTAAGCTTTTCATAATGTGCTGCAAATTTTTCGGGATTCTGTTCGTAGTCATGTACATCGAAAATATCCGTCAAAACATGGAAATTACCGCTTGTATCTATGACGGGACGGGTGGGATCAATAACTTTTGTCACTTCATATACCAGTTTTACGAATACATTGCTTTGTTTTCTGCCTTCAAAATCCCACGTTTCGTTAAGCGGACACCAGCCTATAATTGAAGGATGATTAAAGTCGCGTTTCATAGCTTCAATCCATTCGGGCAGAAAGTGTTCAATCTGTCCCGTTTTTGTTATATCAAGATTCCAGTTGGCATGTTCTTCCCACACAATGTATCCGAGTTTGTCTGCCCAGTAGAGAAACCGCGGCTCAAAAATTTTTTCGTGCAGGCGGGCACCGTTAAAACCAAGCTTTAATGAATTTAAAATATCATTTTTTAAAGCCTCGTCGCACGGAGCTGTGTATATTCCGTCAGGATAAAATCCCTGGTCAAGTACCCATCTTCCGAATATGGTTTTTTCATTAATTTTAAAGGCTCTTTTTTCCAAACTGACACTTCTTAAACCAAAATACGAATTAATGTCATCGCAAATTTCCCCGTCTTTTGCAGAGGTGATTCTGAGGTCGTAAAGATTGCCTTCGCCTACACTCCAAAGATGCTTTTCGCTCAGCGGCATACTTAATGCGGCGGTTTTCGAGGTTGGAAATACATTTTGTTTTCCCACGCTTTTCCCGTCCCAAAATGCTTCGGCTGTTATTTCAGTATTTTTAAAGTGATCAGACATTTCAAATTCAATATTTACGGCAGGCCGTTTTATATCGGCGGTAATTTTCATGCTTTTAACATAGTATTCGCTTACAAATTCCAGCCAAACAGTTTGCCATATACCGGTTGTGCGCGTGTAACTGCAAGCGTATGAGCAGAGCCTGTCGGACTGTTTGCCGGCAGGTTGATTGTGACTGCGTAGATCATCAAATGCACATACGGTAATATCATTGCCGCTTTCCTTTACAAATTCGGTAATGTCGAAGCTGAAAGAAGTATAACCGCCTTTGTGTTCGCCGACTTTTTTGCAATTGATATATACTACTGTATAATAATCAACTGCTCCGAAATGGAGTATTATTCTCTTGTCTTTATATTCTTTCGGAATATCAAAAGTTTTTTTGTACCATACGCAGTTCATGAAGTCAGTGTTTCCTATACCCGAAAGCTTGCTTTCCGGGCAGAATGGCACTGTTATCTTGTCATTCAGTTTGTCTTTTTTGTAAAACTCCTTTTCAATCCCGACCATTGCATTGTCAATCTCAAATTGCCATGTTCCGTTTAAATTAATCCATGGCTCACGTACAAGCTGAGGGCGCGGATATTCATTTCTTGGAATAGTCATGTTTAAAACTCCTTTTTGCTTAATTATTAAACTCAGTTTATAATGAAAATGCAATAAAGTAAATGACAAATGCTATTTAAAAATTGACTTTTCATACTGTTTATGGTAGAGTTGAAGCAAGGAACGGTGAATTTATGGAATTTTTAAAAGTTAAATCAATGTACCCTGAGAAAAAAGGATTTTTTTTGGACAGGAATATAGGGGATAATTATATTTTTATTCAGTTTTTGACGCCGGTAATCGCAAAGTTCGATTATGAAACAGTCAGCGTAAAAGCCGGCGGCTGTGTATTTTACGAAATAAACGGCTTTCAGCGCTTTTATTCTCCGGACTGTGATCTTCTTCACAACTGGTTTCATGCGGATGAAAGCTGCGGCGAGCTTATGAAAAAATACGGTTTGGAATGCAATCGGGTGTATTATCCGTTTGAAAGTGAAGAAATAACAAAAATTATTATCGAAATTGAACTTGAGCAGCTTAAACACGATAAATTCTATAAGGATGTACTTAATGCCGATGCAGAAAAGCTGTTTGCCAAAATCTCCCGTTCAGCATCTTGTAAAGAAACAAAAGATACCATAGATGCGCACAGAAAGGATGAATTTATAGCAATTCGCTCTGAAATTCACATGAATTACAATAGGGACTGGACGGTTAAAAAAATGGCTGAATTGGCAAATATCAGTCCGTCAAGATTCTTTTGCCTGTATAAAAAAATATTCGGTGTTTCTCCGCTGAAGGATTTGTGCATAACGCGGCTTCAAAGAGCAGAAATAAGCCTGGTGCAAAATGATTACTCCGTTGAACGTACCGCGGAGCTTATGGGATACAAAAATCAGTATCATTTTATACGGCAGTTTAAAAAGAAAACAGGTACTACACCCGGTAAATACAAAAAGGCAAAGAGTGCGCAACGGTAAAATTATATTTTGAGTTAATCCGATAAACAAAAAAATAAGATGTCACCCGCTGTTTTCAGACGCTTGTGACATCTTATTTCGCTTTATATTTCCATTTGTTTTGCAAGAAATAATGAGGCTGCATTTGCAAGTTTTATTTCTACGTCTGTTATTTTTTCTTTTTCGCTCCCTCTCATTACAACCACATTGCCCAAGACATCACCCTCCGACACAATCGGAGATATAACTCCGGCAGTGTACTTTTCGTTGGCGTCAGTTACGGGAAGCTTTTTGCCGTCGGTACACACAAATGCCGTTTTTTCCTCCATAACTTTTTCGATTTCACTGCTGACAGGCTTTTCGTATAAATCCTTTTTTGAAGCGCCTGCGATTGCAATTATTGAATCTTTGTCGGTAATGCAAATAGGAAAGCCCGAAGTTTTATACAAGGTTTCTGCATATTGTGAAGCAAAGTCGCCAAGTTCGCCTACAGGAGAATATTTTTTGAATATAACGCCGCCTTCGCGGTCTGTATATATCTCTAACGGGTCGCCCTCTCTGATGCGCATTGTTCTGCGGATTTCTTTGGGAATTACCACTCTTCCCAGGTCGTCTATTCTTCTCACAATTCCTGTTGCTTTCATATTTATAAAACTCCTTTTACTGCTTTAATTTTACAAAATTATTGTTTGCAATAAAGGGAGTTTTATGTAAATTTGTTTTTGGAATTAATTGGTTTTAAATAAATCTATTTTATTTTCCGACTCAAACTGCATCACCGTATTGCGCCATTTCAAATTCTTTTTGTATTTCTTTGTCAGGCTCTTTTGTGAGCAGGCTTACAATTACAATGGCAAGTATGCTTATTATAAATGCCGGTAAAAGCTCATAAACATCAAATATTCCGCCGAGCGGTCTGATGGCATATTTCCATACAAATACCATTACTCCGCCAGCGACCATACCGGAAATTGCACCGGGGAGAGTGGTGCGTTTCCAGAAGAGCGAGCATATTACGAGCGGTCCGAACCCTGCTCCGAAACCTGCCCAGGCAAATGATACGATACCGAATATGGAGTTTTCGGGATTGCGTGCCAAAATAATACCAAGTACCGCAATTATGACTACGGTGATTCTTGCAGCAAACATGCTTGCTTTTTCGGATAACTTCAGGTGCATTGCTTCCTGCAATATATTTTGAGATACGCTTGATGATGCTGCCAAAAGCTGTGAGTCCGCAGTTGACATTGTGCTTGCAAGTATACCCGAAAGTACCAGCCCGGCTAAAATTGCCGGGAAAACACCGTATGTAGAGAGCAGATGTGAAATCTTTATTATTACGGTTTCCGTATCGGCATTTTGCAAGGTATCTATAATTCCGGCGCTGCTCAGTGACTTGCCGGTTATGCCGATGCATACGGCAACAGCCATTGCTATTACAACCCATATGGATGCCACACGTCTTGAAAGCTTGAGGTTCTTTTCATCGTTTATTGCCATAAATCTGAGCAGAATGTGCGGCATACCGAAGTAACCGAGTCCCCATGAAAGAGTGGTAATTATATGCAAAAGATTGTACGGTGTGCTTTTGCCTGTTGCCGGCACATAAGAATGTGTGAACGAAAGGTAGCCGTTAAGGCTTTTTGCGTTTTCAGCAACTGTTTCAATTCCGCCGGCAGTGATTGTGGCAAAAATTAATATTGCAAAAATTGCAATTGTCATTATTATACTTTGTATAAAGTCGGTTATCGAAGCTGCAAGAAAACCTCCGGTTGCAGTGTATCCCACGATTACTACAGCCGAAATTATCATTGCGGTAAAATAGTTAATTCCAAACAGTGATGAAAACAGTTTTCCGCATGCGGCAAAACCCGAAGCAGTGTAGGGGATAAAAAATACTATAATAACAATTGCGGCGATTGCAGCGAGGATGTTCTTGCTGTCGTGAAAACGTTTTGAAAAGAACTCCGGAATGGTTATAGCGTCTATAATATGTGTATAGCGGCGAAGTCTTCTCGACGTTAAAAGCCAGTTTAAATATGTACCTGCGGCAAGTCCTATAACCGTCCAGCCTACATCGGCAACACCCGATAAATAAGCAAGACCGGGAAGTCCCATAAGCAAATAACTTGACATATCGGACGCTTCTGCACTCATGGCAGTTACGAGCGGTCCGAGTGTTCTTCCGCCAAGGTAAAAATCTGATGTGGAATTATTCTTTTTTGAAAAATAAAATCCTACTATCAGCATGCCGATCAGATAAACGGCAATTGTCAGTAACATGCATACTGTGGATGTGTTAATCATTTTTCCAAACTCCTAAATCTAATAAAATAATTTTGCCTGCAAGTTTATTCAATGCGTTTTTGCAGCAAAAAGTATTTTTATTATACCACATTATTGAAGCAAAAACAAGAATAAATATGTAATTATATCCAAAAAACGACAATTAATTTGACAATTGCATTTTTTAGAAAGAATTACTCTTGATTTTTGGCGCTTTGCAGGGGAACAATAACAAATTTTTATTTTCAATTTGAGTTGTAAACGGTAAAACTCAAAAAGAAAAACCCGAAAACGGCTTGTTTTCGGGTTTTGTAACAGATAAAAACTATCGTTTTGAGAACTGCGGAGCACGACGGGCTGCTTTGAGACCGTATTTCTTTCTTTCTTTCATACGCGGATCTCTTGTTAAGAAACCTGCTGCTTTAAGCGGAGCTCTGAACTCCGGATCTACTGTAAGGAGGGCTCTTGAAAGACCGTGTCTTATAGCGCCTGCCTGACCTGTAAATCCACCGCCCTGTACCTTTGCAATTACATCGAATTTGCCGAGTGTATCAGTAGTAACGAGCGGCTGTCTTACAACAACCTTTAAGGTTTCCAAACCAAAGAAATCATCTATATCTCTGTCATTTATAGTGATTTTTCCGGTACCCGGAACGATTCTTACTCTTGCAATAGAGCTTTTTCTTCTTCCTGTACCATAAAACTGTGCATTTGCCATTTTAAGTATCCTCCTTATTTAATATTACCTGTGAAAACTTCAGGATTCTGTGCAGCGTGGTTGTGCTCGCTGCCGTTGTATACTCTTAATCTTGTAAGAGCCTTTGCACCTATTGTATTGTGCGGGAGCATACCTTTAACCGCAAGCATCATAGCTCTTTCAGGCTTTTCTGCCATTAAGGTTCTGTATTTGATTTCCTTAAGACCGCCGATGTATCCGCTGTGATGTCTGTAATATTTCTGGTCGAGCTTCTTGCCTGTAAGAACAGCTTTTTCTGCATTCAAAATGATAACGAAATCGCCGCAGTCAACATGCGGTGTAAATGTAGGCTTGTTTTTGCCTCTTAAAATAGAAGCCGCAGCGCTTGCAATTCTGCCGAGCGGCTTGTCTGCTGCATCTATAATGTACCATTTTCTTTCAAGTTCAGCCGGTTTAGCCATAAATGTACTCATTATAAATTTACCTCCGTAATTATTAATTCAACATTTGGTATTTTAATACATCTTGGAGCGAATGTCAACACTTTTTTTGAAGAAATTTAATTTATAAAATCAAAACTCTGTTTTTCTTCGTTTTCCTCTTTAAATCTCGCTCAATCTAAAAACGCAATTTAAAAAATATATTTATAACCAAGTGCAAAATTAAAAAAATGCAAAAAAACAGCCACCTTTCGGCAGCCGTTTTTTTCCTTTATAAAAGGAGGGAAAATGAAAAAAGTTTTGTTTGTTGTAGTACAATTATATATTAGCACAGGGGTGTTCTTTTTGCAATTCACTTTTTTAACGAATGTGTCAAAAACTTAAAATGTTTTTTGTGCATATTTTACAAAAAGCGAAATTTGTCGGGTTATTCTATATTCTCGGATTCATTTACTGTAAGTATAAGCTTTTCTATCTTCTTTTTTATGCGCTGGAGAGCATTGTCAATTGATTTTTCGCTTTTGTTAAGAGCTGCGGCAATGTCAACATAGCTTTTTCCGTCAAGGTACTGCCTCAGCACGTCGGACTCATAATCGCTTAATGTATCCATTATTTTTTTTTCTATAATAACATAGCGCTCGCGGCTTATCATTATTTCTTCCGGGTCAAGACGGTGCTTTTCTGTAAGTGAATCCAAAAGAGCATTTTCGTTTTCGTCGTCATATATCGGTTTGTTCAGTGAAATATATGAATTGAGCGGTATATGTTTTTGCCTTGTGGCTGTTTTTATGGCAGTGATTATCTGTCTTGTTATGCACAAATCGGCAAAAGTGCGGAAATTTGTTCCGGAGTTTGCTCTGTAGTCGCGGATTGCTTTGTACAGACCGATCATGCCTTCCTGTATAATATCTTCGCGGTCGGCGCCGATCAAAAAATATGTGCGTGATTTGGCGCGTACAAAATTGCGGTATTTGTCCAATATGTATTCTACGGCATCGCCGTTGCCGTTTTGCGCTTCGTTTATAATATCTTCCTCTGTTTTTCCGTAGAATTTTTCGCAATTGTTCACAAGTATCACCGCCTACAGCAATTTTATAAGAAAATTATCGTTTTGTCAAGATTTTTGAAAATTAAAGACAAGCGGTTCTATTATTTGATGACAGTTAATATATCTAAAGTGAGGTGGGACAAATGAAAAATAATATATTATGTGACATTGAGCAGTATTTGCCCGAGCCTGTGGCTAAGTGCCTCGGAGAAACCGACAGTGAATACATAAGCGGACTGTGTGAGGTGCGTATTACGCTCGGAAGACCTATTGTTGCGGATTTTTTCGGCAGACTTGAATTCCTGAAAAACTTTAGTGACGGCAGTATAATCACTGCTGACAGAATGAGTATAAAAAAAGTGGTGGATACAGTGACGCGCGGCAGTATGTACTCTGTAAATGAAACTATAAAGAGAGGGTTTGTCACCGTCCGCGGAGGCCACCGAATCGGTTTTTGCGGTACGGCGGTAAGCGGTGAGGGCGGCGTCAGACATATTAAAGATATATCATCGGTTTGCATACGCATAAGCCGCAGCGTAAAGGCAAGCGCTGCAAAAATAAAAGACGAGCTGTGCACAAAAAAACGTGTGTATAACGTGTTGATTGCTTCTCCGCCCGGATGCGGAAAAACCACAGTCCTGCGTGATGCGTGCAGAATGCTTGCAGACGGCGAGCTGCCGTGCGGTATGCAAAAAGTAGGTATTGCAGATGAAAGAAGTGAAATTGCGGCAGTTTATGAAGCCGTGCCTCAGCATGATGTCGGCTGCTGTTCATTCGTCTGTGACGGATATAATAAAGCGGAGGCAATGCAAATGATGCTCAGGTCAATGTCGCCGAACGTTATTGCAACCGATGAAATAGGCAGCGAGGCTGATTTTGCCGCAGTAAGAACGGCTCTTAAAAGCGGCGTCAGCGTTATAGCCACGGCACATGCAGACACTATTGATGATTTGTGCTTTAAATACGGTGCTCAAAATATACGGCAATGCTTTGAAAAGATAGTATTTTTGAGAGCAAAAGGTGTGACCGGCAAAATATACAGGAGGGATAACAATGATTATTAAGATTGTGGGCATGGTTCTAGTTATGGTATCGGCATCGCTTATAGGATGCAGCTTCGCTCAGTGCCTTGCGGCAAGAGAAAGGGAGCTGTTTAATCTTGCCGACGCGGTTGAGCTTATGATTAATGAGCTTGAATATTCACTTGAACCCGTAAAATTGCTTTTTTACAGGGTACAGCCTTTTGCAAAGGGGATAACCGGCGATTTGTATGAGCTGATTTCACAGTATGTAAATGACGGCATGAGCGCAGGAGAAGCATGGTGCAAGGCTCTTGAAAAGACTGCACCTGTTATGTGCCTGAAAAAATCCGACTGCGATTTTCTGAAAAGCTGTTCGGATGTGTTCAGTGCGTATGAAGCCGAACAGCAGAAATGGCAGCTGAGGGCGCTTAAAAAGAAAATCGAACAGCTTGGAAACGATGCGGCACAGAGCAGGCAAAAAAACAGCAGGCTTGCCGGAATGCTCGGTATATACGGCGGTGTGCTTATATGCGCCGTTCTGTTTTAGGTAAAAAATCATGGGTACAGAACTTATTTTTCAGATAGCGGCAATCGGGATTATAGTTTCCGTGCTGTACCGTTTGCTGGTACAGTCCGGCAGAGATGAACAGGCGTTTATGGTTTCAATTGCCGGTCTTATAGTAGTTATGCTGATGGTGGTGCGCCAGGTAAGCACACTCTTTGAAACGGTCAGGGAGCTGTTTGGCATATGATAATAAAAATAGCGGTATTTGCAATCTGCGCTTCGCTTTTCTGCATTCTGTTAAAACAGGATTTTAAGCCGGGCGCGGTAATGCTTTCGGCGGCGTGCTGCTGTGCGGTGTTCCTTATGTGCATAAGTCTTACGGACCGATTTTTAAGCGGATTGGAATCCGTAAAAAAACTAAGTGGTGTAAACGGCGAGTGTATAACCGTTATAGTAAAAACGCTTGCCGTAGCGTATGCCACGAGCTTCGGTGCCGATATATGCTCGGACGCCGGCGAAAAGGCTATTGCCGCCGCGGTTGAAACTGCCGGTAAACTTATAATGCTTTCTATGGCGCTCCCGATGCTCGGAGGTATATTTGAAACAATATCGAAAATGCTGGGATAAAAATGAAAAATACACTTAATAGATATTTAAAAAAACAGTATATTGTTATAATAACAGCGGCGGTACTCTTTTTTTTCGCTTTAAGTATAACCGCATTTGCCGGATATGAAGAACTCATACCCGATGTGCAGGTTGATGAACTGGAGCTGCTTACTGACGGCAAAAGTTTTGCGGAGCTTGTCGGTTCAATCGCAAACGGCGATAAGGCGGAAACCGGCGGAATTGCCGAAAAACTAATTTCATATTTTGCCGGAGATATTAAAAAAGGCTTGACGTATATTACGGCTATACTGGGATTTGCAATGATGAGCGCATGTGTAAAGGGAGCGGCTGTGAAGCTTCCGTCCGAAAACGGTGACACTGCTTTTCTGATAATTTACTGTGTTATTGCGGCATTTTTGCTTGGAATTTTAAAAACGGCGGTTGGTATTGCTTCGGATGCCGCCGAAAAAATAATTGCATTTGTAAAAATGAGTATCCCGGCATATATAGGAATTGTTTCGGCAACTCTGCCCTCGGGCACGGGAAATTTGAACGGAATATTTGTCCTTATGGTAAATGTGGTATCGGAATTTGCCGGAAGCTTTATGCTGAAAGTTCTTTTTTATATAGGTGTTATGTATATAATAAACAATATGTCGACAGAAATACATATTCTGAAGCTGATTGAGCTTGTACGCCAGTTTATGTTTTGGATACTCGGATTTTTGCTTACTGTTTTTGCAGGTATGACGGGTTTTTCGGGCATTGCGGTTTCTGCCGCTTCAAAATCGGGCATGAATGCAGTGAAATATACTGTCGGCCATGCAGTTCCGCTTGTCGGAGGATTTCTTGCGGATTCGGCAGAAATAATTTATTCATCGGCTGTCATATTGAAAAGCGCCATAGGTACTGCGGGTATAATTGCTCTGTTTTCGATATGCCTCATACCCGTGGTAAAGCTTTTTATAATGGGTATGCTTTTAAAGACCGCGGCAGGACTTGCGGAACCTTTTTGCGATAAGCGGATAAGCGACTGTACGGCTGCTGCCGGGCAGACGGTTATACATATCATGATATGCGTGATACTCGTGTGCGTTATGTTTATTTTTACAACCGCAGTTATTCTTGTAGCAGGAACGGGAGGATAAAATGCATAAACTCAATTCGTATGTGATTGCTGTCAGCTTTGCAATAATTCTTTGTGTCGCATTTGAAATACTCACACCGAATAAAAAGTACCGTTACATAGTGCGTATTGTGTCGGGGCTGTTTATTTTGAATACCTTGCTTGAACCGCTCGGAAACATAATGAATTTTAACCTTGACAGTATTGATATCGCTAATGAAAATTACGGTGAAATTATGGAAAACTATTCATATTATGAAGAAAAAGCAAAAAATAAATTTGACAGTGCGGTTTACAGCGCCGCCGCGGAAAGCATGGAAAAAGAAATCAAATCATATGCCGCATCTGTTCTGCAATGCAAGGCTGCGGTTTCTGTGGCGGCTTCGCAGGATAATGTAAGCATCAGACTCGGCGCTGTGCCGGAGGATAAAAAGAGCGAAATAACGGCGTATATAAAAAATAACTTCGGGATTATTCCTGAATTTACGGAGTGATAAAATGAATTTTAAACTTCCTGTACTGAAAAAACTCAAAATAAAGCAGCTTTCGGTGATTTTGCTTGCAGGTGCGCTTTTGCTTGCCCTTTCAAATTTGGCGGCCGTGGATACAAAAAGCAAAAAAACACAGCAGATTTCCGAAAAGAGCAGCAGCGTAGAAAGCGAGAATACCGAAAAACGGCTTGCGGAAATAATAGGCAGGGTGAAGGGGGTAAGCAATGTAAGCGTGTTTGTTACTTACGAAAACAACGGTGTGCACAAAACGGCAGATAATCTGAAGGAAACTACCTCAATAAAAGACGGCGGCACAGATGTTTCGCGCGAAAACACAAAGGTAATGAAAAAACAGTCTGCATCCGAGGAGCCGTTTGTAAGCGAGGAAACACTTCCGCAGGTGAGAGGAGTGCTTATCGTTGCAAAGGGAGTCGGCAGCCCTGCGGTTAATGCCGAAATAACCGATGCGGTTTCAGCCGTTTTGGGTGTAGCAGTTCATAAGGTTAAAATTTTGCAGTCGGATTGACGAAGGGAGATTAATATGTTTATGGTTTTAAAAAAGAAACAAATGCTTATAGTTACTTTGGTGCTCATGCTTGCAATAGCCGGCTATCTTAATTACAGATATGACGGCGACGGGGCAAAGGATGTGCTCAGCATAAGCGGCGATGGTGAGCCGGAAGTTGGAGATACGGCTATGGTAAATGCCGAAAACCGTGATAATTCAAAGGATACGGCAGATAAAAATACCGAAAATACCGAAAAAAACAAATCAGCGGACGACTATTTTGCACCTTACCGAATGGAACGCGAAAAAACCCGCGCAAAGGTGAAGGAAGAACTTGAAAAAACGGTAAACAGCACCTCGTCATCGGATGAGGCAAAGAAAAATGCGGAACAGCAGCTGTCAGACATTGCCAAGGCGATATCCGATGAGTCGGCTGCGGAATCCACTCTTAAAACAAAGGGATTTGAAGATGTTGTAGTGTTTATAAACGGCGATTCAATAAATGTCACAGTGCGCAGCGACGGGCTTTCTACGGCAGATACAGCCAAGATTATAGACGCAGTTTACGGAATTACTAAAAATAATAATATAAAAATAGTTGAAGTTGAGTAAAATTTGTGTTATACTATATAATAAAATCGTTTGGGAGATGAATTTATGGACGAATTAAATGAAAAAAACGAACTTACAGGCAACGTTAAAATTTCTGATGAAGTAGTCGTTACAATCGCTTCCGTTGCGGTATCGGAGATTGACGGCGTGAGCGGTACGGGAACGGGCATTGTCGAGGGCATTGCGCGTAAGTTTTCTAAGAAAACCACCTCCGGCGGCATTAAAGTTACAATGACGGAGGACGCAGTTTCTCTCGATATAAATGTTATTATGAAATACGGTGTGAGAATACCCGAAGTTGCATGGAATGTTCAGGACGCTGTTAAAAGAGAGGTTGAGCTTATGACAGGTCTTGCCGTGGAACGGGTAAACGTAAGGGTTGTAGGTATTGAAGTTCCGCAGGAAACAGTGCCTGAGCCCGAACATGACGAGGACATTGAAAACACAACAGAGAATGAATGATTGACAAACCCTGTTGTGTTTCGGCAGGGTTTGTTTTTTACAGCATTGTTTTTACGCGGCAGTATCCGTAAAAACACTTATAATTCGGAGGATAAACATGAGCAGAAAAATGGCGCGTGAGTGTGCTTTTAAGCTTATTTACGAGATTCCGTTTCATCCGGATTCCACTGTTCAGAGCAGAATGGAGTTTTTCGGTGAATCAGAGGAATACGGCAAGCTTAATGAAAACGACGTTGCTTACCTTAATCAAACGGTGAACAACTGTTTTGAACATATAAACGAAATTGATGAAAAACTGAGCGGTTCGCTTAAAAACTGGACTTTGGCAAGATTGCCGAAGGTAAACCTTTCTATTTTAAGGCTTTCTTTAAGCGAGATGAGCTTCGGCGGTGATATTCCGTATCAGATTTCCATAAACGAAGCCGTGGAACTTGCGAAAAAATACGGTGATGATGATGCACCCGCATTTATAAACGGCGTCCTTGCCGACGTTATCAAATAATCCGCGGAGGTTGTCTTTGATGAAGGTTATTACGGTAAAGGAGCTTAATGCATATATAAAGAATAAGCTGGACTCCGATTCCAATCTTTACGGAATATGTATAAGAGGGGAAATATCAAACTTCAAGCATCACTATACAGGGCATATGTACATGTCGTTAAAGGATGAATCCGCAAGCGTTAAGGCGGTTATGTTCCGTTCGGGAGCGGCAGGACTTAAATTTGTGCCAAAAAACGGCATGCGTGTTATGGCTTTCGGAAGAGTGAGCGTTTTTGAACGTGACGGTCAGTATCAGCTTTATATAGACGCCATGTCGCCGGACGGTATCGGTCAGCTTTATGCGGCTTTTGAACAGCTTAAGGTAAAGCTCGGTGAAATGGGCATATTTGACGAAGAACACAAAAAACCGATACCGAAATATCCGCAGACGGTAGGTGTCGTTACGGCGCCGAACGGTGCTGCGGTAAGAGATATTATAAATGTTATTTCACGCAGATTTCCTGCGTCCGATATAAAGATATATCCGGCACTTGTTCAGGGAGCAGGTGCGGCAGACTCCGTATGCAGCGGTATAGAGTATTTTAATGACAAAATGAATGCCGATGTGCTTATAGTGGGCAGAGGCGGAGGCTCTATTGAGGATTTGTGGGCATTTAATGAAGAAAAAGTCGCTATGGCGATATATAATTCAAAAATCCCGGTAATTTCTGCCGTAGGGCATGAAACGGATTTCACAATTGCCGATTTTGCGGCGGATTTGAGGGCGCCGACGCCTTCTGCTGCGGCAGAACTTGCGGTTCCGTCAGCAAATGAGCTTAAAGACAGGCTTGCAAATTCGAGAGCTTTGCTGCTTAAATCGCTGGGCGAGCTTGTAAGGCACAAGGCGGCGGCACTTGACGCACTTGTATCAAGACGCGTTTTTAAAGAACCGCTTTTGATGCTTGAGGATAAATTCAGAGCGCTTGACAACTGTGCCGAACGTCTCAGAAACAGCTATGACGGCATACTTGACAAAAAGAAAAACCGGCTTAAAGAATGTATATACAGACTCGGCGCGTTAAATCCCGTGAATGTTCTTGAGCGCGGTTACAGCGTTGCCGTGTGTGAAAACAAAGTTGTAAAGAAAACGGAGGACGTGCAGTGTGGACAAAAATTAAGCCTGCGTGTTACCGACGGTACGATAGACTGCATGGTTGAGAAAACCGAAAAGACAGTTTTGAGGGGTGATTAAATGGCACAGAAAAAAACATTTGAAAACAGCATAGATGAGCTTGAAAAAATAATAAATTCACTTGAGGACGGCGATGCACCGCTCGACGAGTGCATAAAGCTTTTTGAAAAAGGGGTTAAACTGTCTGACGAGTGCCTTAAAATGCTTGACGGCGCACAGCAGAAAATAACGCTCCTTAAAAATGACGGCGAGGTTGAATTTACTGCAAATGAGGACACAGATAATGAGTGATTTTTTTTCGGAATATAAAGAAAGAATAAAATGTATAGACAGCTACATGGAAAAAAGATTCGGCGAGTTTAAAAACTGCGAAGATGTGATATATGACGCAATGCATTACAGCGTTTTCAACGGCGGAAAAAGAATACGCTCCGTCCTGTGTGTGGAAACCGCAAGAATGCTCGGCGCAGGCGAAGATGCCGCTTTGCCGTTTGCAATGGGCATTGAGCTTATACATGCGTTTTCGCTTGTGCATGACGATTTGCCGTGCATGGACAATGCCGACACAAGGCGCTCGCAGCCGAGCTGCCACAAAAAATATGGTGAAACTATGGCACTTCTGGCAGGCGACGCACTTTTAAATACCGCATATGAGATTATGGCGGCAGAGTGCGCCAAAAGCACCAAAGCAGCATTGGCTATGCAGCATATAGCAAAATCAGCCGGAGTAAACGGCATGATAAACGGACAGGTAAGAGATTTGGAGCTTGCCGAAAAGGGCAACGCCGATGAAAGCAAGCTGATTGCTTTGATTGAACAAAAAACCATGGCTTTGATTATGACCGGTGTAATGAGCGGTGCGTACATAGCCGGTGCGGATGAAAAGACTTTGAAAAAGCTCGAAGAATTTGCATACTGCATAGGCATGGCATTTCAGATAAGAGATGATTTTGAGGATGAGGAGGAGGACAAAAATTCGGAGCACGATGTTCCTAATTTTATAAATGTTCTCGGCCGTTCAAAGGCTCTTGAAAAAATGAATTACTACAGCGGCAAAGCTATAGAAATTATTGATGAATTTGAAAATAACGGGTTCATAAAAGGACTTGTTGAATATTTATTTTAATAAAATAAAGGTGGTGCAGTATCCTAGTCAGTTCTGTTAATTTGTAAGGTGGGCCTAAAAATCCACTAAAGGGCATATCGATGAAGTTCCTTGTGTTTGCTTCTTACGCCCAGTCTGGGGCAGATGCTGGGAGTTAAGGTTTAAGGGCGATCCGCAATGGCATGCGGGCGTTGACCCTTTTTCCGTGGAGACCGGAACATGTAATTTTTGAGTGAGGGACTGCACAGATGCAGTTTGCTGTGCGGTTGCCTTGCTCATGCCGAAAGGTGCCGTCTTTTGCGGCGGCTAAATTACGGTTCAGGATAAAACCTGCTTTGCGGTGCGGGTAAACAACACGCTGTGAGCAGTGTAGCCTGCCTTGAGTGGCTATGGTGAATGATAGTTCACATCGGTGTGTAACGGCCATTACACACTCGGTTATTGCATCTGAAACCATATCTGCAAAAGAGGCTAAGAGTTAATACGACTGCGAGGAAAACTCCTAGGCTGTTTTATGCGGAGGATTGCAGTACGGACTGAGTGGTAATCCGGCAATGCCGTTGGCGACACGGCAAACGCGGCTTTAAAAGGGAACTTCCGTTTTGGCGACGAAGCGGAAGCCGCGTGGGAAATCCGGCCGGACCTAAGCCGTAAATTTTACTCCGCGTATTACCACCGTTTTATTTTTTAATTTAAGATTAATCAGGAAGAAGAAAATGAAAAAAATTAAATTGTCTTGGCCTGTTAAAATAACTGTTGCAGCATTTTTTCTGTCGGTTATTATAGGCGTTTTTACAAATACTTTTGTGGAAAAAGTGAATATTTTTGCAGCCTTTTTTATATTGCTGCTTGTGATTTTGATTGGTATTGTTTTTGATATAATAGGCGTATCGGTAACCGTTGCCGATGAAACTCCGTTTCATTCGCGCCTTACACGCGGATATTCTGAGAACCGCGAGGCGATTAAGCTTATCAGAAATGCAAGCAAGGTTTCAAATTTCTGTAATGATGTTATAGGCGATATTGCCGGGGTAATATCAGGAGGTTTGTCCGCGGCAATAGCGGTTAATATAATTAATGCATATAAAAACTTAAATGCAGCTGCTGTCAGCTTGCTTCTGACGGCTGTTGTTGCCGCGGCTACGGTAGGCGGCAAGGCGGCAGGCAAAAACGTATCTATGAAACACAGTGAAAAAATTGTTTTAAAGGTATCGGTTATAATTTCGCTTTTCAAAAAAATATTTTCATTTAACAAAAGGAAAAAATAATGACGTATTTGGATAAAATTAAATCTCCCGATGATGTTAAAAATCTGAATATTGATGAATTAAATTCATTGGCGGCGGAAATACGCAGCTTTTTGGTGGAAAATGTTACCATAACAGGCGGTCATCTTGCTTCAAATCTCGGTGTGGTAGAGCTTACGCTTGCACTGCTGAAGGTGTTTGACTTCCCGAAGGACAAGCTTGTTTTTGATGTCGGCCATCAGTGTTATGTGTATAAAATGCTTACCGGCAGAATGAAAGATTTCAAAACCCTGCGCCGTTTCGGCGGACTTTCGGGCTTTCCGAAAACAAGCGAGAGTGAATATGACAGCTTCGACGTCGGTCATGCGAGCACGTCCGTTTCGGCAGCGCTCGGTATGGCGCGCGCGAGAGATTTAAACGGCGGCAAAGAAAATATAGTGGTTGTGATAGGCGACGGTGCTATTACCGGGGGAATGAGCTTTGAGGCACTAAATGATGTCGGCTTCAGAAAAACACGCCTTATTATCGTTCTTAATGATAATGAAATGTCCATACAGAAGAATACCGGCGGCCTTTCGGCGCATTTTACCAAGTTAAGGCTCAAACCTGCCTACATAAATACCAAAACCAACGTTCACGGCTTTTTGAATAAAAACGGCAAAGTGGGTAAAAAACTTGAGTCAATTATAAGACGCTTAAAAGGCTTTTTCAAATATGCCGCAATAAAAACTCCTTTTTTTGAGGATTTGGGGCTTACTTATATAGGAATAATAGACGGCAACAACACCTCGGAGGTTACGGCTGCTCTTGAAATGGCGAAAAATGCCGAAACTCCGGTTTTGATACATGTCAAAACGAAAAAAGGTCTCGGATATAAATCGGCGGAAGAAAATCCGAGCAAATATCACGGAATAAGCAGTATGACTGCAAAAGTCAGCCGGCAATCCATGTCGTATACCGCAGCTTTCGGCTCGATACTTTGTTCGCTTGCGGAGCAGAATAAAAACATAATTGCCATTACCGCGGCAATGGCGGACGGGTGCGGACTTAATGAATTTGCAGACAGATTTCCGACTCGCTTTTTTGACGTGGGTATTGCAGAGGAACATGCCGTAACCATGGCGGCAGGATTTGCCGCAGGAGGATGCGTTCCCGTATTTGCGGTGTATTCCACATTTTTGCAGAGGTCCTACGACCAGATTGTGCATGATGTGTGCCTGCAAAATCTGCATGTGGTTTTTGCCGTGGACAGAGCCGGAATAACCGGACAGGACGGCGAAACCCATCAGGGACTTTTGGATCTGACGTTCCTTTCCCATATACCGAATATGACGGTTTTAGCGCCGTCTTGCTATGATGAATTCCGTCAGATGCTTTATTATGCCGTAAATGAGTGCAGCGGACCTGTCGCGGTGCGTTATCCCAAGGCGCAGGTGTCATTCAGAAAACCCGAACTTGATTTTAAACCGCAAATTGCGGAGAAAATATGCGGCGGCTGCGATGTACTTGCAATAGCATGCGGCAGAATGACGGATACAATGCTTGATGCGGCACGGATTTTGGAGGAAAAGGGCATAAGCACCGGGGTAGTGAATATACGAAGTGTAAAGCCTTTTGACAGAAATCTGATTGAGAAAGAAGCAATCGGTAAAAAGCTGGTTGTTACGATAGAAGACAATCTTACAGACGGCGGAATGGGACAGTATATTGTTTCCAATATCAGCCTGCCTGACGGGGTTAAGACGCTTAACCTCGGTTTTGACACTTGCTTTGTCACGCATGGCAAGCAGAGTGAGCTTTTCAGACTGTACCGCCTTGATGCACAATCAGTGGCGGATAGAATTGCAGAGGTGATAAATTAGTATGACAGGACGGCTTGATACCGAACTTGTGAACCGCGGACTTGTGGAAAGCCGCGAAAAAGGACGTGCCCTTATAATGGAGGGAGCGGTTTATGTAAACGGACAAAAAGCTTTTAAGGCAGGCGACCGTGTCAAGGACGGTATGCAGATAGAAATACGCGGCGCAAAGCTTGCATATGTAAGCCGCGGAGGTCTTAAACTCGAAAAATCGCTTAAGGTCTTTCCGATTTCGCTTGAAAATGCCGTTTGCGCCGATATAGGCGCTTCAACCGGCGGGTTTACCGACTGTATGCTTCAAAACGGGGCAAAAAAGGTGTATTCCATAGACGTTGGCTACGGACAGCTTGCATGGAAACTCCGCAATGACAGCCGGGTTGTAAATATGGAAAGAACAAATATACGCTATCTGGATTTTGAACTCGTTTTAGACGAGATAGACTTTATATCAATAGATGTGTCGTTTATATCTCTTAAACTCGTTTTGCCGGTAGCATATAAATTACTTCGGGAAAACGGAGAGCTCGTCGCACTTATCAAACCGCAGTTTGAGGCAGGCCGCAGCGAAGTGGGCAAAAAAGGCGTTGTGCGTGATATTAATGTTCACCAAAACGTTATAAAAACAATATCCGATTTCGCTTTTGAACTCGGCTTTTGCGTAAACGGCTTGGATTTTTCTCCGATTAAGGGACCGGAGGGAAATATAGAATTTTTGCTTTATCTATCAAAAAATAATGAAAAAACATGTGCAGTTTCTGATGACGATATTATAAAAATTACGGAAAATGCACATCAAATGCATTAAGAGGGGAATACTATGGATAGTAATGAGGGTGCCCTAAGCGGCATTAATGAAGAAATCTCACATAGGGAAGTTAAAAATCTGCACAGCGGACACCGTGCCAGAATGAGAAAGAAATTTATGGAACACGGCATATTCTGCTTCAATGACCATGAAATTCTGGAAATGTTGTTGTATAGCGTTATTCCGCAGAAAAATACAAATAACATTGCAATTGAAATGATTTATAAGCTTGGCGGACTGGAGGGTGTTTTCCGCGCGAGCGTGGAGGAAATAATGAAAGCCGGCGGACTGACCGAACGCGCGGCTTTATATATCAAATTCATCGGTGAGCTTAAAAGCAGACTGGTTATCGACTCACAGGAAGAAAAGTGCAGCATGGCTACAACCACCGAGGTCGGCGGCTATTGCTGCCGCGTGTTCAACTGCCTTGGCTTTGAACGCTTCGTGCTTTTGAGCCTTAATGCAGATAAATCGCTTATTTCATGCGATGTAATATGTGACGGTAATGATAATTCCGTATATGTCGATGTGCGGAAGGTTGTCGAGATTGCTATGAAAAATAAAGCCTCGGCAGTCATACTTGCCCATAACCATCCGGGCGATACCACAAATCCGTCAACAAATGATATTGCCATAACAAACCGTATAAGAATTGTTATGAAGGCAATGGGAATAGAACTTATCGACCATATAATATGCAGCGGCAGTTCATATACAAGCCTTGCAGACAGGGGATTAATGCAGATATAAATTTCGGGGTGTTCAAATGACTGAATTCAGAAATCTGGAGCTTTCGTCAAAAAAGATTTTTGATGCTTATACAAAGAATAAATATGAAAATTCCGAGGCAAGCTTCGCAAATATGTTTATTTGGCGGGATTTTTATAATATCAGATACAGTGAATTAAATGGATTTTTAGCCGTGATTTTTACGGATTTAAGCGGTAAAATGAAATCATATATGCCATACGGCAGCGGTGATTTAAAACAGTGTACCGATTCGATTGCAGATTATTTTGAAAAAAACTCTCAGAAGCTTGAAATCGTGTCTGCCGACAGCGACACCGCAAACCTGCTCAAAGATATTTACCCCGATGTTTCCGTGGAGGAAAACACCGATTTTAATGATTATGTATATCTCTCTCAGTCGCTTATAAGCCTTTCCGGCAAAAAGCTCCATTCAAAGAAAAACCATCTTAATAAATTTAGAAGTACCTATGACTATTTGTACAGAGAAATGGAAAAAAGCGATTTTGATGAGTGTCTGAACCTTGCCGTAAATCTTATGAGAAAAAAACGCGATGAAAACTCCGTCAGTTTTATGGCGGAACGGCAAAGCATAAAAAATACCTTTGATAATTTTGACTTTTTGGGACTTTCGGGCGGCGTTATCGAGATAGACGGGAAAATATGCGCTTTTTCCGTTGGAGAGGCACTTACCGATGAAACCGCACTTATTCATATAGAAAAAGCAGATACCTCATACAGCGGTATATATGCCGCCATAAACAATGAATTTGTCAAAAACCGCTGGAGCGGTTATAAATATATAAACAGGGAAGAAGATATGGGAATTGCAGGGCTCAGAAAAGCGAAAATGTCGTACAAGCCCGACCATATGGTAAAAAAATATATATGCAGGTTTAATTGACTTTGTCGGAAAACGGCGTAATATGTAATTTAAGAACATAAATCTTATATTTCTCATAGAATGTTACAGAGGTGACATTCTATGGGAAAAAGTCTGTGTGTGCATAAAAAAATCGGACCGCTCAGAATTGTGTTTTTTTTAGCGCTGATTGTTTTGGTTTTTCTGATTATTTTAAAGGTTTATTCCATGGTTATATATACAATCAGGGCATATTCGCAGTCAGAGGTGGAGGAGCTTGCAAATGAGGCAATGCATATAGCCATACGCGATGCATGCGCCGAAGGGGCAGAATACTCCGACCTTGTCAATGTGTACCGCAGCGAAAGCGGAAAGATAGAGTCACTTACTCTGAACTATGCGGCAGTAAATAAACTCAAATCGGATATAGCGCTTAAAACTCTGGAATATCTTAATGATAACGACAGACTTAAGGTTTCCATTCCGATAGGAAATTTTACGGGCTCGGATCTCCTTTCCGGCTTGGGACCAAAAATAAAAGTAAAGGTAATACCAAACAGTATAGCGGATATTGACTTTAAGAGCACCTTTACCCAGGCAGGAATAAATCAGGTCCGCCATTCGGTTATGGTTCATGTGGAGGTAAATATAACCGCACTTTTGCCGAACTACGACGAGCTTTCCAAACTCTCTACCGACGCTGTGGTGACTGAAGCCGTGATTATAGGCGATGTGCCCGATACTTATTTAAACATAGGTGATAAAAAATGACTGATAATATAAATTATAAATACATAGTAGATTATATAACGGGGGTTTTACCGTCGAGCAGCGGTGTTTTAAAGGAACTTGAGGAATATGCGGATAAGCGCTTTATACCCATAATCCAGCGTGAGGTAAAATGCTTTCTCGCGTCACTTCTGGAATATAAACGGCCGTACAGAATACTTGAAGTTGGCACGGCAATAGGATATTCTTCAATATTTTTTTCACAGTATCTTTTGCCGGGCGGCGAGATTTATACTCTTGAAAAAGATGAAAAATATGCCGCTATCGCGCGTCAAAATATAGAACGTGCCGGTAAAAATGACGTGATACATCTTATAGAGGGCAGCGCGGAAGAAACAATTAAGACCGTTAACAAGGAACTTGATATGGTGTTCCTTGACGCAAATAAATCTCAGTACAGACATTATTTTGACGCGGTTTTTCCGCTTCTGAAGCCGGGCGGAATTATAATCTGCGATAATATTCTCTATAAGGGAATGACCGCTACGGATAAGCTTTTGCCCCGTAAGCATTACGCAATAGTTAATCATATAAGAGATTTTATAGACTTTCTGTGCAGCCATCCGCAGCTTACCACGTCCGTCATACCGATAGGCGACGGCGTTTCGCTGTCTGTCAGAAAAACGGCTGAATAAAAATCAGAATTAACGGAGGAGTTACCTATGAATAAACCGGAATTGCTCGCGCCTGCCGGAAGCCTTGCTAAACTTAAATATGCGGTTATGTACGGTGCAGACGCAGTATATATAGGCGGCGAGGCTTTTTCTCTCCGCGTTGCGGCAAAGAATTTTACCCTTGATGAGATAAAAGAGGGTATAGAGTTTGCGCATTCAAGAGGAGCTAAGGTGTATATTACCGCAAATATAATACCCCATAACTCCGACCTGGAAAAGTTTCCGCAGTTCGTAAAGGAAGTCAGCGAAATCGGAGCAGACGCAATTATCGTTTCCGATCCGGGAATGTTTTCCATTGTGCGTGAGACGGCTCCGCAGCTTGATGTTCATATAAGCACCCAGGCAAATAATACAAATTATGCCTCGGCAAATTTCTGGTATAATCAGGGCGCAAAGAGAGTCATTCTCGCAAGGGATTTGTCTTTTAAGGAAATAGGCGAAATACGCCAAAAAACAAACCCGAACCTTGAAATAGAGTGCTTTGTGCATGGGGCAATGTGCGTTTCGTATTCGGGCAGATGCCTTTTGAGCAATTACCTTACCCACCGCGATTCCAATAAAGGCGCATGCTCTCATCCGTGCAGGTGGAAATACTATCTTATGGAGGAAAAACGCCCCGGTGAGTATATGCCCGTGTTTGAAAATGAGCGCGGAACCTTTATTTTTAATTCCAAGGATTTGTGCATGATAGAGTATATACCGCAGCTTATAGATGCAGGTATTACAAGCTTCAAGATAGAGGGCAGAGTTAAAAACGAGCTGTATGTCGCCACGGTTATTAAAGCATACAGAATGGCAATAGATTCATATTTTGCCGATAAAGAGAATTTTAAGGTAAGCGAAGATATTCTGACGGAGCTTACAAAGGTAAGCCACAGAGAATATACCGGCGGTTTTTACTTCGGCAAACCCGACGAAAAACAGCAGCTCTATACAAGCAACACATATATTCAGGAATATAATATAGTCGGCGTTGTGCGCTCATGGGACGAGCAGTCGCATATCGCCGTTATCGAACAGCGCAATAAATTCGTAAAGGGCGATGAAATCGAGATTATAAGCCCCAAAGGAGAGAATATATACTATACGGTAAATGAAATGTATAACGCAGACGGCGAGCTTATAGATTCCGCACCGCATGCACAGATGACTGTTAAAATGAAAATCGATTCCCCTGTCGCAGAGTATAGTATTCTGCGTGCAAAAAAGAATAATTGATAAAATCCGGCCTGTAGATAAATTCTACAGGCTGCTTTTATTGTTACTGATTATTCTGTCAAGGAGAGCAGAAGAATTAATTAGGCAAGCGAGACTCGAACCCGATGTGGTTTAAAAATGTAACTTTGCAAAAAAGGTATAATGCTGTGTATTTGTAGTATTTTTGTTATGCAAACCGTAACAAAAAAAGCACATGGCTTTATGCCATGTGCCCGGATAATAAAAATTGCGAAATTTCTATACTATTTCTATTTGAATGTTCGGTTTGCTTGCCGATTCCATTTTTGAAATGGATATTTCATATGCGGTTTTTGTCACGGATTCCGTTTCGCTCAGCTTTTTCTGATATTCGCGGCTCTGAATTCTTCCCCAGATTTTGATGTTTTCGCCGACCTCCAGACTTCCTGCAAAGCGTGCGTTCCGTCCCCATGCTATGCACGGAATGTAATCGGATTTGTTGTATGCGCGGTTTACGGCTATCAGTATATCTGTTATTTCCCTGCCGAAAGGCGTTGTTCTGTAAACAGGTTTTTTGCACAGAAATCCGTTTAAGAATATGTGATTCGGATTTTTGAATTTTACTTCTTCGGGGTTAACGCATATATCCCTTGCAAAAACCGTAAGTATCAGCTTATTTCCGCTTTCGGTGTAGTTGTTGTATGAGCGGAACTGACCGCTTATGCTCACGGTGTCGCCCTTTACAAGCAGAATGTTTTGCAGCAGGCGCTCCGATATTGTAACATTTATTATGTCGGATATATCGCTCAGGCGCATAACCTTAACCATAAATGAATAAAATCCTTCGCCGTATACTTCATGACTGAATTTAAGATCGCTGTCTACCGTTCCGGTAAGCTCTACTTCGTTATTTAAACTTATATTATCCATTGCCATTTTCCCAAAGTCCCGTCCTTCCTGTAATTTGCAGTATGCATTTTGTTATATATTATTAATATTCACAATTATTGGATTTTATAACAAAAATTTTTACAGTGAACAAAAAACTTTAGACGGCTGCGCCGCATAGCTGTATTTTGTTTGTGAATAAATTGTTAATTTTTTCCGTATTTATTTGATAATTTTTCATTAAAAGAGTATAATTATATCTGATACTATTGAATGAAGGTGATTGATTGACTGGATATTTTAAATATGTCAAAAGGCATTTGCCTTATTTTATAATCGGCCCTGTTATGATGCTTACCGAGGTTGCGGGCGATGTTATAATGCCCAAGCTTATGAGCCTTATAATAAATGAAGGCGTTGCAAACGGTGATTATAATTACATTGTAAAAACAGGTCTTGTGATGATAGGGCTGGCGTTTGTTATGATGGCAGGAGGCGTACTGGGCAATTATTTTGCCGCATGTGCGTCTATTAATTTTGCCGCCGATTTGCGTGCGGACGTTTTCAGAAAGGTACAGACCTTTTCTTTCAAAAATATTGATAAGTTCAGCACGGGTTCGCTTATTACGCGTCTTACAAATGATATTACGCAAATGCAGAATGTGCTCAGAATGGCGCTTGTTATGCTCCTGCGTTCGCCGGGTATGCTGATAGGCGCGTTCGTGATGGCATCTCTCATGAATTATAAGCTTGCGCTTGTAATTGCGGCGGTTATCCCGATACTGGGTATCAGCATATTTTTTATTATGAAAAACGCTCTGCCGCGCTTTAATATCATGCAGAAAAAGCTCGACAGCCTTAACTCCGGCATACAGGAAAACCTTACTAATATAAGGGTTGTAAAGTCCTTTGTGCGGACTTCACATGAAAATGAAAAATTTACAAACGCAAATAAGGATTTAAAGGATAATACTTTGCGAGCGCTGAATCTTATCATTTTTACCATGCCTCTTATGATGCTTATGATGAATATTACGACAATTGCCGTGGTTTGGTTCGGCGGCAAATTTGTAATAGCCGGCGGTATGAAGGTGGGAGATTTGTCGGCATTCACGACGTATATCGTGCAGATACTTATGTCGCTTATGATGGTTTCCATGATAATCCTACAGGGCTCGCGTGCAATGGCTTCTTCAAAAAGGGTAAAAGAGGTGTTGAATACCACGGTTGATTTAACCGATGACGCAGCCGGTAATAAAGATACGCTTGTAACAAAAGGCCTTGTGGAATTTAAAAATGTAAGCTTTAAGTATAATGCAAAAAATAAAAACTGCGTTTTGGAAAATATTAATTTTACCGTAAAACCGGGGCAAACAGTCGGCATACTCGGAGCAACGGGCTGCGGCAAAACAAGTCTTGTTCAGCTTATACCGAGATTGTATGACGTTTCCGAGGGCGAGGTTCTCGTGGACGGCATAAATGTAAAGGATTATTCATTGAGAAATCTGCGTAACGGCATAGCTATGGTTTTGCAGAAAAACGTTCTTTTTTCGGGAACGGTTATGGAAAATCTGCTTTGGGGTGATGAAAACGCCGACGAAAAAACCGTTAAGATGTATGCGGAGCATGCACAGGCGGACGGCTTTATAACTGCGTCTGCCGAGGGATATGACAGAGAGCTCGGCCAGGGCGGTGTAAATGTATCGGGCGGTCAGAAACAGCGTCTTTGCATAGCCAGAGCGCTTCTCAAACGTCCGAAGATACTTATTCTTGACGACAGCACCAGCGCCGTAGATACTGCGACAGAGGCGAAAATACGCGAGAGCTTCAAAACTGATTTAAAGGACACGACAAAAATAATAATTGCACAGAGGGTATCCTCGGTTGAAGACGCGGACGAAATAATTGTCCTGGACGACGGCAAAATTGCAGATATGGGAACTCACAGCGAACTGATTGAAAGATGCGGAGAGTACCGCGATATATATTATTCGCAAAAAGACAGGGAGGAGGCGTGATGAGTATGAATAATGCAGAAAGACTGGAGCGCCTTTCGCAAAGGTACGGCTCCTCACCGGCAGACAGCGGCAAAAAAATGCCTGCAATGCATCGCGGCAGACCGAATATGCATAAAAAAGGCAAGCCAAAGAATGCCTCCAAGACAATGAAAAGGATTTTGCAGTATATAAGCAAGGATAAATATAAACTTGCGGCGGCATTCGTGTTTGTTATTCTGAGCAGTGTAGCCTCACTGGCAGGCTCATATATGCTCAGACCTATAATAAATAATTTCATAGCGCCGTCAAACGGCAAACCGAGTATTTCCGGTCTTGCATGGGGACTTCTCGGCATGGCGGGGGTATATTTGATAAGCGTTGCCGCGTCATATCTTCAGTCGCGCATAATGATAGGTATTTCACAAAATGCCATTTATAAGATACGCAGCGACCTTTTTACAAAAATGCAGTCGCTTCCGATTAAGTTTTTTGATACAAATGCAAACGGCGAGCTTATGAGCCGCTACACAAACGATGTCGATACAATAGGCGAGATGCTGAACAATACTATTGTACAGCTTTTCTCCGGGGCGATTACCATAGTCGGTACACTCGGACTTATGATATATACTAATTTTTATCTTACCGTTGTAACGCTTATAATGCTTCCGATATTTGTAAATGCCGGGGGCGCAATCGCCAAAAAAAGCAGAAAATACTTTTCTCAGCAGCAGGCGGCGCTCGGCGCAGTAAACGGCTATGTTGAGGAAATGGTTGCGGGGCAGAAGGTTGTCAAGGTTTTCTGCCATGAAAACGAAGCCGTAGAGGACTTTGAGCTTCTCAATGACGATTTAAGGAAAAAGCAGATAAAGGCGCAGTTTTTGGGCGGAATTATGGGACCTGTAATGGGTAATCTGAGCCAGATAAACTACGCACTCACTTCGGCTGTCGGCGGTATACTCTGCGTGCTCAGAGGCTTTGACGTGGGCGGACTTACCGTGTTTGTCAATTTTTCAAGGCAGTTCAGCCGTCCTATTAATGAAATATCAATGCAGGTATCAAACATATTTTCCGCTCTTGCAGGTGCGGAGCGTGTGTTCGCCGTAATGGACAAAGAACCCGAGAGCGACCTTGAGGGCAAAAAACAGCTTGAAAATATCAAAGGCGATGTCGTTATGGATAACGTCACCTTCGGCTACAATCCCGACAGAGTAATTCTCAAAAATATAAACCTCTATGCAAAGCACGGGCAGAAAATAGCGTTTGTAGGTTCTACCGGCGCAGGAAAAACTACAATTACAAATCTTATCAACCGTTTTTATGATATTCAGCAAGGAAGTATAACTATAGACGGTACCGATATTCGTGAGTTTAATAAAGAGAGCCTGAGAGAAAATATAGCCATGGTGCTCCAGGATACGCACCTGTTTACCGGAACGGTTATGGAAAATATACGCTACGGCAGACTTGACGCTACGGATGAAGAGGTAATTGAGGCGGCAAAAACCGCAAGTGCTCATTCGTTTATAATGCGTTTGCCGGACGGCTATAACACAGTCCTTGAGGGCGACGGTTCAAATCTCAGCCAGGGACAGCGGCAGCTTTTAAACATTGCCAGAGCGTCAATATCAAAGGCGCCGATACTTGTGCTTGACGAAGCCACAAGCTCCGTAGATACCAGAACGGAAAAGCATATTGAGCACGGTATGGACAGACTTATGAAAAACCGCACGACGTTTATAATAGCGCACAGACTTTCCACCATACGCAATGCCGATGCGATTATGGTTCTGGAAAACGGCGAAATAATAGAACGCGGAACGCATGAACAGCTTTTGGAGCTTAAAGGCAGATATTACGAACTTTATACCGGTGCGGCAGAGCTTGACTAAAAATTAATATAAAAAAATAAGCCATTTTTCCGTATTGCTTTTACAATCGGAAAAATGGCTTGATTTATGCGTTAATGCCCGAAACTATGTTCCATATTTCTTCGGATATATCTTCTGCGCTTTTTGAAGCGTCCACAATATAAACCTTTTCGTCATTTTTGAGCTTTTCAAATGCCTCAAAATACTTTTCGCGCACGGCATTAAGACGTTCCTCTTTTTCATAAAGCTCTATATGGTCTCTGCCGCTTGTTATTCTCTCCATAGCCGTTTTTGCGGAAATATCCATAAAAATCGTTGCGTCCGGGCGGAGAATATCGGAGCTTACGGAATTTGTATTTATAACCCAGTCCATATCCATATCCACACCGTGGTATGCATATGAAGAAAAGTAGTAGCGGTCGCTTATTACGGTAATACCGCTGTTGATTTTTTCGAGTATGCCGTCCGTTTCGTTGAGCAGGTGGTCGACTCTGTCTGCCGCGAAAAGACATGCAATCACGCGGTTGTCGGCAGACATTCTGCCTGTCATAATCTGATGTATCAGTGAACCGACCGGCGAATCCGTAGGCTCGCGCGTTTCAATGCATTTGGTTCCGTTTTTATTGAGCCTTTCGGCAAGCAGTCGGATCTGGGTACTTTTGCCCGAACCGTCTATTCCCTCAAATACTATAAATTTGCCTTTTTTGTTGTTCATAACGTCAATATCTCCGTGTCGTAAGTTACTTGCTTTCCGTGCTTTCGGCAGCCTGTGCAGCCCGGTCGGTTTTGTAGTCGTTTATTGTGTTTGTCTTGAATATTTCAAGCGCAGTTTTGAATGATGCGTTATCGAAGATTTCTGCTTCCTGAAGCTCATTTTCAAGCTTAAGCTGGGTTGATATGTCGCATACGCCGTATGGATACAATTCCACAGCGTTCTGGAAATTCAAAACCGCAAAATACGTTTTTTCAGTGTATTCGTCTGTCGGAACTTCGCCTACGTCATATCCCAGCGCCCACAGTCTTTGGTTAAGCGCAAGGACTGTTTCTCCCTTGTCGCCGAGCTGCATAACGGTTTCAAAATCCAGGTCGTTAAATCCGGATTTTTTCAGCGTTGTGTATGAATCGTTTACAAGGTAATCCGGAGTAATGCCGATTCCGTTTATATGTCTTTTTGCTCTTGTGAGGTATTCAGCCTCTGTGAGCTTAACTCCGCCGCCTGCCTTGAAGTCTGTGAGATTCTGCATTGTTCCTTTTCCGTATGTCTTTGTGCCGACTACAATTCCGACACCGCTGTCCTGTACAGCTCCGCAGAATGCTTCTGCGGCACTTGCGCTGTTTTCGTTGGCAAGCACGATTAACGAATACTTGGGATTTTTACATTCGGAATACAAGGTTACGTTTTTGAGCGGATTTTTGTATTCAAAGTGTATAACGGGTCCTTCCGGAATAATTCTCTGACAGATGTTTCTGAAAACATTTACAGAGCCGCCGGGATTTGAGCGCAAATCAAAAATTATATCGGTAACTCCGGCAGCGTCGAAAGAATCAAGAGCGTGAGTTATAAGCTCCTCTGCTCCGCCGTCAAACTCCTGAAGATAGATGTAACCTACGGAACCATCAACGATCTGATAGGAACCGGGTTCTATCGTTACCGGTCTGCGCTCCGTGTAAAATTCCATGTATTCTCCGTCGCGTATAACGCCTACGGTTACGAATGTTCCGGCTTCGCCCACGATATATGTCCTTGCCTTTTCAAGCGGCATACCGACAATGCTTGTGCCGTTTGCCGAAACAATGAGGTCGTTTGTTTTTATTCCTGCGTCGTATGCCGACGAACCGCGGTTGACCTTTGTTACCAGAAGTCCGCTGTTTATCGCCGTTATCGTAACGCCTATGCCGAAAAACTGACCGCTCATGGAGTCGAGGAAATAGTCGTATTCCTCCTGAGTATAGTATGTCGAATGCTCGTCAAGACCGGAATACATAGCCTTGAAGGCTTCCTCGGTAAGCTCCGGATGGTCGTTTAAAAGCTTCATCAATGTGTCGGTGTACAATTCCTCGCGCGTCACATCAAATTTATACTTCTGCAAAATGTAGTTTGCCGCCTGGCGCACAAGCGTCTGTGCCATCTCGCCGTCATCTGTTATGGAATAGCCGTAGCTTTCGTTAGCTGTGGCTGCATCGTCCGCCATAGAAAACAGAGGGCATGTGAAAGCTATTGCAATAATTAAAACAACTGCTGTAAATTTTTTGAATTTCAATGTTATCACTCCGTTATATAGATATATTTTGTATTTTTGCTTTTATCACATATAATGTAAGAATTTTTGTCAAGCAAATTAATGTTTATGAAATCAGCATTTACGTTTTTGCCGCCGCTTATGAATACTGCCGATGAAGAACAGGGGAGTTCAAGGTACAATTCTGTGCCTTTCTCGTATTCCGTACCGTTAAAATAAAACGGATTTTTAACAATAACAGAATTTTCATCAACATAGTAAATGTCCGCCCGTATCAGATCATACTGTGATTTTAAGTTGAGCCATTCGGTGAAAAATTCGCCGTCAATGCTCAAAAACAGGACTTCATTTTCGGAATTTCTGTATACAGTCAGATTATCGTCTCTGACAATGTTTCTGTCATATAGCTTACATTCGCCGTTTTTAAAGACTTTCTTTTTGTCTAAGTTTTTGGTTTTTACGGTAAAAACGCCGTTTGCCTTGCTGTACATATCCACAGACCACACATCACCCATCTTTGAAACGCCTGTAACAGTGCCGCTGACTGACGTAACGGAATTGTTTTTTAAAATAATATCTTTAAAAAAAGCAAGTTCGTTTATAAAATAGCCGTATGTCAGTTCGCTGTCGGAATTTAAAAAACCGTTTTCAATATACAGTCTGCCGGAATTGCAGAGAGTTACATACGCTCTGCGGAAGTCTTTTGCAACAAGTCCGTAATCCGCGCCGGTTATTCTGACTGTTGTATCATCCGAGGTGATTTTTTCCGCAAGATATTTTATAAGGTCGCGCCTTAAAACCGTATTTCCCTTAAAGGGTGAGCCGCCGAAAGCTTTTTTTAAAATTGCATTTGCCGCCTTCGGCGTTACGGCTTCATCATAAGAGCCAAGCTCCGTTTCGCATACAGCTTCAATCAGACCGTCAAATCCGAAATAGCTTTGCGGTTCGGCTGAAGCGTATGCGCTTAATCCGCCGGGTAATGAGAACAGCATAACAACTGCAATGCAAATACATATTTTTTTAATATTCGAGCTGAATATTTTGCTCAATCAGACCACCTCCGTAATTACATTTTTTCCGGTGCGGAAATCTTGAGTATATCAAGTGTATTTTTGATAACAACTTTTGTAAGGCATATAAGCATCATTCTTGCCTGCATAAGTTCAGCATCGTCCGACTTTACACGGCAATTGCTGTAAAATGAATGAAACAGAGCCGCAAGGTCAAGAAGGTATCTGGTAAGCTTGCACGGTTCAAGCGCTGCAGCGGCAGCCTCGATTTCCTGCGGGAAGGAATTCAGTTTGGTTATAAGGGCCTTTTCCGCATCGTCCGAAAGCAGGCTGAGGTTAACATCGGAAATATTCTTTAAGTTTATGCCTTCTTCGCTGAGTCCGCGCAAAATGGAACATATTCTTGCGTGTGCATACTGAACGTAAAACACAGGGTTTTCGTTGTTTTGCGCAACGGCAAGATCCATGTCGAATTCAAGGTGACTGCCTGCCTGGCGCAGATTGAAGAAAAATCTTGCCGCGTCAACGCCGATTTCATCTATCAAATCGGAAAGGGTAATCATTTCGCCCGTTCTTTTTGACATTCTTGCCACATCGCCGTCTTTGATAAGGCGCACAAGCTGCATGATTACAACGGTAAGCTTCTTGCTGTCTATGCCGAGAGCTTCCATGGATCCTTCCATTCTTGCCACATGGCCGTGGTGGTCTGCTCCCCATACATTGATAACTCTGTCAAAGCCGCGCGTCTGAAATTTGTTTCTGTGATATGCAATGTCTACTGCAAAGTAAGTCGGGATACCGTTTGCACGGATTAAAACCTCGTCTTTTTCACAGCCGAATTCCGTTGTTTTGAGCCATACGGCGCCGTCTTTTTCGTATGTGAGGTTTGCTTTTTTCAAAAGCTCCATAGTTTCTTTTACTTCGCCGTTCTGATGAATGGTGCTTTCTTTGAACCATACGTCATAGTATATTCTGTATTTTTCCAAATCTCTTTTGAGATTTGCAATGTTTATCGGCAGGGCATAGTCGATGAGCGCCTGCTGTCTGTCTTTGCTTTCACATTCAACGAGGCTGTTGCCGTGAATGTCGGCATAGTTTTTGGCATGAACCCTGATGTCATTGCCTTTGTAGCCGTCTTCGGGAAATTCAAAGCCTTCCTCGCCTTTAAATATCTGCATATATCTTGCTTCAAGGGATTTGCCGAATTTTTCTATCTGAGCGCCTGCGTCATTTATATAGAATTCACGGGTTACATCATAGCCTGCATGGTCGAGTATGCTCGCGATGCTGTCGCCCAGTGCGCCGCCGCGTGCATTGCCCATGTGCATAGGGCCTGTCGGGTTTGCACTGACAAATTCCACCATAACCTTTTTACCGTTACCGATATTGATTTTGCCGAAATCCGCCTGCATTTCATCTATAAGTTTAAGACCGTCATACAGCCAGTTCTGTTTCAGATAGAAATTTATAAAGCCCGGTCCGGCAATAGCGCATTTTTCTATATATGTTCCGTCAAAATCCATGTTTTCGGTTATTTTGGCAGCTATATTCTGCGGCGAAGTTTTTAAAATTTTTGTAAGCTTCATGGCAGTGTTTACTGAGAAATCACCGTACTGCTTGTCTTTTGGAATTTCAATTTCAATATCCGACTCCAATACTTCCCTGAATGCGTCGCTGTCCGTTCCGGCAAAGTCGAGCTTTTTGAGCGATTCTTTTGTTACCTGCCCGATTTGATTTTTTATGTGTTTTATAATGTCGTTCATGTTACATTTCCTCCCTGATGGCTATTTCAAAATTATTTCTGCCCGTTGTGGCATTGTTTATGTCGATTATGTAGTCTATAGATATGCTTCCGCCGTGTTCGTCAACGTTTGTTTTGAGCTTTTCGGTATAAATATCGACTGTAAGCTCCCCGTATGGCAGACTGTAGAGTGAGGAGGTTTTGCGCCCCGCCATAAAAAGCATCTGCGAATTGACATTTCCGCTGCGCTGCAGGGATACATAGTTGCTGCCGATTTCTATGGATGTGTCCGTGCCGTCAAGACCGGTTATTTCCGATTCCGCATAGTCGCAGAAATACACACCGTCTTCTTTGTAGAAATCGCCCTCCGTCAGCAGCTCAATGTCAGAGCTTTCTGTATCGTCATAATAGCTTTGCAAGCCTTTTATTGTAATTAAAAATTTCTTTTGCACAGCTTACTTACTCCTTTGTAAATTGAAAATCGGGAAATTGTAAAATGTTAAAACGGCTGATTTTTTTAGTCTTGAGTTCCTTTTTACAAATAATTGTATTTATGCTTTTTTACAACCGCAGCCGACATTTACCGGTGAGGTTTCTGCCTCCCTTGTGTAAAGGGAGGTGTCTTTCATTTTCGAAAGACGGAGGGATTGTAAATTTGCACTAACATAATTTTCTGTTTTTTATTTTACAATTGCCTAAATCAAAAATGCATTCTTAGAATTATTATACCATATAACGCGCAAAAAGCAAATTGTTTTTTTGGATTTTATGCTATATTTTTCTTTTTTATATTTTTGTTGAGAAAATCCGTCAAGTGTGATATAATTATCTGCGGTGATAGTGATGAAAACAGAAATGATAAATTCAAATACCGCAAAAATAACGGGTGTATGCGACTTTGATTTGAAGCACACTTTTATGTGCGGACAGTGCTTTCGATGGTATGAAAATGCGGACGGCTCATATACCGGTGTGGCACACTCGCGCGCAGTGAAAATCAGTATAAATGACGGAGCCGTGTATATATACAATACAAATCGGGAAGATGTCGAGAATATATGGCTTGATTACTTGGATTTTAAGCGCGACTATTCTCTAATCAAAAAAATGTATAAAAGTGATAAATATATTTCCCGGGCAATTAAATTCGGCGGAGGAATACACATACTTAACCAGGATATTTTCGAGTGTCTTATTTCATTTATTATATCCACTCAAAATCAGATACCGAGAATTAAAAAGATAGTAGGGGAGCTTTGCCGTGCATACGGCACGGAATGTAAGCTTGACTCCGAGGTGCTGTATGCATTCCCCACACCGCAGCAGCTAAAAGATGTGACGGCGCACGATTTGGAATTTTTAAAGGCGGGCTACAGGGCAGACTACATAACAGACGCTGTTTCAAAGGTTTTAAACGGAGAGGTCGTGCTCGGCAGCATAAAAAACATGGCATATGCCGACGCAAAAAAAGAACTCATGAAGATAAAAGGCGTGGGGCCGAAGGTTGCCGACTGCGTGCTTTTGTTTTCTGCACAAAAGTCCGAGGCATTTCCTGTGGACGTGTGGGTTCAGCGTACAATGCGTACCCTGTATATGGACGATAAAGCCACAAATAAGCAGATAGAAAAAAGAGCGGCAGAGCTTTTCGGTAAGTATGCCGGATTTGCACAGCAGTATTTGTTTTATTACGCAAGAGAAAACGGCGGTATAGAAAAATAAATATACAACTTAAAATATATTTTTAATTACAGAGGTATTTATAATTACATCGGGTTTTACGTCGAGAGCATCCGAGATGTTAAAAAGCACTTCAAGAGAAAATGAACGAACAGTTTTCGGCGCTTCAATAATGCTTAAAAATGAGCGGCTTATATGCGCTTTTGCGGCAAGCTGTTCTTGTGACATTCCTCTGATACGTCTGATTGTTCCGATGTTAATGCCTATTTGCATAAGTCTGTCACGGTTTTCAAAATCAGCTCTTTTACTCATGCTTTAGTTTCACCTCACTGATTTTATTCTAAATCATTTTAGTGTTTGTGTAAACAGCTTTGAATGTCGTATATATTGACTTTGAAAACAAGGCATGATAGGATGTTTTAAAGATTAAAACAAAGAATGAGCGTAAGGTTGAAAATTCAGTCTGCCTGATAAAAAAGCACATGGCGCAAAGCCATGTGCTTTAAGTTTATTATTCTCTGTGATCTCCGCAGTGTTCGCAGCAGCCGTCGCATTTAAGAACTTTTTTGTCAATACCGTTGTTGTCATAGTAGTTTTGAATAGCGGCGCTTATAGCTTCCTCCGCAAGTACGGAGCAGTGCACCTTTACCGGCGGAAGTCCGTCGAGAGCTTCCATAACGGCTTTATTTGTGAGTGCGAGAGCTTCGTCAATCGTTTTGCCCTTTACAAGCTCGGTTGCCATACTGCTTGTAGCTACAGCGGCTCCGCAGCCGAAGGTCTTGAATTTAACGTCTTTTATAACGTCGTCTTCTATTTTCATGTACATCTTCATTATATCGCCGCACTTTGCGTTGCCGACTTCGCCAACGGCATTTGCGTCCGGGATTTCTCCCATGTTTCTGGGATTTTTAAAATGGTCCATTACTTTTTCCGAATACATACTATTTATCTCCTTCCACACCTTCAAAGAGAGGTGACATTTTTCTGAGTTTATCTACAGTTTCTGCAAGTGTTTTTATCAAAAAGTCGGCTTCCTCGTAAGTGTTTTCTTCGCCGAGCGTAACTCTGAGAGAGCCGTGCGCCGTTGCGTGGTCAAGACCGATGGCGAGAAGCACATGCGACGGATCGAGCGAGCCTGATGTACATGCCGAGCCTGATGATGCGGCAATGTTGTTTATATCCAGCCACAAAAGCATGGATTCGCCTTCTATATACTCAAACGAGAAATTAACATTTCCGGGTAATCTGTGTTCCCTGTGACCGTTAAGACGGCAGTAGGGGATTTTTTCTTCTATATTCTTTATGATATAGTCGCGCATGGCGGAAATTTTCTTGTCTTTTTCTTCTATAGACTCGGTTGCAAGTTCAAGAGCTTTGGCAAGACCTATGATACCGGGAAGATTTTCCGTTCCGGCTCTTTTGCCTCTTTCCTGTGCTCCGCCTTCAATGAGGTTAGTCAGACGAACGCCCTGCCTTACATATAACGCTCCCACACCTTTAGGACCGTTGAATTTGTGTGCAGACATTGACATCATATCTACCTTTAATTCCTTGAGGTCTATCGGCACTGCACCTACTGCCTGTACTGCGTCTGTGTGGAAAAGGATTTTCTTTTCCTTTGCGATTTCAGCAATTTCGGCAATAGGTTCGATTGTGCCTATTTCATTGTTTGCAAACATTATTGTGATTAAAATTGTAGTATCTTTTATTGCATTTTTTACATCCTCGGGCGACACTCTGCCGTATTCGTCAACGGGGAGATATGTCACTTCAAAGCCCTCTTTTTCAAGCGCCTTGCAGGTATGGAGCACTGCATGGTGTTCTATTGCAGATGTTATTATATGGTTTCCTTTGGCTCTGTTTGCGTGCGCTGCGCCTTTGATTGCCCAGTTGTCCGCCTCGGAGCCGGAGCCTGTAAAAAATATTTCGTTTGGTTTGCAGTTTAATATACCGGCAACATTTGCCCTTGCTTCGTCAAGAGCTGCGCGGCTTTTCTGCCCAAGCTGATACACAGTTGACGCATTGCCGTAATCTTCTGTAAAATACGGGAGCATTGCCTTTAAAACCTCGTCTTTAACAGGTGTTGTTGCGGCATGGTCAAAATAAATAAATTTGTCCATTAATATGTTCCTTCTTTCTGATAGTGCTTTTAAATGTATATAAAATTAACGGTAATATAAAAACAAGACGGTCTGCGCATCAAGGGATTTTTTAGACGTGCAGTTAGATTTTTTATATAGAGTTAATTTTTAAGCGTTATTGTAACCGACATCGTCGGATAGGGTGCTCTTTTGCGCCGCGCTTACCGCGAGCCTGTCGCACCGTTCGTTTTCCGGGTGGCCGTGATGCCCCTTTACCCAGTTGAATTCCACCTCATGCTTTTCGAGCTGCTCAAGCAGTCTTATAAGCAAATCCACATTTTTGGCGCTTTCGGTTCTGTTTCTTTTCCAGTTGTTGGCTTTCCATTTTTCTATCCAGCCGAGGTTAACGGAGTCCACAAGGTATTTTGAGTCGCTGTACAGCTTTACCGTGCACGGTTCTTTAAGCATTTCAAGCGATTTTATCGCGGCGAGAAGCTCCATGCGGTTATTTGTAGTGCACTTAAATCCTTCGGAAATTTCTTTTTCAAATCCGTTGTATTTAAGTATTGCTCCGTAGCCGCCTTTGCCGGGGTTGCCGCTGCATGCGCCGTCTGTGAATATTTCCACTGTTTTCATACGTTTTCTCCGTTTTCGTTGTCTTTCTGTGCTGAAATCATGGTTTTGTCAATTGCGGGATATACGCAGAAAACCGTGATAAATCCAAGCAGCGAGAATGATATTATCATTGCAAGCAATGCACCGATTACGGGGTATATTGACATACCGATTAAAAGCGCAGTGCATATAATTGTAACCAAAAGATTCATCGGCAGCTTTGCAATGGCAAAAAGCAAAGCGTTTTTGTATATCTGCCTGAGTGTAAGGTCAAAGGTTACAATCATTATATTTACATAATACTGCATCCATATAAATATGAGAGTAATAACCAAAATCAGCATTGAAAGCGAAAGTCCCATGTAGCCCTTGAAGCTGAAGCGGTATGTAATGAATGCCGTATAAAACAGAAAGTATGCAACAATCTGTACCGCGCCGTTTACAGCCGCTTTTTTGTAGTTAAGCTTTGCGTGTTTGAACATATCGCGTACTATCCATGCGTGCTCGCGCCTCTGCATGTTTCTTAAAACAAAGGTAAATCCGGCAGTCATCGGAAAAGATGTAAATACCGACACGATGATTAACGCCATGCCGACTATATCTCCGGTAAATTTAAAGGGGGAGCTTTTGAAATCTACCGAGAGAGCAACGCCGAGTATAAGCGGCAACATGGTAAGCATATAAACAAAGTTGATTGTTATTAAGTTTGATATTTTGGTAAAAAACAATTCAAAAAACAGAAAAAATCTGTTTTTTTCCGGAGCATCCTTTTCAATTCCGGGTCCGGGTTTGGAATAATTAGGTGTAAAAAGTCCCATATAATTATGCGTATAATGCGTGTGCACTATACTTGCCCTTTCTTAAAATTTATTTTGCAGTTAGTTTAATATAACATTACATTTTATATTATACCACATATTTTGCAAAAATCAATTTAATTTGTCAATTTATTTGCAAAAAAATTGTTACAAAATTTTTGTAGACTAAATACTGCCGATATGTTAAAATGTATATGAAAAAATCATTTGAGGTGCAGGTTATGAAAAAAACAGTTGTAATCACGGGCGGTTCGGGCGCCATAGGCGGTGCCTGCGTTAAACTTTTTATGCAGAAAGGATATAACGTAGCCGCAGGATATTTAAATAATGAAATCAAAGATATTGAGGAAGGCGGCAGCTTTGTTGCGGTAAAAGCGAATATTTCGGACATGCGGAGTGCAAAAAAGCTTATAGACACTGCCGCAGATAAATTCGGAAGTGTTGATGTGCTGATAAACAATGCGGCAATATCGGAGCACGGACTTTTTCAGGACATGACATGTGCCGAATTTGACAGAATAACAGATGTGAATATAAAAGGTACGTTTTACACTTCACAGGCGGCGGCAAGATATATGATACACAATCACAGCGGCTGCATTATAAATATATCTTCGATGTGGGGGCAGACCGGCGCTTCGTGCGAAACTGCGTACAGCATGACAAAGGCGGCTGTTATAGGCTTTACAAAGGCGCTTGCAAAGGAGCTTGGACCGTCGGGCATACGGGTAAACTGCATTTCTCCGGGGCTGATAGATACTCCGATGAATTCCTGCTACAGCGAGGAGGATTTGGAGGCAATTGTTGATGAAACTCCGCTTATGAGAATAGGCACTCCTGCCGATGTGGCAAATGCCGCGCTTTTTCTGGCAGGGGAGAGTTCTTCGTTTATTACAGGTCAGATAATCGGTGTAAACGGCGGATATTTGATATAATTTAACAGAAATATCACGCGGTTTTCACATTTGTGTGTTACAATTACCGCATATTGGAGGTGTGCATATGCCGCATATACTTGTTGTGGATGATGAAGACAAAATACGCGAGGTAATAAGAGAATATGCCGAGTTTGAAAATTATACCGTGGACGAAGCTACAGACGGCATGGAAGCGGTCAGCATGTGCAGAAACCATGCGTATGATGCTGTGGTGCTTGATGTTATGATGCCGAAGCTTGACGGATTTTCCGCCTGCAAGGAAATAAAAAAGGTTTGCAGCGTTCCGGTGTTAATGCTTTCGGCGCGCTCGGAGGAGTATGACAAGCTGTTCGGTTTTGAACTCGGCATAGACGATTATGTTGTAAAGCCGTTTTCGCCGAAAGAGCTTATGGCAAGGCTCAATGTGCTTATCACAAGAAACAAAAAGTCTACATCCGAAAAAGATAGGGAAATACTTAAATTTTCCGGGCTGGAAATTGATATTCTTGCGCGGAATGTCTATGTAGACGGTGTAAAAGCAGAAATGACGCCGAAGGAATACGATTTGCTTTTTTATCTGGTAAAAAACATAAATATAGGTCTTTCGAGGGACAAAATACTCTCCGAGGTGTGGGGATATGACTTTTACGGTGATGACAGAACGGTTGACACACACATAAAAATGCTCAGAAACAGCCTAGGAAATTACCGTGATTACATAGTTACCCTGCGCGGTCTGGGATATAAATTCGAGGTTGATGAGCGATGAAAAACAAAGAAAAATCCGTAAGCCTGAGAACGCATCTGTGGATATATTTTTGTTCCTTTACAGTTGCGGTTATGGTTATTTTGTGGATAATACAGATATTCTTTCTGAATACTTTTTTTAAGAGCATGAAGCTCAGCGAGCTGAAAAAAATAGGACATCAGATAACCTCTCAGTACGAACTGGGCGAAGAGGATTTCGGCGAGTATTGGATGCGCCATTCGTCAAACAGCGGTGTGTTTGCCCACATAATCAACGAGGACGGAGAAATCGAGCGCAATTCATTTGTACTCCCCGAAGCCGGCGATAACGGCGAAAAGCCGAGCAATATGCGCGGAGGCCCGCGAAAAATGGTTGATAATGACTATTTCAACAGCTTTGTGAGCAAGCTCTCCGAAACAGGCGCAAATGAGGTGGCATATGTGGAGGAGTCCGAGCGGTTCGGAGCTACTTTTGCCGTATACGGCGCGTACATCGGCAAGCGCGAGGGAAAGAATATGTATCTGTATCTGAGCAGTCCGCTCGAACGCACCGATACAACGAGAAAAGTGCTTCAGACACAGCTTGTAATTGCGTCGGCGGTTTCTGTATTTTTATCGCTTATTCTGGCATATTTTGTGGCGAAAAGACATTCAAGGAGCATAGAAAAAACAACAAAAAGCGCCCGAGAGCTTGCAAAAGGAAATTATGACGTCAAGTTTGAGCACGGCTCTTACCGCGAGATAAACGAGCTTGCAGATACGCTGAATTACACTGCCGGAGAGCTTTCCAAAACCGAGGAGCTCAGGCGCGACCTTATAGCCAATGTAAGCCACGATTTAAAAACACCGCTTACGATAATAAAATCGTATGCTGAAATGATAAGGGATATTTCCGGAAATAACGAAGAAAAACGAAACAAGCATACCGGGGTAATAATCGACGAGGCAAACAGACTCTCTCTTTTGGTAAACGATATGCTTGATTTGTCACAGATACAGTCGGGAACAACGCAGATGAAGCTTGAGGAATTTGACATGAATCTTACGGCTGCGGAAATAGCGGACAGTCTTGACTACTACCGGGAACGCGAAGGCTACAAGTTCGTGCTCAATACCACTGCCGTGCACAATGCCGTGGGGGACAGCAGAAAGATAGGGCAGGTTATATATAATCTCGTAGCAAATGCGATTAACTACACCGGTGATGACAAAACGGTGTATATATCTGTATTTGATACTGAAAACGGCGTTAAATTTACCGTGCGCGATACCGGAAAGGGCATAGCGCCCGATGAAACGGAGCGTGTGTGGGACAAATATTATAAATCCTCCGGTACTCACACAAGGCAGAATGTCGGTACAGGCATAGGCCTTTCCATAGTAAAGAGCATACTGGACGCGCACCATGCCGAGTACGGCGTACAGACAAAGGAAAACTGCGGCTCGACGTTCTGGTTTGAACTGAAAGAAAACGGCTTGACAAATAAATGAAATAGTGCTAAAGTTACAGTAAGGTTAGCAAGTACTAACCTTACTGTAAAAACAAATGAAAAGAAAGGAAGATTAAACATGAAACTGCTTGATTGCTTGAAAAACGAAAAGCTGCTTTGTTTTATAGGAGGAGTTGCAGCCGCTACATACGGTGTAAAGGTCGCTAAAAGTCCGAAGACACGCAAGGTATGCGTAAACGGCATTGCCAAACTGATGAAGCTTCAGAATGACGCACAGGTAACTTTGCAGAACATGAAGGAAGAAGCGGAAGACATTTGCTACGATGCAAAAAAAGAAGCTGAATTAGACTGATTGTGAGGAAGTGACATTCAGTGAGATACAGTATTATATACGATTCGGCCGACAGGCTGAGGGCGCGCTGCGGTGCAGGTGCTTTTTCGGAATTTCAGGAGCAGAGCATTAAGGATATTATGCATACCGTTCCGGGTGTAAATTCGGTAAAAGTATCTCATATCAACGGAAGTATTCTGTTGAATTACAGCGGAAAAATAAGAGAGCGCATATTGAAAAAAATCTCTGAAATAAATGCAGATGAGCTTGAAATTATGCCTCTTACACCAATTCAGATTACTGATAAGGATTTTAAACGTGACTTTTTCAAAATAATTGCAAACCGCGTGCTTACAAAGCTGTTTTTACCGTCGTTTCTGGTTACTCCGCTCACTGTTTGGCGGGCAATTCCGTTTATCAGAACGGGTTTGAAAAGTATTTCCGAATGTAAGGTAAACGTTGCGCTTTTGGACGCTGTTTCCATATCTGCGTCAATACTCAGCGGTTCGTCTGAAACTGCGTCATCGGTAATGACGCTGCTTAATATATCCTCTCTGCTTGAGGGTTATACGAGAAAAAAAGCCAAAACGGCTCTTTTGGACAGTCTTACAATAAATATTGATAAGCTGTGGCGCGTAACCGACGGCGAGGCGGAAAAAGTTCCGTTAAAGCAAATTGTGCGGGATGATATTGTGCGCGTTCAGCAGGGAAGCATGATTCCGGTGGACGGCATAGTGGTTTCGGGTGATGCGGAAGTGAATGAATCCGCAATGACGGGCGAGGCAATGCCTGCACATAAGACGGTGGATTCGAGTGTGTATGCGGGAACGGTTATTGAGGAAGGCACAATTGACATATGCGTTACAAAGCTGCCCGACGAAAGCCGTATAAGCAAGGTAGTGGAGCTCATAGAAAACTCAGAAAATCTGAAATCCGGCATACAGACCAAAGCCGAAGCCTTTGCAGACAGGCTTGTGCCTTTCAGCCTGCTTACAAGCGCCGCCACATATTTCTTTACCGGCAATATTACAAAGGCGCTTTCCGTGCTGATGGTGGATTATTCCTGCGCCATTAAGCTTTCTACACCGATATGTGTAATATCGGCAATGAGAGAGGCAACTGCTTATGACATAATGGTTAAGGGCGGAAGATTTCTGGAAAATTATGCTCATGCCGATACGGTTGTATTTGACAAAACCGGTACGCTTACCGTGTCATGCCCGAATCTGCCAAATGTTGTGGCATTTGAGGGCTACAGCGAAGACGAGGTTCTGAGGATAGCCGCATGTCTGGAAGAACATTTTCCGCACAGCGTTGCAAAGGCGATTGTTCATGCTGCCGAAGAAAAAAATCTTATGCATATTGAGGAACACGCCGAGGTGGAATACATAGTTGCACACGGCATATCCACGAAACTGCACGGAAAGAGCGCTCTTATAGGCAGTGCTCACTTTATCTTTGATGACGAAAACATTGCCACAACCGAGAAGCAGCAGGAAATTATTAAAAAGCTCGGCGAAAGGTATTCTATGGTTTACCTTGCTATAGGTGGCAAGCTGTGCGGTATTTTGTGCATTGAAGATCCTGTAAGGGAAAATGCCGCAGAGGTTATACAGATGCTTAAAGCAAAAGGCATGGACAATATCATGATGATAACCGGCGACGGCGAAAGCACTGCAAAAAGCGTTTGCGAACAGCTCGGGATTGAAAAATACCATGCAAAGGTTTTACCCGAGGACAAGCTTAATATAGTAAATGATATCAAAACAAAAGGTCACAAGGTTGTAATGGTGGGCGACGGAATAAACGATTCGCCTGCGCTTGCTGCGGCAGATGTATCTGTCGCTATGAAGGACGCTTCCGACATTGCGCGCGAGGTTGCCGACGTTACCCTGCTTACCTCGGACCTTGAACGTCTGGTTGTTTTGAGAAATCTGAGCGAGGGCCTGTTTGAACGGATATATAAAAATTACCGCTTTATTTCGATTTTTAACAGCGGTCTGATTATTTTGGGAATTGCAGGTGTTATTACACCTGTTACATCGGCGCTTTTGCACAATGTTTCCACACTCGGAATATGTGCATGCAGTATGCGTCCCGTTTTGAAAAACAAATAGTTTTAAACCCATAAAGTAAAAGGCATTGCAGAGCAAGTAACTGCAATGCCTTTTTGTTTTAAGATAAGCATATCTGCGGTATTAAAATTATAGGAATTTAAAAAAAGTACAAAACATGCTTCTGTAATTCTTGACTTTTGTATCAGTTTTAGGTACAATAAATAAGATAATGATTTAATGTGGTAAATTTTGTTTGATTATGAATTTTCACCTTTGATAAGGAGGATTTGATATGCTTACTAAAGCACCAAAAGGTACGGGAGATATTTTGGCGGACGACTCCGGAAAATGGCAGTATGCGGAAAAACAAATAAGAGATTTATGCAAGTGCTTTGGAGTTAAAGAGATACGCACACCTGTGTTTGAACATACGGAATTGTTTTCAAGAGGCGTCGGAGATACAACCGATGTAGTGGAAAAGGAAATGTATACTTTTAACGACAAAGGCGGAAGAAGCATAACACTGCGTCCGGAGGGAACGTCGGGTGCTGCAAGAAGCTTTATAGAACACGGACTTTTTAACAATCCGCAGCCGACGAAGCTTTTTTATAATATAAGCTGTTATCGCTATGAAAAACCGCAGGCAGGACGTCTGAGAGAATTTCATCAGTTCGGAACAGAGTATTTCGGCTCCGGTGAGCCTTCTGCCGACGCAGAGGTAATAGAGCTTGCCTATATGCTCCTTACAAAGCTCGGTTTGAAGGATTTGCAGCTTCACATAAACAGTATAGGCTGCCCGAATTGCCGCAAGCTTTACAACGAAAAGCTCAAGGATTTTTTGAAGGATAATTACGACAGCCTTTGCGATACCTGCAAGAGCAGATACGAAAGAAATCCCATGCGTATAATTGACTGCAAATCATCGGTGTGTAAGGAAATCATCAAAAATGCTCCGAGACTTATAGATTATCTTTGCGATGATTGCAGCAGGCATTTTGAAGCGGTTAAATCAGCGTTGGATAATGTAGGCATAAGCTACGATATCGACCCCGATATTGTCCGCGGTCTGGATTATTATACAAAGACTGTTTTTGAAATTACGGCGGATATTGCCAGTGCTAATACCACCATATGCGGCGGCGGACGCTATGACGGACTTATAGAGGAACTCGGAGGTCCGAGTACACCTGCATGCGGTTTCGCTATAGGTATGGAAAGACTGTTTTTGGCTCTTGAGGCACAGAGCATTGATATTGACTGTGATGACAGCCTTGATATATTTGTGGGCAGCATTGGTGATGAAAGCCATGCAGCCGCTCAGAAGCTTGTGTACTCACTAAGACAAATCGGTATAAGCGCCGATTATGACAAAATGCAGCGCAGTGTAAAAGCGCAGATGAAGTACGCAAACAAAACAGGATGCAAATATACAATGATTATAGGCAGCGATGAAATTAATTCAAATAAAGCAAACCTTAAAAACATGGCTTTGGGTGAAACTGTTGAAGTTGAACTTGACGCAGATACCATAGCCGATGCAATAAGATAGACCCGGTAAAAAATCAACAATTAACTCAAGGAGGAATTCTCATGTTTGAGAAATTAGCAGGATTAAAAAGAACGCATATGTGTGCCGGCTTAACTGCCGAAAATGCAGGCGAAGAAGTTGTTCTTATGGGATTTGCCGATTCTGTAAGGGATTTGGGAGGACTAATATTTATCAATCTTCGTGACATAAGCGGAAAGATACAGCTCATGTTTGATACAAACGACAGTGCGCTTTGCGAAAAGGCAGCCAAAGTAAGAAGCGAATATGTACTTGCGGTAAAGGGAACGGTCGCACTCCGTGCTCCCGAAGCTGTGAATAAGAATATGAAAACCGGAGAAATTGAAATTTCCGTAAGCGAACTCAGAATTCTGGATTCCGCTCAGACACCGCCATTCTATATAGTAGAAAACAGTGATGTAAAAGAAGATTTAAGACTTAAATACAGATACCTGGATTTAAGACGTCCGGATATGCAGAGAAGACTTATTTTAAGAAGCAAAATTGCAAAAATAGTGCGTAATTTCTATGATGAAAACGGATTTTTGGAGATTGAAACGCCTATGCTTCAAAAGAGCACTCCCGAAGGTGCAAGGGACTATCTTGTTCCGAGCCGTGTGCATAACGGTAAGTTTTATGCATTGCCGCAGTCTCCGCAGCTTTATAAGCAGCTTTTGATGATTGCCGGAATGGACAGATACTATCAGATTGTTAAATGCTTCCGCGATGAAGATTTGCGCGCAGACCGTCAGCCTGAATTTACACAGATAGATATTGAAATGTCATTTGTGGATATGGATGACGTAATAAGCGTAAATGAAAAGCTCATTGCAAAGATATTTAAAGAAGTAAAGGGAATAGATGTAAAAATACCGTTCCAAAGAATGCTTTATTCCGAGGCAATGGACAGATTCGGTTCCGATAAGCCCGATACAAGGTTTGACCTTGAACTGAAAAATATTTCCGATGATGTGGCAGGCTGTGAGTTTAAGGTATTCACAGATGTTCTGGCAAACGGCGGCACGGTGCGCGCAATTAATGCCAAAAACCTCGGCACAAGCCTTTCGCGCAAAAAAATTGACGCGTTGGGTGAGTTTGTAAAGACATATAAGGCAAAAGCACTTGCATGGATTAAAGTCAACCCGGACGGCGTGCAGTCGCCGATTGCAAAGTTCCTCACTGATGATGAAATGCAGGCTGTGCTGAAAACTATGGACGCAAAGGAAAATGATGTTATATTTATTATTGCAGATAAGCCGTCCGTTGTGTTTGCGGCACTCGGTGCTCTTCGTATAGATATAGCCAAAACCTACGGACTTATTGATGAAAACAAGTTTAATTTCCTTTGGGTTACGGACTTCCCGCTCCTGGAATACAGCGAGGAAGAAAACAGATACGTTGCCATGCATCATCCGTTCACCTCGCCTAAGGACGAGGATTTGGAGCTGCTTGATACCGATCCCGGCAAGGTAAGAGCAAAAGCGTATGATATTATATTAAACGGTGTCGAGCTTGGCGGAGGAAGTATAAGAATATATAATACAGAACTCCAGGAGAAGATGTTCGGTGTTCTCGGATTTACCAAAGAGCAGGCATGGGAGCGTTTCGGATTCCTTATGGAAGCATTCAAGTACGGCACGCCTCCGCACGGCGGTATGGCATACGGGTTTGACCGTCTTGTCATGCTGATAGACGGATGTGATTCCATAAGAGATGTCATAGCATTCCCGAAGGTTCAGAATGCCTCCGAACTTATGAGCGGTGCACCGGACCGTGTAGACGACAAGCAGCTTGGAGAACTCGGAATAGATTTGATAAAAGAAGAAAATTAACAAAATATTAACATAACAAATTGTATTGTATGGTACAATGTTAGTATTCGTAAAGTCTTGCAAGACCTGCGCGGTCTTGCAAACTTCATTTTACGGCAAAATAATGTATTTTTTCATTTATTACTGTGAAAGGTGTTGAAACCGCTGATGATTGATGTGAAAAATATTACAAAAGAATACGGCACAAAAAAGGCTGTTGACAATGTTTCATTTAAAGCTGAAAACGGTGAAATTCTTGGCTTTTTGGGACCGAACGGCGCCGGGAAGACGACAACAATGAATATTATAACCGGTTATATTTCCGCAACCGGCGGCAGGGTTCTTATAGACGGCTGCGATGTTGTGCGGGATTCGCTTGCCTGCAAGGCAAAAATCGGTTATCTTCCGGAACAGCCTCCGCTGTATATGAATATGACGGTAAATGAATATCTCGGTTTTGTGTATGATATAAAAAAAGTCAAAAACAATAAAAGCATATCGGAGGATAAAAAAACTCATATCAGAAAAATATCAGAGCTTGTTAAAATTGACACTGTGTGCGGCAGCCTTATAAAAAATCTTTCTAAGGGATATAAACAGAGAGTCGGCATTGCACAGGCGCTTATAGGAAACCCTGAAATCTTAATACTTGATGAGCCTACTGTCGGACTTGATCCGAAGCAAATTCTGGAAATACGCAGTGTTATAAAAGAGCTTGGCGAAAACCGGACAGTTATTGTCAGCTCCCACATTCTTTCTGAAATAAGTGCAATATGCGACAGAGTACTTATAATAAACAAAGGCAAAATTCTTGCGGAAGATACACCGGACAATCTTTCCAAAAAACTGGAAAATCAATCAAGATTTACGGCAAGAATCGAGGGAGAAAGAAATGCCGTTGAAAGCGTGCTTGAAAATATACCCGGCATTGTTTCGTATACATATTCCGGGGTTAACGAAGAAAACACAGCTGATTATATCATAGAAGCTGCAAGCAGTACTGACATCCGGAAACCGCTGTTTAAGGCTTTGGCGGAAAAGGATATGGCTCTTTTAATGCTGAATCCCGCGGAGCTTTCGCTTGAAGATATATTTATTGAACTTACCGATAAAAATATATCTCTCATGAATAAAAGCGATGAAGAACCGACAGCAATGGATAATATCGAAAAAGACAGCGGAGTGGAGGAGAATAAATAATGTATGCAATTTTAAAAAAGGAATTGAAGCAGTATTTTATTTCGCCTATAGGGTATGTATTTATTGCGGTTTTCATGTGTGTGTCGGGATTTTTCTTCTGGGGATACAATATAGCGTCAGGCAGTGCGGATATGACCGGCTTTTTCTCGCAGATGACTTTTGTTTTTCTGATAATGGTACCGTTTCTTACAATGCGCCTTATTGCCGAGGAAAAGAGTGCAAAAACCGACCAGCTTCTTTTTACTTCGCCGATAACCTCGGCAGAAATTGTTTGGGGCAAGGCTCTTGCGGCTTTTGCCGTGTTTGCCGTTACCGCGGTTATTATGCTTATATATCCGATTGTTCTTATGATGTGCTATGACGGTAAATTCGCATGGGGAGTTACTTTTTGCAATTATATCGGATTTTTTCTTATGGGATGTGCTTATATCTCGATAGGATTGTTTATATCATCTTTTACCGAAAATCAGATTATTTCCGCAGCCCTGACATTTGCCGTACTGCTTTTGCTGTATCTGGTTCAGGCGCTTTCAGACGTGTTTGCCTCAAATGCAGTCAAAAGTATTATAAACGCATTGGCGATAAATGTGCGTTATAATAATGACTTTGCCCTTGGAATACTCAGCTTTCCGTCGGTTATATACTATTTGAGTATAGTTTGCATTTTTGTATTTTTGACTTACAGAAATATTGAATTGCGAAAGATTTCAAAATAGGGGGGATAACGATGAAAAACAATACAAACACTAACTCAGAATTCAGAATTAAATACGGCGCGGTTTCGACTGTTTTTGTATGCCTGTTTATAGCCGCCGTTATACTTATAAACATCGTTGTCACTACTCTCGGCACAAAGGTAAATCTCAAAATAGACCTTACGCAGAGCCAAATACTTGACTTTTCGGATATTACATACAAGACGGTAAAAGGACTTAAAAAGGATGTTAATGTTTATTCGTTAATTCCGGAAAGCGCCGGTAATGAAATTGCGGTTTCTCTTGAGGAAATACTAAATAAATACAACCGCCTGTCATCACATATAAAATATAAGGTAATTGACGCAAACAAAAATCCGGGATTTATGACAAAATATACAAAGGACGCATCTCAGCTCAGTTCATTCAGCGTCGTGTTTGAGTGCGGAAACAAATTTAAAATAGTTGATCTTGCCGAAAATGTATCTTATATGTCAAATGACGGTCAATATATAGATTTACCGAATGCCGAAAAAAAGTTTACCTCTGCAATTCTTTATGTGGTAAGCGGCAAAAACACCAAAATAGCAGTGCTTGACGGTATGCACGGTGAATATATATTTCAGCCGGATTATCCGTCATATGATATGTATACGGAAACCTTCAAAAACGAGAATTACGATATAGAAAAGATTGATATTGCATCACAGGACATTCCGGGTGATACAGACATTGTTTTTTTTGCAAATCCCATGACGGATTACACAGAAGAAGAAATAGCCAAACTGGAGAAATTTCTCGCAGCGGGAAAATCAATTCAGATTTGCTTTGAGCAGTATAAAGGAAATCTGCCGAATCTGGATAAATTTTTCAGAGAAAAGTGGGGCATAAATCTTGATGAAGGAATTCTTCTTGAGGGTGACAGCCAAAAATATACAAACGGTGCTCCGTACTCGATTATACCGACATATGAATCAAGCACTGTGACCGATCCGCTTATGCAGGCAAGGCAGAATACACTTATAATTTTGCCGGCTCCCGTTACAATTGACGATAAAGACGGTATCGGTTCAACTCTTTTGGCGGTTACAAGCGATAAAGCGTATGTCAAAACCAATACTGAGGCTACAACCTTTGAATACGAAGACGGTGACATCAAGGGCAAATACGTACTTTCCGCAGTGCTCACAGACGAAAAAACAAACGGCAGAATAGATATAATAGCAGGAGGTTCGTTTATACTGGGAGCGCAGTATCCAACATATGCAAACAAGGATTTCTATCAGAATTCGGTTGCCTTTCTTGCCGATAAGGAACAGGAAATATCCATAAGACCAAAGGATATGAGTTCAAAAACATTTCTTTTGTCAAATCAAAAAATGCTGATATTCCTTATTGTTTTTGTACTTGTCATACCGCTGGCGGTTCTTGTATCCGGACTGGTAATATGGCTGAAAAGGAGACGCTTATGATTAAAAAGCGCACAATAATTGTACTTTGCATTTTAATTGTATTGCTTGCGGCGGCATTTTATATAATAAACAAATGGGATTCGCTAAGTAATATTGTCGGTATGGATAATGATGATAAGTCTGTCTGCCTGTACAACGGCGACCCGGACGCAATTTCCGAAATTACCGTGAACATTCCCGGAGAAAGCTATACTCTTGTCAGAAACAACGATGGAGATTGGCACATTAAAGGGCAGGAGAATATTGCTGTCGATAACACTGCTGCAAACAGCCTTGCCGTTGAGGTTTCTGTTATAAATGCATATCAGCTTATTGAAAAAAACGCTTCTGATTTATCGGTATACGGGCTTGATAATTCAGAATATTCATTCAGCGCAAAAACAGGAGAGGAAACAATAACCTTTGTACGGGGTGATGAAACACCGGTCGGCAGTTATTTTTACTTTAAAAATGCAGAGAGTAATGATGTATATTCGCAGTACTCGTCAAAATGCACTTCCGTTTTCAAGAGCTTATCGGAATATATTCCCGGTATTGAAGAATAAAAATCAAAACAAAGAAAAAGCTGAGAATTTAATTTCTCAGCTTGTTTAATAAATCTGTAAAATATTGAGGCGGCTCTGCGGTAAAAGTCATTTCTTCGCCGCTTATGGGGTGGATAAACGTGATGCTTTGAGCATGCAGAGCCTGACCTTTGAGTTTGTACGGATTTTGCCGTGCATACAGCGGATCGCCGAGAACGGGGTGCCCGATATACTGCATGTGTACTCTTATCTGATGCGTTCTGCCTGTTTCCAGGTCGCATGCCGTATATGTCGCTCCGTTTAAATACTCCAAAACCTCAAAATGAGTTACGGCTCTTTTGGAATTGCTTTGAGTAACTGTCATTTTAAGCCGTGACGATGGGTGCCTTCCTATGGGTGCGTCTATAATCCCTTTTTTTGTTTTTAAAATACCGCTTACAATGCATATATAGTGCCTGTGAACGGTTTTGTCTTTAATCTGTTCACTTAGCGATAAATGTGCTTCGTTGGTCTTTGCAACGAGCAAAAGTCCTGATGTATCCTTATCTATTCTGTGGACAATTCCGGGGCGCATTATGCCGTTTATGCCGCTCAGACTGCCTTTGCAGTGATACATCAGTGCATTCACGAGAGTTCCGTCATAATTTCCGGGAGCAGGGTGTACCACCATTCCCTGGGGTTTATTTATGACGAGCATGCAGTCATCCTCATATACGATGTCAAGGGGAATATTTTCGGCTTTAATATCCGGTGTTTTCGGTTCGGGAACCATAACCTCGATTTTGTCGTTTAATTTAAGCTTGAAGCTGCTTTTTACTTTCTCACCGTTAACCGTTACATTTCCTTCATTTATCAGATTTTGCAGTGCAGCCCGTGTGAGAGAATCAATTTTGATATATTTGTCTATTCTTATATTGCTTTGGTCGGCGATTATTTCATATCTGGTCATTGTTTTTTGTTTCCTTTTTCGGTTTCTTTGTAAACAAATAAAATGTATATGCAAAAAAGAATTGCACCGATTACAACACAGCAGTCGGCAAAATTAAAAACAGGGTAGTTAATAAAGGTTACCTCTATCATATCTACCACATAACCGCGGAATATCCTGTCGATAAGATTTCCGAGAGCGCCGGACAAAATAAGAATCAGAGATGTTTTGAAAATTCTGCTTTCGTTTTTTTTGAAAAACAAAATATATACAATACCGGCACTTACAATAAGGGTTATTGCAATAAAAATCCACCTTGAATTCTGCATGATACCGAAAGCCGCCCCACGGTTTTCCACATAAGAAAAATCAAGAAAATTCTTAAGTATCTCAATATTTCCGTGCGGTTTGATGAGCTTTATTGTCAATAGCTTTGTAATCTGATCTGCCGCAGTAAGCAAAATAATGGCAGCGAGCATAAGCATATATTTTCACTCCTAAATGTATTTATAAAAGGGTGCGAGAGCACCCTTTTTGTTAATTATGATTTCAAGCCTTCGGCTACAATTTCCGCAGCTTTCTTTACTGCTTCCTCAGAGGATAACTCAATAGCTTCTCCGCCTTTTCTCAGCTTAAATTCCACAATGTCTTCCCCGGCTTTTTTGCCTACGGTAATACGAACCGGAATACCGATAAGCTCGGCATCCTTGAATTTTACTCCGGCTCTTTCGTTTCTGTCGTCTATGATTGTTTCAATGCCCATGCCGGTAAGCTCGCTGTATATTTTTTCGGCGAGATTGCTTTGTGCTTCATCTTTGATGTTTACCGGAACTACGATTACATGGAACGGAGCAACGCTCATAGGCCATATTATACCGTTTTCATCGCTGTTTTGCTCAATGATTGCCGCTATACACCTGCTTACGCCTATTCCGTAGCAACCCATTATCGGAATCTGTTCCTTTCCGTTTTCGTCAAGGAATGTACATTCAAGAGCTTTTGAGTATTTTGTTCCGAGCTTGAATATGTGTCCGACTTCTATTCCGCGGCAGGTTTTGATTTTTTCTTCTTTGCATACCGGGCATAAATCGCCTTCCTCAATGCAGCGGAAGTCGCCGATAACATCAGCCTCAAAATCTCTGCCGATATTTACGTTTTCGAGATGATAGTCGGTTTCGTTTGCGCCTACAATCATGTTTTTCATAAGAGCAACTTCGCTGTCTACGAAAATATCAATATCCAGACCGACCGGGCCTGCAAATCCGGGCTTTGCATGTGTGATTTCCACAAGCTCGTCATGCGGTGCAAGTTCAAATTCAACTGCGCCTCCGAGTTTGTTTACAACCTTTGTTTCGTTAACTTCTCTGTCACCGCGAACCATAACAGCCACAAGTTTGCCGTCTGCCTTGTAAATAATTGTCTTTGCAAAGTCCTTCGGTGTTCTTTTTAAATAGTTTGTTACTTCTTCTATTGTTCCGGCGCATGGCGTGTGTACTTTGGTCATTTCGCTGAACAGTGCGTCATTTAAGGCTTCTTCGGGAACACACTGTGCCTTTTCTTCATTTGCACAGTAGCCGCACTTAGGGCAGTATGCTATCAGATCTTCGCCTATTTCCGATTTTACCATAAATTCCTGTGAACCGCTGCCGCCCATGGCGCCGCTGTCAGCGTCTACCACAAGGTAATTGAGCTGCATTTTGTCAAAAATTTCACGGTATGCATCATACATGTTTTTGTAAGATTTATCAAGACCGCTTTCATCTCTGTCAAAGCTGTAGGCATCTTTCATTATGAACTCACGGCTTCGTATTACGCCGAATCTCGGACGTCTTTCATCGCGGTATTTGGTTTGAATCTGATACAGCGTTACCGGAAGCTGTTTGTAAGAACGAATTGTATTTTTAACGGTATCCGTAAATATTTCTTCGTGCGTGGGTCCGAGGCAGAAATCGCGTTCTCCGCGGTCTTTGAGCCTAAACATTTCGGGTCCGAAAATCTGCCATCTGCCGGAAACTTCATATATTTCTCTCGGTAAAAGAGCAGACATCAAAAGCTCCTGAGCGTCGTGTCTGTCCATGCCCTCCCGTATTATATTTTCGGTTTTTTTCAAAGCTTTAAGACCCAAAGGAAGATACGAATATACACCGGATGCCAGCTTTCGTATAAGTCCTGCGCGGAGCATGAGCTGGTGGCTCGGAATTTCCGCTTCTGTGGGAACCTCCCTTAACGTGGGAAGAAGATATTTCGATAATCTCATTACACACTTTCCTCTCTTGGAATTAATTGGTTGTCGTTTGTGTACATACAAAATATATTATACGACATTATTCAGAAACTTTCAAGTGTTTTATCGCAAAAACTCTATTGCCTAAAATACGGACGCCGAAAGCAATATGCTCTCGGCGTCCGTATATATTTTAATTTTAATTTGGGGGAGCTGAAATTATTTATACAAATCTGCCTTGCCTATGTCGTTAAACAGTGACATTTTGAACTCTACGACTTCTCTCATAGCCTTAATGCAGGGCGGATAGATTGCATTCGGTTCAATCCACTTCGGATTTTCAGCAAGCACTTCGCGGCATTTCTTGTAGAAAGCGAATTTTATATCGCTGGAGATATTGATTTTTGAAATACCGATTTTCACAGAAGCGGCAATTTCATCATCCGGATTGCTTGAACCGCCGTGGAGTACAAGCGGTATATCCACTGTTTCGCGGATTGTCTTTAAAAGGTCAAGCTTCAATTCCGGTTTTTTGTTTTTGGGATATATACCGTGCGCTGTTCCTATAGCTACCGCAAGGGAGTCAATGCCCGTTTTTTCAATGAAGTCTTTTGCCTGCTGAGGGTCGGTATATATGATGTCATCACTGCCGCCTTCGTAAGATTCGCCGGTAGTTCCGATAGTTCCGAGTTCAGCTTCGACAGATACGTTTGATACCTTTGCTACTTCCACAACTTTTTTTGTGATTGCAATGTTGTCTTCATAAGACATATGCGAAGCGTCAATCATTACAGAGGTAAAACCGCAACGGATTGCACGGAGAATTTCCTCAAACTTTCCGCCGTGGTCAAGGTGGATAACCATCGGCACTCTGGATTTGTTTGCTTCTTCAATGCATGTTTTTATGAAGCTGTCGCCGAGAAATTCAAGCTCGGTGGGGTGGATTGCAAGGATAACGGGTGCATTTTTCTCATTTGCACTTTCCACTACGCCCTTTAAGATTGCTTCACTGCCTATATTGAAGGCCGGTACTGCAAATCCGTTTTTGTCTGCAACTGCAAGTAATTCTTTCATATTCATTAACATAATAATCCATCTCCTGTTTTTTATTTAAAATTTTTGTTTTTTCCTTTTGAACCGGATAATCCTATATAGTATTTAACAAGTTCTTTGCTTTCATTCTCGGTTGAGTGTATCAGGTCAAAATAGTTTATATCGGGATTTTCTTTAATGAGTTTTGCCGCAGCGTTGCGGTTTGCGTTCATAAAGTCGCAGCCGACATTAATTTTGTTGATACCGTTTTTTACCGAATTGACAATGTTTTCTTCGCCCGAACCGGAACCGCCGTGAAGTACAAGCGGTGCGCCCGTAAGACTTTTTATTTCTTTAAGACGCTCGATGTCGAACTTCGGAACCATTCCTTCGGGATAGTTCCCGTGAGATGTTCCGATGGAAATCGCAAGTGCATCTACACCGGTGCGCTTGGTAAATTCTTTTGCCTGCATCGGGTCGGTATACATGGCGCTCTGAGTGAATGCACCGCCTTCGCTTGCACCCAGACAGCCTATTTCGCCTTCAACGCTTACGCCGCGTGCATGGGCATAATCTGCAATTTCCTTTGTCATTTTGATGTTGTTTTCAAAATCAAAACGCGAAGCGTCCACCATTACTGACGAGAAACCGTCGTCAATAGCTTTAATGATGTAGTCCTTTTCTTCACCGTGGTCAAGATTGAGAGCCACGCTGACAGACGCATTGTCCGCAAGCATTTTTACAATCGGGGCGATAATATTGCTGTTGCAGTGCGACAGCAGGTGATCCTTGTAGATGTTTACAATAATCGGTGCGTTTTCTTCCTCTGCCGCCCGTATAACGGTACGGGCGGTTTCAAGGTTAAAGCAGTTTATAGCCATTATTGCATAATTGTTTGCATTTGCGTCTGCAAGCATATTTTTCATTGAAACATACATTTAACGTTCAGTCCCTTCGTGTTGAATTAACCGATTTTAACGCTTGAAAGGTCAAGTTCTTCTTCCTCTTCGTCAAGAACAACAGCGTCCTCTTTCTTTGCGTCTTTTTTCAAAAATACCAGAAGCAGTGCGGTAATTACCGTTCCTGCAGTAAGAGCTAACATAAAGCCCCAGGGGTTAATCATTGCCGGTACTATGAACATTCCGCCGGACGGAACCATTGAGCCGACATTTAAAATCATTATCAATGCACCGCCTACTGCTGCGCCGATTGAGCAGGATGCGATAACTCTGAGCGGGTCAACGGCAGCTATCGGAATAACGCCTTCTGTAATCATGCATATACCCATCGGGAATGCAATTTTGATATTGTCGGTTTCGCTCTTGGTGTATCTGGATCTTTTGATAAGCCAGGATAATGCAACACCAAACGGAGGAATCATTGAAGCACAGATTTTAACTGCTTCAGGTCCGTATACACCGTCCATAAGCAAGCCGTCTGCAAAGAGCGAGGCAACCTTGTTTACCGGCCCGCCGAAGTCAAATGCTGCCATTGCGCCCATTATTGCGCCGAATACTCCTCTTGAACCTGTCTGCATGTTTACAAGGAAGTTGCTTAATGCTTCGGAAAGCCATGCTATAGGTCCGCCTATTACAAAGAACATTATAAGACCGATTACTACTGATGAAATTAACGGTACTATCATCATTGGCATAAGACCCTGTGCCCATTTCGGAACTTTGAGTTTGTTTTTAAGAAATTCTACAAAATAACCTGCAAGGTATCCGCCGAGCATACCGCCCAAAAATCCTGCGCCCATGTTCTGTGCTATCATACCCATTAAAAGACCGGGGGCAATACCGGGACGGTCGGCAATGGAGTAGGCGATAGCTGCGCCCATTACGCCCGGCAGAAGCGACATTCCGTATACGCCCAGCGTTACCGCTGCCTGCCAGATGTTGTAGCTTTCTTTGTAGTTGGAAATTGTGTCCGGATTTCCACCGAAAATGTTACCTATTGCAATCAGCAATCCTGAAGCGACTACCAGGGGGAGCATAAATGATATTCCTGTAAGAGCATGTTTTTTCAGTTGTAGCTTTTTAAACATATTTTTTTCCTCCTATAAAATATTATTTTTTAAGTTCTTCCTGAATTTTGTTTATAAGTGCCTTAGGTGATTTAATAGCTATGTGAGTGGGGACTTCGACAATGCGTTTTCCTTTGAAGCGATCCTTTCCGCCGACCTTGATGTCTGCTGCGATGATAACAACATCGGCAGCGTTGATGTCACTTTGTGTGAGTTCGTCTTCGGTACCGATAGTACCCTGTGTTTCAATGTGTACTTCGTGACCGAGCTCTTTTGCCGCGGTGACAAGCTTTTCCTTTGCAATGTAGGTATGTGCGATACCCGATGTACATGCTGCAATTCCAACTATTTTCATGACGGTTCTCCTTTCTTATTCAGAAAAAATTTTAATTATTTCATCTGCGGATTTTGCACCGAGCAGATTTTTACAAGTTTGTTCAGATGCAAGCTTTCTTGCTATCTGTGACAGCAGCCTTACATGAACGCCGGTTTTGTCATTATCGTTTACTGCGAGCAGTACGATAAATTCTACCGGATTGTCATCAACGCTCTGCCATTCGAGAGCTTTTGTCAGACGGCCTATGGCAACGGTTGTTTCTTTTACATTTGCCGATTTTCCGTGAGGAATGGCAATGCCGTTTCCTATGCCTGTCGTTGAGATGCTTTCGCGTTTTAATACGTCGTCCAAAAATGCATCTTTGTCCTCCAGCGCACCGCTTTCATACAGAATATCCGTAAGCTTTCTGAGTGCGTCTTCTTTACTTTCCGCGTCAAGTGTAAGTGCAACGCGGTTTGGTTTTAATACTTCTGCTACGTCCATTGTCTTTACTCCTTTCGCAAAATTTTTTCGGTTTCCGATTCATCTTCTGCTTTTAAAGCTTCTTCGGCAAGCTTTCTTGCGTCGTTTAAATCTATTGTTGATATTTTGTACTTTATTCTGTTTACCATCGGAAGCGGAACGCTGAATTTTTTCAGCCCCATGCCGAGCAGAACTTCGGTAAAATCAGTGTTTGCTGCCAAATCACCGCAAACGCTTACCTCAATATCCTTGCCGGCTTTTATAACGTTGTTTAACATTCTGAGCACAGCCGGGTGGAATGGGTTATATATATTCTCAACATCAAAGTTGCCTCTGTCGGCAGCCATTATATACTGCACGAGGTCATTTGTGCCGATGCTGAAGAAATCACAGTGCTTTGCAAATGCGTCTGCCATAATTGCACTTGCAGGTGTTTCTATCATTATCCCGAGAGAAAGATTTTTGCAGTAATCTGTTCCTTCTGAATCAAGCTTTTGTTTGATTTCGTCAATTAATGTCCGGGTTTTTTGTATTTCATCAATGCAGGTAATCATTGGGAGCATTACTTTTACCGACTTTCCTGCGCCGGCAGTCAGAATGGCTTCAAGCTGCTGCGAGAAAATTTCGGTGTTGTTAAGGCACAGCCTTATTCCGCGGTTTCCGAGGAACGGATTTTCTTCGGATTTCATGTTGAGGTATTCAAGCTGTTTGTCACCGCCTACATCTATTGTTCTTATCGTCACCGGGTTGGGGGATACGGCTTCTATTGCCGCTTTGTATGCTTCGCGCTGTTCGTCAACCGTCGGCTGCTGCTTTGATGATGAGTACAGAAACTCGGAACGGAACAAACCGACGCCGTCGAATTTTTCGTTTTCGCTTCCTGTCAGGTCCGACGGTTTTCCGATGTTTATGCATACCGAAATTCTTTCTCCGTCTTTGGTGTAAGCGTCTGCGTTTCTGATTTCTTCAAATTTTTCATTGAGCTGCTTTTCATTTTCAAGCAGCTTTTCGTATTTGCAGACGGTTTTTTCGTCCGGAGAAACTGCGAGGACGCCTTTGTAACCGTCGAGATATGCAGGGCTTTTGTCTTTGATTTCCGCCAATCCGCTTGCTCCGACAACAGCCGGAATACCTATGGATTTTGCAAGAATAACCGTGTGTGAGGTTGCTCCGCCAAGCTCTGTTACAAGTCCGGCAAGTCTGCTGCTGTCAAAAAGCATTGTGTCTACCGGGGTAAGCTCGTGTGCTGCAAGAATATATTTTTCGCCGTCATCCGGGAAAAAAAATTCACCGTCACGGCCTGTTAGTATATCTGCAAGCAGATTGCCTATATAGCGTATGTCATCTGCGCGCTGGCGCATATATTCATTGTTTTTTGAAGCAAGGATTTTTGCCATTGACTCGGTAACGTCTTTCACTGCGATTTCGGGCTCAGAGCCGGACTCAATTGCAAGCTTTATGGGATCTGTAAGCATTGCGTCTTCCAAAAGCATTTTGTATGCTGAAAAAATCTTTGCGTTTTCTTCGCCGAGCTCGCTTAAAGCTTTTTGTTCCAGGTGATTTACTTTACCGAGAGCCCTCTCTATTGCTGTGTCTAAATCTGTTGCTTCGCTGTTTTCTGATGATTTGCTGAAGTAAATTATTTTACCCGATACAATTCCGGGTGCTCCGGGTATACCTTTTATGATTTTCATAATTAATCACTCCGTATCTAAGGTTTTAATCAAAGCGTCAACGGCTTCCTGCTCATCTTCGCCTTCTGCTCTGATTTCTATTGTGTCGCCCTTTATTGCGCCTGCACACAGAACCATGAGTATGCTTTTTGCTTCGTATTCTTCGCCGTCTTTGATAAGTGTGATTTTACTTTTGTAGTTTACTGCCGTTCTGCAGAAATCGGATGCAGGTCTTGCGTGCAGACCTTCTTCGTTTTTGATTGTGTAGCTTACTTTTACCATAGTTAAAACCTCCTACCATAGTTTAAATATCTCAAGTATCTTTTCTTTATCGTTAAGGCAGCGCAGCTTTTCACATTCTGAGCTGTCCTCCATAAATGAAACTACCGATTTGTAAAATTTTATTATCTCTTCTTTAACTCTTTCGTTTTCGTCAAGGTCAAATGCAAGCAGGAAAATCAAATCTGCGGTTTCACCGGTGCCGGTCCATACAACAGGCTTTTCAAGACTTGCGAAAGCCGCAACCGAGTGATTTACATATTTGCTCAATCCGTGCGGTATGGCAAATCCTTTGCCTATATCGGTTGAGGTGCTTTTTTCTCTCTCAAAAACGGATTTTTCAAAATCCTTTGTGACATAGCCGAGACTTTCAAGCTTTGAGCACATCATGTGCAGAAGTTCATTTTTGTCTGCAAGGCTGCGCTTCGGAAAGATGAGCTCCTGTTTAAATATTTCCGAATGGGGTGCAATGTTTTTCATTTCACCGTGTTTTTTTACACGGATTTTTTTCATGTATTCTTCAAGGAGCCTGATGTCTTTGTCGCTTAAAAGGTGACCGATTTCCACAATGTCACGGTTAATCCGGCTGTCGCTGAGCGGTGTGGTCGATATTATGAAATCGCACTGCTCATCTCTGATTTTATTTATATCTCTTCCGGAAAAAACAGAAGTTATTTTTAATTCCGGAATTGTTCTTGTGATTTTTTCTTTAAGTATCTGAGAAATGCCTATGCCGTAATCGCAGACAATGCAGGCAGTCAGTTCAAACATGTGCCTTTCTATTGCTCCGCCGATGTTGAGCGCCAGATAACCTACCTCGTGTTCGTTTATTTCCAGACCGAGCTCTTTTTCAAACAAATTTCCCAGAAGCCACGCAAGCGCCATCATGTTTGGGTATTTTGCTTTTATCTGGCTTAAAAGCCCGTTTTTGAAAAGCACGCCGTATTTCATACGGGAGATTGAAGCTTTTATCAGAAAATTCATTTGCTTTACAAAGAAAACATCTTCTTTCAGATCCACACCGGCAATCTCGCTAAGCAGCTTGACTGCTCTTACGGTAAATCTGCAAAGTTCGGCGTTGGAAGTTTCAAAAAATCTTCTTGCTTCTGTGCTTTCAAATTCCTGAATTTCGGATATTGCAATTGCAAAGGTGAGAAAATCTGTTTCCTGCTTCGGAAGCAGTATGCCGAATTGCTTTTCAATTCTTTGACTCAGGTCTTCTGCGAGCATTGTATCTGTTTTGCAGTCTGCGTAGCAGGACGGTACTTCTGGCATTTTTACTGTGCGGTCTTTCTTTGTCCTTACAATGCACAGCGATGTCAAAAACAAAAGGTTGATTCCTGACAGATAGTTAAATGTCAATCCGAATTGCTGTTCGGTTTCTATGATTGCCTTTGCAGCGCTGTCGGCTTCAAATCCGTCAAGTGCGGCACACATTGCTGCATAATCTCTGCCGTTTATGAAAGCATATTTTGCATCGCTTACATTAACAAGTCCTGCGTACATGTCCGAGTATTCCGTATAGAAATTGAGAAGCGCCATTCTGTAGTTAAATTCGCTGTATTCTATCGAAATGCCCTTGCCGCGCTGCCGTTTGAAAGTAATGTGATTTTCGTCAAACCAGGATTCGATTTTCTGAATGATTTTTTCGAGGGTGCTTCGCCCTATATAGTATTGCTGAGCAAGTCTTTGAACCGTAAGGCTGTTGTTCTTGAAAAGGTGTCTGATGATAAAGAAGATTATTTCTCTTTCTTCATCATCATTTTTTTCGGTTAAACTCAGCCATTCGTCTTCTGTTATAATTAATCGGATACCGGTATGCGGTCTTGCTTCTATTTCTCCGGAATTCTGAGATGACAAATACTCTTTTATGGACGCAATATCATTCCGCACGGTTTTGACCGATACGTTTATTCTGTCGGCAAGCTCTCCGAGCGTTATAAACTCACGGCTGTCGTACAGTATTTTCAAGATTTCATATTGTCTTTTATTCATGGCCGTCGCGGCTCCCTTCAATTCCGCCTCTCTCTGAGTACGGTTTGATTATACAATAGTTTTTATAAGCTGTATTTCTGTTTTTTTGACACATTAGGGAAATTTGAAACAATTTGTTTGCAAATGCCAGTAAAAAAGCTCTTTTCGGGCTTTTTTCAAAAAAGAAAAAGTCTGATATATATTAATTTTAACATATAATGAGTAATAATTCCACAAAAAAACCTTGCCCGGTTAACCGAACAAGGTTTTGTAAAAAGTTTTTAAAATATTTAATTTAATATCCGATAGAACGCAGATAATCAATACTGATTTTTGCGTCTTCAAGATCGGTGTTTCCTGATGTGTGAGCGTCCTGCTCCACAATAAGGTAATCAACCGAGGTATCCTCCGCAGCCTTTACAATAGCTTTGATGTCCTGGCGGCCGTGACCTACGGGACGGAACTCAAATCCGTTGTCTTCTTTATTGTTTTTGCTGTTGTCATCGCCTATAAGTTCGTATACAGGACCGGACGAGAGGTTTTTACATTCAAAATCCTTTAAGTGGAGAATTTTCATGATGCTGCCGTATTTTTTTACATATTCTACAGGGTTCTGACCTGCATAATGAACCCAACAAACGTCTATTTCCGGTATCAGAATGTCGCTCGGAATGTCTGCATACAGAGCGTCAAGTGTAAATTTATCGCCTTGCTTTGAATAAAATTCAAAGTCGTGGTTGTGATACATAAGCTGCATGCCGTTTTCTTTTACAAGAGCTCCGATTTTTTTGATGTTTTCTGCTGTGTCACTGTAGCTTTCGGTAAACAGTTTTGAATCCATCCAGGGCAGGGCACAGTATTTTACACCGAGCTCTTTTAAGTATTCAACAGTTTCCTTAGGTTCTTCCAAAAATGTATTATATCCTTGATGAACCGAAATCGGTTCAAGATTGTATTTTTTGCAAAGTGCATTCAGATCCTTGGCCGCATAACCGAAATACCCTGCAAATTCCACACATTCATAACCCATATCGGCAACTTTTTTCAGTGTGCCTTCCACATCTTTTTTCATTTCATCACGGATGGTATATAGCTGTAAACCTATTTTAAATCTGCTCATTATTCAGTTCTCCTTTTTAGTCTATAGACGGAATTTCTATTTTTATTTCATGTCCTGCTTTTGATGATTTGACAATGTGGTCAATTATAGCCTGGTTGTAAAGAATCTCGCTCGACGGTATCGGCGCTTTGCCGTTTGTGTGTATAGCGTCAAGGAAAGAACGTATTTTCAGTTCAAAGCAGTTAACCTTTTTGTCACTGCGCGGAATAACCGTTTCAACAGCTTCGCCGGCTACATCGTGATAAAGCTTCAATTCGCCGCCGATAGTGCCGTTCCAGCACTCGGTAGACGGGATTCTCAATCCGCCCTCGGTACCGAGAATGATTGTATCTCCGGGAGTATCCATGTGCATTGCCCAAGAAATTCTGAAGTCGAGGATAATATCGCCTTCAAGTCTTACAAATGCAGCCGCGAAGTCATCTACACCGAAAATTTTTGCATAATCCCGGTGATTTGATTTTATGTATCCGGAGTAATTCGGATTTTTGCCGAAGAAATCCGATGTATAACCCGTAACGGAGAGAGGCTTCGGATATCCTATGGCATTGAGCACCATATCCAGAGAATAGCAGCCAATGTCGCCCATAGCGCCTATTACACCGGTGTCTTTATCAATAAATGTAGTGCCGAACGGGAAGGGGATACCGTTTCTTCTTCCTCCGCCGGTCTGAATGTAGTATATTTTGCCGAGAACGCCGGACTGTACAACGCTTTTAACAAGCTGCATGTCGGGATCAAAACGCGGCTGAAAGCCTATTGAAAGAATTTTTCCGCTCTTTTTCTCGGCTTTCATTATTTCAATTGCTTCTTCGGTTGTAACACACATTGGCTTTTCAAGTATTACATGAACACCGGCGTTAAGTGCGTTTATTGCACATTCTGCGTGAGTTTTGTTGTATGTGCATATGCTTACGGCATCCAAATCTTCTTTTTCATACATTTCTTTGTCGGAGGTGTAGCATCTTACATTTTCAACACCGTATTCTTTAAAGAATTTTTCTGCCTTGCCGTCTATCAGGTCGGCGCCGGCAACGATTTCTACATCATCCATTTTTAAATACTGCTGTATGTGCGCTCCGGCAATCCAACCGGTTCCGACGATGGCAACTCTGAGCTTTTTGCTTCTGTCAACTTCTTTTGCCTCTGCGGCAGTGTCTTTAAACTTATCAAGACTGGAATTTTCCATATAAAATAATTCTCCCTTCGTTTATGTAAACGATTACATTTGCTTGTTAAGGTGATTTTATCACATTAGAATATGTATGTCAATACCAAATTTAAAAATATTAAATCATATTGGATTTATGTATTTTAAAAGGCAATTTTCTCTTTTGAAAATTGCCTAATCCATCATTTCATAAAAATCGTAAATGTATCTGTCGGCGAGAGAGCGCAGCGTCTTTTCATCATTTTTGCTGAATTCATCATATATTGCCACCGTCCTGAAACCGCCGTCCTTTGCTCCTTTTATCCCCATTACAATATCCTCGAAAACAATGCTCTCTTCGGGGGATACATTGAGCTTTTCGCAGCATTTTAAATAAATATCCGGAAAGCCCTTTCCGCGTTTTACTTCGTCAAGAGTTGTGACGGAGTCGATGTATTTTAAAATTTCTCTGCCTCCGAGCGCCGCGTCAATAAGCTCGCTGCAGGTTGCCGTTGCAATTGCCGTTTTAACTCCGTTTTTCTTTAAATATTTCAGGTATTCGAGTATACCGGGTTTTTCACTGATAAAAGGGTATTTTTCCATTGCGATTTTTTGCCATTCATCAATCAGGTCCTGCGGAGTATCACTGAGCGAAAATCTTTCTATAGTATAAAGCGCCGTATCCATCGCTCCGAGATGTCCAATGGATACCATATAATCATCCGGAACGTCAAAACCGCGGTTGTTCAAAAATATAACGTCAATGTCCTGCCATAATTTCATAGAGTTCAGTATTGTGCCGTCCATATCGAAGATTGCACCTTTTATATTAAGCATAGAATAACCCCCTTACAATCAAATAATATATCATTAAAACAAACCGTATGTCAATAAAAAATGCAGTATTATTCATATAAATTTTCCGGATATTTTTATTTTCCTTATTTATCTATTGAAAAAAAACGTCTTATTTAGTATAATAGTTTGTATTAGTAAAAACATATCCGTTTTGTTTGTTTCAAAAAGGGGGATATATATGCCGGATATTTTAAATACAGAAGATAAATGCATTTTGCCGGTTTTGCCGCTCAGGGGGCTTCCGGTGTTTCCATATATGCTTATTCATTTTGACGTAGGCAGGGAGAAGTCTGTCAATGCGGTTGAGGAGGCTATGCTTCGCGGAAGAAAGATTTTTCTTGTTGCTCAGATAGATCCTTCGGTTGAGTTTATACAGTATGAGGACATGTATAATGTCGGAACGGTATGCAGCATTAAGCAGATACTCCATATGGCTGACGGTAACGTGAGAATACTTGTGGAGGGTGAATACAGGGCGCGTGCGGTAAGCTATACGAAAAATTCACCGTATTATGAATGTATTACTGACAAAACCGCAGAACCCGAAAGAGATGACGAGGGTTACCGCTTTGAAGTGGAAGCATATATGAAAGAGCTGAAAACTCTTTCGGCGGAATACTTTTCGCTTGCGGGCAGAGTTCCGGAGGAAATCAACATATCGTTTGCCAATGAGAAGGATTCTGCGCGTTTTTCGGATATTCTTGCGGCGTCGCTTATGCTGAATCTTGAGGACAAGCAGAAGCTTTTGGAGGAATTTGAAGTATTAAGCCGTCTGAAACTGCTTCTCGAGATTATGTATCATGAGATAAATGTTCTGAGAATAGAGAAGGATATTTCAGCAAAGACAAAAAAGAAAATAGAAGAAAATCAGCGTGATTATTATTTAAGAGAACAACTGAAGGTTATTCAGGAGGAGCTTGGCGAATCCGAAAGTGTGGCATCCGAGCTGGAAGCTTACAGCAAAAAAATGGCAGAGCTTGATTTGCCGGAGGAAGTCGAAAACAAGCTGAAAAAAGAACTGGACAGGCTTTCAAAATTGCAGCTTTCAAGTCCGGAAGCAGGCGTTATACGCAGCTATGCGGACTATATGCTTGAAATGCCTTGGGGAATTAAAAGCCCGGAAAATCAGGACTTGGCTATGGCAAAGACGGCTTTGGAAAAGAGCCATTTCGGTCTGGAAAAGGTTAAAGAAAGAATTATGGAGTTCTTGGCTGTACGCAAGCTTTCGGGCGGAAAAAAATCGCCCGTAATATGCCTCGTGGGACCTCCGGGAGTCGGCAAGACCAGTATAGCAAAAGCCGTTGCAGAAGCGGTCGGCAGAGAATATGTGCGGATGTCGCTCGGCGGTGTGCATGATGAGGCTGAAATCCGCGGCCACAGGCGCACCTATATCGGTGCTATGCCCGGAAGAATAGCAGCGGCTATAAAACAGGCAAAAACGCTTAATCCGCTGATACTTCTGGACGAGATAGACAAGGTCGGTGCAGATTATAAGGGAAATGTAAGCGCAGCGCTTTTGGAGGTGCTTGACACCGAACAGAATTTTTCCTTCCGCGATCATTACCTGGAAGTGGCTCTTGATTTGAGCGATGTTATGTTCTTTACAACCGCAAATTCACTCGATACGATAGACAGACCGCTTCTGGACAGAATGGAAATCATAGAGATAAGCGGTTATACGGATGATGAGAAGATGCACATTGCCGAGGAATATATCATTCCAAAGCAGATAAAAGAGGCAGGACTCAAAAAATCAAACGTTCGTATTTCACAAAAGGCTGTTTTGGATATAATACATTTTTATACAAGGGAATCCGGGGTGCGTGAGCTTGAAAGAAAGATAGCGGCAATTATGCGTAAAACCGCATCGGAGATTGCAACGGAAAACAAAAAATCCGTAAGTGTTTCGCCGAAAAATATTGAAAAATTTCTGGGGCACAAAATCTATGATGAGCCGACAATGGGCGAGGAGTCAAAGGTCGGCGTTGCTACGGGACTTGCCTGGACGCAGTATGGCGGAGATACGCTCTCCATTGAGGTCAACGCTATGGACGGCGACGGCGATATTGAGCTTACGGGACAGCTCGGCGATGTAATGAAAGAGTCCGCAAGAGCGGCAATAAGCTATATCCGCTCCAATGCACAAAGCCTCGGAATTGATTCGGATTTTTATAATAAAAAAGATTTGCACATTCATATACCTGAGGGCGCTGTGCCGAAAGACGGGCCAAGCGCAGGAATTACAATGGCTACGGCGATTGTTTCTTCTCTTACGGGCAGAAAGGTGAGCAAGGATGTTGCGATGACTGGCGAGATAACCATTACCGGAAGAATACTTCCGATAGGCGGATTAAAGGAAAAATCTCTTGCCGCATACCGTGCCGGAATTAAAACAATTCTTATACCGAAAGAGAACGTGGCAGATACTTACGATTTGCCCGAACAAATAAGAAAGGATATTAACTTTGTGGTTGCAGACAGCATGGATAAGGTGCTCAGTACCGCACTCAACGGTTAATACGGTGAAACAATGAATATTCATAATGCAGAATTCAGCATATCCGCAGTTGCACCGGAGCAGTATCCGGACACCGACTTTGCGGAGATAGCTTTCGCAGGGCGCTCAAACGTGGGGAAATCTTCGTTCATAAACAAGGTTTTAAACCGAAAGAGCCTTGCGCGCATAAGCTCTAAACCCGGAAAAACAGCTACGGTGAATTTTTATAACATAGATAACACTGTTAATTTTGTAGATTTGCCGGGCTACGGTTTTGCAAGAGTTTCCAAAGAAGAAAAACGCAAATGGGCAGATATGATAGAAACATATCTTAATACACGCGAAACTCTTTCGCAGGTAATTCTGTTGGTGGACAGCAGACACAAACCCACGGAAGACGATATGGTTATGCTTAACTTTATACGTTCCGTGTGCGATCATGCAGTAGTTGTTGCCACAAAGACAGATAAGCTGAAAAAATCGGAAATAGAACCTTCGCTCAGAAGAATAATAGAAACCCTGAAGCTGTGCGGCGATGATGTCATTATACCGTTTTCGGCAGTAAGCGGTGACGGCGCGGATATGTTTTGGGATTACGTTAATGAAATAATACTCGGGGCAGAATAATTCAGACTGCCTGCATTTGAAAGGAATTACAGATGAACATTTTAGACGGACTTAACGAACAGCAGCAAAAAGCTGTGCTTACGACAGAAGGGCCTCTGCTGGTGCTTGCCGGTGCCGGCAGCGGAAAAACGACTGTGCTTACCAAGAGAATAGCATATATTCTGGAGCAGCATATGGCAATGCCGTGGCAGATACTTGCAATCACGTTTACCAATAAAGCGGCAAGCGAGATGCTTTCCAGAATTTCGGCTCTTGTACCCGACGGTGCCGGGGATATGTGGATAAAGACTTTTCACAGCGCTTGCCTGAGAATACTCAGATATGACATTGAAAAGATGAATTCATCATATACGGGCATGTTTAATATTTACGATACCTCCGACCAGAAAAAGCTTGTCAAGGAGTGCATGAAGCAATTGCAGATAAATGAGGATTCATGCCCGGTAAAGAGTGTCATTTCGCGTATATCGGATTGCAAAAATAAGGGTGTAACTCCCGAAGAATATGAGAATAATGCGTATGATATAAAACAGAAAAACATTGCACGGATTTATAAAATGTATCAAAAACGTCTGAAGGATAACAACGCGCTTGATTTTGACGATCTGCTCTGCAAAACCGTGGAGCTTTTTGAAAAATGCCCCGACGTTCTGGAATATTATCGGAATAAATTCAAATATATTTTGGTAGACGAGTATCAGGATACGAATAACATTCAGTACAGACTGGTTTCCATGCTTGCCTCCAAACACAGAAATTTGTGCGTTGTCGGTGATGACGACCAGAGTATCTACAAATTCCGCGGTGCGGATATAACAAACATACTTGATTTTGAAAAGCAGTTTAAAGAAGCTAAGGTTATAAAGCTTGAACAGAATTACCGTTCTACTCAGAATATACTTGACGCGGCAAACAATGTGATAAAGAATAACAAAGACCGAAAATCAAAAAAACTCTGGACGGATTGCGGTGAGGGAGAAAAAATCGTTCTTTCCGTATTGGATGACCAGGTTGCCGAAGCTTCATATATAAATAATTGCATAGAGTCGCTTGTGCTCGGCGGAAAATACCGTTACAATGATTTTGCCATACTTTACCGTACAAACGCACAGACAAGAGCATTTGAAGAAAATCTTACCTGCCCGTACAGAATACTTGCCGGATTAAGATTTTATGACAGACGGGAAATAAAAGACATTCTGGCATATTTAAGAGTTATATTCAATCCGTCGGACGATGTCAATCTTTCGCGTATTATAAATGTTCCGAAAAGAGGAATAGGAGATACTACCGTTTCGAGAATACAGGCATATTCAAACAGCCTCGGAAAAAGCATGTATGAAATCATCACAGACCCTGCATATGAGCAGACGCTCGGAAGGGCGGCGGCAAAAATACGGGAATTTACCGTTATGCTTGAAGGGCTGATTGCAATTAAAAACAAGGTTCCCGTTTCGGAACTTATAGATGAAATGCTTGTAAAAACGGGATATTCAAGTTCGATTCTTGCCGAAGCTCCCGAGGAGGCGCAAAGCAGAATAGAGAATATAGAGGAATTCCGCTCTAAGGCTCTTGAGTATCAGGACAATGTTGAAAATCCGACTTTTGAAGGATTTCTGGATAATATATCGCTTGTTTCCGATGTTGATAATCTTGACTCCGAGCAGGATGCGGTTGTGCTTATGACGCTTCATTCTGCAAAGGGACTTGAATTCCCGGTTGTGTTTATGTGCGGAATGGAAAAGGGGCTTTTCCCGAGCGCTATGAGCGAAATGGAGCAGGGCGGCATGGAGGAGGAACGCAGGCTTTGCTATGTGGGCATAACCCGCGCAAGACAAAAACTGTATATTACCGCGGCAAAATACCGCACACTTTACGGAGCTACTTCGCTTCAGCTTCTTTCTCCGTTTGTGGATGAAATTCCGGACGAGCTTTTTGAAGACGCGTCGCAAAAGCAAACATTTATTGCCAAAAATAACGTTGCGTCTTACAGCTACGGTCAAAACGGTGCGGTACACACCTCCAAGGCTGCCTTCGGTACACCGTCAGCGAGAATGAGCGTCGGCTCGATAGTTGATAAGTACAGTATGGTGACAGCGTCATCATTAAAGTCAGCTTCGGGTTATTTTTCTATGAAAAAGGGAGACCGTGTTCATCACCGTAAATTCGGCGACGGAATGATTGTTTCAGTTACACCGAGCAGCGGCGATTATCTGGTTGAAATACTGTTTGACAATGTGGGTACAAAGAATCTTATGGCTTCAATTGCAAAGCTTAAAAAAATATAAAACAGGTGATAAGATGTTAAAAAAACTGGAAGATAAAAATATTGAAAATCTTGTTAAGGCATTTGTGGCATTGGATGATGAAGCATTTTGCTATAATTTTCTGGAGGATTTATGCACCGTTCCCGAGGTAAAGGCAATGGCGCAGCGGCTCGCTGTGGCAAAAATGCTTGACGAACACAAGGCATATAACGATATTGCTGCGGCAACAGGCGCAAGCACCGCTACCATCAGCCGTGTCAACCGTTCGCTTACATACGGTGCGGATGGCTACAGATGTATGCTTGATAAGCTTGGGGATGAACTGAAAAATGAACAGTAATTTAAGCTACGGTGATTTTGCCTTCATTTATGACCGCCTTACAGATGATGTCGAATATGCAAAAAGGTCAGAATACATAGAAAAACTCATAAAAATGCATTTTGACGGCAAGGCGGAGCTTTTGTGCGATTTGGGATGCGGTACGGGGAGTATGTGCGTGCTTATGAGCGGGCGCGGCTATGACTGCATAGGCATTGATAAGTCCGACAGCATGCTGAATGCGGCAGCGGAAAAATCAATCGGTAAAAACATATTGTATTTAAACCAGGATATGTGTGATTTTGAGCTTTACGGAACGGTAGATGTGATTTTGTGTATGCTTGACAGCGTAAATTATGTTGATGATGCCGATGATTTAAAGCGTATGTTCAGCCTTGTGCATAACTATCTCAATCCGGGCGGAATTTTTATTTTTGATGTAAATTCGGAGTACAAATTCAAAAATATTCTCGGTAACAACACATATACCTATGAAACGGACGGGATTTTTTATACCTGGGAAAATTTTTATGACGGAGTAATGCTTGATTTTGAGCTTAATTTTTTTGTAAAAGACAAGGAATTATACAGGAGAATAACCGAGCATCACAGACAGAGATATTACAGTATATCCGAGCTGGAAGCTTTTGCGGAAATCAGCGGTCTTGCTGTTAAGGGCATATACGGCGATCTTGCATTGACGCCGCCGGCAACTGACTGCGAGAGGGTGTTTTTTGTACTGCAAAAATAATGACGAAATATTTGAAATTTATTTTTTAAATCTGTACAAAAAAGATTGACATTTTATATAAAATGTGTTAATGTATACTAAAGACTGATTAGTCTGAATTTTTTAACAGGTGAGTTTCACCGTATTTAGGAGGTACGCAGCAATGCAAAAAGGTACAGTAAAATGGTTTAATGCAGAAAAAGGTTATGGTTTTATTGAGTGTGAAGACGGCAGTGATGTTTTCGTTCACTTCTCTGCTATCAATATGGAAGGCTACAAGACACTTGCAGAAGGTGACGCTGTAGAATTTGATGTAATTGATGGTAATAAGGGTCCTCAGGCTGCTAACGTTGTAAGAGCGTAAGCTTTTGGATTATTATATAAAAAGTAATTCGATTATGCACACAATGCCTCTCCGAACCGGAGAGGCGTTTTGTTGTAAGAAACAAGCCGATGATTAAAACAGGGAGTATTTGTTATGGCAGATTCCGATAAAATTATTGATTATATAAAACAGTCTGATGCAAAATTCAGCAAAAGCCAGAAAAAGATTGCCGAGTACATAACCGCTCATTATGATACGGCGGCTTTTATGACGGCGGCAAAGCTCGGAAAGGTTGTTAACGTAAGCGAATCCACGGTTGTGCGGTTTGCCTCCGAGCTTGGATACGAAGGCTATCCGGAGTTTCAGCGTGCACTTCAGGAGCTTATAAAAACACGTCTTACGTCTGTGCAGAAAGTGGAAATCATATCGTCAAAAATAGGTTATAAGGACGTTTTGCGCGAGGTAATAAACTCGGATATCGATAAATTAAGGCGCACACTTGATACTATAAGCGGTGAAAACTTTGAAAACGCAGTAGATATGATAGCAAATGCAAAAACAGTGTATATAATGGGAGCCAGAACATGCTCGTCGATAGCTTCGTTTATAGGCGTGTACCTCAATCTGATATTAAATGATGTACGGATTGTAACTGCAAATTCCGCAAGTGATGTTTTTGAGCAGATGTACAGAATTAATTCGGAAGATGTGCTTATAGCCATAAGCTATCCCAGATATTCTCTGCGTACATTCAACGGTGTAAAATTTGCTGCAGAACGCAATGCAAAGGTTATTGCGATTACCGACAGCAAGGTTTCGCCTATAGTAAAGGCGGCTACATGCTCGCTTATTGCACGTTGCGATATGAGTAATTTTGTTGACTCGCTCGTTGCTCCTTTGAGCCTTGTTAATGCTCTTATCGTTGCGCTTGTAATAAAAAATAAAGAAAAAGCGGTTGATACGTTTGACTCGCTTGAAGAAATATGGAAAAAGTATCATGTTTACAGAGATTTTACGGAAATGAACACCGATAGTGATGAATAACGGAGAAAAATATGTGTGATACAGTAGTGATTATAGGCGGCGGACCAGCCGGAATGATGGCGGCGGCACAGGCAGCGTCGCGCGGCAAAAAAACAGTAATTATAGAAAAAAACAATACCCTCGGCAGGAAGCTGCTTATTACGGGCAAGGGCAGATGCAATATAACAAATGACTGTGATATATCCGAATTTATAAATAACGTACCTGTAAACGGAAATTTCCTTTACAGTGCGTTTTATTCTTTTACAAACCGGGATTTGATTTCTATGCTGAATGACACTGGACTTTCGACCAAAGTTGAGCGCGGAGGCAGGATTTTTCCGACTTCGGATAAGGCTGCCGATGTTTTAAAGGCTCTTATGGTTATTTTGAAAAATAATGGTGTAAAGCTTTTGCGCGCCGAGGTTAAGGATATACGCTGCAGCGGAGATGAAAAAACAGTTGTTTTAAGCGATAACAGGTGTATAAAGTGCAAAAGCGCAGTTATTGCCACCGGCGGATTAAGTTATCCGGGTACCGGTTCTACAGGTGACGGCTATCGCTTTGCCAAAAAGCTCGGCCATACCGTAATGCCTCTCAAAGCGTCGCTTGTTCCTCTTGAAATTTCATCGCCGTACATCAGGGAGCTTGCGGGGCTGTCGCTTAAAAACACAGCCGTTAAAATCTTCAGAAACGGCAGGGAATACTACAGTGATTTCGGAGAGCTTTTGTTTACTCATTACGGAATGAGCGGTCCGGTTATTCTGAGCGCAAGCTCGCATATGAGGGATTTTGATAAATACAGCTATAAAATCGCGCTTGATTTAAAACCGGCTCTTGATGAGCAAACATTGGATAAGAGAATACTCAGAGATTTTGAAAAAGAAAAAAATAAGGATTTCATAAATTCTCTGGATGATTTGCTTCCGAAAAAAATGATACCTGTTATAGTTAAAGCATCGGGCGTGCCTGCACGCAAGAAGGTTAACGAAATAAATAAGTCGGAGCGCAGACAGCTTGTACAGACTGTCAAAAATCTTGAATTTGACGTTGACGGTTTAAGACCTGTAAGAGAAGCGATTATTACCTCCGGCGGAATTAATGTAAAGGAAATAAACCCGGCTACCATGGAGTCAAAAATATGCCCCGGTTTGTATTTTGCGGGTGAGGTTATAGATGTAGACGCATATACGGGCGGTTTTAATCTTCAAATTGCATTTTCAACCGGTTGGCTTGCAGGGCAAAATGTATAAATTTTGATGTATTGCATATTATTTTATATAAGGTGATAATATGCAAAAACACAAATTTGATTTTAAAGATAAGACATTGACCGCTTTATTTTCTGCACTTATATTTTTTCTTGCTGTAACGGTAATTTCGCAGATATGCCTGAAAAACAGCTCAACGCGTGAAATGTTTACCGGAATAGAAAAATATGAAAATATTTCATACACTGCTAATTCAAATCTGCCTGAAGGCTATATAACCGTAAGACTCACAAGCGGTAAACCTTCAGAAAAAATCGAGCTGTGGTTTAACGGCGAAAAGGCGGAAAAGATTACAAAGCGCAAGCTAAGATTCAGAATTGACTGCGACGGAGTTGTGGAAATTAAAAATTGCAGCGGCAAAAAAATATCGGCTGAGGTTGACGGAGTAAGTGACAACATTGAGCTGATGATGAGCAATAAGCCGGAGTTTTCGGACGGAATAAAAGTTCTGTGCTCGGTCGGTCTTAAAGACTGACCGGCACAGGCTTTCTTTTTTTGTAGTAATAATAGTGTTCAAAACCGATTTTCCTGAGCATGTCAAACGCATAGTCAAATCCGCAGCACATATGTTCGGGGCGGTGGGCATCGCTGCCTATTGTTATAAGCCGTCCTCCGAGTGAGTAATACGTTTTTAAAAGCTTTTCAGAGGGCATTGTCATGTGCCAGTCGGTTTTAAGCCCGGATGTGTTTATTTCAAGCGCTTTTTCACGGTAAATAAGTGCATGAAATATTTTTTCAAAACACTTTGCATAGTCATCAAGAGTTACGTTTTTGCCGTAACTGCCGTTTAAGTATCTGAGCGGATATGTTAAATGTGCCATTGAGTCAAAATCATCATTTTCGGCAGTGTGCACAAGGTTTTTGTAGTATAAATCCAAAAAAGCTTTGTCTTCTTCGGGAGTGGTTGATTCAAAGGATTTGAACGAAGTGAAATCCGTCTTTATTCTTTTGCCGGTAGATGTGGAGTGAAGCGACGCCAGGACAAAATCAAATCCGCCTGTATCTATGCAGTATTTACCCATTTCTTCATTATAAATTCTGTCTGCAATTTCAACTCCGGTATAAACCTCCAGATTGTTTTCAAAGAGTTTTTTTGCTTTTTTTATATCTTCTTTGCATTTGATAATGTGCTTGCAGTCATCGGTGCTTTTATACTTTTCGCAGTCAAAGTGGTCGGTAACGGTAATACCGCTGATATTGAGCTTCACAGCATGTCTGCAAAGCTGTTCGACAGGAGTTTTACCGTCATGTGAATTTTCAGAGTGCATGTGGCAGTCATATATTTTCATTACTGTTTCTCCAAATTTTAAAAATTTAAAAAAAGTGATGATCCGCCGATAAATTCCTTGATTATTGACATAGGGCAGATGAGTTCTTCGCCTATCGGCTCAAATTTGTCGGTGAGCGACATAATATCATTTTCAAATTGCGTGTATTCAGGCTTGATATTTGCATTTGAAAATATTTTTTTGACATGGCTTTTATATACGCCGAATTCATATAAGAGTGATGAATTAAACACTATGTCGGCGCTGTCGGTATACGGATAGATGTTTTTCTGAGCGCCTTTTTCCACATTCGGCCACAGCTCAAACGTGAAGTTTGCGCTTGTGCTGCGAAAATAAAAATCCCTCACCGTGCGCCGTACAAGACGCGTTGTTCTGCTTGAAATCCGTGTACCGTCATCATTTCTCAGGGAGGTGAGAGCAGTGCAGTATATTCTGTATTTCTGTTTTTCCGAAACGGACATTCCGAGCTTCTCGTTAAGCGCATGTATTCCTTCAACTATGATTATTTCATTATCCTCCAAGTGCATTTTTTTCGCATTCGGTACAGATACGGCTTTGGTGAAATCAAACACGGGCATGCTTATTTCTCCGCCGTTTATAAGCTCTTTTATATGCTCGTTAAACAGCTTGTAATTAATGGACTCAAAGGCTTCAAAATCCGCTTTGCCTTCATCATTTAAAGGCATATTCTCAATTTTGGTAAAATAATTGTCAAGAGAAATGCTTATTGCTTTCATGCCGAGCACTCGCATGTGAAGCTGAAGTCTGTGTGCAAATGATGTTTTTCCCGAGCTTGACGGTCCGCTTATAAGTATTAGTTTTTTAGATGGGTTATCCTTGATTTTTTTTGCAATTTCCGATATATTCTGTTCGTGCCATATCTCGCTCAGGTTAATCAGTCTGGCTGTTTTGTTTTCTGATACAATGCGGTTGACATCGGAAACCTTTGAAATATTGAGTTTCTCGCACCAGTCTTTGTATAATTCAAGGCAATGTTCTACTCGTGTCATAATAATCTCCATTCCGCCGAAAGATAACGCGAAATGAGCTTTTGCGTTATCACAACTTTAAAATATCTTTTCTTTCTATCATTTCATCAATTCTTTTAATATATTCCGAAACTTCTTTTACGTTAAAGATGCGGTCTATTTTGCTGCCGTTTATAATTTTTGTTGACGCTCCCGCGCCTACAGAATATATACTCTGAACTTCTTCCATAATGTAAATATTGTAAAGACATTCATGATTTGCGTCACAGTAGCCGACATTTTCAAGGTTGCCGAGCATGTTTTTCTGACGGTACATATAATACGGCTTTTTGTTCAGTTTTTTCATTCGTTTTGCAGCATTGTTCAGCATATTGTTTACCGTATCCGCGGCAGTCTGTGTGTACATGCTGTACTTGCCGTCAAGGAAAGAGCCGTGTTTTACAGACATTGTGTGTACGGTTATGCTTTGCGGATTGAGTTTTTCAAGCTCATTTAAGGTATAGTCAAAATCAGCCTCATTTTCTTCGGGGAGTCCGGCTATAATATCTGTATTTATATGATTAAAACCGAGCTTTTCCGCTAACTCATATGTCCTGACAATATCCTCCGGAGTGTGCCGTCTGCCTATAATATCCAAAGTTTTTTGATTCATTGTCTGCGGATTTATGCTTATTCTTGAAATTCCGAACTCTTTTATTATATTTAGTTTTTCATATGTGATTGTGTCGGGTCTGCCTGCCTCAAAGGTGAATTCCCGTATGCTGCCAAGCTCAAAGTAACGGAACAGGCATTCGAGCAGTCTTTTAAGCTGCGCTTCCGAAAGGCTCGTCGGAGTACCTCCGCCTATATACACGGTATCTATGGTAAGACCGTTGTTTTTTATGATTTCGGCAGTGCTTATGATTTCTTTTTCCAATGCGTCCATGTACGGTTCCGTCAGCTTGTTGGAAAACTTGACGGACTGCGACGTAAAAGAGCAATACAGGCATCTGGTGGGGCAGAACGGAATACCGACATACAAACTTACCGAATTTTTCGGAATCGTTCTGATAAGCTCTTTTTCGCGGTATGCCACGTCTGTTGCGATTTTGATTTTATCATCGCTGCAAAGATAAAAGTCTTTGAGATATTTTTTTATTTCTGTGCGGCTGACGCCGCTGTCCGCAAGCTCACGCACGATTTTACTCGGTCTTATTCCGGTTATCAGTCCCCACGGAAGGTTTGTGCCGAGTGCCCGGCAAAATGCCGAGTTTATGGATTTTTTTACATATGTTTTACTGTACTTGTTTTCGGCAGTGCAGTCATTGTAAAGCTTGTTGCTTAAATTCAGGACGGTTGCATATATATATCTGCCGTCTTTTATCTCCAGACTGCTTATTACATAATCGTCGGTACTGTCGGGAACGCAATCGCAAATTTCAATTTTTACTTTTGGTATATGCGCCGTTATCATTTCTCTGGCGGCATATTCTTCGCTGTGGTTTTTCAGTATAAGTTTAATACTGTGTACTGTCAGCAAAACGGGTTGTTTTCCTTTTCGTACAGTATGTCGGTTGGAGCTCCGTGTCCGGGATAAACCGCAGTTTTTTCGTCCAAAGTAAAAATTTTATTTTTGATTGAGCTTATTATATCGTCAAAGCTGCCGCCGATAAAGTCTGTTCTTCCTATAGACTGCCTGAATAGGGTATCACCGCTGAAAAGTGCGTTTTCAAACAGTATGCACATGCTTCCTTTGGTATGCCCCGGAGTATGGATAAACTTGATTTCTGATTTTCCGAACGGCAGACAGTCGCCGTCATTTACGGCAATGTCCGCCTTTACCTGCGGTGAAGGAAATCCGAAATTTTTGCACAAATTCCATACGTCATTGTTCAGCGGGTCGGCATCTTTTTTGTGGATAACCACTTTTGCATCAAATTTTTGTTTGATTTCATCAAGAGCGCCGATGTGGTCGGCATGGGCATGAGTTATTATAATGTACTCTGGCTTGCATCCGGTTGACGCAATGTATTCCGTAATTTTTTCCGGTTCCGCGCCCGGGTCAATGATAAATGCCTTTTTTGAGTCTTCATCAGTTACCGTATAGCAGTTCGCTTCAAAGCTGCCGAGAGGCATGCAGTGTATTTTCATATAAAATCCTCCGTGATTTTAGTTGTTTCTTGTAACCTCGATTATATCTTTTAGCTTCTTGAGCTTTTTTGTGAGTGTGCTGAGCTGGTCGGTATTTGTAACTTCAACGGCAATTTCAACAATGGCGATTGAGTCTTTTGTCGAACGCGCGTTGATAGATTTAAGCGATACCTTCGTTTCGCTAACAAGGTTTGCAACTTCAAGCACAAGACCGTCGCGGTCGCTGCATATTATTTTAAGCCGTGCAAGATATGCTGTGTCCTTGCGGTTTTCCCATGCAACGTCAATAAGCCGTGCCTTTTCGGCATCATCTTTATACATTGCGGCGATGTTTATACAGTCCTGCCTGTGTATTGATACACCTCTTCCGCGTGTGATGTAACCGATAATTTTATCGCCGGGTACAGGGTTGCAGCATTTTGAGTATCTTATGAGGCAGTTTTCAACACCTTTAACCACAATTCCGTCCGAAGAGTTTTTGCTATGGTTCTGATGAGCCGGCGCAGGTTCGGCCGGTATGACGGGAACGGATTTCTGATTCTGCCGTTTATATTCATCTTTAAGCTTGTTTATGAGGTTGGTCAGGTGCAGTCCGCCGTAGCCGAGATTTGCGTAAAGGTCGTCCTCATTGGAATATCCGTAGCGCTTAACCATAAGCGAAATGTATTCGGGAGAGTTCAGATTAAGATGCGAAAGTCCCTGGCGTTTTAACTCGCGCTCTATCATATCTTTTCCCGCAGCAATGTTTTCTTCGCGCTTTTCCTTTTTAAACCAGGCATTAATTTTGTTTCTTGCCTGACCTGTTTTTATAATCTTTATCCAGTCAAGGCTCGGACCGTGTACAGCCGATGATGTTATTATTTCCACAATATCGCCGTTTTGAAGCTGATAATCCAAAGGTACGATTTTGCCGTTTACTTTGGCACCCTGCATTTTATATCCTATTGCCGAGTGTATTCCGAAAGCAAAGTCAATAGGCGTGGAGCCTGCCGGGAAGCTGAGTACATCACCCTTTGGCGAAAACACAAAAACCTGGTCTGTAAATAAATCTATGCGGAGCGTCCGCAAAAATTCTTCTTCGTTTTTGGAATCCTTCTGCACGTCAAGAAGCTGTTTTACCCATTGGAATTTTTGCTCCGTTTTTATGTCGGAGCTGCTTTTGCCCTCTTTGTATTTCCAGTGTGCGGCAATTCCGTTTTCGGCAATTTCATGCATTTCCTTTGTTCTTATCTGTATCTCAAAGGGTCTGCCGTCAGTGCCTATAACAGTGGAATGCAGCGACTGATACATATTCGGTTTCGGCATTGCAATGTAATCTTTAAATCTTCCCGGCATGGGTTTGTAAAGCTCGTGTGCAGCGCCGAGAGCTGCATAACAGTCGCTTACGGAGTTCGTTATAATTCTTACCGCAAACAAATCATATATTTGATCAAGAGTTTTGTTTTGCGTGTACATCTTGCGGTAGATACTGTAAAAGTGCTTAGGTCTGCCGTCTATGGAACATTCTATGTTTAGCTCGCTGAGCTTGTTTTTCAGGTCGCGCTTTATTATGTCGATATATTTTTCGCGTTCCTGTCTTTTCTGATTGATACCCTTCATAATCTCATAGTATGCAATAGGGTCAATGTATTTTAATGAAAGATCCTCAAGTTCCCACTTTATTTTATACATACCGAGCCTGTGTGCAAGCGGTGCAAATACAGAGAGCGTTTCACGGGCTATTTCGCGCTGTTTGTCATCGCTCATGCTTATAAGCGTATTCATGTTGTGTATGCGGTCGGCAAATTTAATGATTATGACGCGTATGTCATTAGCCATTGCAAGAAACATTTTTCTTAAATTTTCCATATCGCGTTCTTCCTTGTTGGAAAAACCGATTTTGTCAAGCTTTGTAACGCCGTCTACAAGTGAAGCTACCTGTTCTCCGAATCTTTCTTTTATATCTTCGCTGGAATATTTTGTATCCTCTACCACATCATGCAGCAGAGCGGCGCATATCGAGTCGGTATCGAGCTGCATATCCGCAACGATATTTGCCACGGAAAGGGGATGGGTAATGTACGGAAGACCCGACACACGCTTCTGATCCTTGTGCGCCTCGCTTGCAAGCTCATAGGCGCGGGTAATTTTATCGATGTCGGCATTCGGATGATATTTTTTAACTTTTTTAATAAGGTCTTCAAAAGTATTTTGCATGTTTAGATCCTCCTTGCGGCATTATACACACGGCTTGCTGTATTTGTTATATGTTTCGGAATCGGTAAGCTGTGTTTTTGCCTTAAAATTAATTCCCTTATGCATAATAAGCGTATTGCCCGTGGTTTCTATATCCAAAATTTTCAGTTCGCTGAAAATTTTAAGCGCTGTTTTTGTCTGAAGTCTGTTGAAGTATATTCTCTTTCCGGCAACATATACAGGCTGAGGATTGTTTTTGCTCAGCGTATTGTTTCCGTTTTCAATACTGTTTTTGATGACAGTAAATATATCTGCAAGTATGCGGCGGTCTATGTATAGGTTTTTTTCAGACTGGTGTATATCTTTTATAACCATCTGAGCCGATGTGACACCGCGAAAGTTATTTACGGAGAGAATACCGGCAACGGAAATATAATCGCCCTCATAAAAATCGCTTATCAGCTCCGGCATTGAAAAAGCCGGAAGCTCCCTGGAGTATGTTCCGTCGGTAATCGTCAGAAACGCATGCTTTTTATTCTGGGTGTAGCGTATGCCTTTAATCATTACATCTTTTATGCAAAACACGGGCGCTTTGTTGGAAATTCCGTACGGTTCAAGAATATCCAGTGCGTCCACCGTTTGCATACATATATCTTTTAATGTTATGACGCTGTCTATTTGTATATGCGGAGATGCGATTTCGTCGGTCAGAAGCGGTTTGCAGTAATCGTTTATGCATTGACGGAAGGTATCAATTAAGCCCGGGGCAACGGTAAAGCCGGCGGCAAGCTCATGTCCTCCGAATTTTATAAGAGAGTTTTTGCAATTGTTTAATGCGTCAAAAAGATTAATTCCTTTTATACTTCTTCCCGAAGCTTTTCCTGTTCCGTCGGAATTTATGCTTACGACAGCGCTCGGTCTGTAAAACATTTCGGTAAGCTTTGATGAAACGATACCTATCACGCCGTGCAGCCAATCTTTTTTTGCCACGAGTATAAAGCTGTCGTTTTCATAGGAATTATTTTTGATTATTTCAAGCGCTTCGTCAAAAATCTGCTGTTCTTCCATTTGACGCTGTCTGTTGCACTCGCTTAATTTTTCTGCTTTTTTTATTGCCTCTGCATAGTCGGTTTCAAGCAAAAGCTCAACCGAGGTTTCGGCTTTTGCCATGCGTCCTGCGGAATTAAGACGGGGCGCGATTATAAATCCTATTGATGATGAATTTAGACTTTGCTGTTCAATTCCGCTGACCTGCATAAGCGCTTTTAAACCTGTATTTGCCGTTTTTCTGAGCAGGTTTATTCCCTCGGCGGCAATATAGCGGTTTTCATCGCAAAGAGGAACCATGTCTGCAATAGTTCCGATTGCGGCAATTCCGCAGTATTTTTCAAAAATTTCTTCACTGCATCCGGAAACGGCATATATCAGCTTGAATGCAACTCCGACGCCTGCAAGTGCATCGAATGGATAACCGGATGAATTGATTTTCGGATTTATTACTGCCGATGCTTCGGGTAAGCTTTCCTTCAGCGTATGATGGTCTGTAACTATAATGTCAATGCCTTTTTGCATGGCATAATTAACTTCGTTTATTGCAGTTATGCCCACATCGACGGTTATTATCAGTTTAACGCCTTTGCTTTCAAGATAATCAATGGCAGCGGTGTTTATTCCGTAGCCTTCTTCCGCACGGTCGGGAATGTAATAAATCACTTCTGCGCCCAGTGAGCGCAGATAATCGTATAAAATGTATGTTGAAGTGATACCGTCCACATCATAGTCGCCGTATACGGCAATCAGAATTTTGCTTTTGGCGGCGCTTTTTATTATATGCACTGCTTTTGCCATGTCATTAAGCAAGAACGGATCGTGAAACACACGGGATTTTTTCAAAAATTCTTCGGTTTTACTGTTGCATTCAAAGCCCCTTGCCTGTAAAATTTCGGCAACTGTTTCGGGGATATTGTATTTTTGCGATATACGCAGCGTTTCGGATTTATTTATATTCGGAAATATCCATTTTTTAAACAATCCAATAACACCACACTTATATATTAATCATATAGCAGATACATAAAAATCAGGGCAAAGCCCAAAATATATAATAATATATTATAGCATTTTATTATGCAAAGTGCAAGAAATAAAATACCGAAAGAGGCTGAATTTTAAAATATTGTGTCAATTATCTACAAAATAAAAAATATTTTCGGAATAATATTTTATACAACGGAAAATATAAAATTAACTTGCATAAATTTATAGCTTTTTGCTCATATAAAATTAATAAATGCGATAAAATTTATAATAAACATTGACTTTGCCGGAAATATTTGATACTATAATATTAGAATTAATGTTTAACAGGAGCGAAAAAAGCATGATTAGTAAAGATATTGTTGTTCAAAATCAAGTTGGGCTTCATGCACGGCCGGCAACCTTTTTTATACAAAAGGCAAATGAGTTTAAATCGCTTATAACTATCGCCAAGGATGAAAGAAAGGTTAATGCAAAGAGTCTTTTGGGTGTGTTGTCACTCGGCATTACAAGAGGCACTTCGATAACAATTGAAGCAGACGGACCCGATGAAGAAGATGCGATAAAGCAGCTTGAGGAATTGGTTATGTCTAACTTTACGGATTTGGATTAATTATCTTGTAACCTTCACATAAGAGTGAAGGTTATTTTATTTGCGGAGGTTTATGTGAACACTGAAATAGAAGAAAAGCTTAAAACGCTGCCCGATAAAAGCGGTGTATATATCATGCACAATTCTGACGGAGATATAATATATGTCGGCAAGGCGAAAAATCTGAAAAACCGTGTGCGCTCATATTTCAAATCGCACAGGCATCCTCCTAAAGTTGCTTCTATGGTTGCCAACGTAGAATACTTCGAATATATTATCACCGACTCCGAGCTCGAAGCGCTTGTTCTGGAAAATAATCTTATCAAGCAGAATATGCCGAAGTATAATATCCTGCTCAAAGACGACAAGACATATCCGTTTTTAAAAATAACTTTGAATGAGGATTTTCCGAGAATTTTGCTCTGCCGCCGTATAATTGACGACGGTGCGGCATACTACGGACCGTATCAGAGTTCTTACGACCTTAAACAGCTCATAATGCTTTTGAAAGATATTTTTAAATTAAGAAGCTGCAATACTCCGTTTGAAGGTGATTTTAAAGAAAGGCGCCCGTGTCTGTATTATCAGCTCGGCAAATGCCGCGGAGTGTGCTGCAAAAGTGTGGGTATGGAGGAATACAGGCAGACTATAGAAGAAGTCATTGACTTTGTAAACGGAAAAACCTCGGGAATTGTACAAAGGATTACCGATGAAATGAAACAGGCAAGCGTACGGCTTGACTTTGAAACGGCAAAGACCTGCCGTGACAGACTCAGTGCAATCGAACTGATAGGACAGAAACAGAAAATAGTAAATCCGAACGGCGATGATACTGACGCAATAAGTGTGTTTAACAAGAACAATACAGCATGCGTCCAGCTGTTTTTTATTCGTTCCGGTAAAATGATAGGACGGGAACACTATTTTATAAACGATACGGACGGCATATCAGAAAGCGAAATTATATCGGATTTTGTTCGTCAGTATTATGAAACGAGCACTTTTATACCAAATATTCTGATGCTTGAACAGGAAACGGACGATACTGAGGTAATAAGAAGCTGGCTCAGCGCAAAGGCCGGCAGAAGCGTTAAAATCAAGATTCCGAAGATAGGCGAGAGTGCAAAGCTTATAAAAATGATTAAAGCCAATGCCAAAAAGGAACACAGCGAACGCGAGCTTAAAATTATGCGCGATATTCACTTTAAGAATGCGGCAATTTCAGAACTCGGAAGAGTTTTAAACTTAAAAAATGAGCCTATGCATATTGAGGCATACGATATTTCAAATATGGGTAACGATATAATTGTCGCTTCGATGGTTGTGTATAAAAACGGCAAACCGTATACAAAGGGATATAAAAATTTCAAAATAAAAGATATTAAAAGTCAGGACGATTATGCTTCCATGAGGGAAGTTATACGCCGGCGCTTTGTAAGAGCCTTAAATGAAGAACAGAGTATCAGAGAAGGCAGCCTCAGCGAAGAAAACGCAAAGTTTCTGCCGATGCCCGACTGCGTTTTTGCAGACGGTGGAGAAAAGCATATGAATGCAGTAAAATCCGTGCTTGACGAGCTTGATATAGATATTCCGGTATTCGGTATAGTAAAGGATGATAATCACAGAACGCGCGCCGTTGTTTCAGCAGAAGGTGAAATACAGCTTGATAAGAAAAGCGAAGCTTTTATGCTTTTGGTAAACATACAGGATGAAATGCACCGCAGAGCCATAACGTATCTCCGCAATACACAAAACCGCAGAATTGCCGGCAGTGAATTAAACAGCATTGCAGGTGTGGGCGACAAACGCAGAAAAATTTTGCTCAAGCATTTTAAATCTATTCAAAAAATTAAAGACGCAAGTCTTGACGAACTTTGCTCTGTTGACGGAATAGATAAAAAAACCGCCGAAAATATTTTTAAATATTTTGGCGGTATGGAAAGTTAATCGGTATTTACAGCACCTTGTGATTTGCAAGGTGCTCTTTTAGTTTTTCAAAGGTTTGCTGGCTTATGTCATGCTCTATTTTGCAGCTGTCTTCATATGCTGTGTGCTCGTCTACACCGAGAGCCATAAGCGCTTTTGCAATAATAAGGTGGCGTTCATATACGCTTTCCGCAATTTTCATTCCTTTTTCCGTAAGCGATATTCCGCCTGCGGAATCTATGGTTATGTAGCCCTCTTCGCGGAAATGCTTCATTGCAACAGATACGCTCGGCTTGGTAAAGTTGAGCTCGTTTGCAACATCAATGCTGCGTACATTTCCTTTTTTTGTTTTAATCATTAATATTGCTTCCAGATAGTTTTCAGCCGATTCTTTTATAATCATTTTTTTACCTCGTATCCGTAATATAACATTATCTATTTTATCACATCCGTTCTGTTTTGTCAAACAAATGATTGTTGTATGCAAAAAGCAGTTTTGGGAAATAATAGCAGTATAAAAACAAAGGAGGAATTATATGTGCACTGCTGCAACATATCGTACAAAGGATTTTTATTTTGGGAGAAACCTTGATTACGAGCGTTCTTTCGGTGAAAGTGTTACGATAATGCCGCGCGGATTTCCAATTGCCACGCGAAGCTCCGGTATACTGAAAAATCATTATGCAATGATAGGAATGGCTCATGTGCATGACGGCTATCCGCTATATTATGATGCGGTAAATGAAAAAGGGCTTTGTATTGCCGGACTGAATTTTGTGGGAAATGCAGTCTATCGCAAAGAAAAAAACGGTATGAAGAATATTGCGCATTTTGAGCTTATTCCATGGCTTTTGGGAAGCTGCGCCGGTGTGGACGAGGTGAAACGTGCAGTCAAGCAGCTTAATATCACCGATACGCCGTTTTGCGACGGTATGCCGGTATCGCAGCTGCATTGGATTATAGCGGACAGCATGGGATGTATCACGCTGGAGTCTGTTCGCGACGGGATTTTCGTATATGAAAACCCGACAGGTATTCTTACAAACAATCCTCCGTTTCCGATGCAGATGTTTGCGCTCAATAATTATCTGCAGCTTTCCGCAAAGGCGCCGAAAAATCGGTTTGCCGACGGTCTTTCGCTTGACGTATACAGCCGCGGTATGGGCGCCATGGGGCTTCCCGGAGATTTGTCATCGCAGTCGAGATTTATAAGAACTGCATTTGTGAGTTTAAACTCGTGCTCCGGCAGTGAGGAAGAAGAAAGCGTAAGCCAGTTTTTTCACATACTCGGTTCGGCGGAACAGCAGCGCGGCTGCTGCGAAGTCGGAAACGGCAAATACGAAATAACAATATATTCATCATGCTGCAATGCGGACAAGGGAATATATTATTACACCACTTACGACAACCGTCAGATAACGGAAGTGGACATGCACAGAGAAAATCTTGACAAAGCGGAGCTTTGTATTTATCCGCTCGAAGAAAAACAGCATATTTTGCGGTTAAATTGATTTTATTTTGGTTATTCCGTCTTATTTTGTTAATAATTATATTTGACAGTATTGACGAAGGAGGTATTTATATATGTATTATTCCAGCGGTAATTATGAAGCGTTTGCTCGTCCGCGAAAACCTGACGGTGTCGAAAACAAAAGCGCATATATTGTGGGTTCGGGGCTTGGGGCGCTTGCTGCCGCATGTTTTCTGGTGCGTGACGGACAGATGAAAGGCCCGGATGTTCATATTCTCGAAAAAGACTCTATTCCCGGCGGAGCGTGCGACGGGTATCACTACGGCGATATCGGTTATGTAATGCGCGGCGGCCGTGAAATGGATAATCACTTTGAATGTATGTGGGATTTGTTCCGTTCTGTTCCGTCTATTGAAACCGACGGCGTGAGCGTGCTCGATGAATACTATTGGCTCAACAAGGCAGATCCTAACTATTCGCTTTGCCGTGCTACGGAAGACCGCGGCAAAGACGCACATACCGATAAAAAATTCGGTTTGTCGGATGAAGGCGCTCTTGAGATTATGAAGCTTTTCTTTACTCCGGATGAAGAACTTTATAACAAGAGAATTGACGAGTATTTTGATGATGAGGTGCTCAATTCTAATTTCTGGATGTACTGGCGCACAATGTTTGCATTTGAAAACTGGCACAGTGCACTTGAAATGAAGCTTTATATAAAACGTTTCATTCATCATGTGGGAGGACTTCCTGATTTCACGGCACTTCGTTTTACCAGATATAATCAGTATGAATCCATGATTTTACCTATGATAAAGTATCTTGAGTCATTTGGAGTTGATTTCAGATATGAAACCAAGGTAGTAAATGTAAAATTCAAAATCGACGGTGACAAAAAACTTGCCGAAAAAATTATAATTATTCACGACGGCAAGGAACAAAGCATAGAGCTTACCGAAAACGACCTTGTTTTCATCACAAACGGAGGCTGCGTTGAAGGGTCATCATACGGCAGTCAGAACAAGCCCGCCGAATTCAATAAGGCAATCCGTGAGGGCGGAGGCTGGGATATGTGGCGCAAAATTGCAGCCCAGGATCCGTCATTCGGTCATCCGGACAAGTTCTGCGGTGAGCCTGAAAAATCGAACTGGATGAGCGCCACAGTGACTACTCTCGACCAAAAAATAGTCCCTTATATAAAGAATATCTGCAAGCGTGATCCGTTTTCCGGCAGGGTTGTGACGGGAGGAATTGTGACGGCACGCGATTCAAACTGGCTTTTGAGCTGGACGATTAACCGTCAGCCGCAGTTCAGAGATCAGCCGAAGGATCAGCTTGTAATATGGGTGTACGGTTTGTTCAGCGATAAGCCGGGGGATTATGTAAAGAAAGCAATGCGCGACTGTACCGGCAAAGAAATCTGCGAAGAATGGCTGTATCATATCGGTGTTCCGGAAAACGAGATAGAAGAGCTTGCGGCACACAGCGCAAATACGGTGCCTGTCATGATGCCTTACATTACGGCATTTTTTATGCCGCGTGAAAAAGGCGACCGTCCCGACGTCGTTCCGCAGGGGGCAGTTAATTTTGCTTTTCTCGGACAGTTTGCCGAAACCGAAAGAGATACGATTTTTACAACCGAGTATTCCATAAGAACCGGAATGGAGGCGGTATATACGCTTCTTGATATAGACCGCGGAGTTCCCGAAGTGTGGGGCAGCGTATATGACGTTCGTGATCTTTTAAATGCCACGGTTGCTCTGCGTGACGGCAAAAAAATTACCGATATGAAGCTTGGCATAAAAGAAAAAATCGCTTTAAAAGAAGTTTTGAGGAAAATCAAAGATACCGATATAGAAAAACTGTTGAAAAAATATAACGTTATATAAGAACGCACGGCTGAAAACAATATAAATAAAGCAGTATTTCCGCAGCTTAAACGGGAAATACTGCTTTTGTGATTAATACTTCTTTTTTATTGCAAAATAACACAGCCAATAAATAACAAGCATTGCGCAGAGCGTATATGCAACTGTCTGCGATGCGTCATTAAGCCTGAGCAGCTTCAGTGCAATTACAGAAAGTCCGCCGCATACTCCGAAAACGGTAAAAGTAAGACTGCGTGCTTTTACGGCGATGTCAATATTTCGTTCATCATTTTCTGCAATTTCGCGTTTTTTAAGTGCAGCGGGATTTTTGGTGAGAGCCGTGTAATGCACAGCCCTGGCAATACCCATTAATGCAAAAGCGGCGCCGAACGGCTGAAGTATGTCGTTATCCGAGCCCATACTGATTAAAATCATTATAATGCCCAAGGCCGTATATGTGCAGTAAATTATAATTCTTTTTTTTATTTTGTCTTTGAAATCCATCTCTATTCCTCCCCGAAAATAAATACTTCTTCAATTGTTTTTCCGAAATATGCTGCGATTTTGTGTGCAAGCTGAAGCGAAGCGTTGTAACGTCCGTTTTCAAGTGATATAATCGTCTGCCTTGTAACGCACAGCGCCTGTGCCAGTTCGTCCTGCGTAATACGTTTGTTTTTTCGCAGCTGTTTGATTCTGTTTTCCAAAAAATCACCTCACAAATGTAAAGCTAACTTTACAATATTAATATAACATTTTTGGAGAGGAATGTCAAGTGTATTTTACATTTTTGCCGTTATTTCTTTTTTAAATCACTTTTTCATTCTTCACTTGAAAAATACATTATTTTATAGTACAATATATAAGAATGGTATTTTTAAAGTTATTTTGATTTGGAGCAATAAAATGGAAGTATATTTGGATAACAGTGCGACCACAAGACCGTATGAAGCTGTCACCGACGAAGTGTGCAGAGTTATGAATGAATGTTACGGTAATCCATCGTCACTGCACAGAATAGGCAAAGCAGCAGAGGACAGGCTTATTGCCGCACGCAATACAATAGCCCGGACGCTTGACTGCCTGCCGAAAGAAATAACGTTTACAAGCGGCGGAACCGAGAGCGATAATCTGGCAATAATCGGATATGCCATGGCAAACAGAAGAAACGGTATGCGTCTTGTGACGCAGAAAACCGAGCATATGGCAGTCCTTGAAGCGTTTAAGTATCTTGAGCAGCAGGGCTTTGAAGTGTATTATGCCGATGTTGACAAATACGGTGCGGCAGACTGCGAAGATATTAAATCACATATTACCGATGATACGATTCTGGTAAGCGTGATGCATGTAAATAATGAAAACGGTGCGATAATGCCTCTTGAAAGCATTTCATCCGCTATCGACCGCAAAAAATGTGCATTTCATGTGGACGCGGTTCAGTCATACGGGAAAATCCCGGTAAACATCAAACGAAATAAAATTGACATGCTGAGCATATCATCACATAAAATTCACGGACCGAACGGTGTGGGTGCATTATATGTGCGAAGCGGTATAAGATTAAATCCCATCTTGCTCGGCGGAAAACAGGAAAACGGAATGCGTTCGGGTACGGAAAATCTTGCGGGAATATGCGGATTTGCAAAAGCTGCCGAAATTAAATTTGCCGATATGGCAAAAACCGCGGAATATATATCCGTGCTTAAAAAATATCTTGCCGTCGGTTTGACGGAAAATATAGAAAATGTAGTTGTAAATTCGGGTGAGGACAGCATATACTGCATACTTAATGTATCGTTTCCGGGAGTTAAGTCGGAAGTGTTGCTTCACGTTTTGGAGTCTAAGGGTATATATGTTTCCACCGGCTCGGCATGTAATTCAAAAAAGAAACTCAATTATGTATTAAAGGCTATGGGGCTTAACGATAATATGACGGACAGCGCGGTTCGCTTCAGCTTCAGCGGATTTAACACAAAGGAAGAAATGGATTATGTGATAGCCGTACTGGCCGATGAAATACCGAAGCTTAGAAAAATTATGAGATAGGGGACAACGGAATTGAACAGAATGGTACTTGTAAGATACGGCGAAATTATATTAAAAGGATATAACCGTCCGATTTTTGAGGACGCTTTGATAAAAAACATCAAAGCTGCAATAAAAGACACGGGAGATGTGAAAATCACAAAGGCACAGGCTACGATTTACATTGAACCGCTTGAAAATGATGAACAGGCGGATATAATAGCGGAAAAGCTGAAAAAGGTTTTCGGAATTGTTTCGATTGTCATTGCATACAGAACGGAAAAAAATCTAGATGCAGTAACCGAGGAAATAAAAAAGAATTTTTCCGGATTGCTTTCCGGCATTAAAACTTTTAAAGTGGAAGCAAAAAGAGCAGATAAAAAATTTCCGCTCAAATCTCCTGAAATCTGTGCGGAAATCGGCGGCAGAATTTTAGATGAATTTTCTAATTTAACCGTAAATGTAAAAGAACCGGAGGTCATTGTCTATGTGGAAATGCGCGAGGGATACGCATATGTGCACACCGGCAGACAAAAGGGCGCAGGCGGAATGCCGAGCGGCACAAACGGGAAAGCATTGCTCCTGTTATCCGGCGGAATTGACAGCCCGGTTGCAGGGTATATGATTGGAAAAAGAGGCGTTGCGCTCGAAGCCATTCACTTTTTCAGCTATCCGTATACGAGCGACAGGGCAAAGGATAAGGTTCTGTCACTTGCAAATATAATCGGAAATTATATGGGCGGTTTGAAGGTGCATATTGTTCCTTTTACCGAGATTCAGCTTCAGATACGCGATAAGTGCCCGGAAGAACATCTTACTCTCGTAATGCGCAGGTTTATGATGCAGATAGCACAGAAAATAGCTGAAAAACGCGGTTGCACTGCTCTTGTTACGGGCGAAAGTATAGGCCAGGTCGCAAGCCAGACCATGGGTGCGCTTGCCGTAACGGATAATGCCGTTACAATGCCTGTTTTCCGTCCGCTTATAGGAATGGACAAAGAGGAAATTGTTGAAATTTCAAGAAAAATAGATACGTTTGAAACTTCGATTTTGCCGTATGAGGATTGCTGTACTGTGTTTACTCCGAAGCATCCTACAACCAAACCAAAGCTTGAGAAAATATTGGCTTCGCAGAATTTGCTTGATTGGGAAAGGCTTGTACAGGAAGCTGTTGACGGTACGGTAATTGCATAAATGGGAGATGAGTGTTTGAACGCAGAAATTATATCCGTAGGTACCGAGTTGCTTTTGGGACAGATAGTAAATACAAATGAGGCTTTTTTAAGCCGCGAGCTTGCAAAACTCGGCATAGATGTCTACAGGCGTTCGGTCGTAGGCGATAATAAAGAAAGATTAATAAACGAAATTAAAGGCGCTTTTGAAAGATGCAGCCTTGTCGTGCTTACGGGAGGTCTTGGTCCCACGCAGGATGACCTGACGCGCGAAGCAGCGGCCGAGTATTTTGATTTGCCGCTTAATATTGACAAATCCGCCGCGCAAAAGCTCAAGGGTTATTTTGAACGCAGAAAGAGCATAATGCCTCATACAAATATAAGACAGGCTATGGTTCCGGACGGTGCAATTGTTTTGGAAAATGAAAACGGGACAGCACCGGGACTGATTATAGAAAAAAACGGCAAAACCGCAGTTTTGATGCCGGGACCGCCAAAGGAAATGGAACCGATGTATTTAAAGAAGGTTTATCCGTATCTGGAAAAATTCAGCAGCAGTAAAATTTATTCTAAAATTCTGAGATTTTTCGGCATAGGCGAATCTTCACTTGAAATATCGGTTGCGGATTTGATAGAAAAAAATGCAGATCCGACAATAGCCACATACATTGACGGAACGGACGTAATAATACGTCTTACCACCAAAAGCGGCTGCCGCGAAAATGCAATGGAAAAAATTATGCCTGTTGCCGATGAAATCAAAAGCCGTCTTAAAAAATATTATTACGGTGAAGATAATGATACAATGGCAGATACCGTATATCGCCTTCTTAAACTGACAAACAAGACCGTTTCGACTGCCGAAAGCTGTACGGGCGGTATGATAGGACAGACGCTGACATCGGTTGCCGGCATAAGCGAGTATTATGGGTTCGGATTTATAACATATGCCAACGAGGCAAAGGAAAAGCTGATCTGTGTAAAGAAATCCACACTTGATGAATACGGGGCTGTGAGCAGTCAAACTGCCTGTGAAATGGCACTCGGAGCACTTGAAAAATCCGGCGCCGATCTTGCCGTTTCCGTGACGGGAATTGCAGGCCCCGGGGGAGGAACTGACGAGAAGCCTGTCGGGCTTGTTTATATAGGCTTTGCCTCAAAGGACGGCAAATGCGAAGCATACAAGCATATTTTCGGCGGGAACCGCGAAGAAGTACGCCGGCGGACCGTTACCGCGGCTTTAAATATTATAAGATTATCTTTACAGGAGGATATATAAATGGCTAAAGAAAAAATGGATATAAAACCTGCAAGCAGTGAAGAAGGGAAAGAAAAAGCTCTTGAAGAAGCTCTTGCACAGATTGAGAAAACCTTCGGCGAAGGTTCTGTTATGCGTCTCGGTAAGGCACCCATAAAGAAAATTGAAGTTATTCCGACAGGTTCTCTCGGACTTGACATTGCTCTCGGAGTAGGCGGACTTCCGCGCGGCAGAATAACTGAAATCTACGGACCCGAATCATCCGGTAAAACCACGGTGGCGCTTCATGTCATTGCCGAGGCTCAAAAGCGCGGCGGCGAAGCTGCTTTTATTGACGCTGAGCATGCGCTTGATCCGGTTTATGCTCAAAAGCTCGGAGTGGATATTGACAGACTTATAGTTTCACAGCCAGATACGGGCGAACAGGCGCTCGAGATTGCCGAGGCTCTTGCACGAAGCAGCGCAATAGATGTAATTGTTGTAGACTCCGTTGCGGCTCTTGTTCCAAAGGCAGAAATATCGGGAATAATGGGCGAATCGCATGTCGGACTTCATGCAAGACTCATGTCGCAGGCTTTGAGAAAGCTTACAAGTATTATCAATAAGTCAAATACCGTTGCAATCTTTATAAATCAGCTCAGAGAAAAGGTTGGGGTAATGTTCGGAAACCCGGAGGTTACGACAGGCGGCCGCGCGCTTAAATTCTATGCTTCTGTCCGTATTGATATAAGGAGAATAGAATCAATCAAGGACGGTACAAATATCATAGGAAACAGAACAAGAGCAAAGGTTGTAAAGAATAAAGTTGCACCGCCGTTTAAGGAAACTGAATTTGATATTATGTTCGGAGAGGGCATATCGCGCGAGGGTAATATTATTGATATTGCAGTAAAATACAATATTCTTCAAAAGGGCGGTTCGTGGTATTCGTATAACGGCGAGCGTATCGGTCAGGGAAGAGATAAGGTAAAAGTATTTCTTAAAGAAAATCCTGCGCTTGCAGATGAGCTTTATAACAAAATAATGGAAACGGTTGAACAGGAAAAACAGGAAAAGGAAAGACAGTTTGCGGAAAGAATGGCAAAGGCCGCAAAACCGGCAGAAGAAAATCCTGCCGATAATTCCGACGGAAAAGAGTAAAAGCCGATATGAAAGTTACGGATGTTCAGAAGCAGAAAAATAACAGTGAGCGCGTAAACGTATTTATAGACGGAGAATATCGCTTTTCTTTGGACGGGCTTGACGCTGTAATCATGGGAATAAAGCAGGGCAAAGAGCTTATGGAACAAGATATGGAAGAATGTCTTTTCAAATCGCAGTATGCCAAGGCAAAGGATAAGGCTATCGGTATGCTTTCGAGAAAGAACGCAAGCCGAAAAATGATTGCCGATTATCTGAAAGAAAAGGAATATGATGAAAAAGTTGCAGACCGTGTATGTGATGAACTTGAAGAACTCGGATATATCGACGATTACAGCTATGCCATGCTGTTTGCCGAATATGCCTGTGAAAAGCTATGGGGCGAAAAACGCGTCCGCTATGAGCTTGCAAAAAACGGTGTTGACAGCAATACCGTTGAAGATGTAATATGTGCTTCTCATAAAATAACTGCCGATGAACTTGCAGACAGGATAATTAATAAATACTCACCGATTGATTTTGACGATATTAAATCAAGGCAAAAAATTCAGCGCTATTTTGCGTCGCGCGGATTTGACTATGGAATTATTAATTCTGCAATTAATCTGTGCAAGGATATTTCGGCGGAAAGCCGTGAAAATCAGCAGACTTAAATGCTGGCTGTATAATATTGCCGAAACTCTTTTGCGGCTGAAAGGATTGATATTTTAAATGAATAAAAAAATAGGCTTCGTTTCGCTCGGATGTGCAAAAAATCTTACCGACACCGAAACGATGCTCGGCGTTTTGGTTGACGACGGATTTGAGATTACTGCCGACGTGACCGAGGCAAATGTAATAGTTGTTAATACCTGCGCGTTTATCGAAAGCGCAAAGGAAGAATCAATCAATGCCATTCTTGATATGGCAAAATATAAAGAGGGCATATGTGAATTGCTTATTGTGACCGGATGCCTTGCACAGCGCTACAGGAGCGAAATAGAACAGGAGCTTGGCGAGGTTGATATAATTCTCGGCACAACGGATTATGACAAAATCTCGCGCGTAATAAAAGAGTATTATGAAAACGGCGAGAAAAATTCGGCAGTAAGTGATGCCAATTCGGCAGTAAGCTATGAATTACCGAGAATATTGAGCACACCGTCTTATATGGCATATCTTAAAATTGCCGACGGATGCGATAATTTCTGTACTTACTGCATAATTCCAAAGCTTCGCGGCAGATATGTGAGCCGCCCGGAGGAGAGTATAATCGCCGAAGCACAGCGGCTTGCCGAAAACGGTGTAAAAGAAATTATTCTTATTGCCCAGGATACGGCATATTATGGTATGGAGAGAGGAAAAGGCGCTCTTGCCTCTTTGCTCAAAAAACTTTCCCGGATTGACGGCATAGAGTGGATAAGGCTGCAATATTGCTATCCGGAAAACATAACTGACGAGCTTATAGATGAAATCGCGTCCAATAAGAAAATCGTAAAATATATTGATATGCCGCTTCAGCATGTTTCAGATAATGTGCTCAGAAGAATGGGCAGAAAAAGCCGTCTTGCCGAGATAGAACAGCTTATCGGTAAATTACGCGGCAAAATACCCACTCTTGCGATACGCACGTCAATAATAGTCGGATTTCCGGGCGAAACGGACGCAGATTTTGAAATACTTAAAAGCTTTATTGAAAAATACAGGCTGGACAGGGTAGGAGTATTTGAATATTCGCGTGAAGAAAATACGCCTGCCGCACAGTTTGAAGACCAGATACCGGACTTTGTTAAACAAAAGCGCAGAAATGAGCTTATGGAACTGCAAAGCCGCGTTTCTGCGGAAATTAACAAGGAAAAAGAAGGAACTGTAACATATGCCATTGTGGAAGGCTATGATGATGAAAATTTCTGCTATGTAGGCAGAACTGCTGCGGATACTCCGGAGGTAGACGGTGCCGCATACATTTACAGTACACAAGAATTACATGCCGGAGATATTGTGAAAATAAAAATAATTTCTTCGGATGAATACGATATAACGGGAGAGATGATTAATGAATTTGCCTAATAAGATAACCCTGGCAAGAATTTGCTTAATACCTGTGTTTATGGCAGTGCTTATGTGCGGAAACTATTTTGAATGGCAGTATTTTGGTATATGGGCGGCGGTCGTATTTGCCATAGCGTCGCTTACCGACGGAATAGACGGTCACATAGCAAGGAGCAGGGGGCTTGTTACCGATTTCGGAAAATTTGCAGACCCGCTCGCCGATAAGCTTTTGGTTTCCACGGCGCTTATATGCTTTGTGCAGCTTGACTGGATGCCGGCATATATGGCGGTTATTATAGTGGCGCGCGAGTTTATAGTGACGGGACTCAGAACCATAGCCGCTTCAAAAGGAATAGTAATGGCGGCAATAATGACAGGGAAAATTAAAACAACAATTCAGATTATCGCTATATTGTGTACCATGCTTTTCAGTACGGCAGATTTTACAATATGCGGTTATCCGGGCATAGGATTTATTACAATGGCAATTTCAACGCTGTTTACAATATATTCCGGAATCGAATATATTGCAAGAAACCGCAGTTTGTTAAGCGATATGTAGTGAGAGGGGCATTTGATGTTCAGTTTTATTGCAAGGCTGTTTGTAAAAAACAGCGAAAGCGTAAAGTCCGTTCACGAAAGAGAATTGATAGGTAAGCGTGCAGGAAAAACAGGCATAGTTTGTAATGTTTTTCTGTTTGCATTTAAGCTTTTAACCGGTCTTGTTTCCGGAAGTATATCGGTTGTCGCCGATGCGGTAAATAACTTGTCGGACGCACTTTCCTCGACAATAACGGTAGTGTGTTTTAGGCTTTCCGGAAAGCCTGCGGATGAGGAACATCCATACGGCCATCAGAGAATAGAATATATAGCTGCAATGCTCGTGTCGTTTATTATTTTAGTTATAGGATATGAGCTTGTAAAGACTTCGTTTGCAAAGATTTTCAATTCTACGAAAACCGAATTCAGTTATCTGACTCTTGCTGCCTTGTGCATTTCGGTTCTGGTAAAAATCTTTATGAACAGAATGTACGGCATAATCGGTGAACGAATTAATTCTGCGGTGCTTAAGGCTGCCGCTCAGGACAGTATAAATGATGTGTACAGCACTGTTGCCGTTTTGGTTTCGGTTTTAATTACAAAGCTGACGGGACTTGAACTTGACGGCTATATGGGTATTGCCGTATCTGTTTTTATTATATGGTCCGGAGTATGTCTGATAAAGGAAACTGCCGACCCGCTTTTGGGTACTGCGCCGGATTATGAGTTTGTCAAAACCTTGGAAAACAAAATTATGCAGTATGACGGAGTGATAGGCATACATGATATGATGGTTCATAACTACGGACCGGATAAAATTTTTGCGTCTGTTCATGCTGAAGTTCCTGCAAATGAGGATGTTCTTGTAAGTCATGATATAATAGACAATATAGAACGTGATATTTATAAGTTGTATAATGTTAATCTGGTAATTCATATGGATCCTGTTGTGACAGATGACGAAAGCACAAATAATGCGCGGCTGAAAGTAACGGAAATCGTAAATGAACTGAGCACAGAATTGTCATTGCATGATTTCAGAGTCGTTCCCGGTCAGACGCATACAAATATTGTGTTTGATGTGGTTGTGCCGTATAAGTTTGAGTATTCAGATGATGATATTAAAATTATAATCGAAGACAGGGTAAAAGCCGTATTGGGTGAAAATTACTATTGCATTATTTCTATTGATAAGCAGTATGTACCAAACGGAGAAAAATAATAAGACGGTCGGTGATAAGATGAAAGTCATAGTTGACAGAATAGAGGGAGAAATGCTCGTTGTCGAGCTTGAAAATATGAGCACCGTAAATATACCGCACGCTGTAATTCCCGAAGCAAAAGAGGGTGATGTAATAAATATAACCGTTGACAGCGGTGATACGGAAATAAGGCGCAGAAGAATCAGAGAAAAAATGAATAAACTATGGGAAAATTAATTAATTTAATTTTATGGCAAAAATACCGCAGAAGTCATCTGCGGTATTTTTTATACTAATCAATAAGCATAGGACCGATGTCGCATACATTTCCTGCTCCCATAGTGAGCACTACATCACCTTCGGAGGCATTTTTTCTTATATAATCGGCTATATCTTTAAAGTCTTTGATATATACGGCGTTTTTGATTTTGTCGGCAAGCTGTTTTGCATTTACAAGACCGGTGTCTTTTTCTCTTGCGGCAAAAATATCTGTGATAATCACATTCTCCGCAGCGGAAAGCGCGTCGGCAAATTCGTCAAGCAGGCTGTATGTCCGCGTATAAGTGTGCGGCTGGAAAATACACCATTCATGATTGTGCGCCACTTTCTTTAATGCTGACAGCGTAGCCGAGATTTCTGTCGGGTGGTGCGCGTAGTCATCAATAATAATCGCTCCGTTAACAAATCCTTTTTTCTCAAAACGTCTTTTTGTTCCGGTAAATGCTTCAAGACCTGCCTTGATTGATTTTAAATCAATTCCCATTTTGTATGCGGCAAGTGCTGCGGCTGTTGCATTTAAAACATTGTGTATGCCTACAACGTTTAAATTAAGTCTGAATAGTTTTTCGCCGTCTTTGATGACATCAAATGAAGGATAGCCAAACTGTGAAAATTCAATGTTTTCGGCTGTAAAATCGGCATTTTTAAAGCCAAAGGTATATACTTTTGCATTAATGTTTTTTACGGACTTAATTGAATTTTCGCTTTCTGCATTTGTGACAACGAATCCGTCTTTCGGAACAAGACTCGCAAACTCGTTAAAAGCGTTTATAATGTCGTCAATATCGCGGTAATAGTCAAGGTGGTCTTCTTCAACGTTAAGTATAATTGCAACGGTAGGGAAGAATTTGAGGAAATTCCTCATATATTCGCATGTTTCGGTGACGAAATACTCACTTTTTCCGATTCTCAGGTTGCCGTCTATGCCGTCAAGTTTGCCGCCGACCATTACGGTAGGATCAAGACCGGCTTTTATGAGTATGTAAGCCATCATTGAGGTTACAGTGGTTTTTCCGTGTGTACCCGCTACGCTTACCGCGGTGTGGTAGTTTTTCATAATCCGTCCGAGCATGGTTGCGCGGTCTATAAGCTCAATGCCTTTTTCGCGCGCTGCAATCATTTCCGGGTTGTCATCCTTAACGGCGGATGTATAGACTACAAGGTTCTGATTTGTAATATTATTTTTGTTTTGACCTATACTAACTTCGGCGCCGAGCTGAATCAATTCCTTTACGGTTTCCGATTCCGATGAATCTGAGCCGGAAACTCTGATGCCGTTATTTAACAGTACCTTGGCAATGCCGCTCATGCTTATGCCGCCGATTCCTATAAAATGAACATAATCAACCAAAATTAAACACTCCAATATTCAGACTGACTGTTTACCGCATTGTCAGCCCGTTTTTTTATAATATAAAACTTATTCCATAATTTGCTATATAAATATTATACACCTAAATTGTAAAAAAATAAACACAAAATTATTAAATTAGTATAAATTTTTTAAAAATACAAAAGCTATGCACGGAGGTGTTAATATGGAAATTACAGATATAAGGATAAGACAAATGGCACAGGACAGCAAAATGAAGGCCGTGGTGTCTGTAACCTTCGACAATTGCTTTGTCGTGCATGACATAAAGATTATAGACGGGCAGGACAGGCTCTTTATAGCAATGCCGAGCCGGAAAACCCCGGATAATGAATTCAAAGACATAGCGCACCCGATAAATATCGAAATGCGGGAACTGCTGTCACAGAGAATTTTGGAAAAGTACAATTCCACACTCATACAGCAGGAAGCGACAGACGCCGATTTTGTAAATTAGGCTTATAAAAGGACGGTATATATACCGTCCTTTTTTGAGTTTGAAAATTCCGATACAAAATCATTGCATGTTTACATAGTTTGACTGATTTTCGAAAAATTTATTTTTTATTTGATTCAAGTTTTGCGCTTTCGATCATATCCTGCGTGATTATAATTTCCTTGGTGTCTGCATTGCTTTCCGTTTTGCCGGTATTATCGGAAGACTGTTCGCTTTTATTCAGTTTATCCAGGTATTCGGCTGCTTTTTCGGGGTTTGCCTTTGATTTGTCAAGCTTTAACTTGATAAAAATGTTTGTGCCTTTATAATCTTTCATGGGTGCAATAGCGCCCGTTTTTTCATCAAAAGAATATGATGTGTTATCCAAAAAAGGTTCAGAGAGAACAGCCATGTATACGTTTCTGTCGGCAAAAAATTCTATGTTGTAAATTCTACTATGCGATAGAGAACACCGTTAATAATATCGGCTGTATACCCTCCGTTCATTGTGAAAATATTATACTGCCATGGCTTTAGTCCTTCAATAAGGGGTGTTACCAAAATGTTATCATCAAAAGTCATGGGTGAACCGTCGGTTTTTTCAACGGCAACTACTGCGTAAGTTCTTTCGGGGGAAAGCTTACCGGATGACGATTTGAATTTGCTTAGATTTTTACCGTTGGTAATACCGAGCACGGTTGCTTTATAATCCCCGTCTGTAACCGCGTCGGAAACAGAGCCTTGTTTTTCAAAATATTGAGCTAATTCCGTATCTCCGAGCATATTTGCCACATCCACGGCGCTTAAAAGACGAAACGCTGCAAAAACGGTTGTTCCGATTAAACAGATTATAACTGCTGCAAGCAGCAGTGTGCGTTTTAAGCTGTGATAATTTTTTGCTGACATATTTATTTCCTCACTTTCAAAATCGAAAGGAGTTTCTATGTTGGATTTCATGATTTTTGCGTGTTCCTGCAATTTTATTTCCAAATCAGAAATTTTCATTTACAAATCTCCTTACAAATGTTTTTTTAATTCCGACAATGCTTTCTTTGTTTTGTATTTTACCGTTGAAACAGGCTGTTTCATGACTTTTGCCATTTCCTCATATGTCATTTCATTGTAGTAACGAAGAGTTATGTATACAGACAGCTTTGGATTCATTCTGCATATGCAATCCACAATATTCATTTCTGCCAACGGTATATCATAAAATACATTTACGGTGTCTGTAAGTTCCTCTGTGTACCGCCGTTTTTTAATAAAATCCTTGCTTTGTTGATTACAATTCGGGTAAACCATGTTTTAAAGTATTCTTTATATTTAAGTTTATTAAATGACTTTAATGCCGATAAAACCGATTCCTGCATACAATCCTTTGCGTCTTCGGTGTTGTGCAAATAACCGATTGCAACTAAAAATAAGGATTTTTCACATTCCTTATATTTTTGCTCGAACAGTTCGTACAAATTAAATCCTCCTTCCGCCTTTGTAAAAGCCTTTACAATTATTAGACGATTCAGAAAACAAAAAAGTCAAAAATAAATATGATAAAATTGCAGTTAAATAAAAATACCTGCTAAATGTAAGATGAATGTATTAAAAAACTGTTTTTTGCCTGATGGGAACTTTGGCAAGAAAACAGTTTATCAAGTAAAACATGAATGTGTAAGTATAAAGAAATAACAGAATGACATATGCTTGACCATGTACATTTACTTATTATTAAAATAATTCTGAAATCACTCTTTATTTCCGGTAATAAAATAATCGCAATATTTGCCGCCGTCAGCCAGCGTCTGTTTCCTGTGCAATATGCCGTGCTGGAGGGTGATCATCACTTCATCCAATTCGCAAAACAGAGGCATAAGCTCGGAAACACTCAGCTTTTTTGTATAAATGCAGATGGGACAACGGGTGATGCGGTAGTAACAGGCACCCTCATACGGCTGCCCGACAAAATCCACTTTGAAGGAGGTGGGGTACATTGCCTCTTTTTCCGGAGTATACCACATGGCATATTTAATAACGTTCTTTTTGTTCTCCTCCTTGCCCTTGTCGGTGTTCAGGTCGGTTTTGGCAAAGTACCATTTGATATGGTAAAGTGAGCGGCGCATCATTTCCTGCACGGTCTCCGGCGGAATCTTTTTTTCGCTTGCCACATACGGCGCAACGAAGGCAAGCGCGAACAGTTCATTGTATGCCATGGGGTTGCCGTCACCGATGTCATCCGCATGTTCGACCAGTTCCCGATAGACTTTTTTGCTTTTTTTCATAATCATTGCAGCATATGCCTTGCCGTATTTCTCTGCCAAAACCTTTTTCATGGGACTTTTGAACATCCAAAAATAGAAACCGTTGTATTTCATATCACTTAGCCTCCCGTCTGCCTACCGCATAATTACACTGTAATTATAGTACAACAGTCATTTTTTTGTCAAGCAAGACTTACTCTGCTTAAACATATAATCACCTTTCAAACTATGTTATATATGCAAAAAGTATTTTTATAAACACAGCATTTGTGCATTATATTATTGCATGCAAAGTGTAATTGACAACCAAATAAATTGTGATATAATATAAACAAAAACAGTTTTAGGATATGAAACTATATAAAAAAGTCAATCAATTATTAAGAACGTTAATTAATATATAAAATATGGGGTTTTATGATGTGTCAAAAACACGAAAATACACTTACAGATGATGAAATTTCTAAAAATAACAACGAAAATTCATCTGATACAAACGACGCAGCGAGTTCAGATAATTCCGAATGCAGCAATGATGAATTGGCTGAAAATAATATTGATAATCCAAAATCAAGAAATATAGGATTGTATGTTACCTTAATATCGGTTTTGGTCGCGGTAATTGCTATTAATGTAATTGCTGTAAAATACGGTTTGTTGAATGGCTTATCTGATAGAAAACTACAAAAATTATTAAGAGAGAACGGATATAATTATGATTCTGCAAAGGTTGAAACGGTTCTTGACTTGAATAACGATGTAAAAGGATTAGACAACAACGGCAGCAACAAATTGGTGCTGATAAATAACAACGGTTATTACGGTTTAGCAGTTATAAATACACAAACAAACAAGGTTACAATTCCGACATTCGGATATATTCCTTTAAATGTTGTTCAACAGGAAATATGGAATATGGGTAAAGATGTCAATATCAAAAATGCTTCCATATTAAAAAAATACATAGAAAAATATGGAGTAAACGGGCTGGAAAACAAGGAGTATGCAGAAGAATACTTGCGGGAAATAACGGGGACAGACGGAATTATACAAACCGAAACGGCTCAAAATATTATAAGTAATTCCACAATGAGTATATTCAAAAATATAAAATCCCCCGATGAAGTTACCGTTTTATTTGAGAAAAACAGTGCAGTGCCGCTATATTATGCAACACAGTCTTCTCAAATGGTTTATAATTGGAGCCAAATATTTTCCGAATATGTATATAACATATGGTCGGTTAATACAGACAGGAAAACACAGCAAACAATGATGGCAATATACGGTCCGCCGTATGTTTCAAAAACCGTATGGGCAGTTGTTAACAGTGATTTAAAAGAAGTCGGAACTTTTAACAGTTTGGAAAGTGCGAAAGCAGTGTTGCTATCTGAAAATAAAGCGAAAACAAATAAATTATCCGATAAAAAAGATGCTTCAAATAAGTCTGCAAAAAATGAGCAGAAAACTAATGATTCAAAACGGGATTTGATATTGCAGACTAATCCCGAATATGAACCGTTTGAATACTATAATGAAAACAATAAAATAAGCGGTATTGATATAGAGATAGCTCAATACATAGCAAAGAAGTTGGATTTAGAATTGGTTATACAGCCTGTTGACTTTGATTCCTTACTGCAGAATTTATCACAGGGAAAATGTGATATTGTATTATCGGGAATGATGTGTACAGAAGACAGAAAAAAATACGCATACTTTTCTGACCCGTATTATGATGATTATTGTATTGCTTTAAATAAAGATAATACGGAATTAAATAAACGAATATTACGGGTCTATAATAAAATGAAGCAAAACGGCAGTTTGGAGAAAATACTGAACAAATATTCTGCACAGATTGAGGATATTGGTTTGAATTTTACCGATTACAAAAATAATATTTTGCTTACGGGTAAAGATATATCAACCGTTCGCACAGAATATGATAATGATAAAAAACAGTATTATATTGCTTTGACATTCACCGCACAGGGGAGAAAAAAGTTTAAAAAAGCTACTGCCGATATAGCAAAACTCCCTTCTCCAAATAATAAAATAGACATCAAATTGGACGGTATTGTTATTTCGAGTCCATCGGTTTCAGAAGAAATTGACAGTGATTCTTGTATTATATCAGGCGACTTTTCAAAAGAAAGTGCAGAATCACTTGCCAAACAAATAGAGGACGCAATGTAATAAAAACTGAAATTATATAGACAACTCAAAACCACATCAGAATGAACGCGAAAGTATTTATATATACTATCGTTGAAAGTCAATTCTAATGTGGTTTTTGTGTTTCTTGGTGCAGTTAATTTCAAAATCAGTTCTGAACAGTTTGAAAACGGGGTGTAATTTCAGACGTTATCTTCGTAAATGATTTAATAAAAAAGATTACCGTTCAAAACAAAACGGTAATCTTTTTTTGGTCGGGGTGACGAGATTTGAACTCACGACCTCTGCGTCCCGAACGCAGCGCTCTACCAAACTGAGCCACACCCCGCAACAACTATTGTATTATATCACCATATTGGCAGTTTGTCAATGGAAAAAAGGCAAAAAATTCAAAGAATTTTACAATTTGTGATATTTTGGCTTTATTACATATTTCACAGCTCCAAAGCAGCTTGACCAATTCATGATTTCAAATTAAAATAACACCTGAGCATTGTCTTTAATTATTTAAAAACCGATAGGAGTAAACCAAATGAGCAAATACAATCCTTTATGGGAATATATACAAAACAGTAAAGAATCACCGTTGAAACTGACATTCAGCGAAATACATGATATTTCCGGAACGGAAATGGATCATTCTTTTCTTAAATACAAAAAAGAATTGAAAGAGTACGGATATGAAGTTAAGAAAATATCATTAAAAGAGCAAACGGTTATTTTTGAAAAAGCAGGTAAATAGTTATACGGTAAACACATTTTATCAATTGTGCTGAACATTTTATTTATAACAGCAGGTGTTTTTCTGTACAAAAAAGGAGCAAAGCGAATTTTGCTCCTTGTGGCGGAGATGGTGGGATTTGAACCCACGTGCCGCTCATCACGGCAACACGATTTCCAATCGTGCTCGTTATGACCACTTCGATACATCTCCGTATCTTCTCAAACCGACTTACATATTATAACAGGTTTTCATCGGTTAGTCAATAGCTTTTTTTATTTTTTTGAAAATACATAACATGCAGCCGGGCAAATCCGCTTGCGGAAACCCGGCTGCTTTTGTATTAATATCCCAATTCTTCTCCGACAATGATTACATTAATTCTTCCCTTTGAAGCGGGAGTCTGAGGTCCCATGACAACATAGTTTCTGCATATTCTGTCTTCGCTTTTGCATCCGGCACACATGTATTGACCGGCTGATTTTGCAGACACGCACTGTCCCTCTGTATTGCAATATGTCTTTTTGTCAAGACGTACACAGTTTGCCGGTGCAGCCATGCATTTTACCCTTTTGACAGCGTCGTCAAGACTGTCTGTAATTTTATTGGAGCCTGCTATTACAATAACTTTTTTCGGACCGTAGAGCATTGCCGCTACACGGTTTGAATTGCCGTCCACATTGTATAGCTCACCGTTTACGGTGATGGCATTTGTACCGCTGAAATACACATCGGCAGAAAAAGCCGCTCTGTATATTTGTTCAATTTCTTCGCGTGATAATCCCGGCGCGGAACGGTCAAGATACTTGTATTTTCCGCTTTTTAATACGTCAATTATTCCGCATTCACCAAGGGTAACAGAGCCGCCGTGAGTTACGGTATCACCGTCGCAGAGCATGCTCTCCGCAAGTTTTTTTGCTTCTTCCTTTGTTTCGGCATAAAAGGCATTCATGTTGTTTGCCTCAAGTGCATTCATGGTTTTGGAAATTTTGGTTTGTAAAGTTTTTTTCTTGAATTCGTCCATTTAAAGTAACACCTCGGTAATATTTTTTATATGATAACATATTTTTGTGAAATATTCAACTTTATTTTTCGAGATTATTAAGTGCAAATACTATTCCAAGTGCCATTTGCTGTCTTTTTTTATCAAGCTGCTTGAACATGTCCAAAAGCTTGATTTCATCATCGGATAAACCGCTTCCGATGCACCGCTCGGCAGGAATCTTAATATCGGTGTTTTCTATCAGATAGTCCACCGATACATCAAGTATTTCAGATAATTTTTTTAAAGTATTTATGCTCGGCTGATTTGTTCCTCTTTCGTAAGCGCTTATCATTTTTTGTGATACATTTAATTGCATTGCCAAGCCTGTTTGATTCAAATTCTTTTGTTTACGCAGTTCTTCGATTCGCTTCATAGCAGGACCCTCTTTTTATAAATATTCCTTATATGAGTTATTATATACGTTTCGCTTGACAATATTCATAAATGGTATAATAATACTCGCAAAACCACTAAAGGATGGTGGCAAAAAAAGAATTTGTATAATAAATGTATTTGGAGGTTTTTATGGATAATAGTCTTTTTGCACCTTTTCTCGGTATTGCGTCTTTGATAATAATGTTCATTTCTGTTGTCGGTTATAAAGGACGGGTGAATAAGTGGAGCGGCATACTTACCGTGGGGAGATCATGGCTTATCAGTATGGGTATTGTCAGCGCAATACTTATGTTATGCCGCATTATTTTTGTATTGATGGGAGAATATGTTGATTTGGTTTCGGGTTTTTTGCCTCCGCTTGTTTTTGTTGTTATCGGTATGATACAAATAAGAAAAGCCTTTTTGCTTTGTCATACCGGCCGGCAAAAAATTAGTTGTATAGCTGCAAGCGTTCTGATTGCCTATGGATTTGCTGTAAAAGTTGTATTGTGTCTGTTTACGCGTACATCTGTTTCAACCCTTTATGCAGATAACGATGAACAAGGAAATGCATTTCCGGAAACAATCATAGACGGTAATAATAACGAATACCGTCTTTTACATACGACTACATCATCAAGTGCGGTTTATCAGGAGATACATGGTTCAAATAAACAAATAACAGTTGACATAAATCAGCTTCAGGGAAATATGTTGATGTATTGATGAAATTAAAAAATTTTCGGTGTTAAAATTACAAACAAAAAATAAGAGTCCGAGCGGAACAGTGTTGTATTCAAAATAAAACGGTTAATGTTTTTAATACATTAACCGTTTTATTTTGTTATTTTCTGTCTTCAATATTCACATATTCCTTTGAATTTCTGCAAAGGCTCTTATATGCCGGGCGAATAATCCTGCCGCCGGAAATAACTTCTTCCATGCGGTGAGCACACCAACCGGCTGTTCTTGAAATTGCAAAGAGCGGTGTATACATCTCCGGCGGGATTTTGAGCATTTTATAAACAAATCCCGAATAAAAATCAACGTTTGCACAAATAGTCTTTGTGTCGCCTTTGACGTCGGCAAATACTTTCGGTGCAAGCTTTTCTACTGTTTTGTACAGGTTAAACTCATTTTCCAGACCTGTCTGTGCAGAAAGCTTTTCGGCTTTTTTCTTCAATATAATTGTTCTGGGGTCTGAGAGTGTATAAACCGCGTGTCCCATACCGTATATAAGGCCGCTTCTGTCGTTGGCTTTCCGCTTTACAATTTTTGTAAGGTAGCTGTATACCTCGTCCTCGTTTTCCCAGTTTTCTACATTTTTCATGATATTATCCATCATCTTCATAACCTGGGCATTCGCTCCGCCGTGCTTCGGTCCTTTAAGCGAGCATATAGCGCCTGCTATAGCACTGTATGTATCGGTTCCCGAAGACGAAAGAACACGGCATGTGAATGTACTGTTGTTGCCGCCGCCGTGCTCTGCATGGAGCATAAGGGCAATATCGAGAATTTCAGCGTCAAGTGTAGTGAACTGTTTGTTTTTAGAGAGCATTCTGAGCAGATTCTCTGCAATGGAAAGCTCCGGCTTGGGCTGATGTATTATAAGGCTTTTATTGTCAAAGTAATGTTTTTTTGCACTGTAGGAATATGCAGCTATAATCGGCATACGGGCAAGCAACTGAATTGACTGCCTTAAAATATTTTCTATTGAGCAGTCATCGGGATTGTTGTCATATGAATAGAGCGAAAGCACACTTCTTGCCATTTTGTTCATTATGTCTTTGCTCGGTCCCTTTAAAATTACATCTTCTGTAAAAGAATCGGGAAGCTCGCGGTTATATGCCAGAAACTCGCAGTAGTTTGTAAGCTCTTCTTTTGTGGGCAGCTTGCCGAACAGCAATAAATAGCTGATTTCCTCAAAGCCGAAACGGTTGTTTATGCCATATGACTCCGTAATGTCGTTTATGTCATATCCGCGATAGGAAAGCTTGCCGTCTATAGCGGTTTTTTCACTTTCGCTGACAACATATCCGTGAACTTCGCTTACATTAGTAAGACCGGCAAGAACACCGGAACCGTCCATGTTTCTTAAGCCTCTTTTTACATGGTAGGATATATATTCATCTTTATCAATGTTGTAGTATTCGGCGGCGTTGTTGCACATGTTCCCGAATGTCTGCCTGCGTAATTCACTTTTTGATTTGTTGTTTTTAGAGTTATCCACTATATATAAACCTCCTGTCGATAAACATATAAAAAGAAAAAATCCAACAGTAACTGCAATATACCAGTAATTATAACATTTTTTTCGGGTTTTTTCAATAACTTAAAAAAAAGAGTTCTAACATTTGATGATTTTCTATATATTGATAAAAAAGACAAGGCTTTTTTTGGATATAATATACATTGTCAGAGGTGGATTTTGAAATATATAATCTCGTGGGTTGCATTTTTGTGCGCCGCTTTAATTATACTTCCTGTCGGTATGAATTTATTTTCATCAAAAAAGAATATAAAACCGGAGCAGTCGGTATCGGTTAAAAATATATCCGTTTATTTTACAGATACAGGCAAAGTAAAAACAATGGATATAAACGAATATATTGTAGGCGTGGTATCTGCCGAGATGCCTGCTTCGTTTGAATCCGAGGCACTCAAGGCTCAGGCGGTTGCCGCAAGGACATATACACTGAGCAAATTAAAGCAAGGTTCATCCTCCGCAGAGCATAAAGGAGCCGATGTATGCACGGATTTTGCACACTGTCAGGCATATATTCCGCAGGAAAAGGCAGTTGAAAACTGGGGCAAAAATGCAAGCAAGTATTTGAAAAAATGCAAAAATGCCGTTTGTGATACTGCAAACATAATAATGGTTTATGATAACGAACCGGTGAGAGCTGTTTTTCATTCTTCAAGCAGCGGAAAAACCGAAAATGCAAAAGATGTATGGGGCGGAAATGTACCGTATCTTGTGAGCGTCGAAAGTCCCGGCGAAGAAAAATGCCCGTCGCATGAAAGTGTTGTGACGGTAACCGCAGATGAATTTAAGAAAACGGTTATGGCAAAATATGATGTGGATTTTTCCGGAGCTTTTATAGGAAAAGCGGAAAAAACCTCTGCCGGCATGGTAAAATATCTTGAGGTTGGCAATACCAAAATAAAAGGAACTGAAATAAGAACTATGTTTAAACTGCGTTCCGCATGCTTTGACGTCACGGTAAAAGATGAAAATGTAATTTTTAATGTTACAGGCAACGGACACGGTGTGGGAATGAGCCAGTACGGCGCTAACTATCTGGCGTCTGTCGGCTATGACTACAGGCAGATATTAAAAAAGTATTATACGGGCATTGAATTTGACAGCATAAAATGAATAAAATCCCTGTTTCGGTAAATATTATATTTGAAAGCTCAGAGAGATAGTACCGAAAGGAAGGATTTTATGAAAAGGGAAAGAGTGCGCGGTTACGGAAATGCAAAAAGGCCTGTAACCTTTAAAGACAATATAATTGTTTTCGGATTGTGCATTGCATGCGCCGCGGTTATAGGAATTACTTTTTATATTTCAAACATTAACCGCAGCAGTGATGAGAAAACGCAGGTAAGCAGAAGCAATTCCGAAAATAATCTGACGGAGGATTACGAGGATGTAACTGAGCCGGTAATCGAAGATAAAACCGAAGTGTATGTTCCGCCGGCGGATACGGCTGAGGAGGATAATTCAAAAGCTGTTAACGAAGATGAGATATACGGTACGGAACCGGTTGTTTCGGCAGATACAAAGGCGGTTACTTTCAGTGCACCGCTGAAGGGAAAACTCATGAAAGGGCAGAGCGCAACCGAGCTTATGTATTCCAAAACGCTTGAAGACTGGCGCATACACAACGGAACAGACATCGCCGCAAAAATAGGTACGACAGTCTGTGCTGCGTCCGACGGAGTGATAGAGGAAGCGAAAAAAGATATAATGTATGGCTATACAATAATAATAGACCATGGCAATAATATAAAAAGTATTTACTGTAATCTTACCGGCACGGCAATGGTACAGAAAGGAAAAACCGTAGAGAGGGGAGAGCCTATCGGCATGGTAGGCGACAGCGCTATCTGCGAAACCTCCGATGAAGCACATCTTCATTTTGAGATAACGGTAGACGGCAATTATGTAAATCCGTTAACTTATTTTGAAATATAAAAAGCAAAAATACCTGCTTGCAAACGCATAGCAGGTACTTTTGCTTTTATATAAAAGAGATTAGGTTGAAAGCTTAAAGGTTTAAAAAATCTTTTCTGTAGTCAACACCGAAAAACTCTGCAAGTTCTTTCATTTCTTCGTCCTTTATAGTGTTTATTCTCGGCAAATGGCTTGTAAGCATGTAAATCTGAGCAGCTTTTTCTACAGTTTCAATCAGGCCGAATGTTTCATCCAAATCCTTGCCGGCGCCGTAAATACCGTGCATACCCCATATTACAAGGCGGAATGTTTTCATTTTTTCTGCGGTAGCCATACCGATTTCATTGGTTCCGCAAAGCATCCACGGCAATATGCCTATGCCGTCGGGGAACACAACTATACATTCGGTGCACATCTCCCAAAGAGTATGGGTGAATTTCTTTTCGTCAAGCTCGTGAACATAATTCATGGCAAGCGTATTTGTAGGGTGTGAGTGAATTACAACACGGTTTTCGGGATTTACCGAAAGTCTTGCAATATGGCTCATGAGATGCGACGGGAGCTCGCTTGTGAATTTGCCGCCGTCTTTATAGCCCCAAAGAAGCTCGGCTGTTGTTCCGTCTTTTGCAATTCTTATTATTCCGAGATTTGTTTCGGGATCGTCCGTAACGTTTTTGAAATACTTTCCGGTGCCTGTAACAATAAATATTCTGCCCGTTAATTCCTTGGCATCAAAGCCTGTGGGAATGGTGCGTATTACATTGTTTAAGTCCAGATATTCCCCGACTTCGTTTTCATCAAGCATATAGCTTATATTTCCGCCGTTTCTTTCGTCCCAGCCGAGGCGGTACATATTTGCGGTTGTTTTTTTCATTTCCTCCACAAACGGAGCATTTAAAATATTTTTCATTTTCTGTTCACCAAAACTTTCTGTTCGTAGTCTTTTATTGAGTCTATGTAATTTGATTTGATATTTTCTTCTTTGAGATATTGCTCCCATACATCGCCGAAGGGCATGGTTTTCATTTCTTCCTTGAGAACCATAAGCTCTGTCATGTCATTTGCGTCCTGCAATGCTTTCATTTTTTCATTTGGCTGCAAGAGGGCATACAAAAGCGCTTTCTGAACATTTCTCATACCTGTTACCCATGCTGAAATTCTGTTTATTGACGCGTCAAAATAGTCGGTGGCGATAAATACACGGTCTAATGCGTCGTTGCGTACAATTTCCTGCGCGATTTCTTTTGTTTCATCATCGAGAATAACGACATGGTCGCTGTCCCAGCGTACTCCTCTAGTAATGTGAAGCGCAATTTTTTCATTAAACAAAAGCATGGACGGTATTTTGTCCGATACAACTTCGGTGGGGTGGTAGTGACCGTTGTCCATAAGGGGAGTTATGCCTTTTTGATTTACATAGTTCATGCAGAATTCTGCCGAACCCACTGTGTATGACTCAAGGCCTATTCCGAATACCTTTGATTCAAGTGTTACATATACAAGTTTTTTGTCATACGGAACAGAGAGTATCTCATCAAGAGAATCTTTAAACCGTTTTCTCGGCATGTATCTGTCTGCCGGTATGTCTTTTATGCCGTCCGGAATCCAAATATTCATTACACACGGAACACCTGTTTCTTCCGCAAAATACTGTGATATTTCAAGGCATCTCTTTCCGTGCTCAATCCAGAAGCTGCGTACCTTGTCATCGGGTGACGACAGGGTGAGGTTGTCTTTTACCATCGGGTGAGAGAAAAACGTTGGGTTAAAGTCAATGCCCATATTTCTTGCTTTTGCAAAATCAACCCATTTTTTGAAGTGCTGAGGCTTGAGCGCGTCGCGGTCTGCAAAATCGCCGTCAAAGATAGCGTAGCATGCATGAAGGTTGAGCTTTTTCTTACCCGGAATAAGACTTAGCGCAAAATCAATATCAGCCATAAGCTCGTCGGGAGAGGTAGCTTTGCCTATGTAGTTTCCTGTCGTCTGAATACCGCCGGAAAGGCTTTCCTTTGTGTCAAAGCCTCCTACGTCATCTCCCTGCCAGCAGTGCATGGAAACCGGTACGTTTTTGAGTAAATCAATAGCTTTTTTTGCGTCTACGCCGTATTCGGCATAGCGTGACGCAGCATATTCAAATCTTTCCATTTTATTTCCTCCTTATATTTAATAATTCTTTATTTCAAAGCTTTTATGTATTGCATTTCTTGCCTCTGTCAGACTTTCAAATTCGCCGGCTTCAATAAACTGTGCTATAAGATTACCGAGCGCGGTACCTTCGGTCGGTCCTGCATATACCGTAAGTTTTGTGGCTTTTGCCGTAAGCTCATTCAAATATCCGTCCTTGCTTCCGCCGCCCACAATGTTTATGCAGGTATATTTTTTCTTTGTGAGATCTTCAAGGTTTTTTACAGCCTGAGCATATTTCGACGCAAGACTCTGATAAACGCATTGCATAATTTCGCCGACAGAGTCCGGTATCTTTTGGCCGCTTTTTGAGCATGCATTTTTTACCGCTTCAATCATGCTGTCGGGCGCCAAAAATTCTTCGCCGTCAACATCTATAATTGAAGGGAAATCGCTGCATTCCCTCGCCATGCGTTCCAAATCGGCATAGCTGAAATTATTTGCAGATGATGCAGAAACATTTTTGCCTGCTACATATGATACACCGTTTAATTCGCGGCGTATGGACTGTATCATCCAAAGTCCCATAATATTTTTTAAATATCTGAAACGGTAGTCGTATCCGCCTTCGTTTGAAAAATTTGCAGCGCAGCTTTGCATATCCGTAAGCGGCTCTGTGTTTTCAACGCCGAGCAGACTCCATGTTCCGCTCGATATATAAACCGATGTGTCATCTTTGGCAGGCACCGCCATGAATGCCGAGCCTGTATCGTGAGTTGCCGGCAATATAACCTTAACGTCAAAGCCGATTTTTTCTTTTATCTGCGGCTTCAGATAACCGACTGTTGTTTCGGGCATATATAGCTCTCCGAAAATTTCAGCGGGTATACCCAATTCTTTTAAAATTTCTTTGTCCCACGTTTTGCTTTTTGCATTGACAAGTGAAGTAGTAGAGGCATTAGTGTATTCATTTTTTATAACGCCGGTGAGAAGATAGTTGAAATATTCCGGAATCATCAAAAAGTGTTTTGCTTTTTTTAGTTCTTCCGGATGATTTAATTTTTGTGAATATAACTGATATACTGTGTTGAATGGCTGATACTGGATACCGGTTTCGGCATATAAATCTTTAAAAGGAATAATTTTTTCGATTTCTTCTTTCATGCCCTCGGTGCGTTTGTCACGGTAGGCAACGGTATCGCAGATCGGATTTTTGTCGCCGTCAAGCAATACATAGTCAACACCCCATGTATCTATGGCAAGTGTAGACGGTATTTTGCCGATTTCACCGCATTTTTTCAGACCGTTTACAATGTGTTCAAATAACTGTTCGGTATTCCAGCAGTCATGACCGTTTTTAAATACCTGTACATTGTCGAAGCGGTATACTTCTTCCAGAATGATTTTTCCGTTTTCCACACATCCGAGAATGTGTCTGCCCGAAGAAGCTCCTATATCGATTGCAAGATGATAAGTCATACTACACCTCCTATATCTTTATGACAAAATTTTATCATTTTGCCGCAGGAAATAAAAGGTCTGTATTTGACTTAAAAAGTGTCCTTATTTGCAGCTGTATCGACTGCACTGATATTTTTTGAAAAGCTTTTTCTGTACTTGCCCGGCGACATATTAAAGCGTTTGCCGAACAGCCTGTGAAAATAACTGATATTTGTATAGCCTATCCTTATTGCAATATCGGATATATTAATATCCGTGTTTTTAAGCAGAAAGCACGCCTGTGAAAGCCGTCTTTCCTGCACAAGCTCCGTATAGGTCTTTCCGGTTTTTCTTTTTATTTCGCGTGAAAACCAGCTGAAGTCATAATGCATCCGGTTTGTCAGCTCTGTAAGGCTTCCGTCTTTGTAATTTTCATCGACGTATTTAAGCATTTTGATTATAGACTGTTCTCTTTCGTCACGGCATGCCAGCCGGTCTGTATAATTCATGAGCTGCAAAAACAAAAGTCCCATTGTGAAACTGTTTATTTTACGTTTGTTTTGAGTATCATTGATAAGCGTCCAGATTAAGTTTTCCACAAGATTTTGTATGGGTAAAACGTCGGAAACTTCAAAATACATGTAGCAGGAATCACCGCCGTCACTTTTTAAGCTGTTTATTATAAAGCTTCTAAGAGGCGTTTCGTCATCACCGAGCATAGCAAGCTGGCTGTTGAAAAACTCAGGAAGTACAATAAAATTTACCGCAATGTCATTTTCGCCGGCGGGAAGGATTTCCTGATGTGCGTTCTGACCGAGAAAAAGCAGCTCGCCTTCTTTTAAATGTATGGTGTCGCCGTTTATAATATGGGTTGTTTCTCCGCTGCACATGTATATAACTTCTATAAAATCGTGCGAGTGCTTGGGAAAATGAACAAAGCGGGTGTGAGGTCTTACCGTAATGAGCTTTCCGGAGCTTAAAAGCTTCTTGCTGTTTACAGTGTTGCCTCCGCCTTCCATATAAATGCTGCGGTCAATATCTTTTTTTCCGTTCAGAATATCGCGTTCCTCTTTGGTTATCGGCATAAGCTCTTTCATTAATTCGCTGCTTATCATATGTTAATCACCCAATATGATTTTAACACACGGCAAAAAAATAGTAAATACAAATTTTGAATTAATCTATGCATAAGTACATATTATATCTGTGAGGTGAAAACGTATGTGGAAAAAAATTAAGCCGTATGTTATTTCTGTATTGATTGCTTTGCTGGTCGGCGGAATATCAGCTTTTCTGACAAAGGATAATATGAATATTTACAAGGATATTGTAAGACCGCCGCTTTCGCCGCCGATGAAGCTCTTTCCGATTGTATGGTCTGTACTTTTTGTGCTGATGGGAATAAGCAGCGCCATGGTGTATAAAAGCAAAGAAGCAGACAGAACAGATGTAAAAAATGCCCTGACGCTGTACGGTATACAGCTTTTTGTCAATTTTTTGTGGAGCATCATATTTTTCAATATGAGAGCGTATCTTTTTGCATTTATATGGCTTGTGCTATTGTGGGTACTGATAATTGCCATGATATTCAAATTCAAAAAAATCAGCACCGCTGCGGCATTGCTGCAAATACCGTATTTGCTTTGGGTGACGTTTGCAGGTTATCTCACATTTGCAATATATTTGCTGAATAAATAGATAAAACAGCCGTGGTAATGAAGCTTACCGCGGCTATTTTATTGTGAACAGAAAATCCGTAAAGACAGTTATCATATGAAGCTTGCTTTCATTAAGCTTTTTAATCTTAGAAAACAAACGGCTGTATTTTTCATCATCTTTTTTTATTCCGAGTAATTCGTCAGTTGATATTTTCAGTATTTCCGACAGTCTTATAAGTATATCAAAGCTTGGCTCTCTCAGTGTGTTTTCATAATTTCTGTATGTTGTTACGGGGATTTTAAGCTTGTCCGCCAATTCTTTCTGCGAAAGGTTGCAGCTTTCGCGGGCGTTTCTAAGATTTTTATGAAACATTTGTTCAGCCTCCTTTTCATTATGTTCATATATAATAATAAGTATACAACGAAAAAAAATGTATTTTGTAAAAAAGCACAAAATGAATTATTTATATTAAAAAACAATTCAAAAAGGGTTGACGAATAAAACGGTATATGATATATTATCCGTAGATGAAAATTAAAACTAAATAGGGGGAAACACAAAATGAAGTTTACCAAAAGATTTATTGCACTTGTAAGTGCAGCGGCAGTATTTTCATCAGTTACTGCCTCAGCAGCATGGGAGTTTGCCGGCTATGATACCACAAATCCGCCGGAATACAGCAAGATTTACAACGAAGTCATAGGCGGAAAATATACCAGCAAAACAAAGACAGACGCACTGTCCGAAAAAGATGTTGCGTGGAAGTTTGAAGGATATGAGCTTCAGTATCCGCATGCAGGATATGAGAGGTTGTATCTTGAAGGAAATGCACAGAAGAATATCACCAGAACAACAAATCTGTTTCCGCAGTGGGAAACAAGGTTCAAGGATTTCATGTGGGACATTGCCAAGGATGAAACCGGCGGACATCTGATTTATCAGCGTCAGCAGACTATGATAAACAATAAATACTGGGCATGGGATTTCGGAAAAGACGCATATGACGACGCTATGGTGTTTGTGCCTACAACGCGCCATGCCGAGGTTACCGAAGAATTTAAAAATTACGGTATTGCAAATCTCGATTTAAACGGCAACTACATATTTGACAGGGCAGGAAATACCCACAATGCGGAAAAAACAGCAGTATACAACAAATTCGGTATGCCCGATGCTTTTCCTGTAAAGCTTGATGCATACGGCAATCCTACAAAGGAAATCGAGGAAGGTTCTTTCCTGCACAACGATAATTTGAGTATGCTTGATGAAAACGGTCATTTTGTATATTCCGATGCGGATATTGCATGGAAGCTTACATATGATCTGAATATGCCTCTTATGCAGAGTTTGTATTTAAACGGTCCGTCTTATCACGGAGAGGGTACGGTAAAAGACCTCGCTTCTATTTACGTTCAGCATCCCGAGTGGAACTGGAATAATGCGGACGGAAGCAGAATACAGGTTTTGCGTGCAGCGCTTCCGGAAATAAGCTGGACAAATCCTCTTTATGAAAATGCGGAACCGTATTGCTACTATCAGTATCTGATAATAAACGGCGTCATAATGGACGGTCATAACGACACTCCGAAGATTTGGAGATATACAGGCGGAAAAGCCGATCCGTATGTTGAGTGGAGATATGCGTTCCCGGAAGAAGATTATCCGTACAATGTTGTAGAGCAGAAGTACATCCGCGGCAATGACGGCAAAATGATTCCCGGACTGGACGACTTTAACAATTATTGCTTTAGAATACCTATAGGCAAGCTCGGTAACGAATTTATAAAGGTAACCGATACGGAAATACAGTTCTACATTCGTGATGAGAAGGGCGACCACCTTGTCGGCACAAAGACAATAAACCGTGTTGATTCCGATTTCGGCGGAGGATATGCAGGTTATGTCGGCGCAGGCGGATATGTAACAGAATAATCATATAATATACACGGAGCGGCAAATGCCGCTCTGTGTTTTTAAAAGGAAATAATTATGAAAAAATTTTTATTGTTTATTTTGACAGTTTTTATTCTTTTTCAAAATGCATATGCAATGAATGTATTTGATAAACGTGGAAAAACAGTTGTAATTATGTATCATAAGCTCAGCGAAAACAGTAATGAATGGAACAATTACTGCATATCTCCCAAAACTTTTGAAGATGATATAGTATATCTCAAAAAAAGCGGATATGAATTTTTGACTGCGTCGCAGCTTGCACAAACAGATACAAAAAAGCGCAAAATTGCAGTGATAACATTTGATGACGGATATTACAGCGATTATGAATATGCCGTGCCGATTTTGAATAAACACTCGGCAAGCGCCACATTTTTTGTTTTTGGGGGTGCAGTGGGAACCGACGGGTATATGTCGGCTGATAATATAAAGGAAATATCCCAAAATGCTCTTGCGGAAATCGGAAATCATTCTTATGCTCTGCATCAGAATACGCCGTCGGCACTCAGCATATTATACGGCAGCGGAAAAAATGTTTCGCAAATAGCAGATGATTATAACAAAAATGCAGTTTTTCTAAAAGAGATAACAGGCAAAGAAATCACAGCGCTATCATATCCCAACGGTATTTATTCCGATGAAGTTGATAAAGCTGTTAAAAGCAGCGGGGTTAAAATCACGTTTTCAACAAAACCTTATTCATATTCAAGTATAAATATAGCTAACCCTGTCGGAAGAAAAACACGGAGCGCATTTGTAAAAATAGAAAATCTTGTAAAATAACAGAATCCGCACAGTCTTATTAAGACCGTGCGGATTTTGGCAAGTGTATGAATACGGGGGATAATGTATTCATAACAGAAAATTGATAGCGTAATTAAATTGTTTCTACTTTTATTATATTTGTATTTCCCGAAGAACCGTTTGTCATGCCGCCGGTCATTACCACGTTATCGCCTTTTTCAAGGTTAAGTACGCTTTTTGCGGCATTTCTTGCATGATAAAAAAGTACGTCGGTTGAGTTAAATTCTTCGCTGAGTACCGGAGTAACGCCCCAGGAAAGAGCAAGTTTATACCATACCTTTTTGTTTACGGTCATTCCGACAATATCCATAGGCGCTCTGAATCTTGAAACCATGCGTACAGTCATACCGGAAACCGAGCTTACCACAATAGCTTTGGCATTAATATCTATTGCCATTCCGCAGGTTGCGTGCGATATTGCGTCAACCTGGTTTTTGATTTTAAAGCTGTTTGTCTTAAAACGTTTTTCATAGTGGATATGCTTTTCGGTTTCTTCGACAATTTCCGACATAGTCTTTACTGTTTCGACGGGGTATTTTCCGGCAGCGGATTCTCCCGAAAGCATAACGGCGCTTGTGCCGTCATACACAGCGTTTGCCACGTCTGAAATTTCCGCTCTTGTAGGACGCGGATTGTGAATCATGGATTCGAGCATCTCGGTAGCCGTAATAACGCGCTTACCGAGCAAACGGCATTTTGTGATAAGGAACTTCTGTATAGCCGGAAGTTCCGCAAAAGGAACCTCAACGCCCAGGTCGCCGCGGCCAATCATTATACCGTCACATTCTGTGCAGATTTCTTCTATGTTATCTATTCCGGTGCGGTTTTCGATTTTTGCTATTATTCCTATGTCTTCTCCGCCGTTTTGAATTAAAAACTCTTTTAAATCCAAAATATCCTGTTTTGTCGATACAAATGACGCTGCAACATAGTCAACATCATTTTTTATTCCGAACAGCAAATCTTCCTTGTCCTGGTCACTCAGGTATTTTTGATTTAAAACTTTATTCGGAAAATTCATGCTCTTTCTGTCAGACATAACACCGCCGGCAACTACCGTGCAGATTGCATCTGTCGCAGTGAGCTTATCAACTTTGAATATTACAAGACCGTTATTTACCATAATGGTGTCACCGACTTTCAAATCGTTGATAAGACCTTCATAGTTTACGGAAACCATGCTCTCGTCGCCTTCGACATCCCGTGTGGTAAAGGTGAATTTATCACCGTCGTTTACGGTAACTTTTTGATTTTTAAAGGTTTTTATGCGGTACTCCGGACCTTTTGTATCAAGCATAATCGCAATCGGCATATTAAGCCTTTCGCGGACTTTTTTTATCATATCCAGTTTAGCCTTGTGCTCGGCATGTGTGCCGTGCGAAAAATTAAGCCTTGCTAAGTTAAGACCGGCTTTGCACATGTTTTCAAACACTTTTTCGTCACTGCTTGACGGTCCTATCGTGCAAATAATTTTTGTTTTTCTCATAATATATCATAGCCTTTCTGCCCGCATGATTAAAGTGAGGATATACGCTTCTTACCGGGGCAGATAAGGCGTATTTATGATTTGCGGACGGCAGAGTTAAAAGCCGTCTTGTTTTTTAAGCCGCGTGTTTTGCCTGCGTGTGTTTTTTCCACATAACCCAAAGCGGACCTGCGATAAATACCGAAGAATAACATCCTGCAATCATGCCTACAGCCATCGGCAGTGCAAAAATTATTATTGATTCGATACCGTAAGCAATTGCAAATATAAGCATTATTACAATGCTGAGTACCGTTGTAATCGATGTGTTCAGAGAACGGGTAAAGCTTTGGGTGATACTCTTGTCCACAAGCTGAGATATTTCAGCCTTCGGGTCTTTGGATGAGTTTTCCCTTATTCTGTCGTAAATAACGATTGTGTCATTTATGGAATAACCTATAATGGTAAGTATTATCGCAATAAAGGATTCGTTAATCGGCAGCTTAAAGATGATAAACGTAAAGAACACCATGAGGCAGTCGTGCAAGAGAGCCACAAGTCCCATTACACCGGCGGAAATACCGGATATTCTTTTAAATCTTATTCCCACATATATTACAATCAGCACAGATGCAATTATTATTGAAATAATGCCGTTTCTTAAAAATCTTTTGCCTATAAACGGTTCAACAATATTTGTCCGTGAAAGTGCAAGACTGTTATCCTTGAAAGCTTCCTTAAGAGCATTTTCCAGCTCAAGCTGTCTGTCTGCGGATATTCCTTTTGTTTCCGGAAAGCTTATCACAAGGTTGTTCTGACCGGTTGCGAGATCTTTTGTAGTCTGGACGGATACCGAGCTTTTAATGTGCTCTGAGGCAATTTTTTCCGCAAGAGCAGTGTCGATTTTGCCCTCGTATGTATATTTGATTATTGCGCCGCCCTTAAAAGATATGTCGACATTCATACCGTTAACAAAAAGGGCTATAATTCCTATAAGCATAATTGCAACAGAAATCGAAAAGAATTTATATTTATTTTTGTATACATTAAACATTAGCCTTACCTCCGTACAGAAAATTCTTTTTAAACACATTGTATCTGCTTAATGATGTAACCAAAAGCTTGGAGCAGGTTATACCTGAGATAAAGTTAAGCAGAACACCTGTAAGGAGTGTGTAGCCGAAGGAAAGCATTGCACCCGAGCCGAATATCATAAGTACAACAGCTACTAAAACAGTGGTGATGTTGCCGTCGAATACAGCGCTGAATGCTCTTTTATAGCCTGTAGCAATTGCTGCGCTTATGGTCTTTCCGTCGTTGATTTCTTCTTTTATTCTCTCGGAAATAATGATATTTGTGTCAACACCCATACCTATCGAGAGGATAATACCGGCAATACCGGGTAAGGTAAGCGTAATCTGCGGAACAGATACGGCAAGAATCTGCAGCGCCATCTGAAGTGTAAGACCGATGCAGGCAACAAAGCCCGGAAGCCTGTAGTATAAAATCATAAAAAGGCATACTATCGCAAAAGCGATAAGTCCTGCATATATCATAATATTTAACGCACCGTTTCCGAGTGTCGGACTGATGGTACTGTAATTCTTTGATTCGAGTGAGAACGGAAGCGCACCGGAGTTGATTTTGTTTGAGAGCTCCTTTGCTTCATCTGCGTTCTGCATACCTGTTATAACTGCCTGGGTACCGGTTATTGCCTGATTAACCATCGGATTTGAGATGAGGGTTTCGTCCATATATATGCCCATTTGCTGTCCGACAAGAGCTTTGGTTGCTTCTTCAAACTTTATTGCTCCGTTTTTGTTAAATTCAAGCTGAACGACATTTTCGTGTGTGTTTGGGTCTACTGCAGCCGAGCTGTGTTTGACATCGCCGCCTTCAAGCAGAATTTTTCCTGACGAGTCACGGAAGGTGAGAAGGGCAGTTTCGCCGATTTCGGAAATTGCCTGCTGTGGGTTAAAGTCCTTTTCGTCCGATTTCCATGGAAATCTTACAATTACTTCGCCGTTGTTTTTATCTACCGTTACATCTCTGTCGAGGATGTTTTTGTCATCAAGTCTTGTTTCCAGTATTGTTCTTGTGGATTCAAGCTCGGATTTGGTCGGCGCACGGTCAAGATCTTTCGGAACGAAGGTTGCCTCTGCTCCGCCTCGTATATCAATACCGAATCTTATGCTTTTTGCGCCGTTGATTTTAAAACTGCCTATGCTCACGCCGTAAAAAGCGCAAAGCAAAATTGCTGTTATAATAATTAAAACAACAAAAAATGTACCTTTATTTATTTTTAAATTCAAAATTATTCACCTCTGCAAATTAATCAATTGTTTTGTAAAATGATTAATGCAGAGCGTTTTTTGCCGTCTTTTTTATATGTATATGCGGTAATTTTCAGCCGCATCAGAATATGTACCGTTATACTCAGCGCCAGGAAGCATATACCCATTGCGGAAAAATCTCCGCAGCTCGGACCTTTGAGCAGTCTGTATACGGTGTAGCGTGCCGATTTTTTCACTGTTTCCTGCTGTTGCAACGTGTTTTGGCACAGCGAATATACGGTTTGTTCATTCCGGATTATATCGTCAAAAAAAACGGATGTATCTGCCGAGTAAAGACGGGCAGTATCTGCAATTTCTCCGCTTGAACATGACGCGGAAAAAAGATTGCAGGCATACAATGTAAATGTATTTATAATTATTATCAGAAAAAGAAAAACACAAAACAGTTTCTTTTTATGTAACATCACAATTCATCCCTTGTCTAAACATATAAGCAAAAAATTACCCATGATAAAAGAGTACCATTGCAGGGAGTATTTGTCAATAGTACAGTTAAAATATTGTCTTTGTGCATAATATTTTTTTGTAAAATATTTAATTATATGACAAATTTTTCTTTGACAAATAAGGCATAATATGTTAAGATGAAGATGTTATTAATAAAAGGGAGTAGCCTGCGGTTAAAAACCGTTGCAGCGGCGTCAGTACGGCATAGCCCGCTGCTGCATTAAAGGGCAAGACTTTTATTGTGCATTGTTGTACAATAAAGGTCTTTTTTTATTATGAAAAGGAGATGTAAAAATGAATGCACTTTTCGGCAATGCTTTGCTTATAAGGTGGCCTATGATTGTTATGTGGGCAATCGGAGGAATACTGATTTATCTTGCAATCAAAAAGGATATGGAGCCTTCGCTTTTGCTGCCTATGGGATTCGGAGCAATACTTGTCAATCTTCCCATGTCCGGAGCGGTTACGCAGATTTATGAGGGCGTAAAGGAAGTCGGAGCAATTGATTTGCTTTTTAAAAGCGGTATAGAAAATGAATTGTTTCCGCTTATTTTGTTTATCGGTATAGGCGCAATGATTGACTTCGGTCCGCTTTTGATAAATCCAAAGCTGATGATTTTCGGCGCAGCGGCACAGTTCGGTATATTTTTTACCCTCAGCGTTGCTTCATTGATAGGCTTTGATATTAAGGATGCGGCTTCGATTGCCGTTATCGGTGCGGCTGACGGTCCTACGTCAATATTTGTGGCAAACTTTTTTAAAACCAAATATATAGGCGCTATCATAGTCGCGGCATATTCATACATGGCGCTTGTTCCCATAGTTCAGCCGCCGGTTATTAAGCTGCTCACTACCAAGAAAGAACGCCTTATTAAAATGCAGTATGAAGAAAAGACGGTAAGCAAAACCACAAGAATACTGTTTCCGATTATCATTACCGTTATAACCGGAATAGTATCTCCGAGGAGTGTTTCGCTGATAGGATTTTTGATGTTCGGTAATCTTATCCGCGAGTGCGGAGTGCTCAACAGTCTGTCCGATACGGCGCAAAAGGTTCTGGCAAATCTCGTAACTATCTTTTTGGGTATAACAATTGCTACCAAAATGCAGGCACAGTATTTTTTGACATATCAGACGCTGATGATAATCGGATTGGGTTTGGTAGCATTTATATTTGATACTGCGGGCGGTGTGGTTTTTGCCAAAATACTGAATTTGTTTTTGAAGAACAAGGTTAATCCCATGATTGGTGCCGCAGGAATATCCGCGTTCCCGATGTCGGCGAGGGTAGTGCATAAAATGGGACTTAAAGAGGACTGCACAAACTTCTTGCTCATGCATGCCGTCGGTGTAAATGTTTCCGGGCAGATTGCGTCGGTAATCGCAGGCGGACTTATTTTAAATCTTATTCATTAAGGAGGCAGAAGATATGAATATTCAGAACTTTTTAAATACGCTTCCTATAATGGGGCAGGGTATGCTCGGCATTTTTATCGTAATGGCGGTAATAATGCTGTGCGTGATGATACTGATGCGTAAATAGGCAGTATAGAGAAACCACGGTGCATTATGCGCCGTGGTTTTGTAATGAAAGCATATTATTCATTAAAAAGATGTATCGGGAAAACTAACTGTTATTGAGGTTCCTTTGCCGAGCTCGCTTTCAAGATTGATTTTGCCGTTTAAGTATTGTACGGCATGCTTTACGATAGAAAGTCCGAGACCGGTTCCGCCGGTTTCTTTTGAATGGCTCTTGTCCACTCTGTAGAAACGTTCAAATATACGTTCGCAGTCTTCTTTTGATATTCCTACACCGTTATCCGTTACGGTAAATGAGGCATTGCCGTCGCTTTTTGTGACTTTTACCGATACTTTTCCGCCGTTGTTATTGTACTTGATTGCGTTGTCGCACAGATTGAATACGATGTCATATACAAGCTGATTTGAGCCGCTTATATATGCGTTTTCACCGCTTAGCTCTACGGAAATATTTTTTTGCTTTGCTGAGTATTCAAGCATTTTTAAAGCTTCTTTTGCTGCGGTATACAGGTTTACGCTTTCTGTATTTATACCGGAGCCTTCATCCAACTGAGAGAGCCTTATTATGTCGTTTATAAGTGTTACGAGCCGAGAGGCTTCGCTTCTGATGTGACCTGCAAAGCGGGGGAGATCCTCCGGCTTGACAATGCCGTTTTCAATTATTTCTGCGCTTCCGATTATTGATTGAAGCGGAGTTTTCAATTCATGAGAAACATTTGCCGAAAACTCCCTGCGCAGATTCTCGGCCGATGCCTGTGCGGTTATATCTATTGCAAGCAGGACAAGACCTATTGATTTATTCTCGGAATCTATCCGGCTTATGTGCAGGCGGTATTGCTTTTGTTCCTTTTCGATGCATATTTCGCTGTGGCCGTTATGATATGCATTTTGAACAGCCTTGTTTACCTCGCGGTTTCTTTCGGCTGTCAGAAAGTCCTTGCCGATGCAGTTGTCATCTACATCAAATATCCTCTTTGCGGAGCGGTTTATACTGATAATTATTCCTTTGTTATTCAGAAGTATCAGACCTTCGCTCATGCTTTCGGTAATTGTGTTAAATTCGCTTTCTTTGCTTGTAAGCTCATAAATCTGTTCCTTGATTTTTTTCTGCTGTTTATCTATATGCTTTAAAAGCGGAGTAAGCTCTTCATATACATCATTTTTGAGCGGTTCGTCAAGATTCAGTTCATTAAGCGGCTTGACAATACGGTTGGAAAGCTTGTATGCCAGAAACATTGACAGTGCAAACATAAGAACTATCACAAGAGATATAGGCTGCATCATACCCATAATCAGAGAAAGCGCAGTAATGTCAACCTCCGATATTCTCAAGACATATCCGTTTGAGAGAAGTTTTGCAAAGTAAATTGTCTTTTCCGTAAGGGTAGAAGAGTATCTTACGCTTTTTCCGCTGCCGTTTTTTATGGCATCGGAAACTTCTTTTCTGTCAAGATGGTTTTCCATTTTTTCGGCATCTGATTTTGTGTCGAACAAAACTGTGCCGTCGTTATCTATAAGAGTAATTCTGTATCTCTGTAAGTCAAGTGCTTTTAAATAATCAACACCTTCGTTTTCTACCGCAGCCGCTGCCATGTTTAGCTGTGCTTTAAGCGTTTCGCTCTGAGCGGCGGTAAAATAATCATACAGCGAAGTTAAAATAATTGCAATGCTTGCCAAAACTACCGTTATAGCAACAGCCAGTATGGAACGGAGTATTTTTTTTGTCATTTTTTTACCTCCAGTCTGTAACCTACATTGCGTACGGTTTCTATAAGGTTTCCATATATACCTAATTTCTGGCGCAGAGTACGAATGTGCATATCCACGGTGCGTGTTTCGCCGCAATAGTCCATGCCCCATATTTCCGCAAAAAGCTTTTCGCGTGAAAATACGGTTCCGGGATGAGTCATAAACAGTTTCAGAAGTTCAAATTCCTTATATGTGGCAATGACACGGCTGCCGTCTACCGTAATTGTGCGTTCTTCGGGATTAAGGCTTATGCCTTTTAATGTCAGAACGCTGTTTTCATTTGCGCGGTTATATCTTCTGAGTACGGCTTTGATTCGTGAGAGCATTTCCATCATGCCGAACGGCTTTACAAGATAATCGTCCGCACCGCTGTCAAGTCCCTGAATTTTATCTATTTCCATTCCCTTGGCAGTTGCCATTATTACAGGAACGTCCTTTACGGACGGCATTTGTCTGATTTTTTTCAGAATTGTTATGCCGTCGTCGCCCGGGAGCATAATGTCCAGTACAATCAATTCCGGTTTTTCTTTGCCGAGTGCGTCAATAAGCTCTGCACCGTCTGCAAAGCCTCTTGCCTCAAATCCTGTGGATTTCAATGTATAAACTTCTATATCGCGGATAGCTTCGTCGTCATCTACGCACCAAATCATAGTTCCAATTCTCCTTTGTGAATACCGGTAATGGAAAACAGCACCCATTCAGCTATATTTACAGCATGGTCGGCAATCCTTTCGAGATATTTTGCCGCCATAAGTATATCGACAGCAAATTCACCGTCTGCCTTATTACCGGAAATCATGTCGATAAGCTCGCTTTTTATTTTGTCAAAATAATCGTCCACAAGCTCGTCATGCTCAATAACGGCATTTGCAATGTCCACATCCTGTTTGACATATGCCTCAACGCTGTCCGTCACCATTTTTATAGACGCTTCCGCCATAAGCTTTATGTATTTGCAGTCTTTCTCGGCAGGTCTGTTTAAAAATGTAACTATCTCGGCAATGTCGGACGCCTGATCGCCGATTCTTTCCATATCGGTAATCATTTTGAGCGCCGCCGAAATCTGACGCAGATCCTTTGCCACAGGCTGCTGCTGAAGCAACAGCTTCAGACACATTGATTCAATTTTTCTTTCAATCTGGTCTATCTCATTATCCAGCGGTTCAACCTTTTTTGCAAGCTCAAGATTGCCCTCTGTGACAGCGCCTGCCGCAAGTGCAATAGCGTCCTCGCACATAGCGCCCATCTGAATAAGCTCGTTGTTTAAAACGGCAAGCTGTTCGTCGAATCGTGTTCTCATTAACCAAACCTCCCTGTAATATAATCCTCGGTACGTTTATCCTGCGGATATGCAAACATATGCTCGGTTGCGCCGTATTCCACCATTTCTCCGAGAAGGAAAAATGCAGTATTGTCGGAAATTCTGGCTGCCTGCTGCATGTTGTGTGTTACCATAATTATAGTATACTTGTTTTTGAGTTCAATTGCAAGGTCTTCTATCTTAGAAGTTGAAATCGGATCCAATGCGCTTGTCGGTTCGTCCATCAAAAGTACATTCGGCTTAACGGCGAGCGCTCTTGCTATACACAGTCTTTGCTGCTGACCGCCGGAAAGTCCGAGAGCAGATTTTTTCAGTCTGTCCTTAACTTCTTCCCATATTGCGGCACCGCGGAGTGATTCTTCGACGATTTCGTCAAGCTGTGCTTTGGCTTTTATGCCGTGCGTTCTGGGTCCGTAAGCGATATTGTCATAGATGCTCATGGGGAAGGGGTTCGGTTTTTGGAATACCATACCTATTTCACGTCTGAGCTCGTTTACATCAACCGTTGAATCAAAAATGTTAGTGCCGTTATATTCGATTGTTCCCGTTATTTTTACTCCGTCAATAAGATCGTTCATGCGGTTGAGAGTTTTAATGAATGTGGATTTTCCGCAGCCTGACGGTCCGATAAATGCAGTTATGCTGTTTTTCGGTATTTCCATATTTATATTTTTAAGTGCCTGTGTGCTTGAATACCATAAGCATAAGTTTTTTACTGAAATTATAGTGTTCATAAGCTTCTCCTTTTCTTGAAAATTTTGCTTACAACAGCCGCGGCTATGTTTATAACAAGAGTTAAAATCATGAGTATTGCGGCTATGGCAAACGCAACTTCAAATTCGCCCTGTTCCTTTGCATATACATAAAGTGCAACCGTAAGCGTTGCTCCCGCGCTTGAAAGTCCGTCAAAAAAGTTGTTCAGAGTATGTGCAAAGCCTGCCGTAAACAGCAGTGCCGCGGACTCACCGAGGATTCTGCCTGCCGCAAGAATAGAACCTGTGATGATGCCGTCTATGCATCCCGGCAGAACAACAGTACGTATAACGCGCCATTTGCCCGCTCCCAGACCGAATGCACCGTCGCGGTAGCTTTGCGGAACGGTTTTAAGGCTTTCCTGAGTTGTACGCATAATCGTCGGCAAATTCATTATTACAAGTGTTAATGCTCCGGCAACAAGCGATGTCTGCATATTCAGAAACTGACAGAAAAACAACATTCCTACAAGTCCGTATATAACCGACGGTATACCGGAAAGAGTTTCTGCGGCATACTCTATAATTCCGACAATCTTTTTGCCTGCCGCATATTCGTTCAGATAAATTGCTGCGCCCACGCCGAGCGGAAGCACAATTACAAGTGATTCAATAAGTATGTATACGGTGTTGAGTATATCGGGAAGTATGCCTATCTTCTGCGTTAAATAGCTCGGGCTTGTAGTGAGCATATGCAGATTGATATTCGGAAGTCCCTTGTACAGAACATACACAATAAGAAACACCGTAAGCAGACAGGTAAGGGTTACCGATACTGCCATGAGAATGTGCATGGTTTTGATGTAGGCAAGTCTTTTTTTTGAAATTTTGTTTGACTTCATCGGTTATTTTCCCTCCTTGCTTCGCTTTAAGAAGAAATTCAGCAAAGCGTTTATCAGCATGATAAACAAAAACAGTACAAGAGCTATGGAAAACAGCGCCTGTCTCTGAAGTCCCTGAGAATAAGACATTTCGCTGGCAACAGCCGTTGTCAAAAATCTTACGCTCTGAAAAATCGAAGGCATGTTCGGCGCATTTCCCGAAACCATCATTACAGCCATGGCTTCTCCGATTGCTCTGCCTACTCCGAGGACAATCGCTGCGGTAATTCCGCTTTTTGCAGCGGGAACCGATACTTTGAAAAACGTTTCGGTAGGGGTGGCTCCGAGTGCAAGCGACGCTTCCTCATATTCCTTAGGTACTGCTTCGAGTGCTGTGAGCGATACTTTTACAATGGACGGCAATACCATAATTGCGAGTACGATTATTGCCGCAAACAGGCTTGCACCGTCCGGAATTTTAAATATATGTCTTATTCTCGGTACAAGAACAAGCATACCTACAAGACCGTATACAACGGACGGTATTCCTGCCAGAAGTCCTATTGCCGTTTCCACGGTTTTTTTGACAGACGGCTGAGCAAATTTTGCAAGATACACTGCTGTTAAAAAACCGATAGGAGCGCCGATAATGACGGCACCCGCCGTTCCGTAAATACTGGTTAGTATAAACGGCAGTATTCCGAACGACGGGTTTTGTGATGTTGATTCCCATTTAGTACCGAACAGGAATTTTGCTATTCCTATTTTTTGTATGGCCGGTATGCCTGCTATTATAAGGTAAAGAGTTATCAGCAGCACACAGGCTATTGTTACGAGTCCGAGTATTAAAAATACTGTCTGAACCGCAAATTCGAAAATTTTACTTTTATTCTTTTTCATAGCCATTCTCCGTCAGCCGCAGCTTTAGTTTGCCGGTACGGCTCCTGCTGTTGTTATGATATCGTTTGCGTCTTTTGATGTTGCGTAGTCAAAGAATTTCTGAGCTGTATCGGAAAGCTTTGTACCTTCTTTGGTTACGAGTACGAACGGTCTCTGGATTTTGTAGCTTCCGTCTTTTATGGTCTTTTCGCTCGGAGCGATGTTATCTACGGTAAGAGCCTTTACGTCATCATTAACAGAAGCGAATGAGCAGTAGCCGATTGCGTCCGGGTTTTGTGAAACTGTTGTGATTACATCGCCCGTTGAGGTTAATTCCTGACGGTACTTGCAGCTGTCTTCCGTTGCCGTTACGGATTCAAAGCCGTCTCTCGTTCCGCTTCCTGCTTCTCTGCCTATTACTACAATTTCAGCGTCCTTGCCGCCGAGGTCTTTCCAGTTGGTGATTTCGCCTGTGTAAATTTTTGCAATTTCATCAATAGACAAGTTCTTGATTTCGTTTTCCGGATTTACGATTATTGCAATTCCGTCGTATGCAAGAATAGTTTCTTTAAGTCCGCTTGATTTTTCTTCATCTTTAAGCGCTCTGCTCGAAAGTCCTATGTCGCAGCGGCCTTCGGAAACTGCTGTGATTCCGGAACCGGAACCTGTGGGGTTGTATGTAAACTTGGTGCCTTTGTTTTCTTCCATGAACGCTTCGCCGAGAGTTCCGATTACTTTTTCCATTGATGTTGAACCGTCTGTTGATACCGACTGTTCCTGTTTTTTACCGCAGCCTGCAAATACAGAAGCCGCAAGCAATACTGTGAGTACTGTACAAATAATTTTTTTCATGATTTTCAATCTCCTTGTTTTTTGATTTTTTGTTCTTTATTTATCTTACAATATGATGATAACATCCGAATGTAAAATCCAAAAGAATTTAATTGTAAAATCTTTGTAAAGTTTTATTTTTTTGAGTTTATTTTTAGTTGAAATGACACAGAGGCTGTGGTATAATAATCACGATATAAGTAATATAAGTAATTTTTAATTTTGACAAAATTTTATTGAAGTGATAATTATGAAAAAAACATATGTAACCTCTATGCCGAACCACATTGGAGCGTTTTTGAAAGCAAGCAAGTGTTTTTCCGCTTTGGGGATAAACATTACCCGTGTAAGCTACAATAAAGCGGTTGATTCGCATATCTTGTTTATAGATGCCGAGGGAACGGAAGAACAACTGAAAAAAGCGGACGTTGAACTTGGAAACATCGGATATTTGCAGAATAATAAAAACAGGACAAGTATTGTGCTTTTGGAATTCTGCTTAAGAGATATTCCGGGAAGCGTCACTGATGTATTAACGCTTATTGACAAATTCAGTTTTAATATATCTTATATAAGCTCACAGGAAAACGGCACGGACTATCAGTTATTTAAAATGGGGCTGTATGTTGATGAACCGGATAAGATTTCGGAATTTTTAAAGGAATCGGAAAAAATATGCAAAGTCCGTGTGATTGATTACAACAGCTCCGAGAAAGTCTATGACAACAGCATTTTTTACAATACCTATGTTATGGGACTTTCACAATTAATGGGTTTATCGGAAAAAATCCGCGAAAAGCTTCTTGTTCATGTCAATCTTGCAATGCAGACATTGGATGAACAGGGGTTATCGCCGTATAGGACATTTGACAGTATAAGCAAATTTGCGGAATTGCTTTCGGCTTCTGCCGGAGAAAGCTTTTCGCCGAGAATAAGCACACACAAAATCACGGAAAACACAGATATAATTCTTATTGAACCGCCCTGCGGCAGCAACACGGCAATTATAAGAAGCAACGGAAAAATGCTTTTTGTTGACAGCGGTTATGCGTGCTATAAAGATGAAATGCTCGGCATTTTTAAAAAGCTTATACCGGATTTTGGCACAATGAAAAAGACTATACTTGTAACGCATGCGGATGTTGACCACTGCGGACTTTTGCCGATATTTGATGAAATCATCGCAAGTCACAAGACTGCTTTGTGTCTGAAAAACGAGTATGAGGGCAAAAACGGCTACAGAGAAGAAAATCCGCTGCATAAGCCGTATATCAGCATTTGCAAAATCCTTACATCATATATGCCGTCCGAACCTGAAAAGGTCAAAACACCTTGGAATGATACTAAAATTTTATCGGAGCCGCTTGAGCAGACAGGATTTTTTGATTTCGGTGAATTGCATTTTGAGGTCTACGAGGGAAAGGGCGGACACTTGCCTGGAGAAATTGTATTGATTGATTATAAAAATCATATTGCCTTTACCGGTGATGTATACATAAATACTCACGGACTGACGCCCCAGCAGGCTGAATATAATCAATATGCACCCACGCTCATGACTTCCGTGGACACAGATCCGAAGCTTTGTGCCGAAGAAAGAAAAGCCGTCATGCAGCGTCTGGGGGTAGGTAAATGGCAGATTTTCGGAGCGCACGGGTTTAAAAAAGATTATTCTGTAAGTTTATAAATTTTAATATAATAACCGGAGGTATTTAATATGAAGCTTTACAATGTTACGGATGAAGAATTTGTGCAGTATGGGAAAGTTCTTGATTTGGATTGCGGTGAAATAATTAATGAAGCCGAAAAAATCAAAATGCCGGATGCCGGCTCGGTATACGAAGCGTCTGTACCGGCTTTTGAAAATCTTGAAATCAAGAAAGTTTTTCAGAATGAAATTTTCGGTGAAATACCGGTTCAGACGGGTTATTGCTACGGTCACAGCAATGCGCTCAACGCCCTTGAATGGCATAAAAATTCTGAAATAAACGTTGCCGTAACGGACATGGTACTGTTTCTCGGAAAGGTATATGATATTGAAGAAGGCAACAGATATAACTCAGATAAGGTAAAGGCGTTTTTGGTAAAAAAGGGGCAGGCTATAGAAGTATATGCGACCACCATGCACTTTTGTCCGTGCGAAACCGAAAACGGCGGATTCGGCTGTGTTGTAGTGCTTCCGCAGGGTACAAATACGAACCTGGATTATGTACCGGAGGACAAGCTGCTTTTTCGCAAAAACAAATGGATAATCGCCCATGAGGACAATACCGCGCTCATTAACATGGGAGTTGTTCCGGGAATTTACGGCAAAAACCTTAATGTAAATGAAGATTTATAATTAAAACTTTCTATAATATTGAGTTGGGCGGTGGGAAATCCACCGCCCGTATAATTTAGAAACTTTGGAGGAATATATGAGGCTTATGCATTTATCCGATTTGCACATCGGAAAAAGAGTTAATGAGTATTCCATGCTGGAGGATCAGCAGTATATACTTTCGCAGATTTTAAATATTGCAGACAGCAAAAAGCTGTTTGGAGTTATAATTGCGGGAGATGTTTACGATAAATCCGTTCCGTCTGCCGAGGCGGTGCAGCTCTTTGACGATTTTTTGGTAAAGCTGGCAGAAAGAAATCTGAAAGTATTTGTCATAAGCGGAAACCATGATTCTCCGGAGAGGCTTGCGTTTGCCGGAAGAATAATGAATAAGAGCGGAATATATATTTCTCCGGTATATGACGGAAATGTTAAGCCGATTACATTTGATGATGAATACGGTAAAATCAATTTTTATCTTTTGCCCTTTGTAAAGCCGTCATCAGTGAGACGGTTTTATCCCGAAAATGAAATCGAAACATATACCGACGCGGTAAAAACAGCTATAGACGCTATGAAAATCAATACTTCCGAAAGAAATGTCATCATCGCTCACCAGTTTGTGACAGGTGCCGGTACAAGCGGTTCGGAAGAACTTTCTGTAGGCGGAAGCGAAAATGTGTCAGCCGATGTATTTGCAGATTTTGATTATTGCGCCCTGGGACACATCCACAGACCGCAGAATGTTTGCGGTTCATCTGTGCGTTATTGCGGTACTCCGCTCAAATACTCGTTTTCCGAGGTTAATCATCAAAAATCGGTTACCGTTGCGGAAATAGGACAAAAGGGTAATATCTGTATAAAAACAACGAAGCTTGTACCTTTGCATGATATGTGTGAAATAAAAGGCGAATACGAAACACTTGTTTCAAAAAGCTTTTATTCAGATATCAAAACGGACAGCTACATGAGTGTTATACTCACTGATGAAAATGAAATACCCGAAGCGCTCGGCAGGCTAAGAGCGATATATCCGAATATAATGAGGCTCGGTTATGATAATGCACGAACAAAAAATCCGGGAGATTTTTCGGCTGACGGCACCGCAGAAAACAAAACGCCGTTTGAGTTTTTTGCCGAGCTGTATAAAAAACAAAACGGTATTGAGCTTGATGAACACAAGAGTAAATATATTAAAAGCATAATAGAAAATATTCCGGAGGTGAGAAAATGAGACCGCTTATGCTTACAATAAGCGCCTTCGGACCTTTTGCCGATAAGATACAAATTGATATGGGCAAGCTCGGCACAAAGGGAATTTATCTGATAACGGGTGACACAGGCGCAGGCAAAACCACAATTTTTGACGCATTGACATATGCTCTTTACGGCGAGGCAAGCGGAAGTATGCGCGAGCCGAGAATGCTGCGCTCAAAATATGCCTCTCCCGAAACTCCCACCGAGGTTGAGCTTGTTTTTGAGTATTCGGGCAGAACATATACCGTGAGGCGCAATCCCGAATATGAACGCCCTGCGAAAAAAGGCGGCGGAACTACGCTTCAAAGGGCAGAAGCGGAGCTGATATTTGACGATGGCAGAGTAATAAACAAAATCAAAGATGTTGACGCTGCCGTAAAAGAGATAATGGGAATAGACTGCGGACAGTTTTTAAGCGTTGCAATGCTTGCACAGGGGGATTTCAGAAAGCTTATCACGGCTTCCACCGAAAAAAGAAAGGAAATATTCAGAAAAATATTCAATACTTCTTTGTACAGAAGCATTCAGGAAAAACTAAAGGCTGATTTGTCGGAAACCGCAAAAGAGTATGAAAAGCTCACGGACAGTATCAGACAGTATACGGAAAACGTTTCATGCGGAGAAGAGAGTGCTTTTTGTAATCAATTGAATAATGAAGATTTAGCCAAGCTGTCTGTGGATGAAACGATTGAGATTATAAGCAAAATAACGGAAGAAGACAAACTTAAATTTAATGAACTGAAGAAAAGCTTTGAGGATAATGATGCTGAAATACTCAAAATAACTGAAAATCTTAAAAATGCCGAAAAACAGGCAGAATTAAAAAAATCCGAAAAGCTTTTATCGGAAAACACAGCTTTGCTGAAAAATTTGGAACAAGCTTTGACGGGTGCAAAGAAATACGAGCCCGAAATCGCAGAAATTAATAACAAAATTGCTGTTGAAAAAAACCTTTTGACACAGTATGATGAAGCCGGGCGCATTGCTTCGGAAACCGAAAAAACAAAAAATGAATTGATTCTATTAAAAAAGAAATATGATAAACTAAGCGCAGAATATACAGAAACATGCGAAAAAATCAGAGCATGTGAAAGCAATACGGAAACTCTTGCAGACGCAGAAACGCAGCACGAAGTATTAAAAAATTCATTGGACAGATCGGAGGCGGAGTTATCAGAGCTTGACGCTGAAAAAAACAGCATTTTAAGCTATATTAATACTATAGATAATTGGCACAAAAAGCAGTCCGAATATCTGGCTGCCGCAAACATGGCGGATGAACTCGGAAAAATTCACATGCAGAAAAGCAGAGCTTTTTTTGACGCGCAGGCAGGTATTCTGGCACAAAAGCTTGAAAGCGGCAAACCGTGCCCCGTATGCGGTTCCGAAATTCATCCTGTGCCTGCCGAAACTCCGGCGAGCGCTCCTTCGGAAAAGGAAGTCGAAGCTGCAAAAGCGAAACATGAAAAACAGCTTAAAGTGAGCAGTCAGCTGAGCACGGAAACGGCAAGCCTCAAAGGAAAGGCTGATGAAATATTAAACCGGCTCGTGGCAAAAGATAATGCTTTGTATGCGAATGCCGACCTTGCCTTGATTTTGCCTGAAATTGATAAAAAATATGAACTGATTAAATCAAAAATATCCGATACTAAGGTGCAGCTTGAAATTACAAAAAACAATATTCTAAAAAAGCAGAAAATTCAGGCACAGTTATCAGAACTTAAAAAAACCGAAAAGCTTCTTTCGGCCGAGATAGCAAATTCCGGAAGTTCTGTATCCTTGCTTGAAGGTGAAGCAAAGGAAAAGGAAAAAGCGTTGCTTTCCGTTAGGAATAAGCTGAGATTTCAAAGTAAAAACGAAGCAGCGGAATATATAAAACAGCTTGAAAATCAAGCTGCGGATTTGCAGGAGCGTATAACTTCGTTTCAAGTCAAATACGATACCTGCAAGGATGATGTAAACAAACTGCAAGGGAATATTGCCGTTCTTAAAAATATATTGAAAAATACGGATAATATTGACTGTGATGCGGAAAAACAGCGTCTTTCGGAGAAGCTTATTATAAAAAACAATCTGAATAATATGCAAAACTCGGTATGGGCGAGACTTGAGCAAAACCGTAAGCTTCTGCAAAACATAAAAAGCAGGGCAGAACAGCTTGACGGAATACGCAGACAGTACATAATGCAAAGCGAGCTTTCGGATACTGCCAACGGTACAGTTGCCGGGAAAGAAAAAATAATGCTTGAAACGTATGTTCAGATGATGTATTTTGACAAAATACTCGGCAGAGCAAATGCTCGTCTTATGGTCATGACAGAAGGGCAATACGAACTCAGACGGCGAGAAGAAATGACCAATCTGAAAAGCCAGAGCGGTCTGGAGCTTGATGTTACCGATCATTACAACGGTACTGTTCGCAATGCCGAAACTCTATCCGGCGGAGAGTGCTTTAAGGCCGCTCTTTCTCTTGCACTCGGGCTTGCTGATGAAATCCAGGCATCGGCAGGGGGAATTAAGCTTGATACAATGTTTGTGGATGAAGGATTCGGCTCGCTTGATGAAAACTCATTAAACCTTGCAATAAGCGCACTTGACAAAATCACCGAGGGTAACAGACTTGTGGGGATTATATCACATGTGCCGGAGCTTAAAGCAAGAATTGATAAACAGATAGTCGTGAAAAAAGGCAAAGCGGGCGGCAGCAGAGCAGAACTTGTCTGCTGAACGGTAATTTTTATTTTGTTTTTGCAATTGCAGTGTGGCATACTTAGCGTGGTTACTTAGTTTTTTGAATGGAGTTCTGAGTATATATAAAACAAGTTATGGAGAAATGCTTGATAAAATACACGGCTGCCGGTACGGCAAATGTCTTGACAGCGTTGCCGGCGCACCGGTAGAGGGAATAAAGAAAATAATATAAAATGAATTTTTCAAAGAAGGTATGGGATGCCCCTTTCGCTCAGAAATATGGGGACTTATAAGTGCAGGCAATTCCGCGCTTTGCTTCCGACTATGCATACATAGATGCGACACTTGATCATGCGGATAATTCGGTATATGCCGAACAGTTTCTGGCTGCGGCTGAAGCGCTTGCATTTTTTGAAAGCGATATGCTTACGCTTATAAATAAATCTATGGAATACATACCGCAGGACTGCCGCCTGAGAAAATGCTTTGATGACGTTATTTGCTGCTATAACGGCGGAAGGACTGGAAAGACGCAAGAAAGCTGGTATTAAGCAGATATTCGCATCCGGATTTTACAAATGTTGTTCAAAATCTCGGCTTTGTGATTATCAGTCTGCTTTACGGAAAAAATAATATAATAATATGGAAGAAGATGTAAAGGCGCTTATAAAGGATTGTTTTATATGCGGTATAGATGTCGTAAGACTGTCTGACAGCATAAAAGGTCTTGCGTATGACAATATAACTTCGAACATTGGCACAGGTCAAAGTGGCACACTGATTTAAAATAAATATCTAAATCCGCATACCGAATGTATTTTTCGCACGGTCTGCGGATTTTTTATGACTTTTTGAGCAAAGCGGCAAGCTATTGTCAACGCATACAGCAAAACAGTTGACAATTGCTCAAGAATATGCTATTCTTTTAATCGGAGGCGATTATATTGAAACGTATTTCTGAAACAAAAATTCACACAATGACGCAATGTGCACTTTTTGCGGCTCTTTTATGCATTTGTTCACCGGTTGCACTTCCCATAGGACCCGTACCGATCACACTGAGCTTGTTTGCTGTTATGCTTGTAGGTGTTGTACTTGATTTTAAAAAAAGTATAGTTTCGGTAGGGGTATATATTTTGCTTGGAATTTGCGGATTGCCGGTATTCTCCGGTGCAAGAGGAGGGGTGAGTGTACTTGCCGGCCCTACGGGCGGTTACATATGGTCGTATCTATTGATGGCGGCGATTATTTCAAAGGTAAGTGATATGAATTCAGATAATAAATTTATAAAATTTTCGGCGGTTTTTGCTGCTTGTATTGTAAGCATAGCCGTATGCTATTTTTTCGGTACACTGCAGTATATGTTTGTGCAGAAATGTGAATTGCAGACTGCCTTGATAGCGTGTGTTTACCGTTTTATTCTGTTTGACGTTATAAAGGCGCTTTGCGCTTCGGTAATGGGTTTGCAGATAAAAAATGCCCTTAAAGCCGCAGGTCTTATGTAGCATAAATTTTATATCAAAACAGTTATTTCTGTTGATGAAATTAATTTTATATGATATAATCACATTGTAGTCGGTTGACAAATTAATTTTAAAGATTGGAATGACATATTATATGAAGAAATTTGTTTCCTGGAATGTAAACGGACTGCGTGCAGCAGTCGGAAAGAATTTTAACGAGGTTTTTGAAACAATGAATGCCGATATATTCTGCGTGCAGGAAACCAAACTGCAGGAGGGACAAATATCGCTTGAGTTTGACGGATATTATCAGTACTGGAACTATGCGGAAAAGAAAGGATATTCCGGAACGGCGGTTTTTGCCAAAGAAAAGCCTTTGAATGTGACGTTCGGCATAGGCATAGATGAGCACGACCGTGAGGGTAGAGTAATTACGCTGGAGTATGACAAGTATTATTTTGTATGCGTCTATACTCCAAACTCTCAGAATGAACTTAAAAGACTTGATTACCGTATGAATTGGGAAGATGATTTTAAAAACTATCTTTGCGGGCTTAAATCCGACAAATCAGTCATTGTCTGCGGTGATTTTAATGTCGCGGCAGAAGAAATTGACCTTAAAAATCCCAAAACAAATGTAAAGAATGCAGGTTTTACACCGCAGGAAAGACAGAAATTCGCCGTTCTTAAATCAAACGGATTTACAGATACGTTCCGTTATTTTTACCCGGAGCTTGAAGGGGTATATTCCTGGTGGTCATACCGCTTTAATGCAAGAAGTAAAAATGCAGGGTGGCGTATTGATTATTTTCTTGTATCCGACGATTTAAATCAAAACCTTGTGGATGCCAAAATTCATACGGATATTACAGGCTCGGATCATTGCCCTGTGGAATTAATTTGTGATATTTAATTTCGGCTGTTTTTATAAAAAATCATAACCGACTGTTCGGCAGGCGGTTATGATTTTTTGTTTAATTGTTGGCAGGATAGTATTTTTCAAGCCATGCAAGCTCTGTTCGGCTGTCGTTTTTTTCATACCATCCGCTGTCGAAAAGCCGGTTAATGCGCTGAAAGTATTCTTCATACATTTTTCCGATACGTTCCATTGAATAGTTATCCATAGCCCATTTTCGGCACATTTGCGGAGAAATGTTGTCTATATGCTTTATTGCCCAGCAAAATTCTTCAAAGACTCTGCAGCGGTATCCTGTCACACCGTGAAGGACTGTTTCGGGAAAGGCTCCCCAATCCGATGTTATCACGGGTGTACCGCAAAGCTGCGCTTCAACATTTACACCGCCGAAGGGTTCCAGATAATATGTCGGCATGAGTACGGCTTTTGCATTGCCGAGAAGCTCCGCACGTTCTTTGGGACCGACTGCCGGGCGGTATACAATGTGTTTTTCATTACCGAGCCGCAGACCTTCATCCGGATTGTCAAGACTTCCCTGACCAACGATATACAGTCGGTTTCCGGTAGCTTTTGCCGCTTCGGACACCACCTCAACACCCTTTCGGTTGATGATTCTTCCAAAGTACAGTAAGTAATCCTCTTTTTCGCTTTTAAACGGAAAATCATCGGGGTTAAAATAATTCGGTATAACCGCATCATACCATGAACCGTCTGCAATGTTCAGCTTACCGTAAATATAGTGCATCCATGCATATGATTCAAAAACACGGTTAGATGAAAACACGCCTTCATAGCCTATTCCCGGCTCGACGGTCATAAGATTCACAGCGTCGGCAATGGGTTTTTGGTAAACACCCATCGGACACAAGAGAATATCGCGCGCTTCTTTTATGCTGTTTACAGCTTCAATTGCATTTTTATTAAATACACTGTGTGCTTTGTCAAGAGGATTTTGTCTGAAGAAATTCTTTGACCTGTCATAATCTCCGTATGCTTCCTCCAAAACTTTTTGTGTGGATACTTCAAAAAATTTGTCACATTGTACATTTGAGCCTTCAACACCGTAAAAGTACAGCGTGTGGCCGTATTTTTTTATCATTTCTGCAAGTTTGATTATTTTTTGCGTATACGCACATGCTGAATTTGCTCTGTCTGTTTCAAGGTGAGCAAGACCCAGAAGATGAAATCTTAGCTGCGGCATTTTGGCATTCCTCCGTTTTAAATGAGATATTGTTTTGATATAATGCGATCAAAAAGGGATGCCGGACTGACATCCCTTTTGATTTTCAGTAGGAGTGTTTTTCATGTTTTTCATTTGTATTTTTGAGAAAATCAGCCTATAATAACGGTAACGGATACGCCGTCGCTCAGAGTAAGGTTGCTCGGTCCCGTTGTTATCTGCACAGATATCAGACTGTTTTGAGTAACATCATATGATCCGCTGCCGAGTGCAGTACAATTTGTATCTGTAGTTGCTCCGTCGACTGTTGCGGAAATCTCTGTGGTTACAGGCTCCGCAAATCCGCAAGGACTTACAAATACAGTTGCGGTTGCAGATTGAGTTGAGGTCAATGAGTTGTTCCGCGTGCTGAAAATTATACCTCTTATTGTAGTGTTTGCCGGAATTAAAACCGTACTGCGTGCAAATTGTGACTGTGATGACGAAGTTCCGAGTCCTACCCAACCACCGTTTTCGATTGATTGGTCTGTTGCCAGATAAACGTATTGAGTGCTTATACCGCTCGGACCTGTAGCACCCGTAGCTCCTGTTGCGCCGCTTGGACCTGTAGCACCCGTAGCTCCTGTTGCGCCGCTTGGACCTGTAGCACCCGTAGCGCCCGTTGCACCGCTCGGACCCGTTGCACCGGTAGCGCCCGTTGCACCGCTCGGACCTGTAGGTCCGGTTGCTCCGCGGCAGCAACAGCAGCAGGAACTGCCCGAAGCGGTTATCTCATTTTCTATATCCGCTCCGCGGCGGATGTGCATTTTGTCATTCAAATTATCACCTCTGCGAATATGCATAACATCTCTGAAGCTGTCGCATGCACTGTTGCCCATGCCGGCAGAAAATCCTTGCTGTTCTTCGTGCAGCTGCCTTTCTTCGTTGTTTTCGTTTTGATTAAAAATTCGGTATTTCATTTTATCACCTCCTTATTTTATAGTATGCTTCCCGGTAAAAAAATGTGAATTATTGTCGAATACTTTGTTTTATTGTCAAAATGATATTATAAAAATAATTGTAATATTTTGCCAAAAAATACATATTTTTTTGGACGTAATGTCAATTGCAAATGTTTGTAATTTCGTGTTATAATAAACAAAATAAAGTAACTTGCAAAAAAATATTTAATCAATCAAAAAAACGGGGAGGAAAAATGTATGTCGAAAAAGCTTGTAATCTTGTTGGTTTGTATTTTCGGAATTGCTGTTTCAGCCTTTGCTGCAAACACGATAATCGAAAATCAAAGATTTGCCGATGAAACCGATAATTTTCTTTCGGCGGAAACAATTGAATCGAAAGTTAATGAAAACTTCAGTCAAACGAATTTATCAGAGCCTGCCGAAAACTTTGCGTGTATCATGGATTGTTCTGAGTCGGCAAGAATCGGTAATGTTTCGGCATATGTAAAATTCATCTGCGAAAATAATTTTACGGCTGAACAGATCTTGATAATTAACAGAATTTTAGGCAAGGGAACTACAGTCCAGACACTTCGGCAAGTGCACGATTTTTGGCTTAGTACAGATGAAGATTTTTCTATGATAGAAGATATATGCAGCCTTGAAGACGAATATTTCGGAGAATTCTGGTATGAGGACGCATTTAATAAACTGACCGATAACAAACACGGAGTTTTGACAAGCGAAGATGTTACGGAATATAAGGCAAAGGATATAACACTTGAACAGATTTTGGCGGCAAATACCTTGTCGCGCAAAAAAGGACAAAATATTTTCAGTATTTTGGACGCTCTAGCTGCCGGTGAAACCATTGAACAGCAGGCAAAAGAAATATACGGGATTTCTGTTGAATTTGATGACGGCTCAGAGCTTGAGACGGTGAATGACATCGTTAAAGCAAAGAAATATTCCGTTCCGTCCGTGATGCTTGCAAGCAGAAAAACAAATCTGAATTCACTGATCGACCAAACGGAAAATACATACGAAAGTATCGTAAATGCAAAAATATCTTCCGAATTAAACCGGCTCGGTATTTCGGAAAACGACGATGAAGATGAGGATTACCTCAAAAACTGTGATTATCCCATAAGTGTAAAAAAGGCGCTGCTTAATAAAGGTTATACTCCAAAGGAAATATACAGGGCGTCACAGATTAATACAGATGACATTAACGATGCGGCAAAACAGGCAAGGGAGGCGCTTAAATATGAAGAATAGTATCAGATACATAATTTGTGCGGCATTTTTTACCGCATTGCTGTTTGTGGGTGCACATGCTTCCACATCAAGCGCAGTATACATGCAGTATTATTGTACATATTATTCAAATATCTATCCCAACCTTAACGCTGCATACAGAGCGCCGGAGGGCGAGGGCTTTGTTGACGGAATAACCGGTTCGCTGTGTACAAACACAGTGGACTACCGCATAAAGGGCAAAAACGGCTTTGATATACCGATCACAAGAATTTTTAAAACCGCAACTTCAAGTGATGATGTATATTACGATGATTGTAACAACAAAAAAAGTGTACCCGCATATTACTATGCCTATTATACATGCAGTGAAGACGGTGAAACTGTCATGATAACTTTTTATAACGAAAAAGAGCTGTATGAAGCTGATCCGTCATTCGAGGGTGTAGAATATAGCAAAAAATCCGAAAACAAATACAGCTCTTTGAAACGGAACGGCACGGGAATATACTACACGCGAGTAGATGGCAGAGAGACAGAAGTAGTATATAAAGACTCCTATTATGTGTACGGTGCTTCGATTATGTATAGCGGAAATGCATTTACAGATATCTGCGATACTATGCAAATCATCAAACCTGCTATGTATGTTTATGATTACGACAACGACAGCGACTCACGAGATCTCGAATTAGTATTTCAGGATATTAACGGTAATTCGTGTACTTTAAGTGCATATTACAGAAAGAAAAACGGAGTTTTCCGTTTACACATTTCAACATACCAAATGGCAAGTTATTCAAAGTATAAATTAACTGCCGTAGATGACAATGACGCGAATGTAACAGCCGTTCATCCACTTGGATTTAGTTATAACACCACCGTTACATCAGACGACGGCGAAACCTATTATTTTTTGATGGAAAATTTCAGAACATATAAAATTTGCGGTGTTTCGGACCGATACGGTAATGCATATACTATTACGGATGATACCTATGCATATATAATCACAACTTCCGACGGCGAGGTATACACCTGCAACAGCTCCGGAATAACAAAGACTGCGGGCGATACAGTAACACAGCTTGTTTTATACAGCAGACAAACAGTAAACAGCGCAAAAGATGTAAATAACAAATACACTATTGATGACGAATACATATTTACCGTAACCAGAAACAGCGGTACTTCACCATTGATTGCCGAAGACGAGGAAAATGTAATCAAATATTATATGCGCCAGGAATACAGATATGATAAATTGCTTAATAAGTTAGATGTTGCGATATATAAGCTGCCGTATAAAATAGAGTTTCCTACAGGTCTTACAAAGCAAATTGAGTATTCATCCGCGATTGGCTGGGAAATCGGATACCCTTGGGAACGGCCGTTAACAAGCGGATATTACTACTGCGTAAACAGATATTATGAACAAAGCGGCGAGGAAATCAAAAACGAAGAATGTTATGCATACACTTTTGCATACAATACAAGTCACCCTAAATACAGATATATTTCTCAAACGGAAAAAAAATCCATGTCGGGCGGAGATGATGTAGGAGCAGAAACGAGCTACATGAGTTTTGATAAACGCATAAACAGAATTGAAATGCGTGATACGCTTGCACATATAAGCGGTTGGCATAAGTATGAATACAGAAATGATTATTCGGATGCAAAAGTAAGTGAGGAAACGATGTCCCAATCTTCTCGAAACGGTTCGGCAGGGGCTGTAAGAGAGTATATATACAACAGGCAAAATGAGGTTTCGCAAATAACCAACGGCGACTATGTCTGCGATTACACCTATCATTCGGATGCCGGCGATACTTATCTGCTGAAGGACACGCAGTATAAGAAAGACGCCGCTACGACGGTAAGGACTGAAAATGTGCTTACCGAAGATAAAAAATCCATAGCCGCACAAAATACTTATGAAAACGACGAACTAAAACGAACGGTAAGCTATACCTATGATTCTTACGGCAATGTTGCTTCCGAGAGTGTAGATCTCGGCAGCGATACCGCACTTACGGAGTATTCGTATGCATATGCGGCTGACGGCGGCTATACGCTCACTAAAACTCAGAAGAATATCAAAAACTCCGACGGAGAATCCGTTGATAACATCGTTACCGTCACGGTATACGACAGCGAGCACAGACCGGTAAGCCAAACAGACGCCAAGGGCGGAATTACTTCCATGACATATGACATGAGCGGCAGACTTTTGAGCGTTTCGTATCCGGACGGCACATCGGAAAGCTATTCTTACGATACGGCGAACAACATAGTTACCTGCACGGCGAAAAACGGCACAGTGTATAAGATATATTTCAATGCATGGGGCAGCCGCACAAAAACCGCCGCGGTACTTAACGGCGCAGAAACCGTGCTTGATGAATATGCATACAACGATATGGGGTTTGTTTCCTCATACAAAAGATATACTGCTCCCGGCGAATATACCGAGGCGCGCTATACTCATGACTGCACGGGCAATGTGCTGAGCGAAAAGGTATATGAAACGGACGGCACACTGCTTCGTGAAATATCCTACAGAATAAGCATTTCCGAAGATTCAAAGTATAACCCCGTTACTACCGTAACACGCAGTATATCGGGCGGAGGTACGGACTTTGCACAGTACAGCGAAAGCACGGATTACCTCGGAAATATAATCAAAAGAAAATATACCTCCGGAGCAAATGAGCGCACATACACATATACCTATGACCTTGCCGGAAATGCGCTTACGGAAACCGATCCGATCGGCTCAGTGACGGCTACTGCATATGACGTTTTTCACAATCCTGTTTCTGTAACGTATGCCGACGGCTCGCAGGTAAGCTATGAGTACAATGACTTAAACCTCGTAACGCAAAAGACCGATGCACTCGGAAACATTTCGCGTTATGAATACGACGCCGCAGGCAGACTGCTGAACGAATACAATCCTCTTGCGGATAATGCTGAAATGCAGAGCAAAACGGATTATGACGCTAACGGCAACGTGATTTCAAAAAAGACAAAAACGGGAAGTATGTCGAATAATGTTGTTAAATTTGTCGGAACGGAGTATTCTTATGACAGCATGAACAGACTTGCATATTCGTTTGTTGCGCCCGATACTAACCAAAAACTGTATACCGTGTACAGCTATAATTCTGCCGGAAATCCTGTAAGCATAACCACGCGCACAGGCTCATTGACGAATACTTCTTCGGACAGGGTAACGGATTATACATACGACAGCCTCGGCAGAATGACGGGCGAAACGGCGCCGGACGGCAAGACCAAAAGCTATGAGTATGACTTGCAGGGAAGAAAGCTGAAAATCACCGACGCTGCAAATGTGCAGGATATATATACCTATGACGCATTCGACAATGTGACATCACGCACACGCGGCGGAGAGTCAGTGACTTATGCATATAATGCCATCGGCAAACGCACGTCAATGACGGATTCCACGGGTACAAGCACATATACATATAACCCGTTCGGAGAATTGACAGCGGAAAACAAAGATGATATACTGAAGTCGTATTCATATGAACATGTTATAATAGGGACAAGGAAAGAAAAGCCCGTAGATACGGGAGTTTCGGAACTTGTCCCTTTTTCATTTTCTTGAAATGGACAAGCGTATTTAATTTATAAGTCTAAAAATAATCAATGAGAGGATATGATAATGATGTCAAAAACTATAGTAATCTGCAACAAGAAGGGTGGTGTCGGAAAGACGGCTACGGCGGTTAATTTATCGTCGGCTTTAACGAGAGCCGGCAAGAAGGTTTTGGTGCTTGATCTTGACTCACAGCATAATGCGACACAGATACTTACGCCCAAAGGTATAACGCTTACCAAAACAATCAGTGACCTTATGGAAAATTCTATGGAGGCAGATGTATCCGAGTGCATATGCAAATCCGATGAAGGCATTGACTTCATAGGCAGCAGCAACAGGCTTACCAATACGGAAATTGCAATGGCTGGAATGTCATTTCGGGAAACAATTCTGAAAAGGCTTTTGGTTGATGTGCAGAACGATTATGATTACATAGTTATAGACTGCCCGCCGAGCGTAGGGTTGATGACGCTTAATGCACTTTCAGCGGCAGACGGGGTTATAATACCGATAAAATCAAATGATTTTTCATCACTCGACGGATTTGCCGAACTGATAAAATATATTAAGCTGACAAAATCACAAATAAATACGAATTTGAGCGTAGCCGGAATCCTGCTGACATATTACTCACCCGTCACAAATATTGCAAAGGTTGTATGCGAACAGGTTGAGAGTATTAAAGCAGTACCCATATTAAAAACAAAAATCCGATTATCAACCACTGTTGCCGAAACTCCGGCAGTGCGAAAAACATTGTTTCAGTACAAGCCGAACAACAAGGCTGCGGTTGATTACGAAAATCTTGCAAAGGAGGTAATGGAACTGTATGAGCTTAAAGAAATTGCAAATGGATGCGGATAATCCGATATTTGAGGAAATGACATCTGATGAACAATCGGAAATAGCGTCAATATTTGATACGCCGCAGATAGATGATAAGCAAAATCAGCAACCTATCTCGGAAATTCCGCTTGATAATATCAGACCGTCACAGCACAACAGATTTGAACCGTACACAGGCGAAAAGAAACAGGCTATGATAGACAGCATTATAGAAAACGGTATCATTACACCGCTTACGCTGAGAAAAACGGAAACATCGGATATATATGAAATCATATCGGGCGAAAATCGTTGGCGATGCGCGAGAGAGGCAGGGCTTGAAAGCGTTCCTGCCGAGATCAGAGAGTGCAGCGAGGAAGATGCAATTATGCTTCTGACAGAAGCTAATCTCATAAATCGTGATGTATCTTTCAGAGAACGGGTTATTGCATATCGACAGCAATATGATGTTATGAAAAAGAAGTCGGGTGAACGAAGTGACTTGCAAGCTGACGGAGAAAAGGTTGACAGTCTGGATATTCTTGCAAAGAAATACGGCGGTTCACGAACACAGATGTATCGGTATATCAGAACTGCGGAATTATCTGATGCTTTAATTACGGCAACAGGTTCTAACAGGATAGCACTTGACGCTGCCGTAAAATTGACAGCGCTTGACGAAAATGCACAGGCTGTTGTTGCAAACTATCTTGAACAAACACGTTGCAAAATTAAAGGAACCGGTGCAGATGAAATTGTTAAAGCGTTTAATACCAACAGCTTAAATTTTGGTTCGCTTGATGATATATTTGAAAGCGAAGATAAAAAACATAAGCCGATAACATCCATTAAAATAACAAAGTTTTCAAAGTATTTCAGCGGTGTAAGAGATTCAGAGTATATAGAACAAACCATTGAAAAAGCATTGGAGATGTATTTTGAGCATATGGAAGAAAACACAGCCGATGAAGATGATGAATACACTCAATGCGGAGAAATTGAGTAAGGAGGAGCATTGTTATGAAGGCATTGGATATTAAGTGTAGAGATGTGGACGGAGCTAAATACCCCGAACTGCAAATATCTAAGAACCCCGAAGCTGATAGAATACCGCTCGGAAAATACGGACAAATATGCTTAAACTTCATTAAAGAGGAATACCCTGACAGATATGCCGAGCTTAGAATGAGCGGAGATTTAATGCCGCTTATGCACGAAGTAAATGAAGAAGCTTACAGACAGGTAAAAGACCTTACGGAAAAGCTGATGAAAAAAGAACAATTCGATAAATCAGATATGATGGCAAGGACGAGAATATATAATACCTGTCAGGCAGAAGCGGAAAGTGTTGTATTAAACGAGTTTGTATATCAGCCGAGATAAAAATATAAATGATGATAAAACAAAGACAGGAGGACTGAATAATATGAAGAAAAATATAGTTATGGCAGTTATCTTTGCAATGGTTATGGGAATGAGTACGGCAAATGCAGCCGAAATTCCGACGGAATCACTTCCCTTTTATGTGAATGATGAAAGTGTGATAATTGCGGAAAGCCATATATCCGATATTTTAGATGAGGTTAAAAACGGACTTGGATATGCCGATGCGGTAAATAAAGCAAACAGCAGAATTTTAAATGCCGTGCTGAACAATGAAACAAACGGCTATGGTTACGGTGTACTTGCCGATATTACAAGAAATGCGGTATTTCAGTATCGTGAGATGTATCTGCGCCCGGAATTTTACCGAAACGCAGAGGAATGGTTAAAACCGCTGCTCACCGATATTATTGCAGAGTATGCAAACGGGACAACGGATAAAAATACAGCAATCAAAAAAGCGTATGAGAAAATATATCAGACAGCAGATAGGTCATTTGATTATGACGCACAGCTGGAGCTTGACACTTGTTACAGAGATATTCCGTCTGTTTGCGGAAGCTACTTCACCGTTGCAAGAAAGCTGATATTAAATGCAAAATAAATTGCAGACAAATCTTCAATGCCGCCCTTCGGGGCGGTTTTTGTTTTATCATCGGAAAATAAGGATAAGGTGAATATGGAGAACTATACAGGTAAAAAAGACTGTTTTGCGTATCAGACAAGACACTGTATGGCATTGACCGAAATGCTTTGCAAAACGAGAAAATGCCCGTTTTATAAAACACGCAGACAGTTTATAGAGGATTTGAAGAAATATCCTCCGCCGGAGGGTATGCACTGGCGAATAAGAGATAAATAAAAATATAATGAAAGCAAATTAAGATAAGCCGCAGAATATCAGAGAAATCCGGTATTTTGCGGCTTTTTGTTTGTTTTCCGCGGAAGGAGGAACATAAATGAGCAAAATAAAAGCCGTTTGGGAACTGTTTGACGAGGCGAGCCGTGAGGTATCAAAAAACGGTAAGGAGTGGGCAGATTATCTGAAATTTGCATCACGAATATATAAATATAATTTCGATAATGCTTTGCAGATTTACGGACAGAATAGGGACGCAACTATGCTTGCTGAAAGAGAAATATGGGAAAATCGTATCGGCAGAACAATAAATAAAGAGCATACAAATATAGCCGTATTCGATGTTATGTCAGCAAAGCCGCAGCTTCGTTATCTGATTGATATATCCGATACAAGTGGTGATGAAAAAACATATCCTCGGCTGTGGAGGCTCACTTCTGAAAATTCGCAGCTGCTTTTGGAGAGACTCAAGAGGCAGCATCCGGCAGATGTAAATACGGTCTATGAATATATAGATTCTGAAGTTTTGCGCAGGGTTAGGGAGATTCGCCCCGGTTTTTATGACGGTATTAAAAGAAATACCGAGGGTTCACCACTGTTTAAGATTAACGACGGCGAATTAGAATCTAAGGTTAATGTTATGGTGTGGAACAGTGCTGCATATATGATGTATTCAAGATGTGGTTTTGATACAAGCATATTTGACGGAGTGCTTGAAGATATTTCGGATTTTAATAATAAATCGCTTTTGTATCGTATCGGAAACTGCGCAACAATTATTGCAAGAGATTTTTTAAGCGAGTGTGCAACAAGCTTAAATCAGCTTGCAAAGGAACGCCGTGAGCAAGCCATTAGGGAAAAGAATAATACCGAACCTCAAATTGCACCTCCCGTTGTCGCAAAAAGGCGCATATCGGAGAATATCCGAAAAGGTGCAGAAAAAACCGCAGAGGTGAGCCCTGCACAATTAAGTATTTTCGGCAATGATGAAGAAGCTGCCGAAACAGTTGATTTTAGCAGTGAAAGTGACGAAATCAGCGATGATGATGTTATAAAAAGTATTGCTTCTTACGGCAGCCTGATTGCAGGCGGAAAACAGAGAATATATGAGTTTTTTCAGAGCAATACAGGCTGGAAAGACAGAACAAATTTTCTGAAAAATGAATACGGAATATGCGTAGCGTCCGTAACGGTAGACGATATGTATTATACGTGGATGGCGGACGGAAAAGGAATCGAGTATCACGCAAGGGAAAATACCGATAATAAAAAGCGTATTACTTGGAACAGCTTTGCGAAATATGTTCAGGAGGCAATAAATGAAGGTACATATTATATTCCCGAACCGAACGCTGAAATACAAGAAATCGAAACGGCAGATGAAGCCGAAAACATAAAACCCGATTTCAAATACGGTGATTTCATTTCTCTTAACGGCGATATATTTGAAGTGCTTGAAAGCGATGAGAAAGAACGGACTACGGATTTGGGTGACATACAGTTTTATGTATCGCCGCATACATATGTTCTGGTTGAAGCAACACCGTGGAAGGATTTTAAAACAGCCGAGCTTGTCAAAACACCTGAAAAGGCATTGCCGGAAATTCATGTTAACGATTATGTGGAATATCAAAACCGCAAATATAGAATTACGAGAATTGATGGGGATCGTGTGCATTTGCTTGATGAAACATATAAGGGTAACTTGCATCCGCAGCTTTGGTCGAGCAAATCAACCTTTATAGAAGCGCCGATTTATGATATTCGTGAGGCTTTAAGAAATACAGACCTTGAAAGAACCTATACCAAAGAGGAGTTTTTTAACAGTGAAGTTGAAATGCTGTCAAAGGAATATGACGGCAGAACATTCTATTTTCCTTATGCAATAGTTCATTCGGGCAGATTTTTATTGAATTTTGCACCAAAGGAAGAATGGACGGAACAAGAGCTTACAGACGGACGGAAAAACGCATATAAGGATTATTTAATGGATCACCTCGGATATAGTCATAAAGAGGCATTGGCAGAGGCTGAAATTATGACAGAGGACGAATATGACAAGCATTATTCAGATGATTACAAGGTCAACATAGAAGATCAATTTTCTGTCGCCGATAGGCATTATGAGGTTTTAAACTTTGACCAAAACAAACAAGAGGTGTTGGTTCGTGACATCACAAACAGCGATGAAGAAAATCTGCCGCTTTACGAAATTTTTGATATTCCGTTTGTTTACCGCAGAACACAGGCGATAAAGGAGTTGAGAGATGTTGAGCTTCAGGATTTCCTAAATGCACCTGTTGATTTTATCAATGTTACCTTTGGTGAGGGTGATGAAGAAACAGTATATACATATGGTTATTTGTATCTTAAAGATGCGGTCATTTATATGGACTATACTGTTGACAATCCGGAATGGACGGAAAAAGAGGTTGAAAACGGACAGCGCAGGGCTTTCAGAAATTATCTGAGTGATATTATGGGATATTCGGATAAGGAGGCTTGTGTTGAAACGGGACTGATGCCGGAAGAAGAATATGATAAGCTGACGGAAACATTTGTGCCTGTATCTGATATTCCGAAAGCAGATGAGGTGCCGAATGCATCTGTTGTAGAAACGGAAACACAGCCGTTGCCGACAGCAAATGAAAATTCAGAGTTGTCGGCCGCAGAGTTATTTGAAAAAATACATTCGGAGGATAACGGCAAGACTATAGCGCTATTCCCCATAGGCGATTTTTATGAGGCATACGGCGATGATGCAAAAAATCTTTCGGAGGAGCTTGACTTACATCCGGCAAATAAAGTGATTGACGGCAGAAACTATGATATGTGCGGTTTTCCGAATCATATTTTGGAGCAATATATGAACGCTCTGAATGATAAGGGTTATGATGTCGCTCTGGTAGCTGAAAATAACAAGGTGCTCAGGGTTATTTCCACCGAAAAAGCATTGGGAAAAACCGTTGATACGGAAGAAACTGTTGCACCTGTTATCGAAAACAGAATTGATTACACATATTCGCCTGATGATAATATAGACGCCGGAGGTCCGAAAGCGAAATTCAAAGCAAATATCGAAGCGATTAAATTGCTTAATCAAATTGAGAGTGAAAACAGACTTGCAACGGCTGACGAACAGCGGATACTTTGTAAATATGTGGGCTGGGGCGGTCTTTCGGAGGTTTTTGACGAAAATAATTCGTCTTGGAGTTCGGAATATGCGGAGCTTAAAGGACTTTTGACTGATGATGAATATAAAAGCGCTTTGGCATCGGTTTTATGTGCGCATTATACGCCGCCCGAAATTATTGAAAATATTTATGCAACGATTGAAAGAATGGGATTTAAGGGTGGAAACGTCCTTGACCCTGCAATGGGAACAGGCTTGTTCTTTGCGGCAATGCCGGAGGAGATGAAGAAAAACAGTAAATTATACGGCTATGAGATTGACGATGTTTCCGGCAGGATTGCAAAGCAGCTTACGCAGACGGCAAATATAAAAATACAGGGCTATGAAACAAATGAAGAACCTGATAACTTTTTTGATATTGCCGTCGGAAATATCCCGTTCGGAGATTATAAGCTGTTCGATCCTAAATTCAATAAATATAAATTTCTGATTCATGATTACTTTATAGCCAAAACGCTTGAAAAGGTTCGCCCTGGCGGCATTATCACCTTCATATCCTCAAAAGGTACATTGGATAAGGAAAATGAAAGTCTGAGAAAATATGTCGGGAACCGTGCGGAGCTGCTCGGCGCTGTTCGTATGCCGAACAATACTTTCAGGAAAATGGCAAATACCGAGGTAACGGCAGACATCATATTCCTGCAAAAACGGGAAAGAATTGTTTCTGCCGAACCGTATTGGACAAAGCTTGGCATTGACGCCGAGGGTATTCCGGTAAACGCATATTTTGAACAAAACCCATTTATGCTGCTCGGTAGTATGCAATACGATAATCGGTTTGGAACAAACAGTATAACATATTTAAAAGCGGCAGATGATTTTGATTTAAAAAGAGATTTACAGGCAGCTTTAAGTGCAATAGAGGGACATATAACCGAATATGAGAGGACAGAGGAAGCGGACAGTGGGGAAACAATTCCTGCCGATCCGAATGTTCGTAATTTTACATATGCCTTTGTTGACAACAACTTATATTACCGTGAAAATTCCGTTATGCGTAAAATGGAGTATGAGGGCAGGGCACTTGAAAGAATTAAGAATTTATGCGAAATTCGTGATATTACCCGTGGCTTGATTGAAGCACAGACAGATGAAGAACCCGATGAGGTTATCGGCGCCTATCAAGCCGAGCTTAACAAAAGATATGATTTGTTTGTAAAAAAATACGGGAATATCAGCATTTCTGCAAACGAGCGTGTTTTTCGGGATGACAGCGATTATCCCCTGCTTTGTTCTCTTGAAAAGTTTGATGATGAAACCAAGACCTATTCAAAAGCTGATATTTTCAGTAAGCGAACAATAAAGCCGGAAAAAAAGCCTGAGAGTGTTGATAATGCTCTTGACGCTCTTAAATTATCGCTGTCGGAGTACGGTCGTGTAAACTTAGACTATATGTGTGGATTGTACCATAAATCACAAAGCGTTGTTTTTGATGAATTAAAGGGGCAGATATATCTAAACCCCGAAAAAATCAACGAACCGCTGCCGCCGAATATGACGGTCGAGGAATATTTCAGCGCATACGGAGATAAGCACAAATGTATTGAAACGGCAGACGAATACCTGTCGGGTGATGTGAGGCAAAAACTGAAAATAGCAAGATTTTCGGCAGAAGGACACCCGGAACTGTTTTCGGATAATGTGTCGGCGCTTGAAGAAGTGCAACCGCCGCTTTTAACTGCTGCTGAAATTGCCGTAAGCACGGGACTTACATGGATTGATAAAGAGGATTATACGCAATTTATGTATGAAAAATTTAATACCCCATCATATGCGCAGTATGGAAGTGGTGCAATAACCGTTGAATATAACAGATTTACAAATGCTTTTGCAGTGAGAAATAAAAGCTATGACGGAAGCTCTGTAACAGTAACTCAAACCTACGGCACAAACCGAATGAACGCATACGAAATATTTGAGGCGAGCCTTAATATGAGAAGCGCTACCGTTCACGATGCGGTTGAAAAGGACGGCAAGACGACATACCCCGTAAATCAGAAAGAAAGTATGCTTGCAAGAGAAAAGCAGTATCTTATTGAAGAAGCCTTCAGAAGCTGGATTTTTGAGGAGCCGGAGCGAAGAAAAAAGTATGTTGATTATTATAACGAGAATTTTAATAACATAAGACTCAGAAAATATGACGGCAGCTTTTTGACTTTTCCGGGTATGACAAATGACATCATTATGAGAGAGCATCAGAAAAATGCCGTAGCAAGAGCATTGTTTTCAAACACAAACGAGCTTTTGGATCATAAGGTTGGCGCGGGAAAATCCTTTGTTATGGTTGCAAGCTGTATGGAACTGAAAAGACTGGGGCTTGCAAACAAAAGCATATTTGTTGTACCGAACCACTTAACCGGGCAGATGGGCGCTGAATTTTTAAGACTGTATCCGTTTGCAAATATACTTGTGACTACCAAAAAGGATTTTGAAAAGAAAAACCGACTACGGTTTGTCAGCAAAATTGCAACAGGTGATTGGGACGCTGTTATTATCGGTCACAGTCAGTTTGAAAAGATTTCAATGTCAAAAGAACGGCAGATTATGATGCTGGAAAAACAGGTTAATGAAATAGTTGAGGCCGTTGCGATAGCAAAAGCCGAAAGCGGTGACAGAATTACCATAAAGCAAATGGAGAAGATGAAAACCGACCTGAATACTCAAATTCAGGAGCTTGCGGACGACAGCAAAAAGGATGATTTAATTACATTTGAAAGCTTGGGGATTGATTATATGTTTGTTGACGAGGCCCATTATTTCAAAAACTGTGCCGTATTTTCCAAAATGCGTAATGTTGCCGGAATTGCACAGACCAAAGCGAAAAAAGCAACGGATATGCTTATGAAGTGCCGGTATATGCAGGAGGTAAACGAAGGTAAGGGCATCGTGTTTGCAACAGGAACACCGATTTCAAATTCAATGACGGAAATGTTTGTTATGCAGAGGTACTTAGATCCGAAGGAGCTTGAAAAAAGGCATATGATGCACTTTGACGCATGGGCGGCGCAATACGGAGAGTGTGTAACCTCTCTTGAGCTTGCCCCTGAAGGCACGGGATACAGATACCGCACAAGGTTTGCAAAATTTAAGAATATGCCGGAGCTTTTATCAATGTATCACAATTTTGCGGATGTTGTAACCGATGAGGACTTGAACTTGCCTATACCCAAAATGCGTGGCGGTAAGCCGATTGTAATAAACAGCGAACCGAGTGATTTTGTAGTAATGCAAATGATGGAGTTTGTTGAAAGAGCAAATGCAATCCATAACGGAATGGTATCAAGCTCAGAGGATAATATGCTAAAAATCACGAACGAAGCAAGACTTCTGGCAACCGATCCGAGATTGATTGATCCTATTGCAGAGCATACGGCGGATTCAAAGGTGAGTATGTGTGCGGAAAATGTGTACCGGGAATTTGAAAAGAGTGCTGATATTAAGGGAACGCAGATTGTATTTTGCGATATAGGAACACCGAAAGCGGATGGAATATATAATGTCTATGACGGCTTAAAAGCGGATTTAATATTAAAGGGTATTCCCGAAGATGAAATTTGCTTTATACACGACGCCAAAACAGACGCACAAAGAGAAGAACTGTTTGCCCTAATGCGAAGCGGCGAAAAAAGGGTTATTATCGGCTCAACAAGCAAGCTGGGCGTAGGAACAAATATTCAAAACAGAATAGTCGCACTTCACAATTTGGATTGTCCGTATCGTCCGAGCGATATTGAACAGCGTTTGGGCAGAGGGCTTCGGCAAGGCAATATGAATGATGAGGTTGCTGTTTATACATATGTAACGCAGAACACATTTGATGCGTACATGTGGCAAATAGTGGAAAATAAACAGCGTTTTATATCACAAATAAAGTCCGGCAGAATGGTAGACAGAACCTGCGAGGATATAGATGAAACGGTGCTTACCTTTGCAGAGGTTAAGGCTATCGCAACGGGTGATGAGCGTATTAAAGAAAAGATGGATTTGGATTTACAGGTAAATCGCTTGAAAATGCTAAAATCCAATTATGATAATCAGAGATATTCCTTGCAGGATCAGTTTACAACAAAATATCCGAGAGCAATAGCGGAACACGAAAAAATGCTTGAAAAGCTTACGGAAGATAAAGAGATTTTTGAGCAAAACAGGTCTGAAAATTTCTGCGTTACAGTATCAGGGCAGGTTATTGATGAGCGTGAAAAAGCCGGTGAGATATTTATAGCTATGGCAAAATCATTGCAGGTGGACGAAAAAAAGAATATCGGCAGCTTTTGCGGATTTAATCTTGAAGTTGAAAAAATGAAAGAGTTTGGCGGTGTTTTCTACTTTTTGCGCCTTGTCGGCAACCTGACATATAAGGCGGAAATGTCGGATAGCGCACAGGGAAATACAATAAGGCTTGAGCACTTGTTTGAAACCATAAATAAAAAAATAACAGAAACACAAGGCAAGCTTGAAACGGACAGAAAAAATCTTGAAAATGCAAAGATAGAGTATGAAAAACCGTTTGCTTATGAAGATGAATTAAAGGAAAAATCCGAAAGGCTTATGTTTCTTAACAGTGAACTTGATTTGGATAAAAAAGACGATGTGGTTGAAGGAAATGATGAAAACAGTGAGGAGGACGAATCAGTGCAGGCAAATGAGATTAATAAGCAAAGCAGCAACGCAGAACAGGTGTCGGCTTTGGATGATATGCCGTACTCTGCTCTTGAAAAACAGAATTACAGGCTGATTCGGGCGATGTTTCCGGAAATGCTTAACGGAAAGTGCAGCTATATGAAATTCAGGCAGGAATATTATGATGATATGTATATCGAAAATATTGGCGGCAACACTTTGGCGCTTTGTCTGTTTCACTTGCAAAACGGCGATGTTATGCGAGATCCCGAATACACATTCAAATTTGATAACGAAAACGAAGCGGTACGAATCCTTGAATGGCAATTAGACAGTTTGGGGAAATATGAATGTGTATATGACGCTGACAATCCGAAAATGTACAGCCAGGGCTTGAAAAAGGATTTGGATGAGTCCTTTTATTCCACGCTTAACGACATAATGAAAGTCGGATATGAGGAATATACACGAAATGAAGCCGATGAAGAATGTGACGAGGCTGAGATATAACCTTGTTCCAAATTGGAATAAGGTTATATCTTTTCGGAAGGAGTGAGAACAATTTATACAAATAAAGATTTGCAGACAATGCAGGCGTGGCCGATTGAAAGAAAAATACGGGTAACGCAAACAAGAATTATGGAATGGTATATGCACTACAAAGGAAATGCTGCGGTATCTTTTTCTGGCGGCGCCGATTCTACGGTATTGCTGGATTTGACAAGAAGAATTTATCCGCATATAGAGGCTGTGTTTGTAAACACTACAATGGAATTTCCCGAAATAATCAAATTTGTGAAATCCCATGAAAATATAACCGTATTAACCCCGAAAACAACCTATGCGAATGTTATTAAGGAATACGGCTATCCGGTTATATCAAAGGAAATTTCCAATTATATTTATCGAATGAAAAACTATGACGGCTGTATGGAAGCATACGATAATCAACTGCACTTAAAATCTGCGGAATGGCTGAGAGATAATTTCTCGGACATTCCGTTTTCGTTTATGAAGTGTATGTTCGGATTTTCAAAGAAAACGGCGGCAGAGTTTCTAAAAACGGGAATAATGCCGAAATCAAAATACTGTATTCCGAAGCAGTGGCAGTATCTTATAAAAGCGCCGTTTAAAATTAATGACCGCTGCTGCTATCATTTGAAAAAAGCGCCGATTCACAGATTTTGCAGGGAAACGGGTAAAAAAATGATAGTAGGGACATTGGCAGAGGAAAGTCAGATTAGGCGTCAGGCGTGGCTGAAGCAAGGCTGCAATGCCTTTAATGCGGCAGAACCGAAATCAACACCGCTGTCATTCTGGACCGCACAGGATATTTTACAATATTTGAATTTAACTAAAATTCCGTATTGCATCCTTTACGGAGATATTATTGCAACGTCTGACGGACAATTAAAGTTTTCAGGCTATCAGAGAACAGGCTGCGTGGGATGTCTTTACGGCTGTCATTATGATGAAGAACCGAACCGTTTACAAATGCTTAAAATTACCCACCCTGCTTTGTATAATTACTTTTTTGAAAAGCTCGATTACAAAACGGTGTGTGATTTTATAGGGATACCGTATTAAAGAACAGGAGCAGCTTATGAGAAAAGTATATGAACCGAAACCGAGATTTACTCAAGAGCAGTATGAAAAGGCGGCAAGCACAGATGTTTTGAAGTTCTTGCAGGAGAGAGGTTATGAGTTTAAAAAGACAGGCGGATCGTATAAGGCAAAGGGTGTTCACGGCGGTTTTGTAGTCAATAACAATCTATGGAATTGGTTTGCAAGAGGTATTGGCGGCACCGCAATAGATTATCTTTCAAAGGTTGAGGGTATGGATTTTGTGAACGCTGTTTTATACCTTTGCGGCGAGGAATACGACGGCAGCAGAAAACCGATTGAAAAGCTTGCCGAAGAACCGCCTAAACCCAAAGAACTCATGGTGCCGCAGGAAAATTCACACGCAAGACACGCATTTGCATACTTGTCTAAGACAAGAAAAATTGATAATGAAATCATATCTGAGCTTATGCACCAAAAGAAAATATATGAAAGCTTGGAGTTTTTTGCAAAAGCAGATATAAACGGTGAGGTTGCGGTAGCAAAGATTATGACTTTTGCAGATTTTGAAAAATTACCGCAATATAACCTGATAGACCGCTGCGTGGAAAAATACGGCTTGAAGCTTGGCTTTAATGATGAAAATAAGCTCAAATATATAGGTGTTGAAGCCATCAGTTATGACAGACTTGCGCCGTATAAGAAAAGCGGTTTTTTTAAAAATATATCAAGCGTTAATAACTGCGTATTCTGCGGCTATGATGAATCCGGGCAGATGAAATATGCTGCTATGCGGAGCGTAAACCAAAACTCAAAATTCAGACAAGACGCCGCCGGATCGGATAAGCAGTATGGTTTTTCTATGGACAGCACGAGTGATGAATTATTTGTATTTGAAGCTCCGATTGACGCAATGAGTCACGCAACTCTTTTTAAGCTTGAGGGGCTTGATTGGAAACAGGACAGCCGTGTATCAATGGGTGGGTTATCTGATTTAGCATTGGAACATTATTTGAAAATGCACCCGTACATAAAGAAAATACATTTTTGCCTTGATAATGACGAAGCCGGTAAAAACAGAATATATGGCATATATGATGAGAAAAAAGGTGAACAAACAATAGAAAGCTACAAGAAAAAATATGAAGATTTGGGGTATGAGGTTTTTGTGGATTTGCCTGTAACCAAAGACTATAATAACGATTTACAAATGTATTTAAGTGAACAAGCAGCAAATGAGAATGATGAATTTTTAGAAATGTGACCTTGTTCCAAATTGGAACAAGGTTCGGAAAGGACAGGTGATGTGTAATGCCGAATCATGTAAGGAATATTATTGTAATTGAAGCGGATAAAGAAAAAATTACAGAAATATTAGACGCAATCAAAAATGATGAAAAAGGAATCGGAAGCATTGATTTTAACAAGCTGATACCTATGCCGGAAACACTTAATATTGAGTGCGGTTCAAGTACACGCAAAGGACTTGAAATGTTTTCCGATATGAGAGAAAAATATGAGAAACTGATGCATATACTCAAGACCACCCCGGATTTCGAAAAATTTATGTTTGCTGTTAAGGCAAAAAAGGAACTTGAGAAAGAAATAAATGGTATGCCGGAGGAAGATAAAAAACTGTTCGATTTGGGAAAGCAAGCCTTTGAAAATATCCGGAATTACGGTGCGCCGACTTGGTATGAATGGTCGATAAATAATTGGGATACAAAATGGAACGCTTATGATTTTGACTATGATAAAGATAAAACAATATATTTTAATACGGCATGGTCAGCACCGCACAGTATTTTGCAGACGCTTTCCGAAAAATATCCGGATGTACGGTTAGAACATAGCTGGGCTGACGAGGATATTGGGTACAATGTTGGAGAGCGCACATATCAGGGTGGTGAAATAACATATGAAAATATCCCGGCGGGAGGCTCTAAAGAAGCAATGGATATGGCATTCTCTGTCAGAGAGTGCTCGCCCGAAGATTACGGACTTGTGCTTAACAACAGCGGTACGGAGTACATTGATGCGGAAAGCGAAACACAGGCTTTGCTGCCTGCAAGTGAAGATGAAGAATTTGAAATGTGACCTTATTCCAATTTGGAACAAGGTTAATTTTATGCACGAGGAGGTGTTTATATGCCTGCGGTATTAAAACAAAAACCGGAATATAGGTTGAAAGTCGAATACGATGATGAACCGATAAATCCGCGCAAGGACTATGATAATTTTGCACATATGGCTTGCTGGCATCGTAACTATAATCTCGGTGATGAACACGATTTTGATGACCCGCCGGAACTGTTAAAGCAGATGATAAGAGATACTCTATCTGCTGATGAAGTCATTGATTATGTCAAAAAGTCCAAATTTGATGATGTACGGTTGATATATAACCGTTCAGAGCGTGAATGGGAGCTTCAGGACGAGTATAACGGTAAATGGTTCACAGAATATACATTTACGCCTAATGAATTAAAAAATTCAGATGAGGCAAAGGATTGTGTGCTGGAGTTTTTGTCCATAAATTCACTTAAAGAGCTTGCAGAGAGAAAAAATATAATGCTGCCGCTTTACCTTTATGACCACAGCGGAATCACAATGTCTTGCAGTCATACATATCCTTATAACGACCGTTGGGACAGCGGACAGGTCGGGTGGATTTATGCAAGTTATAATGAGATTGAAAAAGAGTACGGCACTCTGTCGGCAGACACGATAGAAAAAGCCGAAACCCGAATGATTGGTGATGTGGAAACCTATGATTGCTATCTGCGCGGCGAATGTTACGGTTTTATTATTGAAAAAAACGGAGAAGAAATCGACAGCTGCTGGGGTTTTCTCGGTGATTTAAGAGAGGTTCGTGAGGATATGAAAAACTATGTTGCGGATGAAGAAAAACATCTTTTTGACAACATTGATTACTGTTGTATGGAGTATGCCGAAAATGAAGAATATGAAGATGAGGATGAATACGATATGTGACCTTATTCCAAATTGGAACAAGGTTCGGAATGGAGGAATTTTATATGAGCAGCATTAACTCGCATTATTATTTGGTCGGTCACGCAGCAAACGGCGAAAATCCCGAAGCGGTATATATGAAACCGACCGCTGAAAACATTGCAAACTTTATTATGAAACACCGGGATTCAGAGGTTACGATAACAGATGAGTTGGATATACCTTTTGTTACAGCTTTTAACGGCTTTATTAACACTTGTAAGGATCAAAACTTTCTTATCACCGAACTGCATCCTGCGATTATACCTATTCAGCGCGGCGAAAAGGAGGTCGGAGAAATTGACAAATATCCTATGGGCGAGAATGAATATGAAGATGAGATATTTGATTAACCTCGTTCCAAATTGGAACAAGGTTACGGAAGGAGGCGATCAAAATAGCAAGACCGAAATTTACTGCAAAAATATCCTATGATACAAAGCCTGTAAATCCGAGATTAAGTCAGGAATATAGTCATATGATATGCTGGCACGAAAAATATAATTTGGGTGATAAGCATAATTTCAAATCCGAGAAGGAGTTGTTTGAGCATTTATTGCAAAAGGCAAATATCAAGCCGGAGGAAATCGGTGTTGATATGGATAAATTTGAAAGTTCAAAGGGCAAACTTCTTGAAGAATTAAGAAAGCATATTCCGATTATACCGCTTTTCCTTTATGACGGCAAATTTCCTGAAATGACATCGGCATCGGAACGCCAAAAAACAAAAGGTGAGTTTGTCGGATACATCTTTATGGATGAGAAACAGCTTGAAAAACTGTTCGTAGGTGACGGCGAAGATAAAATAAAAAACGGAGCGTGGTATTTACTTGAAGATGCGGACTTATACAGTAACTACATAAGCGGCAATAACTTTTTCTATGAGCTGTTTAAGGACGGCGAACATTTTTGTGCAATGTCGGGCTTTATCGGACAGATGAACAGCGAAATGCTTCACGATATGGAAATGTCGGCAGAGGATATGCTTATCGGCGAAAATGTAACAGCCGAAGAAGTGACCGATATGTTTGGTGTTGACGCACCGCAGATTATTGAAGATAAAAATGTTGAAAGCGTACCAAACATAGAAAGTGTAGAATATGAAGAAATGGAGATGTAACCTTGTTCCAAATTGGAATAAGGTTAATTTTTTTCGTTAGCTTGCCGCCGCAAAGGACAAAAAACGCAGCGTAAAACCGCTGAAAGCTAACGGCAAAATCGTCACTTTAGTGACGGCAAGCTTCCTGTTTGTATATACAAACAGCTTGTTTTAATACTTGGGCATAGCCCAAACCCATTTAGGATAGGAGTGTGAAATTTTATGAAAGACGAAAAAGAACAGCTTTGCCCCAAATGTCAGACGGGGCTTGACAGCCTGAAATTAGACAGCCGAGCGCCTATGTGTCCGTATCTGGATTATCATAACGGTACACATTGCTCAAAATTCCGTGATCTTAAAGAAACGCAGGGAAAAAGCGAATAATGTGCAGGAGGTGATAGTATTGAAGGATTACGGTTTCAGCATACGAATAGAAAAATCCGATTTGGATAAAATCAGAGAAAATGCACAAAAGGCGAATATGACAACTACCGCTTATCTCATAAACAGAGCCTTGCGTGACGACCGGATTATTATACTTGAAGATTTAAAACCCGTATGTCATGAACTAAGAAAAATCGGTACAAATCTCAATCAGCTTACAATACTTGCACACAGAGGGCAGATAAACTGTGTTAATCTTTCCGCATTATCGGAGGAAGTGAAAAAACTATGGCAGCCATTGAATTTATTAACCGAAAGAACAAAACCTATGGGGCGATGAAGCGGGTTATAAATTACATAACTCGTCCCGATAAAACCGAGGATAACTTGATTTACGGTGAACTATGCAATAAAAGCACCGCATATGAGGATTTTATTCAGGTCAAGCAAATGTACGGAAAGGAAAAAGGCAGGCAGTATATACATTTTGTGCAGTCCTTTTCACCTGATGAAGATATAATGCCGGAAATAGCAAATGAAATAGCACAAAAACTGATTTCGCATCCTGCGTTTAAGGGCTTTCAGGTGCTTATTGCAACGCATACCGACACGCCGCATATTCATACTCATTTTGTTATCAATTCCGTAAATTCCGAAACGGGCTTAAAGTGGCAGCTATCGGCAGAGGAACTGCAAAGCATAAAGGACTATTCTGATGAATTGTGCCGTGAATATGGCTTGAATGTAATTGATAATGATAAAAAGGAAAAAGGACACAGATCAGGCGGCGAATACCGCAGCAAGCAAAAGGGTACGAGCTGGAAGTATGAAATATTTTTAGCGGTGACTGCCTGTATGAAAACAGCAACAAGCCGTGAGGACTTTATATATAAAATGAATGAGCTTGGCTATCAGGTTGTTTGGAATGATAATAAAACCTATATAACTTTTATCTCGCCGGACGGAAAGAAGTGCAGAAATAAAAAGCTGTACCCACCCGAAAGATTTATGAAAGAAAATATGGAAAAGGTCTTTGAAGAAAACCGAAAACGGCTTGATATAGCGGAAAGTCAAAAGCGGTGGAATATGCTTGTTGAGGCAATATATCTTTTCGGAAGCAATACCCGCAAGAATAACACAAATGGTAAATTTCCGCTTACAAAATTAGAGGGTGAGGCTTTGAAAGAATATATGATGCTGCATGATAATGAGGGCGAGATAGATTGGAGTGAGGATTTTGAGAATGAGGCTGATTTTGAATTGTAAAGGACGGAAACGGAATGAAAAGAAAACTGATTGTGGCGGCGATATGTTTTATGCTCGCTTTAGTTATTAATGTATATTTATCCGAAGTCGTGTTTCAAGTTGTCGGGAGAACCTTTGACGGTTTTTCCGGCATTTCTTTTTTCGGAAGCTTAAAGAGTATGACGGAAAGCGCAACGCATCGGACAATATTCTGGTGTATTCAGATTTTTGTCGTGCTTGGATTGGTGTTATTGATAGCAAGCCGTATGGTGAGCATGGAAAGCAAAATGATTACAGTTACGGCAGATATTAAAACCCCTGCGGTTGCCGGACAAAAACAACACGGTTCCGCAAGGTGGCAAACGAAAAAAGAAATTTTCAAAAGCTTTAATGTTGCACGTCTGGATGAAAATAATACAGTTATCAGCGAGCTTATAAAGCACGGTTATGATGATCTTGAGTTTTTTCATGGGAAGGGTGGTGATAGTATGTGAAAACAATATTAAATCATCATTTTAAAGAAGGAACGGTACAAAAATGAAGAAAAGACAACGACAGGATTTTCAGGACACAAAGAGATTTGACGGCGAGGAACAGTATAATCGCAGATTGTTGAACAAAGCGGTCAAACCTAAAACTTATGCAAGAAAACGAAAGTTTCAGCGAAAAGAAATTAAATAATTTGGAGGAATTTAAGAATGAGTAAAAAAACAAAACACAGCTTAAAATTCAAGTCGGTAATATCGGTGGTTTTAACAGTTATCATGCTTGCCGGGACTTTGCCGACCATGAGCGTATTTGCGGCACAAAAAAGCGACTATGAAGATCCGGCTGACAACTGGCTCAAAACAAACAGCAGAACAAACGAACTGGATATGAACGCAACGGTTACATATGAAACGCAGTGGTGCCCGGTTTGCAACAAGCATACAACAGTGATGACATATCGTGTCCCCGAATATACAAAGTCAGGACAAACTGCGTTAAATCACGGTGTTAAATGGTCGGACGGATATGATCTCAATGGCACAGTTAAGGGTAATACAGACAGCGGTACGCCGGGGGTAGACGCAAGCTATACGGGGTATCATTTCACAAAATCTGTATGCCAAAACTGCGGTACCATCAACTCTGTTGACGGAACGGGCGCATATAACTTCAACAATAATGTTTATGGGTTGAACTCCTGCGACCATAACTTTTTTATTGATTTTGATAATACAACCTATGAACAATATAACAGCCATCAGCATACAACCATATTGAAGAAGGGCGAATACTGCCAATTCTGCAAAGGCACCTATGCAAAAGCAATAAGGCAGAAGGAAACTCATAATCTTGACAGCGTGATTGATGGGCAGATAGGAAATAACCGTTTTTATTTGCAGGAGGAATGTGAAGATTGCGGATATAAAACAACAGAGTATATAACCGCAAAATCCGTGGTTACATCATATTACGGAAACGCCGATAACAAATCCCATACCGTAACCGTCAGTGATTTATCTGACAGCGGCGTACATACAAGTATTCGGTATGGTACTTCCGCAGGTAAATGCAATTTAACCTCTACGCCGAACTATACCGATGCAGGATATTATCCTGTATATTATGAAATAAGCTATAAATATCAGGGCGAAACAATGACGGAAAACGGTGTATCGTATGTTTGGCTGTTGGAGGACAAAAAGGATGATAACAACGGCGGAACGGTTATTGTACTTCCCGAAAAGCACGAACACGATTACAGATATTTGGAAACCGTTGCTCCCTCTTGCGATAATCTCGGTTATGAACGCTGGCAGTGCGACGGCTGCGGTAATCTTGACAAGAGAAATTACACAAAGGCAACCGGACATAATTACAAAGCAATCACCATAAGAGAAGCTACCTGCAAGCAGGGCGGTTTGATATTAAACCTTTGCGACAAGTGTGGCAGCTTTTATGAGGAAAGCACTCCTGTCGGCGAGCATAAATACAAGACCGAAAAGGTGCAGCCTACTTGCAGAAATGTAGGATATACAAATCACATCTGCGAAATTTGCGGTAACACATATATTACCGATATGATGCCTATTATCTCTCATTCCTATGAGCGTATTACAAAAGAGCCGACCTGTACTGATAAAGGTTATACAACTTCAACCTGTACTATGTGCGGACAGACATTTGTATCGGATTACACAGAACCTACCGGACACGATTGGGACGAGGGACACACAATCACATCTTCCTCCTGCACCTCTGAGGGTGTTATTGAATATAACTGCAAAAACTGCTCGGAAAAGATGATTAAGGCAGAAAGTGCAAAAGGACATACACCGGGCAAAGCAGCTACTTGCACGGAGCCGCAAACCTGTGAAAAGTGCGGCACGGTATTAGCACTCCCCAAAGGACATAATTATTCCGAAAAGATAGTTGCTCCTACTTGTACCGAAATGGGTTATACCGTTTTTGAGTGTAAAGAGTGTAAAGACACCTACAACGGCGATTATACAGATAAAATCGCTCACGATTACAAAAAGACCGTATCTGCTCCGAGTTGTACGGCTATGGGATACACAACATACACTTGTAAAAATTGTGATGATGAATTTATTTCAGATTATACAGACAAGCTCTCTCATAATTATAAAGCAGTAATCACAAAACCGACTTGTACGGAATTTGGGTTTACAACATATACCTGTGCCGACTGCGGTGATACTTATGTTGCGGATTATACCGATAAAACAGAACATAATTATGACAAAAAGGTTATTCCGCCGACCTGTACCGAACACGGTTATACCGTTTGCACTTGCCCCGACTGCGGAAAAGAGTATATCGGGGATTTAACCGACTGTGAAAAGCACACCTACAAGAAAACCGTAGTTCCACCCACTTGCACAGAAATGGGATATACAATTTACACCTGTGAAAGCTGCGGCGATAGCTACAAGGCTGACTATGTTGACAAAGCTGCTCACGACTACAAAAAGACCGTAACTGCTCCGACTTGCACGGCTCTCGGATATACGGTGTATGAGTGCAAAAACTGTGATTATAAATATATCAGCGACTACACCGATAAAGTCAATCACAGTTATATTGCCGATGTAACAGAACCGACTTGCACAGCATCTGGTTATACCGTATACACTTGCGAGAACTGCGGTAAAACTTATACGGCGGACTACAAGGATATGCTTGGACATAAACCTTCAGAATGGATAATTGACGAGCCTGCTACTATCGAACACGCCGGAGAAAAGCACATTGAGTGCTTGACTTGCGGTGAGGTGCTTTCAAGTGCAGCAATTCCGCAGCTTGTAGAGAAAGACTGTACCGATGAGGACGGTAACTCAAAGGTTGGTGATTTTTCTATTCTTGTAACCAATAAGGACGGAAAACCGATTTTTGATAGTGAAATCAGCATTGACATAAATGATAATGTAACTATTAAATTGCCAAGCGGCAGACTGCTTGATTATGCAGACCAAACCATTATAACTGCAATGAACACGGATTCACAGCAGCCGAAATCGGAGTTGCAGATTTTTATCTATGATGAAAACAATAACGCAGCAACGGGTAAAACAGATGAAAACGGTCAGCTTAAAGTGCCGAACAACAAAACCTCTACCGGTGATAACAGCGGCACGGTCGGCAAAGATGACGAGGATAAGAAAAACACATTTGTCGTAAAGGCTACCGACAAAATGAATGTCGTTATTCCGAATTGCGAGGTTTACATCGGCGAGAGCAACAATATCGTTGTTGACTTGCCGGAGGGTATTAAACCTACAAGTGAATATCCTGTCATAATCACAGTAACAGATCAGCACGGACAACCGCAGCAGGGCGTTACGGTTATAACGCTCGGAGATGCGGACTACATCGAAAAAGGCGTAACAGATATGTTCGGAAAAATTACATTGCCGACAGCAAAGGACGGATTTACGGACAATACGGGTAAAGTACGAATTGACGGAATGTATGTGTTTGTCAATGACGAAAACGGAGCTATCGAAAATGCTTTTGTGAAATTGAATGATGACAGCACAATTTCTGTAACATTGCCGGACGAAACAAGTATTGACTATGCAAACCGCATTACAGTAACCGTAACCGACAAAGACGGAAATCCGCAGAAAGATATTTCCGTTACCGTTTCGGACACTGTGGAAAATAGTCTGACAGACAAAACTGATGAAAATGGTAAAATGATTGTGCCGCCGCTTTCGGAGGATATTACCGACAGCGAGGGTAAAGCAAAAGTCAACGGCTACAATGTTTTAATTACAGACGAAACAAAGCCTATCGAAAATGCTTTTGTTACTATCGGTGAGGGACAGATAAATGTTATGCTTCCCGATGGTGTTATGATTGACATTGATAATCGCATAACGGCTACAATTACCGATAGCGAGGATAAGCCTGTTAAAGATATGACTGTAATATTTACAGATAAAGCCGAGAGAACGGAAAACAATGTTACGGACGAAAACGGAAAAGCAACCGTGCCGCCGACAAACATTGATGTTACCGATTTCAACGGCTACGGCGAAGTTGACGGATATATTGTAATCGTGAAAAATGCTGTCGGAGCTATTGAAAAGGCATATATCACACATAATGTCGAAGTAAAAAATGAGGACGGCGCAGTTAAATCGGCAGAAAATATTTCTGTTGAATTACCCGAAGGCGTAAAGTTTGATTATGCGAACAGAATTACAGTATCGGTCAGCAAAAAAGCAGACAACACGGCAGTTAAAGGTATGACGGTTGTTGTTTCTGAATTTGTTATTGAAGGCACAGAAACAAAATCTTTAACGGGAATTACCGATAAAGACGGAATTATTATCCTCCCTCCTGCAAGCGAAGGCATAACGGATAAGGACGGAAAAACGGATATTTCCGAAACTATCCCCGGCAAGGACACAGACGGTGACGGCAAGGAAGATACCGAAGAATCAAAAACGGAATACAACATTACCGTTGAGGACACCAAAGGAAAAATTGAAAATGCGTATATCGAAATCAAAGACGGCAAAATCACCGTTACGCTTCCCGATACGCGCACACTCACAACTTCAAATCAGACAACAGTTACAGTTAACGATAAGGATAGCAAAGCCGTAAAAGGTGTATCTGTTACCATTAAAGATAAAACAACCGAAAAAACAGGTACAACAGACGCAAACGGTAAAATTACTGTTCCTGTCAAGTCAACAGGCGGCGGCTCATCTTCCGGCGGTGGCGGTGGTCGTGGCGGCAGCAGCGGCGGCAGCTACATCAGCAATAATGCAACAAATATTACTGTAACCGATAAAAACGGTAAAAATGTATCTGCTTCAAAATCAACCGATAAAGACGTAAATATTACACTGACACTTCCGAATGGTGCAGATTTGACAAATGATAACTACTACACCATTAAGGCAACCGACAGCAAAGGCAATGCAAAAGCTGATGTTTCCATTATCTTAAAGGATAAAAAGAATAATTCCGCTAACGGCACAACGGATAAAAACGGTATGCTGATACTTCCGGCATCAGAGCATAAGGCATATATTTTCGGGTATAATGACGGCACTTTCAGACCGGACAACAATATGAGCCGTGCTGAAGCTGCTGCTATCTTTGCAAGGCTTATTTCCGAACAGAAAGGCGAAAAAATCAGTGGTAAGTCAAACTTTAATGATGTATCCAAAAGTGAATGGTATTCCGATTATATCGGCTATCTTTCAAAGTACGGCATTATTAAAGGTTATTCGGACAACACATTCAGACCGGATGATAATGTTAGCCGTGCGGAATTTGTGGCTATGACGGTCAGATTTAATTCTCTGTTTAATGATGTTAAGAAAGGCAGCTACACCGTAAAATACACCGATGTTGCAACAAATTATTGGGCATATTCCGATGTTGCCTACGCAAAACACGCAGGCTGGCTCAACGGATACGCTGACGGAACATTCAAAGGCGATAACGCTATTACCCGTGCGGAAGTGGTGACGGTAGTCAACCGGGCAACAGGCAGAAAAGCTGATGAAAGCTATATTACAAAGAATGTATCCATACTCAACAAATTTACGGATATTCGCAACAATTCTATGTGGTATTACACAGATGTGATGGAAGCAGCCAATACACATCTTGCAAACTCAGCAAACAACACTGAAATTTGGGTGAAATAAGCCTTTGTGCAAATGGGAGAAAGCAGTCGAAAACGATTGCTTTCTCGTCTCTTTTGTGATATAATATAAGAAAAATTCGGACAGTTGGAGCGTTAAAATGGATTTGAGGGAGTTTTATTTTCAAAACATACAAGAATCAGAATATCATCATCGTTTCTGCGACACTATTAAAGATGTTAATAAAATTTACAATGTTTTTGATGAATATCAAGAAGTAGATGATTATGAATTTGAAATTTATGATGAAGAAGAAGCAATTACAAAATTTAAAGAACTCTGTCAACCTGAAAAGAGTTTTTCTGATAGTGAAAGCAAATCTTGGTTTTATCTTATAACATATTACTTATATAAGAGTGGATATGAGATAAAGGAGTTTCCGAGAGTTTTGGCAAGACCGCCTGTAGAACCTAGCGATTTTACTTATGGAGAAATTAGAAATAGAATTATTGCATTAGGTAACGATGATAACGGCACTGTTAGATATGCTACAAGACGAGCATTCGTTGCAAATCTTACATTTGAATTAAAAGCTAATCATATTAGTATAGACAATTCAATAAATCAAAAATTTGTAGAAATATCAAATCGTCAGTCATCTTTTAACAATATGAGCACTGATGAAAAGCTATCGGAAATTGCAAATTTGCTTGAAAATTTATTGAAAAAAAACGGAAGATTCATTAATCTTGATTATTCTACAATTTGCTTTGATTACATTTCTAATGATACGATAGCTAAATATCGGAAACAAATGCAATGTTTCAGGCACGCTACCGAAGAAGCAATAAACGAAAGAAACTCTTACTCAGAAGAACAAAAGAATTTCTTTGTAGATTATGGATTGACTATTATTAAAGTGGTGCATGCATTATTAAAATAGATAAATTTTCGGACAAAAATATTGTATGCTTTATGTAGAGGGATTGTTACAATATTGATTGTGTGGAGGAAAGAATATGTGGATTTTTAAATCAACAAAAGATTATGGGGAAATGGTTGACAAAATATCTCAGAGTGTATTTATCATTTCAACTATACTATTGTTTTTGCTCTCTCAGGCGTGTCCGGAGTTTTTAAAGGTATTAAAAAATCTATCATTTGGTGCAATATTTAAAGTTTGTAATATTGATCTTAATATTGCGATTTTTTATGTACCTTTTCTTATGGGTGTTTTTGAACATATGTTTAAATTGCATAATGTTTGGTCAAAGATTTTTGGAATCAGAAAAAGATATGATAGAAAAATTATAGTAAGAAATCTTATATCACAATGCAATATCAAAAATGTGAATGCAAATAAACTATCAAACGAGCAGGTAAGAAAAATAATGGATACTTGTTTTTATCGCTATGCAAGTTCATCTAATCCAAATATTGATTCGCATTATATTACGATCACGCTTACAGAATGGTGCTGGTTTTGGATAATTCTTGATACCTTAATGCTTTTTGATGTCGTAGGTGTTATTTGGCTGATAATGACATGGTGGTCATGGGTGAATTTTTTATGGTTTGTATGTGTTAATGTTGTTTTATTAATACTTTTAAAACTTGTAAATTATGTTATGGTGAAATACACATTAAAAGAGATAGATGCAATACTTTCTTTGAAAAGTAATCAAAATGTGACAGAAAGTGTTAAGAAGTCAATAAGCGAGGAAATAAAAAATGCACTACCAAATAAATAATATAATAATTAAGTCAGAACTTGCCGCTAAACCAATTTCGCAGACGAATAAGTATGTAATTGAATATATTTCAAAACTTCCTGCGGACTCATATGTCTTAGATTACGGATGTGGGAAATTACGATATTCGTTACCAATATCAAGAAAGGTCAAACAAACAATCGCAATTGATTCTTCAGAACAAATTGATACATATAAAAAAATTGGAGATAGATATTGTAAGCCACGAGATTTAAGCAACAACAAACTATTAGTACTAAGTATTGATGAGATGAACTGGGACAAAACAAGATTTGATGTTATATTTTGCACAAATGTATTGTCGGCAATACCTTTTGAAGATGACCGATTAGAACTGTTAAAAAATGCAAAACGCGTTTTAAAAATGAGTGGTACATTATTTATTTCTGTTCAATATCGCAATTCATATTTTAAAGAGTATAGCAGAAGAAAAGATGTCATAAAGTATGACGATGGGTGGTTGATTATGACTAAATCTAATAATCAATACGCCTTTTATGCAGAATTATCATCGGATTATATAATTAATCTATGTAAACAAGCTGGCTATTCTACATTTTTTGTCAAGAAAAAGGATGGGAGCTGTTTTATTGAAGCGAGATTTAGTTGAATATTAAAGCTTTTGGCAAATATCAAAAATTCAAAATATTTCGTATTCAATTATCAACTTATTTTTAAACAAAAATAAAAAATTTATGAGGACATATCAAACGGTATGCCCTCAAATTTTATATCGGAGGCGATTTTAATGTGAAATATAATAAATATATATTTGCCACACTTCTTGTATTTGGAGTATTTACCATACTTCAATATTTGAAAACGGATATATTGTATTTGATGACTTACGGTACAACGGCGATATTTATTTGGCTGTTTTCAATAAGCGATATAAAGACAAAAACAGTATCGGCATTATGGATATATATTGCGATGGTTATTGTGTTTTTACTTCGATTCTGTATGATGTGCAGCTTGGCAGTGAACAGAGTTCCTGCATTTATGATTGAAAGCATAATTATATTTATCGTACTTAATATTTTGTCAAAAGCTTTAAAGAACAGAATCGGAAGCGGCGATTTTGATATTGCCTGCATAATCTGTTTAAGCATCGGTCCCGCAGGTATGTTTTGCAGTTTTGTAATTGCCTCTCTGCTTTCTTTAATTTTCAGTCTAAATATAATTTTGAAAAAACATAAAAATCTGAAATCTTACAGCGTACCTTTTATTCCGTATTTGTATATGGGATATTTGATTGTATTGCTGCTTGCAAAGGAGTTGATTTTTATTTGAATATATCAAAGAAACTAAAAGAACATTTTGCACCGAAAGAAAATGCTTTCAATCAGGGCGGCACGGTAATCGGAATGTATAAACACAAAGATTATGAAGATATAGTTTATGTCGGCGACGATATGCACACTCTTTGTATAGGAGCAACCCGTTCAGGTAAAACAAGAACCGTTGTGCTTGAGAGCATCGGGCTTCAAGGATTATCGGGCGAGAATATTGTATGCAGCGATCCCAAAGGTGAACTGTATCAATACACATATCCTTTTCTTGAAAGATTGGGATATAAAGTGCGAACTCTCGATTTTAAAAACCCACTGAAAAGCTCACGATATAACTTCTTCAGACCTGTCATTGAACAGGTTAATACCGGTGATATAGCAAAAGCGACCGATGCAGTTTGGGATATAACTGCGGCGCTTGTCCCGGAGGACGCACACGGAGAAAGAATATGGTCTGACGGTGAAGCGTCCATCATTGCAGCGGCAATTATGGCGGTTGTTTATGAAAACAAAAATAATCCCGAATGTCAAAACCTGACGAATGTATATTATTTCATATCCGAAATGTGCAAGTCGGGCGACGGTGAACTGCCGCTCAATCGGTATATCAAGGAGCTGGGAGAAACACATCCTGCAAGAGCATTGCTCGGCATATCTCAGGTTGCACCGTCGAAAACAAGAGGCAGTTTTTTTACTGCGGCGCTTACAACACTAAGACTTTTTACAAATCCGTATATATGCGATATGACATCTGTATGTGATTTTAAAGCGGAGGAATTATGCGAAAAAACAGCTTTGTTTATTATTCTTCCTGATGAAAAGCCGACATATTACAGCCTTGCATCACTGTTTGTTAATCAGGCATATGAAAGGATTGTCAAGGTTGCGGATGACAGGGGCGGTAGACTCAAGAACAGGGTAAATTTTAATCTTGATGAGTTCGGTAATTTTATGCCTATCCCGGCATTTCATACAAAGCTGACAGTCGGCGGCGGTCGCGGGATACGGTTTAATCTGTATCTTCAGGACTTTGCACAGCTTGAAGAAAAGTACGGCAGAGAGATATATCCTATAATTGTAGGTAACTGTCATATATGGATTTATCTGCGTTCCGACGGCCCCGAAACACAAAAAATTATAAGTGAAAAGATGGGCAATTATACGGTCGCTTCAAGTTCGCAAAGCACGCAGTATTCGGGCAGCGGTATCAGTCCCGGAAGTATGACGGCAAGCAGTAATTTAACAGGCAGACCGCTTTTAACCCCTGACGAAATCGGGAGAATAAAAAGACCGTTCAGCCTTGTTATCACAAACGGCAGTAATTCAATGTTAAATGCACCGGATTTGTCAAAATGGTATTTTAACAAAATGTTCGGACTCGGAGATCCCGAGCATAACAGAAAGGTCAGGTTTGAACGGGAAAACCGCAGACAGGTACGCACTTATGACGGTAAAATCAAGCTATGGGGCGTGTGGAACAAATATACAAACGCAGCCCCGGCGCCACGAACAAGTATAAGAAACAATATTCACGGAACGCAGACGATTCCGCCGGATATATTAAAAAACAGAAAGGTAGGTATTGACGATGAAATTAACCAATTCATTCAAAAGAAAGATTAAGGGTATAGCAGCATCGGTGGCTGTGGCTGTTTCCACACTCACTACTACCGCTTATGCGGATATTGCCGGAAGTAAAATAGCAACAGGGACAGTAAAACTTGTATCGGACGCTACCTCTTGGCTTTTGGTAATCGCACCATCGGTATCGGTGCTGCTTATAATCTATTACCTTATACGCAAGGGTATGAGTGATGAGATGGAGCATAAAAAATGGAACAGCCGTATTGTTGTAACCATTGTTTCATGTATCGGCGCTGTTGTTGCTTCTGTCTTAATCAATGTGCTGGTGGGATACTACAACTGATACGGAGGGAAATGCAGAATGGATATAACAGAAAAGCTTCGCAACAGAATAAATGAGTTGTATCAAAATTATATGACCGTTTTGCTCGGACGCTCAAAGCGTGAGATTATCGACAGAGCGGAGGATATAGCCTTTGTAAAGAAAATAACTGATTTGATAGATGATGACGCAGAAGAGCTGCCGAACGCATTTGCATATAATATGCAGTGCTCCGATCGTTTGTTTTATGAACTTCTCGGACTATGGCACAATGCCGAACCAAATCGCCGTGAAGATGAACGGGAAACTTTGCGGGCGTTGATTATGGAACAGGACAGGGAGCTTGCTCAGGTCTATCGCTTTGACGAACCGGAGGACGAGGCAGACGAAGGTGAAGAATTGTGAGGTGGCATAAATGGAAGTCATATTGATTGCTTTAATATCAGCGTTGCTTAGCGCCGCTTTAAACTATGTAAATAATATACTTAATTCCATTGTGCCGATAGCCCTGCACGCTGAACGGTATATGACAACTCTGCTCGGCGGTTCGGGTTTTCAGCAGACATTTGATGTCATATTTAATTTCGGAATATCGCTGATTGTGTTAAAGTTCTTAAAGCGTATGTTTGATTCGTACATACTTTGGCAGGACGGCGATCCCGACGCCGATCCGATAAACCTTGTAACAAAGTTTTTACGGGCGGTTGTTGTGGCGGTATCGTTCCCAACGCTGTATGACTGGCTTGCGACGGCAACAGAGGATATGACAAATCAGATACTGAATTCGCTGTCCGGCAGCTTGTCAGACAGCTTTGCAAGCAGTGTTATGGCTATGGCGTCACTGAATTTATTTAATGCCGTTATTTCTTTGGTATTCTTTATATGCTTTTTCTTCCTGTATATTCAATTCCTTATGCGGGGCATGGAAATACTGATACTACGAATGGGTATGCCGATTGCGTGTACGGGACTTATGGAAAATGACAAGGGTGTATTCGGTACATATGTAAAGAAATTTTTTCAAAGTACATTGACGGTGGCTGTGCAGATTGCACTTGCGAAAATGTCCGTGGGGCTGATGCTTAACGCTCATGTATTTTGGGGTATTGCCGCTATGATGCTTGCTTTGAAAACACCGAGATTTTTACAGGAATTTATGATTACGGCAGGTGCGGGCGGAAATCCGATGAATACCGTTTATCATACAACCCGTCTGGTGCAAATGGCAAAAACGGTTGTGAAGAAGTAGGTGATTTAATGCAAACAATTAACGATATATCCGCATTGCTTATAAATATAATCCGTGCAGGATTGGGCTTTCGGGTTATATATTGCTGCATACGGCTTATGAGTGCGGATGAGGAGCAAGGGACATATAAACGGAGAATAAGAAATTCGCTTATTACCATTGCTATCAATGAGCTTGTATGGGTTATTAAGGACTTGGTTATTTCATATTTTTAACCTTATTCCAACTCGGAACAAGGTTATTTTTTTAAGGAGTGTGATGAACAGCTATGATAAAATTATACATTCCCGAAGGAGTGAAAACAAAATCGGAGATATTTAACGGATTCGGCGTAACGCAGTTTATTCAGACTGCTGTGGTCACGGCAATAGCAGGGGCTGTTTCCTTTGCCGCATATTCCGTTCATAAAAATCTGCCGTTTTTAATCACATCAATTCTTATTGTGTGTGCGGCAACGGTAACCGTGCTTACAAAGGATTCAACAAATCAGAGCGTGGTTGATTATGCAAAAAATATGATTGCGTTTTCAAAAACACAGAAAAAATACAGCTATCAGTGCAGAGAGGAGCTTTTCAAATGAGTATATTCGGTAAAAAGGAAAAGCCGGAAATAAACCTGCGCGAGCAGACGGCAAATGATTATGTAAATGTTCTTGATATAAAGAACGGTCTGCTTTATTCAAAGGATCATTATGTATTCGCATATATCCGTGTACCTCCCCTCGCCCTTGAGCTTATGAGCATTGCGGAGCAGGAGGTGATTATCCGCAATCTTGCGGTAGAGCTGTCGGCTGAAAACAAGCCGTTTAAGCATTTTTCAATTTCAAGACCTGTTAATATTTCGGGCTTAATTGACGATTTGACAGACGCATATCTGGTAGCGGAAACACCGCAGCAAAAGGAATTGTTAAAGCAGAATATTGATACAATCAATAATTTTGCATTAAGCGGCGATGTGGTTGAAAGACAGTTTTACTTTATAATTTGGGAAAAATACTATGACGGAGTGCAGGACTATCTTACAAAGCGTGCGGAGGAGCTGTGCGCAAGATTAAATTCGGTGCAAAAGGATATTGAGTTTTTGGCAGACAACGAAATCGTACAGCTTTGCAATCTGTTTGCAAATCCTGCATCCTCGCATTTTGAGGACGGGAACATAATTCCGTCAATTCCTATTCTGGGAGGTAACGGCTGATGAAGAAAAAATATGATACTCTGCCCATAGAGGCGAATGAGGCAATATTAAATATTATAACGCCTATGGGCTTGGAGTTTAAAAGAAACAGTATGTATGCAGGAGAAAATATCGGCAAGCTGTACGGCATTATAAAATATCCGCCGGAGGTTAATATCGGCTGGCTTTCAAAAATAAATAATATGCCGGGAACGATTGTGTGTCAGACCTTTACGCCGACAGACAACAGCGAGCTGATACAAAATATATCCTCAACCATACGGCAGAAAACGGGCGAGGCTGAAAGTGCGCGCGATCCGCTTGTAAGACAGCGTGCTATGAAAGCCGTTGAACAGGGCGAAAATATTATGAAGCAAATAGACCAAAACGGCGAAACGGTCGGATATGTTTCAAATATCATTATGGTTACAAGCAGTGACGAAGAGCAATTTCAGCAGAGGTGCAGACAGGCGGAAACAACGATTGCAAGTGTAAAATGCAAGGCGAGAGGATTGGCAAATCTGCAAAAAAACGCATATAAAGCGATTTCGCCTTATCATGTGCCTGATGATAAAATTGAAAATGTCTGCAAAAAGCTTATGCCGATTTCAACCTATGCCGGAGGTTTCCCATTTGCTTCGTCCTCATATTCGGACGGGCGAGGCTATTATTTTGCAAAAGATGTATCGGGTGGTATGGTTGCCATTGATCCGTGGCTGCGTCACGGTGACAGAACAAACTCAAATTGGGTTATTATGGGTGTTGCCGGACAAGGTAAGTCTGCGACCACAAAGCATATTATCACAGAGGAATATGCAAAGGGAACAAAGATTATCTTAATTGATCCCGAACGGGAATATAAAAAGCTGACTAAGGATATGGGCGGTGACTGGCTTGATGTCGGCGGCGGTGCAGGGGGTATGGTAAATCCGCTGCAAATACGGCCTATGCCCGAAGATGATGATGACGAAACGGGCGAATATGAGGAAAATGACAGCCTTAGATTAAACGGCAAAGAAAATAAGGGTATGGGCGATTTGGCTCTGCACTTAAAAACTCTTGAAATATTTTTCGGTTTGTATCTTCCCGAAATCAGCGATTATGAAAAGGCATATTTGAATAAGGCGCTCCGTGAGCTTTACGCAAAATACGGTATTACGCTGACAATGCGGCTGAAGGATAAGAAAATTGATAAATTTCCGATTATAAAGGACTTGTATGATTATCTCCGGGAGAAATCCGGCAATAAAGAGCTGCCCGAAGATGAAACCGAAAATTACAGACATCTTGCGTGTCTTTTGGAAAACGCCGCTATCGGTCAGGACAGCTTTTTGTGGAACAGTCAGACAAGCATTAAACCTCATTCAAAGTGGATTTGTCTTGACACGCACTCTCTGCAAAACAGCAGTGATAAGGTTATAAAGACGCAGTATTTTAATATCCTGACATGGGCTTGGGAGCAGATGAGCATTGACAGAACGGAGCGAGTTTTGCTTGTATGCGATGAGGCTTATCTGATGATTGATAATAAAGTGCCGCAAAGCCTTGTGTTTCTGCGTAACTGTGCAAAGAGAGCAAGAAAATATGAGGCAGGGTTGATGATTATATCTCATAGCGTTGTTGACTTTCTTGATCCGTCAATAAAGATGTACGGACAGGCGCTTTTGGATATTCCGTGTTATAAAATTCTGTTCGGTGCAGACGGTCAGAACTTAAAGGAGCTTGCGGATTTATATAATCTCACGGAAGCGGAAAAAGAACTCCTGCTTGCAAAAAAGAGGGCTGTTGCCCTGTTCTGCTGCGGCGCTAAAAGGTTAAGCGTAAAATTTGACTTGCAGCACAAACTAAAATACATAAGCGGAGGCGGAAGATAAAAGGTTATGTATAATATTATAGTAATCAGCATAAGTTAAACAAAAAATAATTTGCGGATTTTACATCTTATGTATTGACAATGTAAATAAAAAATCGTATAATATAAGTAAGAGAGGAGTGCTGATTATGAATAATACAAGTATGACAATCAGAACAGATAAGGAAATAAAGCAGCAGGCACAGAAAATTTTTTCTGATCTCGGAATGGATATGTCAACAGCGATAAATGTTTTTTTGCGGCAAGCAATTCGGTATCATGGTTTTCCGTTTGACTTAACTCTTGAAGTACCTAACGAGGTTACAAAAAAGGCTATGGCGGATGCTGAAAACGGTATTGATATACATGGTCCGTATGATAGTGTCGAGGCACTGATGGAGGCGCTAAATGCTTAAAATTGAATTTCAAGGTCAATTTAAAAGGGATTATAAATTGGCAATAAAGCGCGGCTTTGATATGAACCTGTTTCAGGAAGTGGTTACAATGCTGGCAGAGGAAAAAGCGTTGCCGCCGAAATATAAGGATCATGCATTGCAAAACTCAAAAGAGTACAAAGGTATGCGTGAATGTCACATACAACCGGATTGGTTGCTTGTGTATAAGGTATATAAAGATACACTGATATTGCAGCTTATCCGAACAGGAACGCATAGTGATTTATTTTAAACAATATTTTTTAGAGCAGATTTCACTGAAAATGTGAGGTCTGTTCTTTTTTTATACCGGGAGGTGATAACAATCAGTGCGGCAGCAACAAAAGTCTTAATACAGCTTGCCATTCAGGTTATAACCGATGAGGAAACAAGAAAAAAAGTCCTTGCAATAGCCTTAACGCCTATTATCAGCGTTGTGCTTATACTTTCAATGGCGTATTACATATTGACAAATCCGATTGATTTTTTAAGCAGTCTGTTCGGCGGCGATTCTATCAGCACCTCGTATGCACAAGCCTTGCAGGATAATTACGGGTATATAGGAAGCGATGCGGTAATTGACATATCCGGCGAATACACCGAAAGTCAAACCCCGTTGTTTATTCAATGGGATAAACGCTGGGGAAACTATTCCTACGGAAAAAGCGGAACGATCGGCTCAAGCGGCTGCGGCCCCACATCTCTTGCAATGGTTGTGGTAGGGCTTACGGGTGATACAACTGTCAATCCGAAGGTCGTCGCGGATTGGAGCTATGCAAACGGACACAGAGTTGAGGGCATTGGTACTGCGTGGAGTTTGTTTCCGGCAGGAGCAAGAAAATGGGATATCCGCTGTGAGGAATTGTCCGTATCAGCGTCGCAGATTTCGCAAAAGCTGCGTGAGGGAAAGGTGGTAATTACAAGTATGGGTAAAGGTCATTTCACTAATAACGGGCATTTCATAGTGCTGCGCGGTATAACGGAAAACGGAAAAATACTTGTAAACGATCCTAACAGCCGTGAAAAAAGCAATAAGGAATGGAGCGTGTCGATTATAGTGAGTGAGGCAATGGGCGCATGGGCGTTTTCTAAACCATGACGGGAGGAAGCATTAAGATGAACAAGAAAATGAATGTAGTTGAAATCTGTATTTATGTGCTGATTATTGTACTTCTTATATTCGGTGTCGGAAAGTTCAAAAAGGACGATAACACCGAACAAAATATTCCGGCGGTGGAAATGCCGCAGAATACGGAGAGAGTGCAGTGAAAGAAAATGAGCCGAAAACTAAAAGATTTTCGGAAAGGAGGAATTCTTATGGTCTACTATATCACCACCCCGGAACATCTGGGGTTAATGCAGAAAATATGTGAAGAACGAAAGATGAATTTTGAATTTGTAACGAATATCAAGGATATAAAGCTTTTTGTGAATACTGAGATAAAAAAGCTTGAACATATAAAGTTTTTTGTAATCGATCTTGATTGCCTTGATAACACCGATAAAGAAATCTATGACAGCATTTGCGGTATGCGATATATGACAAAAGCAAAAATCTTGATTGTAGCACTTGGCAGAACCACAGGCGACAGCCTTGTAAATGCCTTGCGTGAGAGAAATGTCTGCAAGCTGATTTTATCAAAGGACGAGGAACAGGTACAAAAGGAAATCGAAAGCTGTCTTTCGGGTACGGAAACAAAGGAAGCTGCGCCGCAAAAGGTATTTGCGGAAAAAACGATAAATCCGATAGCGCCGCCCGTAAAGCCGAGAACCGTAGAAAGCGTGAAAAAAGTAATTCCGGCAGCGTCAAAATCAATGATAACAATAGGCGTCTGCGGAATTGAACCTCATGTCGGTACGACGCATCACGCAATGGCAATAACGGCATTTTTGACAAAACAGGGTAAAAAGGCTTGTTATCTTGAAAGCAATATACACGGCGATATTCAGAAAATGCTTGATATTTATGCCGGGAGCAAAAATTCCGTGCGTGAGGACGGAAGTATTTTGTGGAAGGGCATTACCATATATCACAATTATTCGTTTCTTGATGTTCTCGGTGAGGGTTATCAGTTTTATATCTATGACTACGGCGCTTGCCGCGACATCACTTCACAGGAATTTGCGGCAAATGATATAAAGATTTTGGTTTCGGGCGGCAAGCCGTGGGAGTTCTATAACTATAACAAGGTTATAAACAGCATCGGGCTGATTCCCGAATTATATACCATTATGAATTTCTCCGTTCCGAAACAGCAGTCTATGCTCTTTCTTGATGAATATAAGGATCAGACATATTATGCCGAATATGCCCCGGATATTCTTGAAGATGAAACAAATTATCATATCTATGAGAGCATACTGTCACGATTTTTGGATAAAAGCGTAAAGGAAACACAATCAAATCTTTCAAAGATGAAAAAACGATTTTTGGGAGGCTTTAGGAAATGATGAAATATATTAAAAACCGATATGTCATATTTGTATTGTGCCTGATACTTGCAGGAGTGATAGCATTTGTTATTGTTCCGAAAAGCAATAAAAATATGGCAGAATCGGTTGATGTGGTAAAGGTAACGAAACAAATTGAGAAAAATACGCAGATTACCGAGGATATGCTTGAAATAAAGCAAATGCCAAAGCAGGCTGTAACACAGAACACCATAACCGACAAAAAACAGATTGTCGGTAAGGTTTCAAATGTTCAGCTGCTGCCGGAGGATAATCTTGTAATGCAGAAGTTTACGGAAGTCGGCACGGAAACGGATAAAGCCTTATATGAAATGGATAATTCCGAGCAGCTTGCAATATCCGTAACACTTGCGAATCTTGCATCGAGCGTGTCGGGCAAAATACAGCCCGGTGATGTTGTTTCGGTCTACGGATTTATAAACGAAACAAAACAGCTTGCCGACTACACTGATTTACAGTACATAGAGGTTATCGGTGTGTCAAACAGCAGTGCGGAGGAATTGTCAACAAGAAATTCGGACAGTGAAACGGACTCAAGCGATAAGGTCGTACCTGCCACAGTCACTTTATCGGTAAACAGAAATCAGGCACAGGAGCTTGTTGTTTTGGAAAACACAAGCAGTATTCATATAGTATTTGTGGGCAGAGGTGAAATAAGTCGAAAGCTATTACAGAACAACTAACTGCGGACTTTTACGGTCCGCAAAAGGAGTGAGAGCTTTTGAAATACATTGATTTTTTTGCAGGAATCGGCTGCTTTTCACTTGCACTGGAAAAAGCAGGATTTGAAAGAGTCGGCTACTGTGAAATAGATACATTTGCGGTTAGGAGTTTTAACGCCATACATGATATAAAGGAGGGCGATTGCTGGTATGAAAAGGATATTAGAACAATTAAACCCGAAAGCGTTCCAAACGCTGACATCTGGACAGCGGGCTTCCCTTGTCAGGACATTTCAGTCAGCGGCAAGCAAAGAGGACTTAACGGAGAGCGAAGCGGTTTGTTTTTTGAACTTGTTAGGCTGCTCAAAGGCAAAACTGCCGAAGATCGTCCCGATTGGCTTATCATTGAAAATGTTAAAAATCTCTTATCCGTTAACGGAGGATGGGACTTTACCGAGGTTTTGTATTCGCTGGCCGCACTCGGCTATGATACTGAGTACGGACTGCTTAATTCAAAATTCTTCGGCGTTCCTCAAAACAGAGAACGAGTTTTTATTGTCGCTCGAAGATATACTGGAAGCCGAACCGGACGAAAAGTATTTCCTATCACCGCAACAGACGGAAAAAATCTTATTGAGCTTATAGGCGGAACACAGGGTGAGCGTGTATATTCCCCGAAAGGCTGCTCGGTAACGCTTACCGCAAACGGCGGAGGTATGGGCGGCAGGACAGGACTTTATCTGACAAATTTCAGTTTTATGGACTTAAACAAGAAAAGTGTTTTAACGAACATTTCAAGATGCGTTAAAGCAAGAATAAACGCTGGAATTACCAACCGCACGGGAGATAATTCCGGCGTTCTTTGTGTCTGCGTGAGAGCCTTTATAACCCCTGAGAGAGAAAATAAAAGGCAGAACGGACGGCGAATGAAAGAAAACGGCGAGCCTATGTTTTGCCTTACCACGCAGGACAGACATGGCATTGCGATATGCAGCTGTGAAAAGTGTATCTATAACATGGATATGGATACATTCAGGTGTTGTATCAGAATACGCAGACTTACGCCTCGTGAGGCTTGGCGGCTGCAAGCGGTTGAGGATAAATATTTTGATAAGGCGGCAGCCGTAAATTCGGACGCACAGCTTTATAAGCAAGCCGGAAACAGCGTTACGGTATCGGTTGTTTATGCAATCGCTCTTAAAATAAAGGAAATTGCGGAAAGCGAGCGTGAGAAAAATGAAGTTTAAATGCCTGTACATAGACCCGCCATGGGCTTATAAGGTATATTCAAAGAAAGGTCAGGGGCGAAGCGCCGAAAATCATTACCGGACTATGAGTAAAGAGGATATATATTCACTGCCCGTTGCCGATATTGCGGATGATGATTGCATTTTATTTCTTTGGGTTACATTTCCCTGCCTGCTTGAAGGTCTTGAAACAATAAAACGCTGGGGCTTTGAATATAAAACGCTCGGTTTTTGTTGGGTTAAACGGTGCAAAAAGCAAACGGATAAATGGTTCTGGGGGTTGGGGTTTTGGACAAGAGCAAACCCCGAAATCTGCATCATAGCAACAAAAGGACACCCGAAACGCATTTCAAAAGGCGTACACAGCGTTGTCGATACGCCGATTGAGGCACACAGCAAAAAGCCTGATGAGGTAAGAAAAAGGATTGTACGGCTTGTCGGTGATATTCCTCGTGCGGAGCTTTTTGCAAGAGAGGAAAGCCCCGGCTGGTATTGTCTTGGGAATGAAATTGACGGTATGGATATACGGGAAAGCCTGATAAAAACAGCAAAAATGTGATAACCTTGTTCCAAATCGGAATAAGGTTACGGAAAGGAGTTTGATAATGGGAAAAATAATAACGGTATGCGGAGGTCACGGCAGCGGAAAAACTACCGTTGCCGCAAATCTCGGATATATGCTGGCACAAAACTCTCTTGTGGGGATATTGTCAACAAATATGGTCTGCGGCATAATTCAGCATTTGTTCGGAGCAGTTATTGAAGATTGCCGAGGTTTGTATGAAATCTCTTTATCTAAATATGATAATGCAAAAGCCTTTGTGCCTTGCCCGAATAATAAAAATCTGTTTTTGATGTCGCTTGCCAATAACCACGATTGTCTTATGCTTGCCGATGAGGAAAACGGAATTAACGGTGACAGAGCAAAAGAAATGCTGTCCGATATGAAAGAGATGTTCGGGTATCTCATAGTTGACTGCGAACCTGAAATAAACAACCCGCTTTCCGTTTACAGTATCATTTATGCGGATAAGATTGTAAACCTTATAAAGCCTACGATTACAGGCACAGCCTTTTATAACAGCTACCGAACGCTGTATTCTGCACTTGAAATACCGCCCGGTAAAATCATTCATATCGCAAACAATGATAAAAACTATGTCGGTATTAAAAATGTTGAGAAAACTGTCGGGGTTAAAATGTTTCATACAATTCCGCATTATAAAAATGTGGAACAGGCAGAAAATAAAGGTCAGCTTGCGTGCCTTACAAAAAACGGATTTTATTTCGACATACAAAAGCTTGCGGACTGCATAAGGGAGTGTGTTTCAGATGAGTAAATTCAGCGTATATCAGGCTATTTATGAGGTTTCACAGCACGAAAAGACTGTAAAAAAAGAAATAAAAACAGACGCAAAGCCTTATGAGGAGGTTCTGGAAATTGTCAGAGCCGAGATAAGCAAAAATCATTCGGGTGAGCTTGCAAATGTCATATCAAAGCCGCAGGGCGCAGCGCTTCTTAAAAATCTGCTTTCAAAGTATATTTATCAAAAGCACATTGCCTGTCTTGAATATGACAGTCTGAATGAACTGGTGGATAAATGCTATGAGGATATGGCAGGGTTCGGATTCTTGACAAAATATATTTATGATGACGAGGTTGAAGAAATCAACTGTAACGGCTGGAATGATATTGAGATTATTACCTCTAACGGTTGGAGCAAAATTGACGAGCATTTTTTAACGCCGCTGCAATGTATTGATATGACAAAGAAGATGTGTCAGCTTGGCGGTGTCATTATTGACGGTTCGCAGCCTACACAGGACAGCTTTATTACACAGGGTGTGAGAATATCCGCAATTATACCGCCGTGTATTGATGAGGCGGTCGGGGCGGTGTTTTCAATCAGAAAACAGAAAAACAATGTTATTACCAAACAGCAGCTTATTGATTGGGATACCGCAACGGAGGAAGAATTGGATTTGCTTACGCTCTGCATTTCGCACGGTGTCAGTATCGGCATTGCCGGTTCAACAGGCAGCGGAAAAACAACCGATATTGGATTTATTTTGAGGAGTATTCCTTACGATAAGCGTATTTACAGCATCGAGGACTCAAGAGAATTAAATCTGCAAGTGAAAGACGAAAACGGCAGAATTTTAAACCGTGTCATTCATACAAAAACAAGACCGTCACAAAACACGGCACAAAATGTTTCCGCTGATGTTCTCTTGAAAAAATCACTGCGTTTTGATCCTCAGATTATAGTTCCTGCCGAAATGCGCGGCGAGGAAGCAATGACGGCACAGGAGGCAGGACGAACAGGACATACGATTATCACATCACTTCACGCCTCCACTGCGCTTGCGGCATATACACGAATCCTTACAATGTGTATGATGTCGGGTACAAAGCTGTCGGAGGAGCTTATGCTGAAGCTGATAATTGAGGCATATCCGATTATGGCATTTAAAATGCAGCTGCCGGACAAATCAAGAAAGTATATGAAAATCATTGAGGCGGAGGACTATCGTGACGGCGGGATTATCTATCGGACATTGTATAAGTATGTGATAACAGACAGAATAATGAATAAGGACGGAACGCAGATAGATAAAATGGTCGGCTATCATAAAAAGGTAAGCAATATTTCATCACGGCTTGCAAATATTTTGCTTGAAAACGGCGCTGATTTGCAGACTATTCATAAGTTCGCTGGAGAAAATTGGAGTCCCGAAGCCGATACGGAGGGTTAATTATGATTTACAGAGTTATAATATTTATACTGCTTTGTATCGGATTTGCCGCATTGATAAGAAACCGACAAAATGATACGCTTGTTTTGAAAAAACAAAGTATTGCGGAAAACAGGAAAAACACAATGCTTAAAAAGCGGCGAAAATTGGTCGATAGAAAACCCGGTGTATTTGAACGGTTCAGAATTGTATCGGAGGAAATGCTAAAAAGCAGTAATTCCGACATGACTTTTTCAAAATATATCAGGCTGTCGCTTTTGTTTTCTCTGGGCGGTGTGATTATCGGGCTGCTTATGAACAACATATTACTGTCAGCTGTTCTGGCTGTCGGTATGCTATTTGTACCGCTTGAATATCTTGCGGTGCGGCAATCCGCATATACGCAGATGATAAACGAGCAGATGGAAACGGCGCTGTCGCTTATAACCAACAGCTATTTGCAGTCGGGCGATATAATAAAGGCTGTCAAAGAAAATCTGCACCGAATCGAACCGCCGTTTTATAACCTGTTTGCCGAATTTATCGCAGAGAAAACCTTTGTTGACAGTAATATAAGCAGAAATATACGAAAACTGAAAAGCAAAGTGGATAACAGCTTTTTCTCGGAATGGTGCGATACGCTTATTCTTTGTCAGCAGGATCGTGAGCTTATGTATGTGCTGCCGACCATTGTTGAAAAAATGTCGGATATTAAGCAAATACAGGAGGAACTCAATACGCAGATGTATAATATATATAAAGACCATATCAGTGTAACGCTTGTGGTTGCCGCTAATATTCCGCTGATGAGATTCCTAAATGCCGAGTGGTACAGACTTCTCACCGGAACGCTTGCGGGACAGATTATAGTTGCTTTGACATTTGCGGTGATTTTTGCTGCGACGGCATATGTGATAAAGGTAAATAAGCCTGTTTCGGTGCTGTAAAGTTTAATTATCTTATGATAGAAATACATGGTATAATTATAGTAACAAAAAGGTATCTTTTAATCTATCAAATTAAGGATAAAACGGTTTATGTTGATTATGTTCCGGATTGCAGACAAGACTATAAATGGTTGTTATAAATCAAGCAAATAAACAGGAGCAATTAAGTGTAACAGCTTAACTGCTCCTTTTTCTTTTACGGAGGTGGTGCGATTTGTACTATATACTAACCGTCCTTTTACTTGCATTTGGCATTTATATATTAGTCGGAAATTTTATAGATTTCCCGACGAAACGGACAGAAAAGGCAATGTCAGCCTTTAGGCGAAAGCAAGGCATAGGAGAAAGATTCTATACTGCGGTAACATATCCTCTCACCAAAATCATTTCAAAATTCATTCGTCCGGAAAATTATCAAAAGCGAAAGCTTGAAAAGGATTTGGCGAGAGCCGGGATAAATTTAAGTCCTGCCGAGTATTACGCAAAAGCGTATGTGACGGCAGGGCTTGTTATTTTGTCATCATTTATCTTTATTCCGCTGGGGCTTACCGTAATTACAATGTGCGTTATGCTGCTCGGAATTATGCTGTTTTTCAAAGAAAGGCAAGCTGTCCGAGAAAAGCTGAAGAAGATTAACGGTAAAATTCTTGACGAGCTGCCGAGATTTGTGAGGACATATAACAATTCCTTAAAAAGCAGCAAGGACATTTTGAAGTTTATGGAGCGATACCGAAAGATTGCGGGAGATGATTTTAAGTATGACCTTGATATTCTGATAACCGATTTAAAGACAGGAAATACAGAGGAGGCATTGCAAAGGTTTGACGAGAGAATCAATATTCCACAGCTTTCAACATTCATAAGCGGTGTAATCGGAACAAGCAAGGGAATTGATCAGGAAACATTCTTTTATCTTATGGAACAGGACATGAAAATATTAGCAAGAGAAAACATTAAGCGTGAGATTGCAAAACGCCCCGGAAAGATTAAGAAGGCAACGATTGCGGTCGGCGTTATGATGTTTCTTTTATATCTCTATCCGATTTTCATTGATTTGAAAAACGGATTGGGCATTTTTAATTAAAACAGGAAGGAGATTTTTGTTATGAGAAAACTGATTGTAAGAGGTAAGGCGGCAATGAACAGGGTAAAAATGATAAGCGTCACGGCGGTAAAAAGCGGCGAGGGGTATCTTGATGTGCTGATAAAAATTCTGATTACCGTAATTATCGGTGCAGCACTGCTGGCGCTGATGCGTGTGGCAATTCCCGAGCTGTTCAATGATATAATAAACAAAATCAAATCAGTGTTTACGATTTAAGCATACTAATTTGTAATCTTGTTTCGTTTTGGAACAAGGTTACGAGAGGAGGTATTTTAAATGTCGGAAAAAGAATATGATTTGGGCTTTGGTTATCTGGGCAACGGAACTACCGTCTGGAACAGGCTTGAAGAAGTCGATAACGACTATAAAACCATTGCTCATATAAGCGATGACGGAAAGACAATAAAATATTATGAGGAACTGCCTGATGAAGTAAGAAAACACATAGAGGCTTTTGCAGAGCGTGAAAAAACGGAAAGCACGGAGGAATCCGAAGATGATGAAGAAATTGAAATTTAGACGCAAGCGGTCGGAGGCTTTCTTGAATGTCCTTTTTCAATTTGCTGTTGCAATGAGCCTTATATTTTGTTTTGTGGCTTTGTGGAAACCTTTTATATATAAGCAGAATATGGACTATATGGCGAAAACTCTTGTAAGGGCGGTTGAAGCAAACGGCAGAATAGATAGTAATATCACTGCGCTTGCAAATGAGCTGAAATCGGAAATGGGTGTAAATCCGACAATAACATGGAACGCAGCATATATTTCCGGTACGAATAAAATTCAACTGCGGCAGAAGTTTACGCTGACGGTTCATGATACGATTGACATTAAGCTGATTGAGCCTACATTCACATCCCCTCTTGTTATAAGCATACCGATTGAAAAGAAATTTATCGGCATCAGTCAGGTTTACTGGAAGTAGGTGTTTTGAATGGAAAGAAAAAGCGGCGCGATTAATGTTTTCTTTATTCTGTTTATAATGGCGTTCATCACTATTACAGCCGTAACGGTTGAATTTTACCATATATTCACTGTGAAAGAGTATATTGATACGGAGCTTTCGAGGGCGCTTAATATTGCGACGGATTATGCAATGCTTGACGAGTATCGTATGGAGCATATATCTATGATACATATTCCGACTGCAACGGCTGAATTTGAAAGCTATCTGCATAATGAAATGAAGCTCAATTCATCGAATGAGCGTGTTGAGGACGGAAAAGTGAAGTATAAGCTGATTATTCAAAATACCAATATAAAAAACAGTCCGGCTTCGTATCAGGTATCGGGTGTTGTCAGAATGAAACCGATTTTGCTATCTTCGTTGGTTCCCGTAGATATTGACATTCCGTTTAAGGCAAGAGCGAGAAATCAGCGATTTGAATAAAAATACATTTTAGGTGTTGACAGGTGGCGACACTTGTGTTATAATGGAGTCGAAAAAAAGATACGGAGGTACTGTTATGGGTGCAGTATACAGAACAAAAACGGCGATATATCTTGACAACACTATCTTTGAGTGGCTTATTGACAAGCACGAAAAGACGGATATTCCGAACAGCAGAATTATTGAAAAGGCATTACTTGAATATTACAAAGATGAAATTGAAGAATTTAGGAAAAGCAAGGAGGAAAAACAGCAATGAAAAGAATTATAGCAGCGGCGGTCGGTATCGGTATGCTTTTGGGTACTACGGCTTTTGCCGACAGCATAACACTAAGTCTTGGCGATAATATATCGCAGACAGTTACACAGCAGGAACAGCAGAGGGCGATTTTCAGCGATACACAAACAAGTGACTGGTATTATCCGCATATGAAAATGCTTGTGGAAAAGGGCGGTATAAACGGATATGAGGATCACACCTTCCGACCGAACAACCAAATCACAAATGCGGAGTTTATAAAAACCATTATTGGTCTTGTTGATACGGGTTCTATCGTGTATGACGCACATTGGGCAGAGGGCTATATCCAAAAAGCGAGAGGTTTGGGTATTATTGAAGCCGATGAATTGCCTGAAAACGAATATGACGAGCCTATCAGACGGCAGAGAATGGCGAAATTTGCGGCAAGGACAATGGAAAAGGTTTTAAAGGAAACTAAGGCCGCTGATACGCAGGAGTATATTGCAAAGATAAAGGATTGGTCTGATGTCTGCGAAAGCTGTAAGCCGTATGTTGCAGAGGTATACTCAAAAGGTGTTATATGCGGTATGCCGGACGGAACTTTTTCGGGCGGCAGCTATACTACAAGAGCAGAGGCAACAACAATGCTTGTAAGAATGATAGACTCAAGCTATCGTGTAGAAATGTACGGCGATGTGGCGTTTAATAAGAATACAGATATTATGAGTGACGGGAAAATGAATGTTCAGAAGTCAAAGGAATTTATTGATATAACGCTTGAAAGCTTGAAGTTTTATAAAGAAAACGGCAAGTATTATGTAAGCGGTACATTCCCTGAACTTCCGCAAGGCTTTGAAAACTGGCTGATGATTACATCGCAGTCAAAGAAATATGAACCGAGCTTCGGATTGACAACGGGATTTACAATGATAGAGGAAAATAAAATCCCCAATAGTGGAAGCTTTAAGAAAGAACTAAATTTATCAAATCCCGATAATTTGGACTTTGTTGTAATAAGAATAGGCGTTGATGCCGTGGATATGCCTGATTCGCAAGCGCAATCAGCATATTATAACATCAGTACCGCTCATTCAAATGAAATTACACTTGTTAAGGAAACAGGCGAGAACAGCGAAACCTTTGAATATGATTTTTCAAAACTGTTTCAGTGGTAAGGAGGATAATTTAATATGAGAAAGAATATATTATCCGGAGGGCGAATTTTCGCTCTCCTTTTTCTTTTGTGTATGCTTTTTGCAGGGACACAATCGGCATATGCAGCAAGTAATGTGTGGGGACGGTGGCAGACAGCCATATCGGAGGATAAAACCTACGAAAACAGCTTTATCGTCTCGGCACAAAACACATTCAGCGTAGAATTGTGGCATTATTCCAGCGGTTATTGGGGCAATAATTTTGTCCGTATCTATGATAAACAGGTTTTTGATGATCCCGATCAGCTTGCGGAAGCCGTAAATGCGGTTATGGAGTTTGATATGGCATTGCCGAATGAAGTTATATCATTGCTTAACGACGGTTACAATGTCGATGTTGTTATGTCGGCAAACGGCATACCGCTTAATAATATCTTTAATTTGAATAAGGGATTTACCTTTAAATATGAAAACGGAAAAATTGTTTTTAAGGCATACCCGAAATTTAATTTTGATAAAAGATACAATTATCGGGATCACTTTGTAGCAGGACTTAATAAGGCGATTCCGTTTGTAGCAGCGCCATACGGATATAACCGATATGCAATGTGGACGAAAAATGGCAGGTCGGTAGGTGCGGCAAACGGTTTTTTCAATCCCGATAATATCTATGATACAGGTTCAGAAGGCATTATACACCCCTCACAAATAAAAAATAATTTGGGATACTTGCAATCCGATTTGAACATTTATGTTGACAGAGAAAACGGTACTTTTGACTGGATGAGCAGCAATAATATTGCTATCGGATATAAAACCTTTGCAAATGCCGGAGCCGTTGCGGTTCATTTTGATTACCCGGTTACGATTTCTTTCTATAAAGGCGGCAAAATGACGGATATTCCGAATAACGGCAAAAATAACGGCATTCCCGAACCTGATGATGAACCGACAGAGCCGAAACAGCCGAATTTGCCTGATGAAAATACATCAAGCTGCGGTGAGGTTATACGGTGGACGGAAGAAGATTCACATACCGTAACTAAACCTTGCAGACGGCACGGCTCACATAAATATACTTGCAAGCATAAGTTTATATATGAAACAAGTTTGTCTGCGGAATATACTATGTCACCTAAGACGCTTAAAAGCGGATACGGATTTGCGGTTGATTTGAATACATCTGTTTCAACAAGGCTTGTATCACACAGCGGCGACTGCGATTCGTGGGGTAATAACAGATCGCCACAAAAAACTGTTCAAGCGCCAACGAAAGCAGATGTAAAGCTGAATTATACCGTAACAAATGTAATCGGCACACAGGGCAATACAGTACCTCTTGAAAGGACGGCAAACAGCGGCACTCAAACTGTTTTTACCACTGCGGAAAATCCGATTTCGATAATGAAGTCAAGATCTATTTATACCGAAGTTTCGCTTGCCGGAACGGCGGAAAATCCTGAAACGCATAATTATGATATTTACATTTACGGAGGCGGTGTCAACGGTGTTGAGTTTTGCAAAACCATTACCGACAGCTTTGTTATTAACGGTTCAATGTTTGATGATGATGGCACAACATCTTGATTGGAGGCTTAACAATGAATTACAAGGAAACGGTGCAGCACACTGTTTGGAGTGAGCCTGACGAACAAAGGCGTGTAAGGCGTTTAGGTACAAAAACAAACGGTGAAGTGTTTGAAGATTTGAAACAAAAGCTTGAAACGGCGGGATTTATGCCCGATGACTATTTTATTATGTCAGGTGAGCTGAGGTCTGATGATAAAATCCCTGATTTTGATGAGGCAGTTTGCAGTGTGAATTTCGGCAGCGAGGGCATATATCTTGATATTGACTTAAAATATCTTTCGCCTGAAAACGAAAGGCGGCAGGTTCATTTTGCAACAGGGAAAACGCTCGGAGAAAATACATTTGATTTCTACCGAATGTCATTGATAGCCGGAGAGTGTTCTATGCTTTTGAATGGTGACGGTTGCACAGTGGGAAATAACACAAAAACAATACTGATTCTCGATGATGAGGAAACAAACATAATCACAAAGTCGCTTGAACTTCAGGCGACTTTTAATAATGATGTAAACAGAAGCAATTCGGAGGTATATAATCTGCTGCAAGCAGTAAATCCCGACGCATTAAACAAATTTCTCGAAAATGAGAATGATGAAGAATTGGAGGTATAAATTTTATGGTAATTGAATTATGCAAACTGTTAAACGAGGTTAAGACAAAAACGGTGACAACCGAAAAAGGCGAAAAAACAGTCCTGAATAATCGTGTTATGATTTATCAGGGCAGGAACAAAAGCACTTTTGTCGATATAACCGCATGGAACAGTATGGCGGAATTTATCGGAAGAAATTTTAAAAAAGACGATCAGATTTATATTGAGGGTGAGCTGAAAAATAAACCTATTACGGTGGGCGAACAGAGTTTGCAGACAAACTTTGTGCTTGTAACTAATGCAAAGCTTATATTCGGAAAAAACGAACAGAGAACGGAAACGGAGGATTGATTATGAAGCCTATCATAAACATAGAAGCTTTCAGACAGTATTATGAGGAGGCTGTAAACTGTAAAACCATACTGAACGCAAATGCAGAAAATCTTTCGCTTGATGATGAACGGCGGCTTGACGCGCTGCTGCCGATTTACGATGAACACGGTCGGGAGATGGTGAAACGGCTTATAGTAAATGCAATAAGACAGGATTCACAAAATTACAGTAAACAGGTTCGTAAATGGGCAGACAATGCGGTAGTGGCAATGTTTATATATGAAACCGATAATGTGCTTTCGGACTATATTCCCGACCATTTATCAGAGGCAGCTATTGAGGCTGTCGCAAAGGATTTGATAGAAAGAGAAAAGCAGAAAAATACGATTAAATCAAGAGAGGGAACGGAATATGAGGTTATAAAATCGGAAGAATCAAATTGTCTGCTGTGTAAGCATACCGACGGTATTCCGACATATTGCCGAGCGTATATAACACAGCAAAATGCAAAAGACGCAGATTTTTCAGATGAATGGATGATTGCGGAAGGGTTGAGCTACAGTGATATGAATAAGGCATATGTTGATTCGATTGAGGAGGATAGGACAGACAAGCTTGTTCGTGAAAAATTCGATGAAGAATATAGCAATTTCAAAGAAACAATGGTATCGAAAAGCTCTCTTGATGTATTTGAATCGTGCTATAAAATAGCGGCTATGGAGGATGTGTATTTTTATGTGACAGAAAACAAAATATTTACGCCGGAAGAAAAGGACTATATTTTAAATTCCGGCGATTATGTGTTGACCGATTTAATGCAGGCTTGGTATGATTACGGCGACTGGAGCGATAGAGTATCAGACAGTGTTGATAATACATTTAACGAGCGTATGGACGAATATCAAAAATCGTTGGATAATAGCGAGGATTGCGGGGAAGAATTGGAGTGATGATATGAAAACTCTGGTTGTCAATCTCTTTGCGGGTCCGGGAGCCGGCAAAACTACATGCGCTTGGCAAATTGCTTCTGAATTAAAGAAGCGGGGCATTGTGACCGAGTATGTTCCTGAATATGCAAAAGAGCTTGTATGGGACGAAAATTATGAGGCATTAGCAGATCAGGAGAGTATATTTGCGGAACAGGCTCACCGAATAAACAGGCTTGTAGATAAGGTTGATGTAATTGTGACAGATTCACCTATATTGTTCAGCGAGATTTACGGAAAGAATAACAGTAACGATTTTCGTGCAAGAATATGGGACGAGCATAACAGTCACAATAATTTTAACCTGTTTATAAACCGTGGAAGTACATTTGAGCAGCAAGGGCGAATACATAACCTTGAAGAAAGCAAAGAGAAAGATAATGAAATAAAGCAAATGCTTGATGAACATTCAGTGTATTACGGCAATTACTATCATAGAACAGTACCTGTTATTATTGATAATATTGTTAAAACTTTGAATCGTATTCAAGCATACACAGAACAAGACGAAGATGATGAGGAAATGGAATTATGAGTGGGGCGGCATTTGCCGCCCTTTTTCAGTTTTAGGAGGAAAGAACAGTGAACAGTAATTTATATAAAATCAATGAGGTAACACAGCACAAATATTATCAAGTGCCGAAAGAGCTATATACAAATCCGAGATATAAGACCACAATCAATAATGACGCAAAAATGCTTTATGCCTTACTTCTTGACCGAATGGAGCTGTCAAGAACAAACGGCTGGATTGAAGATGACGGAACCATATTTTTGATTTTTAAGCGCGAGGACTTGGCTGATATGCTCGGCATATGCACTACAACGGTCTGGAGAGCTATAAAACAGCTTAAAGAAGCGGGTTTGATAGAGGAAAAAAGACAGGGCTTGAACAGACCTAACCTCATATATATCGGTAAAATTGATTATAGTGTGCCGGGAGAAAAAGAACCTGAAAATACTAAAGATGAAATTACTGATACACCCTCAAATGACACTACACCTATTTTATCTTCGGACATTGAAAATTTAAAGGACAGGACTTTTACAGATGAAAGGTCGGGAGCTTTAAAAAATAAATGTCAGGACATTTCAAAATTAAAACCAAATAAGACTGATAATAATAAACCTGAATATAACGATACTGATGATAATGAGCCTGAGAGTTTAAATAAAGCTGAAAAAGAATATTTTACAGAGCTTAACAGTAGTTAATAGTGACCTTATTCCGATTTGGAACAAGGTCAATGAAATTTGAATTAAAATAACAAGTACGCCTTTTAGCACAAATTTTCCACCATGTACAAGGGTAAAATTCATGGTCTCTTGCGAGACTGCCATTGACATGATGTAAAATCCGTGCTATATTACAACAAAAGCAGTAAAGCCTAAACTCTGTTGACTATAAGCTATGCGTGGGCAATGTTTACCGTCATTTCTCAGTTTTAGGCAAAGTGATATTTTATAAAATTTTATCATTTTTTACAGCATAAGTTGTCTTGTCTACCATCATGGATGACGATATCTTGCTTTGATTATATATGCATGAATACAGGATATCGATTATTGTTATTTGTCCTTGTATTAACGGAAAATCCATGTCAAGATACTTATTTGAATTTCGTATGGTTGTGCATATGTTTATATCTGAAATTTCAGATAACGGCGATTGAAGAAAATCACAAAGAGTAATTATAGAAGCCCCATTTTGCTTTGCAATCTTTGCCGTTTCAACAATTGGTTTTGTTCGTCCGGAAGACGATATCACAAAAAGAACGTCACCTTTTTTCATGACAGATGCCTTCATTTTTGATATTATGATGTCTGTGTCAAACGAACAATTCAATTTCAATCTGAACATTTTTGTATAGGCATAGAGCGCAGTGACGGCAGAGGTTCCCAAGCCGACAAAATAGATAAAACCGGCTTTGTTGAAATAATTAATAATTTGTTCTATAAGTTCCTCTTTGAGTGAATTGAAACAGTTTGTAACGACGCTTGCGGAAAAGTCACAAACTTTGCTGCTTATATTTCCAAAAGAAAGTTCAGCCGAGTTATCAACACTGTAATTTTCAAGTTTTAGTTCAAGTTTTTTGTGGTTTTGTATTTCGTGCAAAATAATGCGTTTAAATTCTTTTATCCCGGAAACACCGATTTCTTTTAAAAATCTGCACACTGTCGCATAGCTTGTGTTAGTTTTTTCGGCAAGAATTTCTATTGTAAAACTATGTACACTTTCAATATTTAATAAAATATAATTGGCAATGCGCGACCATTTTTTCTTTTTCTTATCGTTCTTTAACGTACAAAGCCGAGCAATATATAATGAGTTATTTTCCATACAAAGTCACCTCTAAATTAGATTTTAACTAAAATGATATAAAATGTCAAGTATGTATCAAAAATATTTAAAATTTTCTGTTTATGATATTGAAATATATCATAATTTTATGTATAATATATAAAAAACGAGAAAGTGTGGGAAGCTAAATGGAGAGAAAATATTCAGTTTTTATTTTTAATGTTGCATCGTGTTCGGACAGATACTGCGGTGCATACGGCAGAGAGTTTTCTATGGAGGAAATGTTTGACAGAGTTAAAAGTATCAAGGAATTATCTGCTGTTGACGTAGTAATGAATGAGATGTTCAAAAATAACAAAGAACAGATAAAGGAAAATTTAAAGAGAACAGGGTTAAGAGTTGCATCTGTTGCGGTGGATACGTTTGCAAATCCGATTTATCAGCAGGGAAGCCTTTCGTCAATTGATGAAAGAATACGTAATCAGGCAATAGCGGATACAAAAGATGCGATGGACTTTGCAGCAGAAATCGGCTGCAATATAGTCACACTTTGGCCCGGACAAGATGGATACGATTATATTTTCCAGGCCGATTACATACGTGAAAGAAAGTTGTTTCAGGATGCGCTCAGCGAACTTTGCGATTACAAAAATGACATAACTCTCACATTAGAGTATAAAATTAAAGAGCCGAGAACTCATTCGTATATAAGCACAATAGGTTCAACGCTGTTGATGATAAACACAATAGGCAAAGATAATCTTGGTATTGCATTGGATTACGGACATGCCGCATTGGGATATGAAAGTCCGGCTGAGGCGGTTGCAATGTGCAGTATGTACGGAAACAGATTAAAGCACATTCATATAAATGATAATTATCGTTTGTGGGACGATGATATGATAGTCGGGAGCGTTCATACTCTTGAATATCTGGAGTTTATATTCTGGCTCAGGAAAACAGGATATTCGGGATATATGACGCTTGACCAGTTCCCGTTCAGAGAGGATGGGCGTGACGCAGTTGAGGAGAGTGCTCTTTGGCTTGATGCACTGGAAAAAATAATGGATAATGCGGACTTTGACGAAATAGAAAGTGTTATTTCACAAAAAGATGCAATAAAGGCAAGCAAACTCATGAGAAAAATATTATTGGGAGTGTAAAAATAGTGATTGATATAGCAAATTCAGATTTTATTAATGAAATAAAAGATACGGCATCAAATATGTATCGCTTGGGTTGGAATGAGAGAAACGGCGGAAATATAAGCGTTTTGCTCAAGGATGAAGAAATCGCACCGTACCTTTCGCAACTTGAAGAAAAAAGGAAGTTGGAGCTTCCGCTGGTATTCAAAGAACTCGCCGGCAGGTATTTTGTGATAACCGGCACGGGCAGATATTTCAAAAATATAAGCAAAGATCCCGAAACAAATCTTGGTATTATCAGAATATCAAATGATGGAACGTATGCGTCACTTCTTTGGGGATACAAAGCCGGCGGAACGTTTACAAGCGAGGTTGCAATGCATCTAAATGCTCATATACAGAGAATCAAAGCGGGCGATGACCAAAGAGCTGTTATTCATGCACACCCGGCAAATACGGTTTCTATGTCGCATATGCATAGCTGGGATGAAAAAGAGTTTACGCATACACTTTGGAGTATGATAACAGAATGTATTGTTATTTTCCCGGAGGGGGTTGCGGTTCTGCCATGGATGATCAGCAGTTCTAATGATATCGGAATAGAGTCGAGAAAAAAGTTCAAAGATTTTAAGATATTGATTTGGGCAATGCACGGAATCACGGCAGTCGGTTCATCGCTTGATGAGGTATTCGGATTGATTGAAACAGTTGAAAAAGCAGCGGAAATATATGTCAAAATATATGGAAAAACAAACAGAGAGGGCATAGACAAAGCAATGTTGAGAGATGTTGTAAATGCATTTAACCTTAAAGTAAAAGAGGGATGGCTTGATTAATATACGAATGAATAGCTATAAAAAATATTATGGTATGTCTCAATAATAAAATTAAAATCGGATATGAGAGTGATGAGAAAATGAAGGCTTATAAGAAAGCAATAACGTTTAGTTATGATGATGGTGTACTGTATGATAACCGGCTTATTGAAATATTCAATAAATATGGTATAAAGGCAACTTTCAATATATGTACAGGTGATAGAGAAAGTGCTACCAAAGGATGGAGAACCGAAAACGGTACACTTGTAAAACGTAACGATTTTTCAAAAATCGAAAATATACGTATATATGACGGGCACGAGGTTGCATGTCATACGCGCAACCATCCGTGGATTAATACAGTAGACGATGACACGCTTGTGGAAGAAATTCTCGGAAATAAGCGTGATTTGGAAGAAATGTTTGGACGAGAAGTAATTGGAATGGCATATCCGTTTAATTTCTATGATGACAGAACCATCAAAATTCTCTCGGATAATAGATTCTTGTACGCCAGACAGGGCGGCGAAACTCATTCTTTTGACATACAAAGTGATCTTTTGCGTTTTCACCCGACATGTTATCATCTTGACGAAGCACTTTTTGAGCTTGCGGATAAATTTTTGGTTATGAAGCCGGATACACTAAAGATTTTTTATATCTGGGGACACTCATATGAACTTGAAGATGTTGCCTATTGGGAAATAATGGAAGAATTTTGCAAAAAAATCAGCGGCAGGGATGATATTTTTTACGGGACAAACCGAGATGTATTTGAACTTCAACAGAAAGTCAGAGAAACAGAAGGAAGTGATTAAGTGACATATTGTCTGGCAATAGATATAGGTGCATCAAGCGGCAGACATATTCTCGGCCGTATCGAAGATGGACAAATTGTTTATGAAGAAATCTATCGTTTTGATAACGGTTTTGAATTTTGTGACGGTTCTCTATGCTGGAACCTTGATAAGATTTTCGCAGAAGTTAAGGACGGAATAAGAAAATGTGCTGAGCTCGGTAAAATTCCGGAAACAATCGCCATAGACACGTGGGGCGTGGATTATGTTCTGCTTGATAAGGATAAAAAAGTTCTTGCGCCCGTTATGTGTTACCGCGACAGCAGGACTGATGCAGTTGTCAGTGAGGCGGAGACAATCATACCTAAAAATATACTCTATGAACGTACGGGAATCCAGAGGATGAGTTTTAACACTGTGTACCAGCTGTATGCGGACAAATTGTCGGGAAAACTAGAAGAGGCAGAGTATTATTTGATGATACCGGATTATCTTTCATATCGTTTGACAGGTGTTATTAAAAATGAGTATACTAATGCCACAACAACAGGAATGGTTAATGCCGTATCCCGGGAATGGGATCAGGTAATTGTAAGTAAACTTGGGTTCCCTAAACGGCTCTTCAGAAAACTGGATTCTCCGATGACCGTTATAGGAAGTTTTAACAACGAAATGCGAGAGTATGCCGGATTTGACAGCACTGTTATATTTGCTGCAAGTCACGATACAGCGAGCGCAGTTGCGGCAACTCCTTTGAGTGCTGACGATCTGTATATATCGTCCGGCACGTGGAGCCTTATCGGTATGGAAAGCAAGACTCCGTTTATCAATAAGGTGACTCAAAAAGCAAACTTTACAAATGAGGGCGGAATAGAATATCGTTATCGTTTTTTAAAGAACTATATTGGTATGTGGTTTTTTCAAAACATTCGGCAGAATTTAAATTATACGCTTTCATATGACGAAATGATGTCTATGGCAATGGGATGCTCTGATTACAAATGCTTTGATGTAAATGACAAACTCTTTTCTGCACCCGAAAATATGATAGACGCAATCAGAACCTACTTTAACGAGCCTGAGATGCAGCTTGAAAGCGTTATTGCCAGCGTGTACCATTCTCTTGCACAGTCATATAAAAATGCTGTTTTGGAAATTGAACGACTGACCGGGAAAACGGTCGGTGACATTCACATAGTTGGCGGCGGTTCAAAAGATAGCTATCTTAACGAGCTTACTGCAAGCTATACGGGAAAAAGAGTTATTGCCGGGCCGGTTGAGGCTACTGCGGCGGGAAATTTAATTTCTCAATTTATCTACCTGAAAAAATGCAAAAATTTGACAGAAGCAAGAACGCTCATTAAGAATTCGCTCGGTAAATGATTGTGCTGTACACATTTGTAATTTTAAAAGGTATTAACTAAAATGTAGGGTTGAATAAAATCTGTATAACAAGGAATTTTCTGCTTGAAATTTCAAAACGCCGTGGATGAACATGTGATTTTGGGCAAAATATAATTATTTGGAGGAAAATATAATGAGTGTAGTATTAAAGAACAGCAAGCTTAGTAATTGTTATAAATCTCTTTCTGATGTTTATTTGAATAAAATTAACCCTGAGATTCATAAAAAAGCATATATCGGAGCACACGAGGGATTATATGCAGAAATAGAATTTGCCGGCAAATTTCTTGATACATGTATAAGGTTTTATAAAGCGACAAGTAATGAGGAATTTTTGAAAAGAGCTGAGTCGGTTGTAAGAAGTATTGTCCGAAATCAACACGAGGACGGATATTTGGGAGGACTTGTTTCTGAAAATGACTGGAAGGATTTTTCGGTTTGGAATCAGACATTTACGGTTTATGGCTTAGTGTCTTATTGCAAGGTTACCGGCGATGAAAAAGCGGCAGATGCAGCGGAAAAGTGCATAAATAGAATAGCAGAGCATTATATGAGCGAAAAAGATGATATCTGCGAGGGATTAAATGATGGTTCCCAGAATTTAACAATATTAGTTGCTGCAACTGCATTGTATGACATAAGACCAACTGACAAAATAAAGAGTTTTATTATATATATAGCGGAGAAGATAAAAAAATCTGACAACAATTTCTTCTCGTTTGACAGTGTGTTGGATTTGAGAAGCAAAAAAGGAATAGAAAATTTTGTAATTCTTCTCGGAATAATAGCATACGGGGATATAACGGGCGACAATTCAGCGTATGACGCTTGCCGCAAGTATTGGAACGAACTTAATGAAAAGCAAATTCGTGAAACAGGTAATGGCTCAATACATGAACGTTGGAATGCTGACGGAAACAAACCAATGTTTATTGACTATGAAAGACAGCCGAATGAAAACTGTGTGGCAGTTGGCTGGTTTGAATTAAGCCGGGCACTTTTTAACAGGTTTAAGGAAACCCGCTATGTGGATGCTATGGAAAAGAATGTATATAACCATTTGCTTGGTTCTATGAATCCGGAGTGCAGCGATTTCGGATATTATCAGCCGAACTATGGCATTAAATATCTGGACTCAAATACCCACGCTATGTATATGTGTTGCAGATACCGTGGATATAGCGCAATCAGCCAAATTCCGTATTCGATATTTGATGAGGATGATAAGTATATTACGCCTATAATGTATACTGATTGTGAATATACATCCGATATTTCGATTAAGGAAACCACAAAATATCCGTATGACGGAAGAATATGTTTTGATATAAACGGAAATACAGAAAAGAAATTACGGCTGCGTATTCCGAACTGGTGCAAGAATTTCAGCGTTGAAAGAAACGGAGAAGTTATAAATGAATTACCTTCCGAAGGATATATTTGCATCGATATATCGGATGGCGATAAGATAACTTTGGATTTGAAACCCGAGTTTGAGATAAACAGAGTAAAAATTAACGGCAAAAAATATGCTTATATCACTTATGGATGTGTTCTCCTTGCGATTGATTCAAACCTAAATGAATGTATATATGATATAGATATATCCGATACCAACATAAAACAGGAAACATTTGATAATTATCTTATAGGATGCAGTATAGACGGATATTTAAACGATAAAAGAATACGTGTTAATTTTGTGGATTATGCATCATCTGCAAAGGTAAATATAGGCGATGAGTTTACCATATATGTTAATGAAAAGTAGGAATTTGATGTTTGATGCGTTTAGAAATGTATTCCATTTTAATAGTTGCGCACAAATTTTATGCCGAGATAAGGTTTGTGCGCCGATTTGAATATAATATTTGACGAAGTGGAGCAATTAACGTGAAGATAATAAAAACAGTATGCACTTTTTTGTTTGTAATTACTTTTTTTTCAATTATTGTTCTTACAAATAATGTTATGAAAAGTAATAATGATTATGAATCGACCAAAAAAATTAAAACCAATGTAAGTATGGTTGTGCCAATCAGCGCAAACGGTTCTGAAATTAAATTTGGATATATGCTTGACGATAATTTCTGCGAAAATAACAACATATCCTTGCATATAAGATATATGGAATCAGACAAATATGTAGAAAAAGTAATGGTTGATTTATCAAACGGTGTTTACGATGATATTATCATAATGCCTGCGGACAACAGAAATACGGATTTGTTTAAGTATAACAAGTTCCTTGCACTTAATCGGGTAATTAAGCCCGAATTAATCAGCAAACTCAATATAGATAAAAGCTTTTTTGACAGTCTGACATATGACGGTGAATTGTATGGCTTGCCGTATGATGTTAAAGCGGCATCGGTTTTTGTGAATAACGACATTTTGGAGTCGGCAGGATTGACATATCCTAAGAATATGGAAGAACTCAAAAATGCGGCATCTGTGCTTTCCAAAAAGAATATTCCGTTGTTTACTCTCAATTCAAACGGTGTGGGAAAGTATTTTTTTGATTATATAATATCAAATTGCACGGACGATGATGTCAGAAATATTACGTTCGAAAAATTTGATAAGATGTATAACAATTTAAAAGAACTGTATGAACTGGGGGCATTTGCACCGGGATTTTCAGAAATGTCTGATTACGATTCCAAACAGCTTTTTCTCAATGGTTCTGCTGCAATGATTGTTGAGGACATTTCCTTTTGCAGAGAGGTCAATTCCTTGAATAACTCATCATCAAAATTTGGTGAAAAAATATCAGTGGAATACTTTCCGGAAGATGTATATGACAGCACGAAAAAACTCATATATACTCTGGGTGATTATACAATGTTTTTTACAGATAAAATTGATTCTGATGAAAAAGCACGTTGCGTACAGACAATAATTAAGAAGTTGTATGATAAATCGGACGCTGAGGCATATTTTTCAGATTCGTTTACGATGAGCACAATAAAAGATATCAAACCAAACTCATATTTTAACAAACAAATGAAGGATTTCTTTTCGCTTATTGACTCGTCTCAAATGTACATGCGACCGTTGGACAGCGATTACGGTAATGCGCTTTGGATGGATGAATTTATGTCGAAAATAGAGGCCGCACTGTCAGAAAGTAAGAATTCTCTTTGGCTTTGGGAGGAACTTAACCGATGAAAAAAAACGTGAAAGCTTTTGCCGAAACCGTAAAATCTTTTGTTTGCGACTCGGTATACAGAAAGATTATATGTTCTCATTTGTTAATTTCCATAGTCCCGCTTATTTTCTTTTCGATTTTCAGTATTGTTGTTATAAAAAATATAATTACCTATAATTCCGGGCTTTCAAACAATTTGTTTTTGAGTACAATGGAAACATCGATAATAAGCGAATTTAATTTGGTTGAAAATTTATCGAAAGAATTGTTGTATTCGCCCGAGGCAATAAATTATGTTAATCGTACCAATATTCATCAGAGTACGGATGAATTGCTTGGCGTTATGAACGCATATGTTTATTTTAATTCTTCGGTAAACAGCATAACCTATATAAATTCCGGCGGCGAATATATATCAACGTCGGATAGGGTGTTGAATTATTCTTCAATATTCGATGGGTTTGTGAGAAAAAGTCAAAAGACAAATGAACCGTTCTGGGAGGCAGAAGACAGTGTATACACAGGTGATATGTACTATGTTCGCAGGGTAAATAATCTGCTTTCGAAATATGACGGCACATTAATATTTAATATAAACAACAAATTTATAAGCGATATAAACAAAAATACAGGTAACGGTTTTAAACATAATATACTTGTTTTTTTGGGAAATAAAATTATATACAGCGATTGCGAAGATTTGTTATTCAACAAAAGAATCCTGTATGAGGATAAATACGGTTCTGTCAAGGATTATTCATACTTCGTTACAAACAGCGGCTTTTGCAACATGTCCGTGGTGACTATAATAAAGACATCTGATCTTTACAGAAAACTGTATTTGTGGATCATACTTGTAGTTTTAATTTTCGCAGCATTGGTATTTATAATATTTGCAGCATCACACAGACTCAGTGAATATATTGTCCGACCAATAAATGAGTGTGTTGAAGTCATTAATAAAAATAAAGGCGGAATGAGTGTCTATTTTAATATTAATACCCGTGATGAATTTTCCATAATGCAAAATGCATTTAATGATATGCTCAATAAACTTGAAACATATAGGGAACGGTGTATTGAGGAGGTTGTACTAAATAAGGATGCAAGAATCAAGCTTTTGCAGTCTCAGATTACTCCTCACTTTCTTTTTAATACACTTGATATGATAAATTGGAGTGCAATTCTTTCGGGCAATAAAGAAATACCCAAAATGATAAAATCGCTTTCCAACATATTGAGTGTTCGTATGGGTAAAACGGAGGAAATCGTAAAACTGACGGACGAGCTCGATTATTTTAATGATTATTGCACTGTAATAAATCTTCGCTTTGGCGATGATATACGTATAAGATGCGACACAGACAGCGAATACGATAATGTCAGTGTTATTCCGATGATGCTAGTAACGGCTGTCGAAAATGCATTGATGCACGGAAAAGATCCTGATAAAAAACTAAGTATAAATATAGCTTTTTTGAGAGAAAACGATATTTTCAATATCTATGTGTATGATAACGGAAAGGGAATTGATGAAAATAAACTGAATGAGCTGAATAAATCGCTGGAAAATTCTTCGGATGATGAACGGCAGAATTCAAAACGTTTGAGCGGTTTGAAAAACTTAAACAGAAGAATAAAACTGATGTTCGGACAAAAATACGGTATTACCGTTTATTCGGAAGAAGGCAAATATACAGAGGTGACAATATCGATTCCGTATATTGATTCGGATAAAATAATATGACTTCTAACAAACAAGCAATTGGAGGGATTTTGATTGTATAAGGTTTTAATAGTTGAAGATGAGCACTATATAAGAAAAGGTATCCGAAAATATATATTGGATTCAGGTCTCGATTTGGAAATATGCTCAGAAGCTCCAAACGGTATGATTGGTTTTGAAGAAGCCATAAAATCAAAACCTGACATAATTATATGCGATATCAATATGCCTGCGATTAACGGGCTTGATATGATTTCAAAAATTAAAATGTACCTTCCGGAAATTGTTTTTATTGTTTTATCCGGATATCGGGAATTTGATTATGCACAGAAAGCGATAAAACTTAATGTTTTTGATTATATTCTTAAACCGATTGATACCAATGAACTGAAAATGGCTCTTGTGAGGTCTGTAGAATATTTGAACTTAAACGATAACAGTAAAAATTCCGAAAATAAAACAGACGATGAGGTATATACAAAAAGAAATCAATTGCTCGGTGCAGTAATGTCGGAAAGTCGGGAAAAGGTAATGGATATTTTCGAAGAGTATTTTGCGTTTGTATGCAACGGCTTAGATTTCGATGAACAGAGGAATGCAGAAATCGGTGCATTAATTATCGATTTGCAAGGCATATCACAAAGGTATGATGTTCACACGAATTTTATAAGTCAACCGATATTGAAAAATGAATTTGACGCCGACAGTTGGAAAAGTGTTTTGTGCGATATGCTGACACACCTTTCCGAGAGTTTCCGTGGACAGAATGCAAATGATAGTCTCATTTGTCATCGTATAACAGAATATATTTCCGAAAATTACAACAAAGATATAGGTTCCGATGAAGTTATATCAGCTGTAACACACCTCAGCAAAAATTATGTAAGCAGTATGTTTAAACGGTGTTGCGGAATGTCGATAGGGGAGTGTATTAATAAAACGAGAGTTATCAATGCACAAAAACTGCTGTCCGAAACAAAACTATCTATTGAAAATATTGCTGCTAAATGCGGTTTTGTGAATCCAAAATACTTTTATGTTATTTTTCGCAAAATTACGGGTGTCTCTCCCGGTGAATATCGAAAAATTCATTATAAAAGTAATACTTAACAGATTTGTTTTAAACAAAATCCGGCGATTGCAATATTGAAGCAATGTACCGGATTTTGTTATTTTTTGAACATTATTCGTAATTTTTAGGGTATCTGTAATATGAAAAAAATGATATAATTTTATTGTAGAAAAGACTTTAATTTTTCAAACGTAAGGCATATTGGGTTCGAGTTCCGTATGCCCAAAGAAAGGAAAAGTAACATGAAATTTAAAAAGTGTATGATTCTTTTTGTAACGCTGGCTTTGTCTGCGGTTTCATCAACCGCTGTTCTGGCCGAAGATGCAAACGAAAAGGTAAGCGGCAACATTCAGGTTAATGTCGGGAACGAACTGCGGCAAGATGTTCGCGGTTGGGGTGTCACGAACACGTGTCAGTTTTATCTTAGAAAAGATCATCGCGCAGGTGATTCGCAAACATTTCATGAACTGGGAGCCACAATACTTAGATATGATTTGCTGACCGATACAGGAAATGCCGACGGCAGTATTAACGAAAAGTATGTGGATATGCTTTGTGATATCATTGAGCAGGGTATAGACAACGGTATTTCACAGTATATGTTTTCTGTGTGGAAGCCTCCTGCCGACATAGATGACGATGGATATGCCAGATGGGTTGTGAATGTTTTTGACTACATAAGCAAAAAACGTAATATGCCGCTTCCGGTTGCTTTTTCAATGCAAAACGAGCCGTCGATGGCCAATATGGCATGGACAACGAATACATACACCGCCGAAACATATGTAAAAAGATTTTTGGTGCTTAACGACGCTCTTGAAAAAGCCGGATATGGTGATGTGAAATTGCTTGCTACGGAGTCGGCAAATATATCCGAGGCGGAAATTCAGCTTGGCAGAGACTTTAATCAATTTGAAGTTCACCCGGATTTTTATGAGGCTATAGATGCTTATTGTTTCCACGGATACGGAAACGAAGCGGTGGGCAACCAGGTTTCAAAACAGGAGGCAAAGGTAGCCAGCAGACTTGTTGAACTTATGAATAGATATCCCAAGGATGAACGCTGGCAAACAGAATATTGCACGATATACAGAACAAAGTCAGAAGACCAGCTCCTTCCTGTTGCGCAGTGTTTCAACGGGCAGATGGAATACTTTGGGTACCAGTGGTGGTTCTACTGGGGTTCGTATGGTCTAAATACTGACCCGATGTCAAACAATGAAAATTATGCGGATTACGGTGTGCTGTATTGGGGTGTTCCGTACAGTAAGGCAGAGATGAACCGCAGAGGTCAGTTTTTCTCGACTGTGTTTAAAAACGTCCCCGTAGGCTCAAGAGTCGCTCCGATATCAATAGGCGGAACACAAGCTGAACACGGCAGCTTTGATGGTGAAGCAAGATATATGGATGTTTGTGCATTTGATACAAACCACGGATCGGTTGTGGTTTTTGTTAATCAGAATTATGAAGAAAAGACATATGACTTTAACAATTTAACAGGTGTTGGGGCAAAAATTTACACTTGGGAATCTCCTGATAAACGAATGACTTCATCGGAAGATTTGCAGATTACCAATGGTTCTTTAAAGGACATAACTCTACCGGCTCGCTCTACAAATGTTATCGTATGTGATAATCAGGATATTTTTGCACCGCTTGTAGAGCAGGTTTATGATAATTCGCTTTATTATGACGGCACTAAATACGTCACGGCTCAAAAAGAGTTTAATGTTAATTTGACGGTTAATGAGCCGGTGACCGCAAAGGTAAACGGAAAGCCCGTAGCAGTGAACGCCGATAATACAATTACATTAAATGTAAACACAAATGGTGGTTACAATGAATATAGGATAGAGGCAATAGATAAGTGCGGAAATAAAACACAAAAGGTGTTAAAATATCAGTTTGTTGATGGATTTATAGGTAACATAACGGATATTCCGCAAAAATACAATTCCAAAGAATATGTAATCAGCGGAACAGCAACAAAGCAATGTAAAGTTTCGGCACTCGGTAAAACAGTTGAGACGGACGAACACGGCAAATATCAGTTGCCGATCACATTAAATGACGGAGAAAATAAGTTTTCTGTAATTTTAGATGACGGAGACAAACAGACTGAGTTTAAATATGCAATAGATGTTGATTCTGAACCGCTTGAAATAGATGTTTTGTCGGATAGTGACGTTACTCTCGATGATTATGAATATGTTATAAGGTTTGAAACCAGTAAAGATATATCAAAGCTTTTGATAAACGGACGCACTTTAAACGACTCCGCTACTGAATATATAAACAATTCGGACAACGGTAACCGCTATGACATTACATATATGCTTGAAGACGGCGAAAATACTATTACTGTTCATGCCGAGGATGAGTTTGGAAATGTATGTGATAAAACATTGAAATTAAACTATGTTCCCAATGATAAAATTGCTATAAGGGACGATGGTGAATTGGATATTAAACACACTACAACAGATATTAAAATTGATGGCATTATTGATGAAAAGGATTGGGTGCTGAATAAAAAGCTGAAATACGACTATGAAAGCATAGCGTCTGACAGGTTCAATTTTGATGTTTTGTGGGATGAAAATTATTTGTATATTGCAGGAAGAGAAGAGGATATAGCATATATCCACGTGTCTGATATGCTTCATTACAATGACAGTGTTGAAATTTATCTTGACGGTTCAAATGCCAAATCGGGATTCTACACTGATGATTGCCACCAGATTAAATTCGGTCAGCTTGACGATGGAAGCTGGCAGCAAAACACAGCAATTGAAGGCATTGAATATGCTATGGTTGAGGACGGTAAGGGTGGCTATACCATAGAAGCAAAAATCCCCTGGGAGGCAGCAAAGATATATGGTATAGCTCCCGGAAAACAGGTGGGATTTGACCTGGATATTAACAATCCGCGTTCTGCAACACTGCGCCCGAACTATCAGAAAACCGCATACGAATGTGACCGTTCCGTAAGACACTGGAATGCCGATTCCGAGGCGTGGCATAGTACAAATGCATTCGGAACACTTACACTCGTACAATAAAGCTTACATATCGAAAGGAATGGTAGAAAATATGAATATAAAAAAACTTGTAGCACTCTTTCTTGCATTTACATTGTGCACGGGAATATTGAGTACATCTGCATTTGCTGCGTCCGGGAATGATTCCGGAGCTGATTTGAAAGATTATATTACAAATTCGAAAGTTCTTTCTTCACTCGGAATATTTTCTGTTGATTTTGCCAACAAAACATATACAGAAAATATTACCCGTGAAGAAGCAATAAAGACCGCTCTTGAACTCAATGGATTTTCGAATGATGAATCTAAAATCTGTAACCTTGCTGTTTCGATGGGTTTTATTGATTCCGAGTCTGACTACAGAAAGGCAGCATATCTGAAAAAAGATGAGGCTGCAAAGATATTTGTTACACTTCTCGGATACAGTGCAAGCGCCGAGGTTAAAGGCGGTTATCCGATTGGGTATGCTTGGTGTGCTAAACGTCTCGGATTGCTTGACAATGTTGACCAGGGTTCGTTGAATGTATCATATGCAGATTTTGTTAACATTCTTATCAATTCTTTTGATGTTAATATGAACAAAATAGCTAATATTTCGTCCAACGGAGGAATTGAGTTTGAGGCAGCGGATAATGATAGCATCCTGAAAACCGTTTTTGATATAGATACAATATACGGTCTTGTAGATGAAAATGCATTTTCGACTCTGCTTATTCCTGCCGATAATTCGACAGATATGCTGTATATCGACAGCAAGGCATATAAAATCAACGATGTCGGATTGGCGGATTTGATAGGACATAATGTAAAAGCCTATGTGAATTCGGATGAGAAGATATTGAGCGCCGTTCCGTATGATAGCAGTGAATTGACTGTTTTTGATGACGATTTCGACGCATATTCGGCAAATTCGGTAACATACTTCGATTCTATGAATAAAAAGAAAAAAGTCCGCATTGACTCGAAACCTTATGTGTTTTATAACGATGTTGCGTATGCTGCATACACGGCTGACGATATAAACAGCTTTAACGGAAAACTTGTTTTGATTGATAATGATAACGATAATATTTATGAAATTGTAAAAGTTTATGATTATGAGACGGTTTTTGTTGCATCAACGGCTGTAAATGACAAATCCGTGAGAGCAAAGATTCCGAGCGGGAAATTCTATTCATTTAAGAATATAGACGATGACAGACTTACAGTTGTTACCGATGAAGGAAAAAATGTTATGTTTACATACCTGCTGGATGGCGATGTGGCGTCGATAGCTGAGTCCAAGTCGAAAACTCATGCAAAAATAATTATATCGAGAAAAACCGTAAGCGGAGTTTTTGAATCAAAGAAAGTTGATAAATATCGTATTGACGATGTTGAGTATAATGCGTCACCGGCAATGAAATCCGAGCTTGAAAAGTATAGCGTCGGCTACGAAATAAAAGTTGCCCTTGATTGCTTTGGACGAATAGGCGGTATATTTGATTCAGAAGCATCAGGACTAAAATACGGTTATATAATGGGTGTGTCGCAAAAACAGGGATTGAGTGATAACTATAAAATCAAAATATTTGATGAAAACGAAGAATACAAAATATATAATTTGACCGATAAGGTTAGGGTTGACGGTATCAAGATTGATAGCGAGAAGGCTGTCAATGAATTGAAAATGACTGAGACCGGAAGCGCCAGACAGGTTGTTAAGTATGGCTTAAGCGGTGATAAAGTTTCGGCTATCGATACAGCAAGAACCGGCAGCGGAGATAAGGTATATGACAGCCTTAAGATAAAAAAGATAACATCATCTCCGATTGACTACAGACCTGTCTCATATGGTGGATCTAATCAGCTTGCCGGAGTGGCATTTGTTGATGAAAGAGATTTAAACGGAAAAAAATGGTTTGTTGTTCCGGCTGTAACAACCGAAAATGCGGAAAAGGTGTATGCAGAGAAAAAATACTTTATGGCTCGAAAATATATTACAGACCAAGGACGTCTTATAAAAAAGAACGGAGACTATATTGAGGCTGTAGATATTGATGATGACGGATATTGCAAATATGTTGTTTACAACAGATTGATTCCCGAGAATGAGGGAAGCGTTATAGGAAACGGTATGACGATTGTTGAACCGCAGAATACATATGCTACCACTGTTAACGACATTTATACGGTATCTGTTGATGATGAGATAAAGTACGGTGTTTCGGTAACAACTACACAGGCTTTCTCTCCAAATGCAACGGGAACAAATTTTTATCGCGAATGTATTTGCGAGTCGGAGAATATCCTGTGGAAAGCTGTTTATGATGCCGACGGGAATGTAATTGAAGGCGAACACAAGATGATTGAAAAGGGAGATATCGTTCAATTTAAAGCAAATTATCAAGGCGAACTTAACGAATCATTTGTTGTGTACGATTCCTCGCTCACACCTTTGCAAAATGCAAAACGTTTGAAAAACTATAATAAATTAAACACCAACATAGGTTATTCATTTGGTGTTGCCGACAAATTTTCACTCAAAGGTACAGTGTTTTTGTTCAACAACTGGGATTATGATACGGGCGAAATTGATTTTACAGACGGAATGCAGAATGTCTATGGTGCAACGCAAAACGTAATGTTGATTAACAAAAATGATACAAGAAACCCTGTGGATTTTGTAAGTAATTTGCAGGTCAGAACATACAGGGATTTCCCGGATAACTATGATTATATATTAATAGAGCATTATTTCGGTGAGTTAAAGCAAATTTTTGTAATAAGAGAGGCTGAATAATAAATTGAAAACTAATACATGTGCAAAATCAAAAAAACAGAAAATTAATCTTAAAAAAGTTAATTGGCCGCTTGTATCGATGCTGATTCCCGGTATAGTCCTGCTTGTGGTATTTAAGTATATTCCGATAACGGGTATTATAGTTGCATTTAAAAAGCTGTCGTACGTGGATACAATATGGTCGGCGCCGTGGTGCGGATTGGATAATTTTAAATTCTTGTTTTCCACACCCGATGCATGGGTTATTACAAGAAACACAATTCTATATAATATTGTGTTTATAATAGGCGGATTGTTTCTCAACGTGTCATTCGCTGTTATGCTTGACGAGCTCAGAAACAAACGTGCGGTAAAAATTTATCAGAATATTATATTTTTGCCGTATCTGTTTTCGATAGTTATTGTCACATATCTGTTTTACGGTTTTTTCAGCAATAACTACGGTATATTAAACAGTTTGTTAAAGACTCTTGGTTTTAAGAGTGTTTCGTGGTATACAGACGCTTCAAAATGGCCGTTTATACTCGTGTTTGTCCATTTTTGGATGTGTGTGGGATACGGAAGCATTTTGTATATTGCAGGTATTGCCGGAATAGACTCGTCGCTTTTTGAGGCAGCAAAAATAGATGGTGCTACAAGGTGGCAAAAAATAAGGTATGTAACAATACCGTCGCTTATGCCGATTATTATAATTAATTTTATAATGAACGTAGGCAGAATATTCAATTCTGACTTTGGACTGTTTTATACCTTCCCGATGAACTCGGCTCCTTTGTATCGGGTAACAAATGTAATTGATACATATGTATACCGTTCTTTGATGGTAACCGGTGACACGGGTATGTCGGCTGCAGCCACATTCTATCAGTCGGTTGTCGGTTTTGTTTTAATTATGATTGCGAACGGAGTTGTAAACAAAATTGATTCCGAAAAAGCAATGTTTTAGGGAGTGGTGGTGAGTAACAATGAATAAAAAAAATAGAATTAAAGACGGAAACCTTTTTAATACTGTTGCACATATTATACTGATTATTCAATGCGCATTCATTTTATTGCCGCTCATTCTGTGCATAAGCATTTCGGTGTCGGATCAGGCTTCAATCTATAAATACGGGTATACTTTTATTCCGAAAAAGCTGAATTTTGAGGCATATGCCTATGTCTTTAAAAATGGCTTGACATTGTTTCATTCATTTGGTGTAACCGTGATTGTAACGGCTTTGGGTACAGTTTTTTCGCTGCTCGTGACCGCAATGTATGCGTATGTTGTTTCAAGACGTGATTTTAAGGGAAGAAAATTTTTCAATTACTTTATGTTTTTCCCGATGTTGTTCAGCGGCGGTCTTGTTGCAACGTACCTTTGGCAGACACAGATAGGAATGTATAACAACCTGGCGTGCCTTATTGTCCCGATGGCATTCAACAGCTGGAACTGCATAATTCTAAGGACATTCCTTCAGACATCGGTTCCGTTTGAAATAATAGAATCCGGCAAAATCGACGGTGCCGGTGAATACCGCATATTTTTCAAACTTATTGTTCCGATAGCAGTTCCGGGACTTGCGACGATTGCGCTTTTTGCAGCACTTTCATATTGGAATGACTGGTATACGCCGCTTGTATATATCAGAAATGAAAATCTTTACGGATTGCAGTTTTATCTTCAGAGAATTATGACAAATGTTCAGGTTGCATTGAGTGGTAAGGTTCAGACGACGATTAATGTTCCGAGTGAGTCCGTTCGTATGGTGCTGTGCGTAATTGCAATCGGGCCCATAGTTCTTGCATATCCGTTTTGCCAGAAGTTTCTTATAAAAGGTATAACAATCGGTTCTGTCAAGGGCTGATTATATAAAAAGAAAGGTGAGGAAAGAAATATGAAATTTAAAAAGCTATTTGCAATGTTTGTGTCTGTTGTTTTGGTATTTTCACTTGCGTCATGCGGTAACAATAATCGAACCGCATCGGTCGCAACTGAGGACAACGATGATTTCTATACCATTGAATGGTATTACATCAATGCGGATGTCAGCCAAAAAGATGTTACTCCGATTCAGAATAAGCTTAATGAGTACCTCAAAGATAAAATAAATGCCGAGGTTCATATGAATGTTTTTGATTGGGGAACATATGACGAAAGAACAAATCTTATGCTTCAGAGCAAAGAGAAGATGGATCTCTGTTATACATACGGTTCGAATTATTATACAAGAGTTTCCAAGGGTGCTTTTCTTGCAATCGACGATCTTCTGCCGAAATATGCGCCGAAACTCTATAAAGAAATTGATGGAGTACTCCTCGACGGTGCTAAGGTGAACGGAAAGAACTACGGCGTCCCGGCATTAAAGGAATATGCACACTCAACCGGTTTTATCTATCGCTCGGATATAGTCGATAAGCTTGGTATCGATATGGACAGTGTAAAATCTTTCGAGGATATTATTCCTGTGTTGGATAAGGTTAAAGAAGCATATCCCGATATTCACGGTTTGGCTTTCGGAGGATCCGGCACACCGGTTGACGCTATGGATTTTGATGCGGCATATCTCGGATACGGTATGTTCTTTGAAAACTATGACGGCAAGATAATTAATCTGTATGAAACCGATAAATATAAAGAAGCCTGCAATCTGGCATACAAGCTGAAAAGCACCGGTTACACATTCAGCGAAACAGGAAAAACTCAGGACGATTTGGTTAATTCGGGTGTTGTTTTTGCAGCGTTATATCCTTATAAACCCGGCAAGGTTGAAGAGGTTACGCATAGCAAAAAGGAAGGTTTGGAATTCAAACAGAACAGCTTGCACGGTCCCAGAACATATACTCAGGATTGTTCCGGCTCTATGATGGCTATTCCGGCAACGTGTGAGAATCCTGCAAGAGTTATGAAATTCCTTGAACTGCTCAATACCGATGAATATGTTAATAACCTCGTTAATTTCGGTATAGAAAATGAAAACTATACCAAAAATGACGACGGCACAATTCATATACTTGCAGGTTCAAAGTATAATGGCGTTGGTTATCAGTGGATGATGGGTAATAACTTTATTAACTACATTGTGGATAACGAAGAAAAAGACAAACACGAAAAACTCAAAAAATACAATGAAGAAACGCAGCGTTCCAAAATGCTCGGATTTGCATTTGATGCTGAACCTGTAAGAAATGAAGCTACCGCTGTTGCAAACGTTATAAGTGAATATCAGGATCAGCTCAGATATGGCATGGTGTCTGTTGATGATAAGTATGATGAATTTATAAACAAAATGAAAAAAGCCGGTTCGGATAAAGTGCTCAAAGAAGTGCAGAGGCAATATGATGAATGGGCAAAAGCCAATAAGGAGTGATACGATGCAAAAAAGAATTTTAGCATTTTTTGTCGGAGTGTTGTTTGTAATGCAGATGGCACTGCCGATATATGCCGATGATGTAATCGGAGATGTTTCGGAAAGCGGTGAAGTTGTCTCAGCGGATTTATATACAGATTCAGGCAATGAGCAGATTGATAATTCTGTTGACTTGTATTCCGATGAATACAGTATAAGTGAAATGAGTGCCGTGAAGAATTTTACCGATATTTCCGGAAGTTATACAACGGATATTTCCAAACCGTATGACGGTAATTGGCATATTCTTTCATGGGGAGACGGCAAAAAGCCCGATGACAATAATTGGGATTATAACGGCAATCACTTTATGCAGTCGGATCCGGCATATGAATATATTACGGGTGGCATTCCGGCGGGAAGTGCAATAACAAAATTCAGCATTGATGTCACAACATATATATCTAACAAAAAGTATGTTGATATATATGTCTCGGATTCATTGGACGGTAATTGGATAAAATGTGATTATACAACCGAAGCAAATGTGACTAATAACAGCCAGAATAAAGATATGAAATCCGGCAATCTCAGATATAAAATTACATTCAATTTTGAGAAGAATCACGGATACAGATATGTAAAAGTCAGCAAGAATATTGTTTCATCGGACTCCGGATGGCAGTGGTTATTGGGTGGATTTTCATTTGAGTGGGATGACATCTTTTCACTTCAGGAAAATGAGATTCGTGTTAAGATTGATGATGACAATTACACAGATTATATTGCTGATTTAAGTGATAACCTGAAAAAAATGAGCGACGGCTCGTACGGAAGCTGCCTTGGCTTGAATGTGAGTGCCGATAACGCATATGTTATCTACTCTGCACCGGAGGGCAAGTGCTTTAAATACTTTTATGTAGATATTGCAAACGGTGATAATTCAAACATTATGTCTGCATACAACATAGGAACTTCCTCAAAGAAAAACGGGAAATATCTTCCGGCAGATATATCGGAAGCCTCTGCGGTTCTCGTTCCGGGAACAACGGATAATATGACAAGATTCACGTTTCCCGATATTTCATCACCGTTTATAAAGATAAGCTTTGCTCCCGGCTCCAACTATGAATATTTCAAGCTTGGAACATTCGGATTTGAACTTTCCGATTATATTGAAGTAAATGATGATGAACTGATAACTTTCAAAGCCGATACCAAATCAGGTAATTTGAAAGATTGGGGTATACTTAGTGCTGCGCCAGGTGGATTGGGGCTTGCAAATTGGACGAATTATATTTCAACCAATCAAGGTGAGCATTACTTCCTCCAGGGTTCGGACGGTACCGAATATGATGTATATATCGGCGGCATAGGTGCAGGTATGGGAATCAGAGAATTTACTGTTGAAAGCTTTATGGGTAACAATAGATTCAAAGTATATGTTTCCGATAAAATAGACGGAAATTACGTTGAAATTCCGAAGTCATGCATAGTTACGCAGCCATATTTGTGGAAGGACGGCAGCGTTACAAAGCACTATTTCAGAATGAGAGCTGCCGAGGGATACAGATATATTAAATTGTATTACAATAGCAGAGATTGGCAGTCAGGTCTCGGACAGATTACATACACATACGGAAGCATCAACGGTCCAGAATTGTATAAATTTGATTCTGGTTTTTCGGGAGGTAATGCGACAATTACAGTAACGCCTATGCTTGAAATGTTTGAAGAATCAAAGGTAACTTTTCTTATGACTGCATATAAAAATGGGAAACTTATATATGTTTCAAAGAAAAACGCCGATATCGGAAATTCATCGATAATAATTGATTTTAGTGGTGTGCCTGTTGGAAATGATGTTGAATATCAGCTCTGTATGCTTCGTTACAGCGGTGATAAAATAGAATTTGTTATACCGCCGTCATCACTTGAGGAGTAAGTTTTACTATGATAACACGAAAAAAAGTATTGGCAAGAGTATTTTCGCTGATAATGATAATTAATATGGTTTTATCATCTCTGGTTATTGGAGCTTTTGCGGCTGATTCGGATTTTTCAAAACTCAGTTTTGATTATAAACTTGCATCGCCACAGAAACCGTCGGAGTTTGAGTTGTATTATTCATCGGAAAATGTTGTGACAAGTGCGGACTCGTCATGGACCGAACATTTTGATTCAAGCTATACAACCGAAGACGGAGACGAGGCATATTTGATTTTAAAGGCACCGAGCGGGAAAAAGTTTACAAAATTTTATTGTGAGTCGTATTGTCTCGGCACCGTAACACCTAAGGCATATTCGTATACGGATATTTCGGATATATCAAGCGAATGCGAACTGCCCAAGACAACAAAGAAGCTCACGTCATATCAAGGCTCATGGACAAGGGCGAATTCGCTCTGGGCGCTTTTGCCCGATAATGCGAAATATATAAAGCTTGTATTGCCTGAATCACAAAGTGGAGGAAACTGGGGCAGACATATTACAAATATAGGCTTTGATGTTGCGGATGATTCCGAAGAACTTTATGCCGGCAAGGTTTTCAATGACGAGCTTAATCCGGACGAAAACAGCGGGCAGATGACAGATCCGTATATATATCAAATGTATAAGGCTGAGTGCTATGCGGGATTTTCTGGTGCAGAAGGTTACAGTATAAAACGCAATTCTGCTGATGGTGAGTCTTATGTGGTCTTTCAAGCTCCACCGGGATATAAATGGAAAAACTTTACGCTTAAAACTGTTAATGTTGAAACGGAAAACTATATAGACAAATTCAGTTGTTCAGAGACAATCGGCGGGGTGTTCACCCGAATTCCCGCACCCGCGGCTAATCGCATTGGCACACAGGCAAATTGGGGTGTATATACATATACATTTGCTTCATTGCCGAAAAATACTCGGTATATAAAGGTGGAAATCCCCGAAGTGTTTGCAACTTGGGCATATCAGATTGACGGTTTTACAACGGAATTTGCAAAGATTGACGAAAACATTGATGAGATGAAAAAAAGCGAGTATGAGTACCTGAACGAAGAAGCACCGATACGTCCGGGCGGTAACATAAGCTCTCTGTGCGTCAATATTAATGACAGAAAGTGTGATTATATATACACAAATTCTCTCGGCGAACGGGTAGTTATGGCTCCGCAGGGGAAGAAGATATCATATTTGGCATACACGGCAACAAAAGGAAGTCCGGGTGAACTGTACTGTTCGGATAAATATACAGATGGATTTAAAAAAGCTGTTGTTTCGGAAAAGAGTGCGTCAAATGATTGTTTGGTTTTTGAAATGGACTTAAACTCAGCAGATTCGGGGCGTGCTGCCTCATCAAGAGAGGCAACATTCGAAAGCAGTATGCTTCCTGCCAATTCCCATTATGCAAAGATATGCGGCACATCTGTTTCAAATATCGTCGTTTTGTTTGCAGATGATTCGGAGGAGATAACAGCGTATGAAACCGAGTCAAACTTCTGTTACTACAACGTGTTTGAGGATGATCCGTACATCTATTCATACAGCAACTTGAACAGAAGCTACATTCGTGAATCCGTTACATACAATTCAAAGGAATATTCGTATTACGGTTCACTTATATTAAAGGACGGCGAATCGGACGGGGAAATTGTTTACGGTGCGCCTGACAACACTTGCATTAAGAATTTTAAATTTTATATTCGTAATTCCGGGAGTAATATCGTTCCCGAGTTTTATGAAATAAAAAATGACGGTACAACGGTTAAAACAGATGCACAAATAACCAAAATGAGTGCAAAGCTGAATGAATATTCATTATCGGTAGGTGATGGGACGTTGTATATTAAGACAAAAATTCACGCACCCGCCGGCGATGATACAACAAGGTTCAGATTTGTCGGATACACCTTTGACTGGATAGGTTCACCGACAGAGCCGTCTCAGGCATATAAGCACTATACTCTTACAATCAACAATGACGATACAAAACAGGAAATAAAGGGTTGGGGGATATTCCCATCTTACTATTCGGAAAGTGCGTTGACAAAATTTGAAGACGATGAGTGCAAAGATTTGTTGCTTACTGATTTGGGAGCAAATACCGCACGTATTGAACTTTATTCGGAGTATGACAGGAACAATAAAGCCCTTACAGGTGATAATATACAGCTTATTGCAAATCAGATTAAGAATTTGTCAAATTACGGACTTGACTATATAATTTGCATATGGTCGCCTCCGGGTTCGCTCAAAACAAACGGAAAGGCGCAAGGGTATAATCCCGACGGCACGTGGGCAGAACTTAAAGACGGATGCGAAGAAGAATTTTGCGATTATATAAAGCTGTGTCTGGACACGCTTGTTAAACTCGGCTGCAAAAAACCACTTTCCATCAGTTTCGCCAATGAAGCGGAGGGAAATGCTGAATGGCAGGCGTGCCACTTTAAAACGGACAGATATGTGCAGGTATGTAAAATGCTTTCAAAAAAGCTGGATGATTCAGGATATGGAGATGTGCTTATTCACGGTTCGGAATCGGCGTCACTCGGAGATAGTTTTACAATGTTCGGTAATGATTTTTCTGCATTTGATGACGGTGATTTTAACGATGTCCTTGATGTTTTTGCATACCACGCATACAGAGGAATAAATCCTGAAAATTCCGATAAGGACACATATAAAATTGCAGTCGATAAAATTGGCGACCGTGAAATATGGCAGACCGAATATACATCAATTAACGGTAACGGAGTATATGACGTGACAGAGTCAATGCAAAAAATCTGCCGTGATACAAGGCTGATCGGCTCAAACAGATGGTTCTGGTGGAACACATACAGCACCATATCAAATGACGGTATTATCAGAAACGGTGACGAGGGATATGTACAAACCTCAACATACAAAATGCTGAAGGCTGTTTATAACGGTATTCCATCCGGAAGCAGTGTGTGCACTTATTATGTTGATGATGTTCAGCTTGCGGACAAGGCGTCAAAAACAGAGGCAACCGATATAACCTGCAATATTTCAACGTTTAAGACGCCGAGCGGTTCTGCGGCGATTATTGTAAACGATTCGAACTGCAATAAAACGTATGATATAAAAAATATCGGAGGTTCTGAGGTAATCGTAACAAATTATGATCCCGATACCGATACCGTGACTTCACGTACTGTTGAAAAAACGGGCTCTGATTTCAGCGGCTTGACCGTTTTGGCAGGAAATATTGTTGTTGTGTCTTCCGTTAATGTTATTCCGAATATAAAATATGGATTTTCATTTGATGAGAAGAACGAACGTGTGGGTGCCAAAGTTAAGTTCGAAAACTATAACGGAAGCAATCTCGATATGTATCTGTGTGCATACAAAGGCTCACAGCTCATTGATGTAAACTGGATTAATGCAGAAATATCGTCAGATATCCAAACTGCGGACATTTCCGTAAGCTATTCCGGTGCTGACAGGGTTGAGCTATTTGTTTGGAAGGGCAAGAATCTCGTTCCGGTTTGCGAAAAAATATCGGCTTTCTGCCCAAACTAAGATATGTTAAACATTTTTACACTGTTAAATACAATATAAAAAATCAGATTGGAGATGATTTGTTTGAAACGAAAGGTTCTTATTTCACTTGTTGTCGGTATGTCGTTGACGTGTATGACGGCCTTTGCGGCATTTGAAGCCGACATTAACTCTGTTTCCGTTTCTAAAACATCCGATTCGGAGTATTCCTTTTCGGTAAGCGGTATTGAAAGTTCCGGAGGCGCAATGCTCGTTATATATGGCGACAAAAAAGGCAGTATAAGCGAGACGTTTTCTATAAATCCGGAGGGCGCATTTAAGGATTATTATGTTTACTATATGCGCTATATTTCAAAGAATAGTAATTATATGACAATCGAGTGCAATGCGGATATTCCGAATGACGCACTCAGCGGTAATGTGTATGCGTCGCTTGTGTCATATGACGGCAGCATAACGCATTTGTCCGACGTAAAACTCCCCGGATTAAAGTCGGCTGAGAAAATTAAAATTCTCACTCCTGACGGCACGGATACATCTGTTTTTAAAGTAAAAGCGGGAAATGCCTATAAATTTAATGCCGAGATTACAGACCATTACGGGAATATAATCGAAACATCGGACTTGAAGTACTCCATTGACGGAAACACATCAAAAAATATTGTTCTTGACGGCAATGCGGTTGTTATAGATAACAAAGATGATGTATACGGTCAAAAATTTAAGCTTACGGTTTCTATTGGGGAAATTTCATCGTCTATTGACATAGAGGTAGAGAAAGAATCGGGAAATAGCGGCAGTGGAGGCGGAAGCAGCTCAGGTGGCTCATCACGCTCATCTTCATCAGGCACAAGTCTTCCGTCAATTTCGGTTTCACAGGATGTGTTGCAGCCGAGCAACGGAACGGGTGAACAGATATTCAAAGATCTTCCGCTTGATCATTGGGCATATGACAGCATAATAAGGCTACAATCAATGGGAATTGTAAACGGCAGTGACGGTAATGTATATCCTTCTTCTCTTATAACACGTGAGGAAATATCCGCACTGTTGTCCCGAGCATTAAAGCTTGATAAAGAAAATGTAAACACAGAGCAGATATCTTCCGATAAAACCGTATCACCATGGGCCGTCTCCGATGTTGCGGCGGCGGTTTCGGCAGGTATAATCAAGGGCAACGAAAACGGTATTGTAAACGGTATGTCTTCCGCTACACGTGAAGAAGCGTTCACAATTCTTGCAAGAGCATTTGACATTTCCGAGAGCGACGGTCATATTTCGTTTGAGGATATGGATTCTGTGTCAGACTGGGCAAGAGGATATATTGTATCTATGAATGAGAGAGGCATTTTAAAAGGAACGGACGGCAGGATTAACCCGAAAAGTGATATCACCCGTGCAGAATTTTTTGCGACTCTTGCCCGTATGATTAAGTAATTTTTCCTTAGGGATTAATTAAAAATTATAAAAGAGAGGTTGTTAATGATGAAATTAGCAAGGAAATTAAGTGTGTTGTTTGTGGTATTTGTAATGGTTCTTTCAACTTTTTCGTTTTCATCTGTGCTTGCAGACAACGAGACGAACGTTTTAACCGCCGAAAGCGGCACGTACACGGCAGACAAGACAAAACCGTATGATGGCAACTGGAATATTGTAAGATGGCTGACCGACAGACCGGACACATATCTTGACAGTGCAACCGGTAAATATGTAATGCAGCCGAAATTCAACCAGGAATTTGCATTTATTGTCGGCGGAGTTGCAGAGGGAAGCTCAATAACAAACTTTAAACTTGATATCAGCAAGTGGATTGATGAGAACAAGAATACGTTGCAGATATATGCAACCGATTATATCGATTCTTTAAACTCCGAATGGACGAAGCTTACCTGGACAAAGAGCATAGAGAGCGGTGCTGATGATACTAAAAATAATATCGGTATTGCATCATGCGATAATATCCCGAAAGCGCGTGGCTACAGATATGTTAAGATTGTTGTTTCGTCAACCCGTTCAAAGGATTATACGTGGCAGGACTGCATCAGCGGATTTTCATTCAGCTGGGTAAAGAATGATGTTGGCGGAGAGAGCGGTACATATAAGACGAATATTACAAAACCGTTTGACGGTAACTGGCACATAATTTCGTGGGAGACAGCAAAGCCTGAATATGTAAATTGGGATTATAATGGCAACTATGCTATGCAATCGGATAATGAATTTACATATGTAACAGGTGGAGTTCCGGAAGGAAGCGCAATAACAAATTTCACTATTGATCTTACGACATATTTTAATGAGTCAAATGGCAAACTTCAAATTTATGCATCAGATTCATTAAACGGATCGTGGACTGAATTGAAATACAAAAGTGCGAATATTAGCTCTAATGAGCAAAACGCCACTTTGCCGATAGGCAAAAACCTTAGAAATAAGCTTACACTGTCTCTTGATAAAAACTCAGGCTACAGATATATAAAAATCAAAAAGAACGCCAACACTATCAATGGCAGCTGGCAGTGGTTACTCGGCGGCTTCTCATTCAAGTGGGAAAAAAATGAATTTTCACAAGCTGCCGGCACATACACAGCTGATATTGAAAAACCGTTTGATGGCAACTGGCACATAATTTCGTGGGAGACAGCAAAGCCTGAAAATATAGCTTGGCCTACTGATTATAATGGCAAGAATGCTATGCATTCTGATAGTGAATTTGAATATGTAACAGGCGGTGTTCCGGAAGGAAGCGTAATAGCAAACTTCACTATTGACCTTACTTGGTTTTTTAACGCTGATAACAAAGAACTTCAAATTTATGCATCAGATTCATTAAACGGACCGTGGAAGGAGTTATCATATAGCAGTACGGACATTACCACCAATGATAAAGTTACAAAGGGTAACCTTACAAATAAGCTTACACTGTCTCTTGATAAAAACTCAGGCTACAGATATATAAAAGTCAAAAAAAATGCTAACAGTGCCGGCAATGCCTGGAAATACTTGCTCGGCGGTTTCTCATTTACATGGGAAGGCATTCCGGCAGTAACGGTTGACTATGCAAAAGAGGACAGCACTTTAAAGGCAACTGTTAAACTCATTAATCAGACTGATTTTTCACCGTTTGTTGCTTTTGCGGGTTATGATAGCGACAACAACCTTGTTGATGTAAGCTATCATCAGGAGAGTGTATTAACTGGAAGCAGAAAAATTGAATATGAAATTCCGGCAGTCGGTGTTGCAAAAGCAAGAGTCTATGTTTGGAATTACAGCGACCTTAAACCGTTTGCGGTTTTGGATGATTTCATTACGGCAAGTGCGGCAGAATAATATATTGCATTAATTTATAAGATTTTCTTCGTTTTTGTAAGATTAGAACAGATTATTATATTTCATACTCAAAAACGAAGAAAATCTGTTTTTATATTAAGGGGTTTATTATGGATGTAAACAAAGGGTTAAATAAGAATTATAAACATACGGACTATGTTTTTGAAAAAACAACGGTTCGCTATGTCATTATGAATGACACCAAGGCAGTGTTTATGCTGCTTTTCCCGAATGAGTATTCGGAGAAAATTGTTGATAATTATGAAACGGTAAAACTTCGTGAAAACGGCTTCCCCAATCACTGTGACTGGTATGCCGGCTCGCTTGTGCACCTGCATCTTTCGCACCACTACACGCCTATGTGTGAGAACAGCTACAAAATGAGCGAGAGCACAAAAAAGTTGAAGTTTGAAAGCCAAAAGGTAAACGAAGGCGATAACTACTTTGAGATAGAGACCGTTGTGAAAGCGGACGATGGTTACGGTGCAATTCATAGGCTGCGCAATTATAACGGCGAAAACGGATTTGAAGTTTTTACAGAATTTTTCAACAATACCGGAAAGAGTGTTATGCTTGAAATGCTGACTTCCGCAAGTCTTGACAACCTTTGTATGTTTGACGATGACGACGGCTCAAAAGACTTTATATATCATACCTTTAAAGGCGGCTGGTCAACGGAGGGCAAGCACATTGAGCGTACGCTCGCTCAGATGAATATGGAAAAATCGTGGGGCGGTTCGTTTGAGTGCGAGAAGATAGGTGCGTTAGGCTCAAAAACCGTGGGCAGATTTTACCCGTATGCTGCCATTGAGGACAGGGAGAACGGCTGCATATGGGGAATTAAGTTAAAACACAATGCAACCTGGCAGATTGAACTTTCAAGATGCGGAACTCCGCTTTCTCTCTCGGCAGGACTCGGCGATTTTAAGTTTGGTCATTGGAGAAAAATAGTGGAGAACGGCGGATCATATGTTTCCCCCACGGCATACGTTGCGGTTGCAAAGGGCGGAATTGCCGAGGTTTCAAATGATTTAACCGAGATGAACAACCGTGACATAGACGCATACGGCGAGGAAGGTATGCCCATAATTTTCAACGACTGGGTAACTCACTGGGGCGATACATCGCACGATAAGCTGATAAGTCTTGCCAACGTGATGAAAAATACTAAGACAAAATACTTTGTTGTGGACGACGGCTGGCAGACGGGCGGAGTCGGTGACTGGACTGTGGACACAGAGAAATTCCCCAAGGGGCTTAAAGCATATGCCGACGAAATACGCAGTATGGGTATGATACCCGGAATTTGGATGGAATTTGAGTCTGTACGTGACAGGGCAAAAAGATGGGCATCGGAGTACGACAAACTGTATCTTACAAAAGACGGCATACCGGTCAATAATGCCGCCTGCAATTCTGCACCCACAAAGTTTTTGGATTTTCGCAAAAAAGAGGTAATCGAATACCTTGACAGGGTTGTTATACAGTTTTTAAAAGAAAATCACATTGGGTATATGAAGGTTGACTACAACTCGAACATCGGCATAGGCTGTGACGGAGCAGACAGCTTTGGAGAAGGGCTTGTTGAGCATATGAACGGTGTGTATGAGTTCTTTAAAAGAATTAAAGAACAGATACCGGACATTGTAATCGAAAACTGCTCAACCGGCGGTTCAAGGTTAGAGCCCAAAATGATGAGCGTTACGGCGATGAGTTCGTTCTCCGATGCTCACGAGAGCATAGATGTGCCCGTCATTGCGGCAAATATGCACTACCTTATTTCGCCGAGACAGAGCCAGATTTGGTGTGTGCTTAAAGATGATTTTACCGAAAATCATATGCGCTATGTTATAGCGTCAGGATTTTTGGGACGGCTGTGCTGGTCGGGCTACATAGACAAACTTTCCGACTGGCAGCTTGATATGCTCAAAGGTGCGGAAGAGTTTTACGAAAAGGTAAGCGATATAATAAAAGACGGCAGAAGTTATATATACCGTACAGATTTTATAAATAACAGAAAGCCGCAGGGAACGCAGGCGGTTGTGCGATATTCCAAAGACAGGAGCCGTGTCCTTGTTGTGTGTCACTTCTTTGAAAATGCCAAGGAAATGACGTTAGAATTGGACGGTGATTATGAAATTGAGGACAGTTTATATGAAAACAAATCATCGGTAAATGGCAATATACTTACGGTCAGAGGAGTAGATACAGACGCAAATGTTTTGATTTTGAAAAAAGCGGAGGAAACGATATGTTAGATTGCAGCGAGGTAACAGTATCCGGCAATGTTAATTTGGATGCCGTAATCTCATTTATGAAAAAGTGCAAAGAAAACAAAACAGACGTTCACTCGTTTGAAATAATTCACGGCGGTGAGGTGAAAGTTAAAGTTGCTGCTGCGCCATACTCTTTTGAATACAAACAGCAGTTGTACTCGCTGAGCAAGAGCTTTTCGTCTACCGCAATCGGTTTGCTGGCTGACGGCGGTGTCATTGACATTGAGGACAGGGTAGTTGATATTTTTCCCGACAAGTGTCCGAATGTAATCGGCGAAAATCTTTCAAAGATGCGCCTGCGCCACTTGCTTTCTATGAACACAGGTCACAGCAGATGTCTGCTCAATGATATCCGCAGGGATAAAGAACCGGTTAAATCGTTTTTGAGTTTTGAACCGGACTTTGAGCCGGGAACACACTTTTTCTACAACAATGCCGCAACATTTATGCTGTCGGAGATTGTGAGAAAGTATACCGGTATGACGATGTATGACTTTTTGAGTCAAAGACTTTTTGCTCCGCTCGAAATAGTCGGCACGCATTGGAATGCCTTTGCGGACGGAAACTCGCAAGGTGCGGTCGGACTTCACGCATCGGCGGACGACATTGCAAAACTCGGACTTTTGTATCTCAATAAGGGTGTGTATAACGGAAAAAGAATACTGTCCGAAAATTGGGTTGAAACCGCAACAAAGGCGTGGTCGGACAACAGCGCAAACGGCACTCCCGACTGGACAGCCGGTTACGGATTTCAGTTTTGGCGCAATGCTCGTGAAGGGTTCAGAGGAGACGGGGCTTTCGGTCAGCTTTGTATGGTATTCCCTTCAAAAGATACGGTGTTTGCTGCCGAAGTATATTCCGATGATATGCGGACGGAGATTGACCTTGTGTATGAGCTGATTGATAATCTTTACGGCAAAAGCAGTTCGACAGTCAACGATTTGCAAAAGTTTGCAGACGGTTACAATAAACCCTTTGAGTATGCGGACGGAAAAATTACGGACAATCTGTACAGATGTGACGAAAATGCCTTTGGCATAACCTTTGTAAAATTTGACACAAATGATGATTGTATAAACTTGAATTTCAGCGACGGCACGCAGTGGCAGACAATGAAATTCGGCAAAAATATCTTTTGCGAAAATAATATATTCATTAAAAAGCTGAAACCGACGCTTGAAGACCTTGCCGGTCACGACGAAAAGGAGAACGTTCATTTTGCCGGTTGCTGCACATTTGACAGAGAGGGTTTGCATTTGTGTTTTAATTATCTTGATAATCCGCACGTGGACGAGTATATATGCAGATTTGACGGGAACTCATTTGAGATGCGAAAAGTAAAAGACGCCGAGTTTTGTTATAACGCTGAAATGCGAGGGGTTTGTTTATGAATTTATATCCATACATAAAAACAGATAACGAGAAAATAAACACCGCATATCATATTGCTATATCCGACCTGTACGGAAATATAAAACCGTATAGGGGAGGGCTTTTGGAAAGTGAAACACCGGTAATTATAGCCGGTATGGGTTACTGCACGCCGTGGACAAGAGATGCCGCCATAAATACCGTAAATGCCGGGGCGCTGCTTTTCCCCGATGCAGCAAAGAGCACCTTGCTTTCGGTTCTTAAAAAAGAGAACGGCAAAGTATTAATTGACGGTGAATATTGGGACTCAATAATATGGGTGTGGGGTGCCTGGCACGAATATTTGCTCACGGGTGACAGAGAGTTTTTAAAAACGACATATGAGGCGGCAATAAATACTCTTGAATTTTTTGAAAACACGGAATTTGACGAGCAGCTTAATCTATTTCGTGGTCCGGCGTGCTACGGTGACGGCGTTGCCGCATATCCCGATATTTATGCAAAACCGGGCGAAAGCGGAATTAAGGCATTCGCCGAGGAATGCAGAGAGCTGTGTGCCGATAAAGGCGTCGGAATACCTATGTTTGCACTTTCGACAAACTGCTTGTATTACAAAGCATACATAACGGCGGATAAAATGGCATCAGAACTCGGCTTGCCCGCAATTTACACAGAAAAGGCCGAAAAAATGAAAATGGCAATAAATACTTATTTTTGGTCAGCAGAAAATGAGAAGTACAGATATCTGATAGACGATTTCGGCGGCTGCGATTACGATGAGGGTATGGGTAATTCATTTGTTTTGCTCTTTGGCATTGCAGATAAAGAAAAAGCTGAAAAGGTTTTAAAAAATCAGCATATTACAGATTACGGCATACCGTGCGTGTATCCGTCGTTTTCGCGTTACAAGGGCGGCTACGGCAGACACAGCGGAACGGTATGGCCGCACATTCAGACATTTTGGGCAGGTGCGGCGGCGATAGGCGGCAGATACGATCTCTTTGACAAAGAGTTTAACATGCTGACCGACTGCTCTGTCCGTGACGGGTATTTCTCGGAGATTTATCACCCAGACACGGGCGAGAGGTACGGAGGACTTCAAGAGGACAAAAAACAGGGCATAAGGCTTTGGGAGTCCGAGAAAAAACAGACTTGGAGCGCAACGGGATATTTGCATATGATGTTTTGCAATATTGCCGGAATGAGGTTTGAAAAGGACGGTGTCCGATTTGCCACGTATGTTCCAAGTGGTATAAACAATATAGAAATCGGTAATCTGTGTATCCGAGGCTGTAACATAGACATCAGCATAAGCGGAAACGGAAGTAGGATAAAGAGTTTTACGGTAAACGGCAAAAATGCAGATAATTTTATAAACTTTGGCGGCGACAAAGAGATAACAATTATAATGGAATAAATGGGGATATTGATATGAGAGAAAATGTAAAAATTTTAAAATCTAAGCACAAAGACTTGATTGAGAGGAAGAACAAAATTAACGAGAACTGGTACAACGGAATTTTTGACAGATACGAAAATCCCGTGCTCACAAATGAGCATATTCCGCTTGAATGGAGATACGATTTAAACGAGAAAACAAATCCGTATCTTTTGGAACGCATCGGAGTAAATGCCGTGTTTAACTCGGGTGCTATATACTTAGACGGCAAGTATGTCCTTATTGCCCGTGTCGAGGGGTACGACAGAAAATCATTCTTTGCCGTTGCCCGTTCCGATAACGGTGTGGATAACTTTGTGTTTGACAAATATCCCGTAAGACTGCCCAAATACGGCGAGGACGATACAAACGTCTATGATATGCGTTTGACGCAGCACGAGGACGGCTGGATTTACGGATTGTTCTGCTCGGAGAGAAAGGATAAGACCGTGGACGATACCTCATCTGCGGTTGCAAAATGCGGAATTGTCCGTACAAAGGACTTAATCAACTGGGATAGACTTCCCGACCTCGATACAAAGTATCAACAGAGGAACGTTGTTCTCCATCCGGAATTTGTAGACGGTAAATATATGCTCTATACCAGACCTTCCGACGGCTTTATAGACGTCGGCTCGGGCGGCGGAATAGGGTGTGCACTGGTTGACAGTATGGAAAATGCAAAAATAACCGAGGAGAACATAATTGAAAAAAGAGTTTACCACACTATAAAGGAAGTTAAGAACGGGGCAGGTGCACCACCGATAAAGACAAATGACGGCTGGCTGCACATTGCACACGGCGTCAGAAACACTGCGGCAGGACTGAGGTATGTTCTGTATTGCTTTATGACGGACTTAAAAGACACGCAAAAGGTTATATACACTCCCGGCGGATATTTTCTTGCACCGCTCGGTAGCGAGAGGGTAGGAGATGTGTCAAACGTAGTGTTTACAAACGGAGCAATAGAAAAGGACGGGGATATTTACATATACTATGCTTCGTCTGACACAAGACTTCACGTTGCAACAACAACGGTTGAAAAAATGGTTGACTATTGTAAAAATACACCAAAGGACGGTTATACAACACATACAAGCGTTGAAAATATCTGTAAGTTGATTGATATGAATAAATAAACAGCCTTATATTGAAAAAATGATGAGGGGTTATAAATGGATACATTAGAATATATTTTAACTCATTTTAATGATTGTGTAAAAGAAAATCGCTCGGACAACGGGAATTTTATTGGGTTACCGTACCCGTATACAGTACCGGCAATAGGGTATTTTGATAATATGTATTATTGGGATACATATTTTACAAATGTAGGTCTATTTGTTTGCGGATGCGCACATCAGGCAAAAAACAATGTAGATAATATGCTGTATCTTGTCGACAAATACGGATTTATGCCAAATGGAAACAGGACATTTTTTCTTTCGCGCTCGCAACCGCCGTTTTTATCGGAAATGGTTAAGGATGTCTACGAGTACTACAAGGATCCTGTGTGGCTTAAATCGGCATATGAAGGATTGAATAAAGAGTACAATTTTTGGCAGACAGGAAGGATTACGGGAATCGGTCTGAATCAGTACGGCGGCTGCATTGACAACGAAAATGAATTTTGCAATTCTTTTGTGGAAAGAGTGGGGTATAATCCCGAGATTGAATCAAGCTGTCTTGCAAGGCATTCAATCGCTCAAATGGAAAGCGGCTGGGATATAAGTCCGAGAATGGGGTGCGAATCATATAATTGCTGCGAAGTGGATTTAAATTCTCTGTTATATATGCATGAAAAAAATATGGAGTATTTTTCACTTGTGCTCAAAAATAATGATGAGGACAAATGGCATAACGCTGCCGAAATACGGAAAGAATTAATGTGCAAATATATGTACAATGAGGACAATATGCCATACGATTATAATTTTCAAAAAAAATGCTTGTGTGATGTGTACTCGGCGGCAGCCTTTTATCCGATGTTTGCAAAATGCGCCTCGGAAAAACAGGCAAAAAGCATTGCAGATAACATCGATATACTTGAATATGCGTACGGTATATCCGCATGTGCAGATAACAATGTCAAAGGAGTATACCAATGGAATTACCCCAATGGTTGGGCGTGTTTGCAATACATTGCGGCAAAAGGTCTTGCCAATTACGGATATCACGACGACGCAATCAGAATAATAAAAAAGTATGTTGCGGCTATTGACAAAATTTATGGTGATACCGGTAAGCTGTGGGAAAAATACAATGTCACAGACGGAAGTATAAATGTTGTAAATGAATACGAAATGCCTGAAATGATGGGATGGACGGCAGGAGTGTATTTGTGGTGTCTGGATTATCTGAAAAGGGCATAAGGTATACAATAATTTATTGAAATGAAATATATGGAATTGAGGTATCGAATATGGATAAACGTGAATTTGCAGATGCAAACTTTATCACAATTAAGGCAAAAAAATCGGAGTATGACTACCGCAATTACAGCGAATTTGATTTGGAGGGTTTCTTGTTTTTTGAGGAAAACGAAGGGAATTTTTACAGACTTCCAAACAGAATTTTAAAAAACTGCACCGAAAATATGCAGGAGGTAGCAAAAAATTCTTCCGGCGGAGTTTTGAAATTCCGAACTAATTCAAAAAAACTGACCATTCACTGCGATTATGAATACCACCGTTGTTCATCATCTTTGTCACAGCTTTCGGACGCAGGATTTGATTTGTATCTGATAAAAAATGGCAAGTATGAATTTATGCATTGCTTTTATCCTTCTACAGAAGATGAAGTCCTTGATATGGAGGGAGTTATTTCCGACAGTGATGAAATTAGGGAATACGCTTTATACCTTCCGTTATTTTCAACAATCAGCGATTTTGATATCGGAGTATTAAAGGGAAGTGTGATTGAAAAAAGCAAGGATATAAAAGAAAGAAAAAAGCTGTTAGTATACGGCTCGTCAATTTCGCAGGGGGCGTGTGCATCAAGACCGGGGATAACTTATGCTGCCATCACCGCTCGAAGAATGGGTTTTGAACTTTTTAACTGCGGATATTCGGGAAACTGCCGGGGCGAGCTGGTAATTGCCGATGAATTTGCAAAAAAGGATTTTGATTGTTTTATATACGAATACGATCATAATGCTCCCGATCCGGATTTTTTGCGTAAAACACATAAACAGTTCTATGATAGAATTCGCAGTGCAAAGCCTAATGTGCCAATTATTATTGTATCACGTCCTGATTTTAATTTACATAACCAAGGGACGGAAGCGGAAAGAAACAGAATTGTACTCAATACGTATAACAATGCTGTGACAGACGGCGACAAAAATGTTTATTTTGTTGATTTACGCAAGGCATTTGATAACTATGAACGTTCCGATCTTACGACTGACAAAGTGCATCCGAATGACTTTGGCATTTCCGTGATTGCGGATTGTATTTGCAAAGTTATGCAAACTATTTTTTGAGAGTCTGTAACGACATAATTGACGAATTTATATTTATTGAAAGGTTAAGGTGACATAATGATGAAGTTTAACGGTTTTGAAAAAGGTATGGGTATCGGAGGCTGGCTTACAAACTACAAGCGCTTTAATGTATTGCCCGAAAATCGTCGTATGGATTTGACGGTCGGAGACTTTGAGCATTTTAATTCGTATATAACGGAGAATGATGTAAAGTATATAGCTTCTCTCGGATTAGATCACATAAGGCTCGGATTTGACCAGATAGTTGTGGAAGAAAGTCCGTATGTATACCGAGAAAGCATAATGCAGCTCATAGAAAAATTTGTGTGTAATTGCCGTAAGTATAAGTTGAATGTGGTTTTAAATCTGCATAAGGCTGTTGGAAACTATTGTGACATAGCTGAAAGCAAAAGTTTGCTTGACGATTCCGAGTTGCAAAAAAGATTTATTGCTATGTGGGAATATTTTGAAAAATATTTTAAGGATTTCCCTGAGGTTGCATTTGAACTGCTAAATGAGGTTCGTGACACTGATTCATCCAAGTGGAATGAGCTTGCCGAAAAAACACTTAAAAGCATTCGCAGCATAAATCCTGAAAGAAAAGTAATAATCGGAAGCACCCTTTGGAATAATGTAAACACACTTAAAGATTTAAAACTGTATGATGATAAAAATGTTATTTATACATTCCACACATATGAGCCATTTTCATTTACACACCAGCAGGGAGTTCTTATGGACGGACCGATGTATTATAACAGAAAAATGCCATATCCGGGTGATATAGAAAGATATCGTGATTATGAAAAGGTAGTGGGAAATAACGAGAAATCATACGAAGGATTTGATGCGATGGATAAAAACTTCATACATAAAAATCTGCAGCCTGCCGTTGATTTTATGAAAAATAATCCCGATAAAATTTTGTGGTGCGGTGAGTTTGGAACGATACGTCACTGCAAATTGGAATGGCGTGAAAATTGGATGCACGATGTTATAGAATTTTTTATTGACAACAACATTCCGTATTGTGTATGGAATTATCTCAGCACTCCGAATGACGGCAACCGTTTTAGCCTTGTTGATGATGATACAAGACAGATACTCAGCGATAATCTTGCAAAAATAATAAGAGGCGAAGTATGAATGAAAGTTTACTAATATACGGTTTTTTTACGCTTAGTATTGTTCTGTCTGTCGGGCGCAATATGTTCTCGAAAAATATATCGGGGTTCAAATTCGGAACGTATGATTTTTTTAAAACACAGGCTATGCTGTTTTTCAGCGGTGCGTTAATATTGCTGATACCTTTTATCGTTTCGGCGGAAGAAATGTCTTTGCAGACGTTTTGCTATTCCGTTATATATGCTCTGTTGCTTATATGTGCACAGTGGGGATATACCGCAGCACTCGGAAACGGCAATACTTCCGTTTGCGTTACACTGTATTCACTCGGATTTGTTTTTCCGACCGTTTCGGGAGCGTTGTTTTGGGGAGAAAAATTCAGCATAGAAAATTTATTTGGATTAATTGCTGTAATATCGGCGGTAATAATATCGGGGAAAAAGAAAAAAAGTGAGAACAAAAACACAAATAAATACTTGATTCCGCTCATTGTCGCTATGTTATCATCGGGCGGACTCGGTATTATGCAAAAAATACAGCAGAAATCAATATATTCCGGGCAGAGGGAAATATTTATACTTACAGCATTTGTTATAGCAGGGATAATGTCAGCTATTTCGGCATTTATTTGCAGAAGTAACAAGAGGAAAGTCACAGAGAAATTTAATATTTCTCCGTTTATTGCTGGATTATGTTTCGGTTGCTGCAATTTACTTAATACATTTCTTGCAGGAAAGCTTGACAGTGCCTTTTTCTTTCCGGTGCAAAATATAAGTGTAATAATAATGTCTGTGGTATCAGGGTTAATCTTTTTCCGTGAAAGGCTCTGTAAAAAAGATTATTTGGTTTTTCTGCTCGGATGTGCGGCGATTTTTTTGATGAATTGATGTGCATAAAATATATGTTAAATAATTATGTGTGGGGTGATATCTGATGAAAAATATATATTTAATTGGTGATTCTATAAGAGTTGGCACAACATCCGGCGTGGTAACGCCCGGATATGAATTGTTTGTAAGAAAAAAATGTGACGGAAAATATGGTATATATTCGCCCGAGGAAAACAGCCGTTTTGCGCAGTATACCCTTAGAAATTTATATGAGTGGGTAAGCGGGTTTGACACAAGCATAATTGATGTTATACATTGGAACAACGGCTTGTGGGATGTTCTTCGCCTAAACGGTGATGATCCGCTTACTCCGATAGATATGTATGAGCTGATGCTGCGCAGAATCATTAAAAAAATGCGGTTGTTGTTTCCGAATGCCAAAATTATTTTTGCAACCACAACACCGGTTTGTGAAGAAGCAGCACCTGAGAATTATATGCGGTATAATTGCGAAATTGAAAAATATAATGATGTGGCAAAAAAAATAATGGCAGAAAATAACATCTGTATTGACGATTTATATTCGACTGCAAAGAAAATAAATGCTTCATACTGTGCGGATTGGACTCATTTCAATTCGGAAGGAGCAAAAATACTTGCAGAAGCGGTTGTAAAAAGCATTGAAAAATCGCTTGCATAAAAGCAGTATAATAATTAGTTCTAAAAAATTATAATAATTATTAAATGTGAGGAAGATTGTAATGAAAAGTAACGAAAAATTACCGGTAATTTTGAGTACTGATGTATTGGTCTGCGGAGGTGGTCCTGCCGGAGTCGGAGCTGCTGTAAGAGCAGGCCGTATGGGAGCAGATGTAACAATTATTGAGTCACTTGATTGTTTGGGCGGCATAGCGACTGCCGGTATGATGTCTCACTGGACGGGGTATTCGTCAAGTAAAATCTCGTCAGAAATTTTTGAGCGTTCACTTAAAAAATGCCAGGTATTGGGCTGGGACGAGAAAAATGAATGTAACGATATTGTTATAAATCAGGAAGTGTTAAAAATTGTTCTTGATGAAATGGCATATGAGGCAAATGTAAAAACATTATTCTATACTATGGCTTGTGAGGCTGTTGTGGATGGCGGAAGGATAGTTGGCGTTGTTGTTCAAAACAAAAATGGCAGAGGAATAATAAAGGCAAAAAAAGTTATTGACGCAACAGGTGACGGAGATATTGCTGCTTCTGCCAGTGTTCCATATTTTAAAGGCCGTGAAACCGATGGAAAAATGCAGCCGTGTACGATAATGTTTAAAGTTGGTGGTGTGGATTACAACAGGGCAGTATTTCCCGGTTCTTTTGAAACAAAAGTGAATACCGATAGAGGCGAGTTACAGGCGCTTGCACAGGAAATACTCCCATTTCCGGCAGGTCATGTCTTGCTTTACAAACAAACAACGCCCGGTACTGTATGTTGCAATATGACTAATTGCATTGATGTTGACGGCACCGATGCACAGAGTATGACAAGAGGTATACAGGTGTGCCGCTTACAGCTTGAACCAATAATTAAATTTTTGAGGGAATATGTTCCCGGATATGAAAATTGTTGGCTTATGAGCACTGCACATCTGCTTGGAATACGTGAAACAAGACACTTCAAGGGTATTCAGTCTTTGGGTGCGGACGATATACTTGAAGCAAAGGTCTATGAAAACTGGGTTGTAAGACAGGCCTTTTTCAATTTTGATGTTCATAATATGTCTGGATCAAGCATTGATGAAACGGGCGTACAAAAGGAATGGAAACAACCGGAGGCGTATACAATCCCTTACGGTTGCCTTTTGCCTGAAAATGTTGAAGGCTTATTGCTTTCCGGCAGAAACATAAGCGGAAGTCATTTGGCTCATTCTAATTTCCGTGTGATGCCGATTGCAATGGCAGTCGGAGAGGCTGCCGGTGCTGCAGCGGTACTGTCATTGAAAAATGGTCAATTACTTCGTGATGTAAATGTATCCGATATTCAAAAAGAAGTCAGCGAATAGATTTATGAAATATTTTGCACAAGATTTGTTTTGGGGGCTGCTCTTTTGTTCCTAATTGATTATATGACCGGGTTTTTTACAGTGCTATTAATGGATAATGCGGAGGAATAAACATTGAATTATAATATAACATTTAACAAGTGGCTTGAAAGCAGTAAATTAAGTGACAGCGAAAAGGCAGTTCTGAATAATTTCAGTGAAAAAGAAATTGAGGACAGCTTTTACCGTGATTTGGAGTTCGGCACGGGCGGACTGCGCGGAGTTATGGGGCCGGGCACAAACAGAATGAATATTTACACCGTGCGCCGTGCAACGCAGGGGCTTGCGAGTGAAATCCTTGACTACGGTGCTGACTTTGCCGAAAAGGGCGTTGTAATTGCGCACGATTCGAGGAACAATTCCCGTGCATTTGCGCTTGAGGCGGCAAATGTGCTGTGCGCAAACGGCATAAAGACATACCTTTTTGACGGCTTAAGACCTACGCCCGAACTTTCCTTTGCGGTGCGTTATCTCGGCTGTGCGAGAGGAATTGTAATCACCGCGAGCCACAACCCAAAGGAGTACAACGGCTACAAGGTGTACGGTGAGGACGGGGGACAGATACCTCCGGGTGTTGCCGATAAGATTATAAAATACATAGACAATACCGACATTTTCGACGGTGTTAAGCTCTGCGAAAATCCGAAAATAAATATAATCGGCGAGGAAGTTGACAGCGCATACATAAAGGCGGTAAAGGAGCAGTCGCTCGGCACAAAAATCCCCGACGATTTCAAGGTGGTATACACACCGCTCCACGGTTCGGGCAATATTCCCGTCCGCAGGATTTTGGCGGAAACGGGCGTTAAAAACGTGTTTACCGTGCCGGGGCAGGAAAAACCCGACGGCAATTTCCCGACCGTAAAATCGCCCAATCCCGAAAATAGCGAGGCCTTTGATATTGCCATAGAGTACGCAAAAAAGCAAAATGCCGACCTTGTTTTCGGAACAGACCCCGACAGCGACAGAATAGGGGTTGTTGTAAAGACGTCGGACGGCGAATACAAGGTATTAAACGGCAATCAGACAGGCTGCCTTTTGCTTGAATACATTCTTCGCAAGGAAAAGGAAAACGGCACCCTGCCCGAAAACGGAGCTGTCGTAAAGACGGTAGTCACGAGCGAACTTGTGCGCAGGATTGCCGATGATTACGGCATAATCACGCTCGATGTGCTGACGGGTTTTAAGTTTATCGGCGAGAAGATAAAGGAATTTGAAAAGAGCGGAGAACACAGCTTTGTTTTCGGTCTGGAGGAGAGCTTTGGATACCTCAAAGGCACATACGCAAGGGATAAAGACGCCGTGGTTGCCGCAATGCTCATCTGCGAGGCAGCGGCAGACTATAAGCAGAGAGGCATGACGCTCTATGACGGGCTTATGGAATTGTACGAAAAGTACGGATTCTGTGCTCAGAAACTCGAAACCCTTACGCTGAGCGGTATTGACGGCAGTGAAAAAATACAGAAAATGATGCACAAGTTCCGTAGTGAAAATATGCCATTTGAAGTTACGCAAAAACTCGATTACAAAGACGGCCTTGACGGACTTCCGAAGTCAGATGTGCTTAAATTTATTTTGCCGAACGGCTGGTTTGCGGTTCGCCCGTCGGGAACCGAGCCTAAAATCAAGTTTTATTTTGAGGTTTTTGCGGAGAACGAGGAAAACTCACATTTTGATTTGGTGGAGCTGATACACAATGTATAGTAGATGAATGATTATCTGTAAATTTGATAGGTATAAATAGTTATGAGGTAATGGTGGTTGATAAAAATTGTTGATTGCCTTTGTTTTATAGGCAAGTTAATGTTGAAAATGAATTTATTTACAAATATATACAGATACTTGCAATTTTAAAAGGCTTATGTATGAGCTGTGAAACGGGAAAATTTTATTGATCAGATAAATCTGGTGATGTGAATATCACATTTGGGTGGCATTTTCGTTACACGCACATAGCCTTATTCGCTTCTGCCGATAGCGGATATGCCGTGCGGTAGGAGTGATTTTATTGCTATATTTGCTGTCAGCGCTCTGCCTTGTAAAAAGAAGAACAGTATCACATACACATCGGACAAGTCGAAGAAAATGCAATAAATCCGATGATGTTCACCGATACGCATACCGTACAGCCAAAGACTGTCCCGTATTTAGGGTAGCCTTTGGCTGTCTTTTTGCTTATGGAGCTAACCAAAAGCTCTCTTGTCGTTCGCCACCTTCACAATTAAATTTTTTGGCTTATTTGATTGTGGAGGAAACGACAAATGAAAAAAATTCTAAAAAATTTTTTGAATATGAAAGTTTCTGACAGGTTCGTCTTGTATCATAGTCATCAAGGAAGAAGGTGTGGGCTATGAAGGACAACCTGACAACCTATGAACGCAGGGAAAATATAAGAAACTATTTGATTAAAAAGAGATTTTCTACTGCACAGGAATTGTCATATATGTTCGGCGTAACTCAAAGAACGATATTCAGAGATATTGTATTTCTGAGTAGTCGGTTGCCTATAACAACCAAAGCCGGTGGCGGCGGAGGTATCTTTCTGAATCAGGATTTTGAAAACCCTAAACAATATCTTAGTTTGGAAGAAGAAAATTTGTTGATTATGTTATCGGAAACTCTTACTAAAAAAGATAAGCTGATAATACATAATATTTTGAATAAATTTTCCGTACACAAGGGTTAATAAAATCCGACTTGTTCTTTGACAACCGAATAGATTATTGTCTGCACACTGCCTATGGCGGCGTAAGCCAAAGCGACATATCAGAACACGCTTGCGATCAATGTTTGTGATAGTAACCTCTTATGGTGAGAGGAATTGCAATGATTCCATAGGCTATATAATGATACTTCTGCTAAGTCCTAACTCACATCTGGATAGCAGCCCGGCAAAGCGACCGGGGAAACGCCCGCCGTATTTGCGAAAGAATACGGAGTGGATTTCATGATACCTGTGTAACCGACAGGTTGCAGAGAATGAGAGAAAATTGACAGATGATTTGCAAAACACGCGCGGCGGTCTGTCCCCCTAAATGACAGGCTGCCGCATATTGTTATTGAAAGCCGAAGGAGATAAAAACAAATGATTGATTTATGTGTATGCGACGCCGAAAACAAATTATATGAAAACCACCTTATAGGAATAAATGATAAAGTAATATTCGTAACGGAAAACTGCGCTGTTACAGAATGCTTTGATAACGGATATTTTATGTATTACGCAGTAAACCTTAATTCCTTAAAAAAGAAATGTTTATCTAAAAGAAAAAATAAAATTACAGAGGAATTTTATGAGCAGCTTGCTCAAAAAACAGAAAAACTTGATATAAATAAAAATGATATTACTACGAAAACCACAAGATATGACCGCGCAAATAATCTGCTGCGTCATATCTTTTCTTATATATTACCGACAGAAGGCTTTTCATTCAGAAAAAATCAGCTTGATTTGGCAACAGAAATGTTAAACGGTCTTGAAACAAAAAATGTTGCGTTAATGGAAGCCGAAGTCGGAACAGGAAAAACTCACGCATATATTATTGCAGTGATTATATATAACCTTTTCCACGATGTGAACAGCACAACTTTAATATCAACCTCTACAATAGCGTTGCAAAAGGCAATTACCGAGGAATACATTCCGCAGATCAGCGATATTTTGATGAAACACAGAATTATACGAAAACCGCTTGATTTTGCTGTCAGAAAAGGAAAGTCACATTATATATGCGATATTAAATTAAAAACCTATCTTTCATCACTGGAAAAGAACAAATCGCAAAGAGATGAAACACTTATAAAAACGCTGAAAAAACTGTCGCTTGTAAGTGAGCGTGAAATTGATTTGGATACTTACCCGCTTACGAGATATGTTAAGGACAGAATTTGTGTAACAAATAAATGTAATGCATTATGTAGCAGATATGATACCTGCCGATTTATCAGCTTTACAAACGGCTGCTTGTATCATAAATACTATTTTCAAATTGCAAATCATAATTATGTATTTGCCGACATCATGAGCTACCGTCCGTTGCTGCCCAAATATAAAGTAATAGTATTTGATGAGGCACACAAGCTGTATGATGTTGCAAAACAGATGTACGGCTGCTATTTGTCAACGGCTGAATTTGCTGAGCTTATAACATATATTGAGGGCTGTAATGCAAAAGAATTAAACGAATTTTGCGATTTAATAAATACTGACTATACAAGGCTGTTTCGCAGAATAATCGGAAATCCTGATATGGCAGAGCGTTTGTCTGAGCGCAAAGATTTGGATATTGATGATTACTGCATCGGTTATATTAAAAACATAATTGAAACGCTTGAATGTGTGGCTGATACTGTGTATGACTGCGATGAAATTAAAATCCATATTAAGAAACGCAGGATTAGGGAAATGGCTTTGAATATAAAGAGTAAATTGGAAATTTTCCTTGCACCGCAGCAGCTTGTGACTTGGTACGAATATAACAATAATGTTTATCGTCTCTGTGCCATTCCAAAGGATTTAAGCAAGCAGATTTACACAAACCTTTGGAACAGAGAGGTTTTATCTGTTCTGACTTCCGGCACATTATCCGCAAACGGGGATTTCGGATTGATGAAAAATAAATTAGGGATAGATTATATGTATAGTGATAAAATTGCGGAAACAAGCAAAAAATCCCCCTTTGACTATAAACAAAATGCACTTATATACATTCCCGAATATATCCCTTTCCCGAATATCAAGCGTGAGGGATATATAAAAGCCGTAACAAATGAAATAGACAGGCTATTAAAGGCTACATACGGACATTCGCTTGTGCTGTTCACTTCTTATCGGCTTATGGAAATTGTTTTTAATAATATCAGCAAAAACAAATATGATTATCCTTTCTTCATAATGGGCAGAGGTCGCATAGACGCATTATGCGATTTCAAAATAAGCGGAAACGGTGTTTTGTTTGCAAGCGACGCTGCCGGAGAGGGCGTGGATATAGTCGGTGATACGCTTTCAAATTTAATTGTTGTAAAGCTGCCGTTTGCTGTACCCGATCCCATATCAAAATACGAACAGTCGATAATGGGCGGGCTTGATAATTATTTGAAAAATATAAACACACCGAATATGATTATCAAATTAAAGCAGTATGTCGGCAGACTGATACGGAGCGAACATGACACAGGTGTTGTTGCAATTTTGGACAGCCGCGTTAATTCTACGGGAAAATACAGAAACATTGTACTTGAATCGTTGTTTGATGCAGATGTGACAAACAATATGACAAGCGTTGAAAGATTTATTATGGAGAAAAAGAAAGAAGAATATTTTGAATAAAGAGGGTGTTTTTATGGATAAAAATGATATTATGAAAATGAAATATACAGATATAAAAACTGTTGACAAATCAGAATTGGTTGATATTGCGGCAATTAAGATAAATCCGGCGGACAGTCCCGAAAAGAAGATGAAAGATTATGTGGAACAAGTAAAGAACCCGTATTGTTTCCTTTGCAACGGATATGCAGTTAAGCTTGAATTTGAAAGCAATGAGAAAACTATGGAGGATTGTTTTGTTAATTATATAAATTCACTTGTATAGTTGATTCGTTAAGATGCACAAAAATGTATCAAACCCGAAAAAAGTCTGGACTTGCATATTGTTATGTGGTACAATGAATACAGACTTATAAAATTAAATAGATTTTTCCGAAACTCTTGGATATTAACATGGGTTTGATTTTCCTATGTGTTAATAAACAGGAGGTTTTTTATGTCAAACAAAGAATATATGGCTGCGCTTTATCTAAGGCTGTCAAAAGAGGACGGAGATAAAGAAGAAAGCGACAGTATTGCAAATCAAAGAGCGTTGGGAATGGATTTTATCGGAAGAAATACCGATATTAAATTGTACGATGAATTTTCTGATGACGGATATACAGGTTCAAACTTTGAAAGACCTCGTTTTCAGGATATGATAGACTTAATACTGCAAGGAAAGATTAATTGTGTTGTAGTAAAAGATTTGTCACGATTTGCGAGAGAATATATTGATGCGGGATACTATCTTGAAAAGCTTTTTCCTGCAATCGGTGTACGGTTTATCTCTATAAATGACAATATTGATTACAAGGTTGACAGCAGTAATAATACAAAACTGATTGTAGCATTCAAGAATATTTTAAACGATTCGTATATTCGTGATACATCAGTAAAAATCAGAAGTCATCTTGAAGTAAAAAGACAAAGCGGTGCGTATATAGGAGCTTTTGTGGTTATGGGTTATAAAAAATCCGAGGAAGATAAGCATAAGATTGTTATAGACAAAGAGGCAGCAGTGCTTATAAAACAAATATTCTCACTGTATTTTATGGGAATAAGTGCAACGGCAATAGCACATAAGCTCAATATAGAAAATGTACCATCACCGGCGGAATACAAAAAACTGTCGGGAAGTAAATTTAAGGCTAATGCGCAAAAAAGGCATAAAGCACAATGGTCGGCAAAAGCTATAATCCGTATATTAAGCAATCCTATATATACAGGAACGCTGATACAAGGTAAGCATACAACCATAAATTACAAGGTTAAAAAGGTTATCGAAAAGGATTCAAGCGAGTGGGCGGTAAAGTATAATAACCATGAAGCGATTATTCCACAAGACTATTTTGAAAGAGTACAGCATCTTTTGAAACAAGATACGAGAGTAAATCCCGGAAATAAGGAACCGTATCTGTTTTCGGGTTTTCTAAAATGCGGAGATTGCGGTGACAGCCTTATAAGAAGAACAAATAAATATAACGGCAAGATTTATGTTTATTATATGTGTTCTCAAAATAAGTTAAAAATGGGATGTACTTCTCATAGAGTAAGTGAGTCTGTGTTATACGAATCTGTTTTTACGGCAATCAATACATATTGCAAGAATGTTGCTCAGTTATCTGAAAGATTGAGTGCGATACCTTTAGATGAATTAAAGGCTGTAAAGATTGCAAAAATAGATAAAGCTACTTGCGATAAAAAAACGGAAATTAATGATTTGGAACGGACTATTTCACTTGTAGAAAGACGCTTTATAGACAAAAAAGAAAGCAAGGAAAGTTATGAAGAAGTATGCAGCGATATTAAGGCTTCAATTACAAGTTTAGAAAAAGAAATCGAACAGCTATCTGATGAAAAAGAGAATATTCAGTATGAAATACAAAAGAGTATGGCTTGGATACAGGTGTTTAGCGAAAAGGGTGAGATTAAAGAGTTAAATCGTCTGTTGTTAGCAAGCTTGATTAAAGAAATCGTTGTATATGAAGATAAAAGAATTGTTGTAAAATTCAATTATCAGGATAAGTATATGCAGCTTTTAAGTCTTGAAAAACAGTTGAATATAAAGGAGGCGGTATAAATGGCACGAAAAAGCAAAAGACAGCCGGGCATAACAAATATATCGCCTAAAATATCGGGTATTTATAATGTCGGTATATATTTGAGACTTTCTATTGAGGAAAAGAGAGACAGAAAAGACAGCGAATCAATAGAATATCAAAAGCAAATATGCTTGGAATATCTAAAAGACAAATCCGAAATGAGCATATATGATATTTATACCGATGACGGAGAAACCGGAACGAATTTTGAGCGTGACGGATTTCAACGCATGATGTATGACATTTATAACGGGAAAATAAACTGCATTGTTGTAAAGGATTTATCCCGTTTTGGTCGTGAGTACATTGAAATGGGAGATTACATAGAAAAGGTATTCCCGTTGCTTGGTATAAGATTTATAGCAGTGAATGACAGAGTTGATAATGAAGCTGCACCGCTGGATATATCTGTTCCGATAAAAAATGTTATAAATTCTATGTATGCGAGGGACTTGTCGAAAAAATCTGCATCTGCACTGAGGTTAAAGCAATTAAACGGTGAATTTATTGGTGGTCCGGCACCATTTGGATATGTGAAATCGAAAGAGGACAAACATATTCTTGTTGTCGATCCTGAAGCTGCTGAAGTTGTAAAACTCATATTCAAAATGAAAATGCAGCATATGAGCAATATGTCAATAGCACGAAAACTGTTTGAAATGGGAATACCGACTCCTTCAAAATATAAATATGATAAAGGTCTTGTTCGCAATGAACGGTATGCAAATATGATATATTGGCGTGAAATTACCGTCAAAAACATTCTCGGCAGTGAAATGTATATCGGTAATATGGTGCAAGGTAAAACCAAATCACATTTCTTTGAGGGGAGACCATTGGAAAAGGTAGATGAAAAAGATTGGATTATAAAAGAAAACACTCATGAGGCAATTATTCCGAAAGAGGTTTTTTATGCGGTAAAAGAAATACTGCAAGAAGAAAAACAAAGGTACGAGACAATTCATGAACATATCAAAAAGAAGAAGGGCGAGAATGTTTTTAAAGGTATTGTTGTATGCGGTGAATGTGGCTATAAGGCAAAGAGATGGGAAAAAAGAAAAAACACCTATTGGTTATGTAGTCATCATCTGGATTATCCGAATGAGTGCAAAATGAAATCAATTAACGAGAATATTTTGAAAAATATTGTTATGCAAGCGGTGAAAACGCAAATGTCCGCTGTTATTGATCTTGAGACTGCCATACAAAATGCCTTGCACGGTACAGAAATTAAAGCAGAGGCTGCTGATATAAAAAAACAGATAGATCAAGCGCTTGCAAATATTGTTTACATCAAGAGTAATCGTGTGAGAATGACTGCGGATTTTGCAAAAGGAACTCTTAACGAAGATGAGTATGAAATTGTCAGAGAACAATTTGAAAACGATTTGCAAAAGGAAAATGAAAAGTTAGAACTATACGATAAGAAACGAGAGCGTTTTAATAAACTGTTGGCTGTTGAAAAATGGGTGACAGAGTTGAAAAAACATACAAGTACAAAAAAATTAAGTTCAGAAATTGTATCGGCATTTATTAAACAAATTAAAATTTATTCGGATAAACGGATAGAAATTGTGTGGAAATATGAAGAACGCTTTTCGGAATATCAAGCGCTGTTGGGCGGAGGTGAGAAAATTGCAGAGTAAATATGTTATAGTGAAATATCTCCGTTTATCTATGGAAGATGGCGATTCTGCGGAAAGTGACAGTATAAAAAATCAGCGGAGTTTGCTTGATACACATATTTCATTCAAATTCAGAGATAGAAAATATGAGGTTATTGAGTTGATTGATGATGGATATACAGGAACTAATATTGACAGACCGAGCTTCAAAAAGCTTTTGATTTTGGCGGAAACGCAACAGATACAATGTATAATTGTAAAGGACTTTTCAAGATTTGCGAGGGATTATATTGAAGTCGGTCGATATATGGATATTATCTTTCCTAAATTGCAGATTCGTTTTATATCCGTAAATGATAATTATGACAGCGATGATTATATAGGCATAACAGGTGGATTGGATTTGGCAGTACAGAATTTAGCATATGCTATGTACAGTCAAGACTTGTCTGAAAAAATTAAAAGTGTACGGAAATTGCAGCATAAGCGTGGAGAATTTCTTTCCCCCTTTGCATTTTACGGATATATGAAAGATTCTGACAATCCTCATCATTTGGTGATTGATAAAGAGGCTGCGGAGGTAGTTAAGAAAATTTTTCTTATGAGTTATCAGGGGATGGGCACTTCCATGATAGCGAAAAAACTCAATAATGATAAGGTTTTATCACCGAGAGAATATAAGCAGAGCAAGGGAATCATAAACAGAGGTTGGACTAAGTTAAATTCAACAGCTTATTGGGAGGGAAGTATGATTTCTAAAATATTGTCAGACGAAAGATATACAGGAAAACTTGTAGCCAGGAAATTTAAAAAAGCTTATGTCGGAAGTAAGAAAGTAATACCGGTTCCCGAAGATGAAATTGTGGTTGTTGAAAATACACATGAAGCTATTATATCGCAAGAGTTATTTAATGAAGTTCAGAAAAAAAGAATATGCAAAAAAAGAATACAGAGAAAAACATCTCTGTTTGGTGGGTTGCTGCGATGCGGAAATTGCGGACGAACGCTTTCATATTCCTGCAATGATGAGAAAAAAAGGAGATATTATTGTAGATTTTATAATATTTCCGGCAACATGGAATGTCTGCATGACAGTATAACATATAGGGAGGTGGTTGAGGTTGTCAGTGAAGCAGTCAAAGCCGAACTGACAAGAGCCGCTGATATTGCAAAAATGAAAGCAAAGTTTGAAGAAAATTCAAAAATATACAGAGGAAAGCTACAACAGATGCAGCAAAGTATTAAGGGACTTTCCAGAAAAAAAGCGGAGTGTTATATAAAACTTACGAAAGGTGAGATTGACGAAGCTGAATTTCTGAAAACAAAGCATAATATTGAGATGCAGGTTGACATTTACAAAGCGGATATTCAGAAACAAGAGGAAAAATCATTATCGCTTGAGGAGACTTCTGTATTGAATTTGTTTGAGAAATATATAGGCATAACCGAATTGACAAATGAGATGCTCTCTGATGTTATAAAAGCAATTTATGTGTATAACGGTAAACGAATAAAAATAGTATGGAATTTTCGAGAAAGGTTGAATGAGTGTGTTTAATAAAAATAAGACAAAATTAAATTTTGCTATGTATTGCAGAGTGGGTAACTACAAACAACGGATGTGTGAAGGTTTGAAGGTCTCAGTATATGTAAGAAACAGTTGCGATGCAGAAACATTGAAAAGACAATTACAAGAAATCACAGATTATTGTAAAAGAAACGGCTTTGAAATAGTTACAGTACAAAAAGAAGCCGGAAAAGGAAAAAGATTTTTCCGTTTTCAACTGTTGAGAGCTATAAAAAATAAAGACTCGGAGGCGATTGTGGTTCGGGATATATCAAGTATTTCACGCATAATAGATGTCGCTAAAAAGATTGTATCAAAGATTTACAAGCATAATAAATTTTTGATAAGTACAGAGTGTGAAAGCGCTATAACATTATAATGATTTTAGAGTGTCGGAGGGTTTAATGCCTTTTGGCACTCTTTTTCATATAAACAATTTAAAAAAATTAAGGGATAAGTGGTGAATTAAAAAATGAATTTCTGTATTATGCAATATGGCGATTTTTCTTATAATGTATTTACTTTTATGCTGTTTTTTAGTATAATTAATGTAGTATAAATCTGAAAAATTTTTGTTCACCTACTTGACAAAAGAATACGACGCACTTGGAAGACGGACATCTTTCAGCGCAGCCAAGGGAACGCAGAGCATTATATCAAACTCATATACATATGACGTTCTCGGAAGGCTTACTGCGGTTACCAACGGTGAAGACACAGCCGCGTATACTTATGACGCAAATTCAAACCGCCTTACGACGACTGTAAACGGTGTTTTGAAAAGCAGCACAGCGTATAACAAGGCAAACCTGCCTACAGAGGTTAACAGCTATGTTTCGGGTGCACTTAAAAGTACAGAAACGTACAGATATGCTTATAGCGGCTATATACAGCATTATTCAAAGGTTGAACCACAAGGCAATACAAGCGGTGTAACTTACTATTATGATAACGGCGGCAGAATGTATGCCGAAAGATCAAGCTGTTCAGATACTATTACAAATGAGACTGTGTACAGATGCAGTAATCGCTTTGTTTATGATGAATATGGAAATGTGTCGAAATTTATATATAACAACAGATACAGTGACAATTTGTATCAGTGCGACTATACATACAACAATATAAATCAGCTTACTGCATTTTGTAAGGTTGAGATTATATATGATGAGGACGGAAATTTCACAGGTAATTCGATTACTACAAACACAGCTTATACATATGATAATTCCAACAATCTTACGACCGTTACGCAGGATGGTGAAGTAATAAAGACATATTCATATGACGGATTTAACCGAATGAGCGGAGCTTTGGTAAACGGAGTTGCCTCGTCATACACCTACGACGGTGACAATCTGCGCCAGACAAAGACGGTAAACGGAGTTCAGACGCAGCATATTCTCGACGGTGCGGACGTCATAGCCGATATTTCGGGAGAAAGCATAAAGACCTTTGTGCGCGGAGCGGAGCTGGAATTTTTAAAGACCTCCGGCGGTGCAACGCAGGAATATATGACTTCATATCCGAGAGGTGATGTGCGGTACTTAATATCGCAGGACGGCACAGTAAATGACTATACCTATACCGCATACGGTGAAAAGGTCGGCACGAATGATAATACCGTAAATCCGTTCGGCTATTGCGGAGAATACTTTGATGCCGAAACAGACCTCGTGTATCTCCGTAACCGCTACTACGATCCGGAAATGCATAGATTCATAGCGGAAGACCCGGCAAAAGACGGAGTAAACTGGTATGCTTATTGTAGCAATGATCCGGTTAACAATGTTGATCCGGACGGGACGGTATCTAAAAAGAAAGCAAGTGCTGTAATTACAAGAAATGCAGAATACATTAAAAATGCTGGTTCGTATTATAATGTTAATCCGGCTATTATAGCTGCGTGCATTTATACGGAACAAATTAAAAATGTTAATATTATTGATACTTTGACTGATGTTCCGGGATATTTCGTTGATACATCAATTGGTATAGGGCAGGTAAAAGTATCTACGGCAAAGTTATTGGAAGACAACGGATATATTGCTCCGACTACTTTTGCGTACAGCTATGATTTGTGGCATACAAATTGGTATGTAACAAAAGAAGTATGGTATGCACCAACTTATGGATATGTAGAGGGCTCTAGAGAGAAAGCAATTGCATACCGACTTACTGTTGAGGGGGAAAATGTTAATTATGTTGCTGCATATTTAGCATTTTATCAAGATCGCTGGAAAAGTGAATACCCACAAATTGATGGAAAAACAGATATATTGGCAACACTATTTAATCAAGGGGAACGTTATGAACCGCATTCTGATCCAAAACCTAATGCTTTTGGCAAAGAAGCCAAAAAACAATATTCCTATATGCAAGAATTATTGGGGATAAAATGAGGTGACTAAATGAAAATTATTAAAAAGGTAATTAAAATTTTTATAATAGTATTTCTTGCGGTTTGGATTATTTCGCTCGGAAAATGCGAATTTTTGACTCTTATGCATAGTAATGAGTTTGTGGATATATACAAAGAAAATACCATGATTGGAGATATAAAATATTTTAGAATATTAAAATATTCTTCAGATTATGCAAGAGTGTATTATGTCGGAAAAGATTATGACGGTGGAAATACAGTAACATTTATTAAACAAAACGGAAAATGGAAGTTCAATGAATGGGAAACAGTTTGGTCCGGGACAGGCGGAAGTGCTTCAGGTGTTGTATGGCCATATTGGTGGCATTTTATTTACGGAGGAATATAAGATTTGGTAAAATTAATGTTCGAATATAATACATTCTCGACGGTGCGGACGTCATAGCCGATATTTCGGGAGAAAGCATAAAGACCTTTGTGCGCGGAACGGAGCTTGAATTTTTAAAGACATCCGACGGCGCAACGCAGGAGTATATGACATCGTATCCGAGAGGTGATGTGCGGTACTTGGTATCGCAGGACGGCACAGTAAATGACTATACCTATACCGCATACGGAGAAAAGGTCGGCACAAATGATAATTCCGTAAATCCGTTCGGCTATTGCGGAGAATACTTTGATGCCGAAACAGACCTCGTGTACCTCCGTAACCGTTACTACGATCCGGAAATGCATAGATTCATAACGGAAGACCCGGCAAAAGACGGAGTAAACTGGTATGCGTATTGTAACGGTAACCCGGTTATGTTTACGGATCCGTGGGGGTTAAGCATTTATGCAAATCATAACGTATCATATAACAGAGTTAATAAATTCGGTATTGCTGAAGAAGTTAATGCAACAGATTTATTGTTAGAACAAGTAATAAAAGCGACCGGTGATACTGGTTACTATTTTGATGGTGATTATTTACATCATAAAGATGGTGCTGAAATAGTCGGTGGTTCTGAAATTGCAAGAAAAATTATAAATAATTTATTAAATTTGACGATGCAAATAGAAGTTCAGTTTAAAGATAATGGTAATATATATAGATCTGGAAAGTCAGCAAATAAAATACATATAAATAGTATAACCAATAATGATGAAATGACGGCGGTTTTTATGCATGAACTTGCCCACTGTTATACAGCTTTTAATGGCATTGACGATAAAATAGCAATTCATTTTTATAACGAAAATGATCCGTATAAGGCTGATATAGTTCAGTATATTAAAAAGCAAAAACAGGAAGCTGTTGCAATGACTATCGAGGAACAATTCCGAAATGATATGGGATATTTCGGTCGTTCACATTATACAGATAGATTAATTGGCACAAATAACTACGGTCAATTTCCTTATGAACTTACAACATCGCCGGAACAAATTATGATAACTAATTCCGGGAAAAAAATCTTTCTTAAAGATCATGTAATTGCCGCAACTCTCTATTCATATGGTAGAGGCATTGTTGATTATGTATTAAATAATTAATTTATAATAAAGGAGATAATAAAAGTGAAAAAATTTTTAATAATTATTGCAATGTTACTTTTAATTCCGTGTAGTGTGTATTGTTCCGAAATTCCGGAAACAGAGGTTTCGTATGATAAGAGAATTGCTTTGCTTAACAAGCTTGAAATTATATCAAAGGAAGAAAGTCCGAAAGAAGATGATATTACGTTAATTACACGCCGTGAAGCATTTACATATGCCTGCAATGTTCGCGGTGGTATAGCAGAATTAAGAGCGGAGTATAAAGAGTTTGTTGCACAAAATTTTTCAGATAGTTTTGATAATTTGGATGATTTCAGGCTTTTGTGCAACTGTGTTAATTATACTCTATTGCTTGGAAGAACTGATTCCGACAACCAAAATATTGCCGATTTTGATTCATATTTAACAGAGAATGAAATGGAAACTCTGTTAAGGCGCATAAATTATATAGATACTTATGATGATTACATTTTAGCGGATTATTCAGGATATGTAAAAAAAACAACTTTTCTTGAACGGCTTTATGAAACAATACATCAAAAATACAGGCATTATTACTATGCAGCCATAGATACGGGATATGTTATTGATGACTTAATCTGTAATATTCCTGAACGAGAAGATGTAAAACAAATAAATTATAATATATCCGTTGATGAGGCTGGTGAAATTGCCCGTGCTTTTGTTGCTGCAAGATATAAAGATGAAACTTTTGATGTAAAATACATTTTAAAAAATGAGGTATATGAAAATATATACAATGTATTTTTGCTTAACAGTAACTCCAATGAAGTACGCATTAAAATAAGTACTATAGACGGGCGGATCATAAATGTTAATTATGATATGAAAGATGTTTAGTACACATATTCAATATACAAATAAAGTCATTACATTATTTGTAAGTGTTTGCTCCCGGCGAATACACCGAGGCGCGCTATACTCATGACTGCACGGGCAATGTGATTTCAAAAAAGACAAAAACGGGAAGCATGTTGAATAATGGTGTTAAATTTGTCGGAACGGTGTATCATATGACAGATGCCTCGTCATACACCTATGACGGCGACAATCTGCGCCAGACAAAGACGGTAAACGGAGTGCAGACGCAGCATATTCTCGACGGTGCGGACGTCATAGCCGATATTTCGGGAGAAAGCATAAAGACCTTTGTGCGCGGAGCGGAGCTGGAATTTTTAAAGACCTCCGGCGGTGCAACGCAGGAATATATGACTTCATATCCGAGAGGTGATGTGCGGTACTTAATATCGCAGGACGGCACAGTAAATGACTATACCTATACCGCATACGGTGAAAAGGTCGGCACGAATGATAATACCGTAAATCCGTTCGGCTATTGCGGAGAATACTTTGATGCCGAAACAGACCTCGTGTATCTCCGTAACCGCTACTACGATCCGGAAATGCATAGATTCATAACGGAAGACCCGGCAAAAGACGGAGTAAACTGGTATGCGTATTGTAACGGTAACCCGGTTATGTTTACGGATCCGTGGGGAACTAATGCAATTATTATCACAAATAAGAACGCTGCTCAAGTAGGAAACTTTTCTCCCCAAGGACATACATCGGCTATATATCAAAATGAAAATAAAGAGTGGTTTTATACATATTGGGGAAATAAAGCCGCTGCTGTTATTGCAATTCCGAGCGAATATATGGATTCGCTAGTTAGTTTTAATGGATATATCAGTAGATTTTTGAGTGAAAATGAGTGTCAAAATATTACAAAAGATTATACTAATGCAACATATGTAGTTGGAGATTTTACAGAATCCTTAAATGCAGCTTATGATGATGTTCGAAATGTTTTTAACAATCGTTTTAGTAATGGAAAAACAGTTGTAGTTGGTGGAGGTAATCTTGTTTATCAAGGACACAACAGTCCGTACAATCTTGCATGGAATAATTGTTTACAGCGTACAGTCAGTGATTTTGGAAAAGGAATTTTACCGGATGGTACAAATGTATCCAAATATTTAGGAGATTGTGGCTACAGCAATACACCGATACCAAATGATGCAAAAAAGGAATTTGCTGATATTTTTATTAACAAATCATTCACATATTCCGATTCATTAAAATCAATTATAAATTATAAAGTGAATTATAATGTGAATTCAAAATCGAATACACAGAAATCTGAAAACAAATATAAATATGCTAATGCGGTATGTGATGCTAATCCTGTACTTTCGCTTTGGCAATATCTGAAATAACTTGCTTTTGGGGGAAAACATGTATTATTTATTTAATTATTTGCCGATATTATTTTTTGTTTATCCAGATGCGTTTTTTAAAAATATTAGTATCCTAATGTGTTTGTTAATACATTTTATTTTAATGCCGATATATGTTGTTATAGTCAATGCGGTATATGTGTTAAAAAAAGAATTATCTTTAATCAAGAGTTACATTTGTATGGTTAGCATTGCTTTTATTTATTTTACAGTTACAGTAATAGCTAATAAATATAGATATGGTTCCTTTTTAGGCGATGCGCCTGATCTTATATTTTATCTATGTGTATGTATACCATGTGTGATTTTCACAATAGGTATAGTTGTAATATATTTTATAAAGAAGTTTATTGCGGCAAAAAAGAATTTTTGACAACATATTGACGATTTTTATAAAACACATTTCTCTGTCTGATAGACGGATATATAAACACAGCTCAGCTTACAGACGGCGACAATCTGCGCCAGACAAAGACGGTAAACGGAGTGCAGACGCAGCACATTCTTGACGGTGCGGACGTTATAGCCGATATTTCGGGAGAAAGCATAAAGACCTTTGTGCGCGGAGCGGAGCTTGAATTTTTAAAGACCTCCGCCGGTGCAACGCAGGAATATATGACATCGTATCCGAGAGGTGATGTGCGGTACTTAATATCGCAGGACGGCACAGTAAATGACTATACCTATACCGCATACGGTGAAAAGGTCGGCACGAATGATAATACCGTAAATCCGTTCGGCTATTGCGGAGAGATAAAGATAGGATTAAGAAAATAGCTGTTTTTCTCATGGACTTTGCGGTTCGGTTGAATTTGGATATCATCAAAGTAATCAAAAAGATTTAAGCTTTACTTATGCAGATATCGCTAATTTACGTTCGGAAGCATTCAATAATCCAAATAGTTGCTTTTACTCATGCAATACAGGAACATCGGATAAAAATGGATCAAGTTTTGCACAATCATGGGTTAACAAAGTTGGAGGCACTACTTGGGCTATTTATGAAAAAAGTGATTATGGAAATATAAATAATCTTGATAATTGGGAAAATATTATAAAACCAGAACGCAAAAATACAGGATACCGTCAAAATGGGTCTGATTACTATCCGGTTCCGAGTATCAAAAGAAATGCTTATTGGCGAGTATTTTCTAAAAACGTAGAATTCAAAAGTTATAGATAGGGGAATATGTTATGAACATGAAAAAAGTATTGTTTATAATAATTATCATTTGTATCTTCTTTGCCGTTATCAATTATCCGATATTTCAATGCTTTAAAAGTACGGACGAAATAGATTTTGAAAAAATAAAAAATAATTATCCCAATTGTGATATATTAATATCGGAGCATAGCGAAACAACCGGCAAAGCAAGCATGATATATTTAAATGCGCTTTGAACAGCTGCATATTTTTCATTATAATCCGAGTATAGGATAATATTCAAACTAAGGTAATAAAATAACGGACAGAAAATGCCGATTAAAAAGCTTGACAGTTTTTTCATTGGTAGCCTCCTGTCTAATTTTTTTGCGTAATTTTTACCTATACTTATTATACTATCACAAACCGTTTAAAAGTCAATACAAAAAACTGATTATCAATACTAAAAAAAGTTTATCCGATATGTTAAAAACTGAATGTATTTCTAAAAATATCCTGTTGCCTGCCCGATTTCAGTTGATTTATAATATAATAAACAAAAATACAAAGGGTGTTCAATATGGGAAAAGCTGTGTTTTCGGTATGCAATTTCGGCGCTGTTCCGAATTCAAATGAAAATCAAAGCAGAAATATACAAGCTGCTATAGACGCGTGTTTTAAAAGCGGAGGCGGAGAGGTCGTAATTCCTGCCGGCGACTATGCGGTTGGTGACATAAGGTTAAGGAGCGGAGTGTATATTCACCTTTTGGGAAATGCACATCTTATAGGAACGAGAAATCCAAACGATTATTTTAATTACCGCTATGATAAGCTTGAACCGCTTGACTCAAAGTATGTTACCGATGATTTGTGGCAATCTCCCCAAACGCCGAACAGGAACTATTCTTTTATGCGGACTGCGGGCAGCAGATGGAATAACGGAATAATAAGAGGCATTTTTGCCGAAAACTGCGGAGTCATCGGAGATAAAGGTTCGTATATAGACGGAAGCAACTGTTATGACGAAAACAATGAGGAACAGTACAGAGGACCGCACGGCATAAGCTTATGGTACTGCAAAAACATCATGCTGAAAGGATATACTGTTCAAAACAGCGGGAACTGGGCGCATGCAATGCATTACTGCGAAAATATAACGGCGGACAATATTACTGTGCTTGCCGGACATGACGGCATTCATCCCACCTGCTGTAAAAACGTCATTATCACAAACAGCAGTTTTTATACCGGTGACGACTGCATAGCAGGGTTCGGAAATTTAAATATATATGTCGGAAACTGTATTCTTAACTCCGCATGCAGCGCTCTGCGGCTCGGCGCGGCAAATGCACTTATAGAAAAATGCAGAATTTACGGGCCTTGCAAGTATTATTTCCGAGGCAGCCTTACAAAAGAGGAAAAGATCAGCGGTAAGCCTCCGAAAAGTGACGGCAAGCGAAACAATATGCTGAGTGTCTTTACATATTATTCCGATTTTGCATTTCCTGTGGAGTATCAGCCCGGAAACATTGTTGTAAGCGATTGCAGTATTGATTTTGCGGACAGGCTTTTGCACTATAACTTTTCGGGGAATGAAACCTGGCAAAAAAACAGACCGCTTTCTTCTTTTGCATTCAAAAACATAACGGCAACAAATATAAGTATGCCGCTGACCTGTTACGGAGATGAAAGCGACAAAATAAATCTTGAAATATCGGATTCGGTTATTTCATTCAGAGAAGGGTATGAGAACGTCACTTTCATGCACGCAAATAATTATAAAAAAATACATTTGAAAAATCTTGAAATAAAAAACAATATTTCGGAGCCTTTTATACTCTCATGGCAGACGAAAGACGCGATAGAATTTGAAAACGTCATCTCGGATTCGCACAAAAACAAACTGACCGTATACCGCACGGACGCGCCGTTTGAGTGCGAGTCTATCTGAAAACAAAAAACAGATAGTTTTTTTAAAAACGGATAGCCCGGATTAAAAAAATTAAATATGTTTTCAAAAAACAGGAAATGGACTTTCGGACATTTAAAAAGCTATAATGGAGATATAAAAACAAGAATGTGGCTTTAAGAAAAACGAAACCGTCTGAAATGGCATTATTTCAGCTTAGGAGGAAACCGCAATGCATGAAGCAAAGATAATTTATAAAAACGGTTATCCGTTTTTTAAATTTGACAATAAAGAATATTCGCCGTGTATGTTCAGGTCGTTCAGACCTACTCCTGCCAATGTTTCGCTTGCATACAGAAACGGCGTAAGGGTATTTCAGATGCAGGTCGCAGGTCAGATGAACGGAATGGATGTTCCGTATTCGCTCTACGGCGGTGTGTGGCAGGACGAAAACGTATATAATTTCAAAAATTTCGACAGACAGATAGAAATGTTCAAAAAATTTGCTCCCGATGGCAAATACATAGTGTTTATTCAGCTTGACGCACCGGAAGCATGGCTCGAAAAACACAAAAATTCAATATCGAGCTTTTATAATCTGCATACGGAAGCCTATGATGAAGAATGGAAAAAAGCGGCTGCAGAGTATTTAAAGGTATTTATGCAGTATTGTGAAGAAAACTACGGCGGAGATATTATAGGCTACGGCATAAGTGCCGGCAGGTCCACCGAGTGGTTTTCGGGCAATAACTATTACACAGAAAATATGCGGTATGCCTATGCAGGATACTTAAAGAAACCGGATGCACAAATTCCCGGATTTCCGGAGAAGTCTGATGATTACAAGGTTTTCCGCGGACCGGCCACGGAGGAATACAGATTTTTAAAATTTGCAAACCGCGGAGCTAATATTGCGGCGGAATTTTTCGCAGGCGAGGCTCAGAAGGTGCTTCGGCACAAAAAACCGCTTGGGCTTTTCGGCGGTTACTATGCGCTGAAGGATAATTCGCTTCATGTCAACGACTTCATTGATGTGTGGGACTGCGGCGATATAGACATGGTATGGGCGCCTGCTTCGTATGACGAATTCAGAAAGCTTGAAAATTCGTGTGGAGTTACGGTAGCGTGCGAATCGGTTAAGCTCAGAAACATGGTGCACGTCAGTGAGCTTGATCACAGGACGGAGCTTGCATGCTATCCGATGGAGCACCCGGTGGCAAGGGAAAGATGGAATTATCGCATGCTTGACGGCAATATAATTGACGACTGCTGCAAGGACAGTTTTGAGGCAATTATGCTTTTCAGACGGGAGCTTGCGTCGGCGCTGATGCACGGCAGCATGCTCTGGTGGTTTGATTTTTTTGGCGGTTATTATGCTTCGCCCGAATACGAAAACATGCTTAAACAACATGTTGAAATATATTCGCGGATTGCGGAAAATGGGAAAAAAAAAGAGAGCGTTGCGGAGGTTGCGGTTTTTGCGGACCCGCATTCAAACTCATACCTTGCGGACGCTATGAAAATACATAAATCGTTTAATTTTAACTGTATGCTTAACCTTGCAAAGTCTGGAATAGCGTATGATATATATAATTTGCAGGACATAGCCAAGGTTGATATGTCACGGTATAAGCTCTGCATATTCTTAAACGCTTTCAGAATGAGCGGAAGTGAGCTAGAAGCGGCAAAAAATGCCGAATGTTATAAGCTGTGGGTATATGCACCGAACTGCATAAAGGATAACCGCATTGATTATCGCGGAATACGCGAGGTTACGGGCATGAATACAGAAGCCTTTGAAAAACCGCTTGATGACACGGTAGTTGCAGGCGAAATCAAATTCGGTTTTGATAAACCCGTAAGTCCTGGATTTTATGTAAATGACAGTAGCGCACGGTGCATAGGCAAATATGAAAAAAGCGGACTGTGCGCTATGGCATACAAAAACGGAAATTACTACGTTCCCTGCGGAAACATACCATCGGAGCTGTGGCGCATGACGGCGAAAAAATGCGGAGTTCATGTGTACTCCGAGTGTGACGGAGCGCTTCTTGCCGATAATAATTTTATCTGTTTTCAGACAATGAATACTTCAACGCCGGAAATCCGCCTGAAAGAGGACGGTGTGTTTGAGGAGCTGTTTGACGGAGGAATCTATAAAAGCGAAAACAAAGTTTTGAAATATGAAACAAAGCCGGGAACGGTTAAGATGTTTGTGAGAATACCAACTTGAGGAGGTTGAACGCGAGTGAAAATAAAAAAAGCTGCAATAAGTATATTGCTTGTCTTTGCTGTAGTGCTGAGCAATGTCGGTGCGGCAGTTTGCGCCGACAATCAAAATAACGGTGTTGGCACGGGTGAAATCACGGATAATGTAAACGAGATATTGCTGAATGAAGATTTTGAAAGCTACAAAGACGGCGATACACCCGAATATACCGTAAGCAGTGCAAAGGGCATAACCGTCAGCAAGACGGAGGAACACGGAAATGTGATGTCTTTTTATTCAGCTACCGGTTCGCTTATATTTAATCATGATTTCGGCAAAAAACTCGGAGTGGGAACATATCTTATGAGTTTTGACTTCAGCGCCGACGGCAACGGCAAGCTTACATATGTAAGACTGAGAAATATTTCTATGAACGAAGGTCCGGTAAGAGATAATTACTTCGAAACAATAGCATTTAATGAAAAAATGAGGATACTTACATATCCGAATACAAAAGGATGGACCGGAACGGATCAGGGAGCATATGTGCAGGATGAGTGGTATCATGTGGATATGTGGCTCGATTTAAACAGTTTTACAGTTTATTACTATATAAATAACGAGTTTGTCAAGTCCACGTCCATACACACCGACATGAACGCTGTTGCAGGATTTCAGTTAGGTGTTGAAAAGGCGGCCGGAAGCCGTGTGTACATAGATAATCTGAAATTTACCAAAGTAAATTATGCAGATAAATTAGGACTGCCTGCCGATGCGGTGCCGAGCTCGCTCAAAGGATCGGTAAGCATATCGATGCAAACCGGTAAAATAGGAAATATCTTTACGCAGACGGAGATACCGTCTTTTGAAGTGGGATTTAAAAATCGTGGCAGCGACGAGCGTACATATGATGTTACATTTTCTGCGGTAAATGAGGACGGAGCGGTATTCTGGAGCAAAACAGAAAAAATGACTCTCGATGCGTTTGAGCAGAAAACAGTAAAGACGGAAATATCGTCGACCGAATTTGGTTGCAATATGTTTTATGTGTCGGCGGTTGATACCTCAGACTCCGATACGTCCGGAATCTCTCGTGAATTTTCATATATAAATTCACCGAGTCAAAAAAACTCCAAGTGGGGAGCTACGATACATACACAGTATCATTACAACAGCCCCGAAACGGTTGATATTATGGCAAAAAGCGGAATGGGATATGTCCGCACCGGCATAAACTGGGCTTCATATGAAACTGCCGCGGGAAAATATAAGATTCCCGACGAATATAAGAATTACTTTCAGAAAATAAAGAATAGCGGAATGGAAATGCTGACAGGTGTAATGGGTACAAATTCGAATGTATATCCCACAGCAATACCTCCGGCTACCGAGCAGGATCTGAAGATATTTGGAGATTATGTATACAATTTCACAAAGGAAATGTCTCCGTATTCTACTCATAACGAGGTATGGAACGAATATAACCTGGAGGGTTCGGGCTTTAACCCGAACAGCGAGCCGCCGGAGAAATATGCCGAGATGCTCAAAACGGCATATAAACAGATGAAAGCGGTTAATCCCGACAGCTTTGTAATAGGTTTCGTTACATCCGGCACGCCGAACGCATGGATAGAACGTGTTTTTAAAGCACTTGACGGCGAGGATTGTTTTGACGCTATATCCGTTCACCCGTACAGCATGAGAATAAGCCCCGAGGACGGTAACCTTGTTTCGAGAATAGTACTTTTGAAAGAGCTTATGCAAAAGTACGGCTATGATGACAAAGAGCTGTGGGCAACCGAGATAGGCTGGCCGAATGTTAACGGTTATGTAAGCGTAGAAAATCAGGCGCGCTATAATGTCCGTACTATGCTTTTGAATGACGCTCACGATTTGTTTGACCGCGTGTTGATGTATCAGGTAAGTGATTCGGGATTAAGAGAAGATTATTCGGAGCATCATTTCGGATTGGTGAAAAGCTGGTTCAGAGAGCTTGATGTGCCGTATGCCGCAAAACCGGCATACGCAGCTATGAGCAACTTCAATATGAAGGTCGGCAATGCGGAATTTGAAAAAACGATTGCGGAGGAAAAGAGCTTTTATGCGTATAAGTATAAAAACGGTCACGAATCCGATAAAAATATAATAGTTGCCGGAAGCTATGACGGAACATATTCGATGAGCTTAAAGCTCGGCTGTGACAGCGTCACCGTATATGATATGTACGGAAATGCAAAAACGGTAACGGGAACAAACGGCGATTATACGTTTGTGCTCGGCGAGGATATGTGCTATATAGAAGGAGATTTCGGCGATGTTGACTTTTGCAATCCCGTTATAGAAACCGATACACTTGAAATTTCCACAACGCGCAATACGAAAACGGCGGTTGTGATAACAGCGGATTATGATGATGAAATAACGGCAGATGTCATAAATGCAAAAGGTATGACGTTTACGGAAGCGGAAAATTTGGGCGGCGGCAAGCTGAAGCTTAAATTTACGGTAGGTGACGAAACTTTTGAAAAGGATAAGGTTAAAATTTCGGTTAATTCACCGAGAGGTCACCTTGCCGATATGGAAATACCGATTAATTACCTGATGTCCGCCACAATCGAAAGCTTTGATGTGGCACCGTACAGCACTCAGAGCTTCAGGCACCTTACGGGGATTGTGAAGATAAAGAATAACCGAAAGGATCTGCCCATTAACGGCGAGCTGGTATTCAGTGAGCCTGCAAGGCTGAAGGATAACTTAGGTTCTGTAACGGTAACCGATATAGGAATGGGAGAAACGCAAAATATTCGTTTCAACATACCGGAGAATTGGAACGGCGAAAAAAACAAACTCAGCGCGGAATTAATTCTCAGCAACGGTGAAAAATACTCTATCGAAGGAAATATTCTGTACTCAACGGCTGCAAAAATTAATACAGCGCCGACAATTGACGGAGTAATTTCACCGGGCGAGTGGGACAGCGGCACGGTGATGATTTTGTCGGGCGAAGGTATGTCGGACAGAGTAAGCGATATAAAATACGGCGGTCCGAACGATCTCAGCGGCAAGGCAAAGCTCACATATGATGATGAGTATTTATATTTTATGTGTGATGTTCAGGATAACGTTTTTTCACAGAAAAACGATCTGACATATATATGGAAGGGCGACGGAATACAGTTTGGATTTGCTTATAATCCGAATGCAAAAACCGCAACGGAGGTAGGTCTTGCACTGACTCCTGCCGGAGCTATTGCATACGGATACTCGTCTGAGCACGGATATGCGGCAAATCAGCTGCTTACCGACTTCAAGGTAGTTATTGTAAACAGCGGTGAGAAAACAGTGTATGAAACCGCAATTCCATGGAGTTATTTACTTCCGGAGGGAGTAAGCGTATCAAATATGAAGCAATTTTATTTTTCAATGCTCATAAACGATAATGACGGAGGTGACAGACTCGGCTGGCTTGAATACGGCAGCGGCATAGGACGCGCCAAGAGCACGGCAAAATTTGTAAAGACAGTGTTGGTTAAGTAAAAAATATTTTACGGAGGTTTTATGATGAAAAACTTAAAAAAGGCAGTATCATTAATTACATTGGTAAGTATGGCAGTATCGCTGTTTGCCGCATTTGCTGTAACGGCTGCGGCGTCTTCTGCGGCGTCGGATGTTATGTTTTCAACTAAGTTTGACGCAAAAGACGACTGGACGGGTATAACGCGATTTAATACAGTAACAGATTCGCTCTACGGCAATGTAATGGCAACCATAACGGCAGGTGCACAGGAATCTAAGCATTATAAGCTGTTTAATGATCCTGTTACTTTGGGCAGAATTGTATTGAGTGCAGATATCAAACCGCTTGCAAGCGACGCGGCAATAAAGCTCGGTATTGTCATCGGTGGTGACGGTTCTGCTACACAGTCAAACGGCGATAACTCAACATACGGCAAAAGAGTTTTGGTTATGATGAGCGGTAAAATCGGTGTGGCATCAGCTTTCGGAAACGGTGTTGATAAATGGAGCATGGATGTAACCGAAAATACATGGTATCATGCCGATATAGTTGCAGATATGGACGCAAATACACTCACATACTACATAAACGGTGAAGAAAAATTTATATTTGAAAACGCGCTTAACGATTTCGAACAGATAAAGGGAATTTTCATAAGGTCTAATTGTACAACGGCAGGAACCCCCACATCATATGCAGATAATGTTACTGTCCTGAAAAACATCGGACAGACGACTTATACCCCGACGGTTAACGACGGATATGTTGATGTGGAATTCACTCAGGCAATCAAAGGGCTTTCGGCTATTTCAAAATCCGACATATCAATATCACCGGTATTGGGCGGAGATGAAGTTTCGGTAACAAATGTGGAAGTAATGGGTATGAAGCTTATGCGCGTGTATTTTGACAGCAGCAAGCTTGTAAACGGCGCAGAATACATGATTGTACCGAAAACTCCTTTTAACGGCGTTACGGGCGGCACTTTAAGCGCAGTTTCATTCAACGCTCCCTCCGGAGAAACAAAGACGGTTTATCTCCCCGAGGAAAATTTCAGCAGCTTTGACGGCACAACTCTTCCGGAAGGCTGGGAGGTTAAGGACGGCAAGGAAAGCTATGTGACAGTTTATACGGCAGATAACGGAAACAAAGCGCTTCAGATAAATAAAGAAGCTGCCGGAAGCAAAAACACCCAGGTTGCAGTAACTCTGCCGACAGCAGCAGATTCTGCAAACAAAGACGTAACGGCTGAATTTAAATATTATCTGAATAAAGCTGCGGAAAATCCGTTTATCAGAGTATATGCAGACTTTGGCGATACTACTTCAATACCGTTTGAAATGCAGGCAGGAACACTTGTCGCATACAATAATCCCGATAAAGCCGGTGACGGATATAATGCACCTGTAAAGGGCCTGAAAACCAATGCATGGTATACCGTCAAAATGACAATTCATAATAACGATACAGTGGACTATTATTTCTATGATGCTGACGGTGCTCTTGCAGGAAGTGTGACGGCTCAGGTATTAAACAACAGAACAAATATCGGTGAAAAATCTCTTACGGGATTAAGATTTGTTCACAGAACGGCAGGTTCTGACAACAACAATGACGGTGCGGTATATGTAGACGACGTATCGGTATACAGCGTTTCAAACCCTGCTACGATAAGCAGCGTAAGATTTGAGGATGTGGACGGAAACAGCCTGATACCTCAATCTGACGGTATGACACCAGATGTTAAGAAGGTAAATATAGTATTCGGCAATTCCATGAATCCGGACACTATTGATGTAGATTTGATTGATTCGGATAACAATTCCGTTTCGGCAGCAGGCGAATATTTCAGCACTTCAAATACCTATGCACTTAACCTTACAGAGTGCTTGCAGCCAAACAGCACATACACACTTACTGTAGGCAAGGCTGCCGAGGATGTTGACGGCAAGACTCTTGCAGGTGACGTAAGATATACATTTGCAACAGGCAGCGGTGCATTCCGCATTTTGGAATTTGCTCTTACCGATGCAGACGGAAATACTGTAGCTCTCGCAGATGTAACGGCAGGCACTGTCTTAAAGCTTAAAGCAAAAATTGTGAACACCTCCGGCACGGCACAGCCCGTATGCTTATCATACGGTGTATATAACGGACTGTTCCTTGAGGATGTGGATATGGTAAGCGATACTTTGTCGGGAAATAACACATATTTTGAAGAAACACTTACATTCAACGGTATAACAGGTACAAATGTAAAGATAAAAGGATTTTTGTGGGACAGCACGAGCAATTTGTATCCGCTTGAGGATTGCATAGAATTGCAGTAGCATAAAGAGCAGATTACGGATTGTTTTTCATTTCATAGGAGAAGATATATGACACTTGCTGAAAAATTAAGAAAAACACTGTTTGTATTCGCAGTATTTATAGGCATGATGTATGCGGGTTCCTGTACGGCTTTTGCCGTGCAGGAATCTGCGGTGCGTATATATACTGTGAAAGACAGCGCAGATAATGCCGAGGTAGGGAAAAACGTCACCATAGACGTGTATTACCCGGGGTACGGCCCCGAGTCTGACGCACCTTTAAAGCAAATACTATGCTACCGCGATCAGACCAAGACGGACGCAGACGGCAGCTTTGCGTTTAAGTTCTGCATCAACGGTGAAGACGGAATTTATCCTGCATATGTACACTGCGAGGGCGAAGAAAACGTCAGATATTATGAGGTCGAAAAAGGCGGCGAAATTCTGCTTGACGATTGTGAGAGTTATGACCGCGATAACTTTTTGCAGAGCATAAAGGCAAACGGCTACAAAGTGACAGGCTCTGCCGTGTCCGGCAAAATGTTTGATTCGGAGCATGGGTATTCATTTGTTTTAAAGCCGACAAACGGCAGTGCTTCGCTTATCAGAAAATTTGATGACAGAATAAGTGACGGTGTGGTGTTGGTAAGCTTTGACGCACTTTTTACACAGACAGATAATTTGCTGTGTCTGCGTATACACAATGATTTAAACTCAGACGACGACCTGTATCAGTCGATGGCATTCAGCAATACCGGTAAAATCGGTTATTACCGCTCCATGAAGGGGTGGGATTATGTGTCAAATACAAATTATCAGAGCAATGTTTGGCAGAAGGTAAATGTGTGGCTGGACTTTTATCAGAGAAAAGCAACGGTATATGTCGGAAACCACCTTCTCGGCGAAACCGAGATTGACAGCGGTCTTACTGGAGCGGCGGGAATAACATTTCTTTCCGAAAAGGATACCGGCGGAGAAATATATATTGACAATATATTTGTGACAGAGGTGAGCCGCAAAACGGCAAATACGGTTGACGGCGGTATACCGGAATATTTAAAGAGCCCTGTTGCGGTTGATTACCGTCTGGGTGCTGACGGAAACAGATTTTACGGGCTTTCGCCGAAGCTTGACATAACAATGTATAATTTTGATTTGCAGTATGATAATGCTGCAGTTAAATACACGGTATACGATTATGACGGCGGTATCGTGCTCGCCGAAACCGTAAGCAATGTTACGCTGAATCACGGCAGAAATGTATTCGAAAAACGTTTTACGGGTTTGAAATACGGTGTTATGAGCATAGTTATTGAGATATACGACAGTGAAGAAAGCCTGATCGGTTCGGGTGAAACTGCTCTTTCGCTTATAAATTCCGTCAGCGTGGCTGCGGACAGCGATAAGGGAGTAGTAATTCACTATAATAACGGTGACATAAAAATGCAGGTTGAGGCAGCGGCAAAAGCAGGATTCGGAATTATCCGCGCAGGTCTTACCTGGAACGCATATTCCGAGGCAGGAAACAATATACCCGAAAAATTCCTTGAGCTGTGCGGATATGCCGAGCAGTACGGCATAAAGTTGTTGGTTCCGCTTTCATACAGTTCTTTTGACGTGCAGAGCGCATGCCCGCCGTATACCAATGAGGAGATTGCGGCATTTTCGGATTTCTGTTATAATGTTGCGGTAAAGCTTGAGGGCAGGGTTGAGGCATTTGAAATATGGAATGAATATAACATAGAAAGATTCAATCCCGACAACCGCACTGCCGCAGACTATGCAAATATGCTTAAAGGCTCATATGACGCAATAGCGGTAAGGGCTCAGAGCAGTGCAATGGTTGTGGGCATTGTTTCTTCCGGTACTCCGCTGCAATGGATAGGCGATGTTTTTGAAAATCTTGACGGCGAAAGCTGTTTTGACGCAGTGAGTATACATCCGTATGATTCATATAACAGCCCCGAGGGCGGTTATAGGTCTTTTGTAAACAGAGTTTCGGGAGTAAAATCACTTATGCAGGCACATGGTTACGGCGATGTACCGCTTTGGATAACGGAAATAGGATGGCCGAGTATCCGTGAGAGCACAGGAGAATTTGTAAGCGTTGAGGAACAGGCAAGCTATCTGGTTCGCGTAAATGTACTGAATGACGCAAACTCACTTGCTCAAAAGCTGTTTATATACAATCTGCAAAATGACGGAAACAATCTTACATACAGAGAGAATAATTACGGTTTGCTTGAAACGTGGCGCGATGTTCCGGTACCGAATGCCGCAAAAAAATCCTATGCGGCAGTTGCAAATTTCAACAGCATCATAAGAGGATATGATTATTCGGATACGGTTAAAGTAAATAATAACTGCAATGCGTATAAATATATAAATTCACACGGTGAAGAAATGTATGTTGTGTGGACGCTCAGCGGTACGGAAACATTCCGCGTGAATAAATCAGGCATGGCGGTTTGCGTAAGAGATATGTACGGCAACATTCTGCCGTATTCGGAAAGCGACGGTATAATAAGTATACAAGCCGGTACATCTCCGGTATATGCAGAACTGAAAAATTTTGATATGCATATAACCGAAAACGGCCGTGAAATAGGCAGCATGGACGAAGTAACCGAAGGCAAGCTTACCTTTGAAGCAGAAATTGCAGAGAACATGAATTTATATATGATTTATGTCGCATATGAACAAAATGAAATTTTCATGTATGCAGATGTAATAAACGACAGCAGTGTATCGGGTAATAATAAATTCAGCAAAGACATTTTTCTTGATAATGCTGAAAAAATATCGTATCTAAGGATATTTGCCTTTGAAAGAGAAAGTCTGAAACCGATTGCTGCTGTGACGGAATTAAGATGATTGCGGTAACATGATAGAAAGGAATTGGCGGAATGAAAAAAACAGTTTTTATACTTACACTTATAATGACAGTCCTGTGTTGTAAGGCGGTTTTTGCCAAAGAGGCGTCATGGGAACAATCGTCTGTGAACACAATCAGAATATACGGCAGGGCTTTAGACGGAGTAAGCGGAAAGACGGTGACGGTTTTCGTATATATGCCCGGATATGATGAAAGTGACATTGCCGGCGGAAACGCGTCTGAAGTGACAGCATATCAGGATCAGATAAAAACCGGTGAAGACGGTATATACAATATCGAGATGGGAATAAATGCCGATGGTATTTACAAAGCTCTCGTAAGGGTTGAGGGTGAAGATGAGATAGCTCAGTGTTTGCCGAAGGTTATGACGCAAAGCGGATACGAGGCGGCAGCAGACGAGATTAACAATGCTGCGTCAGTTGAGGAAATGGCGCAAATTATTGAAAAATATGAGGGATATTCAATACTTGCGTATGAAAACAATGCAGGTATAATCCCGAATGAAATTGCAAAAATTCTGTATGAAAGCGTACAGACCGAGCCGTTTAGCAAAGATGATGTGCAGAAAAATAATGTTTTTTACAGAAAATCCGTTATCCTTGCAGGCTTGCAGAGCGGAAAAATAACTTCGGTATTTGACTATGATACCGAGCTTGAACTCGGCAGCAGCGATATTAAAGACTATTACAGAGAGAACTATGTCGGTTCTGCGGTAAAGGCTAATGTTAATTCCCGTATGAAAAAGGCAGATTTAACTATTGCAAACTTTTCCGATAAGCTTACCGAGGCATTTGTTTTGTCGGTAGTAAAGACTTCCGATGGCGTAGGCAATGCGGTAAATGTGCTTAAAGGACTCAGCAAAAACATAGGAATTAATTCATCGATTATAGACAACACTGCGGTAAATGCCGTGTGCGGAAAGGACTATGCGGATTATGCGGCGCTTATATCCGCACTTAACAAGGCAGCGGATTTCGACGGTTCATCCTCCGGTTCTTCAAAGGGTTCGTCGGGCGGCAGCCGCTTCGTGCCGAGCATTGAAACCCATGCAACCGATAACGGAAACGGTATTTCACCGATAAGCAACAGTATTTTTTCGGATATATCCTCTGTTCCTTGGGCGCAAACAGCGATTGTATATCTTGCGGAGCAGGGAATTGTCAACGGAAAAACCGAAACCGAATTTTATCCCGGTGACAGCATTACCCGTGCCGAATTTGTGAAAATCCTGGTTAATGCATTGGATATAAAATCTGACGGAATCAAAGCGAATATGTTTTCCGACGTTAATGACGGCAACTGGTATTATGACAGTGTAATGCGCGCATACAGTGCCGGTATAGTAAACGGTTACAGCGAGGATTTATTCGGAGCAGACAGATTTATAAAGCGTGAGGAAATATGCGTTATGATTTGCCGCGCAAGGGAATACCTCGGTTACAAGCTTAGCGGTGAACCGATTGACAATGAAGTATTCAACGATTTTGACAGTATTTCCGAATACGCAAGGGAGTCGGTAGCCGCTCTGTATTCAAACGGAATTGTGAACGGTACCGGCAACGGTGATTTTGCACCCGGCAGCAATGCAACGCGTGCCGAGGCTGCAAAGATGATGTACATGCTTATAATGCTTAAATAAAGGGGGATATATATATGAAAAAAACAATTTCTTTTTTAATCTGCTTCATCCTTCTTTTTAATGCTTTGGTTATAACGGTAAATGCCGAAAGCAGTATCGGTTCTGACGGCAGACTTGAAGAGGCAAAGGAGCTTTTTGGTATTTTGAAAATAGTTCCGAACACCGCGGAAACTGATGAAAACGCTATGCTCAGCAGAGCCGAGTTCGCCTTGTATGTGGGAAGAATACTCGGTGCGGACGAATATAAAGGCAGTGACGTAAGATATTTTCGTGATGTTGCTATGGATCACTGGGCGGCATCGTCTGTTCAGCTCCTTGCGGAAAGAAACATAATTTCCGTACCGGATGACAGGCTTTTCAGACCCGAAGAATTGATTACCTTTAACGAGGCGGAGAAAATACTGCTGTCCGCGATGGGATATTCGCCATATGCCGAAGCGGCAGGCGGTTTTCCAGCCGGTTATGCTTCCGTTGCAAAAAGACTTGATTTGACGGACGGAACAGAAATAACGGCAAATGTTACTCTCGGTCAGGGAATTGTTCTTATATATAATGCACTTAATACTGATTTGTATGACAGTACCAGCTTTAAAAACAATTCGGCAGTATTTGCCAAAAACGAAGGAACGAACCTTCTTACAACTATGTACGACTGTTATCTTGCCGAAGGACAGTTGACATCCGCAGACGGTGTTTCCGTAAATTACAATGAAGATGTAAGAAATGACAAGATAAGAATAGACGATACGGACTATTATGCGGATGATTCGCTCAATGCGTATTCGTATCTGGGCCTTAGCGTGAGAGCGTATTACATAAAAGAAAACAAAAACGATATAGGAAAAATTATACTGATAAAGCGTGATTACAATGAATTTGACAAAATGAATGTAATTGACAGCGATGATTTCAAATTGGTAGACAGCGAGTACAATCTGTATTACTACACCGACGGCGGCAACACTGAAAAGAAGCTCCGTATAGCGCAAAATGCCAGAATTCTCAAAAACGGCGAAATACTTACACAGAAATTAACCGAAGAAATGAACAGCTTTTTCGGAACGGTTACGCTGATTGATTCCGACAATAACAACGTATACGATATTGTGCTCATAGATACATATACAAATGCAGTTGTAAAAAGCGTGTCCGAAAAGGATAATACTATATACTTTGACAACGGAAATACACCTCTTTTGGATATAGAGAAATACAAAGCCGACAAGAAAACTATCTATAGCAGTGACGGTTATGAAATAACAATCGGAGATATTGAACAGGGGGATATTGTAAGTATATATGAATCGGCAAAAACACTTAGAATTTACGATTGCAAAAAGTCGGTAACCGGTGTGTTAAATCACATATACGGAACAGTGCCCGTGAAAATTTCGGTTGGCGGTGAGGAATATATTGTAGACAGTAATGCAATTGACAAGGATGAGCTTCAGTTGTGTCTGGGAGATGAATGTACAGTAAGCTTTGATATAAGAGGAAATGTCGCAAATATCAAAAAAGGAACTATTTCCGATTTTAAGACAGGGTATCTTGTCAAGACAGATTTCAAAAGCGGTATTGACAATACCCTTGAGATGAAAATTTTTACTGTAAACAACGGTATGCAGGTTTACGGATGCAAGGATAAAGTTGAAATCAACGGTGAAAGAGTCGATAAAAGCATTGCTGTGAATAAACTGAAAGAAAATACAGGCGCTTCAAAGGCGGAACATTGCAGACAGCTTATTCGATTTAAGACAAATTCAAGCGGAAAAATAACGGCAATTGATACTGACTATTATAATCAGGGAAAAGAAAGCGAGGATACCCTCCGAAAGGACGTTGAACTCGGAAAATATGTTTATGCATCATCGCCGAAAATGTTCGGTCCGAAGTGCATAATAGATAAAAATACAGTAATTATCGGTGTGCCCGATGAAGATTCATATGCGTCAAGCACTGATAATGACTATGCTCTGATGTCTACCGCAAACTTTAAGAGCGGAACATCATACAGCATAGAGAGTTACAAAACAGACACCGATACGTTTTATTCAAATATAGTATTGTATAAAGGCTCCGTATCAAAAGCAATAACCCCCGAAACGGACTTTATGCTTGTAGAAAGCATAGGCCGGGCATCATATGAGGATACTGAATGTGAGTATTTAAGCGGTGCAATAAACGGAACAAAAAAGATATTTTACGCTGACGAAAAGTTTTCACTTGTCAATGAAGGTGTGGAGGAGGGCGACGTTGTGCGCCTCGGCTACACAAAGGATGACCGTATAAACAGCGTTGAAATAATGTATGACTACAGCACCGGAAATCTCAATCAGCACAGGCTGCTTTATGCATCGTTTTTCAATACAATACGCTTTGTATACGGTACTGTCGCCGAGAAAAACGGCAATTTAATAAAAGTGGGATTTTCTTCGCCTCTTGATTATGATGAAATAGAGGATTTGACGGGAATACCTGTTATGGTATACGATTCTTCTCTTCGTGAGAATAAGGTATACATAGGAAATTCAGATGATGTGAGAGATTATAAGACATACGGTACAGACGCTTCACGCTTATATGCGCGTACCGAAAACGGAAAACTGACAAAAATAGTATTATATAAATAAATTCTAAAATCATTGCAGAAATTTTGCAGGCAGTATAAAAACATACAATCAAAAACGGCTGAAGATTATTTCGGCCGTTTTTGACATATTTGATTATTATTTTTCAATTCTTATCCGATAGTCATCATTTGAATAATTATCTGCCGAGAAGATGCGTATAAAGTATGATCCGGTATCTAAGCTTGCATTGAGTTTTGTTTCATTTCCGCCGGAATTTTTGGTTTCGACCAATATCTTTAAATCATCATTTAAAATCTGAATTGTAAATGCGTTTTCGCTTGCCGATGACATATTGGTAAATACTGCCGTTACCTCGCTTTGACCTTCTGTTTTAAAATTAAACAGGTCTATATCATACTTGTTATAGAGATTTGCGTTATAGTCTTTTGAATACTCAATGGTAGGGCAGTTTGAAAATGAATTGTTTGTAAATTCGTTTTCGGTGTCTGAGTAGCTTTCCTGTTTATGATTAATTTTAAGCGTGTATTCGGAGTCGTTAAATTTGCCGAATGAAGTCACGACAATATATGTTCCGGCATTTGTGCGGAATTTTTTTACTTTATGTACCTTTTTGCCGTTTATTACAGGATCGTCGGCAGAGTTTTTTTCGTTGATAATCTGATTGTTTCCGATTGCGAGCACAAGTATACGCCATGAGGTTTCGTTAACATCTTCCGGATATTCAAGCTCAAGACTTACAAGACCGTATCCGGGCGGATAAACCACATAGGTGTTCCTTTCGCTTGCATATCTTATTTTTCCTGTTATTTCCGTATTGGCATTAGCTTTGATAGCGCTTGTCATATCATAATATGCAAATACATTTAAAGACCGGCATATAAATGCTGCAAAAATAAGAATTGCCGGTATGATTTTCTTGAATTTCATAAAAGTTTATCAATCCTTTCTGACGTTTTAAATTCAACTGATATACTTCTGATAATAGAATTACATACTCAGTATAGCATTGAAAAAATCAAAAGTAAAGTAATTTTCACCAAAAATAAAGCTGATAAATTATCAACTTTACAACAATAATACCACCATGCTATAATTTAACAAAACACAGCTTCTGCCGAATACAGATGTTTTCGGAGATGACGCAAATTATCTTTTTAGGAGGAAGAGAAATGAAAAAAAGGGGTATCACAAAAATCTTGTGCGCCGGTTTGATTCTTGCTACGGCAGTATCGTTTTCCGGATGCAAAAAGAAAGAAGTGAACAGCGGCAACGTTAAGACAATAACCATTTGGTCGGCGAACGGACACAATAAAGACTACTATACTTCAAAAGTTGAAGAATTCAATTCCGGAGTAGGTAAGGAACGCGGTCTTAAAATTGACTACCAGGTTATTGCCGATATGAACAAAATGGTAGAGCTTGGTATGCAGACAGGCGAACTTCCGCATATGTTTGCAGGCTCAAACTTAAAGACACTTGTAGAAAAAGATTTGATAATTCCTATAACCGATTTACCGGGCGGCGATAAGTTCCTGGAAAATCATACATATGACCAGAGTGAAGAATGTATGTTTGACGGCAAGGTATATTGCTTCTCACTCACAACGGGTCCGAGAGCACTGCTTTACAATAAGGATATGTTTAAAAAAGCAGGCATCGTGGATGAAAACGGCGAGCCTACACCTCCGAAGAATTTCAAAGAGTTGAGAGAGTATGCTAAAAAGCTTACCAACGCTTCAAAAGATGAATACGGTTTAATTCTTCCTTTCAAATGGCAGGGATGTTTGAATGACTGGACAGGAATGGCTCAGCAGCTTAACGGTTTCGGTTCATACAATCCGAAAACAGGTAAATATGATTTCTCGGCATATGAGCCAATACTTAATACACTTATGGACATCAAAGCGGACGGCAGTATCGTTCCCGGTTCCGAAGGTATAGACAACGACCCTGCAAGAGCTCGTTTCGGCAAGGGCGGTATAGGAATGAAGTTCGGTTACTATTGGGATTACGGTGTTCTTACCACGCAGTTCCCGGCTAAAATCGACTGGGGCGTTGCTCCGTATCCGGTTGAGGCAGAGGACGGAAAAAGATACAAACAGCTTTCCGGTGACGGTTATTCCTCCAAAATCAACAAATCTGTTCTTGAAGATATAGGCGGAGAGGATTTCATGTTCTTCTATAACTGGTGGTTCTCCGATGATTTCAGAGCAGGACTGTATAAGGGCGGATACGATATACCTAAGGATCAGAGAGTTATAGACAGCGTTAAGTTTGAAAAAGGCGAGCTTGAGCAGTGGCAGGATTTCGGAAAACTCGTAAGCATTTCTGCACCCGGACCGATTGCCGCTCAGACTGATACAAGCGGTAAACTTAAAATGCAGGATGACTTCCTGAAAAATGTATGGAACGGAAAGGAAAGTGTAGAATCCTTTGTTAAACGCAAAGAGGCGGAATATAACGAGGGCATCGAAAAATATAAAAAGGCAAATCCTGATTACGATATAAACACGGCTATAGATAAGGATTGGGATATATCATATTAGTCTGTTAAACGGGGACTTGAGGATTATTCCAAGTCCCCGCTGTTATTGTCGGAAAACAAATCCGGGGCTTTTTACGGATAAATTTGTTGTCAGACAAAGCATCAGCGGATTTTAACATAGGAGGGTATTGTATATGGAAAATGCTTTAAAAACTACCAAAAAGCATAGCAAATATAAAAGAAGGAAGGTAAAAATGGCAGTTCAGTGCTATTCACTGTTATCCGTACAGATAATAGGACTGGTTCTGTTATCGTTTTATCCTATAGTATGGTCAATCAGATGGGCATTTTACTATTATACTGGTGTGCCTTCCGAAACAAGATTTGTAGGATGGGAAAACTTTATTAACCTGTTTACATCTGATACTTCATATTTTCATTCATGGGTTACAACGCTGAAATTTACGATTTATAAGCTGCCGGTGGAATTTGTTTTGGCGCTGTTTATAGCACTTTTGGTCAACAATAAGCTTATCAAAGGAAAAACGTTTTTCAGATCAATATACTTTTTCCCGACAGTAATTGCAGCTTCTATAGTTGCGGTTGTATTTGCCAATCTGTTTGACTATTATGGCTTTATAAACTCGTTTTTAAAACAGCTCGGCATACTTAAAAATCCGATAGACTGGATATCAAACAAACACACGGCAATGGTATTTTTGGCTATTGCAAGCATATGGGCAAATATAGGAACCAATATTTTGTATTTTGTTGCCGCTTTGCAAAACATACCGAACGATTTGTATGAGGTTGCAAAAATCGAGGGAGCGCCGCCGCTTACAGTATTTTTCAAAATAACGCTTCCGATGATAGCACCGGTGCTTCAGATTGTTATTTTGCTCGGTGTAAACGGTACACTTCAGACCGGAGAATTTGTAGTGCTGCTTACAAACGGCGCTCCCGGCGGAGAAACGCTTACTGTTTTGGCCCACATTATTAATTCGTATTTGCCGGGATTTGCAAACGGAGTTATAAACATCGGTTACGGTGCGGCGCTGTCGTTTGTTACATCTGTAATCTTATGCGTTATAGGTGTTTGCTATATGAAACTCAGCAACAGATTAAAAAATATTTATTAGGGAGTACAGGTTATGTCAGTTAAAATCATGAACAGAATTTGCAAGACAGCAATATATGCAATACTGATACTCTTTGCGGTTATAATGATTTTCCCGGTTGTTTATACGTTTTTGTCATCATTCAAATCAAACATGGAATTTATGGCAAATCCGGAGCATTTTATACCGGAAAAATTTACCGTTGAGAACTATGTGAATATGATGCACTCTATGCAGTTTAATATGCCGAAACTTTTCTGGAACAGTACATATTATACATGTATCTGCGTTTTGGTTACAATTGTAAGCGCTCTTATAGGGGCATATGTTTTTTCACGCGGAGAGTTTCCGGGTAAGAATTTGTTGTTTGCGCTGTACTGCTCGCTTATTTTTATAACGGTGGGCTCAATCAGCATATATCCTACATTTGATGTACTGCAGTGGTTTAAGATACCCCGCTCGCTTACAGGTCTTATGGTTGTAAAGCTGTTTACGGTTCCGGTGGTGTTTATATTTCTGATAAAAGGATACATAGACTCATTGCCGAAGGAGCTTGACGAGGCTGCGGAAATTGACGGCTGCGGATTCGTGGGAATACTCTTTAAAATAATTTTTCCGCTTTTAAAACCTATTTTGGCAACTGTGCTTATTCTTGGATTTAACGGTACATGGAATGAGTATCTCATGCCGGCAGTATTTACACTCACAAATCCTGCACAGAAAACTCTTATGGTTGCGCTTATTGATTTAAAAACATCATCGGAGGGCGCAACATCCTGGACGCTTATGCTTGCAGCTTCAACGGTTGCACTTATGCCGGTTCTCATTGTTTTTGTATGCTGCAATAAGTATTTTGTTCAGGGACTTTCAGAGGGAGCAATTAAAGGTTAATATAACAGGAAAGGGATTTGCTAATGAACACAAAAAAGCTTATTTCTGCTTTGACGGCTTTTTCGATGACATTCGGAATGTTTTTATGTACATCAGCCGATGAGATTAAAGAAGAAAAAATATTATATCCGTATGATGATACACATACGGTTGCCGGTATGGAAAAGAATAATGTATATGTAAATGACTTTGTAGAGGTTAAGGGCAGAAGCGCTCAGAACGGATATTTCTTTTTCCATATTGAGTCAGGTCTGGGTATGTACGATACGGCAGAATTGGAAATAACTCCGTATTCGGTAAGCGTGCCGGAGGGACACACTCCGATGCTTTTGGTATATTCCATAGATAAACAGGATATGCCTACATACGAAATAACCGATTCAACCGCACCGTCGCGCAAGGTTGTGCAGGCGGAGTTTACACCGGTTGAAGGGCAGGCATTTACTATGGACGTTACCGAGTATGTGCGAAACAACATTTCACAAAGAAACAATATCGGTTTTGCAATTAACGACAGTGACAATGCGGATACCGTGTATAAATTCAAATCTTCGGAAAACCTTGACGGAGCTTCGCTGCGTTTAATTGTAAACCGCAAAGGCGGAGTAAGCTCAAATGAGCTTTCGGCAACAACGTCGGCACCGAGTGTAAAAAGGCGGAATCTCACACGCGACTGCAAAGAGGTTACTTTTACAACAGATGTTTCGGGTCTGGATATAGATTCGTATACAACCACCCGTTACAAACCGTGGCTTGTAAACTATCATCTTACCGAACCTTTTCAGATAGACAACGACTACTACGGCGGCGAGTGCGGCCAGGCACCGTATAATATTGCCATATGTCCTTATAACCCGAACATTCTGCTTATCGGATCCGATATGGAATCCGTCTATCGTACAGAGGACGGCGGTGTGACATGGAAATTTTCCGGTGACGGACTTAAATCCGTAGGTACTCAGGGACTGGGATTTTATCCTGACGAAAATAACATTGCTTTCGCAATAATGGGTAAGCCGGCTTCGGACGATCCTTATCAAAGACTCGGACAGGGTATATACAAATCAACCGATTTGGGCAAGACTTGGGAATATGTGCTCTCGGTGAGAACAGGCTACAGCAGTTCAACGCGAAAAGGCGGAAGCTTCGCATATTCAGAGCCGAATAAAGACGGAATACGCAGGGTATACGCTGCTACTTATAATGCCGGTATATATTATTCCGACGACCTCGGCGATACATGGGAATATCTCGGACTTAAAGATATGTATCTTGGATTTATCCGTGTAAAGGGCGATACAATAATTACAGGTTCAAGGACTTACGGATTGAGATTTTCAAAGGACGGCGGCAAAACCTGGATTGATAAGACGGATGAGCTTGGCAGCACATATGTAAGTGACTGCATAATAGATCCCCGGGACGAAAATCATTGGTATGCCTGCGTTGACGATACAGTCTACGAAAGCTTTGATGACGGCGAAAGCTGGCAATTCATGACAGACGTATTTGAAATGTGGAATGAATGTTATGCCGACGGTTCCGGCGCTTCCACTTCAAGAGTCGGCTGGCTTGAGTTTATGGCTCCTGACGAAAACGGACACAGAACATTGCTTTCGGGTACAATTGCAGGACGTTATTCTATGAAATACAGCGATGATTACGGGAAAACATGGCATACATCAACGCTTGAAAATGACCTTGCATACATTGTTTCAAACTGGGGTTCAAATGCGGATCCTATTGCCGTTCACCCGACTGACCCGAATATTGCCTGGTTTTCGTTTGACGGCGAGTGGTTCAAGACGACGGACGGCGGAAAGACTTGGTTCCCGTCCGCAAGTGGATATTCCGGAAACCGTGCTTCAGGCTTTTGGTTTGACGAAGAAGATAACGACAATGTATGGATAAGCTTTACCGACCGAGGATTTGCCCGCACCGTACCGAGCGGAAACGGCGAGCAATATCCGGCTGTAACCGACAATATGTCTGAGGATACATATGATATGCGTTTTGATTACAGACGTGACGTTGACGGCGTTGCCCGCGATCCGAGAAACAAAAACAGATATTTAATCAACGGTAAGTACGGCAGCAATCTCCTCGAAAGTCTTGACGGCGGATGGACATGGCAGTATATTAACGTTCCTTCCACAACCGCCGGTGCGCTAATGTACAATTCAACCAACCCGGATATTATATACTGCGGTAAAAATATCAGCTATGATAACGGTAAAACATGGACGGCTGTTAAGTATAAGTTGCTTGAGTGCTCAAAGCTTGACGGAAATATAGTGTGGGCGCTCGATACAAGTGCAAACTCATACTTATATAAATCATACGATGCAGGAAGAACATGGAAGCTTGTGGGCAACATAAGATCTACCATTCAGAATGTCACTTCCGATGTAGCCGTAAAGGATAAGGCATATATAGGTACTTTTGCCAACGGATTGCATGTAGATGAGGCAGGCACTTTAACTCAGCTTACGGGTATGTATACCGGCGAGGGAAATATACGCGGATTTTATGACCTCGCGCAGGACCCGAAGAATCCGAATCACCTTGTTACCTGTAATCTGGACCACGTCAACCTTTCACCGTCAGGCGGAATAAGCGAATCGTTCGACGGCGGCAAGACTTGGAGGCATATAGAGGGAATGTTCGGTTTCGGTGACGCATGGTGTATGGAATTCCATCCGAATCTTCCGCGCGTATATATCGGTACTTCCCACGGAACGTTTGTATACGAGTGTGACAAATACTATGATATGAGCGAAAAAATCTATCTTGACACAGACAGCAGTTATGCAAAAGAAAAAATCGATTCGCTGTATGAAAAGGGAATCTTAAATCAATATCATGACGGTAATTTTTATCCCGACAAGAGTTTTACGCGCGGCGAATTTGCTCAGATGATACAGAAGGCTCTTGATTTGAAGTGCGTTTCGACAAAACAGGTATTTTCCGATGTAAGTATACGCAGCCGCGACTTCGTGCCGGCAGGAGCGCTGTATGAACAGGGATATGCGGTCGGCGGAACGGACGCAGTCTTTGACGGCAAGAGCAGTATAACTTATGATGACGCTGCTGTTATCATTGCAAGAATACTGAAGAAATACGGCAAATGCGGTGAAGTTGATTTGTCGGAAATAAATGTTGACGGCAAGGCTCAGAATTATGCCGCATATTCTGTTGCATGCTGCGTAAATGCAAAAATCATAGAAAATATCGATGATTACAACGGTGAGTTGCCTGCAAGAAGAGAGGATATAGCGTCTATGCTGTATAATTTACTCGAAATAATTGAAAAGCAGTAATTCTTGGGAGGATATATATGAAACAGATAAGACGATGTTTAATTGCTGCTATGGCGTTTGTTATGGTATCCGGAGCTGCGTATGCCGACGGAACGATAAATGCTGTGGTTGACGATGCAAACAGCAAAATCAAAGTCAGCGGAGAATTTAACAACTCGGTAAAAGATTATGTAAATATACAGATTTTAAGCGGCAGATATGACGCCGGCACCTTTAATGAGCTGAGTGAAGAAGATATTTACAAAAAAACAAAGTATATCAGACAGAAGAATTTTGATAGTGAAAATTATGATTTTGATATCAGCTTTAACGGCGAAAGCGGATGGTATACGGTTGTTGTTTCGTATCTGGGAGAAGAGCCTGTTTTCGAGCAAATATTCTTTTACAGGGAAGAAGACACCGATTACGTTATCAACACATACAACAGTCTTGCCGAATACAGCGGAAATGATGAAAATGAAATTAAAATCAGAGCTGAAAAGCTGATTAGCCTTATAGATGAATACAAAGATTCATTCTTTTCGTCACTGAAATTCTATTCCGATTTATCCGACAGCGATAAATCGGCAGCGGCAAACGGAGTTATAGGTACGGGAAAGCAAACCCTAATTTCGAATATTATAAAAACAATAGATACGCAAAGCTGTCTGCACAGTTTGTATTTAATGTTAAACAGCAGTACGGAGCGAAACAGCGAGGCCGCAGAAATCATTACACAATGCAGTGAGTACCTTAAACTTTCGGGTTATGCCGAAACTGACACATTCCTGTCGCAGACGGACGACTTTAAAATAAGAACCGCGCAGCGAATGAGGGGAGCAAGCATTGGCGAAATACCGCAAAGATTCAGAAACGAAGTGTTTTTGACTTCAATAGAAAAGGTGGCAAATTCCGGTAATATTTCAAGTGTGCTGGAATCGGCGGAAAAGTCACTCGGCATAGACATATCGGCTTATAAGGCATTCAACCGCCAAAGTCTGGTAAACGAAGCGATTGCCGGTAAATCGTATAAGTCAGTTGATGAACTTTTGGCGGCAATAAAATCAATTATCGGCGATTCGGACAGTATCAAAAATTCGACTGCCGGCGGAGGCGGCGGTGGGAAGACAAATAATTCCACAAGTACCTCGATGGATATATCAAATAGCGGCGCAAACAGCGTAAAATCGCTTTTTAATGATTTTGACAATAACCACTGGGCATATAATGCAGTTTATTATCTGAAAGGGAACGGAATAATCAACGGTTATAATGACGGCAGCTTTAAGCCGGACAACAACATCACAAGGGCAGAATTTTTAAAGCTCGTTATGACGGCATTGAAGCTTAACGAGAGTACGCAGGGCGCGTACTTTGCCGATGTTGCCGACGGGCAGTGGTACAGCGGTATTGTAAACACGGCTGCAAAATACAAAATCGTAAACGGTGACAGCAACGGCAGATTTAACCCCGAACAGTATATTTCGCGCGAGGAAGCGGCTGTCATAATGTACAGAGCGGCAAACTTTGCGGGATTTTCCTTTGAACAGTCTGAAAATGCCGATTCGTTTGCTGATGAGGATCAAATATCAGACTATGCAAAAGAGCCGGTTAAAACCTTGAAAAATTCAAAAATAGTAAACGGAAGCGGCGGATTGTTTAATCCGAAATCAAACGCAACAAGAGCAGAAATGTCGCAAATGCTGTATTCTCTGCTGATAAAAAAGTAAAGGAGGATGCAAAAAATGTTTAAGAAAATAACTGCTTTTATTCTGTGCTTTATTATGACGGTCAGCATGACAGTCAGTGCAAAATCCGCTTACGGCATTGCAAAAGATGATGACACAGGCTACAGACTTTTGTCGCAGCTTGGCATATTGGATAATAACGATTTAAAAAAGCTCGGTCACAATACTCTGATTACAAGAGCTGAATTCGTTCAGAAGCTCGCCGTGTGTGCAAAGCTTAAAACGGACATTGGCGGCGAAAGCTCGGTATTTTCCGATGTTATACCGTCAATGGGCTGCTACGGCGCTGTAATGGCGGCATATAATGCAGGCTTTATCAGCGGTGCTGACGGCAAATTCAATCCGAATGACAGTATAACTGTTATGGATGCTGCTGTTATTGCCGTCCGTGCAATCGGTTACGGAAGCTACAGCAATAACAACGGCGGTTATCCCGCGGGATATATCAGACAGATTAACAGACTTGATATTGCAGACGGTCTTGCCGGTGCATTTGACGCATTTCTTACGGCTGACGACATGGCAAAGCTTTTGCTCAATATGATGACAGCTCCGATACTGGATGAAATATCATTTACAAACGGCAGGGCGGATTACAGCAATAAAGACAATAAAACTCTGCTCGGAATGTATTATGACATTTACGAAACATACGGCATTGTCACGGCAAACAGCGTAACTTCGCTGAATTACGGTGACGAATACCTCGAAAACTACATTGTGGTAGACAACACAAAATATAAAATATCGGAGGCGGTTCAGAACGAGTATCTGGGCTGCAATGTAAGACTTTTTTATAAACAGGAAAAGAACGCAACGGTAGGCAGCGTCGTTTATATGTGCGAGTACGATAACGATATGCTTGAAGTTGAAGCCTCCGACATTGTAAAGGCTGAAAAAGACGGCATTACCTATACCGACGGTTCAAAGCAGAAGAAAATAAATGTCGGATTAAATACAAAGTACATATATAACGGCAAGGCGCTCAATGTAAACGACGACTATCTGAAATGCATAAATGATATGACAAGCGGTTATATAACTGCGATAGATAACGATGGAAGCGGTGCATACGACGTAATAAGTATCTGGTCGTATATCAATATTATCTATGCAAATTACAATGTCAATGATGAAACCGTATATGATTTCATGAGCACACCGAACAATCTCGAACTAAAAGATAAAGATTATGTATTGCTGGATGCAGACGGAAACGAAAAGAGTTTTTCGGATCTGACAAAATATGATATTTTGTCTGTTGGACAAAGCTTAGACGGCAAATACATAAAAATGATTGTATCTTACTTAAGAGTAACCGGTACCGTTGATTCTTTTATAAAAAGCGGTGCAGGCACTCTGGACAAAATAACAATAAACGGTAAAGAATACGAGGTATCGGCGTCAGCCAAAAATTCAGACAAGTTTAAGCTTACCGTAGGCACTCAGGGAACATTTTACCTTTCGTATGACGGTAAGATTGTATACTGTACCGAAACAGACATTTCAAGCTTAAAGATTGGAATGATGCTGGGACTTTCAAGCAACAGCGGTCTTAAAACAAATGACATAGAGGCATATATTCTGGATTCAAACGGAAACAAAGCCGAATATGAATTTGCAGAGCATGTTGTGCTTGACGGTAAGTCTGTTGAACCGAAGAAATTATATACGATACTGCTTAACGGCGAGGCACGCCTGACTCCTAAGGTTATATGCTATCTTACGGATGAAGCAGGCAAACTTACTTATGTGGATACCGATACGTTGGGGCAGAACGAATCGATTAATACACTTCATAAAATACGCAGCAAAACCGAAGAGCAGCTTAACTACAAAAGCGGAAACCGCAATTTCGGCATAAAGTTCTGGCCGAACGGAACTCCTGTATACTTCGGCGCACCTTCGGAATACGGCGATACCATCGACTATACGCAGTTTGCAACTACAACATTACGAAACGATCACAAAAGCCCGATTGAGCTTTATACAATAGGGGATAATCCCGTTGCATACGACATTTGTGTTGCTTTCGGAAATTATTCCGAATCCGATGCTAATATTGAGCGCGGACAGGGAATGAGCGTTATCAAGAGTGTAAACTTAGCATCTTCGGAAGAAGGCGCAATGTATCAGCTTACGCTGTACAATGGTTCGTCGGTAGCGGATTTGTATGTTGACACTTCAAAAAATGATAAAATATCCGAGTTCACACCCGGAAGCATTATAAGGTACGGTCTTACACCAAAGGGTTATATCGGCTATTGGGAGATACTCTATGACAGCGCCACCGAAACTTTCCCGAAGGCGGACGCTAACGGATATTATTCCACCGGTAACAGAGATCCGTTTATACCGGACGGAGATGAATTTTCATTCGGCTGGGTTTATGACGTTACAGATTCTTACTTTATAAGAATATCGGCAAGTCCCGAAACTATCAATGAAGATACGCCTTATGCCTATCCTTTAAAGGGCGGAGCATATCTTATTAAGAAGAACAACGGTGTCTATGATGTGATAAAAATCAGCGGCGACGATATAAAGGATTATGTACATTTCGGATATGACGGTTACCGCGCGGCTGCATTTGTAAGCTACGGCGATGTCAATGCAGACAGATACTATTTGTTTATAGAGTAGCACAAATTGCTGTGTTTTCGGCGCTTTGAGATAAAGCCCGAAGGAAAGGACGCTATAATGATTAATACAATTAAAACCAAAGCGGCAAGCGCTGTGTTGATTGCACTTTTGATATTAAATACAATGTGCGCCTTTGCCTATGACGGAGGAGATTTTTCCGGTGAGGGTACCAAGGAATCGCCGTATCTCATAGGCAGCTATGAAGATTACGAAAAGCTTGCCGGACTTGTTAACGGCGGCGAAAAATTTGACGGAGTGTATTTTGAGCAGACGGCAGATTTTGAATTTCCGGCAGTTGAATACGGCACCGTGAAAGTATACGGAATCAATAAAGACAGCGAGTTTGCCGGAATATACAACGGAGCAGGCCATTCTGTAACCTGCGCTGATAATTACAACAAAATATCCGGCTACGAACCCCAGAATGTAGGTCAGATTAAAACTACCGGACTTTTCGGAAATCTGACGGGTACGGTATTGAACCTTACCGCTTCGGGATACTGGAGATTCAGTATAGATACCGGTATCTTTGCAAATTGCATAAGCGGAAACGGTAAGCTTGTAAACTGCGGCGCAAGGGATGTTACCGTTTGCCCGGAGCTTGACGGCAAGGGCTTTTACGGTCTTGCTTCCACAAAAGATTATTCGGGCACGGCAATGTATAACTGCTTTTTTGCAGGTAACTTGTTTAACACAGGTATTACAACCTCATATCCGCTTACAACGGTATCGGGCACAACGGAATATTCATATTTCTATATTGCAAATTGCCGTGTCGAAAACAGACTTGACTTGTCGGCAGGCGAGTCAAAAAATCTTGATGAAATGGCTCTGATGCACAGAACCCTCAACGAAAACCTTGAGATTGTTGCTGCAAAATCCGGAATAGAAGTTGCGTCACTCATGATGTGGAAAAAAGACGGCTCAACTCCGAATCTCTCCGGTGAGTACTGGCATGAAATCGAACCTATCGTGTATGAATTTGAGGGAAGCGGCACATATGAAGACCCGTATCTGATAAATACAATTGACGATTACCTTCGTCTTGCGGAATATGTGAAGCTCGGCGAAACAATGGAAGGGTTGTATTTTGTTCAGACAGACGACATAGAATTTGCACCGGCTCTGAAAGAAGAAAACGAGCTTATAGTGTACGGACTCGGCGCAACCGATGAATTTGCCGGCACATATAACGGCATGGGACACAGTATAACCCTTGCAAAAAACTATAATTACATCAGCAGCTACGATAAGTGGGGCAAGGTGCGTATAGACCAGGGCCTGTTCGGTAAGCTGAGCGGTACGGTAATGAATGTGGTGGTTACCGGTTACTGGATAAATAATAATGACGGAGGAATTATCGCCTATAAGGTGGTCGGCAACGGTAAAATAATTAACTGCGCCGCAACCGATTTCTCCTCCCATGCGGAAATGGTCGGCAAGGCTTTTTACGGCTTTGCTTCGACAGACGGTTATGAAGGCACGGCAATATACAACTGCTACTATTCGGCAATAATGTATGCTGCCGGAAATACAAAGTGCTATATAATAACCGACAATCCAAACGGTTTTAAGGATTGCTACTACTGCATAACAACATCGAGAAACAATAACAATATATCTTTCGGCGTGGGTGAATTTGTGGAGGCTTCAGACATGACGTCACTGCACGAAACGCTTAATGACAATCTCTATGACTGTGCAATGGAAAGCGGAGTTCCTGCCGTTGACTTGCTGAAATGGAAGGCAAGGGATAAAAAACCTGTTCTTTCGCCGGCAGTTCGCGGACCGCTTATCAGCGATACATCCTTTACGGCAATACGCATGACCGGTAATGAGTACACCCCGGCAAACAGCGATTATACGGTAAAAGCCGTTACATATTTTAAGGACGCGCCTGATGTAAAGGTAAAAATTGACGACCGGGTTGTGTACGAATACACACTCTCCGGAGTATGGGAAAATGATATAACAATAGACGGAAATTATATAAAAGAAGGCAAGCATACAGCGACTCTTGCAGCATATGAAAACGGAGAAGAAAAATATGTAACCTCAATGAATTTCACGGCAGACGGAGCTGTTGTAAGCGGCATAAAAAAGACAGGAACAATAGCCGCAAATTCTTCGGTGACGGTAAGCATGAATATATTTAACTGCTATACAGAGCCTTCGGACGTTACCGCGATACTGGCGCTTTATGACAAAAACGGTGCGCTTATTAAGTTCGTACCTCAGAAATACGCATCTCTTGACGCGCGCAAAACCCAATATAATGCGTCTGTAACTCTGGAACTTACAGACAGTGACCTTGTAAACGGCTTTACCGCTGAGGACTTCGCGGAGTGTTCGCTGTACTTATATGTATGGGACAACGTTAAGAATATGACTGCGCTTGTTAATGAAACACAGCTTCAGTAGCATGCCTTTGCATTTGAAAGGAGGGATTTGCCATAAAACATTTATATAAAAAGCTTGCAGCGCTCCTTACTGCATTTGCCGTGTTGTGTGCAGGCTGCGGTACATGCGCGGCGCAGACACAGCTTTTCGGCGGTGACGGAAGCATAGGCAAACCGTATCTTATACAAAGCGAAGCGGATTATAAAAAACTTGCAGAATGTGTTAAAAACGGCGAAAGCTTCAAAAATATGTATTTTAAGCAAACGGCTGATATTGTTTTTGAAGCTCCGGAATACGGCAGTACGATTTTTGCCGGAATGGGTACAGACGGTGAGTTCGGCGGTATATATGACGGCGCAGGACACTTTATAACGATAGCGTCAAGCTATAACGAGCTTACCGGATACGAAAAAGGAAATGTAGGTATAAAAAGACTTGATTACGGATTGTTCGGAACGCTCACCGGTACGGTAATGAACCTTAATGCAAACGGTTATGTATCTACAAAAAACGATACCGGGATTTTTGCGGGGCTTGTCAAAGACGGCGGAAAAATAGTTAACTGCGCCGCTGTGAATATACAGAGCTTTCCGCGGCTTACAGGGAAAACCTTTTTCGGTCTTGCGTCAACAGCAGGATCTACCGGCAAGGCGATTGTTAACTGCATCTACAGCGGTATGCTTGCGGCGTCGGACGTCGGAACCGCATATCCCGTTACAAACAATGCGGAAGCTGTGATTAATTGCAGTTACAGCCTGTATTCAACTCAGAATGACAGCAGAATAGACCGTACAATCGGTACCGAAATTCAAAAAAGCGATTTTGAAGCGCTTTGCCAAGTCATGAATGAGAACGTAATCGGCATTTCGGATTACGGAGTATTATCGGAAGACATGAATCTTTGGAAATATGATTCGGATTTGTATGTAGGAAAAACCAAATACCGCTTTGAATCGGAAAAGAATGTTGATGACTATACCACAAAACAAATTACTCCATGGATGAAAAAATATTTCATGACTACCGAAAAACAGATTGAATCGGGTTACGGCGGCGGCGACGCATGGCAGAGAGTTATGAGTATGGGGATTTCCGCTGCGGACAGCAATAAGGTAATTTTCGGTACTGATACCTCAGGCATATGGACCACCTTTGACGGCGGCAAAAGCTGGAATAATACTTCATCGGGATTTGAAAGTATAGGCTGTCTTGACGTTGCCTATGATCCTATGGACGACAGCATAGCTTATGCTATCGGTTATCCGGGTTATGTGTGGAATACCACTGAGGGCGTTGGCGTTTACATATCGGAGGACGGCGGTATCACATGGCGCTGTATATTAAGCGGTGTTGACTTTAATCACAGTCAGCATGACGGCAGACTTATTGCATTTGAGGAGCAGACGGCTGGCTATTCCAAGGTGTATTTGGCTACAAGTGAAAACGGAATATATGTATCTGATGATAAAGGTGCAAACTGGAACAGCCTTGCACTGGAAGGAAAAAAACTCTTAAGCATTGAGTATAAAAACGGCTTGTTTGCGGCTTTGGTGCAGGAGGACGGTATTTATGTCAGAAAAAATTCCTCAGCGGAGTTTGAAAAAATCAGCTTTGGCACTGAACTGTCATCCGATGCGGATATTATCGGATTTGCGCTGAACCCTGCAAATCCGGACGGTATAGCCTTTATTACTCCGGAATATCTGTACTACACGGCAGACCTCGGAGCTGCAGTAACGCTTATGCAAAAGTATAAATATGAAAACAGGCTTTTCGATACGGTCGGCTACAGTCTATTGCCAAACGGCGATACCGCAAGACTGTATATAACGAAAAATCTTTCGCCGCTTTGCGTAAGCGAAGATAACGGCGCGACATATACGGAGGCTTCAATAGACAGAAGTCTTTCCGTAAATCCGACGGAGGCATGGTATCAGAACCATTTTGCCGTTTCGCCGTCTGCGCCCGATGTCGTATATTGCGCTACACCGACAGAAATATTTAAGTCGACGGACGGGGCAAAAAGCTTTTCGGCATCATCAAGCGGTTATTCGGGAATGAGGGCGGTAGGCTTTGCTTTTGACCCGGCTGATGACTATAACTACTGGTTTTCGTTTGTGGACGTCGGCGTTGTAAAAAGTCTTCCCACCGGTAACGGCGAGCAGTACCCGGCAATATACTATGCAGGAAATGACAGCAACGGCATTCGCTACAACGAAAACAAAACCTGCCAGGCTATAGCAATGGACCCAAAAAATCCGCAGAGAATACTTATTTCCGTAGGCGGCGGAGGGCAGGGGACAATAATCAAGGAAACAACCGACGGCGGTAAAAGCTATAGGGAAATAGAAGGTACAAACGGAAGCTGTACCAAAATAGCCTTTAACAACCAAAATCCCGACGTCATATATGCGGGAAGATATATAAGCCGTGATGACGGCAAGACATTTACCGACTGCGGATATGAAATCCGCGAGGTGTCGCCCGTTAACGGCGATGTGGTGTGGGCTGTAAAGGACGGTTATCTCTACCGCTCGCTTAACGGCGGAATAGATTTTTCCGCTATGCGCGTCAGCACGGGCGGCGGCAGCAATATCAAAATCGTTGCCGATAAATTTGATGACAGAAAGCTCTATGTGTGCGACTATGACCGCGGCTACAAAATAATTACCAAGGTCGGAGTTACTCAGTACAGCACAGACTTTCCGCTCTGGTGCATAGACCAGGATCCGCAGAATCCGCTTCATCTTGTGGGCGGCGGATGCGATAATTCAAAGAAAAAAGCCTGCAAGGGGATATACGAGAGCTATGACGGCGGAATAACCTGGAGGCTTGTCACGGGACTTACGGGCAGCGCCGACGTATGGGGAATATCCTTCCATCCGAATTTGCCGCGAGTTTATGTGGGAACGTCATCGGGCATGTTTGTGTATGAATACGAAAAGTATTCCGGCGATACGGTGTGCCTGCAAACGGACTCAAGCGGGAAAAAGATTAAATTATTTAATACTCAAAATGCCAAGACAAACGCAATCCTCGTTTTGGCGCAGTATTCAGACGGTGACAGTCCGCCGCTTTTAAGCGTAGCTTTTAAGAAAATAGAAATGAATCCGTATGAAATAAAAGAGTATTATTCGCAGGGAAAAACGAAGTACTTCGTTTTGGAAAGCTTCGATAGCATTAAACCGCTTTCACAGAGCGTTTACACACAGTAGTGTATTTTATGCTGCTTTGCAGTTAAAATAAATAAATTAAAAGAGAGGTTAGTAACATGAAGAAGAACAAACTATTCAGCATTCTTTCATTGACATTGCTTTTTGCAATGATGGTAAATCTGTGCTTTACAGGCATAGTATTTGCTGCTTCGGACAAAAATACCGTACAGCAGAACGGCTTGCAGAATTCAATGTATCAGTTAAAGAACGGTGAAAAATTCACAGTCGGATATTTCGGCGGTTCTATCACTGTAGGCTTTGGTGCTAAAAATAGCGGCGGCTATGCAGGACTTACCTATGATTGGCTTACGAAAACATATCAGAAGAATACCGCAGGTAATGATATTGCATTTACCAAGATTAATGCAGGTATCGGCGGTACGGGAACTTCGCACGGAGCATACCGCGCAGACAGCGCACTTAAGCTCGGAACCGAAGGACAGCCGGATCTGACATTTGTGGAATTTGCCATAAATGATAAATATGACGGCGTAAGCTATGATAAAGCTGCTAAAAACATGGAAACAATTGTCCGCAAGCTCTATAAGGCAAATCCGAAAATGGATATTGTTATCCTGTTTACGACAGATATTTATTCATTCGATTATGAAAACGACGGAAACGGTGTATGGAAAGACTGGGACGCTCTGAAGGCTCATCAGGAAATCGCAGACAGATACGGTATACCCACTCTCTATATAGGAAAAACTCTTAATCAGACAATATATCAAGAAAACGGAAATCAAATTCCGAGACCGAGCAAATATACAACAAATGAAGTATGGAATAAGTATATAGCAGATACAGTGCATCCCACAGATGCCGGCTATGCGGTATATGCTAAAGAGATAGAAGACTATATTACATCAGAATATGCAAAGACTGTATCTTCTCAGACTGATATGGTGCTTGACGCTGCAAAATATGACGTTCAGGAAGACGCATACTATGCAAGCATTGACGCGCATAATCCGGCGGGAAATCAGTGGAAGAAAAATTCTGACGGTATATATACAGACGGCGCAAACCAGGTATTGCATTTCAAATTTACCGGTACAGGCGTTGATATTCATACCAAGGATTCGGTTAAAAACGACTTCGGAACACTTACCGTTTACATTGACGGTGTAAAAGAAACCGTTAATATCAACTCCGGCGACCGCATGATAAACATTGCACAAAATCTGACAAATGCAAAACATGATGTCGTTATCATAACAAATGAAGACACCGTTCCGAGCGGCAAAAGCATAGTTGCTACGGAAATCGGTATCACGGGTGATGCTTCAAAATCCGGAATTGAATTTAATCTTGACAACGAAAGGGAATATCTCACACCGTCTGAAGTAGTAAAAGGCATCGACTTTATGGTTCATGTCGATGGATATGCCGGAAGCCAGTGGTGGAGCGATGGCGCCAATGTAATTTCATCGGAGCCGGCAACAGATAAAGACGGAAAGAATGTAGAAGCAAATACCCCTGAACGGTACAGAGCGCCGTTGTTCCTTAAATATGATTTATCGGCATACAAGAACAGAACGATAAGCGGTGCAAGATTGTTTGCAAATATAAAAGAATCATACTATAGTGTAAAGTCATATGACGTGCCCGGCGATGATTTAACTTATCAGAAGAGTGACGGCACATATTTCAGAATACCTGTAAGTACAGCAAATATTTCGAGTATATGGGACGGTTCTGCAAAGCCGGTAACGGATTATCTTGATTCTGATGACGGCAGAATAGATGTTTCTGACTATAATATAAATATAGATATGACGGCAAGCTATATCAGCGAACAGGCAAAGAACGAAAATTCCGCTGCAACATTTGCACTTATTAATGGGTATAATGGAGTTAATAATCTCGGAAATGCTACTCCGATGCTTATGATTGATATGCCGTATGAGGCTAATGCAGGCGTAACGCTCACTGCAGTTAACAGCGGAGATGATGTAATAATTACGGCAACTCCGGCGGCTTCTTCTTCAATGGCAGATATTGCAGATGTTGAATTCTATGTGAACGGTATAAAGCATACCGGCGCAGTTACCAAGAGCAACGGTGTGTTTACCGCAACGCTTGAAGGTCTTGCAGACAGTTCATATTCCGTTACGGCTAAGGCTGTGGATATGTACGGTAATGCTACCGAAAAGACAATCAACAAGGGCACTGCACAAACTCAGCTTATAGCAATGCAGGGATATGGATATAAATATATAACCGATTACTATCAATGGGATACTAAAAACAGAGTTTGGGGATTTGAAAAAGCAAATTCATATCCTGTTGCAACCGCAGAGGTTACAGTCGATGATGTAAAAACCACTCATAAAGCTACTTATGCATACATGCAGTATGATCTGAGTGATGTTAACTTTGAAGATGTAGACAAGGCATATCTTATATACAGTGCAAGAAAAGCCAAAGGTGACTACGAGGGTGATGAGCGCAGTTGGTGTAATGTAGACTTTGACAGATGCAGTTCGTATACTGCAGAAAGCATTAAAAACAGCGACAATACGCCTAAAACACTTCCTACACAGTATGAAGCTATTGCAACCCGTGTTCCGCTGAATAAGAACCAGTTAACAGAAAGCGACAAGGATTATAACGTGTTGAAGAATATAGCAACCGCAGCTGACAGTAATTTTGAAGTCGGCTTATACAAGCTTGACATAAGCGATTACTTCAAAACAAGTGCGAAGGACGCAGTTAAAAACGGAGATAACTTCGGAATTCAGGTTTCAAGAAGCGATAAGGACGGCGGCGGTGACATCAGCTTCCGCAGCGCAGTTTATATCTATGTTACCTACAAGACAAAAATAGCAGAAGATAACGGCACATCGGTAACAGTAACATTTAACCCGTCAGAATATGCCGAAAGCGGCAGCGTAACCGTTATTGTGGCAGATTATGATTCGACAGGCAGCCTTATAAACGCTGTAAGAAAAGAAGTAGCTGTTACAGACGCTATAACATCATTTGATGTAAACAAAGCCGCAAATTCCGCATTGACAAAGGTTCTGATGTGGAATGATATTGACAGCACGCTGATGCCTTTAACCGAGGCTGTGGCATTTACAAATTAACTGTCAACCCCCTTGACAAAGATTTGATACCCTTTTTAAAGACAGGCTGTGTGTACTTAGTATACGCAGCCTGTCTTTTTGGGCAAAAAGCAGCCAAAAACACAAAATACCGGAACAGTCTGTTCCGGTATTTTGTGTTCGTTTTATAGGAGATTTTACAAATTATAGAATTTGAATATATCCAACTCCTTAGCGTCATTTACAAGTTCTTTGATGTTTTTGCATTTCATTTTGCTCACCATACGCACTATCTGAGAGCGGACCGTATTTTCGGTAACAAAACGCTTTTTTGATATTTCGCTGTAGGAGAGTCCGTCGCACAAATCGCTCAGTACCTCGATTTCGGATTTTGTCAGATTTTTGAGTATATTCAAAAAGTACAAAAGCGATCTGTTTTCGTTGGAAAGGCTTATTCCGCTTGAAAGCAGCCTGTTTTCCATATAATCGTCAAATTCCGAACGGTTGTTGTAGCGCTTTTTTATGCTGTCGGTAAGCTGTTTGCTTGTTATGGTTTTATTCAAAAAATAGTCGGCTCCCTTCTCAAGTGCCGTGAAAAAATTTGCGTCGGAGTCGTACATAGTCAGTATTATTACCTTTGTTTCGGGGCTTACGTCCGGAACGATTGAGAGGACCTTGAAGCCTGCTTCCGAGTATTCCATCTGCAAATCCAAAAGCAGAACATCCGGTTTGGTGCTTTCCAGAAGAGCCTTGCACTCCGGTATGTTTGAAGCCTTGCCGACAAATTCCAGTTCGTCGTCTTTTTCTATGACGTTCTGGTAATATCTGCATATGGTCAATTCATCATCGCATACCGCAACTTTAATTTTGTCCACTGTATAACTCACTCCTTAACTGCAGTAGGGAACAGCAATGTAACCGTGGTGTATTCCCCGTATTTGCTTTTTATAGATATATGGCCGTTATAGGCATTCATGGCGGTGTAGGCGAAGTTTAAGCCTACACCGAAATGATATTTGCTGTGTTTGGTGGAATTAAACATACAGAATATCTGCTTGAGTATTGCATGTTTCATTCCTATGCCGTTATCGGTAATTTTAATTTCCGCACTGCCCGGCTCGCAGTGCATGGATACATTTATTTCACCTTTTACAGAATCTTTGATGTTTATTGCGTCAACCGAATTCTGAAAAATATTTTTGAGAATTTCCGATAAATGTTCTTCGCCGATTTTTATATATACGGTATCGTAAGGTATATTTACGTTGACTTTGATATTTTCTGTTCTTACCGCTGCAATTTCTTTGTATACAAACTCCACGAGGTCTATAATATCGCTTTTGTCTTTGGAAAACGACATCATTCTCATAGCGCGGCAGACAGCTTTGTAGGAGGCTTCGCTGGAAGCTTTTATGATTTTAAGATTTTCCGCTGCAATCTCAGGTGATTCGATTGCCTGCTCCGAAAGCTGCGATATTCCCCAAAATGAATTTTTGTATGCGTGAAAAAGCATAAGTGTATTTTGGTTAAGATTTTTTATAATCCTGTTATTTATTATTTTGCCCTTTGAAAAGAATTTTAAAGGCTTGGTATATACAAACACAAGGCATATCACAAGCGTTATAAACATTGCCGCAAGTATAAGCGTGAGGTGTCTTTGAGAAATAAACTCGGCATATATATCAACGGTTTCTTCGGGAAATCCCATTTCGTCCAGATTCCACGGAGCCATGTATTTTGTAGGCAGTATAAAAAAGAGCATAACCTCAAAAATATCTATTATCACAAGATTTGCCATAGTAACATTAAGGCAGAGGTGCTTATATTCAATATGCGTCATGCGGTAGTTTGCTATTATGCAGCAAATCGGCATCAAAAGCGACGCTGCAACTATAGATTTGGATATATTTCCGAGGGACGCTTTAATGTATTGCCATAATTGATAATTACCGTTGCTGATATGATGTGTTTTGAGCATTATATGGTATTTAACCTCGGGAAGGTTTATAAACACAAATAATGCGACAACAGAAATCCACAGTATTTTCAAACCGTTATTAATATGCGTTGTGGAGGTGAGCGCCATAAGGTCAGCCAGCATTATGACAGCTACGCTTGCAACCATGCCGCCTACCAGGGTATACGGCGAAAACGACTTTTCAACAAGCGAGAGAAGCAACTTGATATCTACCGAAAAAGTCATAGGATATTGAAGAATTTGTGCAAGCAGAGAAAAAACAAAAAATGTAAATACTTCTATTCCGAGGTAAAGAAGGCATATCGCGATTACGGTTTTATGTCTGTAGTTAAATATGAGCAGGGTAATGAGTATCAATGAGCAAATCATGGTGCACAGCAGCATGTTCTGCAGCCCCCTTTATTATTATCACTTTATGAAAATTTTATCATATATAAATCGGTTTTGTCAAGGCATGTATAAGCGCCTGAAGTTGATATTTTATCAGCTTTCGTCTTATTTATTTACAAGGATTTTTTTTTGTGCTATATTAACCTTATACTACACAAGGGAGTGGTTAATGAATGAAAAAAGTTTTGATATTTTTGCTTGTGGCAGCTATGCTTTCGGGTATGATTTGCACCACGGCGCTTGCCGACGAGGGCGGCACTGCGGTACTTAGGCCGAGCGCATTTGCCTGCAT
>CAKSPF010000003.1 GCA_934481345.1 uncultured Clostridia bacterium
CCTTCACATCGTCAAACGGATTTTCCGATGTTTTGTTGTCATCTTTGCCGTCATTGCCTGTGTTGTCGTCTTTTCCGGTATTGTCGGCTTTTCCGTCGTTATCGTCTTTTCCATCGTTATCGGATTTATCATCATTTGCCGTCCATGCCGCATAAAGTCTGATGCTCTTTGTAACCTTCGCCGCAAAGTCATATTCAGTCTTTAACGTCCTGTCGGTGTACCAGCCTGCAAAGCTGTATCCCGCTTTTGTCGGTGCGTCCGGCTCTTTCACGGTGCCGTTCTTTGTAACGGTTTGGCTTTCAACCTTGCTTCCGCCGTTTGACTCAAAGCTGATGCTGTATTCCTTTTCGGCTGAATTTCCGCCGCCGTTTCCGCTGTATGTGCGTACCGTAAGCTCAATTTCAAACTCAGCCGTCTTGTAGTTGCTGTCTGTCGGCTCGAACACTGCAAGTTTTTTCATTATACCCACCGTGTTCATCATCTCTGTGCCGTCTTTCCAGCTGAATGTGCCTTCAAGCACTGCGCCGTCAACTCCCGTTGCCTTTCCGCCGGAAAGTACGGATTTGGAGAGCTCGTTTCCGCTCCTTATGTCAGACGCTGACGGAGGCTCTACAGCAGGCTGTGCCTGTGCTATTGTAAACGTATTTACAAGCTCTGCCGACGGATAGTTGCTGCTGTCTGCTACCGCCGCCTTTACATAATATGTTCCGGCATTTGTCGGCTTAACGGAGGTATATACTCCGTCCGCGCTGTCGGAATAGGTAAATTCCGGTGTGCCGAAGGTTGCCTTTGCTGTCGGCTCGCTTGCGGCATTGCCGTATGTCCAGCCGTCCATGACAAGCTCGGTTACGGTGTTGCTCTGCGCCTTTTTGATTTCCCAGGTGAGCCTGCCGTCCGTGCCGTCTGCCCACTTGTGGTTGCCGTCAAGTATTATTTCGATTTCATAGCTTCCGGCATCCGTTTTCTCTGTGTCGCCCGTCACGGTCATGTAATTTTCCATGCCGTCAAGAGCAACGCTCTGAGCGCTGCCGTTATAATAGAAGGTTCCGCTTACGGCAGGTTTTGCCGCAGTCTTTTTGCCTACCGAAATTGTTATCTGAACAGTTTTTTCGTTATAGTTATCATCTGCCGCCTTGGTAACGGTAACGGTGCTGTCGCCTGCACTGAGGATTGTAACGGTGCCGTTTTCATCCACGCTCACACTGCCGCCCTCTGCGCGGTAGCTTACCGTGCCGTTTCCGCTTCCTCCGCTTACTTCAAGTGCAAACGGAGCGTCGCCGAAGGTCTTTGTGCCGAAGTCCGCATAGCTCAGTGCGCTCTGCTCGGCTTTGTTTACCTTAACGTCAATCAGTTTTACAAGTTCAATGCCGCTGTAGTCGTAGTTTTGCGCGTCACTTGGAGTGAACACCGCCTCGTATCCGCTGTTTTTCACCGCGGGTACAATGCCGCCGTCCTTCCATGCAAAGCTTCCGTCACCCTTGCCGCCCGAGAGTATCGACTCGGAGAGCTTATCTCCGTAGGTAATCTCGCTTGCGGTCGGGAATTTAACCTCTGCCGGAACAGCCTTGTCAATGCTGCCCGTTGTTTCAAAATTCGTCTTTCTTATCGGTGCATTTGATGAATCAAATCCGAAGCAGTAATTTTTAACGCCGTCCGAAAGCTCCGCAACTACGCTGACTTTCTTTGAGCTGCCCGCGCTGTCGCTTTCAAATGCCGCCGCAGCGGTGTATTCTGCATTTTCGCCCGGCATTACACCGTCAAATTCTGCCGATTCAATCTCTGCCGAGGTATCTCCGGCAATGTATGCCCTTGTCTTTACCGAAACGGATTTTATGCTTATTACCGCCGGTAAAATCTCAAAGTCTTTCTGCACGCTGAATTCATAGTTGCCTCTGCCCGTAACGGTAACTTTTGCGCCGTCATAGGCATTTATGTTGCCCGAGTATTCAACGCCGTAGTCCCTGCCCTCTTCAAGCTTTCTGCCGTCAACGGTTACTGTTGCCGTCGGCTTTTTCTCATCTCCGCCGTAGGTGTATGACGTTTCGGAAAGCGTCAATTCCGGTACTTTCCTGCTCACCGATACCGTGTATTTCAGCTTTCTCTCACCCGTGAAGTTGCCGCGGCCGGTTACGGTTATCTCTTTCTCGCCCGCATTTACCGCGTCTGTCGGGTACGTTAACGTGTAGTCGTTGTTCTCTTTCAGATCCGTTGTGCCGAGTTTTACCGTAACTGACGGTTTCTTTTCAGTACCGTCATAGTCAAATATGCTGTCATGGATAAAGTCGAGCTTACTGTCGGCTTCGTTGCCCAAATCTCTCGGTTTGATTGTATAATCTGCCGTACCGCTGTAAACGGTATCCATAGTTTCGCATACGACCGTTACTTTGTATTCGCCTGCTTCTGCCGGAACTTCGGCAAGAACTGTGCCGTCTTTTGCCGCATATGCCACGCTTGTTTTCAGCGTGCCTGCGGGTTCGTTATATTCAGGTGTGCCTGCACTATCGCCATATGCAAAGTCATTCATCGCAACGCTGAGTGTTTGCGGATTCTTTTCAGCCACCCTCAGCGGAATTTCGGTATGTATGTCTGCATAGTGCTTATCATTGGCCTGAATAACAATTGTGCAGAAAGAAAGTCCCGTATAATCTCTGTTAAGCTCCGCAAGTTCGACATGCAGCGTACCTTTCGCAGTGCCTTCCGTAACCTTTATCTTAAAATCGCATGTATTTTCGTCATAATCAACAAACGGCTGACCTTCGCCTTTTTTGACCTTGACCGTAAGATTATCGACTTTAAGGGTGTCGGTATCAATTCTTGTTCCCTGTGTGAAATCAATATCATACGAAACAGCATCGGTGTTATTGTAAACATCATAGTCAGATCCGCCCATGCTTTCAGTGGTTGTTTTCTGCACTATCTCCACCGTTATATTCTCAGAGCCGCCTGCCGTGTTGGCTGTTTCTCCTACAGTGGCCTTTAATGTATACTCGCCGATCTCGGAATACCTTTCGGGTTTAGCGCCTATCCATTCAAATTTTATGGGCTCACCGTTCTCCGAGCCTGTTACTTCAAAGTCGGAGTCCTTCGGAGCAAATACTTCATTTCCGTACATATATTTTGTCTGATAGCTTTTGTTTGTAATTACAACCGTTCGTTTCGCAATAACGCAAGTCAATTTCACGGGTTCTGATTCATAATGGTTATTATCGCCCGTTGCCTTGTAGTATACATCATAGCTGTCTGCGTTTGCCGCCTTCGGGATTTCGTCTTTCCATTCTCCGTCCTCGCCGAGTCTGTACTGCATCTTTCCGAGTGCGGTTGAGCCTGCCGTAATAAGCTCCATTTCCCTGCCGCCGTCATATACCAGATTGTCGGCTTTAGCGGGAACCGCCGTTATTTTATCATTCGGGAAGGCTGCCTTGTTTACCTTGATTGTTGCCTTGCCGGTAACGGACGCATACATATATGCGTTATCGCCTGTCGGGGTGAATATCCACTCTGCCTCATAGTCGCCTGCATCGGGAGTTGTATCGGGAGCAGTCCATGCAAACGTACCCTCAACATCAGTTCCGCCGTATTGCAGATTACCGGAAAGAGTAATTTTGCTTATTTTATCACCGTAAGTAATTGTGCCGTTATCACTAAGCGTCGGATTGCCTGCAGGCACATATTTTTCCGCAATGTGAAGTGTGTGCTGTTTGCTTGTGCGTGTGTAACCGTCCTTGGTTACCTCCGCCCAAATCTTATAAGTGGCGGGCGCTAAAGTCATAGCCTTGATTGTATAGGTGAAGATTTCTTCTTCGCCGTCAGCCTTCAGCACGGTTGTATCGGTTTCGCCTTCCTTCTGAAGGCAGAAAGAGCCTTTTCCGCCGGTGTAGCCGGTAACCCCGGCTGTAAAGCTAAACGCAAGCTCCTCGGAAACAATAACTGTGGTTACGTCTGCCAAATCGTTGCCGCCGAGCTTTAACTGAGGACTGCTATATATGGGAAGCTGTGCTATGATGACATTGTTCATTGACTGCATGCTTCCGGCAGAGCTGCCGTCATACCACTTGTGTGCGTTGCCTTCGGATACTTTGTAGCCGTACATGCCGCTCGGCAAAATGCTGTTCCAGGTTGCACCGTCCGCAACAGTCAGTTTATCTATTTTAATCAACGGAATACCGGTGGTCAGCCTTGCCGAGCCGCCGCGGAAGGTGAGGCTTTTTATCGCACCGCTGTTGTTAAATGCCGCTTTTGCTTCATCTATAAAGATAATCTCATTTACGGTTTTTCCGTTCATCTTAAATGTTCCGCTTTCTTTCGAAACGGTGTAGCTGCCGTCCGCATCGGCAAAAAGCGTAATTGTATACAAGCTGTCTATTGCGTCAATAGCTTTCTGCAAATCCGTGTAGCCGCGGTTTACGCCGGTGTTTTGAGTGCTTATGACAGCAGTAAGATTTGTGCCGCAATAGTCACATTTGCCGTTCAAATCGCTGTCTATGTGGTTTTCGCACTTTACTGCCCTTACATTGTCTATAGTCTTGTTTCCGTTCGGACTAAGCTTATCCGTATAGGATACAAAGGTATTATCTTCCTTTTGGAACGCATATCCCGGTGCAAGCAGGCTGCCGAGCGGAAGGTCTGTTTCTGAAAAATTATTCCAGATGATTTTCCCGTAGCTTCCGCCGCTGAGTACAACGCTTTGTACGTTGTCTGTTTTCCAATCATTAAGCCAGAAGCTGTTAATATGAACCGTGTCGGATATACCGGTTACCGTTGAGTTTTCATATACCGACAATGAATCGATCATACTGCCTGTATAGCCGCTCAAATCGAGTTCGCCGCTGTTCCAGACCGTAATAGCTGCTCCGATCTCGCCTTTGCCTTTGATTATCAGCTTGCCGCCTCTTCCCATGTCATTATAACCGGTTCCGCCGACATCAAACGCATAGTATCCGTTTTGGATTACATTATGTCCGTTTAAATCCAGCGTAACCGTTTTGTTGTTGTCAATAATGCTCGCATAAACATTAAGCGACGTATTAATCAGCAGCGTAACGGTTGCACCGTCTTCTGCCTTATTAATTGCGGTTGCAAGGTATGTGCCGTAGGTAACCGTGCCGCTTGCTGTTTCCGTCTTAACTGTCATCTGCATATTGCAGGTATTGCATTTGTATGTTGTTTCATCTACATCTGTGTGCAGGCAGGGAGTACCGCAGGTTTTGCACATGCCGTACATATAGCCCTTTGAATGGTCGCATACAAAACCGCAGTATTTGCACTTGCCGTTTTCAAATTCCGTATGAGTACAACGGACAACTTTCAAATCGAAAAAGCCGATTTCAGCGGAGCTTTCAAACTCCGTATTATTGCTGATAAGCTCTCCGGTTTCTGCGTTTGCAAACACATATCCTTCGGCAAGCAGCTTTTCGCCCGAGGTCTTTATACCGCTTGAAATAACCGTGCCGTAAGTACCTTTGGAAAGTGCAAGATTTACATATTTATAAAGATACAGGCTGTTTATCTTTGCATTATCCGTATCCACTGTAAGCGGACGCTCCGAAGTGCTGTTGTCGCAGATTGCAATATCTAAAATAAAACTGTTTGCCTTGAAGCTGTCAGACACAACAAGCTGTGCGTCATTAAATACGGAAATCTGCAAAATAATCATGCCGTAAGTTTCCGATTTGAGCGTCATTTTACCGCCCTTTAAGTCAATTCTTTCGTCGACGTCGTCTTTTACCTGCTTACCGTTTAAGTCAAAGATAAAGTCACCGCCGGAAATTTCAGCATTTTTTCCGCTTAAAGTAATATCATTAATCAGCTTAACGGTACAGCCGGTATTTTCCGGTTTCTGCGCCGCTTCAAAGGCAGAATAAATGTCACGGTAAAGCGAAGTGTTTTCACCGAGAGTCAGCATTACGTTAAACTGTATACCGCAGTTGGAGCAAACTCCGTTTTCGCCAACGTTTTCGTGCGCACATTCCGCACCGCAGTCGTCGCATTTGCCGTCCGTGTAGTTTTTGTGGCTGCATACCGTCACGTTAAATTTCTTTGTGCTGTCGCTTACCAGGCATCCGAGATGGTGAACACTTAAGTACACTGTGTATTCGCCGTCTGCACTCGGCAAAGTCTTTTCTGCCGCAACATCCGGGCTGTACAGTTTTTCAAAGCTGATTGCCGGAGTGCCCGACATGCTTGACGGAACAACCGAAACCGAATACTCGGCAGGATTCAAGTCGCTGATTGCCACCTCGCCGCTCTCCAGCTCAACGGTTGCCTTTACATATACCTTCTGTCCGGTATAAATCACGCTTGAATCCGTTGTGCCGTTCGGATCGGTTGTTACTATTATATTTTTAATCTCATACGGCGCTTTTCTTACCGTAACATTATTCACCGACATTGAGTAATACTGAGTTACCCAGCCGTCAGTGCCTTTCATTCCGTAGCCTGCGGCGCAGTATCCCAGTACGCCGTCGCCGTCACCGTTTTGTTTTTCAAGCGTACCGTAAGTACCGCCGTACAGACAGAGTATTGCATTCTGTTCGGCATAAAGCGAGGTGATTGTTCCCTCTCCTTTGATTGTTACCGCCGCTTCATCTCCGATAATCAGCTTATGGCCGTTCGGTTCATTATAACCGCGCGTTGTAAAGCTGATACCCTTGCCGTTTAAATCAACGGTAACGGGTGTTTTCCAGCTCCAGTTATTATTTATAATAATATCTCTCTGAGGCTGAATGGAGGTTGAATACTGACCGCAGAGTACGATTGTATCGCCGCCCTTTGCCGAATCAATTGCCTTCTGAAAATCGGAATAGTAAACCGTGTTTCCGTCTGCCGTTATGTAAGCCACAGCCTCAAGTCCGCAGTCGCAGGCATAGTATTTATCAGTTCCGTAATTATAATACTTCTCTTTGAAGATATGCTCCGTATGCGGCTTTATCACGATAGGTTCGGTTAATCCCGAAAACGAAGCCAAATGTCCGTAATCCGTCAGATATTCGTTACCGTCGGCGTCATTTTTGAAGAACGCATAGCCGTCCGCCATGATGCTGAAGATTCCGGGGGCATATACCGAGCCTGTTTCTTTGACGTCCAATTCATAAAAACCGCCGCCCGCAAGAGAAATCCTGCCGTTGTGCTGAAAGGCGATTGTGAAATGCTCGCTCTGCGTTTTGCCGTATGTACCGCCGATAACCGTAACATCGGTCGCGCCGTCCACGGTAATATTTTTGGTAAGCGCCACGCCGTCAGCCGTGGTGAGCTTAAAAGTACCGCCGTTTTCGATCAGCCATTCGCTGTCCAAATCCGTAAGAAGCTTAACGGTGACATCGGTATTTCCGGCTGTGTTAAGCTCATTTACCTTTTGCAATGCCGCAGCGGTGTTTTGAGCAAACTCGGATTTTTCCGTTTCGCCGTCTTGCCATGTGAGCTTTACCGTCATGTACTGCTCGCCGCAGTCTGTGCACTTGCCGTCCTCCGTAAAGCCTTTTGAGTGGTCGCACCTGTATCCGCAGGCACATTCGCCGGTTTCAGCGTCGCGTTGGTGTTCGTGTGCTACGATTTTAACATTATCAAGCGAAGCTTTGTATCCGTTCACAACCGTTCCGTCAGAGTATGCAAATGCGTAACCTTTTGCCAAAAGCTCATTTGCCGTCATTTTACCGTTAAGATTTTCAGTCAGTTTAATGCTCCAAAATGTACCCTTGTTCAGATTCATTGACGGCTGCGGTATTTGCTGAACAACCAGAGTTTCTACTATTACGTTGTCGCTTAATATATTCAGCGCACCGCCGACAACTCCGTCAAGCATTGTTCCGCTTTGCACGACATTTACCCTTCCCGATCCGGTAAGCGCCAGTGTGTTGCCGGATCTGACGGTGACATTTGTTTCTATATTGTAACCGTTCAGGTCAATTGTCATGTTTTTTTCAATAACGCAGCTATCACTGATGTTTTTAAGAATTGTGACAGTATCGTTTTTATTTGCGGCATCAATCGCGTCTTTAATTTTGACGTAATACTTGCTGCCGCTTTTTGCCGCTAATGCCATGCCGCAGTACAGGCATTTGTTGTCCGCGTCAATGCCTGTGTGCTCGCACTTTACCACAGCAAGCTTTAAAGATTTGCTTACATCATTATTCTGTGCTTGCTCAAGCGTAACCCATGAGCTGAACAGGTCATAGCCCGAATACAGGCGGTATGCATACCCTTCGCTGCTCGGAATAAATGAGGACAGTTTAATGTTATTATAGAGTTCCCACTTTCCGGCATAAATGTTGCCGCCGCGCAGCTCTACCTTTCCGCCGTAAACAATGAGCTGCGAAAGAGCGGTATTCACATTATCCGGCGCAAAAATCACCGTACCGCCGTCACGCACTGTTAATCCTACTGTGCCGTTTCCGCCGCCGTTGTCTATAACAGTCAGCTTACCTGTTTTTTGATAACCGCCCACATTGATGGAATATCCGTCCAGGCTGTGACCGTTGAGATTGAGAGTAATACCCTTGTCTGAAGCTTTTACATAAATTCCGTCCGGCAAAGGCAGCTGCGGTTTCTTCGCAACAACCGTAACCGTGCTGCCGTCCGGAGCGTTTTCGACAGCGCTTTTTATATCATAATAGGAGTTGCCCACCGAATCCGTTGCAATAAGCGGATTTATCGTAAGAGTTGCCTTCGCGTTAATTAAATTATCACTCGACGGATGCACAAAAATTGTGTATGTGCCGGACGCGTCATCAGTAGTCGTAACGGTTAATTTCCACTCGTTTGACGTCTCCGATTCGGTAATCGTTCCGCTGACCGTTTCGTCATTTGCATTTTTTTGCACATCTACATCCAGAGTATCGGTACCGTCATAGGTTACAGTAAATTCCGCCGAGCCGCCCGCATTGACAGATGCACTGTCGGGCGTCACGGTAAGCGTTACGGGAGCGGGGCTCGGTGTTGAGCCGCCCTCCTGCTGATTGCTGATTTTTTTGGCAGTCACTTCATTTACTGTATATGTATCGCCGGAAAACACCGCTTTATCCGATGTTTTGCCGTCAGCCTCGGCAGAGCCGTAGATACTGTCTTCGCATGTGCCTTTTATGGCATCTGCCAGTTCAACTGCCTTTTCCGTACCGGAAATTGAAAGCGGTTCGGTGCTGTCAAGCTGAACGGGCACATCTCCGCTGTGCATTACACCGACCTTAGCGCCGCTTACCGAAACCGAAGAACCGTCGTTAACGAGCAGACGGCCGTTAATAGCCGCGTCGGCGCCGGAGGGCGCAGTCATTGTGAAGCTCTTGTCAGTAACCACGTCGCCGACAATTGTGCCGTTTATAAGCGTCAGGTCTGCAAACGCCTCAACCTTGCCGCTGATGCTAAAGCCCTGCATATCAATTGTTGTCGATGCGTAGACTGTTATGTCTTCCGTGACATTGCCGAGCAATGTAATCTCTGCATTTTCTTCCATTTCGTCCAATGCGCTCTGAAGTGTAGCATACAGAGTGTCATTCATTTCGGCAATACCGTTTTCTCCGCCGTCTTCGGCAAATACCGATGCCGGCAGCATAGAAACGCAGAGTAAAAGCGCCATAAACAGGCTCAAAACTCTTTTGCTCATAGTGTGTTTTTCCTCCCGAAAAAATTTATTTGTATCGCAATGAATTTTATTTGCCGAACTGCGATTTCCGGCTTTTTGCTCTTTCATAGGCAACACGCTCCCCGAATATATTTAGTGCCAGACTCTGTTTTATAAAAACACAAGAAAGTACACCTTACATATTATTTTATAAAATGTAAAGTGTACCTTTGATATTCTTATTATCTTTTTGAAATAAGACAGACTTATACCGTATGTATGCAATATATGTGTGTAAAGATTTTGCACCATGCAGCATAATCTGTCAAGCCCTTTCTCAAAGATTTCCGAATATAATTATATCACATATTCCGGGCTTTGTCATCATACTAAAGTATGATTTTTTTAAAATTTTGTGTTATGTACAATTATAATTTTTGTATGTTAAGCAAAGCCGATACTTCGGCATTTGCAATTGCTTTCCTGCCCGTTTTGTGGTACAATAACCTCAACAAATCTATAAAAAATGAGGTGTTACTATGTCTGAATGGAGCGCTGCTCAGTACAGCAAATTCAAACGGGAACGAACAATTCCGGCTTTTGATCTGGCTAATTCTATAAAATACGAAAATCCGAACTCGGTGTTGGATATCGGGTGCGGAACAGGACTCAGACCGTATTTGGAGCAACTGTCGGCTGACGACCAAAAAGCCTATTCAAACGACGTTATGCAATGTCTGAGAGATACTTATCCGATACAGAAAAACGGAGAAATAATATTCAGATTTCCAAGACTGTTCTTTCTTGCAAAAAAATAATCACTATCAAAGAAATTACTCTTTGACAGTGATTTCGCTTTGTATTTTGATGCATTGTTTCGGGCGTTCTGCCTATTCTATGTTTTTTGCTCCGCACACGGGAATCAATCCGTCAAGGCTTTCCCAAACCATAGCCTTTGCGCGTGTATAGTTTTCGGTCGGTGTAAACGTGATTTCCGTGCCGTTATATATACCGGACTGCACTTCGGCTAATTTATCGCCGTTGTAAAGAGCGAGGATAACGGTGCCGCTTTCCATATTGAACGGTTTGACAACTATCTTTCCGTCAGCGGAGCGCACCGCCTTTATACCTTTGCAGTAATTAATGTTCGCACTGCTTAAAATGTTTTTTCCGGCTCCTATTACTTCATTCCAGTCATCTTCACTTCCTATATAATTAACCTTAATTGATTTTAAGCAATTTTCAAACGCACCCTCTTCGATTATCAGCACGCTGTTCGGGATTGTTACGCTTGTCATGCTTTCGCAGCCGAAAAAGGTTTTCTCGGAAATGCACAATACTCCGTCCGGAATTGTTATGCCTGTTAAGGCTTCGCAGTTTAAAAACGCATGTTCGCCGATGCTTGTTACGCTATACGGAATTATTATACTTGTCAGTTTCCGGCAATCCTCAAATGCCCCGTCGGCAATGCTTGTTACGCTATGCGGAATTGCAAACAAAGTATCTGTTTTTTCTTTCGGAAAACGTATAATCTCCGTTTTATCTTTGTTGTATAAAATGCCGTCTTCGGAGCAGTAAGCGGTATTGTCACCGGCAACGTTTATGCTTTCCAGATTAAAGCAGGTATAAAAAGCAAATCTGCCGATATATGCCACGCTTTCCGGCAGCGTTATGCTTGTCAAGCCGTTGCAGCTGTCAAACGCACGGCTGCCTATACTTACCACGCTGTCGGGAATTGTAATTTCTGTCAGACTGTCGCAATAGTAAAATGCACAGTCGGCAATTGTTTTTGTGCCGGATTCCACGGTGTAACCGAGCACCTTATTTTTGCCGAGCGCCCACTCGTCCGCTTTTATAAGATGATGCCCTATATACAGCACACTGCATTGTTCGCTGTTTTCATACCAGTTGTTATAGCAAGCGGTTCCGTAAAATGCCCGATCGCCGATGCTTGTTATACTGTCGGAAAGTGATATATTTATTAAGCCGGAACAGTATTGAAATGCATAGGCGCCGATACTCTTTACACCGTCGGGGATTGCTATGTCTGTAAGAGCGCTGCAGCTGTCAAACGCACCGTCGCCGATGCTTATTACACTTCGGGGGATTGTTACATTTGTTAAGCCGGTACAACTTTGGAACGCATCCTCGCCGATGTTTGCCACGCCCTCCGGTATTGTTATGCCCGGCAAGGCATCGCAATAGTAAAACGCTTCCTTGCCTATGCTTTTTACGCTGCCCGGAATTATAACGCTTGTTAATTTATCGCAATAGAAAAATGCATAATCACCGATACTCGTTACGCCTTCGGAAATCACAACCTTTTCAAGATTGTTTTTGATTTTTGTAACTTTTCTCCAGGGCGCCATCATACCGGTTGATGACCTGTCAAAATCCGACATGTTTCCCGTACCGCTTATTGTAAGCGTTTTTGTTTCGGTATCATATTCCCATGTCAGACCAGCGCCGCAGCCCGTGCCGGTCGTTTCGTTGCTTATAATATCGGCAAAGGACGGAAGTGACATGCACAAAACCGCCAGTAATACCGTAAATGCAAAAAATCTTTTCAGCAATCTGCACCACCCTTTCATACATTAGTTGTTATTAAGCTCATAGGCAAATTTCCAAAACATTGTTGCCGTATCGGCTCTTGTCGGAGTAACCTTCGGATAGATTGCATATTCATATCCGCTTACGGAATGAATAAACATAACGCTCTCCTTAAAGCACCATGCAACGGGAATTTTCGCATAATCGGATATGTCCGAATAGTCGTTGTAGCCTTCAAGCGCGGAGGAAATACCCGAATCGTCAATTGATACGTCAAGACCTTTTGACTGAGCGTATCTGTAAAAAATCGCCGCAATCTGCTCTCTCGTTATAACGTCGTCGGGCGAGAAAGTATCATTTCCCGTGCCGTTTAAAATGCCGTTTGCGGCAGCCCATGCCACAGGCTTTTTGTACCAGTCCTGCGTCAAATCCGAAAACTTAGAGTTTCCGTCTGTTTCGGGAGAGCCTGCCAGGCGGTAAAACATTGTCGCAAACTCGCCTCTTGTGATAGTACCGTCCGGAGTGAATGTATCCGCACCGGTACCGTTCATGATTCCGTTGTCCAGGCAGAACTCTATTCCGCTGTGATTCGGATCGCCGTCTGCACTCTGTATGTCCTTAAATCTTTTTACTGCGCAGTTATCGCCTTTTTCTTCGCATACATATCTGTCATCGGCGGCAGCGGTGGGTTCGCCTTTTTCTATAGTTTCTCCCGTATCGAGCAAAATGCATTTAAAGCCGTTGTCCCTTGCGTACTGCTCCGCGGCAGTGCCTGAATATGCCTTTATTACGAGGTTTTCGTTACGCACGTCATAATCGTTCACATAGTCCCAGCCGAAAGCGTGCATATCAATCTGCGTTACGCTTCTCGGAATAGTGACTTCGTTTAAGCTGTTGCAGCGGAAGAACGCCGCCGTGCCTATATGCTCCACGCCCTCTGAAATCGTGAGGTTTGAAAGGCTTTCGCACCATGAAAAGGCATTGTTGCCTATTTCCTTTACATTTCCCGGAATGACAACGTTATTAAGATTTTTGCACCGGTAAAATCCGAGGTAAGGAATTGATTTTAAGGTTGACGGAAGCTTAACCGAGGTGATATCCGACATTCCGAAAGCGTCCTCGCCCATAAGTGTTGTGCCTTCGCGGATTTCAATATCGCCGACTGCCTCCCACTCATGTATCTGCCTGTTCTCGGTCGGAGCGGAGGGATCGGGATTGTCTATTTCGGCATAGCCTATTCTTATTCCTGCAATCAGATACTGACCGTGATACTGTATTCCGTCCACGCGGTTATTTGCGTCTTTATCATAAGCCGAACCGAAAAATATTCTCTTGCCCATATATTCGAGGTTTTTCGGCATTGTAATATTTTTAAGCGCCTTGCCGCTTATTGCCTCGCTGCCTATGTACTTTACGCTATCGGGGATAACGAGCGTGTCAAGCACATCGCCGCAGTTTATGGCGAAGTCTTTTATAACCTCAAGTCCGTCATTTAGATTAAGATATTTTAAATATCTTCCGTAAATTGCGTTGACGCCGATTTCCTTGATTGTAGGCGGAAGCGTAATTCCGAAAATTCTCATTGAGCCCTCGCGGAGCGCGCCGTCGCCGATAGCCGTGACGGTATGCCCGTTGATTTCGGACGGAATGTTTAATTCAATACCGAATCCGGAGTCGGGATCTCCCATAAATCTTGCCGAATAGTCGGTAATCATAGCCGAGCCGTCGTCACGGACGGTATAGATAAGCGAAGTAAAATCGTCCGGGTCGTCCTTTTCGCGCATTTGTACCATATCATCGGTTACAGCGGTTTTGCTCTGTTCGTTATTTTCCGTTCCGTAGTCTGTGTCGTAAACGCTCCAGGCGCATACCGGTGTGACAAATACCGCGGCAGTCAGCATCGCCGTGCCGAGTACGGCAGAAATAATTTTTTTCAGGTGCATCAATCATCAGCCTTTCTTTAATTTATTAAACTTCTTATAGCCGTTATTATATCATATTTCCAAATTCAAGTAAATGTAATTTCCGTATTTGGCATTGCCGGAGGCAGAAATTTTGCTTGTTTTTTCAAAAAAATATGATACAATATTTATAAAAAGAACGCATGGAAGTGATAAAATGTTTTGCGAAAAACTGAATGAATATCTTGAGCTTATAAATTGCACCGGCAGAGAATTTGCAGAGTATTCGGGAATATCGGAATCAACCGTGAGCCGATACAGATCGGGCGCAAGGACGCCCGCGGCAAATTCCGAAGATATGAAAAAGCTGTGCCGCGGACTTTGTACGGCTGCAAGCCGCAAGGGCTTTGACGGTATATCCTACAATGAGGTATTAATCGAGCTCAGCAGTCTTGCGGAGGAAGTACCGTTTGACTTTGAAAACCTGCGCGAAAAGTTCAATGTGCTCTGCACCGTCTTTTCAGTAAATCTTGCCGATATGTCAAAAAGCCTGAAATATGACCCGTCATACATTTCGAGAATACGCAGCGGCAGGCGCAGACCTGCAAATCCCCAAAAGTTCGCCTTTGACGCGGCTCAATATATCTCTCAGCGGTTCGACTCCGACAGCAGCAAAAAGATTATTTCGGAAATCATGAATGTCAAACCGAATCAAATCAAAACGGCTGACGGCTATACGTCATGCCTTGCAAGCTGGCTTACCGACAGTAATCTTATAAAAAAGCCCGAAAACCCGGTAAAAAAATTTCTTGACGCTCTCGATTCTTTTGACTTAAACGAGTACATAAAGGCAATCCGTTTTGACGAGCTGAAGGTTCCGTCGCTGCCGTTCAGGCTTCCTGTATCAAAGACATACTGCGGTATAGACGAAATGAAAAACGGCGAGCTTGATTTTCTGAAATCAACCGCCCTTTCAAAATCAAAGCACAGCGTTTTTATGTACAGCGATATGCAGATGGACGACATGGCAGCCGATATGGATTTTTCAAAAAAATATATGTTCGGACTTGCGGCTATGCTGAAAAAAGGACTGCATCTCAATGTCGTGCACAATCTCAACCGCCCGTTCAACGAGCTTATGCTGGGTCTTGAATGTTGGATACCGCTCTACATGACGGGGCAGATTTCGCCGTATTATTTAAAAGGTACTCACAATCAGATTTTTTGCCATTTTCTGAATGTATCGGGGGCAGCCGCTCTGTCCGGCGAGTGCGTGTCGGGGTATCATTCAAAGGGCAGATATTACCTCACAAACAATAAAGACGAGCTTGAATACTATACCGAAAGAAGCAGCTGCATATTAAAAAAAGCTCATTCCCTGATGGATATATACCGCGCTGATAAATCGGCGGAGCTTGCGGCATTTATGCTTGCCGATTCTCATACGGGCGGAAACCGCCGCAGCATACTCTCATCACTTCCGATATATACGGCAACGGACGGATTTCTTGCAGAATTTCTCGGCAGGCGGAATGTACCCGACAAAGAAAAGCAAAAAATTCTTGACTACGCAGCCTCGCGCAAAAAACAGATACTTGAAATTCTCAAAGACAATTTTGTTGCGGATGAAATTCCCGTTCTTAATGAAAACGACTTTAAAGAGCACCCGTTATCTCTTTCGCTGTCGCTTATGTTTTGCGATACAAACTATGAATACACCTTTGACGAATATGCCGAGCACCTGCGGCTTACAAAGAAATTTGCAGAGGAAAACAAGAACTATTCCGCCGTCCGCACGAGGGAAAATGCCTTTGCAAATATACAGATTACAATGCATGAAAACGAATATGTCATGATTTCAAAAAACAAAGCTCCGATAATTCATTTTGCTGTACGGCACCCGATACTGCGTAAAGCCATAGAAAATTTGGAGTTTCCTGTTTTGTAGCATGGATTTATCACAATTTGGCAGATATGCAGATTCATTGTTTTCACTTATATTGACTGTTTTGCAAAAATATGGTATTATTAAAAGTGTTTTGATACAATATCGGAAATCGAAGCATATTTAATATAAGTTTTACGGGGGGAATTGTAAAAAATGAAAAAATCCGTACTGAGTTTATTTTTGACGCTGTGTATTGCGGCATTCGTTATTGCCGCACTGCCCATAAGCGCAGACGCTGCGTCAAGCGGCACCTGCGGCGATAATCTGACCTGGACGCTTGATGATGAGGGTACTCTCACAATAAGCGGCACGGGAGAAGTGAACAGCTCACCTTGGAATAAATCAAGCGTAAAAACAGTTATTATCCAAAACGGAGTTGCTTCTATCGGCTCTGTGTTTTACTATTGCACCAACCTTACAAACGTAAACATACCCGATAGCGTTACTTCTATCAGTAACTATGCGTTTGATGATTGCAGCAGCCTTACAAGCATCAATGTCAATGACGGTAATTCATACTACAGCAGTTTAGACGGAAATTTATATAATAAGGACAAAACTTGCCTAATTCGATATGCAACAGGTAAAAAAGATACATATTTTTCAATACCAAGCAGCGTTACTTCTATCGGTTACTATGCGTTTTCCGGTTGTGCTAGCCTTACAAGCATAAGCATACCCGACAGCGTTACTTCTATCGATGACGCTGCGTTTTTCAAATTCAGAAGCCTTACAGGCATAAACATACCAGACAGTGTTACTATTATCGGAGAAGGTGCGTTTTCCGGTTGCAGCAGCCTTACAACTGTAAATATACCCAACAGCGTTACTTCTATCGGTAACCGTGTGTTTTCCGATTGCACCGACCTTACAAGCGTAAACATTCCAGACAGTGTTACTTATATTGGACATAACGCATTTTACGGTTGCAGCAGTCTTACAAGCGTAAACATTCCCAACAGCGTTACTTATATAGGTGAACGTGCGTTTAACGCTTGCAGCAGCCTTACAAGCATAAACATTCCCAACAGTGTTACTTCTATCAATAGCTATGCGTTTTCCGATTGCACCGACCTTACAAGCGTAAACATTCCCGACAGCATTACTTCTATCGGCAGCTATGCGTTTTCCAATTGTAGCAGCCTTACAAGTATAAGCATACCGAATAGAGTTAATTCTATTGATGACTATGCGTTTTACGGTTGCAGCAGTCTTACAAGCGTAAACATTCCCGACAGCGTTACTTCTATCGGTAAACGTGTATTTTCAGGTTGCAGCAGCCTTACAAGCGTAAACATTCCTTACAGCGTTACTTCTATCGGCCAATATGCATTTTCCAGTTGCAAAAGCCTTACAAGCGTAAACATTCCTTACAGCGTTACTTCTATCGACCAATATGCATTTTCCAGTTGCAAAAGCCTTACAAGCATAAATGTTAATGACGGTAATTCATACTACAGCAGCTTAGACGGAAACTTATATAATAAAGATAAAACTTGCTTGATTCAATATGCAATAGGTAAAAAAGATACATATTTTTCAATACCAAGCAGCGTTACTTATATCAAAGGTGCGTTTCAATATTGCAGCAGCCTTACAAGTGTAAACATACCCGAAAGCGTTACGAGTATAGGTGATTCTGCGTTTACCCGTTGCAGCAGCCTTACAAGCGTAAATATTCCAGACAGCGTTACTTATATTGGACATAACGCATTTTACGGATGCGACAATCTGAAGGACGTATATTATTCCGGCAGTGCCGAGCAATGGAAAAATATAAGTATAGGCTCCGGGGACGATTGCCTCACAGACGCCGCAATACACTACAACTGCGGCAAGCTGCCCGGCGATGACGGCAACACCAACAACCCGGCCGAAATATCGGCAAACACCGTACACAGCCTGCCGGCAGGAATCAACGACAGCATAAAAATCAACAAAACCGGCAAGGGATATGCGTATTTCATACTGCGCGACAGCAACGGCAACCTGTACTCCAACCGCAGCTACAGATATAAGATAATAGGAAACGACAACTCGGAATACATAGGCAAAACCGACATCAACGGAATAGCATGCGTTGCCACGGCGACGATGAATCTGAACGGCGGCAAGGCAGCGGACAAGACCTGTACCGTGGAATTTCTGAATGATGATCTGCAGCAAAAGACATTTACCATAAACGTTACCCTTGCCCCGATTTCCTACAAAGAAAGCTGGACGGGCAAGGCAACCTACGGCGCAAACATAGGCGCGAAGCTTGGCGCAGGCGGCAGCCTCAAGGGTGCAAACGGCTCTCTCGGAGCGGAGGCGGAGCTTGCGTCTGTGGGCGTCACCGGCAAAAACACCAAGGTAATAACCATAGAAAATATCTATAAAGACGGTGTGCGCGATCTGCACCTCTCCTCAAGCGAAGACAAAAACGCAGCCGTCAATGCAAAGCTCGGAATGTATGCCGGAGCAGGAAATGCGGCGAATCTTTCGCTCGGCTCCGTAAGCGGCGACATTTCCTCCGGCTACACCCTCGGCAGGGGATTTTACATAAAGAACTACGATCCGGACAATGCCGCTCAGCGGCAGCAGATTGAGCTGTTTCTGATGGATACTGCCATGGGGCTCGACGGCTCGAATGTTATCCCGAGAATGTTATTTAACTACTGGCTCAGCAAAAACGGTATGACGGCAAGCAACGAACAGAATTATAAAGTAAGCGTCATGTCAAAATTAGGTGCAAGTGCGCCGTCAATAAAGCTCGGCAATTTCAGCACAAGCGTTGCCGGTATGAATGCGGACGCGCTTTATGAATTCAGCAGCGCTGTCGATCACGAAAACAAAACCACGACCTCGACAAAGACAAAGGTTTCGGAAAATTTCAAGCTGTTTAACAGCTCATACAAGGCGTCAGCAGACAAAAATGACTTTTCAATCAAAACCGGCAGCGCCATCTACAATAAACAGCTTATAAACAACAGCATTCAGTTCAGTGCGACAACCGGTGAAAACGGCGTGGAAAAAATAAGCTTCAAAACTGCCGAGGACGCAAATGTCAGCTCGGTATTTTCCGAAAAATCATCTGCGGAGTTTTATAAAAATATTACATATAAAGACGCAAGTGCAAAAAAACTTGTTTCCGGCAACAGCTTTATGAATTATATTGCAAACGGAAATTTCGGATTTTTCACTATAAAATCGGCGCAGAGCGTTGCAAACGACATGGCAGCGGGAAAATACCCGGGCGAATACACCCGCGAAAAAGAGGTTTCCGAAGAGTTCGGCAAGACAATTAATTTCGGAATTGACAAAACTCTCGGCATGGAATTCGGTCTGACCGGAATACATAAATACAGCTACACCTCGCAGACAGGCGTTATAAAGGACGGATATGAATATCTCAAATCCGCCGGCAATATTGACGAGGCAATCGCTGTGCACAGCGAAAGTCTTATGGAAACGCTGGATAAAATCGCCCGCGGCATGAAGTCTGACTTTCAGTCGGCTCTGAGCAGTATCACAAAGCCGATAACTGACGGCTTAAACTGGATGAAGGTGCATATAAACGGCGCCGGAGAATGGGTTGTTACCGTTACCGGATTTAAAAAAGACAAAATCGGGCTGCAATCTTTCGCTATTATGAGTGTAAATGACGAAAGCGAAGCAATCGAAAACGCATCTGTTTCGCACACCGTAGGCGAACCGTATGTCATCGCGGTTAAGGACGCCGACGGTAATGAGATTGCCGATTTCGGAGCAAATCCGCTTAATCTGTCGCTTTCGTTCGACAAAGACGATTTTACGGCGGCTGAGGTTTCATTCAGCGACGCTATGAAGCAAAATCTGAAAATATACCGCTGGAATGACGAAAAAGGAGTTTATGTCTGCATAGGCGGAATTGCCGATACCGTAAACAACCGCGTCAGTGCAAATGTGTCAAAGCCGGGGCAGTATATTCTCGCAATAGACAACTGTCCGCCTTCCGTTACCGACTTCAAGGTATCCGACACAGGCAGCACGCCTACAATTACGGCAAACATATCCGACATGAGCGGCATTGCCGAATTTTCATTCAAGCTTGACGGAAAAGAGCTTGCGGATTCCGATACATGGGAAAAATTCTATAACAGCGCGTCGGGCACATTTTCATACAAAGTAACCGAACCGCTTGAGGACAACACGGAGCATACGGCAGAAATCACCGCAGGCGATTCGAGCGGAAACAAGATGGAAAAAGCAGCCGTACTGACCTTTACGGTCGATACCCTGCCGCCCGTTATTACCTCTGTCGGTGTGCCGGATATATCCTTGGAAGATACTCTCAGAGTAACTGCCGAAGCTCAGGACAGCAACCTTTCAAACATGATTGCCGTTATCGGGTATGCCGGAGAGGATTTCTCCTATCCTATGACTGAGGAAAACGGCGTATGGTCGGCAGAGATTAGCGGCATGCCGAAATTTGCACGTCTTACAGTCACCGTAAAAGCGTATGACATAGCCGGAAACTGCACGGCAAGCGAAACAAAAAATGCGATTATGGCAAACAACCAAACCGAATCGGTTTACATCGGCGTACTGGATTATTCGGGCAAAAATGCGGATATCATCATAAATAACACTACCGATCAAAAAGTAAATGCCATTATTGAGATAAACGGATATGACGGCGAAAATAGTCTTATCGAAACAAAGAGAGAAAATATCGAGCTTGAAAACGGATATATAACAAAGATTATTGCGCTTGACAATGACTGCCGAAAAATAAGAGCGGAGCTTCTGAAGGCGGAAGATGAGGAACAAAAAATCTGTATGGGATTTTCCGCATATCTGAACGAAAAAACAGACAGTGAAGAAACCGTATATACCGTAACACTCATCGACGGCGAAAGCAAAACAGTTATGAGTTATGATGAATTCAACTCATACACTGTACCGTCAAAAGACGGTTACATATTTTACGGCTGGTATTTAAGCAGCGATTTTGATCCGTTGCTGAAGGTCGAAAAGCTCACTGCCGATTACGGCAGCAGCGTCACCCTTTACGGCAAATTCACAAAGATTACCGAACTGCTGAGAGCAGATATTGAATCGGTATCCTGCCGGTATGACAATAATAAATTAACTGCAGAAATAAAGTTTAATTACATTGATCAATCAGGCACTTTGTACTTAGCGGTATATGATAAAGACAGACTTGTCACTGCAAAAAGTGTACCGGTAACGGCTGACAGCGCGGACTGTGTAATTGAGCTTGACGCTGATGACAGCTGCAAAAACTATACAGTAAAGGTATTTTTATGGGATGATAATTCCCCGTTAAAACCAATTGCAAAATCTGCCGAGACAAAAATATCGGCGGCAGCTTCCGCTCAATCCGAAAGCAGTGCCTCCGACAGGTAATATTTAATATACTGCCAAACGGCATAATTAAAACCGCGATACAACGTATCGCGGTTTTTTGCACTTTTAAATGACGTTACATTTTTATTACAACGGCAAATCATGCATTGACGGAGCGGTGCATATATGATAAGTTATTTTTGGATATTTATTCCAAAATAATTTACGAAAAGAGGAAATTATGAAAATGAAAAAGTCCAAAAAAATTATGGGGCTGTTTTTCGCGCTTTGCCTGGTTCTGAGCTCCTTTGCGCAGGTTTCGCTCGCAGCAGACACAGACGCAGCCAAGCTTGCTGAGGATAAGGCTGCGGACACAGCAAGTTATGATGACGCGGTACAGCTGCTGTCAACGCTTAATATCCTCACAGGATATGACGACGGCACCTTCAGACCCGACAACAGCATTACAAGAGCGGAATTTTGCGCCGTAATATGCCGTGTACTCGGACTTGAAAATTCTGCACCGGAAGCGCCGTACAGTATGCAAAGCAATGTCTTTACGGATGTTCCGGAAGATCACTGGGCCGTAAACTATATTAATGCGGCAGCAGGACAGAAAATTGTAAACGGTATGGGTGACGACACTTTTGAACCGGAAAGCAATGTAACATACGAACAGGCAGTTAAAATGATCATGGTCGCTATGGGATATGAACCGATGGCAGCGGCAAAAGGCGGATGGCCCGACGGTTATATCGAGGTTGCAAATCAGTTCGGCGTTACAAAAAATATAAGCGTTTCGGACAAAGAATCCGATGCGACAAGGGCAACCGTTGCACAGCTCATATACAATGCTCTTACCGTTCCGGTAATGGAGCAGACGGAATTTGGCACACAGACCACCTATACAATAATGGACGGCTACGGCGATTCACCGTATAAATCGCTTATTACGGAGCTCGGCGCCGCAAAAATCGAGGGCAGCGTGGTAGGCACAGCAGATGAAAAATACAACAAAGCAACCTGTGCCGAGGACGAGGTTATCTACCTCTTCAACAACGCAAACAAAAATGAGCAATGGACAGAATACATCGAGAAAAATGCCGACAAATCCGGCTATGCAAGCTGCACATTCAAGGTTGCGGACGGCGTAGATGCCGCACAATATCTCAACACTCCGTCTGTAATATATGTCAAAAAGCTTGATGACGGAAACGATACAATCATAAGCATAGTACCGGCAGAAGAAAAATAAATTACATATAAGCACAAAGCCCGACCGATAGGCCGGGCTGTTTTTATAAACAAAATTCCCGACGGAAGCACAACCTCCGCCGGGAATTTATTTTAGTTATTTTGTTTCAAAAAATCTCTGGAATATTGCCGCAATCTCTGCTCTGGTAGCGTTATCCGAAGGATTGATTGTGGTATCGGTCTTGCCTTTCATAAGACCTGCTCCCACCATGTATTGAATTGCGCTCAGTGCGTATTCCGAAATGCTGCCGTAATCCGCGTATGAGAGAATGTTTGTGTTCTCTCCCGCCGACACATCGCGTCCTTTGTATTTTGCGTATCTGAACATGATAGCCGCAATCTGTTCTCTTGTAATGCTTACATTCGGTGAAAATTCCGTATCCGATGTTCCCGTGACAATGCCCTCGCTTGCAGCCCAGCGCACTGCCTCGGCATAGTAACCGTCCGCATCAACGTCTGCAAACAGCATAATGTAGTCAACAACCGGTTTGCCCTCTGCTCTCCAGAGAACAGTTACAAGCATTGCGCGGTCAAGAAGTCCGTTCGGGTCAAATATCCTGTTTGCGGTACCTCCCATAAGACCTTTGCCGTAAACATACTCAATATCTTTAAAGAACCAGTCGTCCGCCTTCACATCGTCAAACGGATTTTCCGATGTTTTGTTGTCATCTTTGCCGTCATTGCCTGTGTTGTCGTCTTTTCCGTCGTTATCGTCTTTTCCATCGTTATCGGATTTATCATCATTTGCCGTCCATGCCGCATAAAGTCTGATGCTCTTTGTAACCTTCGCCGCCAAGTTCAACCGACGCGCCTCTCTTAAAACCGCACTTGCTGCACAGCGACGGGTTCTCCGAGAAGTCGTGCTGCTCGGCAATGACCCATTTTCCGTAGCTGCATACCTTGCAGACCTTGCTGTGAGTCAGAGTGTCGGAGTTGGGAGCATATTCAAAATCGTGAGCTTCTCTTGTATCAAGAATTTTTCCGCACGCACATGCAAGGCTGTGCGTGTTTTCGTCGCGTTCACCGCCGTATACGTTGAAGACATGATCTTCTTCATAGGACACGGAGCAAAGCGTGCAGTAACGTGTGTGTTTACCGGGCATCTCGGAGGTTCCGTATCTGAACAGATGTTGGGTACACTCGGTTATAAGAACCGTTCTGCCGTCGGTGCGGCCCAAACCCGATTTTTCCTGAGGATCGTCCGCCTTGCATACCTTGTAATTCTCCGCAAGTGTCGGTGGAGAGTTTTTAAGGCTTATTGCTGAATTTTGCTCGGGCGCTTTTGCGGAAACGGTGCCTCCCATAACGGTGAGGTCTTTGAGGAGCGCCGCCCGGTACTTTGTGCTTTCCAACGTAACATTTCCGCCGTAAACAGCGAGAGAACCCCGTTCCAAAATATAAAGGTTGCCTTCTGAATCCCTTTGGTCAAGCTCATAAAGCCTTTCCGTGCCGCCGAGAGCGGACACGTTTTCCACAGTACTTCTGATTGAGAGAACTCCCGTGCCTTCTTTCTGACCGTAAACCGTGATAACGGCGTCCTTCGCAACCTCGAAATAGTGACCGTCCGCGGAAAGAATCGAACCGTCCGTGAGGATGATGTTTACGTTTCCGGCAACATCCCAGTTCTGTGTTGCGGAGATACTGCTCGAGACAACGTACCATGCCTCACCTGCCGTTCCGTCAAGCTTGTTTCCTTCGGGGTCGCCGGTAAGAGGAATGTAATCCTCACATATCGCCTCTTTTCCGTCCTTACCTATGTATTTTACAGGTCCGGACACTGCGGCAAGGCTCACCGCTTCGCCAAGCGCCGAAATTTTCGGTTCGGTATCCGTTCCCTTGCCGTTTTCCTCCGCCGTCTGCACGGCAGGTTCTTCGGCGCTGTCATCATCTGCCGGGCGGGTTTCGCCGACAGCGGTGATTGCTTCGCTGTCCGGTTCCGTTATGCCGTCAGCCCCTGCGAATACTGCCGTCGGCAAAAGACCTGTCAGCATAGACAGACAAAGCAGCATGCTTAAAATTCGTTTTCGCATAATTTCCTCCCTAAAAAATTAATTGCATCTATATAATATGAAGCCTTTCGGCAGTTGTTTTTGCTTCCGAGCGGCGGCTCACGCCGAGCTTTTGCAGTATATGGCTCACATGGCTCTTTACCGTTGCAAGCTGAATACTCAGTATTTTGCCGATTTCCGAATTGCTCTTGTCGGCGCACACAAGCCGCAGCACCTGCATTTCCGTTTCGGTAAGCTTTTCAAAAAAGCTGCTCTGCGGTCTTAAAAAATCGGGATAATACACCGCCAGGTTTCTCGCCGCGCGGATTGCCTTTTGCACAAAGTCCGGCTTTTTGCCGTCAAAGGCTTTTTCCATAAGCGGCAGCACAGCCGCGCCGTATTCGCTTACCGTGCGTACAAAGCCGTATTCCTCCGCGGTTTTCACCGCACGGCAGATGCTTTCCTGCCAGGAATTGTCATTTTTTCTGTACCGCGCTATGGCTGTCAGAACCTCCAGATGTATAGTGTCTATATGCCTTTCACACCTTTGGCAGTAAGGTCTGAGCGGCGAAAGCGTGAGCAGCGCCGCGTCCTCATCGCCGAGTGCAAGCTCCGTCATAGCCTCGGTAAAATACCTGTAGCGTTTCATTACCTTTATTTTAAGCGAATCTCTGGGCGCCTTGTCGCGGTACCAGCCTTCCGCATAATCCGTATCGCCGCGCCTTAAAGCAATCCTGCACAGCATGGCGTCTATATTCGGCAAAAAACGTGTGTTGCCGCTTTTTACAAACCTTTCACGCAGGGAACCGAGCGTATGACGCGCGTCATCCGCCCTTCCCATGTCAATCTGGCTCCGCACAAGCAGTCCGACCAATGCGAACTCAATGTCGGGCGTACCGTTATTTTGGATTTCCGCCAGATTTGACACAAGCGCAAGCATTCTGTCCGATATATCCATGCCCTTTTCAAACTTGCTCTCCGCAACCGCGCAGTCCGCAAGTCCTACTCCGTCCCTGCCGAGAACGCTCTCCACGGGGATTTTCATTGTCGCATAGAGAAAATCGTCTTTTTTGCTCCACTGTGAGAAGTCCTTGCCGCCGTTCATAATGCTCGGCAGTGCGCTCGTGACCGAAAACGGCATAAGCCTGATTTCCTTGCATGCCGCCATACGAAACACCTTGCCTATGGTATCGGCAAGTCCGTTTACCCCCCTTTGCGGCAGTGAAATATCAAGCCATGCCAGGCGGCTTCTCGCTTCCTTTGCCGCTGCGTCCGAATGTTTCCTTGCGGCTGCGAACTCCCTTAGAGTATTATACCATTTCTCGGAGCCGTCATAATCCGCACACAGCGCACACATCATACTTTTTCCCTGCATAAGCGCCGGGCTTTGCGCTATGACTTCATCGGGAAGTGACAGATAGTAGCTTTCAAGCTCTTCGTAATATCCCATGCCGGGATGAAGTCCTATGATTTTTATCATAAGCTCCGAAACCTTGCCTGTTTCGCCGCTTTTTGAATAAAACTCAAGTGCCCTCGCATAGTCAGAGTGAAGCTCATAGTATAGTCCGCCGCGGCTGCAAAGCGCCTTTTTCTGTTCGTCCGTATAATATATATTCTGTTCCCACATCAAAAATCCGCGGAAAATCTCCCAGAAATAAAACGAGTCATCCCCGGCACTTCTGAACATACGCGTACTTTTCCTAAGCCGTGCAATGATTTTGCCTGCGTCAGCGTCACCGCTCACCATTTTGGCAAGCTCGGTATTGAAGCTTTCAAACGGTGCAAGCTCCAGCAAAAAACGTCTTGCAGGCAAATCAAACCTGCAAAAAATCATTTCGTCATAGTATTGATATATCCCCTGCTTTATTTCGTCCGACAGCTTGCTGTTGTATACGGCGCCGGCTGCGAGCTTTTCCGCAAGCATTTCTATCGCAAGCGGATAGCCGAGAGTATTTTTAATCACGGCATTAAGCTCCGTTTCCGAAAGGTGCACTCCGTATTCCGCAAAGAATTCCGCCGCAAGCTGCCTGTCAAAGAACATCTCGTCCTCTTCTATCTCCGTCAGAAGTCCCGATATGCGAAACGGGATAAGCTCTCCCGAAATCACTCCGCGGCTTGTAAAGACAAAGCGTTTTTTGGGATTTGCGCGTATAAACGCACAAAGGCTCTGATACTCCTCACTACTCTGAATAAACTGCAAATCCTCAAGCAGCATAACGTCCCATCCGCTCTGCTCCGGCAAAGCGTCAAAATCCGCTTCGTCGGCGCGCAGCTCGCATACGCGCACGTTATAATCGCGCAAAAGCCTCTTGGCAAGCGTAGTCTTGCCGAAGCCGCACGGAGCCTCAAACATTATTATTCTGCCGTTTTCCATAAAATCGCGGAATTTTTCCGCTATATTCGTATTTACCACAGTTACACCGGCCAGCACATTCACCGCCCTTATATCTTATATGCTGCAATAAGTATAACAAATATTGAGAGTTTTGTCATCATACCAAAGTATGATTTTGTATTTATTTACAAAAAACAGAACGGCACACAGCCGTTCCGCACAGTATTTATTAAAATTTAGTATTATATTTTATTCCGAAAAAAATTCTTTTTCCACACCTGCACAAAGATAGTGATAAACGGGCAGATGAAGCTCCTGCACCTTATATGTTTCCGTTTCCGGCACGCGGATTGCAACGTCCGACAGCTCCGACAGGCGGCTCTCTCTTTCACCCGTGAGCGAGAGCGTTTTTACCCCCATTGCATGTGCCGTTTCAATTGCGTTAACCACGTTTTTTGAGTTTCCCGACGTCGATATTCCCACAACAAGGTCGTTTTTTCCGGCATAGCCGTATACAAGCTGTGCATACATCATTTCCGGATCAACGTCATTTATAAATGCCGACAAAACCGCGCACTGGCTCGGAAGCGATACTGCCGGCAAAGCTCCCTGAAGATTTGCACGGATATTCTCCGGTATCCGCTTATCGCTTACCGGTCTTTTGAGCAAAAAGCCTTTCATAAGCTCTCCCACAATATGCTCGCTGTCCGCTGCGCTGCCGCCGTTGCCGCAGACAAGGATTTTGCCTCCGGATTTATATGTTTCCGTCATAAGCGCAAGCGCTTTTTCAATATCGGCTCTGCACTTATCAAGCATAGGATAACGGCTGATTAATTCCTGCATAATTAACTCCCCTTTTAAATTTATTGCCCAAAGGCTGCCGCAACCGCCAGAGCGGCATAATCGCCTATGCTGTCGCCAAGCTTTGCCGGGACGATTTCGCAGCCTGCAAGCGAGGTTTTAAGGCACTCACGCTCCAGAACCCTCTGCATCTGCTCAGTCATAAGGTTGCCGCTTCTTTCAAAAATACTGCCGATAACTATTTTTTCGGGATTCAGAATGTCAATCAGCACAGAAAGTCCCGTTCCGAGCTTTTCGCCGCATATTTCATACACGCGATTTGCGTCCTCAAAGCCTTTTTTTGCACATTCGGCTACCTTTTTTGCCGTTATGCCGGCAAGCTCATCTGCCGAACCGCAATACGAAACGCTTCCGCCCATTTGCAGTTTTTCCGTTGCCAGAGTCCTTGCAAGCTGTGCAATGCCGCCGCCCGAACAAAAGCCCTCAAAGGAGCCCGACTTGCCGTAGCCGACAGGGCCGTTTTCCGAAATCCGTATATGCCCTATCTCCCCTGCCATATCGTTTTTGCCGCTGTACAGCCTGCCGTTTAATATAAGTCCCGCTCCCATACCCGTGCCGAAAGTCAGAAACACCATGTTATCGCACCCTTTTCCTGCGCCGTATTTCCACTCGGCAACGGCGCAGGCATTCGCGTCGTTTTGAAGATAAGCCCTGCCGCCCCAGCGTTTTTCTATAAACTCAACAATTCTGACATTATCCCAGCCGGGCAGATTCGGAGGTGAAAGAATTATCCCCCCCGCCGAGTCGAGCGGACCTCCGCAGCTTATGCCCGTGCAGGAAAAGTCGTCTGTCATGCTCTCTGCCATAAAGCACATTTTACCGATTATTTCATATGCGCCCGCAGTGTGGTCGGTTTCTACAGTCTGCTTATCGGTTATTTTTATTCCGTCCGCGGTTTCCTCGCCTATGCAAACGGCGCACTTTGTACCGCCTATATCAAAGCCTGTGTATTTCATAAAATTCTCCTGCTTTCAGTTATTTTTCGGTACGCCTTCCCAGTCTTTCAAAAAGCGCTCTATTCCTGCCGAAGTGAGCGGATGCTCAATCATCTGAAGTATAACCTTGTACGGTACAGTGGCGATATGTGCGCCTGCAAGCGCTGCGTTGAGAACGTCCTCGGGGCTTCTGATGCTTGCAGCTATTATCTCGGTTTCTATGCCGTGAATACCGAAAATCGCCGCTATCGACTCAATGAGGCTGTTGCCGTTTGAGGAAATATCGTTAAGCCTGCCGACAAACGGACTCACATATGACGCACCGGCGCGTGCGGCAAGAAGTGCCTGCGTAGGGCTGAATATCAGCGTCACATTCGTCTTTATTCCCTTTGATGACAACACCTTTACAGCCTTTAATCCCTCTGCCGTCATCGGTATCTTTATAACAATATTCTTGTTAATCTTTGCAAGATCCAAAGCCTCCGAAATCATTCCGTCCGCATCAAGGCTTATAACCTCGGCGGAAATCGGTCCGTCCACGATTGACGTTATCTCCTTTACAGCATCTTCAAAAATTCTGCCTTCCTTTGCAATAAGCGACGGATTTGTGGTAACTCCGCATATTACGCCCAGTTCGTTTGCCTGTCTGATTTCGCTTACATTTGCAGTATCTATAAATATTTTCATAACACCGTTCCTCCCTTTTTTATTCTATTATATTACCCAAAAGCGGTATTTTGAATATCTTAATAGGACAAATCACCGCTAAAATATATACTATTATGCCATTTACATTTTTAATATATTGAGTTATAATAGCTTATGGCACATATGTCTTTGGAGGTACTCATGACTACGGAAAAATTAAAAAACACGGTAAATAAGCTTTCGGCTGTCTTGCTGAGGGAATTTGAATTTAACGGAATAAAAATATCGGTAAACTATGCCGCCCGTGCAAAGCACGGCAAAAACTGGATAATAGCTCCTCACTGCCACCCGTGGTTTGAGTTTAATTATGTATCGAAAGGGTCTGTATACACCTCGATAGACGGCAGGGAGTTTTTGGTATGCGGCGGCATGTCATACATAATACCGCCGGGCATTGTACATTCGCACCGCAACAACAACACCGGCGATGACGGAATATGCATACGCTTCAGCCTGGACAGCGCCCATGCCGACAGGATATGCAAAGACGCATTGAGCGCAATCGCCGCTCCGCACCCGTGCGCCTTTAATTCACATATTGACAGGCTGAATCTCAGCGGTGACGTATGCGGTATTCAGGCTGAATTTGTTTCGTGGATTATGCACACGGCAAATACCTGGATAACCCCGGACAAATCCGCCGGAATAAATTCTAAGAATATTCTGTCACACCAGGTTATTTTGTATCTTGAGGAATACCACAACACCAAAATCAAGGTCGGAGATATTGCAAATGCAGTCAATATGAGCTACAGAAGTCTTTCCAGGAAATTCATGGCGGAAACGGGAATGACAATATCCGATAAAATAACCGAGATACGGATACGCAGGGCGAAATATCTGCTTCTGGCAACCAAAATGCCGCTGTATGATATAGCCGCCGAGGTGGGATATGAAAACGAATTTTATTTTTCAAAAAAATTCAAGCAAGCCGAAAAAATATCCCCTGCCGTATACAGACGCAACGGCATAAAAACCAACAAAACTATTGACACCGCATACCGTAATGGAATATAATACATATAATGGTGTAATATGTGATATTATGCTAAGACAAAAAACAAAGGGGAAATGAAAATGCATTGTACAACCGGAAAAAGACTTTTTTCGGCGGCTATTCTGTTAGTTACGGTCTTATGCATAATGATGCCTTTCGTATCGTTTGCAGACAGTGCCGATCTGACGGAAAATGACGCGGCTGCGGAGTTTATGGACAAAAGCTCCGAGTATACACCCGAGTCAATGTCGGAAGAAGAAATCGAAAACTACAAAACCGCAGCTTCAACATTTATTGACAGCTACTCAGACAACGTAGGCGGAGATAATTTTACCGAAAATCTCGGCAAGGCTCTCAAAGCAAAGCGTGACGACGTACACCCATATGCCACATGGCTTTCGCTTTTGCCGCCGATTATAGCAATTGCGCTCGCGCTTATCACAAAAGAGGTTTATTCCTCGCTGTTTATAGGAATACTCGCAGGCGCCATGCTTTACGCAAACTTTAACTTCATGGGCACTGTAAACCACCTGTTTTCGGGAGGATTTATAGCAGCCGTGGCGGATTCATACAATATCGGTATACTGTTCTTCCTCGTCGTGCTCGGCACCATAGTGGCGCTGATGAACAAGTCGGGCGGTTCCGCGGCATTCGGAAGATGGACTTCAAAGCGTATAAAAACAAGAGTGGGCGCTCAGCTTGCAACGGTTGCTCTCGGTGTTCTTATATTCGTAGACGACTATTTCAACTGCCTTACCGTAGGCTCGGTAATGCGCCCGGTAACGGATAAATTCAATGTTTCGCGTTCAAAGCTTTCATATCTTATAGACGCTACCGCAGCTCCGGTATGCATTATAGCTCCGATTTCGTCATGGGCTGCCGCAGTTGCAGGCTTTGTATCGGAGGAGCAGATAGGCGGACTTGAGCTTTTCATCAGAACTATTCCGTATAACTTCTATGCACTTTTGACAATCACCATGATGATAGCAATAGCGCTTATGAAATTTGATTACGGTCCGATGAGAAATCATGAAGAAAACGCTGCAAACGGCGACATTTTCTCAGAAAAAGGCAGAAAGAGAATTGATGAAGTCGAAGAACGCTCCGAAAATAAAAACGGCAGCGTATGGGATCTTGTAGCTCCCGTAGCCGTACTTATCATCACATGCATGCTCGGACTTCTGTATTCGGGCGGATTCTTCACAGACGGAGATACATACCATAACTTTATTACGGCATTCTCTGCGGCAGACGCGTCCGTAGGCCTTGTAATAGGTTCTTTTGCAGGTCTTATATTCGCTGTAGTGTACTTTATGTTAAGAGGAGTATTAAACTTCAAGGAATGTATGGATTCCGTACCGGAGGGCTTCAAGGCAATGGTTCCGGCAATACTTATCCTGACATGTGCATGGACGCTTAAAGCAATGACAGACAGCCTCGGCGCAAAGGTATTTATCGCGGAATTTGTAAGAAACGACGCAAGCGCATTTATTCCGCTCCTGCCGGCAATAGTATTTCTTATCGGCGTGGGACTTTCGTTTGCAACGGGTACCTCGTGGGGTACGTTCGGAATACTTATCCCGATTGTTCTTGCGGTATTCGGCGGTTCTATAGACAAAGAAATAAGCATAATCGCAATTTCCGCATGCATGGCAGGCGCAGTATGCGGCGACCACTGCTCACCGATTTCCGACACCACGATAATGGCGTCCGCAGGTGCTCAGTGCAACCACTTAAACCATGTATCGACTCAGCTTCCGTATGCAATGACGGTTGCGGCAGTATCATTTGTGATATACATAATAGCAGGCTTCGTTCAGAGCTGGCAGATTGTCCTTCCTTTGGGCATTATAGCAATGATTGCTGTGCTGTTTGCAATAAAAGCGGCAACAGGCAGAAAGAAAGCATAATCCGGACACAAAAAAATCAGCAGGGCTGTTGTTTTCAGCCCTGCTGTTATTTTTATACCTTTTTTAATTATTGCTCAGATATTGATGCAGCTTTTCAATGTATTTCTTTTCGGCAGTAATGTCCGAAAAAATTGTAATCTGAACAGGATTTTCTATTCCCGATATCTGAGTTGTGGATACTGACGCCTTAATCCATGCCGTATCTCCGCCCGGTCTTACGATTCTATATACTATTTCAGAATTTTCACCCGTCCGAATCGCCGCCGAAACAGCTTTTCTCACATTCTCCCTGTCATCCGCATGTGTGAGATTCAAAAGCTTATCTGCCGTGCTTGCCGCGGCTTCTTTCAGGCTGTGCAGATCCGTCACGTCCATAGCAACGCCGATAAGCACATTATCGCCGATTCCGTCAAGGTCTACCACCGAATTTGTAATCTGCACCCACACAATTTCTCCGTTGCGCTTTCGGCATCGGAATTCGTAAGTTTCGGGCTGCTTTGTGCGTACCACTCTTTCCGCAGCCTCCATCGCCTTGTCATAATCCGCCGGCAAAATCGGTTCATCTATTACAAATCTGCCGACGCGCAGTCTTATTCTCTGAAAAATACAGTCCGGCGCGCTTGCCTTAAGATGACCGTCATCAATCGCCTTTGATTTTATATATGACATCGGGTAAAGCGCCGCAAATTCATCTCCGGCAATATGTGCACAAATACCGCCGATTTCATTCATGCAATTGTTTATGCTGGACGCTACATGGCGGATTACACCGTCGCCGGTTTCCGTGCCGTGCTGTGCATTGATAACCTTGAAATTATCTATATTTATACATGAAAGCACATAAAACCCCGGCTCATGCATATTAATCATGTTTTTTGCCTGTTTTTTGCTATTGTAACATAAAACCGATATACCGTCAATCATAAAAAAATCGGACAGCACATACACCTTGCCATTTTGAATAAATCACGGATTGGCATTGACAAATTTATTTAATTGGTTTAATATCATATTAACAACATTTCAGGTGCTCATATGTGCCGAAATACGCTGAAAAATATTAAAAAAATGCACGGAGATGTTTTTATGAAACAGCTTGCCGATGAAATTGTCAGATATACCGAATATCTTAAAAACGCATACTCCCTTAACATATCGTTTCATATGCGGTTTGAGTTTTCCGACAGATTTGCAGCCTGCCCGGAAATTCTGCCGTACAATTCGCACATAAACCCGTACTGCACATTTGTTAAGGGGAAAAATTTTGAAAAATGCGTCAGATGTCAGAAATTCGTCTGCCAAAAATGCAAAAGAGAAAAATACTTTTCGGGTGAATGTCATGCCGGCATTTCGCAGTACATACACGCCGTGGAAAATGCCGACGGTATAATGGGGTTTGTAAGCGTCAGCGGATATGAGGGCAAAAAGCGCCGCCCCGCCGCAAACAGCCTGTATGAAAGTTCTGTCATTCACAAAGAAGTACCAACGGAATTTTTAAAAACCGTAATCGCTCCGCTGTCAAGAATGCTCGGTATGCTCATGAGCGAGAAACCGCAGGAAAGCAATGACGGTTTCGGAAAAATCAAGGCATTCGTAAACGAGTACCACACCACGGTTACCCTCGATATGCTCTGCTCCGCCCTGCACTTCAGCAAATCCCACATAAGCCATGCTTTCAAGGCAAACACGGGCTGCACGCTGAAAGGCTACTGTAATATGCTAAAAATAAACGACGCAAAAAAACTGCTGAAAGAAACCGGACTTTCCGTGACGGAAATTGCCTTGGCGTCCGGCTTTGAAAACATCAGCTATTTCATAAGCACCTTTAAAAGCCTCACCGGAGAAACACCGCTTGCATACAGAAAAAAACGGCGGCAGAGCTAAAAAACCGTTTTTCTGTAGTGCATTGGCGAAATCCCCATCATTTGTTTGAATATATAGTTAAAGTATGCCTGACTGCAAAATCCGCACCTCTGCGAAATAACCGATATGGGAAGCTCGGTGGTATCGAGCAGAACCTTGGAGTTTTCAATCCTCACGGTATTTATATAGTTGCCCGGAGTTTTGCCCGTAACCTCCTTAAACAGCTTGAAAAAGTTGCTTCGGCACATATATTCCGCTTTATACAGCTCGTCTATGTTTATGTTTTGGCTGTAATTATTCTTTATGTACTCGGTAATTTTGGCAATATGCTTTATTCCGTCAAGACCGGTATCATTTTTCTGCCCGCTGTCCTCGCGGAAATGGTACGATTCATGAATCATTGAAAGTATTTTTATAATTCCGGCTGTACTGGAAAGCTCCCTCGACCTCTCGTTTGTACTGTTTGAATATATCAGCTCGTCAAATGCATCTCTGCATTCCGGCAGATAAATACACGGAGGCAGCACATCCAGATACTTGTTTGCAAAAAGCTTGTCGCTGCACTGAAAATGTATCGCATAGCACTCAAAATAATTTTTGCTCTGACGGGTATATCCGGGGCGCGCCACCACGACATTTCCTATGTTGTGCTTGTATTCGCGCTCGTTTATAACGGAATAACCGTTTCCCGTAGTGTAAAACTCTATTTCGTACTGATTCAGAGAGCGAAGAAGAGTTAATTTTTTTCTTATTGACGAATCGGAGCGAAAATACATTAAATGGATATTATCAAAAAGATTCATGCGTACACCTCGCTTTTTACGGACTATATCTGAATAACACTTTATAAATTATATTATAATGATTATATCCGAAATGTCAATACAAAAAAATTTGCCGCGGGCATTTAATTGCCCGCGGCTTGTTTTAATAAATAATCTAAAGTCTGAATTCTTTATTGTTTCTCCATGAACAGTGATTGCAGGTTATGCAGTTACCGTTGTATGTTTCCTCACGGAATTTTTCGGACAGCTCATTATTGAAAATATCAATAATGTCATTTTTCTTAACGTTTCCGGCGCAGAAATCATAAAAATCGGTACAGTACATCACATTTCCGTTCCATGCCACATGAATATGGCGGAACGGCGAAAGACACTGCTTGTTTCCGGTACTCATACCGTGAGGCATATGCTTTATTTCAAAAGAATATTTCTCTTCAAAAACCTTTTTAAGCGCCTGTGATTTTTTATCGTCATAATCCGAAGGCATATCCATCTGCCAGGAATATATTTCACTTGCAGGCCTTTCAAAACAGCTTTCAAACCATCTGCCGTATTGTTCGGTTTCTTCCTTTGACAAATATATCATATCCTGCAGCAAAAGCTGTTTCGGACGAATATCCTCCAGCAGCTTCGGAAATTTCGGCAGAACGGGCAAAAGCGCCGGCGACAGAACCGTCATAACGGTAATCTCCGCATTGCCGCCGCAAAGCAGCTTTGCATTTGCCGTCACTTTGTCAAAAACGCCGTTTCCCCTTATGCTGTCGTGTATTTCCTTCGGTCCGTCTATAGAAATATATATTCTCCTAAAATCATTTCTTAGTACGTCAGCCCATTTGTCGATAAGCACACCGTTTGTAACAATGCCGAGTTCATCAAACCCCTTTTGCCTCAGATATGCGGTTATATCGCTAAAATACGGCGACGTGAGCGGTTCTCCGCCCCACAGCATTACCGAGGGATATGTGCTTTTCGTCTTGCAGCAGTTTTCCAGAGAGTCGATAACCTTTTTCCAGTCATCAAGTGTCATTTTGCTGCCGCAGGCGTCTGAAAAAAAGCCTTTCTTACCCCACTGTCCGCAAAACCAGCATCTCAGATTGCAGTTTCGTGTAATTTGCAGGTGAACAAGCTCAAGCCTTTTTTCAACATGCATAAAATCACTCTCCAAAATATTCAAGTGACATTAATTTGTCATCAATTGCCTTAATCTGCGTTTTCATAAGCGACGGTGAGTATAAGCCTCTCTTTTCGGCAATGCCGCCGTTTTCCATAGCCTTTGCTATGCAGTCGTTAGCCTTGTACATATCGTCAAGGGATTCCCTTACGTTAAATCTTCCCGGGCTTGTAGGAGCGGGAGGCCAGCGTGAGTCGGAAACCCATGCGGAAGCAAGAGCCTTCATTGCATTGTTGAGCTCTATGTCAAGATTTCCCAAATCCTCGCCGAGTTTCTTTGCTACAGCCTTAATTCCGTTTAATATTGATATACATACAGGGTCCATAATTCTCGAATACTCTGTGTTTGCCCATGCCTTTGCCGTGCCGCCGTGCCATGCAACGCCGTTTTCTATACACTCTATCTTGCTGTTTTCTATGATATTTTCAGAATTTTCGATTACCTGTGACGGCAATACAAACTCATATCCGTTTGCCTTTGCAGTGTCGAGGATTTCCTTGAATCTGTCTACTGCCTTGGGTTCAGGCTCAAAGAATCTTGCCTGGTTAAACTGCTTTACATAGAAATATGCGCTTGAACCGATATACTCTGCGTCCTCCGCATACGGCATGATAAACGAACCGCTTTCTGCAATTCTCTGTTTCCAGTTTGTCAGCATGGTGTTTATTTCGTCCATGTTGATAGGCTCTTCTCTAAGGCCCTCGGTAGCGCCCATTAAGTACCACAAAAGCAGGTTAGCCATGCAGTCGGAACGGAATATCATTTTAAGACCGTTCGGTGCTACAGACGGATTTGTGATGAATTTCAAAAATTCCGGCTTGTCTTTTATGTATTCTTCTATTTTAAACAGATGATTTTTGTTGCTGTGGCCTGCAACGTCATATTCAAGGCCGGTTGCCTTTCTTATCTCGTCAAAGGAAAGAAGGAATGAATCTGCGTCCATAACGAGAGAGTCAAAACCTGCCTCCTTGTATGCGTCGGGGATATAACCTGCCCAGCCGCACTCCGGATTCCAGCCGACTTTCGGTCTGAAGCCGGTGTGTTTTTCCCATACGTCACGCGAATGTATAAGAGAATCCACGCAAACCTCATACGGAATGTTTGCAAGCATAAAGTGTATGTACGGTGATGCGACAGGCTCGATTTTGCCCTCGCCCACAAGCTTTCTGAGCTTTGCAAGAACCTCGGGTGCCTGCTTTGCCATTTCATCGATTGTGATACCGCTTGCCTCAAAGCCGATTTTGTAATCTCCGCCGTCTATGAGATCAAAAAGCTTCTCATAGCAGTTTTTCATTACCCAAAGTCTTTTTTCGGGCGCAAGCTGTGAATACTGAATGTTTGCATGCGGCATAAAAATAATTTGTGGTTTCATCAGTTAATCTCCTTTAAAATTTTTTTAATATACTCATAGCATCTCTCGCAGCCCTCTTTTACGTCGCCGACGTTTTCGTACTCAAAAAGAGCGGGACCGCTGAAATCTTTAAGCTGCAATAAAATGTTTTTCCAGTTCATGTCGCTTTCTCCGCAGGCGGCAGGCAGCAAATGTCCGCCCGGCAGCTTTACAAAGTCCTTTAAATGGACGTAGCATACCTTGCTTTTGATTTTGCCGTACACCTCTTCGGGGTTTTCTATACCTACTGCATAAAGGTTTGCAGGGTCATAGTTTATCATAATATCCGGCACTTCGTCTATCATTTTCAAAAGCGCCTCCGGCTTTGATGATGTACTGTAAAAATGCTCTACTCCGTCGTCAAAACCGTTTACACCGCCGTGGGTTTCCACAACCGGTACTACATTTTTTTCTTTGGCATATGCATAAACTTCATTTAAGCATTCGGTCATTATATCCCACTTCTCGCCGACAACCTCTTCAACGGGTGTAAATCCGGCAAAAATTCTTAAATATCTGATACCGAGTTTTTCGCATATGTCAACTACTCTTTTAATTTTTGCAACGTCATCACGGTTTCCTGTTGTAAAATCGTTTCCCGTAGCGGCGCACAAAAGCTTTATTTTATACTTTCCGAACAGCTCTTTCACATCGGAAAGCTCACTGTCCGTAACGTCAAGCGGCAAATCGGACGGAGCGTTCGCAATACCGAGCTCCAACAATTCAAGTCCCATTTCCGACGTTATTTCAAGCTGCTTTTCCAGCGGAGTTTCCCTGAAACCCCATGAAGCGTTTCCAAACAACATAATTATTTACTCCAATCAAATACAATTTTAAATACGTCCTCGCCCTTTTGAGCCTTGTATTCAAATGCCTCTTTGCATTTTGTAACGGGCCATATTTCTATCGGCAGACCTTCCGTATCAAATTTGCCTTCGCTCATCCACTGCAAAATCTGCTCCTTGCAGCCTGCCTTTAAAGCACAGGTCATTGTGATTGTAGCATTTTTTACAAACCATCTGTGATAGTGGTCGAATATTATTCTGTCGGGATAATCGCCCTGCAAATGAATATGCGCCGGTCTGTCATCGTCTTCCCAGCCGCCGTCTTTTATGTATTTGTGCAGTGTGCCCACAACTTCGGGGTTACCGGAGCACTCTATAAGCTGGTCAGCCATTTTTCCGTTTGTGTATTCGGATATTTTTTCTACAGCGTCTTCGGGAGATACGACATAATCTGCATATTTTTCCGCAATACTTCTTCTGAAAGCGTTTCTTTCAATGCAAATTACATTTAATGTAGGTTCCAGAATTTTAAGCTCCTGGATAGCGCTTATACCAACCATGCCGGCGCCGATTACAACAAATGTTTCATTCGGTCTTAAAGTCATTCTCTGTATACCTTTTAGCGGAACGCATGCAAGGTAAGCCAGAACTGCCTGCACATCAGTAACGTTGTCCGGGATTTTTACCATATAATCAAACTGGTCGTTGGTAGTATTCGAGTCCTTTATTGTGTACTCGCTGCCGCCGCCCCACGCAGAGCATACATCTCCGTACTTTCTGCATTCGTTAATCATTACGCGGTCGCCGACCTTAAGCTTTTGTGCGCTTTCGGGGAAATGGCTCAAATCCGCGCCCTCGTCCGGAACTTTAACGACAACTCCTGCCGTTTCGTATCCCGGTACAAGCGGATAATAGCACTGCTCCGGATGCTGCATACCCTTGTAGGTTTTCATATCCGTACCGCTGCTTATGCTGCTGTAAAGAGTTTTTGCCACAAAAGCGTCCTGCATGGGCTCTGTAAGCTTAATTTCTCTCAAATCAGCCTCAAAAGGTCTTTCGATAACTACTGCTCTGCTTGTCTTGAAATCATTTTTTTCCATTTTTCTCTCTCCTTATTATATATTTTATATTCATAATGAGCTGTGTACTGTTTTTTCATGCCGATTCCCGTACAATTACCTTTCCGGGCAAAACTATATTTTCCGTATCTTTGCCTTTGATCATTCGTATAACGCATTTCACCGCAGAAGCACCGAGCTCATACTGCATATTTGAAAAAGTGGTGAGCGACGGCGAAAAATACCTTCCTATCCCGATGTCGTCACCGCCTGCAACGGCAGTTTCTGACGGAATATCTATGTTAAGTTTTTTCAGCGCTTTCATAACGCCGATTGCCATATCGTCATTTGCACATATTATGGCGTCTGCGTCAAATTTTTGCTCCAAAACAATTTTTTCCGCCATGCTTTCCGAAAATCCTGCCGACACAATGCGCTTTTTATCAATCTCTATTCCGTAATCAGCGCATGCATCAATAAAACCGCGTTTGCGCTCGTCCGACACATAACTGCCGTCAATACCCGACATATAGACAAAATTTTTTCTGCCCGCTGAAATCAGATGCTCCGTAAGTTTTTTGGAACAGTTGTAATTGTCGATATTGACACTCGAAATATTTTCGCACGGTTCGATTCCGATACCTGCAACGCACCTTTTTTCGTCCGCAAAAGTCTTTATCCATTTTTCGGGCATATCCAGACCGTAATAAATCAATCCGTCAATTTCATGATTTCTTAACCAGTCAAAGACGCGGCTCTCGTCCATTTTATTGTTGTAAAGCTGGATTGCCGCCCTGCACCCTATACTCTCCGCAGTTATGGCGATACCGCCCATAATTCCGCCTATGTTATAGTCTGCAAACGGGTTAAAGTCGTCCTTTTTTGTACTTTGGTTAACCAAAAAACCGATGTTTCTTACAAATTTGCGGTTTATGCGCTGGGCGTGAATGTTCGGCACATAGTTTACCTCTTTGCAGAACTTCTTGATCCGCTCCTCCACCTCAGTGCTTATGCGCGCCTGACGTGCCTTGCCGTTAAGCACAAAGGAAACGGTAGCCTTGCTTACTCCAAGCTCATTTGCAATCTTTGCAAGTGAATACTCCATAACGCACCTCTGCATGTTTTTGTAAGCACAAGTATTTATATTTTTTATTCCCCATCCATTTTGCATAACCAGTTTAGCATATAAAAATTAAAAAGTCAATAATCAATATAATTTTTTTAAAATCATAATCTGCGCTACTCAATATCGCTGTTTATCACAGCCGGCGGCTGCTCCAGAAGCCAAGCGTTCTCCATATATTTTTTCAGCATTTTGAATGCCGACGCATAGTAGTGTCCGTCGCATATCCTTTCGTCGCACACCACAGTAATATCCACGAATTTTCTTTTTTCGACGCTGCCGTCGCTGCACAAAACGTAATCTGTCCTTTTCATTCCGACGGAAAAGAAAATGGGAATATTGCCGAAATCATACAAATGATGATATATCGGCGGTATGCCGAGAGAGCCCATGTTTGTTATAAACATCGAGCCGTGAAACGGACTTGCCTTTATAAGCGAGCCCGGCAGCAGATTGAAGTAATCCAGCGTTTTGAGAGACCAAATTGTTGCCTTTAGGAATATTCCCGGAATAAACCTGAGTATTCCGGCTATAGAATCCACTCTGTTGCTGTTTTCCGACCGTCTGTTGCGCACTACTGTCTTTTCGGTGTTTTCATATATATCAAAAAGTGTATCCTTCGGCATTGCCGATATTTTTATCACCGTTTCGTCGGCATTCAAAGCAAGCTGCTTTTTTATTGTCAGGCACATGTCGATGGAATTTCTCGAATATATTTTCTGTCCTCTTATATATCTGTTGATTCCGGGATACTTTGCCACTGTATGTACATATGCCGCAAGCATTATATGCATAATGCCCAGCCCTTTTTTGCCCTCAAGGCGCTTTTGATGAATATACTCGTCCGTTTTGGTTATATCTATAGCACAGGAAAATTTGTTCGAAGCGCCGTTTCGTGTAGGCATAAAGTATGCAGCAGCTATGTTCATAGGCGGCAGCGTTTTCAGTTTTCTGCCCTCTTTGTTCAAATAATCACATCCCCCATAATAACTGACTTTTAAATCGGAGCAACGCTCCTGCTTTGCTTGCAAGAAGCAGAATTTGCGGCTGATTGCAGCCCGGGCGGCGAGCGTTAGCTCTTCAGGCTTTCAGCGACAGACTAAAACTTCCGCTTGCACGGATCTTCACTATGATTATAATATCAAATATACTGAGCACCTGTCAAGAAAAACAAAAGATTTTTGCATCGGCAATTGACAAATATCGATAAAGAATATATAATTACTTAGTCAACAGTATATTTAAGATATTAAAGGAGTTTTTAAAATGCTGAAAAAGTTAGGTGCTTTTGTACTTGCCATATCAATTTCGATGTCTTTTTCCGGGTGCAAAAGCGAAGCCGAGACCGTCGAAGCCAACCAGCAGCCATGGATAGGCAGCTACATGCAGCTTGATGAAGAAACCGGAGAAATAAAAACCGCAACAGTTGTGTCGGAGAATGAAACCACCGTCACCGTAAGCTTTAAATCCGTCCGCAGTCAGGATGAATTTACCGCGGAGTTCAAAAGCCAAAGTTCCAAATATGCAGTTTACAACTCGGACAGCAGATGCATAAAATTCAACTTAAAATCCGGAAACAGCGTAATCGCCGTTGACGATATATGGATAAACAAAGACGCAAAAAGAAACGAAAACTGGACCGGTAAATATGAGATTATCGAGGATAACGAGACAGCCTTTGAATACGGGGACAAAAAATGGAACGGCGAATACACAAACCCCGATACAGGCATTAACGTCAGCGTATATGCCATAACGGACAGTACCATACTTTTGAGTTATGTGACAGACGGCGAAAACGGCAAAGAAAAAATAAATATAGTATGCGATATTGACGGCGACTCAAGCTGCTCATACGATAAGGAAGGCAGGACTATAAAAGTCTTTTTGAAAAAGCAGAATAAAGAAATAGAGATAACCGATTCATACGAAAGCGAACAGGAGGAAACGGGATTTTTCAACCTTAACGGCACATATAAGGCTGTTTGATTTCCCGATTCGGTTTTATGAATAACAAAAACAAAATAACCCAATGCGAGCTTTGCGCGTACTATGATGAATACGAACAGGAATGTGAGATAAATCTTGACGAGGACGACCTTGCAAGGTTTGTAACCCAGCCGCACAGCTCATGCCCGTACTTTCAGATGTATGACGAATACAAAATCGTCCGAAAGCAAAATTAAGGCATACCGGAACATATTTTTTCAAATTTGTTCCGGTTTTTTTGATTTTATAATTGAAAAAACGGGTGTATTATGATACAATATCGGTATACAGTGTTTTTTGTCACTTTTTTTACTATAACGGGAGTATTTGCATGCTTAATCAGTTTTCAAGAACCGAACTGATGTTCGGCGAAATTTCAATGAAAAAATTATATAATGCCAGAGTTGCCGTATTCGGCATAGGCGGAGTCGGCGGGTATGTGACGGAGGCTCTCGCCAGGAGCGGTATAGGTACACTCGACATCATAGACAACGATAAAGTAAGTCTTACAAATATAAACAGACAGATTATAGCAACGCTTAGCACCGTCGGCATGTATAAGACCGAAGCCGCAAAAAAACGCATAAGCGATATAAGCCCGGATACAAGGGTTAACACATACAATTGCTTTTACCTTCCGGAAACTGCCGCAAACTTCAATTTCAAAGATTACGATTATATAGTTGACGCGATAGATACGGTAAAAGGGAAAATAGAGCTTGCGGTACGGGCAGACGAAGCAGGAGTTCCCATAATATCGGCAATGGGAGCAGGCAACAAAACCGACCCCACACTTTTTAAAGTAACCGATATATATAAAACCAATGTTTGCCCTTTGGCAAAGGTTATGCGTTATGAGCTCAAAAAACGCGGTGTAAAAAAGCTTAAAGTCGTTTATTCGGAGGAAATTCCGTTAAAGCCCGATGAAAAAACGCTTGAAGGATACTTAAAGCAATGCGAAAAAGAAGAACCGGGTGCGCTTATGCGCCGCGGTCTGCCGGGTTCAAATTCATTTGTTCCTCCGGTTGCCGGGCTTATAATCGCAGGCGAAGTAATAAAAGATATAATAGATTTTAAGAGGTAGATAAAGATTATGTGCACAAAGAAAAAAGCGTTAATCGCCATGAGCGGCGGTGTAGATTCAAGCGTTGCGGCATACCTGACGCAAAAGGCAGGCTTCGACTGCATGGGAATAACCATGAAGCTTTACAACAACGAGGACGCCGGTATAAGCAAAGAAAAATCGTGCTGTTCAATAGACGACATTGCCGACGCGAGAAACGTCTGCTCAAAATTAGGCATACCGTACTACGTTTTTAATTTTACCGATGATTTCAAAAAAAATGTTATAGACAGATTTATAAAGGCTTATGAATGCGGCTGCACACCCAATCCCTGCATCGACTGCAACAAATACCTTAAATTTGACAGGCTGTACCGCAGGGCGGCAGAAACCGGAAACGACTTTATTGTTACAGGGCACTATGCAAGGATAGAAAAGCAGGGAGAACGCTTTGTTTTAAAAAAAGCTCTTGATTTATCAAAAGACCAGAGCTATGTACTGTATTCTCTTACGCAGCAGCAGCTTGCACACACCATGTTTCCGCTCGGCGGTATGACAAAACCCGAGGCGCGCCGCATTGCGGAGGAAAACGGCTTTATAAATGCGCGCAAGCACGACAGCCAGGATATTTGTTTTGTTCCCGACGGCGACTATGCCTCCGTCATAGAGCTTCATACCGGCAAATCTTACCCGTCCGGAAACTTTGTCGCAAGGGACGGCAGGATTTTGGGAAAGCACAAAGGAATAATACGCTATACAATAGGTCAGCGCAAAGGGCTGGGGCTTGCCCTTCCCGAACCGATGTATGTATATGACAAAAACGTCGAAAAAAACGAGGTTATCCTGTGCAGAAACGAGGACCTTTTTTCAAGAGAGCTTGAAGCCGATGAATTTAACTGGATTATGTATGATAATCCTCCGGAAAAATTCCGTGCAAAAGCTAAAATAAGATATAACCAGACTGAGCAATGGGCAGAGATAACCGTAAATGAAAGCGGTACTGTCCGCATTGTGTTTGACGAACCGCAGCGCGCGATTGCAAAAGGCCAGGCTGTCGTATTATATGACGGCGACTCGGTTATCGGCGGCGGCACTATTTGCTGAAAAGAAATGAGAATGTATTATGCCGAGAGAACTTGAAAAACATCAGATTATAGAAAGAAGCTTAATAAAAAAATACAGAAAGCAGATATGGAATCCGTTTATTGCCGCCGTAAAAAGATACAGGCTCATCCGGGCGGACGACTCGATAGCCGTCTGCATTTCGGGCGGTAAGGATTCGATGCTGCTTGCGGTACTCATGAAGCACCTTCAGCGCATAAGTCCCGTACCGTTTGAAGTCAGATACCTTGTTATGGACCCGGGATATAATCCTGCCAACCGCAAAAAAATCGAGTATAATGCCCGAATAATGAATATACCCGTAACAATATTTGAAACAGACATTTTTGACGTTGCAAATTCCGTTGAAAAGTCGCCTTGCTATCTCTGCGCCAGAATGAGGCGCGGACATCTGTATGCAAAGGCAAAGGAACTCGGCTGCAACAAAATTGCCCTCGGCCATCACCTCAATGATGTAATCGAAACAACTCTGATGAGCATGATGTACGGCGCACAGCTCCAGGGAATGCTTCCGAGGCTCAAAAGCACAAATTTCGAGGGCATGGAGCTGATACGTCCGCTCTACTGCGTAACGGAGGAAAGCATAATCTCCTGGATGAAATATAACGGACTGGAGTTTATACAATGCGCCTGCCGTTTTACCGAAAACATAAAAAACGACGAAGAACACAGCACATCAAAACGAAAAGAAACAAAAGAAATAATAAGAAGCTTAAAAAAGATAAATCCGAATATTGAAAACAACCTTTTAAACAGTATACACAATGTCTGCCTGGATACCCTTCCGGGATACAAAACGCATAATACGGCACATTCATTTTTGGAAAGATTTGACGACGGCACCAAAGAGCTTCTTTTGTAATTTATTTTTTGGGGGGAAACAGCAATGAGATGCTTAAACTGTAATCTTACCGTTCCGGAAGGCACAAAAACATGTCCGTACTGCAAGGCAAAAATTGACGATAAGCACCAAAGATGCCCGGAATGTTTCGTAAAACTTAATATAGACGAAACCGTATGCCCGAAGTGCGGATGCGATTTGACAAACGTAAGAGACGATGATTTTGAATTTTATAAAGAAGACAAAAAAAACAAATCTTCTAAACTTAAAACCGCCTTTTTGAAGCATAAAACGGCATATACATGCATACTTTCGGCTATAACGGTGTGTATTTTGGCAGCAGTAATTACATTATACAGTATAAACAAAAGAAATGAATATGACGAAACGCTCAGAGCGTATTCACAGAATATAGAATACAGCATGGAAAGTATTGATATGCTTGCAGAGGAATACAACAAAGTCTACGATGGAAAGTGGCTCTACCAGGTAGAAAACATTGCAAAACTCGAAAGAAAATATTCCGATACAATAGGCGAATGTAAGACAAAGCGCGACCGCATAACCTTTATGTACAGAAAATTAAAGGATTCGGGGAAAAAATCAAACGGCAAAATCATAGAAAATGCCTTTGACAGCTATGAAAAATGTTATCTTTACGTTGTGGAAAAGCACGGCAAATATCCCGGATATATGAAAGGATATACAGAACTAAACAAAAAATACAAAGACAGTATAAAAAAACTTGACGGTATATTAAAATAACCCTATCCGATCAAAACTCCGCTGCAAAAGCAACGGAGTTTTGGTTTTTGCAAAAAATATTTGTGCCTGCGGCACGCTCGCAAAAGGTTGGTAGCGAACCAAAGGCGTCATGAGCGCGCTTGCAAGCGAGCAGCCGACGTGAGCGTGACCTTTTGCGGATAAGGAGGAGCAGCGGCATGAGCGAACTCTGATTTTTTGCATAAAAAATCGGAGCAAGCGATATAAAGCTTGCTCCGACGTGGCGACCGAGAAGGGGTTCGAACCCTCGACCTCCAGCGTGACAGGCTGGCATTCTAACCAACTGAACTACTCGGCCGTTTCTGCAACATTAAAATTATATCACTATGCATTTATTTTGTCAATATTTTTTTCAAAATAAAATATAAATATTATCATATTTAAACAGAATTAATATATTAAAGTATGTTGACTAATGTTAATTTTAATGTTATTATTATGATAAACAAGTATCGTTTGTGAGTGTAATCCGTTAAGAAATATCTTACTTTTTATATTGCACAAATGAATAATTTTTTATGGAGGTACATATTTATGAAAGCTTTTAAGCGTATTACTGCATTAACACTTACGTTTGCAATGATTATCGCTTCATTATTCTCGATGTGTGCATTTGCTGATATAACGCTCACAGATGTCACCGAGGATAATCCAAACAACCAGGCAATACGTTCACTTGTTGAAAAAGGAGTTATCACCGGATATGAAGACGGAACCTTCAAACCCGATAACACTATCACAAGAGCAGAATTTGCCACAATACTCGCAAGGGCTACCGCAGGCAGCGTAACTCTTACGGCAACAACAGCAAAGTTTCCCGATGTCGCACTTGATTACTGGGCAAACACATATATCGCATATGCGGTAAACACAGGAACCGTTAACGGATACGAAGACGGTACATTCAGACCGGAAAACCCCGTTTCCTACGGCGAAGCAGTCAAAATGCTTGTTTGCTCGCTCGGATACGCAAGCGTTGTTCCGCAGACCGAGCCATGGTACAACGGCTATATCACAGTCGCAGGTCAGATCGGCCTTACCAAAAATGCCGGCGGCACAGGCGATGCCGAAGCAAAAAGAGGCACAATAGCACAGCTCGTTTATGATATGGCAAGCTGCAAAAAGCTCGTGCAGACAGGTACCAATTCATCAGGTAAGCCTACCTTCTCGACAAAGGACGACAGCGAAGACAACGAATCGGATGCAGGCGTTCTTACCGCAGTGTTTGAAGACAGCCTTACCGGCGAAAATTACAGCCTTAACAAACAGCAGGTAATGATTGGAAATACCGTATATAATATAGGTGACTTTAAAATTGACAGCTTCTACCCATATCTCGGAAAAAGAGTTGAAATAGAGTATACCGACGGTTCCAAAAAAACCATTGTTAAGTTTGAAGAATCAAGCAACACGGTTGTAACCGTTAAAGATACAATGATTGACAGCATTTCCGGCAGAACTCTCACCTATTATGAGAAAGACACCGACAGAAAAGCTAAGGAAATCACTCTTTCCGATACTTTAAACGTAGTATATAACGGCTACGGAGTAAAGCTTTCCGAAATTGACGATTCATTCATCAAAAATTATCTTGACGTAAGCACAGGTGAAATAACATTTGTCAACAACAACGGTAAATCCGACTATGACGTAGCTTTCGTAACAAGCTATGACACATATTTTGTTTCCGGTGTTACCACAGTTGATAATACGGTAAAAATTACCGATTCCAACGCTTCAAAGGATATTACCCTTAACAAAAACGACTGCAACGTATACAGAGTATCGTCAAAGGGCGGAGCAAAAACAGAAGCTACTATCACGGCAATAGCTAAAAATACCGTTGTTTCCGTTGCAAAGCCTTATGACCGTTCCGAAAACACAGAAGTAATAGTATCAACCGTAAAACTCAGCGGTGCAAAGGTTACGGGAAAATCAAACAATAAGCTTGAAATATCAAATACTCAGTACGATTCATCGGATTATTACCTTGATTTACTTGATGCCGATTCAAGCAAATACGGTTTATCCGTAGGCGATACCGCCGCATTCTACTTTGATTTCAAGGACCGTCTTGTGTACCTTTCCAAATCGGAAAGCACAGACCCGTATGCTTACCTTATAGCTATAGACACCGGCGCAGGTTTAAACAGCGAGTACCGTGTAAAGATTATGACAGCGTCAGGCTCCGTTTCAAGCAATTATTACTTAAAAGACAATACTAAGGTTAACGGAACCAACTGCTCTCCTTCCGAAGCAGCCGTTAAGCTCAAAAACTCTGCTGACGTTATCAACAGCGGCAAAATCGACAAGGTTAAAGAAAATGCCGAGTATTCACAGCTTATAAAGTATAAAACTACCACTTCCGGCTCAAAAACATATTTGTCCGAGATAACAACCGTAGATACAAAATCCGAAGAATATATCAAGGTTGCAAATATATCCGACGGTCAGAACAAATATAAATATGACAGTAACGGTAAAACATTCACCGATTCGTCTAACAACAAGTTTATAATTAACAGCAGCACAATTATATTCAGCATTCCTAATGACAGATCTGCCAAGGATAAAGAATTTAAAAAAGTTTCCATGGGCAATCTGTCAGGCGGCGGAAATTATGTTGTCGAAGCATATGACATAGCCTCCAATATTGCAAAGGTTGTGCTTATGTATGACGCCGGTGCATCCGTTACCGCAAAAATTAACACAGATACCAACTGCATATTTGTAGAAAGATTTGAAGAAGTAAACGATACCGAGAATGACAAAAAAGTTAAAAAAGTATATTACTACGAAGCAGGATCGGATAAACTTACCGATATGATGACTGATGAGCTTGATACACTTGACGGTGTAAATCCGGGTGATATAATCAGAATTGCAAAGGACAATAACAGAATTGCCGCATATCAGAGGGTATTCGTAGGCGGAAAGCTTTATGACTTTGACTCACTTGTTCATCCGTTCCCGACATATGAATCAACAACAAACTACATTGTTCACGAATCGGGTTCGACCAAAAATTACTACAGAGTAATATACGGAACTGTGGGCGCTGAGGAAATCAAAGACGGCGCAGGTGCATTAACCGTTGTACCTCAGATAGTAACAAATGATGCTGATTTTGATAAAAACGGCTGGACACCAGATACCGCTGTAAACATCACCAAATCAACAAAGTATTATAAATGGGATTCAAATACCGACGCATATACTACAGACTCAACTTCCGATGAACTTATTTCGGCAGAAGATGTAAAACCGACCGACGCTACAAAGGTTGTAGTAATCTCAATGGGCAGCTCGGTTAAGGCAGTATATATACTCGAATAATCCCGCTCTTTGTTTCTAAAATAAATAATAATAGTTTGCAAAATACCGCAGCAAAATGGCTGCGGTATTTTGTATTAAACCGAAAAAAGAGAAACCGCTGCAATCAGCCGCGGCTTCTGTTTGTTATTATTTATATTCATAAAAAGCCTTATAGCCGAGATAAGCGTTATAAATATCTATTTTTCCGGCTATTTCAAAAGGCGCATGCATTGACAAAAGCGGTACGCCTACGTCAAGCGTATCTATATTTAAATTTGCAATATACTGAGCAACCGTTCCGCCGCCGCCCTGATCTACCTTGCCAAGCTCGCAGATTTGCCATACCACTCCGCTGTCGTTGAATATTTTTCTTACAAGCCCCACAAATTCCGCATTAGCGTCCGAGGTAGAGGATTTTCCGCGCGCACCGGTGTACTTGCATATAGCGACGCCCTCGCCGATATTTGCGCTGTTCATCGGCTCATTGACCGATTTGTAAGTCGGGTCCGTAGCAGCGGTTACATCCGATGAAAGGCACATTGACGCACTCAAAACCTTTCTGAGCAGTAAATCGCTGTAATTATCCTTAAGCTTTTCGGTAAGCTCCGCTGCAAAATTTTCAAAAAAGCGGGATTTCATTCCGGTATTGCCCATGCTTCCTATTTCTTCTTTATCCGCAAGATAGCATATGCATGTACGCGCAGGATTTTTTACTTCGCACAGAGCTTTGAGCGCCGTATACGCACACACTCTGTCATCCTGACCGTATGAACCGACAAGCGAACGGTCCAATCCTACCGTCACAGCCTTGAAATTCGGTACAATTTCAAGCTCTGCGCTTATAAAATCCTCTTCCTCTATAGAATACTTGTCTTTTAATATATCAAGTATAGTCTGCTTATATTTTTCTTTTTCGCAGTCAGACGGCATAGAACCTATCAGTATATTCAAATCCTCGCCCGTAAATGCTCCCGACATTTTCTTTGACATCTGTTCCTGTGCAAGATGCGGCAGCAGATCCGTAACCGTAAATACCGGATCGCCGTCGTTTTCACCGATATTTACCTCTATTATGCTGCCGTCGGATTTTACTGCCACACCTATCATTGACAGCGGTATTGCCGTCCACTGATACTTTTTAATTCCGCCGTAATAGTGCGTTTTAAAAAGTGTGAGATTAGAGTCCTCATACAGCGGTACCGGTTTCAAATCAAGCCTCGGACTGTCTATATGAGCAGCCACAATTGAGGTTCCGTTTAAAATATCTTCACTTCCTATGACTGCAAGAATGATATTTTTTCCGCGGTTTATTCTGTACACTCTGTCGCCGGGTTTTAGGCGTGAAAACTCATCAATATTTTTAAAGCCTGCTGCAATTGCAAGCTTTTCCGAGCTTTGAGCGCAAAGCCTTTCCGTTTTGGAATTGTTCAGATAGCCTATATACTCATCGCAAAAATCCATTACTGCGTCTTTGGATTGGTTTTTTGTCCATGCATTAATTTTCTCCATAACAATGCCTCCATTCATAAATCTGTACTTAGTTTAATACAAAATGCTCTTAAATACAAGTGTTTCAAAGTAAAAATTAATTAAAAAAGTAATTTTTTTGTATTAAAGGTATTGACAATTTCAAAAAAACATATTATAATATTAAAGTCGTTTGCAGATATGCAAATTAAATATACGGCGGCATAGCTCAGTTGGCTAGAGCATGCGGTTCATACCCGCAGTGTCGATGGTTCAAATCCGTCTGCCGCTACCAAAAATCCGTACGCGAAAGTGTACGGATTTTACTTTTTCACTATGGACTTCGCTCCATTCCGATTTTCCTTTCCGGAAAAATCAGTCATATGCTCCATCATACTTTATTTTTTTACTTATTCCGTTTTTTGCGTTCATACTGTAACATGTGCCTAAATAATTCTGCTATTTTTATTAATAGTATAAAAATATAGTCAAATTTTTACAAAATCCTTGAATTAATATAATAATTATCCTATAATATTATAGGGATTATATTATGGAGGGAACTATGAGAACTATATTTTTATTGGACAAAGACTGGAAATTTTCAGTCGAAAAAGAAAAAACACGCGCAAAAACTCACGAAACATCGTATGCCAGTTGCAAATCCGGAGGCTGCATCGGTCCTGCATCACGTTCATTTGATGACAGTGAGTGGAAAAGAGTTGACGTACCGCATGATTACCTTGTGGAAACACCTTTTTCACCGGAAGCCTCACATTCGCACGGTTACAAGAGCGGAGCGGATTTCTGGTACAGAAAAAGCTTTAAAATGGACAAAAAATACGCGGGAATGCATTTCTTGCTTTGCTTTGAAGGAATAAGTGTATTCAGCGAAATTTATGTGAACGGCTCACTTGTTGAGCGTTCTTTCAGTGCATACTGTGAAATTCCTATTGATATTACCGACAGAATTCATTTCGGCGATAAGCCAAACATCATTTCGGTACGTGTAGACGCTCAGTCTGAAGAAGGCTGGTGGTATGAGGGAGCCGGTATATACAGGCATGTACGGCTTTATGCCAAAGCTCCTCTTCACATAGCGCACAACGGTTTATGGATCAATCCTGTTTTGAAAAAAACTACAGAGAATGACTGGCTTGTAAACTGTGAAGCTGCTGTTGAAAACTCAGAATATACCGAAAATAATCTTGAAATTAAATTCACTGTATTTGACAAAAACAATACAATTATAAACAGCGCTTATTCAAGGGCTGTTTGCAGTGCTGACGGCACTTGCACCGTATCCGCGCAGACAGAAATTTCAAATCCCGAACGCTGGGATATTGAAAATCCCGTGCTTTACCGGGCTGTATGCGAACTGTACTCAGACGGCAGGCTTTTAGACAGTGACGAAACATTTTTCGGATTCAGAACATTTTATGCCGACGCGGACAACGGTTTCTTCCTGAACGGCAGAAAAGTCCTTATAAAAGGAACCTGCAATCATCAGGACCATGCCGGAGTCGGAGTGGCCGTTCCCGACTCCGTTCAATACTACAGAATCAAACGCTTAAAGGATATGGGCTCGAATGCATACCGCTGCTCGCACAACATGCCGTCAAAGGAAATTCTTGACGCATGCGACAGACTCGGAATGATTGTCATGGATGAGAACAGACGTTTCGAGTGCTCAAAAGATGTTTTGAATCAGCTCAGAACCCTGGTAAAACGCGACAGAAATCATCCGAGCGTAATATTTTATTCTTTGTTTAATGAAGAACCGCTTCAAAATACAGACGAAGGAAAACGTATTTTTCTGCGTATGAAAAACGAAGTTTTAAAGCTCGACAATACGAGATTGATTGCAGGAGCCATAAACGGTATTACTTCGGGCAAAAACGGCACTGCGCTTGAAATGGACGTAACGGGGTTTAACTATGACATATACAGCATTGCCCGTTTCCACGAAATGTACCCCGATCAGCCGGTTATAGGCTCTGAAAACAACAGCACAACGGCTACGCGCGGCTGCATAGAAACGGATATGAACGCTCACGTTCTTTGCGGATATGATGAAAACTGCGTTCCGTGGGGGCATACCGTGCGCCAGACATGGAAGGTCGTGCAAAACAGCGATTACTTATGCGGAATATTTGTCTGGACAGGTTTTGACTACAGGGGTGAACCGACACCGTTTAAATATCCGTCAGTATCATCACAATTCGGAATAATGGACACCTGCGGATTTGCCAAGGACTGTTTCTATTTCAACAAAGCCTGCTTTGACGAAAAACCTATGATACATGTGATGCCGCACTGGAATCACAAAACCGGAAGCAAAGTCCGTGTTATGACAGCCTCCAACTGCGAAGAAGCAGAATTATTTTTGAACGGAAAATCCCTCGGACGAAAAAAATCGGACGTATGTACTCAATGTGAGTGGCAGGTGAATTTTGAGCCGGGACAGTTAAAAGCAGTCGGATATAACAGCGGCATTGAAGCCGCCGTACATACCGTCGAAACAACGGGCGAGCCGAAAAAAATAGTTCTTCTGCCGCAGCTTGATATGATTAAAAATGACGGTCAGGACACCGTACCCGTAAATGTATGCGTTACAGATTCAAACGGCAGAATTGTGCCCACAGCGTCAAATTACATCGAATTTGCACTGCAGGGCGACGGAAAGATTATCGGCGTCGGAAACGGCGATCCGAACTGCCATGAATCCGATGTACTGCCGCAGCGCTCACTGTTCAGCGGATGGTGTCAGGTATTGGTTCAGTCAAAGGAAAATGCACAAACAATCAAGCTCATTGCAAAATCAAAAGGACTTGAAGACGCCGAATATGAATTTAGGGTAAATAAAGTTAAACAGCCTCTGTACATATACAATGACGACGGCAGAGTTCTCTCAAACTGGACAATGTCTGCCGAAACATTTTTGCAAAAACCGGATCCTCTTATGAAAATATCGGATGATGACATGAACAGCTTTGAACCGATTGATTTGGAATACGGATTTCAGGACTATCAGTCGGGCTATAAAATATTCAGATGCAATTTTAGGCTTGCGAATAAAACAGAAAAATCCTATAAAATAATGTTTACCGCAATAGCAGCGTCCGAAATGGAGGTATATATCAACGGCAAATGCGAAGCAAATATAATTAACCCTCCGTACTTTAAACCGCTTGAAGTAAGATTTACGGCGCTTCCGGGGGTAAACAACGAAATGAGAGTGCTTATTAAAGCAATAGACAGCAAAAACAGCGGTATTAAATATGACGTTATCATAACGCAGGACGATTAGGCATATTGGGTTTGAGTCTCTCTTGCCTACCTAAAAAACACCTGATGCTTTGCATCAGGTGTTTTTGATTATTTTAATCTCTTATCCGATTTTGCCGACGCTCTTGTTCCGAGGCTCTGAAATGCCTGAACCAGGACAATAAGCAAAATAACGGCAGCTATCATAACGAGGTATTTATATCGGTAATAGCCGTAGTTTATAGCTATTTTTCCAAGACCTCCGCCTCCTATGATACCGCTCATTGCAGAATAACCGAGTATGGTTGTTACAGCGATTGTCGCGTTGGATATGAGCGACGGAACACTCTCCGGTATCATAACCTTTACAATTATCTGAAACGGTGACGCGCCCATGCTCTGAGCCGCCTCTATTATGTTCGGATTGATTTCCCTCAGACTGCTTTCCACAAGTCTTGCAACAAACGGAAACGCCGCAATTACAAGCGGTACTATCGAAGCCGTCGTACCGACTGCCGTACCCACTATGAGCCTTGTAAACGGAACCACAAGAACCATAAGTATCAAAAACGGCACGGAACGCAGAAGATTGATAACAACATTAAGTATGTGCATTATTCCTTTCGGAAGAGGCAGAACTCCTTCCTCCTCACCTGCCGTAAGCAGTATGCCGAGAGGCAGACCTATGATTACCGCAAAGAGCGTAGACACAATCGTGACATAGACAGTTTCCCACACTGCAAGAGGAAATTCGGTTTTAATTATATACAGCGCCTCGGAAACTGCCTGCGAAGAAAATATTTTACCAAGCATCTGTTACACCTCCTCTACAAGCACATCAGCTACCGACTGCAAATAATCCTTTGCCGTCCGGAGCGTTGTATCGTCCTTCGGTATGGACAAAAGCATGTTTCCGTAAACCTTCTCACCTATAATGCGCGTAGAAGCATACAGGATATTTGCCGCAATATTTTTGTCTATCGCCATCTGAGTAATAAGCGGCGCTCCTGCAGCGAGCGCACCGTTGAATACCACCCTTATGCGGTGTTCATTGCTGCCGTCTGCAATAACGTTGTTTGCGCCGTCCGGAAAGACAAGCCGTTTTGCAGCCGCAGACTGCGGATTGGAAAATATCTTGCTCACATCGCCTTTTTCTACAACCTCGCCGTTGTCAAGTATGGCTACCCGGTTGCAGACCTCCTCCACTACGCTCATCTGATGCGTTATTATGATAACGGTTATACCGAGCTTTTTGTTTATACTGCGGATAAGCTCCAGTATTGAATGAGTTGTTTTGGGGTCTAATGCGCTTGTTGCCTCATCACATAAAAGCACCTTCGGATTTGTGGCCAAAGCTCTCGCTATGGCAATTCGCTGCTGCTGACCGCCCGAAAGCTGTGCGGGATATGCGTTTGCCTTATCAGGCAAACCGACCGTTTCAAGCAGTTCAAGTGCCTTCTTTTTAGCCTCCGCCTTGCTCACTCCGGCAAGCTCAAGCGGAAAACAAATGTTTTTCAGACAGGTTCTCTGCATCAGCAAATTGAAGCTCTGAAAAATCATTGTTATGTTACGGCGGACTTTGCGTAATTCGGCAGCACTTAAAGCGCCTATATCCTGCCCGTCTATTACCACGCTGCCCTCGGTGGGGCGTTCAAGCATATTAATACAGCGGACAAGCGTACTTTTGCCTGCTCCGCTCATTCCTATAATGCCGTAAATATCTCCGTCCGATATTGTGATATTCACATCTTTCAGGGCAGATACCGTTTTGTCCGACGTACTAAAGGTTTTGGAAAGATTTTTTATTTCTATCATGTTTGCCTCCGAATTGTGTTTTTACGGGCAAGCTAAGCCATACACGGCTAAAACAACAACAGGCGGCATGCTCATCTGGCATGCCGCCGAATTTTGTCTGATACTGTTACCCGGTTGTGCCGAGCGGCAAATAATGTTTTACTTCTTTATAGCGTCAAGGCTCTTTTGCTTGCCGCCGTAAATGCCGAGCGGCTCAACGTGAATTGCGGAAACGGAAACAAGGTGTGTTCCGTTCTGCTCGTTGAAATCGTCAAGATACGGCTTGTGCTGGAAGTAGTTTGCGTCTATTTCACCGCTTTCAACTACATTATTTGGCTGAACATAGTCGGTATATTCTTTTATATCAAGAGTAATATCCTTTTCTGCAAGAATTTCCTTTGCGACTTTTAATATTTCGGCATGAGGCGTCGGTGATGCCGCTACGGTGATTGTTGTTCCTTTAAGCTTGTCGTAGTCTACAGACTTATCAAAGCCGTCTGTTGGGTTTTCTACCGTGCTTACAACCGCACCGTCATATTTCTTTGTTATAAAGTCCGCAACCTTTTTGCTTTCGAGCGCTGCAACAAGAGCTTTTGTCTTATCGGTTTTTTCATTTCCTTTTTTAACCGTCAGAATATTGCTGTATGCAGACGAGGAATCTTCAATGCCGAGCGAATCCTTTACCGGGTTCAAATCCGCCTCGATGGCATAATTTGAATTGATAACGGCATAATCAACATCCTTGAGCATGTTCGGAAGCTGTGCAGCTTCGATTTCCTTAAAGGTAATGTTGTGCGGATTATCCTTTATATCCTTGATTGTGGCGGTTATGCCGGCACCGTCTTTGAGAGTTATCAGATTAAGATTTTGCAAAAGCAGCAATGCGCGTGCTTCGTTGGTCGTGTCGTTGGGAACGGCAATGGTTACAGAATCGCTCTTTGAGCATGAAGTAAGTGAAAATGCCGCTGCAACTGCCAAAACTGCGGCTAAAATAACAGAAACAGTTTTTTTCATAATTAATTATCTCCTTTATATTTAAAAATTTATTTATCAAACCGAATCTTTGCTTTACATTCGTTTATTATTGATATTTGTTTCCGCAATAATGCTTGCAATTGTTTTCATAAGTCAAAATTCCCTTCTGATGTAATAATAAAAAGGGGAAGCTTGCACAAGCTTCCCAAAATTATTCCCGTAAACGGCTGCTTTGTGTTATAAGCAAACCCTTATGCGGACGGAAAGCGCACCGAAAAGCATATTCATAAAGCACATCATAAACTGCATCATAGCGTATCCTCCCTTTTAATAATTCCGGATTGACTGCATATTGCATCAACTGGATTTATTTTATCATTATATCCAACTATTGTCAATAGTTTTACGCGAAAAGCGGTGTTGACAGATAACGGTCGCCTGTATCCGGCAAGAGAACAACTATCGTTTTGCCCTTGTTTTCCTCTCTCTTGGCAAGCTCTGTAGCCGCATAGAGAGCCGCTCCCGATGAAATTCCCACAAGCACTCCTTCAGTCCTTGCAATCTCGCGTCCGGTTTCAAAAGCGTCCTCGTTTGCAACGGTTATGATTTCATCATAGATTTTTGTATTAAGAGTATCGGGCACAAATCCTGCGCCAATTCCCTGAATTTTGTGCGGTCCTGCAACTCCTTCGGAAAGAACCGGTGAGCTTTTCGGCTCTACCGATACAATTTTCACATCGGGGTTTTGTGATTTTAAGTATTCGCCGACGCCCGACACTGTTCCGCCCGTGCCTACTCCTGCTACGAAAATATCAACCTTGCCGTCTGTATCCTCCCAGATTTCGGGGCCTGTTGTTTTTTTATGTGCGGCAGGGTTTGCAGGATTTACGAACTGACCGGCAATTATTGAGTTTTCAATTGTTTTGTTAAGCTCCTCTGCCTTTGCTATAGCGCCTTTCATACCCTTTGCTCCGTCGGTAAGCACAAGCTCTGCACCGTATGCCTTCATCAGATTTCTTCTTTCTACGGACATTGTTTCGGGCATGGTTATTATAATTTTATAGCCCTTTGCGGCGCATATGGCTGCAAGTCCTATTCCCGTATTTCCGGAGGTAGGCTCAATGATGGTAGCGCCGGGCTTTAATTTACCGCTCTTCTCGGCGTCATCTATCATGGCATATGCAATCCTGTCCTTTACCGAACCTGCCGGGTTGAAATACTCAAGCTTTGCAACCACAGAAGCCTGAAGCTTATTTTTCGCTTCATAGTTTTTAAGTTCCAAAAGCGGAGTCTTGCCTATAAGTTCTGTTACCGAGTTATAAATCTTCATTTCAAACACCCTTTCAGTATTTTAATTTAAAATCAATACATATAATTCCTATAAGTTTAATAGGATTATAACACCGTATCCATTAATTGTCAATAGGAAATTTAAAATTTTTTTATTTTTAATGTTTTTCCCATCTGATTTCCCACACACTGTCCGTAGGATCAAGCGCTGTTTCCTTGTATTTTTCGGACGCGGATTCAAATATCACATAAACCTTTCCGTTCCTGCTCACCGTGCCCTCGCTCATAGGCTGGGTATACACGGCGTTAATCAGCCTGTCATTGTTTAAAAACCACGCAGGAACCGTTTTTTGACCAAGCTCGATTTTTAAGTCGCATTGTTTTTCGGGAGGATATTTATACAGAAGCTGCGATGACATTATGCGCCTGCCGTATGAACAGCTCAGATGAATCTGTCCCGAATCCAAAAATGCAATTCCCTGTACTTCATCGGGTGCATATATGGCAAGATACGGTTCCGCCATCTCCGACATATCGCCTTTTAAGGTTCTGAGCCCACCTGTACCCGAACTGTCAAATCTATATCCTGCAATCAGCGTGCGGTACTCCTTTCCGTATTTGTCCTCAGCGCTGAAATCATACTTGCCTCCGAAGGATTTGTGATAAAAATTTCCCGCCCAGAGGTATCCGTCATATGCACTTATGAAAGACGCAGACACCGGCAGTAAAACCGCACCCCTTATTTTTACGGACGAAGATGTATTTGTGAAATCATGCAGCGAAGTATAGTACAGCATATATCCGTCCGTAATGTAAATATATTTTCCGTAGGACGCAATGCCGCCGCTGTGCCCCGTAAAAACACTTCCGTCGCTTTTTAATATTTTATACTCGCCGTTTATTCTTCCGCTTGCGGCATTGACCGTTATAATATACGCCGCTCCGCCGCGCGCGGAATACCCCGAAATCATGAAGGAATTAAGGCTCTCGCAAAAGGTTATTCCCTGAGGCACAAAGCCCTCCTCCAGACCGGGAATTACGAATTTTCTTTCCGCAATATACAAAAAAGAACGGTACGCACCGTAACCGCTCCAGCTCACCACACCTCTTTGCGTATGCTTGTATTTATTCCAAAAAGCCGCACACTGAGCATAATTTTCGTAAGCAGACGCGTCAAAAAGCGGTATCCTATAAAAATAAAGGTATAAAATACATACAAAAACCGATATTATATTTATAAAAAAACGTTTTCGCATCAAAAAATCACATCCTTATTTATTATTTCTCAAAGGATGTGATTTAATATTAGTAAATGATAACTCCAAAGCACATATATGCTAATATCCGAGCGTACAGAGCTTTATTCCGGCACCGATCTGAAAAAATGCATTAAACGACTCTATAAGATAATCGCCGGCATTGTCACATGTAAGATACGGCGTTACTTCCTTAACCCACGCTTCAAAAAGATAAATTATAAATTTTTGAAATTCGGTTTTTTCATCATTTGTTCCGACTTCTGCAAGAGCAAATATATTTTCCCACACACTGCCGTCATAAAGAGCGTCATATTTGAGCGCGGAAAGCTTGTTTTCGCTGTCTGCCCAGGTTGAGGCATACATCATGCCTCCGCCTACCGAATTGGCGCAAAGAGCAAGATAGTAGCCGGTGGTATTTCCCTTGAAAGTATCTTTAAAGCTGATATCCGAAAGCCACTTCATAACATACTGCCTGCCCATATCCACAAGCTGAGGAATCATTACAAGTTCCTCGTCCATGTAATCCTTTTCCTGTGATTTTTCGCTCAGTATTTTTAATGTATGATTAAAAAATTCTTTGCTTGTCATTTGTTTTTCCACTGTATCAACTCCAAATCTACTTTATTTCCGCAAGAACGTCTTTCAAAAAATCCCATACTCTGTTTACGGACGAAACAGACACCCTTTCGTTTACGGTATGAATATCATACATATCTGGGCCTATGGAAACAGCGTCCAATCCCTTGATTTTGTCTGCAAAAACAGCACATTCCAGCCCTGCATGTATAGCCGATACAACAGGCTTTCTGCCGTATTTTCCGTAAAACACACCCGACATTATATCAGCAAGCCTTGAAGAACCGCTGTATTCCCATGCAGGATGCGCTCCCTCCGAAAATACCGTACTTTGGGCATTTTGTGCTATAACTTTTATTTTGTTTTCAAGCTCTTTCAATTCATCATTACTGCTGCTGCGGAGCGAATGAGTCATTTCAATCTTATCTGCACCGCTTCGCACCGTGCCGAGGTTTAATGATGTTTTTACCAAACCGTCAATGTAACCGTCCATAGCGATAACGCCATCGGGAACACCGTTTATAAACTCAATAATTCTCCGCGAATCATCAATGCATATTGCATTATCATGAAACCACGGCTTAAAACACACCGAAATATTTATAAGCAGATCTTTTGCAGCTTTTGATTTGATTTTTGAAAAGCTCTCCGCAATCAAGCTCTCGGCTTCTGCCTCCATGCCGTCTGCCAAAACAAATTTCGCCTCGGAATATGCCGCAATTGCGTTTGACTTGTCACCTCCGCAAATACTCACAAGGTGAATATTCATATTCCCGATAAGAGCATTTAAAACGCTTCCCATTACCTTGTTTGCATTCAGTACACCTGTGTTTATCTCGGTACCGGAATGTCCGCCCTTAAAGCCGTCTGCCTTAATTTTGCATAAGCTTCCGGAGCATATTTCTTTTTTGGGTTCAAAGACTGCATGCACATTAATTCCGCCGGCACAGCTTACTGTAAAAACACCCTCACTGTCCGAATCTATATTTATAAGCATTTTGCCTTTCAGGTCGGAAACATCGAGATTTTCCGCTCCTGTCATACCTACCTCTTCATCGGTGGTAAGAACTATTTCAATCGGAGGGTGAACAAGACTCTTGTCCTCCATAAGCGCCAGCGCATATGCTACAGCGATGCCGTCGTCCGCACCGAGAGTTGTTCCCTCTGCGCTTATGAAATCTCCGCTTTTTATGAGTTTTACGCTTTCTTTTTCAAAATCTATATTGCAGCCGGGCACTTTTGCACATACCATGTCAAGATGCCCCTGAATTATCACAGCCGGCGCACCTTCCCTGCCGGGGCTTGCCGGTATCTTCACAACCGCATTTCCGCTTTCGTCCATTCTGCAGAAAAGTCCGTTTTTCTCTGCAACCGTGCAGCAGTATTCCGCAAGCTTTTTTGTATTTCCGGAGCCGTGCGGTATTGCACATATTTTTTCAAAATAATCTATCACCGTGTTAGTCATACTCTTCACCTACTTTACAAGCATAACTGCCTTATGCAGATTTCTTACCGAAACATCCTTGCCGCTCTTTTTGTGTTCGCCGTCAAGCGACCAGTCCATTTCTTCGTTAAAATGCATTTTTATGTGCTCGGACTTTATAAATTCAAAAACATCATCATCAAAGTTTGATGTCGTCAGTCCTCCGATAATTTTGTTCAAATCATTTATATTTGACGGGTTTTTGACAAGAACCGTTTCAAACAGACCGTCATTCATCTTCACAAGCGAGCTGTCAAGCTTTACGATACCGCCCACAGAGGTTGTATTTGTCACGCTGCCGAATATATAATCCCCGGTATAGATTTTCCCGTCCGCCTCAACCGTGACCTTATACGGTATAATCTTTGTAATATCCTTTATTCCGCCGAATACATATGCCAGATGACCGAATGTATTTTTAATTGACTGCGGTGTATTGTACGAAACAGATGTAAACATTCCGAATGACGCAATATATGAGAAATAATCGTTTTCATTAAACAAGCCTATATCTACCGAGTGCGGCGTACCTTTTATTATTTCCGCAGCCGCTTTTTTTATATCTGTCTGCAATCCGAATGTGCTTGCAAAATCGTTTGTGCTTCCCGAAGGCAAATATCCTACGGGAATATCGGATTTATTTGATTTTAAAAGCCCCGTCACGACCTCGTTGAGGGTGCCGTCGCCGCCGCTGCAAACTATTATATCGGTATCTTCGGGTGCATCCGCAGCAATCTGAGAGGCATGGCCGCGCCTGAGCGTTACGCATACCTGAGTGCTGTAGCCTGCTTCATTAAACATCTTGATTACATCAAGCAGTACGGACTGTATTTTCATTTTTCCCGAAAGCGGATTTACAATTAAAACCATCTTTTTCATACAAAACCACCCGAATTCAATATACAAACAAATAACTAAATGTTTCCAATGTCATTATAACATTTTCAAAAAAAGTTTTCAATATTATTATTACCGAAATTTACAATATTTCTGCAAATCAGCTAAAAAATAAGCACCGCCGAGGTTACAATAACCTCAGCGGTGCATTAAATTATTTACCGAAAATATTTTAAGATTAGTTTAATTCAGCAAAATATTTGATTGTTCTAACCATCTGGCTTGTGTATGAGTTTTCATTGTCATACCATGAAACAACCTGTACTTCATAGAGGTCGTCCGCAATCTGAGCTACCATTGTCTGTGTAGCGTCAAATAATGAACCGTATCTGATACCAACGATATCGGAAGAAACGATAGGATCCTCATTGTATCCGAAGGATTCTGAAGAAGCAGCTTTCATAGCAGCATTGATACCTTCGATTGTGATATCCTTGCCTTTAACAACAGCTGTAAGAATAGTTGTCGAACCTGTCGGAACCGGAACTCTCTGTGCAGAACCGATAAGCTTGCCGTTGAGCTCAGGGATAACAAGACCGATAGCCTTTGCAGCACCTGTAGAGTTAGGAACTATGTTTACAGCGCCTGCTCTTGCTCTTCTGAGATCGCCTTTTCTGTGCGGACCGTCAAGAATCATCTGGTCGCCTGTGTAAGCGTGAATTGTAGCCATGATACCGGACTGAATCGGTGCATAGTCGTTAAGAGCCTTGGCCATAGGAGCCAAGCAGTTTGTTGTGCAGGATGCAGCAGAAATAATTGTATCGTCTTTTGTAAGAGTGTTTTCATTAACGCTGAATACTACTGTCTTGAGGTCTTTTCCTGCCGGAGCGGAAATAACAACCTTTTTAGCGCCTGCGTCAATGTGAGCCTGTGATTTTTCTTTTGAGCAATAGAAACCTGTGCACTCGAGAACAACGTCTATACCGAGCTCACCCCAAGGGCACTCTTTAGCGTCTTTGATTGCATAGATTTTAATTGTCTTGCCGTCAACTGTGATGCTGTCTTCGCCGGCTGTAACGGTGTGACCGTCATATCTTCCCTGTGATGAATCGTACTTTAAGAGGTGTGCGAGCATTTTAGGATCTGTTAAATCGTTGATTGCAACAACCTCATAACCTTCTGCACCGAACATCTGTCTGAAAGCCAGACGGCCGATACGGCCAAAACCGTTAATAGCAACTTTTACTGCCATTTTGAATTCCTCCTTAGAATTATATAAATTCATAAAATTTTCTTCTATAGTTATATTTTACTATAAAATTTAATATTATGCAATATCTATTGTTAAAAAATTAACATAATTTTAAAAAATTTTTAACCGTTTATATTGTTAATTTTTACTACTCGGCAATTTTTTTGTAATCCTCGTCGGTAATTATCGTTACTTTTTTCATAGTAATCGGAGTTACAGGCTTGTCATACGAATCGGTAGGCACATCTGCCATGGCGTCCACCGCGTCCATACCGTATACCACCTTGCCGAATGCGGCATAATCGCCGTCTAAATAGTCAACATCGTCAAAGCAGATGAAAAACTGGCTGCTTGCGCTGTCATAATCCTGAGCGCGCGCCATTGAAAGAACTCCTTTTTCATGCTTTAACGTATTTGACTTGTATCCGTTTGCGGCAAATTCGCCGGTTATATTTGAACCGGAGCCGCCCGTGCCGTCGCCTCTCGGGTCGCCGCCCTGCGCTACAAATCCCGGTATAACACGGTGGAATGTAAGACCGTCGTAAAATTCCTCGTCTACAAGCTCCGCAAAATTACGAACCGTTTCGGGTGCATACTCCGGATAAAGCTCCGCAACAAACACATCGCCGTTTTCAAGTTCAAACTTGATTTTAACATTGTCGCTGTTTTCTGAAATCATTTTTCCGTCCTCCTGTTTGATTTTATATGTCACTTTTTTGCCGCTGAGCTTAAGTCTGCTGCCGTCCGACAGCTTAAAGCCGGCGCTTTTTCCGCAGCCTGCAAGCACAGCAAGGCACAAAAAGACAATTGTAAAGCAACTAAAAAACCTTTTCATATATAACTCCTATAAAAATTTTCTCAAACACAGTTATTATACAATAAATATTTACAAATATCAATGTTTTAAACAAAAAATATTTCCTCAAACCCAAAAACGGATTTGAGGAAATAAATAAAAGGGGAAATTTGAAAAGCGTCAATTTATTTTAATCCGGGCAAAGCGGGTACGACATGGGGGAGTACAAAACCCGCCCTGCCCAAACGGATTAAACAGTGTTTATTTGCTCGGTACTTCCTCGCCGAGAACGAGTGTTATATCTTTGTATTCACCCTGTCTGTAAACCTTTATTTTCAATTTATCTCCGGGTGAGAACTGATTTTTAATCTTATTTATATCTTCAACGGTTTCTACCGCTTTTCCGTTACATTCGACGATTATATCACCTATTTTTACACCTGCCATATATGCCGGCGAATCCGCAGTCATACTGGAAACATATATTCCGACTTTGAGGTTGTATGCTGCTGCGTCCTGCTCGGTAACGGCTCTGCCGCCTATGCCTATAACAGGTCTGCCCGTAACGTAGCCGTTATCTATAAGCTCTGAAATAATCGGCTTTGCTTCGTCTATCGGAATTGCAAATCCAAGTCCTTCAAGAGAAGAAGAAGAAATTTTCGCAGTATTTATTCCTATAAGCTCACCGTATGCATTAACGAGCGCACCGCCGGAATTACCGGGGTTGATTGCAGCGTCTGTCTGTATAAGCGTGAGCTGCTTGTTATCAACGGTAACGGTTCTGTTAAGACCGCTTATTATACCCTGCGTGGTTGTGCCGGCAAATTCCTGTCCGAGAGGATTTCCTATCGCAATTGCAGTGTCACCCACTCTGAGCTCGGAGCTGTTTCCGAGTGTTGCGTATGTCAAACCGCTTGCTTCTATCTTCAAAACGGCAAGGTCTGTTTTGGAGTCTGTACCTATAAGCTTTGCCGTGTACTCATCGCCGGTATTTAGAATTACCACCAATTCCTGAGCGCCCTCGACAACGTGGTTGTTGGTAACGATATATCCGTCCTGGCTAATTACCACGCCGGAGCCGCTGCTCTGCTCGACCTCCTGCTCCTGCTGCTGATTGCCGAATATACCGCCGAAGTAGTTGCCGTAATTTGAAAGCGTTGCCTTATTTATTATACCGACAACCGCAGGTCCTACTTTATCCACAATCTCGGGAGTTGAAAGCGCCTTCTTATCCGCAGTATCCACAGCGCTGCTTGCAACTATTGCAGCGCCCACGGTATTTGAACCGCTTGCCGGAGAACTGTTTTTTGCAACCTTGCTTGAATTAAACGCTCTCGGAATAATCACCGCGCCCGAAACCGACAATGCAGCAGTAAGTACAACCGCTATTGCAGCCGACAAAACAGAAACTCTTTTCTTTTTTGATTTTTTGCTGCGTACATTTGTATTGTAAAAAGTATAACCGTCGCTGCCTGTGTTTGCTTCGCTTTCGGAGGATGTATAAGCGCTGTCCGCATATTCGGTCTGTTCCTCCGTGCCGAATCCGCTTTGCGAAGCGTCCTCGGAATAATTCGTTTCAAATCCGCTGTTTTCATTTTCCGAATTATCCGCGTCCGTATGAAAGTCATTGTTTTGTGCATTGTTGTTTACATTGTTTTCAAAATCATCTTTATACCATTTGTATTCATCCATGTTAAACAGTCCCTTCATTCATTTCTATGACTTTATATTATCACACATTTTTGAATAAACTATGAATAAAATGTAAAAAAATATTTAAACATCTGACTTTGTAAGAGTAAAGGAAAATTCGGTGTATTCATCCACCGTACTTCTGACGTTTATGCTCTCGCCGTGCATTGAAATAATCCTTTTTACAATATAAAGTCCCAGCCCCACACCGCTTCTGTCCATACTTCTTGAGGTGTCGGTTTTGTAAAATCTCTCCCATATATGCTCAAGCTTGTCGGGTTCGATTCCGTGTCCGGTATTTTTTATTGAAACAATAACCTTTTCGTCCGCATTCTTTACATCAATAGATATTTTACCGCCGTCCGGCGTAAATTTAACGGCATTGTTTATAAGGTTAATAAGCACCTGCGTTATGGAATCCTTGTCGGCATTAACCATAAGCCGTCCGTCATCTACGCTCAGAAGCACATCTATGTTTTTGGGAGTTATCATCATTTCAAATTTCAAAAGCGCAAGCCTTACAAGCTCGTTTATATCAAAATCCGTCTTATTTACAGCCGTTTCGCCGCTTTCCATCCTCGAAATCTGCAAAAGGTTTGTAACAAGTCTTGAAAGCCTTTTTGACTCCGACAAAACCACGCTTAAATACTCATCACGGCTTTCCGGCGGTATCGTGCCGTCCAGAATTCCCTCGACAAATCCCGAAATCGTTGTCATCGGCGTCCTTAATTCATGAGAAACATCCGACACAAAACCCCGTCTTAAGTTTTCAAGATTTTCAAGCGACGCTGCCATGTGATTAATGTTGTTTGCAAGCTCTCCGAGCTCATTGTCCGATGTGTACTCAACCTTTTTTTCAAAGTTGCCCTTGCTGAATTCCGTAACGGCAGCGCTTATCTTTTTTATGGGGGTTGTGATTTTCAGCGATATAAAATAAAAAACAATTGCCGAAAACAGCATTGCAATAATTATTACGGAAACTGTCTTTTTCGTCATACTCCGATACATCTTTTTGATTTCCGGAACGCGCTGGTTAAACAAAACCCCTCCGAATATTTCTCCGCCATGCTTCAGCGCCGCGCCTACAGTAAGCACTTTATCGTCATTTTCGTCTATAAATATATCCGTGCTCAGAATTTTTTTGCCTGCAAGGACGCTGTCACGCACGCTGTCATCAATTTTCTGATAGTAGCTTGAATTTTTTTTGCCGCCCGACGCCGCAAAAACAATTCCGTTGTTGTCAAAAACCATTATGCTTGCCTGCGTATTGTAGCTGAGGTTGTCTATCATGTACTGATACAGCGAATCCACCACACTGCTCTGATTTGTGAGCGCAGTGTATGTAAAAGCCGCCACACGGTCTACATTATTCTCCAAAAGCGCCGCCTTTTCCTCAACTGCCGCACGCTCCATATATCTTGCAAACAAAAACGACATTGACACAAAAACCGCAATGACTATGCCCATACTTGCAAATACCATACTGCCGGATATGCTTTTTTTCAAGACGCTTTCACCTCAAATTTGTAGCCTACTCCCCACACTGTCTTTAAATTCCATTCCTCGCTTACACCCTCAACCTTTTCGCGAAGCCTTTTGATATGCACGTCAACCGTTCTGGAATCACCGAAAAACTCATATCCCCACACCTCGTCAAGCAGTTGGTCGCGCGTGAATACCTTGTTCGGATGCGAGCACAGGAAATTCAAAAGCTCAAGCTCCTTCGGCGGAATTTCCATAACCTTTCCGTCTATTTTGAGTTCATAAGTATTCATATTTATACTCAGCTTGTCAAAGCGGATTTCTCCGCTTTCGGTTGAATCGGAATTATATCTTCTGAGCACGGCTTTAAGTCTTGCGACAAGCTCTTTCGGCTCAAAAGGCTTAACCACATAGTCATCGGAGCCGAGTTCCAGACCGAGAACCTTATCTATCGTTTCTCCTTTTGCGGTAAGCATTATAACCGGGGTATTGCTCTTTTTGCGGATATTTTTGAGCACCTCGATACCGTCCGCACCGGGAAGCATAATATCCAAAATCACGGCAGACGGTTTGATTTCCTCAAACAGCTTAACCGCATTTATTCCGTCATGTGCAAAAACCGTTTCATATCCTTCCTTAATCAGATAAAGCCTCACCAGCTCGCAAATATTCTTATCGTCATCAACAACCAAAATTACATTAGTTCCGCTCATCAATTTCACCTCTTTGTTCAAGTTCCGCTTTTATTTTCAAAGCATTTACGGCTATAATCAGCAATATGGGACCGAATATCATACCCGATACGCCTATCGTCTTTAAACCGACATACATGGCGGCAAGAGTAAACAGCGGATGCAGACCTATCTGACCGCTTATTACCTTAGGCTCTATAAACTGTCTTGTAAAAAGAACCACAAAATACAGACACACAAGACCTATTGCCTTGAAATAATCGCCCTGAATAAGACACACAAGCGCCCACGGGTTTAAAAATATGCCCGTTCCCAAAACCGGAATGGCGTCCAGAAAGCTTATAACGGCTGCCAGAAGCAGCGCAAGCTTTACATCCAGAATCAAAAATCCGGTAAGCAGAATACAAAAAACTATAAGCATCAGAATAAGCTGCGCTCTCACATATCCTCCGAACGCTTCATACAGCTTCTGTTTAATGGTTCTTATATGAATAAGCTTTTCTTCGGGAATGTATTTTTTAAGCTCCGCTTTTATCGTACCGCTGTCATTGCTGATAAAATATGCAGCTAAAATCATGGCAACCGAGAATACAAGAGCCGACGGAAGCTTAACCGCAGCTCCGCCCAGTTTGGAAAGAGCGGATTTTGCCGCCGGATATACGAAATCCGTCAAATCTCCCTCGGTACGCTCCGCAATGGACATGGCAAACTTTTCAAGTCCGCCGGGCAGGCGCTCTATAAGATTTTTCAAAAGCACCGGCATGCCGTCGGAGGTCTGCTGCAAAATATCGACAACCGTCTGAAGCTCCTTGACAAGTGCGGCTGACAAAAAGTAAAAAGCGCACACTATCACGCCGATAACAAGCAGCATGGAGATTACCACCGCAAGCCTCTGCGGTATATGAAGCATCTTTAAAAATTTTACTATCGGCTTTATTATAAGCGAAATTATCCATGCCAGGATAAACGGCAGCAGATATGTTATAATTTTCGGCAGCAGATATGTTATAAACAGCACAAAAATTACGGCATATGCAATCGTAACAAGTGTTTTAACGGGATTTTTAGGCAATATGTTCATCGGTTATTCCTCATTTCAAGCCAAGAATTAATTGATAAATCTTGTAATAAGCTTGTACCCTTCGTTTATAACAATTCCGCTTTCCTTAGCAGTTTCTTCCGTATAGGTTTTTACGCCGTTTACATCCTTTGTGCTGTCATATATAATGTACGGAACAGCATCTCTTGTGTGTGTTCTGAGGCAAAGCGGAGTGGGATGGTCCGGCAGAACAAGCATTCTGTAGTCCGTGCCCTTTTCGTCAAGAACCTTTCTTATCCGTCCTACTACCTTTTCGTCTATAAGCTCGATTGATTTAACTTTGTTTTCAACTTCGTGTCTGTGACCGCATTCGTCCGGCGCTTCCATGTGTATATATACATAATCGCATCCGTCATCAAGCGCTTTAAGGCACGCTTCCGCTTTACCGTCAAAATTCGTGTTTATGTTGCCAGTTGCGCCCTCGACTTCAATGACGTCCAATCCGGCGCACATTCCGATACCTTTAATCAGGTCAACAGCGCTTATAACCGCGCCTTTTAATCCGTATTTTTCCTTGAAGTCGGACAAAAGCGGTTTCTTTCCCTCACCCCATATCCATATGGAGTTTGCTTTTTTCAGACCGCGTTTTTCGCGCGCGATATTTACGGGATGATTATTGAGTATGTCATAGCTCTTTACCATCATATCATATATATATTCGCTGCCCTCGCCCTTCGGCATATAATCCGCAACCTTTCTTTCCAGGATGTCATGCGGAGGTGTAAGGGTGAAGTCATACGGTCCCTTATCCCACACCATAATGTGACGGTAGCTTACGCCCGGATAGAAAGTAAATTTATCATTTGCAAAAGCTTTGTTTACGCTCTCTATAAGCTCGCGTGCCTCTTCGGTGGTAATTTCATCGGCGCTGTGGTCGATGATTTTTTTGTCCTCATATTTTTCCTCATCGGTCACCGTTACAAGATTGCATCTGAAAATTATATCGGTATCCTTCATATCAACGCCTACGCTGACTGCCTCAAGCGGAGAACGTCCGGAATAATACTTCTGAGGGTCATAACCCATAGCCGCAAGATTTGCAACGTCGCTTCCGGGCGCAAGATTTTCCGGAACATTTTTTACAAGTCCGACTTCGCCGTGCGACGCGAGATAATCAATATTAGGCTTTTTTGCACATTCAAGCGGCGTCTTTCCGCCAAGCTCATCTACGGGGTAATCTGCCATGCCGTCCCCCAAAACAACTATGTACTTCATAAAATAAACCTCCCGTATATTTACATATTTTCATTTACAATTATTTACAACTAATCTAATGCTATTATGCTACAAAATTTAATAAAAATCTACCCCTATTTAAAAAATTCATAAAATATTTACAGCTTTATAATATTAAAGAAATAATTATTGTACTTGAAAAGAACCGGATATTATTGTATAATACATATAAATATATATTAATTACGGAAGGAATGATTCAGATGATTTTGGTTACAGGAGGCGCAGGCTTTATCGGAAGCCATACATGCGTGGAGCTTCTAAGTGCAGGCTACGAGGTTGCGGTAATAGATAACCTCTGCAATTCAAAAAGAGAAACGATAGATAAAATAGAGCAGATAACGGGGAAAAAAGTAAAATTTTATGAGGAAGACCTTCTTTGCCGCGACAAGGTTGAAATGATTTTCGAGCAGAACGACATCGAAGCCGTTATACACTTTGCCGGTTTAAAGGCTGTAGGCGAATCGGTTCAAATTCCGCTTGCTTACTATCACAACAACATTACAAGCACCCTTATTCTCTGCCAGACAATGGCAAAATACGGCTGCAAGAAAATAGTATTCAGTTCGTCCGCAACGGTTTACGGCTGCCCGAAGAGTGTGCCGATTAAAGAGGATTTCCCGCTTTCCACAACAAATCCTTACGGCAGCACAAAGCTTATGATAGAAAATATTTTAAGAGACCTCTTTGTTTCCGATAACGAATGGTCAATCGCGCTTTTGAGATACTTCAATCCGATAGGCGCTCATGAGAGCGGCCTTATAGGCGAAAATCCCAACGGCATTCCGAATAATCTTGTGCCGTACATTGCACAGGTTGCACTCGGCAAGCTTGACCATCTGAATGTTTTCGGAGATGACTACCCCACTAAAGACGGTACGGGCGTAAGAGATTATATCCATGTTGTGGATCTTAGCAAAGGCCATGTAAAAGCTCTCGAAAAAATCAACACCTTCAAGGGAGTCGAAGCATACAACCTCGGCACCGGCGTAGGTTACAGCGTTCTTGAAATCCTGCATGCATACGAAGACGCATGCGGCAAAAAGCTGAAATACGAAATCGCACCGAGAAGAGCCGGCGATATAGCCGAATGTTATGCAGATACCGAAAAGTCATTTAAAGAGCTCGGCTGGAAAGCAGAACTCGGAATAGCTCAGATGTGCGCCGATTCCTGGAACTTTACACAGAAAAACCTTTAAAAATACAAAACGGTGAATGCCAAAGGCATTTGCCGTTTTTTTTGCAGAAATACAAAAACAGGAAATGCATAAAAACGCATTTCCTGTTTTTCAGGGATATATTATGATTTAAAACTATATCAGCCTTTTACCGAACCTATCATTACACCGGTAACAAAATGCTTCTGAATAAAAGGATATAGTATCATAACCGGAACCGTACTTACAATAATAAGTGCATATTTAAGCAAATCGGCAAGACCTGCCTTTGCCTCCTGCAGTTCGTAATCCGTATAATTGGCGTCAACCTGATTTTCAACAAGTATTTCTCTTAAAAACAGTTGCAGCGGCCAATACTTTCTGTCATTCAAATACATGAACGCATTGAAGTATGCATTCCAGTGAGTAAGTGCGTAATAGAGTGTAAGTACCGCAATAACCGACTTTGAAAGCGGAAGCACCATTTTGATAAAATACCTGAAATCCGAACAGCCGTCGATTTTTGCAGCTTCAAGCAAATCAACAGGTATGCTGTTTTCTATAAAAGTTCTGGCGATAATCAAATTATAAACGCTTATTGCACCGCTCACTATCATAATAAGCGGATTATTGACAAGTCCCAGACTCCTCATAAGAAGATATGTCGGGATCATGCCGCCGTTAAATATCATGGTAAACGTAAATATAAACATAAACACTCTTCTGCCCGCCAAATCCTTGCGCGCAAGCGGATATGCGGCTATAAATGTCATTACAAGATTTAACACCGTGCCGAAAAATGTATACAGAATTGTATTTCTGTAGCCTATAAGCACATCATTTTTTGCAAAAATAGCTTTGTAGCCGTTAAGCGAAAATGCAAGATGCCCGTTTTCATCGCACGGCCACAGAATAACCTTACCCGTTCTTACAGCCATCTGCTCGGAAAATGACGAAGAAATTACGAATATAAGCGGATACAGCACGATTATAAGAAGCAATGCTATGTATGTATACACAAAAGCGTAAAATACTTTATCTTCCGCAGATGTTCTGATTTTTGTTGAATTGCCTTTTAACATATTTTTCTCCCCCATTCTACCAAAGACTTGTATCGCCGAAACGCTTGGATATTTTGTTTACCGTAAGTATAAGCACAAGATTGATTATTGAGTTAAACAAGCCTATAGCGGTCGAATAAGAATATTTATCTTCAAAGCTGTTTTTTTCCATAAATGACTTTCTGTATACATATGTGGAAATAACCTCGCTCTTGGAACGGTTAAGTTCATTTTGCATAAGGAATATTTTTTCAAATCCGACGCTCATGATATAACCGGACTTCATAATAAGCAAAATTACCATTGTAGGCACAAGACACGGAAAATCAATATACCATACACGTTTGACGCGCGAAGCTCCGTCTATCTGAGCCGCTTCATGCAAATCCAGCGAAACCGCCGAAAGTGCCGCAAGATAGATTATCGAATCATATCCCATGTTCTGCCATATACCGGACCAGACATACAGATGCAGAAAAGCGTTCGGGTTTGCATTTATGTTAGGCATTTTGACCCCGAGAACGGAATCGCAGAAATTATGCAAAAGACCTATGTTCGGGTCTATTATCTGATTGAGCATACCTATAAGTACGACAACGGATATGAAGTGCGGCGCATACATAATGAGCTGAACCGTCTTTTTGTATGTCTGATTACTTATAAGGTTTACGCACAAAGCAAGTATTACGGGAAACGGAAAGCTTGCAACAAGCGTATACACAGATACCCTCAGTGTGTTTATAAATATTGACAAAAATCTCGGATCATTAAGAAACTTCAGAAAATATCTGAGTCCGACCCACTCGCTTCCAAACATACCGTACTGTGAGTTGTACTCTTTAAAAGCAATTTGCAGCCCGACCATGGGGCCGTAATTAAACAGTAATATGTACGCAAGCGGAATAACCAGCATCAAATAAAGCTGCCAGCCGTTTTCAATTGCTTTTTTAAATCGGTAGCCAAGACTGTTTCGCTTTGCAATGGGAATAGTCTTAACCGCAGCTGTTGCATTTTTCATTGCATATCTCTCCTTGTATAAAATATAATGCCGGGATTGTGCATTTGTATATGTACTTCCCTCAGCCCGTATTTACATTTTACAATACTTTTGTACCGATTTCAATTATAAAAACGCCATTATAATATCAGGTAAAAATATTATAATTATATGCATGCATTATGCCGCCAAGCGCTGTAAAACACCGGCATTTGCATTTTTGAAACCCGGGAATAATTTTATTATTACGATATTTTTGCACCATATGTTAAAATTATAAAAATTTTTCATTTTTTAGCGGAGTTTTTTTGAAAAAAGCAGAATTTTTTAAGGCAAAGGAGCATTTTTATTCAGCAGTATACCGTATTTTTTACAAAGCAAAAAAATATTTTTTGCGATATTTATTGACAATACCGATTAATTGTTATATAATTCTTTTTGTATATTTATGCAAAAACTAAAATATGGAGGCATTACCATGAAGAAATTATTATCAGTTGTTTTTGCCTGCGCCATTGCAGTAAGTGCACTTGCAGGCTGTGGAAAAAAGGATATAAAATTATCTATCCTTGATACCAAATATACCGTTGAAGATTATGCAATCTGCGTTGCAAAAGAAAATTCTGAGCTTCTTGACAAAATCAACACAGCTCTTAAAGAAATCAAAGACGACGGTACACAGAAGAAAATCGTAGATAAGTACATATCAAACAAAGAGCATGACCTTACATTCCAGGAAAATGTCGACGGCAAGCAGGAGCTTCACATGGCAACAAACGCACAGTTCCCGCCCTATGAATACTATGAAGGCTCAGAAATTGTCGGCATAGACGCGGAAATGGCAGCAGCTATTGCAGACAAGCTCGACATGAAGCTTGTAATAGACGACATGGACTTTGACGCTGTCGTTACATCAGTACAGTCCGGCAAATCCGATATGGGTATGGCAGGTCTGACAATTACCGAAGACAGACTTAAAAATGTTAATTTCTCCGACAGCTATGCACAGGGCATACAGGTTGTAATAGTACCCGAGGGCAGCAAAATCAAAACAGTTGACGACCTTTCAAAGAAAGGCGCAAAATATTTAATAGGTACACAAAAAGGTACTACCGGAGATATTTATGCAGAAGATGATTTCGGCAAAGACAGAGTTATGAAATACGCTTCCGGAAACGAAGCTGTTCAGGCTCTCGTAACCGGCAAAGTTGACTGCGTAATCATAGACAACGAGCCTGCCAAGGCATATGTGGAAGCAAACAACAAATAATAAACGTTATTAATTGCACAAGGGGCGGATATTCCAAACTCCGTCCCTGTTTTAGTTTTAAGAGGTGCCAAAATGAATTTGATTTTAGACAGTATAAAGTCATGGGCGGCTGATTTAAAAGCCGATTTTATACTTAACTTTGTAAAGGAAAATCGCTGGACATTTATCACCAGCGGTCTTAAAAATACATTAATAATTACCTTTTTCGCCGCTCTGCTCGGTATAGCTCTGGGAGTAATTGTTGCAATAGTACGTTCGAGCTATGACAAGACAAGCAAAGAAATTCACGGCGGTCTGAAAAAGTTTTTGTTTGCACTTGTTAACATCATATGCAAGATTTATCTGACGGCTATACGCGGAACTCCTGTTGTTGTACAGCTTATGATAATGTATTACATTATCTTTTCAACATCGCGCAACAGCATGCTTATTGCCATTTTAGCATTCGGCATAAACTCCGGAGCATATGTTGCGGAAATTGTACGTTCAGGAATTATGTCGGTAGACTCCGGACAGTTTGAAGCCGGCAGAAGCCTTGGATTTGACTACAAAAGCACTATGTGGTATGTAATCATACCGCAGGCATTTAAAAACATATTGCCGGCTCTCGCAAATGAATTTATAGTTTTGCTCAAGGAAACCTCCGTAGCCGGATATGTTACGATAAGAGATCTGACAATGGGCGGCAACATAATACGCGCAAGCACATATTCGCCATTTATGCCGCTGTTTGCGGTAGCGCTCATCTACCTTGTTATGGTAATATTCTTTACATGGCTGGTCGGCAAACTGGAAAGGAGGCTGAGAAACAGTGAGCGATAATCCTATAATAGAAGTAACCGGCTTGAAAAAGCATTATGCCGGCGGTACAGTTAAGGCTCTTGACGACATTAACACAAAAATATACGACGGAGAGGTTGTCGTAATTATAGGCCCGTCGGGCAGCGGAAAATCAACCCTGCTGCGTTCGCTGAATCTGCTCGAAACACCTACGGACGGTCACCTTTACTTTAACGGCAAGGATCTCCTCGACAAAAATGTAAACATAAATCTGCACCGTCAGAAGATGGGTATGGTTTTTCAGCACTTTAACCTGTTTCCGCACATGACGGTTTTGAAAAACATGACGATTGCGCCGATGAAGCTTTTGAAAAAAAGCCGCAGCGAAGCTGAACAAAAGGCTTTGAGCCTGCTTGAGCGCGTCGGCTTAAAAGACCGTGCAGACGCATATCCGAGCCAGCTTTCCGGCGGGCAGAAACAGAGAGTTGCGATTGTAAGGGCGCTTTGCATGGAGCCTGCCGTTATGCTCTTTGACGAACCGACCTCGGCTCTTGATCCCGAAATGGTCGGAGAAGTTCTCGATGTTATGAAAGAGCTTGCCCACGAGGGCATGACAATGATTGTGGTTACTCACGAAATGGGCTTTGCGCGCGAGGTGGGAACAAGAGTCGTATTTATGGACGAAGGCAAAATCATGGAGGAAGGAACACCGGACGAAATATTTACAAATCCGAAATGTGACAGACTCAAAAGCTTTCTTGCAAAAGTTCTTTAAAATAAAAATCCAAAAACAGATGTCGCTTTTATACGGCGTCTGTTTTTTTATGCCGCAAAGTACGATTTCACCCTTCCAAAAATATACAATATTTATAAAACTGCGGATTATATCTAAAAAACCGCCTTGTTATGGTTTTTAAAACATAGTATAATTTTTTTAGGAAGTCGGGATTCAAAGCCGATATGGTTCAAATCCCGATTGTCCAGAACAACAAAAGGAGATGTTAACTATGAAGGTAACATGGCTCGGTCAGGCAGGGCTTTTGTTTGAAACGGACGGTATGAAAATAGTAGTAGATCCGTATCTGTCAAACTACTGTTTCAAAACAAATCCGGCAAGCGACCGCAGAATGCCCGTTGACGAAAAATTCCTTGATTTGGACGTTGACGTATATGCGGTTACGCACGACCACATAGATCATCTGGATCCGGAAACCATGCCCCACTACCTCAACAAAGATAAAAGCGTCGTCTTTTTAGGGCCTGTATCCGCATGGAATATCGCAAGAAAAAGCGGCGGAAACAACAACTACGTTATGTTTAACCGTCATACAACATGGACTCAGGACAAAATCACATTTACTGCCGTAAAAGCGGAACATTCCGACCTCAATGCAATAGGAATTATAATTGACGACGGCAGCAAAAAATACTATGTGACGGGCGACACTCTATACAACGAAGAAGTTTTCGCAGACCTGCCGGACGACATATACGCAGTATTTCTGCCTATTAACGGCAAGGGCAACAATATGAACATGACTGACGCCGCAAAATTTGCAAAAAGGGTAAATGCAAAAGTTGTTGTTCCGCTTCACTGGGGACTTTTCGACAGTTTAAACCCCGATGAATTTATATGCAAAAACAAAGTTATACCGGAAATTTACAAAGAAATAAACTTATAATAAAAAGGAGAAAATCATGAAGGTAACAGACGTAAAAACATTTGTTGTAGACTGTTTCAGAACAAATTTTGTATTCGTCAAGGTTTACACCGACAGCGGTATAGACGGCGTCGGCGAGGCGACTCTCGAATACAAAGAAAAAGCACTTCTCGGTGCCGTGGAGCACATAAAAGAATACCTGGTAGGTCAAAATCCGCTTGACATCGAAAAGCACTGGCACAATATATACCGCGACGCATACTGGAGAGGCGGCCCGGTACTTATGAGCGCTCTCTCCGCAATTGACATGGCGCTCTGGGATATACTCGGAAAGCATCTCGGCGTTCCCGTATATCAGCTCCTCGGCGGCAGATGCAACGACAAGGTAAGAATTTATGTTAACGGTTGGTTCGCAGGTGCAAAAACTCCGCAGGAATTTGCCGAGAAAGCCAAAATCGCCGTTAAGCGCGGAGTAACCGCAATGAAATGGGATCCGTTCGGCAAAAACTACATGACAATTTCAAACAAGGACTTAAACACCGCCCTCGAATGTGTAGGAGCCGTAAGAGATGTCGTAGGCAGCGAAGTAGACCTCTTGATAGAAGGCCACGGCAGATTCAACATTCCTACCGGAATAAAAATCGCAAAAGAACTTGAGCAGTTTAAGCCGATGTTCTTTGAAGAGCCTGTTCCTCCGGACAATCTTGACGCATTAAAGGCTGTAAGGGATAAATCCCCGGTTGCAATAAGCGCCGGCGAGAGGCTGTACACAAGATGGGACTACAAGGATATGTTTGAAAAAGGCTGCGCCGACTACATTCAGCCGGACATCAGCCACGCAGGCGGAATTATGGAGCTTAAAAAGCTCGCTGCCGAAGCAGAATACCGCTACATGGGATTTGCTCCGCACAACCCGTCAGGACCTGTCGCAAATGCCGCTACGCTTAACATTGCCGCATGCTGCCCTAATTTCTCCATTCTTGAAATTATGTACAGCGATGTTGACTACAGAAAAGATATTACCAATGAAAAGCTTGAATACAAGGACGGTTATATTACCATTCCGGACAAACCGGGACTCGGTATTGAGATAAACGAAGAAGAATGTTTAAAGCACCCTTATCAGGTACATACTCTCCGTCACTATACCGGAGCGCTTACGGATATCCGCCCCGCAAAAACAGAATTTTATTTTTAAGGAGGATTTATCATGAAAACAGCACTTATAACCGGTGCATGCATAAACACCGGAGTTGATATTGTAGAAAAATTCGCATCCGAAGGTTGGAACGTGGTATTCACGGGAAGAAGTATTGAAAAAGTACATGCCGCAGAAAAGGCATATAAAGAAAAATTCACAAACGTTGACATCACAGGCTATCATATAAACTCGCTTATCGACGAAAGAACCGTTGACGAAGCTGCTGTCGAAAAGCTTTTTGCCGAGCTTGACGCAAAGGGAATTTTTATAGAAACACTTGTGTTAAATGCTGCCGACCAGGGGCTTAACATGAAAATCTTTGAAAATCCGCTTACTGACTTTATGCGTGTTATCAATACAAACATGACATGGAATTTCTGCCTGTGCGAGCACGCAGCAAAAAGAATGAAAGAAAACGGCGGCGGAAACATAGTTTTTGTAAACTCGAATACTGCATACAGAGCTATCCCCGACAGAATTGCATATTCGGCTTCCAAAGGCGGACAGCTCGGTATGATGCGGGCTATGGCTTTGGATCTTGGCAAATACAACATTCGCGTAAATGCAGTTCTTCCGGGCATGATAAGAACCGACAGATGGGAGAAAAACCCCGATTTCTACAAGGACGTACCGTCAAGATATACACCTATCGGCGACGTGGCAATCGGCGCGGATGTAGCTGACGCAGTATGGTACTTTGCGGCTCACGCACGCAATACAACGGGTGCCGAACTTGTTGTGGACGGCGGAAACACTATTCAGCTCTATCCTATAATTCCGCAGAAATAATTAAATATTTTTATTCATAAACAAAAACATTCCTTCATACAATGTACAAAAGTACAAAGTGTGGAGGAATTTTTATGGCTGAATACAATATCTACAGCGACATCTCGAAGCGGTCTAACGGAGATGTCTATATAGGGGTTGTAGGCCCTGTAAGGACAGGAAAATCAACCTTTATTAAAAAATTTATGGACTTGCTTGTAATACCTAATATTGACAATGCATTCAAAAGGGAACGCGCGCGCGATGAGCTGCCGCAGAGCAGTGCCGGCAGAACCATTATGACAACAGAGCCGAAATTCATACCAAATGAAGCCGTAGAAATTACGCTTTCGGACAATGCCAAATTCAATGTCAGAATGATAGACTGCGTAGGCTATATAATTGATTCTGCCCTCGGCTACATCGAGGACAATGCTCCGAGAATGGTAAAAACCCCCTGGTCGGACTCCGAAATTCCCTTTGCACAGGCAGCAGAAACCGGAACTCACAAGGTTATTTGCGAACATTCAACAATCGGTCTTGTGGTAACCACCGACGGCAGTATAACGGATATTCCGCGCTCAGACTATATCAATGCCGAAAACCGTGTTATAAACGAGCTCAAAGAAATCAACAAACCGTTTATAGTTCTTTTAAACTCCGTTAATCCCGGCAGTGAAACGGCTCAAAAGGTAAAATCGGAAATCGAAGCAAGGCACAATGTTCCCGTCCTGTGCGTAAACTGCGCCGAGCTTGAAAGCGCCGATATTAATAATATCATCGAAAAGGTTTTGTTTGAATTTCCGCTCAAAGAGGTTGCAATCGAGGTTCCCGACTGGGTAGATGTGCTTGAACCCGAGCACTGGCTCAAAGAATCAATGTATACAAATATTCTGGATTCGCTTAAAAATGTTTCTAAAATACGCGACTCCAGGCAAATACTTGACAGCCTTTTGAAATGCGAAAGCATAACAGAATCAAAAATAGACCGGATTAACCTCGGCGAAGGCACTGTTAAGCTTAAAGTAAACACAGACGAAAATCTGTTTTACAAAATTCTCGGCGAGGAAACAGGCTTTGAAATCAGCGGCAAAGATAACCTCATGACGCTTATGCGCTCTCTTGCCGGAGTTAAACATGAATATGACAAAATATCATTTGCATTGCAGGAGGTAAAGGAAACCGGATACGGAATAGTATCCCCCACAATCGACGAGCTCTCGCTTGAAGAACCGGAAATGGTTAAACAGGGAAGTAAATTCGGCGTGCGCCTGCGCGCAAGCGCTCCGAGCATACATATGATACGCGCCGATATAGAAACCGAGGTGTCGCCTATTGTCGGAACGGAAAAACAGTCCGAAGACCTGGTTCATTACCTTCTCAAAGAATTTGAAGTTGATCCGAAATCAATATGGGAAACAAACATATTCGGCAAATCGCTTCACGAACTCGTAAATGAAGATTTGCACAACAAACTCTACCGCATGCCCGAAGACGCAAGATTCAAACTTCAGGAAACACTTCAAAAAATTATCAACGAAGGCAGCGGCGGACTTATCTGTATTATTCTCTGATATATTCAAAACAGCCGCACAGAAATCATTCTTCTGTACGGCTGTTTTGAAATTAATTCCCTTTTGTCCACAAAACCGTTCCATCTTCTAATGATACTTTTTCAGGAATACATTTTAGTGATATTTCAATGCAATCATTATATATTTCTACACTATTGTCATTTCCCTGCTGTAAAACTTCCACATCACCAACCGCTGCTGCATATTCACCGATATAATCCTCGTCACCGGGTTCGGTATCTGTTTCATAAATTCCTGTAATAGAATTACATTTTACCTTAAGACCATTGCCAAATGAAATTATAAGAGGGTCTGCCTCAAAATAATCATCAATCGAATAAAGCAATGCTTTGTATTTATCGTTCATAAAAAACTCCTTTCTTATTTTAGCCAACTTGGTTTTGCAGGAACGATGTGAGCGTTCCCTTTGTTGTCGTAGTGAATGGTTGCTCTGGTTGTCTCATAATATTTACCGTATTTTTCTGAATAATATTTTCCTATAATTTTTCCATAATCAACAGACTCTTTTGTCGGTGTAATCATTCTTCCTTTTCCAACACCTTCTTTTAAAAGTTTACCGGGATCAGAAGTTAAAATGCTGGGGTTCTTGCCATTCGCCTTTTGCTGATTATAATTATTTGTACCCTTTATATGCTTATCTTGCCTTCCCTTATGAATTTTAGCATTCGAACGATTTCCCTTTGTCCTTCCGAAATTGCCGCCTACACCTGCACCCATTAAGCAGTCACCTGCTTTCTGGATTTTGAAAATTCACTTTCAAAAGGTATTATATTTATACCCATATCCCGGTATTTTTTAAAAATATCATCAGGTGCGCTGCCGTATACAACAATTGTTTCCGGAGACAACTTTTTAACTAATTCCGCAAGACCGTCTTTAAAATAATCCTTATCAATTCTGCTTTTTATGCAGCCGTGAGTACCTACCGCAACGGTTTTGAATTTCTCAACTCCGTCAAAGCAAAATTCGTATGTACGCTCATCATTGAACCTCACATTAGGTATAATTGCAACCCCATTATTTTGAAGCCAGACTGATAAAGCCCGTCCTCTGTATGTATTCCACATCTGCATACACAGAGGCATATTCCGATACAGGCTGAAATCCGGCGAAATTATGCCCTTAAACTTTCTGAGCTTCGCAAGGTACTGTTTGGGATTATGCCATAGGCGTTCAAATTTTATATCATGTTCATAAAACATAACCCAACAGTCAAAATCATTCCACGTTCTTGCCATTGCCTTTGAAAACGGCACCAATTTATCCGGTATAAGATTACTTGTTTTTATAACAGGCAACTCAAAATATCCCTCATAATCAGCATTTTCAACCAAAAACGAGCGGAACACATCATAATTATTAAATTTTTCATTTGTCATTAAATATAAAAACCTCCTGTAAAATAAAATTCTAAATAAAACTATTGATTTTATTTCACAGGTGTGCTAAAATATTACCATAGCAATTAGGTCGGCTTTTTAGCATACCTGTGAGAAGCACATTAAAATGTTGTTGCAGCAACTTTTAATGTGTTTTTTACTTGCAAGCATACACATCAACTCCTTATTTAAGTTTAAGATTATATTGAGCGGCATCTTTTGAAACACCGCATTTTTTTGCAATTTCATCAACTGAAAATGATTTTATGATTTCATGCGGACACATAATTTCTCCCGCAAGCGCCTTTGCCTGCCATTCAGGATTTTGATATGCGGCTACTTTCTTTCCGTCAAAATTCCTGGCAAACTTTACACCGCATACCACTAAAAGTATATAATGAGAAATTTCATGCATAATTGTCATCCTGTCTCTTCCGTTGCCGTTTACAGCACCGTTATAAATATCCTCTCTGATTTTTATAACATGATTGACAATATCGGTTTCAGCATGCCGGTTATCCGGAAATTCCGATTTGGTAACAATATCATAACTAAAATCCGTGAAAAGCAATGGCATAGCTTGCTCTAAAATTTGTATAACCGGCAAATAGATAATATTTCCAACACAAAAAATCTTCCTTATTGCTTTAGCAGCTTCTCTTATTTTTGCCCGATTTAAAGGCTCTGCTATGTAATTCAAACGTTTATTCCTCCATATTTCCAAGCAATTTTTTTATTTTGTCTAATGTTTCGTTATCTACATTTTCAAAATTCCTTGCAAAAAGAATAGCGGCTTCTTTTTGTGAACTGTTGGTATTTTCAAAACTTAGAGTAATGCTTTTCGCAGAATTATCTGCGGCATTATTAAGTTTAATTTTGTCTTCATCAGATAGATTATAAAGCTCTGAAATTCTATTTACCCATTGTTGAGGAATATTTCTCTTACCCATTTCAACTGCCGAAAGATAGGCTGCTGATACATTCAGCTTTTCAGCCATATCCCTTAAAATTTCGCCGCAGTCAATTCTTATTTTTCTTAAAAACCTTCCAAAATCAGTAAGCATTTTCTGTTCTCCTTTCTGCTATATATATATTATAACACAAAAAGATTAATTTGTCAACTGTTTTTGTTGATTTTATATTTTGAAATGTTTATTTTAAATACAATTTTCAAGGGCTTATGCAATGCATAAGCCCTTGTTTGATTCAGCAGCAGCCTCTGTCAAAGGAACCGCAGTTGTTATTATCGGAAACAATCCAGATTATAATTATTGCAACTATAATCCAAATCCATATTCCTCCGTCAAATATTCCGCCGCCTCCGCATGGGTTGCAGCATGGATTACAACAGCACGAGTCACCCATTGCATTTTACCTCCGTGTCATATGTTTTTGCAGCCGCAGCCGTTATTGCAGCAATCATCATCGTTGTTCATGAAAAGTAAAATTACAAGAATGATGAACCATAAAATTGTGCTGCTTTCATTACCGCAGCAACCGTTTCTTCCAAATAAACCAAACATCACTATACCTCCTTAACAATCACAGCTGTTTACAGAATTATTATCACAGCAGCCAAACAAAAGCAAGAATACAAGAATAAAGAACAGTATTCCGTCATTTGAACCAAACAAAGAACTGCAGCAATTACCATTTCCAAACATAAAAAACACCTCCGTGAATTTGTTTCAATGTATAATATGAGTTCCCGGCGCAATGTGTTACTTTTTTATACAATATAAAAAAACTGCCGCAGACAGATATTTATTAAATATCTGCTTGCGGCAGCCGCTTTATATATAGAGGTATAAAAGCCGTCAGTTAAAGTGCCGACTGAGTATCGTTCGGATCTCCGTTTATTGCGAGATCATATTCAATGCTCCAGTCCAAATCGCGGTACGGTTCTCCGCGGTCGTCATTTTTTATAAAGTCCATAAGCAAATCAAGCATTTCTACAGACCAAGTGTTTTTGTCTATCTGCGACGGAGTAAATTTGTTAAGGGTTATCATTTCAAATCCGAAAATATCCTTAACCTGAGTTTTTGCGGCTCCGTCAACAACTTCTGCTACAAGATGCGACGGTATAAACAGAACTCCGCCTCCGCCTCCGAACACAACATCGCCGGGAAGGCATATTGCTTTTCCTATTCTTGTAGGCGTATTGTAACCGGTCATTATAAATTCACGGATAGGTGTAGGATCAATGCCGCGGTAATAAACCTGTACGTCATCAATTTTTTTCATTTGTTCGGTATCGCGTATTCCGCCCCAGATTACAGCTCCGCCTGTTTTTGTCTTATTTTTGACAGCCGTTGTGAGGTTTCCGCCCAAAAACGTGCCTTTGTATATCTTGTCATACATATCGACAACCAATACGTCGCCTTCAACAAGACCTTCGATTACCCACTGATTGTATGTACCGGTTCTGTTTTCGGCTCTTCCGATATCTTTTGTAACTTCGTCAAGGTCCGGTCTGTACGGGCAATATGTAGCCGTAACCGCACGTCCTATCATCTTTCTGCCGTCATCGTGCAGCACATGAAGTCTGCCTTCAAACTGGCTCTCGTAGCCCTTTACGAATATCGGCTTCCAAACCTCTTCCAAGGTAAGGTTTTTTAATGCCTCAAGGTACTTATCAGCAACCTTCGGTCTGCCGTCGGGAAGTCGTTCGCCCTTCCACAGCGGAGTCATTTGTATAATATCATCTCTGTTATTAAAATGCATTTTTATCTTCCTCCACAATTATTTTAAAGATGCATACCGCCGTCAACGATAATTTCGCTGCCTGTGATATATCTTCCCTCGTCGCTGCACAGCAGAAGCGCCGCGCCGTTCATATCATCCGGACTGCCCACATAGCCTGCCGGTATTGATGATACAACTTTTTTCCTGAATTCACAGTCTGCAAGCGCCGCGTCATTTCTCGGCGTTTCTATTGCGCCGGGAGCAATGTTGTTTACCGTAACGCCGTATGGTGCAAGCGACGGTGCAATACTCTCGACAAGTTTTTTCTGTGCCGCTTTTGTAACTCCGTATAAAACCAACTGCGGATGATTGTTGTACTGATTAACGCTTCCGAGTGTAACTATTCTTCCCCAGCCGTTTTTCTTCATGTACGGTGCATATTTTTTAATAATCATATAGGTGCTTTTCAGGTTGCAGTCAAAATGTTTGTCATACTCTTCTTCAGTGTATTCATCCCACGGTTTTTTTAATTGCACAGAGGCATTCAAAACCAAAATATCAACATCGCCGGTCTGACTGTACAGACTTTCCGCAGCCTTCGGGTCCGTAAGGTCTGCCGATACAGCCTTTTGCGCCCCTATAAGCCGAGCCGCTTTGCCGAGCTTTTCGGACGGTCTTGAGCCGTGTGCAAAAACAGCAGCGCCGTGTTTTGCGAGTGTTTTTGCAATTTCAAAGCCTATTCCCTGCGACGATCCCGTAACAAGTGCCTTTTTTCCTGTAAGGTCAAACATGAAATCAGCTCCATTCTCTGTCGTTTGCCCATTCATTATCCCACTCGGTTGTAGGTTCCCACTGTCCCGGATATTTGTCGTGAATGTGCTGAGAAATAAGCTCCTCATTCAAAGAATCAATTCCGAGACCCGGTTTGTCGGAAACCCTTGCAAATCCGTCTTTTATGAGCGGATTGTCTATGCCGATTGCAAGGTCATTCCACCATTCAATATCGGAGGAATGATATTCAACAGCCAAAACATTCTGTACGGCAGCGGCGCACTGAATGGCAGCCATGCAGGCAACCGGACTTTCAGCCATGTGGATTGCCATTGCAACACCGTATTTATCACACATATTTGCAAGCTTTTTCATTTCCATTGCGCCGCCGACTGTCAAAAGGTCAGGGTGAACAACAGATACACCGCCGCTTGCCATGAGCGGTTCAAAATTTTCTGCAAGATATATATCTTCACCTGTGCATATGGGAACATTGCAGCTATTTGATATTTTTACAAAGTGATTTGTATAGTGCCACGGAGCAATATCCTCAATCCATGCGATATTATATTTTTCAAGACGCTTTGCAAACATAATGCAGTCATCAATGCAAATATGGCCGAAATGGTCTATTGCAAGCGGAACCTCGTAGCCGATTACGTCGCGGACCTCTTTTACATAGTTTTCAAGATAATCCATACCCTTTTGTGTAAGGTGTATACCTGTGGCATGATGCGGAATAGTGAAGGTTTCGTAGTTCTTGCCGAGCATCATATCCATGTCAATAGAGCCTTTTTGATGATTGATGGCTTTCATGGAATACTTTTTGATATCCTCCAGAAATCCTATCGGTGCATTAAGGCATCCGGGTTCGTCAAGCATAAGCTCAATTCCCAAATCCATTTTTACAAAGGTAAATCCCTTATCAATTCTCTTTTGGAGTGCCTTTCCCATATCGGTACCGGTATGCTTTCCGTCAACATCGGTATCGCAGTACATTCTTACCTTATCGCGGAATTTACCGCCGAGCATCTGATAAAGCGGCACACCCCATGCTTTTCCTGCCAAATCCCAAAGTGCGATTTCTATACCGGAAACTCCGCCGCCCTGACGGGAGTGTCCGCCGAACTGTTTGATTCTTCTGAACAGCTTGTCAACATTACAGGGATTTTCACCAACAAGTCTTGATTTCAGCATAAGAGCATATGTAGCGCTTGAAGCGTCGCGTACTTCGCCGTAACCGACAATGCCCTGGTTTGTGTAAATTTTTATAAGAGGACAATGCTTCGGAGCGCCGTTTATGTTTGTAACTCTCAGATCTGTTATTTTAAGCTCTGACGGTGATGAACAGGTATTTACATTTTCCTGTATGTTTTCAAGAATATTTTTTTCCATCATACCAACCTCGATTCCTTTGATTTATACCCGTATTATACCCTTGCGTTATCTGAATTGTCATCAAAAATATTTTTGATAATGTCAAATATATTTTTAATTTAACAATTGACTTGTACAGCATACAATGTTATTATTTAAGCGTAGGTATTATTTTATTATACGGAAAGTGAGCTGAATTTGCATGGTATACAACGAAAATATTGTCGAAGACCACAAAGGTCATGCTATTTTCAAAATTTTTCATTCAAGCGTAAATGCCGGGAAAAGAGTATACCGGCAGCACCACCATACAGCCTTTGAAATATCCGTAATTGCAAGCGGCGAGGGAACTTACTCTGTAAACAGCCGTACATATGATTTCAAAAAAGGCGATGTGTTTGTGTTTTCGAGCGACGAGGTTCACTGCATTACCGATATATATGACTGCGAAAAGCTCGACCTTATAAACATTCATTTTGAGCCGATGTATATATGGTCTGACGAAACCGGTCTTAACGACACAAATCTTCTCAAAATATTTCTGGACAGAAACGATAATTTTCAAAATCGCATAGACAGGGAAAATCCCGCATCCGAAATAATAAAAAATCTTATTTTTGAAATGGACAAAGAATTTGCGGTAAAGCAAGAGGAATATCTGCTTGCGGTAAAGGTCAAGCTTATTACGATTCTTATCTCTCTTATACGCGACTTTGACTATATAAATAATGACAATACCTACGTTTTAAAAAGCGATAACCTGGTTTGCCTGAAAAAATCCATAGACTATATAAACGATAACCTCAGCAGCGACATAACGCTGGACGACCTTGCAGAGGCGGCAAGCATGAGCCGCAGCAGATTCTGCACCGTCTTTAAAAAGTACAACGGTATATCCCCCTGGGATTACATAACAATAAAGCGAATTGAGATGTCTGTGGCACTTCTTGCCGAAAAGAATATGACAAAGCTTGAAATCGCCTGCAAATGCGGTTTTAACAATACTTCAAATTTCTACAGAGCCTTTAAAAAGGTCACCGGCAAAATTCCTTCGGATTATTGTTAAACTTTTTTAAATAACAATTGACGAAATAAGTTTTTTGTTGTATAATAAATACGATAATTTGTTGCTTAATGTAAAAATTTAACATTTTTAAGTAAGGAGAACGCTGTATGAAAATAATTATTCTTACAATGTCCACCGGAAACGGTCACAACAAAGCGTCATCTGCTCTGTGCAGCTATCTGAAAAGTCAGGGTACGGATGCGGTAATCGTAGACGCATATAAATATTTTAATAAGCTTTTAAGTGATTTGATTGAAAAAGGATATTTGCTTGCTACCAAATATGTGCCGTACATATACGGCGTATTTTACAGAAAAATCGAAAAGCATGACTATTCGGAAGCCAAAATATCATGGTCAAAGTTTTGCAACAGCTTTGTCGCACGGCAGTTTGCCAAATATATATCGCGGCAAAATCCGGATCTTGTGGTTGCCACACATCCGCTTGCCGCATATCTTTTGACTACTTATATGGAAAAGAAGCTTGTGAACACAAAAAGCATCGGCATAATAACAGACTTTTGCGTTCATCCGTTCTGGGAACAAACAAAAATGGATTACTATGTGTCGGTAAACGAAGTTATTACAAATCAGATTGTAAAAAAAGGGCTTTCCAAAGAGAAAATTCTTCCGTTCGGAATACCCGTTGATATGAAATTCTCAAAAAAATATGACAAGGCGGAAGCAAGAAAAATTCTCGGCATACCCGACAAAAACACCATATTTATAATAACCGGCAGCATGGGATTCGGCAACATAAAAAAATATGTGCAGGCTCTTGACGATATGGAAGAGGATTTCCAGATAATAAGCGTCTGCGGAAACAACAAGCACATGAAACAGCACATAGACGAAATGCAGACAAAAAAGGTTTTGTTTAATTACGGATTTGTAGATAATGTGGATGTTATGATGGACGCAGCCGACTTCATTATAACAAAACCGGGCGGGCTTACGGTAAGTGAAGCCATTGCCAAGAAAATCCCGATTATCCTCATCGACCCAATACCCGGCCAAGAGGACAGAAACAGGGAATTTCTGCTTAACAACGGTTTGGCGGTAGGCGTTTCGGATACCCTTACGGTAGACGAGGTACTGTATGAGCTTTTGCACTGCGAAACAAGATGCAGGCAGCTTTCGCAAATGCAGGAGCTGCTCGGTCATGCCGATTCGTCAAAAAAACTCGGCGACTTTATTATAAACGAAATCAATACATTGTAATTCGGAGTAGATACAAATGACTGAAGACAATATTAATTTTTCAGCAGTTTTAAAACAAATAAGAATGGAAAGAGGACTTTCGCAGCAGGAGCTTGCGAGTATAATCGGTGTAAGAAAAACCACAATTTCAAATTACGAAACAGGTTATTCAACGCCGAATTTCACATTAATTCAAAAGCTTACAAAAGCGCTTGAAATACCGATATCATATTTTATGGACGTTATGAGTTCCTCCGGTATTCTTTCAAAAAAAGAGGTACAGCCGTTTTGCGGTACTACAATACCGTTTTTTACATGCACAAATATCGAAGGTATTATAAAAAAGTCATTTTCATACAGAAATTCTATCATAAATCTTCCGTATAATTTCATAAACAGCCGCTGTACGCACTTTGCAACCTCGGCGCCGGACAACTCCATGAACAAATGCGGAATTAAATATAAAGACTGTGTAATAGTAAATTCCGAGCTTTCACCGCATGACAACAGTATTATTGCAGCCATAAAAGATGACAGCCTTATATTAAGGCGGTATAAAAAGGACGGCAACGGCGAATATCTTCTGATAGAATCAAGCAAGGTTCCCATGCGAAACTCATACGAAGCCCTTCCGGATCCGTCTGTAAATATTCTCGGTACCGTGGTTAAGGTTATTGTTGATTATCAGAATATATAGGCTTATTTGACACATCCGCGTTTTTGTGGTAAAATAGTTTTGTATGCGGACAAATACCTGTTTGTTTCCGCAAAACTATTGTCAAAGGAGGATGAGTTTCAAAATAATTTTTGAAGCAAAATTATCTGATGAAAATGAAAACTATTGCTATGGCAGCTACCCTTACCGCAGCGGTTTTCTGCGGCTCAATGACTGCTTTTGCAGACTTTGGAGGAACGGTTACGGCAGACGCACTGAACATCCGCTCCGCGCCGAATACCGATTCGGTGATATTAGGGCAGTTACCTCACGGAACTAACATAACAATCTCAGGCAAAACAGACAACTGGTATATCATAAACTATAACGGTGCAGCGGCATACATATGTGCAGACTATATTAACACAAATACTGCTGTGCAGACTGCGGCGCCGGCATCACAGCCTTCGGCAAAAATACCTTCCGCAGCGGTTTCGGCAGCCATGCCTCAGGACGGTTTAAAGCCCGAAAATACCGTTTCCGTTCCGGCAGACGTGCCCTCGTATGCCGGCTCTGATATTGCGGGCGAAATACTGATTGAGCTTGCAAAGCAGTATGTGGGTACCCCGTATGTATACGGCGGAATGTCGCCGAGCGGTTTTGACTGTTCGGGATTTGTCAAATACTGCTATACCCTTATGAATACCGAAATAAACCGCATAGCCTGCGACCAGGCAAAAAACGGAGTTGAGGTTTCACGCGAAGAAATGAAACCGGGAGATATTCTGTGCTTTGAATCTGCAATCGGCAGCGGTTACATAGGTCATACCGGAATATATGCCGGCAACGGCTATTTTATTCACTCTCCCCGTGCCGGATACAGTGTGGAAGTTATTCCGCTCACTACCGGAACATTCTCGGAAAGACTTGTAAACATACGAAGAATTTTTAATTAACATTTAAAATCCGAAAGCTTTAAAGCTTTCGGATTTTTTATATATTATTTTCTATAAGCGCGGGCGCTTTCGTGACGTTTTATTTGTTTAAAACGCTTTTTTTGGCGCAATATGATTGACGTAATGAAAAATCTTGGATATAATATATAATTATACTATTATCAGAGAGGGGTTTAATTTTAATGTTCGAAAAATTTGCATATGAAGGTCTTACATTTGATGATGTCTTGCTCATACCTCAGGAATCTAATGTACTTCCCGATGCCGTATCTATGAAAACCAATCTTACGCAGAGCATACAGCTTAATATTCCGCTTATGAGCTCTGCAATGGATACCGTAACGGAATCTGCAATGGCAATTGCAATGGCGCGCGAAGGCGGCATAGGTATTATCCATAAGAATATGACGATTGAACAGCAGGCAACGGAAGTAGACAAGGTAAAAAGAAGCGAGCACGGCGTAATAATAGACCCGTTCCGCCTTTCACCGGAACACACCCTTGCAGACGCAGACAGTCTGATGGGAAAATATAAAATAAGCGGTGTGCCGATTACTGACGAAGACGGAAAGCTTTTGGGAATTATCACAAACCGCGATTTGAGGTTTGAAACCGACTTTTCCAAAAAAATCAAATATGCAATGACTAAGGAAAATCTTGTTACCGCTCCGGAGGGTACAACACTTGACGAAGCACAGGAAATTCTGAGAAAATTTAAAATCGAAAAACTCCCTATTGTTGATAAAAACGGAATATTAAAGGGTCTTATCACAATAAAAGATATTGAAAAGTCAGTAAAATATCCGAACGGTGCAAAGGACTCTGACGGCAGACTTCTCGCCGGAGCTGCAATAGGCATCACAAACGATGTCTTAGACCGTGTGGAAGCTCTTGCAGCAGCGAAGGTCGATGTACTCGTCCTTGACTCTGCTCACGGACACTCAATGAACATAATAAACTGCCTGAAAAAAGTCAAAGAAGCATTTCCGCACATGCAGGTAATCGCCGGAAATATAGCAACGGGCGAAGCCGCAGAGGCTCTCATTGAAGCCGGCGCAGACGCAATCAAGGTCGGCATAGGTCCCGGCTCGATTTGTACAACCCGTGTTGTGGCAGGTGTGGGCGTACCCCAGGTTACAGCTATATACAATGCATACCTTGCCGCAAAAAAATATAATATCCCGGTTATAGCCGACGGCGGTATCAAATACAGCGGTGATATTTCAAAAGCAATTGCCGCAGGCGCAGATGTAATCATGGTAGGTTCGCTTCTGGCAGGCTGCGAAGAAAGCCCCGGCGAGAGCGAAATTTTTGAAGGCAGAAGATTTAAGGTATACCGCGGCATGGGCTCTATTTCCGCAATGGAAATGGGCAGTAAAGACAGATACTTCCAGAACGGAACGAAAAAGCTTGTTCCCGAGGGCGTAGAAGGCCGTGTTCCGTATAAGGGCATTGTGGCAGACACAGTTTACCAGCTTATGGGCGGCTTGCGTTCAAGCATGGGCTACTGCGGAACAGACACCATTGAGGCGCTCAAGCAAAGAGGCAAATTCGTAAGAATTACCAGTGCAGGTCTTATAGAGAGCCATCCGCATGACATTTCAATAACCAAAGAAGCTCCTAACTACAGCAGAAATTTTTAAGACAGCAAAAAGGAACGGTGAGTTAATCTCCGTTCCTTTTTTATACTTATTTTTGCCGTACCAAATCGGTAATCATGCCGAGGCATTGCTCAAATTTGACTCCGTATTTATATTTTTCAAGCTCGTCCTGAGTACACAATATGCTTTCGTACACAAAATCCGTTGCAATACGGATTGACTGTTCAAAACCGAATCCCGTAGTCAAAGCGCCGCACAGAGCGCTTGCAAATATATCCCCGGTTCCGTAATAATGCCCTTCGATTTTGTCGCGGTAATATGAATAAAAATCCCTGCTTTTTGTATCGTAACACAAAGTTCCGAATTTTCTGCCTATGGAAATACCGGTTATAACAACCGTGCGTGCTCCGGTTTTTGCAAGTTCTGCTGCCATAAAGCGTATATATTTTTCATCATAGCTTTCCCTGTACTCTGTCTTGCACAGCATCGCCGCCTCGGTTACATTCGGAGTAATGATGTCGGCAACCGAGCAAAGCGAAAGCATTTTCTGCGGAAAATCATCTGAAAATCCGTTATACAAAACGCCGTCGTCACCCATTACAGGATCGACAAAAATCATATTTTCACTTGTTTTGAAACGTACAAAAAAATCACGCACTATTTCAAGCTGTGCCGGGTTTCCGAGATAACCCGAATACATTGCGTCGAAATCAAATCCCAGGCTTTGCCAATGATTTGTAATTTTCGGAATTTCATCGGTAAGGTCCTTGAACGTATAGTTTTCAAACCCTCCCGTATGCGTAGACAGCACGGCAGTCGGAAGAACCGCCGTTTCTATTCCGAATGCCGAAATCACAGGCAGCGCAGCCGTGAGTGAGCACTTTCCGATACAGGAAATATCCTGTACCGAAACCAATCGCTTCTGTTTCATATTAACCTCTTATTTTATTACTTTTATCCAGCCCTTCGGCGCTTCAATGCGGCCCATCTGGATACCCGTGAGAGTATCAAGGAGCTTTTTGGTAACAGGTCCTATTTCATTCATACCGCTCGGCAGGCAGATTTCTTTGCCGTGGTCTACAATTTTGCCTACCGGAGAAATAACGGCTGCCGTTCCGCACAATCCGCACTCTGCCATATCTTTAAGCTCTGTAAATTCTATTTCTCTTTCCTCTGCTTCCAGACCGAGGTATTCCTTTGCTACATATATAAGGGATCTGCGCGTTATAGAAGGAAGAATTGTGGACGACTTCGGTGTAACAACCTTTCCGTCCTTTGTAACAAACAGGAAGTTTGCTCCGCCGGTTTCTTCGATTTTCGTTCTCGTCTTTGCGTCGAGATACATATTCTCGTCATAACCCTCGTTATGCGCGGTAACTATAGCGTGAAGGCTCATAGCATAGTTAAGTCCTGCCTTTATGTGGCCTGTTCCGTGCGGTGCTGCACGGTCGAAATCGCACACTCTTAATGTAAGCGGCTTAATTCCGCCTTTAAAGTACGGGCCGACAGGTGTAGCAAATATTCTGAACTGATATTCCGTAGCAGGCTTTACACCTATAACAGCGTCTGAACCAAACATGTAAGGGCGCAGGTAAAGCGTCGCTCCGCTTCCGTAAGGAGGAACAAATGCTTCATTTGCCTTTACTACCTTTTCGATAGCCTCGACAAATTTATCCTCCGGGAAAACAGGCATCTCCATTCTTCTGCACGAATCCGCCATTCTCGAAGCATTAAGGTCGGGACGGAAAACAACCGTTTCACCTTTTTCCGTTGTGTAAGCCTTAAGACCCTCAAAGCATGTCTGTGCATACTGCAAAACGCCGGCACATTCATTCAGAACTACTGTGTTATCCGACGTAAGCTCGCCGTCATCCCATTTGCCGTCCTTGAAATTTGAAACAAACCGGTAATCGGTAGCCACATAGCCAAAGCCGAGATTGCCCCAGTCTAAATTCTTTTTTTCCATAAATTATACACCCTTTCGTAAAAATTCATGAAAAGCCATTAATTTTTTCTGCCAAAAAGCTGTCCGATATAATGGCTTTTAAGTTAACTTATATTTTAGCACATTTGAAATATTAATTCAAATATTTCAACAAAATATGTTAAAGTACCTTAATTGAAAATCAAAAAAAATAAGTTTTTGTATAATATTTACGAAACTTAACCTTTTGCTTGATATTTTTAAAACACAGTGATAGAATAAAAATATCAACAGAAGGAGTTTAGACTATGATATATTCATTTGTTAAAAACTTTATGCAGGCATTTCGATTTAGCTTCTATTTTGGCTACGTCTTTTTTGCATACGGTTTTTACAAAAATGAGTGTTGTATCTGAATATCCCTACAAATAATTTTGTATTATACGGAGCTCATTTTTGCGGGCTCCGTTTTTTGTTGCTTTAATATATAAAAATGCAACCGGCGCCTGCACAGCCGTGCCCCGGCCAAAGGAGGAAAACAATATGATTATCATTATGAACCCCAAGGCAACCGAAAAGGATGTCAGCCGCATTTCCCAAAGCCTTAAAGAACAGTACGGCGTCAGCATTCAGGTAAACAAAGGCGTTGACTGCACTGTACTCGGCGTTATAGGAAACACCCATGTTATCGACATGGACAAAATTATGCTTCTGGACAACGTAGAAAAGGTTATGCCTGTAAGCGAACCGTACAAAAAGGCAAGCAGAAAGTTTCATCCTAAAGACAGCATCATAGATGTAAACGGCATAAAAGTCGGCGGAGATGATTTTACGGTAATTGCCGGTCCGTGCTCCGTAGAAAGCAGCGAGCAGATTTGCACACTTGCAAAAGATGTAAAGAAATCCGGCGCGGCTATGCTCAGAGGCGGTGCATTCAAACCGCGTTCGTCACCGTATTCTTTCCAGGGCTTAGAGCTTGACGGACTGAAAATGCTTGTCGAAGCAAGAGAAATCACAGGTCTTCCCATCGTTACGGAAATCATGACGCCAAAGCTTGTGGAAAAATTTGACGAATGTGTTGACGTTATACAGATAGGCGCAAGAAATATGCAGAACTTTGATTTGCTCAAAGAAGTTGCAAAGTCCAAAAGACCGGTTTTGTTAAAGAGAGGTCTTTCGGCAACTATTGAAGAATGGCTTATGAGTGCAGAATACATTCTCGCAGGCGGAAATCCGAATGTTATACTCTGCGAAAGAGGTATAAGAACATTTGAAACATATACAAGGAATACCCTTGATTTAAGCGCTGTTCCGGCAATTAAGAAGCTCAGTCATCTGCCGGTAATTATAGACCCGTCGCACGCAACGGGTATTAACTGGATGGTTGAACCGCTTGCAATGGCGGCTGTTGCCGTCGGCGCCGACGGACTTATCATAGAAGTTCATAACGATCCCAAAAACGCTAAATGCGACGGCGCTCAGTCAATAACACCCGATCAGTTCGACTCACTCATGAATAAAATCAAAAAAATCGCACCCGATTTCGGTAAAAAACTTTAATAAAATACAAAAATTAAGTGATAAAATCCTGCTGGATTTTATCACTTGTTTTTTAATTTTTCCATATACTTATTGCTATTACCGTCATATCGTCATCAGCCTTTCCTCCGGAAAGCTCTATAGCGGTATTGAGTATTACGGATGCCACAACCTGCGGATTAACGGTTTCGAGCGTTTCGAGCTTTTTTATAAGTCCGTCTTCTTCCTCCGACACAAAGACATCCGACACACCGTCCGACACCATGAGTACAACTGCTGAATTTTCTACGGTAAAAACTTCGGTATTTATTTCGGACTGCTGTTCCATCACTCCAAAGGGCAGTGCGTTTGATTCTATTTTGGAAATTCCGTATTCATTTTTTACATAGCTCGGCGCGGCTCCGCTCTTTGAAAAGCTGATTACACCATCCGAGCATCTCACTGTGCAGACGTCCATTGTAGCGAAATTTTCGCCCGAGGATCTCAGCAGAAGCGAGGAATTAATAAGCTCCAGCGAGGTTTCCACATTCATTCCGGCATCCGAAAAATCCCTCAAAAGCTCTGCGGCAGCCGTGCTCTCTCTGGCAGCGGCAGAACCTGTTCCCATGCCGTCGCTTATCGCTATTACGGTTTCGCCGAAGGAATTTTCGCATATTGTATAGCTGTCGCCGCACACCTCTTCGCCGTTTCGGCAAGCCGAAGCAACTCCTGTCGCCACACCGTAATCGCACTGAGGCTTATACGTTATGACAAGGCTGTTTTCCACATAAAACGAACGCGCCGCGTATGTGCTCACACCCGTCAGCTCAGTTATTATTTCACTTATTTTTTGTTCATCCTTCTTACTGCATCTGCCGCGGTTAAAATAAATATCAGCCGAAAAATCACTTCCCCGTCCGCGCATTACCGTTATATCATCAGCCTTTATTCCCTCGCGGTCAAGAGCCGTTTTAAGCTGTTTCTCCGCAGGAACATCAAGGCACATGTCAAATTCATCTGCAAGATTTTCTATAGTGCGGCTCACGCCTTTGAGCTGTCCGGAAACGAGCATACGGCTGTCGTTCAGGCGTTTCTGCCACATCTTCTCTACCCTGTAGACCTCAAACATTCTGTTGAATGACTGAGTAAACTCATGTATTTTCTTGCACTTTGACGCAAACGGCTCCGGCACATCGGATGCAGACAAGCAACCCTTTTCCTCGGCTTTTTTCAGCATATCCAGCATTGCCGCATAGCTTGTCTTGTATCCTCTTTCCCAGCAACTGTATTTAAGTCCGCAGTCGGGGCAGATTTTTGATGATGCGGTATCAAGCATATGTATAATGTACTGCTGCGACATACTTTGATTTTCAAAGCATCTCGAATACGAACACGACAGCTCCGCAAACGAGCCTGCAAGTCTGTCAAGCCGTTCGCATATCACCTTTTGCAGTTTGTCACGGCTTACAAAAGCGTCATTGGCGGTATGCACCGTCTTTGCCGGGAATGATGACACATAGTTTATAACCCTTTTCGGCAAAAGAACAAAAATACCCGACGCAATAATTACTTCAAATATATCAAAAGGCAAAAGCTCAGATTTCAGAAATGCTGTCATTGCGGCATTTGCGACAATAAAACCGAGTATAACTCCGAGCTTTCCGTATCGTTTCATAAGTCCCGAACAAAGCGAGGATATTGCAAACGCTCCCGTTGCGGAAGCAATGCTTTCCGTATTTCCGCCGCATACAACGCCGAGAATAACTCCCATTGCCGCTCCGGATGCGATTTCTCCCTCAAGGTTTATCACAAGCAAAAGCACAATTGCGGCAACAACTGCCGGATTTATGCCGAATACCAGCGGTATGTAAGACATGCACCGCACCAAAAGAGCAAACACCGTTATTACGGACACAGCCTCCACATCGGAAAGATAATGACGCTCATTTCCGTTTATGAGAACAGGAATTGCCGTATAAAAAATATATACCGCCCCAAAGCAAACCGCTGCTTCAACAGCCGCCATAAAAACATCAAAAAGATAAAATCCGGTTATTATATTTGTGCATACAAGAGCCGCAAAAAGACAAAGGCTCATCACAATCGCCCTGTATCTGACCTTTGACGCAGGTCTTAAAAGCCCCATAAAAACCGTTGCCGCAATCATTGCGCATGTGTACGGGACGGCGGTTAAATCCGGTCTGTTCTGAAACAATCCCAAAAGCGCCGCCGCAAGATACATAAACCATCTGTCCGAAGCGAAAACCGCAGCATAGGCAGCAGCACCCAGCGGCATCATACCCGAAAACAGACTGCAATGTGCCATTACGAAGCAAAGCAGCAGGTTAACGGTATCAGTAACCGAGATTTTAAGCTCAATTCCTTTTTTTCCCTCGTTTTCCTTAAATGTAGTTTTCAAAAAATTTTCCAACGTCTTATTCATTTGTAACGCTCCCTCTTACTACGCTGTCTTAATTATACACTATTTATTAAGACGCATTTTGTAAGATTTTGAAAGCGGCTGAATATTTCATAACAAAAATAAAGAGATATTACGACAATGTATGTCATAATATCTCTCGTTTAATCAAAGTTTCAAAAAATTTTACAAATCAATTAATTACTGTTTTTTACAATTGTAGGCTCAATGGACTCTAAAAGCTTTTTGTTTGTTTTTACGGACGCGTTTGCTTTCCATTTCTCAGTGAGCTTTTTGAGCTCCGGTATGGCAGAATTGTATTCGATATTTTCCAGGTACTGTTTTTCCTGCGTTCCGTTTAAGTCAAGCTGTTCACGCTTGATAATATGATAGCCGTATGAGCTCTTTACAAGACCGCTCACTTCGCCCGGCTTGAGTGCATAAGCAGCGTCTTCAAATTCCTGGACCATGTTTCCCGTAGTAAATACATAACCGTCCGGCGCTGTTGAAAGTCCCGGGTCCTCGCTGTATTTATTCATAAGCTCGTCAAAATCTCCGCCGGCCTTTATCTGTGCAAGAACGTCATTTGCGGTTGCTTCTTTTTTTGCAATTTCCTCATCGCTCAAGCTTTGATTCGTACTTGTATCAACAGTTGAGATTAAAATATGCTTTGCTTTGATATAATCCTTTTCAAGAGCCTGCTTTGCTTCATTCTCGTCAACCTTTATAGTGCCGTCTTTGATATATTTTGACACAAGCTTCTGAATGTATGCGGATTCCGTCATAAGCTCCTCGTAGTAATCCACACCTATTTTCATCTGAGAAAGCTGTGCAAGCATGTTTTGGTTTTGCTTTATCTGAGCAACCTGGCTCTGAATCGAGGATTTTTCATCGGCAGTAAGAGTTATACCCTCTTTTTTTGCCTTCTGATATTGCAACCGGTCGTCTATCATATCGGAAAGAGCGTTTTCCTTGGCTGTTTCAAGCGGTGTTTTTCCGTCTTTTTTAGTAGTCCAGAAATCATCGGGAATGCTGTCGGCGCTGTCTATACCGGCTTCTTTCAACACCTCGTCCTGTGAATTATAAAAATAGTAATAAAAAATATCTTTTGCCACGTTTTCTCCGTTAACGGTAACTATGCTGTTTTCAGTTTCCCTTTTCTTTACTGCCTTATCGGACTCACTGATAAGACCGCATCCCGAAAACAGAGCCATAACGCAAATCAGCGAAACAATTCTGAATAATTTTTTCATTTCATTTTCCTCCTTGGAACAACAATGTAAATTATATTATAAACTACTCCTTAGCGTCGTGTATTGCTTTTGTGAGCTTTTGTAATATAATTTTAATATTGCCGAGAATATCTTTATCATATTTATAGCTCAGATATGATGTTTCCCCTGACGAAAACATCATTTTTCTCCGGTACTCGTCCATAATCTCCACTATTGCCTTTGTACTCACAACCCTGTCTATTGTGAATACCACAAGCTCATCCTTCTGCGAAATATCCGAAATATAAATTTCCGCCGCCATTGCCTTTATTACGGCAAGCTCCATGAGATTATCGGCGCTCTTCGGAATGTCGCCGTATCTGTCAATGAATTCCGACTGAACCTTTAATTTATCGTCATCATTTTCTATTGCGGCAATCTGCCTGTACATATCTATTCTCTGACGCTCATCCTCAATCGAGTTTTCCGGAATATATGCGCTTATCTTTATATCAACCGCCGTTTCGGGTTTTATCTTTGCTTCATCGCCTTTAAGCTCCTTAACGGCGCGTTCCAGAAGCAGGCAGTACATGTCGTATCCCACAAGATTCATATTACCGTGCTGTTCCTTTCCGAGCAGGTTGCCGGCACCGCGGATTTCCAAATCACGCAGGGCTATTTTAAAGCCGGCGCCGAATTCCGTAAATTCGCGTATAGCCTGCAGGCGTTTTTGAGCAATCTGATCCAAAACCTTTCCCTCGCGGTAGGTAAAATACGCATAGGAAAGCCTGTTTGACCTGCCTACTCTGCCCTTTAGCTGATACAGCTGTGAAAGACCGAGGCAGTCGGAATTTTCTATAATTATAGTGTTTGCATTCGGCACGTCAAGGCCTGTTTCTATAATTGTGGTGCATACCAAAACATCTATATTGCCGTCTATCAAGTCTATCATGATATTTTCAAGCTGAGTTTCGCTCATTTTGCCGTGTGCCGATGCAATTCTTGCTTCGGGAACAAGCTTTTGAATAGCCGACGCCGCTCTCTCTATCCCGTCAACGCGGTTAAACAGATAATACACCTGTCCGCCGCGCGAGATTTCTCTTTGTATTGCGTTTTGAACGACTGCCGCATTATACTCCATTACAAAGGTCTGCACAGGGTATCTGTCGCTTGGAGGCGAAGCAATAACGCTCAAATCCCTTATTCCTATCATTGCCATATTGAGCGTGCGCGGTATGGGTGTTGCACTGAGAGTAAGCACATCAACGTTTTTCTTTATCTCCTTGAGCGCCTCTTTGTGCCCTACTCCGAAACGCTGTTCCTCGTCTATGATAAGCAGGCCCAGCGACTTGAAATTCACATCCTTCTGAAGTATCCGGTGAGTGCCTATTATTACATCAATCTCACCTTTTTTCAGCTTTTCAATAATTTCTTTCTGCTGCTTTCTTGTGCGGAAGCGGCTGAGCATCTCTACATTTATGCAGTAATCCTTCATTCTGGAAACAAAGGTGTTGTAATGCTGCTGTGCAAGAATTGTCGTAGGGACGAGATACGCAACCTGCATGCCGTCCATAACGCACTTGAATGCCGCACGCAGCGCAACCTCCGTTTTGCCGTAGCCAACATCTCCGCAAAGAAGTCTGTCCATGCATTTGCCGTTTTCCATATCGCTTTTTACTTCTTTTATGCATCTGAGCTGGTCGTCGGTTTCATCATATATGAAATCTTCTTCAAACTGCTTCTGCCACTCGGTATCCTCCGGGAACACATGGCCTTTAACGCTGCTGCGCTCGGCATACAGCCTTATCATATCCTCGGCAAGCTTTGCCACGCTTTCTTTAACCTTTGTTACCGTTTTCTGCCACTGCGTTCCGCCGAGTGAATTGAGCTTTACTGCTTTTTCCTCGGAGCCGGAATATTTATAAAGCAGATTAAGCTGATTTACCGGAACATAAAGGCAGTCCGTGCCCTTATAGCGGAGCTTGATATAGTCCTTTACAACACCCTGAACCTCAAGCTGGTTTATACCGGCATACTGACCTATTCCGTGTGTTCTGTGGACCACATAATCGCCCACCGAAAGCTCCTCAAAGCTTTTTATTATATCCTTTGAATCTCCGCCTTTAATTTTTTTGCGCTTTTTGGCTGTCGGCTCGCCGTCTGTTACTACTACCGTTTTCAGTTCCGGATATTCAAACCCTCTTTCCAAACTGCCCTTCATGATATATATTTCACCGAAATCAGGCAATTTTTCACCGAATTTTACTACGGACGCAACTATTCCCTTTTCAAAAAGCACATCTTTCAGATTGATGATTTTTGCATCGTTGCTCAAAAGAATAATAACCCGATACAAGCTTTTGTGCCAGAATACAATGTCATCTATCATATATTCCATACTTGAAGTATAGGATTGCAGCGTCTTGGAACTGAACGAAACAATCCGCTTCGGCTGCAGCTCCGGTACACTGTGCGAAAGAGCGCTCACGGATACCGTCATATATGAGCCCAGAGTAACGGCAAAATCGGTATATTCCATATAATAGGGCTTTTTGCACTTCGGAAACAAGCCCCTTTCCGCAAGCGAGGTTATCATTTCTCCCTGTTCTTTTACCCATATATCCGCCTTTGCCTTTAATTCCTTCGGTTCGTCCGCTATGACGAGAGTATCGTTTTTGATATAATCAAAGAGCGTATGAATTCTGTCATAGAAAAACGGCATATATTTGTCCGCTGAATGAAAATAATGATTTTGTGAAAGCTTTTCTATATCACGGAGTAAATTTTCATTTTTCATATCACGGATTTTTTCGATAACATTTAAAGCCTGTTCCTTTGTATAGACAAGCTCTCTTGCCGGGCATATAACCGCCTCTTCGGCATTTGTATCGGAAAGCTGGGTTTTTGGGCTGAAAAGCCTTACGGAGTCAACATCATCACCCCAAAGCTCTATTCTGTACGGCAAATCGGCGCACGGCGAGAAAATATCAATTATCGAACCGCGCACGGAAAACTGACCCGTTCCCTCGACAGTGCTTACCCTCGAATAACCCATAAATGCAAGACGGTTTATAAAATCCTCCATATTTAAGGTATCTCCGGGCTTTATTACCGTTGTGTTTTCATAAAAAATCTCCGGGCTTACGGTGTATGACATAAGCGCCGAAATCGTTGTTACGATAAACTTTGCCTCCTTTATACGGCAAAGGCTTTTTATTCTTCCGTACTCAGCCTTGCGGTCCGAGGCATCGACATCATAAAAGACGTACTCACGGGGCGGAAAATATAAAACCGCATCAAAATAAAAGAACGACAGTTCTTTGACTATCCTTCCCGCTTCGGTTTCATCGGCGCATACAACAAGGCACTGCCCCGTTGTATGACTGCCCAATGAATAAATCATATGACTTTTCTGACTGCCCGATACTCCCAATGCATGAACCGGACCCGACTGTTTCTTAATATCCGAAACAATCTCGTCAAATTCACTCATTCCGTCAAGCAAAAATGAGAAAGCGTTCATACAAAACTCACTTTCCGTTATACAAATTCATAGCTTGCGATACTCCGCTTTTTATGATACATTCAATCGCATCGACCGCTTTATTTGCAGTCGGCGTAAGAATTTCTATTTCCTGTTTGGAAAACTTGCCCAATACATAATCTGCAAGGTCGTAATTCTCATTTTTCGGAGCGCCCACACCCATGCGTATACGAACAAATCCGTCGCTGTTTAACTGATATATTATGGATTTAAGACCGTTGTGTCCGCCGTCGCTTCCCTTCGGGCGGATTCGTATTCTGCCGGTTTCGAGATTTATATCATCGCATACAATTATCACATTTTCAACAGGGATTTTATAGAAATTTACAATATCCCTGATGCTTTCACCGCTCAGATTCATATATGTCTGAGGCTTTGCGATGATTACCTTTTCGCCGCATATGCTGCAATCTCCCAAAACGGCCTTATGTTTTATTTTATTAAGCTTGATACCCAAATTATGCACAAGCAGGTCTATTGTTTCAAAACCTATATTATGCCTTGTGCCCTCGTATTTTTTGTCCGGATTTCCCAGACCGGCTACTAAATACATATTTTTCTCCCTATTTGTTTTTCTTGTTATTCCATCCAAAGCTGCGCGCCCAGTCCTTTTTTTCTGTCTGGCGCGAACGTGCGATTGCAAGAGAATATTCGTCCACATCCTCGGTAATGGTAGAGCCTGCGGCAATTACGGAATTGTTTGCCACCTTAACGGGCGCTACAAGATTTGTGTTGCAGCCGAGGAAAACGTTGTCGCCTATGACGGTGCGGTGCTTGCTTACGCCGTCATAATTTACGGTTACGGTTCCGCAGCCGAAGTTTACACCCTTGCCCACATCGCTGTCGCCCACATATGTGAGATGCGACACTTTTGTTCCGTCACCGATTGTTGAATTTTTGATTTCCACGAAATCTCCGATCTTAACATCAGAGCCTATGACCGAATTCGGTCTTAAATATGCAAAAGGCCCTATATCGGAGTTTTCGGCAACTCTGCTGTCAGTTACCACTGAATTTATAACCTTTGTATTTTTTCCGATTTCCGAGTTTTCTATTGTTGAGGAAGGTCCTATAATGCATCCGGAGGATATTTTGGTTTTTCCTTTTAAGAACGTAGACGGATATATAACTGCGTCGGGCGCAATTTCCACATCATCATCAATGTAAGTATTATCGGGGTCTATTACGGTAACACCGTTTAACATGTGTTTTTTCACAATCTGCGACTGTTTTATTTTCTGCGTAACGGCGAGGTTAACCCTGTCGTTTACACCGAGAATTTCCTCCGGTGTACACAGCGGCGAAGCGTCAACCTTTTTGCCCTCATTACGAAGTATCTCCAAAGTATCCGTAAGGTAATACTCATTTTGGGCATTTTTATTTGTTATTTTAGACAGTGCATGAAATAAATCCTTGCTGTCAAAGCAATACATACCTGAATTTATCTCATTTATTTTCTTTTCCTCCTCAGAGGCGTCTTTTTGCTCAACAATTCTTATAAAACTGCCGTTTTCATCACGGACTATTCTTCCGTATCCGAACGGATTATCCAAAATTGCGGTAATTCCCGTAACGCTGTTTTCGTTTTCTTCATGATATTTTACGGCGCGGAGTACCGTTTCCTCCGTTATAAGCGGAGTATCGCCGCTGAGTATTACAACGGTTCCGTCATAATCTTTAAAAAATTCCTCCGTCATCATAACGGCGTGGCCCGTTCCGAGACGAACCTCCTGGTAAGCATACAGCTTATCCTCGCCCATAGCTGCGATTACATCTTCTTTTTTGTGTCCCACTACGAGCACGGTTTTCTCGCTGCCCGCCTTCTGAGCCGCCTCATATACCCACTGTACAAGCGGCTTTGAGCATATTTCATGTAAAACCTTGCATTTATCGGATTTCATTCTTGTGCCCATTCCTGCGGCAAGAATTATTGTTGAAAAACCATTCATATATTTTTCCTCCATATACATAATAACTCATTATATATTGTATTTCTTTTTGAGAAATATTTCAAGTACTTTTACACATTTTGCCAAAATATTTATCCGGTTATTTGAACTTTTGACATTTAATGACAGTATATCAAAAATAACCTAAGGGGAAAATTTAATTAGTACAAAAGTAATTGACAAAGGAGCCGTGCTTTATGAACAAGGTAGAAATCTGCGGAGTAAACACTTCCCGACTGCCCACACTGACCAGAGCAGAAAAGGATGAGCTTTTTGTAAAAATAAAACAGGGCGATACAGACGCCCGCGAGAAATTTGTTCAGGGGAACCTCAGACTGGTACTCAGCGTAATACAGCGGTTCAACAACCGCGGCGAAAACGTGGACGATTTGTTTCAGGTAGGCTGCATAGGACTTATAAAAGCCATAGACAACTTTGACCTCAGTCAGAACGTTCAGTTTTCCACATATGCAGTACCCATGATAATAGGCGAAATACGAAGGTATCTGAGGGATAACAATTCCATAAGGGTAAGCCGTTCTCTGCGTGACATTGCATACAAGGCGCTTCAGGCAAAGGAACGCCTTACGATAAAAAATGAAAAGGAGCCGACCGTAAATGATATTGCAAAGGAGCTTAATCTGCCCAAGGAGGATGTGGTATTTGCCCTTGATTCCATACAAGACCCCGTGTCGCTCTACGAACCTGTATATAACGACGGGGCGGACGCTATATATGTGATGGATCAGGTGAGCGATGACAAAAACACCGACGATAACTGGCTTGAAGAAATATCTTTAAAGGAGGCTCTTAAAAAACTGAATATGCGCGAAAAGCATATTCTTGATTTGCGTTTTTTCAAGGGAAGAACACAAATGGAGGTAGCGTCGGAGCTCGGTATAAGTCAGGCGCAGGTTTCAAGGCTCGAAAAAAGCGCGCTCAAGCATATGCGTAAATTCATATAAATTCACAGCAGTTCCGCTTTTGATATGCACCCCAAAAGTCAGACACTTTTGGAGGTGCTTTTTTTATCATAAATATATTGAAAAAATCATATTTTATAAAGCACAGCAATTCATTTTTTGGAAAATACTTGCAATTTTTGTCTATATATGTTATGATATTTTAGTAATAATTACACAATTATTTATTCAAGAAGAAAACTCAAACCGCATGAATACCTTGTTATACTGAGCTATATTCATGCGGTGATTTTTTTACAGGAGGCTATATATGGAAAAGTTTTGCAGCAAATGCGGAAAAAAGCTTGATAAAAAAACCGGCAAATGTCCGAACTGTGACAAAGAAACAATAACCCCCGGTGAAGCAGGTAAAAAAACTTCATCAAAAAAAGGAAAAAAGAAAGCTAAAAAGATTGTTATAACGGCAATTGTTATGCTCACTGCAATAACAGTAATATTCGGAGAAGTCTGTTTTTTGGTATACAGCGGCAGACTTGATATACCGTATATAAATAATATATTTGTTGCTGTCGGCCTTAAAGACGAAAACTCAACGGCAGTTCTCCGAAAAGACGAAAAGAATAACAGCAAAAACAAAAAAGACGATGAAAATATTGACCTTGGCAGCAACTACGAGGTTCCGGCATTTGACGCAGAAAAGTATTTCAGCGAAAACACCAAATTAGAATCTGCCGACAGCGCAAAGTCATCTCAGAAGGCAAGCACCGAGAGCGAAGCATACAACCGTTTCGGAGAAAGAGGATTTGACCAAAGCCCGATAACATATGAATACACCATGGAGGGCGAATACTCCGACGCTCAGGAAATCTCCCTGTACTCATCTGACAGACATCCTATGTATCAGACATTCTACACGGCAGCAAACGGAAATGTATGGATGATTATGGAGGTGAACGGCGATTTTTTTGCAAGCCCGATTTCATACAATTTTAACAGCAAGGCACAAAAACAGGTGATTATTTCCGAAACAAACACTGTAACAAGCTACGACAGCGCAACGAATAAATTCTATGTGAATATTCCCGACAAAGCAAAAACCGCCGTTAAAACAGTGAAAAGAATTGATGCGGAAACTATCGAAAATCTGACCGATGAGGAGATTGACAAGCTATGAGGAATGTTGATAATAAAATTACTGTAAAAACAAGGGTTGCAAGCTTATTTATCTGCTTAATCCTGACGGTTATTGCGGCTGTTCCCGTTTGCGCTCCGGATGTATCGGCAAAGCCTTCTTCATCCGAAAGCAACAAAAGCAGAATAATTGTATCTCTCGGCGATTCATATTCTTCGGGCGAGGGAATCCCCCCTTTTTACGGGCAGGACGCTCCGCTTGACGAAAAAGTCAAAAACCCGGACTGGCTTGCTCACCGTTCCGAAAAGAGCTGGGGCGGAAGGCTGAAGCTCAAAGGAGTTACGGGTACAATGGCGGACAACCGCGGAAAAAACTGGTTTTTTGCTGCCTCCTCCGGTGCTACCACATATCATTTAAATAATACACAGGTTAAAGATTTGGAAATCAAAGATGCCCCTTCTTCCGCAAGCATTGAAAGACAGCTTGATATTTTCAAAAACATGGGCGGCAAAAAAGCAGAATATGTTACAATCTCCATAGGCGGAAATGACGCGCAGTTTTCGGAGGTTGTAACCACAGCAGTTATTCCGCACCCGATTAACCCCGGTTCTTTGAATGACAAATTAGCGGCTGTATGGAATGAATTTTACTACGGCACCGATAATAACAAAAGCATCAGAGAAAGGCTCAAAGACGCATATTACGATATTCAAAGCGAGGCAGGAATCCAGGCTAAAATAATTGTCGCAGGTTATCCGAAGCTGATTACACCAAACGGCAAAATACCGTTTTTCAGCAGCGATGACGCCGCACTTATAAACGACTCCGTAAGCCGGTTTAATGACGAAATCGAATCCGTTGTCAAAACCTGCAAAGCAAAGGGAATGAAAATATGCTTTGCCTCTGTCGAAGAAGCGTTTGACGGACACGAAGCGTATTCCGAAAATCCATACATAAAAGAGATATGTTTCCGTCAGGCTCAGGATTTAAAAGGTCCGGTAAGTGCATATTCCATGCACCCCAACGACAATGGCGCTCAGATTTATGCGGACTGCGTGCAGGCAAAAATAGACGAAATAGAGTCAGACGGCGGCAAAACCGAGTGGCCCGAAATGACAAGCTCGGACGAACGCGATATTGCACTTGTTTTGGACGTTTCCGGAAGTATGTCGGGAACACCCATGGTTGAAACCAGAAAAGCGTCCGATAAATTTATAAATACGATTTTGAAGGAAGACGCAAGTATCGGCATAGTAACATATGACAGCAGCTCAATGTGTCTTTCCGACTTTTGCATGAACGAGGGCTATCTCAGCAATATAGTACAAAATATCAATTCCGGCGGCGGAACAAACATGGAAGCCGGACTTGATGAGGCTTATTCTATGCTCAAAAGCAGCAATGCCAAAAAGAAAATCATCGTTCTGATGAGTGACGGCGAACCGAACGAGGGAAAAGTCGGAGAAGAGCTTATTAATTATGCGAAAAAGATTAAAAACGACGATGTATACATCTACACTCTCGGATTTTTCAACAGTGTAAGCGACAAGACGGGTCCGCAGTCGCTTTTGGAAAGCATTTCAAGCGACGGATGCCACTTTGAGGTTGAAAATGCCGACGATCTGGTATTTTTCTTCGGAGATATTGCCGACCAGATTAACGGTCAGAAATACATATATGTACGCATAGCCTGCCCGGTTGATGTATCCGTTAAATACAAAGGAGAAACTCTGTGCTCCGCAGAGGACGGCCTTAATACGAGGACTGCATTCGGCTCTCTTACATTTGAGGATAACAAAAAGAAATCCGGCGAAAGCAGCGATAACAGAGTAAAAATACTGCGGCTGAAAGAAGGCGCGGATTATGATATTAAAATCGAGGGCAACGGGGGCGGATACATGGACTATACTATCGGTTTTATGGATAAGTCGGGCGAATACAGCGACTTGCGCGAATTCAGCAATATTGAGATTAACAGACGGACGGTAATCGATACTGTTGCAAAAACGTCCGATTCTACAATTCTTAACGTAGACCAAGACGGTGACGGCAAGTATGACTTAAAGTATAAAGCCGGCAAAAACGGCATGGGCAGGCTTGTTGACAACACATATATTATTTACATTGTCATAGGATGTGCCGCCTTTATCGTTATACTTACGGTATTTATTATTATAAAAAAATCTGTCAAAAGCAAAAGAAATGCTTAATAATTAAAAACGGCTGATGTACCGATTAGGGTATATCAGCCGTTACTGTTAAATTAATTTTTCTCCGTCATAACGCCAAGTCCGCTTGCGCTTACCAGTTCATCTCCGAAATCAGACTTCAGCAATTCAATAAATTTATCTACTTTTGGATTTTCTTCATCACGCACAACCGCATAATAATTCGTGGTGTACGGATATTTTCCGCTTCCGATGCTTTCTTCCGTCGGCTCAACTCCGTCTATTGACAAAAGCTTCAAGTCTGTAGGCCCGAGAACCATTTGAGCTGTCTGATAGTAAAAATACAAACTGTAGCCCATTGCAATACTGTCGGTATGCGTACGGTTATATCCGTCAACATCAGTCAGAATACTTGCCATTATATACGAGGTACGCTCTTTTGATATGTCCTCGCTTATGCTCTTGCCGTCAAGAATGAATTTTTCCATCTGTGCATGGCTTCCGCTGTCATTATTGCGGCAGTATGCCGCAAGACCGATATCGTCGCCGCCGATTTCTTTCCAGTTTGTAATGCCGTTGTCAATATATATCTTTTTTATCTGCTCGGTGGATATATCGGTCGCTTTGTTATCCTTATCGGTAAAGAACACCAGAGCCTCGTTTGCTATCGGCACATATTTGAGCTTTACTCCCTTTTCCTCGGCATACTTTGTTATCTCGTCGCTCGGATCGGGAACGAAAATCATTTCAACCTCGCCGTCTATCAGACGCTTGTATGAATTCGACGTTTTTGAATGTGCCTTTGGCATTGAGTCGAGATTTTCGCAGTTCAGATAATATGCATAGTAGATATTCTGCGTTATTGCATAGGTAGAGGTTGAACCGTCCAGAACGGGTATTTCTGCCTGCGGTGCGGTATCTTTCAGAATTGCCGGTGCATTTCCTCTGAAAAAGTCGCGGATTATATAATACATAAACGACGCACATTCATAGCGTGTAACCGCCTTCTGCGGATAAAGCTTATATACATCTTTGCTGAAATCCACGGGATCTGTGCTTTCATCATCATATATAAGCATATAATTGTTTGATTTAAGGTCATTATACGCTTTTTTTGCAAAGTCGGAAACAGACTCCAAATCCTTGAACGCATCGCTGAACTCCGCCTCGCCGTTATCCTTTATGCAGTTCATTTCACAAAGCATACGGTATGTCATTGCCGTAAGCTGTTCACGGGTTACGTTCTGCTGCGGATTGAACAGCTCGTCCTCCTTAAATACGCCCTTTTTGCAAAGCGCCGTTATGTACGGAGTAAACCATTCATTTTCGGGTGTATCCGCAAAAACCGGTTTATCGTCCGTCGGCTTTACGGAAAACATTCTTGAAAATATCGCCGCCATCTCCGCTCTTGTAAGCTCAGCGTCGGGTGCAAAAGTTCCGTCGTCGTTGCCGAGCAGAACTCCCCTTGCCGAAAGCTCTCTTAAATATAGGTCGTGTTCATAGAAATCACTGAATGTTTTCGGTGTAACCTTCACCGCCTTGATTTCCCTGTCGCCTTCGGTATACGCATAGGTATAGCCGTCATACGGTCCTTCCGAGAGCGGAATTATCTCCCCGGTGTCCGCATATGCCGCAACGGTCGTTTGTTCACCACCCCAGTTGTACGGCTCGTCCGCCTTGAGGTATACCACATTTGCAGACGCCGCAGAAGTCAAAAATGCCATTGCCGTTAAAAATGCTGCTGCCTTTTTCATCTTTTTTCCTCCTTTTATTGAAATATATCATTAACGGGCTTTTCGCTTGTACGCAAAAATACCGTTATCTGACCCTTATCATCAGCCGTTGCAAGGAAAATATCCTTGTCCTGCCTTGAACCCTTTGCCTTTGCCGCAGAGCGCACCGCCTGCTCGGTAACGTTCGCTTCATGCAGGTTTTCGGTGATAAAGGTTCCGTCCGACACTACGACGATTGCAGGCTTGGTCTGCTTCGGATTAAGGTTTAAGTCCTTAGGTGTGGACGGGCGGACCTTTTCGGAAGGTATGATTGAAAATCTGCCGTTCGGCTCTATATATACCTCCGACACATCATTCAAATCAAAATATCCGTTAACTCTGAGCTGTGATAAAAATTCTATAATATCTATCTTGGAACGGTCTAAATTTTTGTTATAAATCTTTCCGTTTTTATACAGTATTTCCGTAGAACCGGTAAGATACTTGCGAAGCGGAAGCGACTTTCTGGAAAGCCACGATATAAACAGCGCCGCAAGCGCATATGCAATCATAGCTATAAACGGATCTACAAATTCCCACTTATCGGCGGTAGCCATTTCCGCCGCAATGGAGCCTATGGTTATTCCGTTTATATAATCAAACATACTGAGCTCGCCGACCTGCTTTTTGCCCGTAAGCTTCGTAAGCAAAAACAGCGTTATTACCGATGCAAAAGAGGTTAAAACAAGCTTTATATACGACATAATTCATTCCTCCGGGATAATATAATTTACATTATATTATCCCCATGCCGTATAATTTTTATACTACTGATATGTGTCTATATACTCTCTTACTCTGAATTCTATACCCATATCACGGGCGATTTTTTCGCACTGTCTGATTTCTTCCTCCGATATAACGTCAACTACCGTAAATACTACCTTTTCGGCAGCCTGCTTTGCCTCTTCGGCAAACTTCAGCATAGCGTCAAACGCCCTGCCCGGATAAATATTTTTTGTAACCTCGTCAAATCTTTCGGAGGTCGGAGCATTCAGACTTATCGAAAGCGTGTGTACCAGTCCTTTAAGTTCAAGTGCAGTGTGCTCTCTGCCGCACAAAAGGTCAGACAGACCGTTGGTATTGATACGGACGGGAAGGTCCGTATATCCCTTTAAAAATTTAAGCACTTCGACCACCGTATCCATAGCGCTGAGCGGCTCGCCGTAACCGCAGAAAACTATCTCGTTGTACTGTGACAAATCGGTTTTTTTAAATTCTTCAATAATTTGCTCTGCGCCCGGTTCCTCACCCTTGCCGAACCAAAGTGAATCCGACTCCAGAATATGGTCGCTGTGCGTGCGTATGCAAAATACGCAGCTGCAAGGACACCTGTTCGTTACGTTAACATAAAGACCGCCGTCAAGCGGATATAAAATTGTCATTTGTTTTCATCTCCGTTTATCATTTCAAGTAATTTTTGTTCATCTATAATATTTATTCCGAGTCCCTGTGCCTTGTCAAACTTGCTGCCTGCTTCTTCGCCGGCAACCAGATAATCCGTCTTTTTTGAAACGCTTCCGGTAACTTTGCCGCCGTTTTGTTCAATAAGCGCCGCGGCTTCTTTCCTGCCCATCGACGGAAGCGTTCCCGTTATTACAAAGGTAAGTCCGCTCAAAACCTCGGATTGCTCCGTTTCATTTTCAAGGCAGACGGTATTTACTCCTGCCGCCTTGAGCGAGTCTGTCAGCTCACGAACATGCGGCTGTGCAAAAAATTCAACCACGCTTGCCGCCATTATACCGCCTACGTCATTTATAGCAGCCAGCTCCTCCTCCGTCACATCAAAAAGCCTCTCTATATCCTTGGCATAATCTGCAATAAGCCTTGCCGCGCCCAGTCCTATATGCCTTATGCCAAAGGCAAACAAAAGACGTGACAAATCGTTTGATTTTGACTTTTCTATCGCAGCTATCAGATTATCCGCACTTTTTTCGCCCATTTTTTCCAGCGAAGCAATGTCCTCATGCTTTAGGTAGTATATATCTGCGCTGTTTTTGATGAGTCCTGCGTCAAGGAGCTTTTCTATAACGGACGGACCCATGCCCTCAATATCCATAGCGTCACGGGATACGAAATGCACAAGGTTTCTGAAAAGCTGTGCCGGGCAGTCCACACCGGTACACCTTACAGCCGCCTCGCCCTCCTCGCGGTGGAGCTTTGCGCCGCATACCGGGCAGAAATCGGGCATTGTGAATTTTCTTTCGTTTCCCGTCCGTGCGTCAAAGTCAACCGACACAATCTCCGGGATTACATCTCCTGCTTTTTGCACCGTTACGGTATCACCTATCCTTATATCCTTTTTTTCTATATAATCAACGTTGTGCAGTGTTGCGCGGCTTATGGTACTGCCTGCCACAAAGACCGGGTCAAAAACGGCATTTGGGGTAAGAACACCCGTTCTTCCCACCTGAACTATAATGTCACGCACCGTAGTTTTTTTCTGCTCGGCAGGATATTTATAAGCGATTGCCCATTTCGGAGTTTTCGCTGTCGTGCCGAGAAGCTCGCGGTCATTAAGGTCGTTAACCTTTACCACTGCGCCGTCTATGTCATAGTAAAGCGACCGGCGTATCTCGCCTATGTGTTCTATTTCTTTGAAAGCGTCCTCTATATTTTCAAAAAGAACATCATTTGATATTACCTTAAACCCTGCTTCTCTCAAAAATCTCAGACCGTCAAGATGAGTCGAAATATCCCGTCCTTCTATTCTTTGAATATTGAATACGAAAATATCAAGTCCCCTCTTGCCGGCAATTGCACTGTTTAGCTGCCTAAGCGAGCCTGCCGCCGCATTTCTCGGATTGGCAAAGGTTGCCTCGCCGTTCTGCTCTCTCTCCGTATTGATTTTTTCAAAGGTTTTTTTGGATATAAACACCTCGCCTCTTACTTCAAGGTAAGGCACGCTGACGTCAAGGCGCAGCGGAATACTCATTACGGTTTTCAGATTTTCCGTCACGTCCTCGCCCACAACGCCGTCGCCTCTGGTTGAACCCCTTACAAACACAGAATCTCTGTATTCGAGCGAAACCGAAAGCCCGTCTATTTTGTGTTCGACTGCATAGGCGGTTTTTCTGCCGAGAGCGTCCGTTACCCTTTTGTCAAAGTCAAGTATTTCTTCCTTGCTGAAAGCGTCCTGAAGACTAAGCATTTTTACCTCATGCGTCACGCTTTCAAAGCCGTCGAGTATTACTCCCCCGACCTTCTGCGACGGTGAATCCGGGGTGACAAGCTCCGGATGCTCTTTTTCGTAATCAAGAAGCCTGTGCATCAGAGCGTCATATTCTGCGTCCGTTATTTCAGGGTTGTCCTCTACATAATATTTTCTGCTGTGATATGAAATTTCCTTCTTTAAATCTTCATAATTTATATTCATTTAAAACACCCTTGTCATATCATCAAAATATATTTCCCTGCGTTCTATTGCAATATCCGTTATATTGCATCCGTAGTATTTTTCCATTGCGTTTAAAACAAGCTCCGGTTTAAGGTTTGAAAAATTCCCGGCATTTATATGCATTTTTATAAAATGGTTCTTGCCGTCGGAATTTACAACCTCTATACTTCTTACAAAATCCTTCAAATTAACTTCTTTTATTTTTCGTTTGGATTTTTTTTCGATAATTATTTCCGGCTCGTCTATAAAGCTTTTAAGCTCTGCGGGCACATCGGTAACAAATGCCGTATCGTAAACTGCACTGTCAATATTGAAAAGCGGTTTCAGTCCGTCGGCCTTTTTTATCCCGTTTACCTTTATTCCGCGCGGAGCACATTCGTTTATGCGCTTTTTAAGCTCCTCGGTGTCCGCTTCCTCGGTCAGCTCCACATCAAGGCAGTCGCAGCAGGTAGTTGTTCCTACCGACAGCGGCAGACCTATTGTCATAACCATATGCGGATTGAAGCCCTCCGAATACTTGACGGGAACCTGCGCTCTTCGGAAGGTTCTTGTTATCGTCCTTAAAAAGTCTAAGTGCGAGATAAATTTTACTTCTTCGCCCTGCGAATAACATACTCTGTATTTACTCATAGCAAACTCCTCCCTTAAAGCAGCTTGCACCGCATGCGGAGCACTTTTGCCTGCAATTCGGAGTGATTTCCGCTCTCTGCGCTTTCTTTGCCTCGGAAATCAGAAATTCTTTTTTTACTCCTATGTCTATCATATCCCACGGGAGGATTTCATCAAAACTGCGCTCGCGCGTGTAAAATTCCATATCAAGACCGCACTCGTCAAAAACCTCCTGCCATTTTTCCATGCTGAAATGCTCGCTCCAGCCGTCAAAGCGTATTCCCTTTTCATGCGCTTTTATAAGCGCTGCCGCAAGCCGTCTGTCACCTCTGGCAAACACTCCCTCCAGCACGCTTACCGGCGCTTCGTGGTAGTTATATTTTATCCTTTTGCATTTAATGGTATCTTTGAGCGCCATCTGTTTTTCCCACAGTTCCTCACGGCTGTTTTGCCTTGCCCACTGAAACGGGGTAAATGCCTTCGGTACAAATGACGATACCGAGAGCGTTATTCTGAGTCCCGGGGCACGCTGTTCCTTGGGCACTGTGTGATAATTATAATCAACCTTTTCCGCAAGCGTGCCTATAGCGCATACGTCCTCTATTGTTTCAAAAGGCAGACCTATCATAAAGTACAGCTTTATACTGCTGTAACCTCCCTCAAACGCAAGCTTTGTGCTGTGCATGAGGTCCTCCTCGGTGATGCCCTTGTTTATAACGTCTCTCATGCGCTGGCTTCCGGCTTCGGGAGCAAATGTCAGCGAGCTTTTGCGCACCTTTGACACCTTGTTCATAAGCTCCATTGAGAATGAATCCAGTCTGAGTGACGGAAGCGACAGGCTTACATTTTTTTCTTCGGTTATCTTCAAAAGCTCGTCCGTAAATTCTTTAAGCTCGGTGTAATCCGATGTACTGAGTGACGATAGGCTTATTTCCTCATATCCCGTGGAGTCAATCAGTTTTTTGGCACAGTCAACAAGCGTTTTTGCGCTTTTCTGCCTTACGGGACGGTAAATCTGCCCTGCCTGGCAGAAGCGGCAGCCGCGTATACATCCGCGGAAAACCTCAAGCATTATTCTGTCATGGACGATTTCAATAAAAGGCACCACGAATTTATCGGGATAGCTTACCGAGTCCAGGTCCTCTATAACTCTTTTTTTGACGGTTTTCGGCACGGACCCGTCTATCGGTCTGATTTCCTTAACCGTTCCGTCATCATTGTAAAAAACATCATAAAAAGACGGAACGTAAACTCCCTGAATTTTTGAAACCATTCTCAGATATTCTTCTCTCGGAAGCTTTTTCTCTTTCCATTCCAGATATGCGTCCATGCACTCGTTCATAACCTCCTCGCCCTCGCCGAGCAGAAAGAAATCCGCAAACGGTGCAAGGCACTCGGCGCTGTACGCGCACGGACCGCCCATCATGATAAACGGGTCGCCGTCCTTTCTGTCTTTTGAAAGAAGCGGTATACGGGCAAGGTCAAGCATATTTATAATATTCGAATAGCACATCTCATACATGAGAGTAAAGCCCAGAAAGTCAAAATGCGTAACGGGCTCACGGCTTTCCAGTCCGAAAAGCGGAATGTCGTTCTTACGCATTTGTTCCTCCATGTCTACCCACGGTGCAAAAACTCTCTCGCACCAGGTATCATCACGCTCATTGAGAACATGGTACAGGATTTTCATTCCGAGGTGGCTCATTCCCACCTCATAAACATCCGCAAAGCAAAACGCATAACGGATTTTCACCTCAGCAGGATTTTTTATAACGCTGTTCAGCTCTCCGCCGGTATAGCGCGCAGGTTTTTCCACATGCATAAGTATATTGTCTGTTTTCTGCCGGAGCATCTGTATATCAATTCCCTTCGGTACAGCGGCAAATTTTTTTCCGCTGTCAATAGTTTTATCATCTGCATTAATAAAAATACAATTACTCATTATATATAATACAACAAATTTCTTTATTTTTCAATACATTCTCCTACAGTTATGCAAGAACATTTTAAAAGAGAGCAAATCATATCCTCCTGGTTAAGCTCACCCACAAACCTGCCGTTTCTGTTTATCAGAAAAACCAGCGAATATGCTGACGTTATCATATTTGTAAGGCACAGGGCGCTGCAATCGTAGTCAACGGTTATGTATTTTATTTTTCTTCCGGATTTTATTTCTCCGGTAAATATTCTCTTTTTTATGCACATAAGCAGTTCTCTTTCATGCTGCAGATTGAGCAGTATAAAAAAGCCCACCGCCGCAAAGGAAAAATTGCATCCCGTCGCTATAAAAATCTGTATCCCCGATATTAGAATAATTCCGCCGGTAACAACAGTAATTCCGAGAGATTTGTTAAAGCCTGCCGCAAGCCCTTTTTTCACACAAAGGCATGAGTTAAGTATCACACCTCCGTCAAGCGGAAGTGCAGGCAGCAAATTCAGCGCGCCGTCCGCCAGATTTGCCAGTATAAAGAAATCAAAATCGTATGAATAAATACGAAAAAAATGTTTAATAAAAAGGCAAATGCCGAGAAGTAAAAAATTACATGCAGGTCCTGCCGCCGACACAAGAATCTGCATTCTGTGATTATAAATAAGCGGTGTGGAAACCGTAAGCCCCCACGGCAAAGGCATAATTGAGCACACCTTTACATTCAGCCTGCGGCACATCAAATAATGCGCCGTTTCATGCATAATTACCGCGGTGGCAATTATCAGTATGCTTTTTACCGAAAACAAAAGCACCCACACAAAAAGTGCAAGTGCAAATCGTACACAAGGCTTTAGCTTCACACTGTACCCCCTGTCAGCTGCATAGTCCGATTACCTGAGCGTAATATAATCTTCGGGGTTTACGCTCACGGAATTCCGTTTTACCTCAAAATGAACGTGAGGTCCCGTTGAAATACCGCTGGAGCCAACCTCTCCTATCTTTGTATTTCCGTCCACGGCTTCGCCTTCCAAGACGCATATTTTGGAAAGATGTGCATACACGGTAGTCAGTTCTTCGGAGTGTTTTATAATTACATAAGAACCGTTTGCATCATCACTTCCGGTCGCCGTTACCGTACCGGGTGCTGCCGAAATAACCGTTTCTCCGTATGCTGCGGCAATATCTATGCCGGTGTGCTCCGAGTTGACGCCGCTTATCGGATGGATTCTCGCACCGAATGCCGAGGTTATTTCTCCCGCCACGGGTGCACGGAATGTCAGCGGATTTTCATTTGGCGCTTCAGACTTGCTTTCGCTTTCGGATTTTTTATTTTCGGTTTTTTCATTTTTGGATTTTTCCTCCTGTTTCTGCGCTTTGGCATTTACGGGAGCATTCTCCTTTGTTTCGGTAAGTCCGAGCTTTTTTTCGCATTTATTTATAGCGTCGGTCCACATTGCCACCGCTTTTATTGAACCTTTCTTTACGGTCAATGCGGCAGGCATTACGGTATCCTTCCACTCCGAAACCGTGTTTGTATGATAAAGAATATGTGTTATTTTTTTTGAAATTCCGCTGCTGCTCTTTGCAAAGGACATCAGGATTCCTGCCGCAAGCAGAATAAGGCATACTGCGCTCTGAGCCTGCAAGGAAATTTTAAATGAAGCTTTTTTCTTCTGCGCGCTCACCTTTGAGCGGTATCTTTCGTTTGCTCTGCCGTACCGCCTCTCCATTTTCATCACCGCCTTGCTTTAATGTATATGACAAAAACGGAAAAATTATGCATAAAAAAGCACCGTCAAAATTCTGCTTTTAAGCTGAACTCTGATGGTGCTTTTTTACTCAATAACCGAACTTACCGCTGAGCGAGTCGTCATTTTCTATCCATTCCGACACCTCGGTTATTTTATATTCATCATTTGTAAGACGTACTATTATTCTTTTTATACCGGAATTTATTATCATGCGCTTACACATTGCACACGAATTTGCATTATCAACGATTTCACCCGTTGCATAATCCCTGCCCACGAGATACATCGTTCCGCCGAGCATTTCCTTGCGCGACGCGCTTATAATCGCATTCGCCTCACTGTGAACAGAGCGGCAAAGCTCATATCTTTCACCCCTCGGCAAGCCAAGCTCACTGCGCATGCAAAATCCCAAATCAAGACAGTTTTTTCTGCCGCGCGGCGCTCCCGTATAGCCTGTAGAAACAATTTCATCATTATTTACGATTATTGCGCCGTAATTGCGCCTGAGGCAAGTGCCTCTTTCAAGCACGGTTTCGGCAATGTCAAGATAATAATTATGTTTATCGCGTCTTTTGTTAGCCAAACTCATTTTTTACCTCCGCTTTTTTTAAATTCTTCCGCAAGCCTTATAAGCTCTTTTGCATTGTCGAGCGCGGCAGCGGTTACCGTTTCTCCGCCGAGCGTCCTTGCAACCTCGGCAGTTCTTGCGTCACCGGAAAGCGGTTCCACGGTTGTGTGTGTCCTGCCGTCTGCCGTGTGCTTTTGTATAAGATAATGACAATCCGCCATTGCGGCAATCTGCGGCAAATGAGTAATGCATATAACCTGCGCATTCTGCGACATCTCCCACAGTTTCTCTCCGATTTTCTGAGCAGTTCTGCCGCTTACTCCCGTATCTATCTCGTCAAATATCATCAGTTCTTCATTGTCGCTGCTTCTCAGAACGCTTTTTACCGCAAGCATAATTCTGGAAAGCTCGCCTCCGGACGCTATCTGTGCAAGAGGTTTCAAACCCTCGCCTGCATTTGTGCATATTGCAAATTCCACATCGTCTGCACCGTCGCTTTTATAATCGCAGGAATTTATGACCGTATCAAAAGTCACCGAAGGCATGTCAAGCTGCGTCAGCTCATTTTTAATTGACTGAGCCAGGAGCACCGAATACTTTTTTCTGAGCTCCGTCAGCTCATGCGCCGCTTTTTCCCTGTCTGAGCCAAGCTTTTCGAGCCGGCTTTTTAAAATTTCAAGTCTTTCGCCGCTGCCGGTTATTGCGTCAAGCTGATTTTGAAATTCTTCTCTTTTTTCCAAAATTTCTTCTATGGAATCTGCATACTTCATTTTGAGAGTATGTATCAGTTCAAGTCTGTTTTCGATTTCATCAAGTTCTCCGCCCGTGGAATCTATTTCATCACAAAAATGTTTGAGCTCTCTGGCATTATCGGCAACGGTATCAGCCGCCTCCGTAAGATATGAATAAATACTTTCAAGCTGTGAATCAAATTTTATAATTCCCTCTATTGCACCGGCAGCCGAGCTTAATGCGTCATACGCACTTGTTTCGTATTCGCTGCCCTCGTACAAAAGGGTGTATGCCTTATTCGTAGAGGAGGCAATGTTCATGGCATTTTCCAGAACCATGCGCCGGGATTCAAGCTCTGCGTCCTCGCCTGCGGTAAGTGCGGCTTCGTCTATCTCGTCTATCTGATATTTCAGAAGGTCGGCACGGCGCAATGCCTCGCGTTCATCAAAGTTTATTTTTTCTATTTCGGATTTTACCGTATTGTACTCGCTGTAAACCTCATAATACTTCTCCTTGGCTTTGGCAATTTCCTCCGCACCGAAGCTGTCCAAAAATCTGACATGAGTTTTTTTTGACAAAAGGCTTGTATTGTCGTGCTGTCCGTGAATATTTATTAAATAACCGCCCACTGCTTTAAGCATTGACAGCGTTGCAGGCAACCCGTTTATTCTGATACTGCCCTTGCCGTCCGAGGTTATCTCGCGCGATACAAGAAGCTCTCCGTCCGTGTCAATACCGTATTCATCGCTAAGGTATGCGGCAAGTTTTTGGGAAATCTCAAACATACCGTCAACTCTTGCCTTTGTTTCGCCGTTTCTTATAAGGCCTTTTGAGGTTCTTTCACCTTTCAGCATATTGAGCGAATCTATTATTATTGATTTTCCGGCGCCGGTTTCACCTGTCAAAAGGTTAAATCCGCACTTAAATTCAATATTTACATTTTCTATAACCGCTACATTCTTTATAGACAAGAATTTTAGCATAATGTGCACCTCATTGAATATACTTTTTAAGCTTTACAGACAAATGCCTTGCATTTTTTTCGCTGCGTGCGACAATCATCACCGTATCGTCACCGGCAATCGAACCCACAATATCCTCTTTCACAAATGCTTCAAGGGCATAAGCCACAGCCTGCGCCGCACCCGTCATTGTTTTAAGCACAACTATATTCATTGCATAATCCGCATTCAAAAGACACTCGTTCAAAACCTTACGCAGCTTTTTGCTTGTGTCGCTTTCTTTTTCTCGGGAAGCAGTATATTTGTAAGTGCCGTCATTCAAAAGGATTTTCATTATCCGAAGCTCCTGCAAATCTCTTGACGTAGTCGCCTGCGTCACGTCAAATCCCGCCTCGATTAACAGATTTGTAAGATCCGTCTGCGTTGATACATTCTGTGTTGATATGAGCTCAAGAATTTTTTCGTGTCTTTGTGATTTAGTCATGTTCTATACTCTCCCTTCCTACTCTTTTGACGCGGTAATATGTTTTTTGCACAGCATTTCATAGAAATCCGTATTATTAAATTTGATAAGTCCTGTTTTTTTACCGCTTGCCTTTATAATCACCGTATCGTCCGGCTCCAGATCATAGCCCTGCTGTCCGTCTACAGTGAGCATGGAGCATTGCGAAAAGCTGTCTTTGAATTTGATTTTTATAACCTTTGTACCCGGAACGACCATCGGAGTTGAAAAGCTTGTATGAGGGCAAATGGGAGTTACAATACTTACAAAAAGGCTGCTGTCAACAATCGGTCCGCCTGCGCTCAGGCTGTATCCCGTGCTACCCGTAGGCGTAGCCACAATGATTCCGTCGCCGTCGTAGTGACCCGCAAAGCTTTCGTCCACAAATATGTCTGTCGCTACAATTCTTTTGAATGACGAACGCGAAACCACTATATCATTGAGCGCCGAAACCTCTTTTACCGTTTCCGCTCCGCGTATTACCGCGGCATCAAGCATAAAACGGTTTTCGACTATATAATTTCCGCAGAGAAGATTATCGAGCGCAAATTCAATATCTGCCGTTTCGACCTCTGCAAGAAATCCCAGATTTCCCAGATTTATTCCGAGTATCGGGGTTTGAGTTTCAGCCGCCGCACCTGCACACCGCAGAATTGTTCCGTCGCCGCCGAGAACAATGGCGGCGTCCGCTCCCTCCGTTGCTTTTTTTATATCTGCCGAGGAATCCGCAAATTCGAGGCGGCACTTGCCGTCAAGGAAATCTTTAATTTTTTTGGTATATGTATACCCTGTATCTTTATCCGGATTAGTAATTACGGCTATATTCTTCATATTACTACCTCAATTTTTATGCATAAAATTATGTTTATGCATAAATTATACACTTGCAGGCTTAAAAAGTCAACCTTTATTTGTTTTGGTGCGGCCGTGCGAAACCGCGGTAAGTATACCCAGCATGATAAAGCTTGAAAGCATTGAGCTTCCTCCGTAGCTTACAAACGGCAAAGTAATACCGGTAAGAGGAATGAGCTTTATAACTCCGCCCACGATAATAAAGGTCTGAAACGCAAAGCTCGTAACCATGGCAAGCGACAGCGCCCTGTCAAATTCATCGGTAGTTTTAATCGCCGTTTTAAAGCCTCTGTATGAAAAGATAAAATACAGCATAATAATTGCAATTCCCATAAAAAGTCCCATTTCCTCGCATATAGCCGAGAAAATAAAGTCAGAGTGAACCTCGGGTATAAGATACGGGTTGCCGTTTCCTATGCCGGCGCCGAAGTATCCGCCCGAGCATATTGCCATAAGCGACTGTATTATCTGATAGCCGCGGTTTGTAGCGTCTGCCCATGGGTCGAGCCAGGTGCTTACCCTTATTTTTATATGGCTTGTAAACAGATAGCCGCCGTATGCTCCGAATACCGCCACAAAAGCATTAATGCCTGTAAGCAGCAGCGGCGCGTCATACAAAACCAGCATGGAAAAATACACGAGAAAAAACAACAGCGCAGTTCCCCATTCGCGCTGAATGATAAAAAAACCTATGCACAGATACACAAAAGCGGCAAGTATTATATCATCGCGCTTAAAAAGTGCAAATTTTTTGGGTTTTTCTTCACACTCCGCCTTTTTTGAGAAAAACGAAGCAAGCGAAAAGCAAAAAAGTATTTTTATAAACTCTGACGGCTGAATACTGAAGGTTCCTATTTTAATCCAGTTTTTGGAACCCTTTACTTCTTCGCCTATAGCAAGAGTTACAACATACAAAAGTACAGATGCCGCCATATAAAGAATTACAAGCTTATTCCAGCCGCTGTAGCTTCGGTATACGAAATAACTGATAAAATACACGACTGTTCCGGCGGCAAACCATTTAAGCTGTCTGTATCCGTTTTCATAATCAAGCCGGAACAGCATTATTATGCCTATGGTAACAAGCATCGAAACCATCAGATACAAATAAACATCACCGAGCGAAAATACCTGCACAGCCGCATAAACGGCGATATTGAGAGCACACATTATCGCCATGGCATATAACAGATCAATATCCGAACCCTGCCTGAACAAATACAAAAGCATAAAACCCAGAATATTCATAAGCACGACCATCAGTATCGGACGTATTTTCATTTTAATCAAAACAATCACTTCCTAAACTAAAGTCTTGAACTGTCCACAAACAAAAAATGCATGTGTCCGAGGCTTACTTTGTCGTTGTCTTTAAGCTTTGCCGGTCTTACGCCGAGCGCCTTGCCGTTAAGGCTTGTGCCGTTCGTGCTCCCCATATCCTCAATATAAAATTCCGCGTCCTTAAAAAATATCCTTGCATGCTGCTTTGAAAGATACGGATCGGGTATATAAATATCGCATTTCTTGCTTCTGCCGATTACGGAATTTTCCTGCACACTGTAGCTTTCATATACCTTAAAGTCAAGCTCTTTGCGAAGGTTTATAAGTTTTAAGTATCCCAGGCCGTCCTCCTCGGATTTGTTTTGTCTGCGTGTATCGGCAATGTCAAGATACACAAGCTTAACCACGCTGAAAATAAAGATATATACCACTATTACAAGTCCGTATTTCAAAATGTCGGATATAAGCTCAAACATATTCTCTGCTCCTTAAAAAGTTTATCTTACAGCATCTTTTTCAGATATTTTCCGGTGTATGACTTTTTGCATTTAACTACCTGCTCCGGTGTTCCGGCACAGACGATTTTTCCTCCGCCGCTGCCGCCCTCGGGTCCCAGATCTATGATATAATCGGCAACCTTGATTACGTCAAGATTGTGTTCTATTACAACAACGGTGTTGCCGCTGTCCGCCAGTATGTTCAAAACATCTGTAAGCTTGTGCACATCCGCCGTGTGAAGTCCCGTCGTGGGCTCGTCCAGAATATACATTGTCTTTCCGGTAGAACGTCTGCTGAGCTCCGTGGCAAGCTTTACTCTCTGCGCCTCACCGCCCGAAAGCTGAGTTGACGGCTGACCTATCTTCACATATCCGAGCCCTACATCGCAGAGCGTTTGGAGCTTGCGGCTGATTTTCGGTATGTTTTCAAAAAATTCCAGACCTTCCTCAACCGTCATGTCGAGAACTTCGCTTATATTCTTGCCCTTAAATTTCACCTCAAGCGTTTCGCGGTTGTAGCGCTTGCCCTTGCACACCTCGCACGGAACATATACGTCCGACAAAAAGTGCATTTCTATTTTTATGATTCCGTCACCCTGGCATGCCTCGCATCTTCCGCCCTTTACGTTAAAGCTGAATCTGCCCGGGCCGTATCCGCGCATTTTTGCTTCATTCGTCTGTGCAAACACATTGCGTATATCCGAAAATACACCGGTATATGTCGCAGGGTTCGAGCGCGGCGTCCTGCCTATCGGCGACTGGTCTATTCCTATTACCTTGTCGAGATTTTCAACCCCGAGAATTTCATCATGCTTGCCTGCCTTTTTTCGTGCGCCGTTCAGCTTTACGGCAAGGCTTTTATTGAGTATCTCATTAACCAATGATGATTTTCCCGAACCGGAAACTCCCGTTACGCAAACAAATTTTCCCAGAGGAATTTCTACGTCTATTCCTTTCAGATTATTTTCCGCAGCGCCCTTTATTACAAGGCTTTTGCCGCTGCCTTTGCGGCGTTTTGACGGAACGGGTATTTTCTTTCTGCCGCTTAAATATGCTCCCGTTATGCTGTCCTCACACTGCATGATTTCCTCGGCCGTACCCTGTGCTACCACATGACCGCCGTGTATTCCTGCTCCGGGGCCTATGTCTACAATGTAATCCGCCGCAAACATTGTATCCTCGTCGTGCTCAACCACGATAAGCGTATTTCCTATATCCCTGAGCTTTTTGAGCGTAGCAAGCAGCTTGTCATTGTCCCTTTGATGCAGACCGATGCTCGGCTCGTCCAGAATATACAAAACGCCCATAAGGCTTGAACCTATCTGCGTTGCAAGACGTATACGCTGTGCCTCGCCGCCCGAAAGCGTTCCGGCGCTTCTTGCAAGAGTAAGATAGTCCAACCCTACATCTATCAGAAACTGCAATCTTGAATGTATTTCTTTAAGTATCTGTTTTGCAATAATCTGTTCCTTTTCCGTCAGCTCCAGGTTATCGAAAAAGTCCTTTATGTCCTTTATGCTCATTTCCGTAACCTCGGCAATATTCTTGCCGCCGACAGTAACCGCAAGAACCTCGGGGCGAAGCCTGCGGCCGTGACATGACGGGCACACATTATCACTCATCAAAGCCTCTATCTCCGCTTTCATAAAAGATGAAAACGAGTCCTTATACCGTCTTTTGAGCGTATTTATAATTCCCTCAAACGGGTGCGTCTTTACGCTGCCCTTATAAACTATAGTCACCGGTTCGTCGCTTCCGTACATAACAATATCCATGACGGATTTCGGCAAATCCTTTATCGGTGCGTTCGGGTCAAAACCGTATTTTTTTGCAAGTGCTTCTATCCACAGGTTTGAATACGAGCCCTCCTCGCCGATTGATTTCCATCCGCATACATCTATTCCGCCGTTGTACAGCGACTTGTTTCTGTCGGCAATGACAAGCTCGGGATCTATTTCCATAAGCATTCCCAGCCCGGAGCACTCTTTGCAGGCGCCTATGGGGCTGTTGAACGAGAATGAACGCGGAGTCATTTCCTCCATGCTTATTCCGCAGTCGCGGCATGCAAAGTTCTGGTTAAATACCATTTCCGAGCCGTCAGCAAGGATAACCACGGCAATTCCGCCGCCCATATTGAGCGCCGTCTGCACAGAATCGGTAACCCTCGAAGTAATTCCGTCTTTTAAAACAACTCTGTCAACAACAATTTCTATAGTATGTCTGATGTTTTTTTCAAGAGAAATATCCTCGTATAAATCGTGTATTTCACCGTCTATCCTCACGCGGACAAAGCCGTTCTTTTTTGCGTCGTCAAGAACCTTTTGGTGCGTTCCCTTTTTTTCCCGGAGTATCGGTGCGAGTATCTGAAGCTTTGCTCCGTTTCCGAGCGCCATTATGCGGTCTGTGATTTCGTCGATGGTCTGGCTTTCAATAACCTTTTTGCACTTAGGGCAGTGCATGATGCCTATCCTTGCAAACAAAAGTCTGAAATAGTCGTAAATTTCCGTAACAGTTCCGACTGTCGAACGCGGATTTCTGCTTGTAGTTTTCTGATCTATGCTAATAGCCGGAGAAAGTCCGCTTATATAGTCTATATCCGGCTTGTCCATCTGCCCCAAAAACTGCCTTGCATATGACGAAAGCGACTCCACATACCGCCGCTGTCCCTCCGCATATATTGTATCAAAGGCAAGCGAGGATTTTCCCGAACCCGAAAGTCCGGTAAAAACGATAAACTTATCCCTCGGTATTGAAAGGTCGATATTTTTAAGATTATGTTCTCTTGCACCTCTTATATAAATTGTATCTTTAGGCAATTTTTTCAGCTCCTTTTTTACACGCTGCGCCGTAAAACGGCATTTCTGCAATAATTCTATTCAATTCCCGCCTGTTTCTTAATCCGCGTTATTTCATCTCTGTATCTTGCCGCCTGCTCAAATTCCAGGTTCTGTGCGGCTTCGTTCATCATAAGAGTAAGGTTTGCAAGCTGTTCCTCTATGCTGAGCGGCTTAGCTTCCTCGTTTTCTCCCGTATCGCTCTCGTCAAGCTTATAGGTCTGTATAATTCCGCGCACATCTTTCTGAATACTCTTCGGAACGATATTATGCTCCTTATTATACTCCGTCTGTAGTTTGCGGCGGCGGTTGGTTTCATCTATAGCTCTCTGCATTGAGCCTGTAACCGTATCGGCATACATTATTACTCTGCCCTCGGCATTTCTGGCAGCTCTTCCTATTGTCTGCACAAGAGCCGTTTCACTTCTTAAAAAGCCCTCCTTATCGGCGTCAAGAATAGCCACAACGCTGACTTCCGGAATATCAAGCCCCTCACGCAAAAGGTTTATGCCTACGAGTACGTCAAAAACTCCCAGGCGCAGATCCCGTATTATTTCCATTCTCTCTATCGTGTCAATATCGCTGTGCAGATACTTAACCTTTATTCCGACGCTGTGCAGATAATCGGTAAGCGACTCTGCCATTTTTTTGGTAAGCGTAGTAACCAGAACACGCTGATTTTTGGGAGTTATTTCATTTATTACGCCGATAAGGTCATCAACCTGTCCTTTTACGGGGCGCACAATAACCTCCGGGTCCACAAGTCCGGTAGGTCTTATTACCTGCTCCACAATCTGAGTTGAATGTTCCTTTTCGTAATCCGCAGGCGTTGCGCTTACAAAAATTATCTGATTTATTTTTTTCTCAAATTCACCGAAGTTAAGCGGTCTGTTGTCAAACGCGGACGGCAGGCGGAATCCGTAATCCACCAGAGTCGTCTTGCGCGAGCGGTCTCCTGCATACATTGCCCGTATCTGCGGTATCGTCACATGTGATTCGTCTATAACAATCAGAAAATCGTCGGGAAAATAGTCTATAAGCGTGTACGGTGCGCTGCCCGGCTCTCTGCCGCTTATATGTCTTGAATAGTTTTCTATTCCCTGGCAAAAGCCTATTTCCTGAAGCATTTCCATATCGTAATTTGTTCTCTGCTCCAGCCGCTGCATTTCAAGAAGCTTGCCCTGCTGCTTGAATTCCCGAAGCCTTTGCTGAAGCTCCTCATCTATGGATTTAAGCGCACGTTTCATCTTAACATTTGTAGTTGCATAATGCGATGCCGGGAATACTGCCGTGTATGTTCTGAAAGCCAGAACTTCGCCGGTGACAATATCTATCTCGCATATTCTCTCTATTTCGTCGCCGAAAAACTCCACCCTTACCGCCTTTTCGGCAGAATTTACGGGGAAAATTTCCAGTACATCGCCGCGTACGCGGAATGTTCCTCTTTCCGCGGCAATGTCGTTTCTCTTATACTGCATATCCACAAGCCGCCGCAAAAGTTCGTCACGGTTATACTCGTTACCCACCCTGAGGCTTACTATAAGGTTTTTGTAATCATCAGGATCACCGAGACCGTATATGCAGGAAACGCTTGCCACGATTATAACGTCGCGTCTTTCAAACAGTGCCGCCGTAGCGCTGTGGCGCAGTTTGTCTATTTCATCATTTATTGCAGAATCCTTCTCTATATAGGTGTCTGTATTCGGTATATATGCCTCCGGCTGATAATAATCGTAATAAGATACAAAATACTCCACGGCATTGTTCGGAAAAAATTCTTTAAATTCACTGCACAGCTGCGCCGCAAGGATTTTGTTGTGAGCTATTACAAGCGTCGGCTTATTGACTTTTTCAATTGTTTTCGCTATGGTAAAGGTTTTTCCGGAGCCTGTAACTCCGAGAAGAGTCTGACCGCGGTCGCCCTTAATCAAGCCTTCCGACAGCTCATCTATAGCCTTTATCTGATCGCCCATCGGTTTAAAGGGTGATACAACCTCAAACCTATCCAATACAACTCGCCTCCGCACATTTTTTATATACATCTTCTATTATTCCATTATTTATAGATTGTAGCACAAAAAATGTAAAATAACAAGTGTACAAATGAAAAACAAGACCGCAAATCTCTCAATTTACGGTCTTGCTGTTTTCAAATTGATTTTGGTGATATTTTTAACCTCTGGGGTATGAGCTCAACCAGGGTTTTTGACCTTCGTCTGCTTCTATTTCTTCGTCTGTGTGGATGCAGTCAGGTGATTTTCGTCTCAAATCATATGAATAATTCAGCGAACCCTTTACATATTTTCCGTCATCGCCCATATAACCGCGGATGTAATACAATCTTATATCATTAATCTTTGCACCGAAAAGCTCTGCAAGCGTATTAATATCTACATACACAACCACATCCTTTTCGATAGCCGGCTGCTGCATCTTTAAGACATTGCCGTCTACTGTATATTCATCGGAGCCAACGGTAAATACAACTGTTTTGAACTTCTCTTTTCCGCTTAAATCGGTAAGTGTAACTGTGCCGTTATCAAAAACCAGGCTGAATTTTTCATTGCCATAGCCATAAAATTCTCTGCATGAATCTGCGAGCGGTACATAATTAACCGTGCTGTCAGAGTCTATGTATACATATTCCGTATGCGCGCAGTAGTCACCGTCATCACCGTCATCATACCATGAATTTATTTCTTCGTCGGTGTGATGGCACTGCGGACTTCTGCGGTCAAATTCAATATCGGTTGTATTATTGAGCACACTTGCGTTGAAATAACCCATATCCGCATTAAATATATATTTTACCGCTTCGGTATCGGCATATACATCTCCGCCCTTTGCCAAAACGGGATTTAAAGCGGTATACTGCATTGAATCAACCGTTATTGCAGGAGAACCTACCGTCATGGAAACGGTATTGAAATTCTCTTTTTTATTGTTGTCGGTAATAGTTACCGCTCCGTTATTGTTTTCGATTTTATAGTCATATCCGTACCGTGCCGCCGAATCGGCGAAAGAATTAATATTAACATAAAACGTATCGGGCGCCGCCTCTATGTATTCTCCCTCGGTATACACATATTCGTCATGCCGGCAGTTTTCGCCGTCCCAGTCATAATCCAAATCATAGCCGTAAGGATCTGTAAACCGGCTGAACGGTATGGAGTTTTCCTCGTTCAGTTCGGGAAATTTAACATTAACGCCGTTGTTTATTGCAGTATAAACAGTATCAATATTTATGGAAAATTTAATATCCGACAAACCATCGGTATTCTCCGAGTCCAATGCTTTTGCAATCAACTGTTTGTTTATGCACATATTAAGCTTGCAGGAAATACTTTTAAGCGATCCGCCGCCAGTTTTGTTTATTTCTATCACGAGTGCGTCGCCGTCAAAAATATCGGCATTTTTGAAAAATTTCTTTACATCCTTTGAATCGGGAATTTCCACCGGATTATAGTAATCGTTTGATATCAGCTCGTCAAACTGCTTGTTGTCCTCTATATCCTTTGAAATCAATTCACAGGTATCGCATATAATTTGCACAAGCTCATCACGCGTTACGGTGATAACGGACTTTGTGCCGGTAGACTTTATAGCGGAATTGTTTCTCAAAATATCAACGAAACCGGAATTAAGCTTATCGATATGCTCGCGGTTAAGATAGTTTTTCATCATCGAAACATATTCCGGCACACTTACTCTGCCGCTTTTAAGAAGCTCGGACAAATCCATAACCACATACTTTGTGCTCACGGGCATGGAATATATGTAATTCATTTTCGGATTGTTCTCATCTGTCAGATCCCATTCAAACCACATTCCGAAATTAAGCTCATTGGTGGATTTGAGATTATTGTTCACCATAAGAGGAAGCACAGAATACATTTCATACGATGCTTTAATTTTGGTAAGTTCGGCATTTGCACTGTATTTTATGACACCGCTCAGATTGGAGTCACACAGACTCTCGCCGAGCTGCTGAAGGTCGATATAGTCTGATATACCCCATGATTCACCGAGCAGCTTCAAAACAGTCATAGGTTCGCTGACGCTCATCGTTACATTGATATTTGCCGAATAGTTGTCATAATTTGCCGCAAGCAAATCATAATCATCGGCAAAAACATTCATGGAAAACATAAACATTATCAGTATAAATATGCTGACAATTCTTTTCATGCTATGCACCCCGCCTTTTTATATTTTGTACAATTATAATATCACGTTATGATTAATAAATCAATATAATTACGGGAAATATTTTCAAAATTATGTAAAAATTTTTAGGCAAGCGGGACTTGAATCCAATATGCCTTACGTTTGGAAAATTGAAGCCTTTTCAACTTGTCGTCCTTGAAAGGCGACAGCCTGTCTGCGTCCTCCGCATTGAAAATTCAATAAATTTTTCTAAACGTAAGGTCGCAGAGTTTAAAAATAGGAAATTTTGAAATAAGACAAAGAAAATTCAAAAATAATACGGTCGTATATTTGCAGAATTTTCTGCTGTATTATGCAAAATTTCCATTTTTAAACCACATCGGGTTCAAGTCCCGCTTGCCTGAGCCGAATTGTATATATTGTGCACAAAAAAACAACATTTGTATAACAAATGCTGTCGGTTAAATCATGGCGGTATTTTGTTTATTTATGTAACTCCGCAGTTAAAGCGGAGCAGTTTTTTTATAACTTATGAAAAAATTATCGGCTGCATCTGTATGCCGCAAAGAGCATGTTCAAGCGTCGGAACGATTTTTGTCATATCGGCGACAAGCGAATCGGGTTTTTTTACGCAGTCATCCTGACCGAACGGAACAAAATAAACATTCTGACAGTTTAAAAGAGTACCTATATTTTTGGCATTTGCACCCAGAGCGTCATTGGTAGATACTGCTATTACAAGCGGTCTTCTGTTTCTTAAGTTTGCCTTTGCCGCCATAGACACACACGAATCTGTAATGCCGTTTGCGATTTTTGAAATTGTATTTCCGGTACAGGGCGCTATAACGAGCGCGTCAAGATAGCCTTTCGGACCTATAGGCTCCGCTCCCTGAACTGTATTTAATATTTTTTTGCCCGTTGTTTCTTCCATATATTTTATAAAATCTGCCGATTTACCGAATCTCGTATCAGTAGAGTACGCCATTTCACTCATTATAGGGTATACCTCCGCACCGCTTTCAACAAGTTCTTTAAGTTGTGGCATAACCTTTGAAAAGGTACAGAAGGAACCGCATACAGCAAAACCGATTTTCTTTTCTTTAAGCTCCATTATGCCCATCTCCCACTGTTATTAAATTATACATTCTTATTACCGCTCTGCCTGCCGCCTCGCCTGCCGAGCGCGGTGCGCTCACCGCAGGAAGTCCCGGAAGGAAAATAAGCTTGATTCCGTATTTTTCACACAGCGGTCTGCTCACATATCCCGGCCGCGCGGACAAATCCACAATAAGCGCATCCTTCCTTACGGTGCAGATACTTTTCTCTCCGAAAAGCTCTGCCGGAGCGGTATTTATTATAACATCATATTCACTCAGTTCTTTAAGTTCATCGGTTACTTTCATCCCGTGCATTTTTGCCCATGCCCTCTGCTCGTTTTTTCTGGCATACACGGTAATATCCGAACCGAGCACACCCAAAAACTTAGTAAGAGCCTTTGATATTCTTCCGTAACCTGCGACAAAGATGTTCAGCTCGCCCAGAGATTGCACCGTATTTTTTATAATTGCATCCACTGCTCCCTCTGCCGTGTAAAAGGCGTTTTCTATCTGAAAAACTTCATCTGCGCTGTAATCAATAAGCCTTATTCCGTAATCTTGAGCCATAAGGCGGGCGGAAGCGGAAAATCTTCCTCCGGCAACTACCGTGCTTTTATCTGTTTTTTTAAGTATTTTTTCAAACGACGGTTTTTCCTTGCTGAGAGGACAATTAACCGTCATATCATTTTTTACGGCAGGGAGTCCGAGCAGTACAATTTTTGCATTCTCCAGCCCCTTATAAAGATCTGTATATTCAAAAGCATATTCCGAAGCGCTTTGTTCATCCAACAAACAAATCCGTACATCATAACCCTTTTTATCAAACAGTCCAGCCATATATACACTGCGCATATCGCCGCCGCAAACAAGAACCTTTTCAGACATACATATCTGCCCTCCCCCATTCTCATAATATGCCGCAGCAGTATATTTTGACAATACAAAAACGTACCGCCGCAGGATTTTTCCCTGCGGCGGTACGTCCGTCAAAGGTTTATATCAGTCTTCAAAAAACTTTTTGTATGAAAAATACAAAATTCCTATACCGCTTATTGCCAGAAGCGCATATCCCATACGTTTAAAAGTCTTGGACGACGCCATACCCAAAAGCAAACCTGCGGCAAACGAACCCAAAGCGCAAAGCATTTTATCAACAATGCTTTTATTGCTCAGAAATTCATCGGCAACCATCACTTTGTCTGACGCTACGGTAAAATACTTTTTCGCCTTATCACCGATTTCAAATTCATCAACATACTTTCTTGCCTTTGAAGGAACCACTACAATGCAGTCCTTGATTTTTTCGTAATTCATAACCTCGTCCTCCTTATATAATTTTAAAAAAATGTCATCTGGCTGCTTTCGGGCAAATCCTTTAATATTCCCGACTTACGCATTATCTCCAGCACGGTTTTGTTTATCTTGGAGCGCTGCTGCAAATCCTCTATCGAGTCAAATTTCTCCTCGCCTCTTGCCTCCACGATACTTTTTGCCGCATTTGTGCCGACTCCGGGCATTGCGTTAAGCGGCGGCAGTATACCGTTTTCCGTAGGCAAAAACTTATATGAATCCGACTTATACAAATCTATATTCTCAAACTTGAAGCCTCTTGCGTACATTTCTATGACAACCTCCAAAATGGTTATCATATTCTTTTCCTTATCGGTTATTTCCTTGGCTGCTTCCTTTGCCTCAAACATTTTAAGGTTTGCTCTGGCGTTTTCTTCGCCGCGTGCCATTATCTCGGAATCAAATTCATCTGCACGGACTGTAAAATAAGCGCAGTAAAATTCCTTGGGATAATGCACCTTGAAATAAGCTATTCTGTATGCGCTCGTTACATAAGCCACGGCATGAGCCTTCGGGAACATGTATTTGATTTTCTTACACGACTTGATATACCATTCCGGCACATCATGCTCGCGCATAATCTGTTCAAACTCATCTGTCAGTCCCTTACCTTTACGCACACTCTCCATTATCTTAAATGCCTTTGCGTTTTCTACATGGTGATGAATAAGATAAACCATAATATCGTCACGGGTACATATAGCGTCTTTCAGCGTACATATGCCCTGGCGCACAAGCTCCTGAGCATTGTTCAGCCAAACATCCGTACCGTGCGAAAGTCCGGATATACGCACAAGCTCCGAAAAAGTCGTAGGCTTTGTATCCACAAGCATCTGGCGCACGAATTTGGTTCCGAATTCCGGAACCGCATAAGTTCCTACCGGGCTGTTAATCTGCTCCGGTGTAACTCCGAGAGCCTCCGTGCCCAAAAACAGGCTCATTGTTTCTTCATCGCCCATCGGCACCGTTATAGGATCAAGCCCCGTCAGATCCTGGAGCATTCTTATAACCGTCGGATCATCGTGTCCGAGTATATCAAGTTTGAGCAGGTTTGAGTCGATTGAGTGATAGTCAAAGTGCAGGGTAATAATTCCGCTTTCCTTATCGTCCGCCGGGTGCTGTATAGGTGAAAACTCATGTACGTCCCTTGACTTAGGCACAACGATAATTCCTCCTGGGTGCTGTCCCGTTGTTCTCTTAACTCCGGTGCAGCCCTTTACAATTCTGTCTATCTGTGCATTTGTGACATACTGTCCCTTGCCCTCAAAATACTTTTTTACATATCCGAATGCTGTTTTCTCGGCAACAGTGCCTATAGTACCGGCTCTGAACACATGCGTTTTACCGAAAAGCTCTTCTATATATTTATGCGCCTTGCCCTGATAATCACCCGAAAAGTTAAGGTCGATATCAGGCTCTTTATCTCCGCTGAAGCCGAGGAAGGTTTCAAACGGTATGTCGTGCCCGTCCTTTATCATGAGCGTGCCGCAGTCCGGGCAGTTTTTATCCGGCATATCGCATCCGCTTCCCCACGAGCCGTCCGTGATAAACTCGCTGTGCTTGCAGCTTGGGCATATATAGTGCGGTGCAAGCGAATTAACCTCTGTAATATCACTCATAAACGCAACCAGCGAGGAACCTACCGAACCTCTGGAGCCTACCAGATAGCCGTCGCTGTTTGACTTACGCACAAGCTTCTGCGCTATAACATACAGCACCGAATAACCGTTGCTTATAATGGAATTAAGCTCAACGTCTATTCTGTCCTTTACAATTGCCGGGAGATTTTCACCGTATATACGCTTTGCCTTTTCATAGGTACTGTCACGCAGTATATTATCGGAGTTCGGAATTTCCGGCGGCGCTTTGTCCGGCGGAACGGGAACAATGCCGTCGTCTATCATATCGGCGATTTTATTTGTATTTTCTATTACAACCTCTCTTGCCAAATCATCACCGAGGTATTCAAATTCCTTCAGCATTTCCTCAGTTGTTCTCAGATAAAGCGGCGGCTGCATATCGGCGTCGTCATAACCCTGTCCCGCCATGAGCACTCTGCGGAATATCTCGTCCTCGGGATTCAGAAAGTGTACGTCGCAGGTGGCGACGGTAAGCTTATTGTTTCTTCTGCCTATTTCTATTATTGTTTTATTTATATATTTTAAATCCTCGACGCTGTTTACCGTGCCGTTGCGAAGCATGAAGTTATTGTTGCCGAGCGGCTGGATTTCCAGATAATCATAAAACTTTACTATAGAGTTTATTCCGTCAAAGTCCAGATTATACGGACTGTCCACAATAGCCCTGTAAAGCTCCCCGGCTTCGCATGCCGAGCCGACTATCAGTCCGTCGCGGTACTTTTGCAGCAGGCTCTTCGGTATTCTCGGTCTTTTGTAAAAATAATCCAGATGCGACTTTGAAATAAGGTTATACAGATTTCTCATTCCTGCCTGCGTTTTGACAAGAATTATACAGTGATAAGTTTTGAGCGATTTAATATCCGCTTTGCCGGCAAGCGCTGTGTTTATCTGATCGATATTATCCACACCGCGCTCGTCAAGAAGCTCCAGAAGCTTTAAAAACACCTCTGCGGTTGCCGCGGCGTCATCGCATGCGCGGTGATGATTTACAAGCTTAACCCCGAAATGCTTTGTAAGGGTATCGAGCTTATAATTCTTTATGCCGCTTACCGTACACCTTGCAAGCTCAAGCGTATCAAGATATGTAAACTTAAATTCAAGACCGTTGACTGACGCGGCCTGTTTTATAAATGAAGTATCGAACGAAGCGTTATGAGCAACCAGAACCGCGTCACCGACAAAATCATAGAATTTCTTTATCACTTCATCTATTGTTTCCGCATCCTTTACCATATCGTCGGTAATTCCCGTAAGCTCCGTTATATTCTCAGGTATGTGGCGCTGCGGATTTACAAAGGTTTCAAATCTGCCGACTTCTTTTCTGCCGCAGATTTTTACAGCGCCGATTTCCGTAATCGCGTCATGCGAAGCCCTCAGACCGGTGGTTTCTATATCAAATACAACAAACTCCGTATCAAAATCTCTGTCGGTTGAATTTATTACCACATCCGAGCTGTCATTTACAAGATAACACTCCACGCCGTACAGCACCTTGATATCATTTCCTGCCGCATGCATTGCGTCCGGAAAAGCCTGAACGTTTCCGTGGTCGGTTATCGCGACAGCCTTGTGTCCCCATGCGGCCGCGGTTTTTACAAGAGTTTTTACGTCTGTCATACCGTCCATGGTACTCATCTTGGAGTGCATATGAAGCTCTACGCGCTTTTCGGGTGCATTATCCGTTCTTGTCTTTTTCTTTGCCTTTACAATATCGTTTACAAGCATGGTATTTTCTTTTGCGTAGTTATCGTACTGCACCCTGCCCTTAACCTTGACGTACATTCCCTTTTTGATACCTGCCAAAATCTGCTTTGCCCTTGTTTTCGGCAAAAATGCCTTGCAGGAATATGCGTCCACGTTGTCTGCCAGCACAAATGCAAGAAGCGTCTTTCCGCTTTTGAGCTCGCGCGTATCCATGGTTATAATCTCGCCTTCGGTTACCACCGTGCCTGCGTCCTCCGTAATATCGGATATTTTCATTGCTGCATCGGCGGAAATATCTTTGCCGAGAAGCGCCGCAGAATCAACAGCTTCCTCTTTCGGTTCATAGGAAACGCTCGGAGGAGGCGGAACGGCTGCCGCAAGCTGCTTTAGCTCATTCTCTTTGAGTTTATCCATTGCCTCGGTGTCACATTCGTCCTTAAAGACTACCTCAACATCTGCTTTTAGCTGACTTTTCACAAGTCTTTTTATCGTATCGGCACAGTTTAAGCTGTTTAGCATATCGGTGCCGTATTTACAGTGGATTGTCAATAAGCCGTCGGCATATTCGGCTCTGCTGTCAGCAAACAAGTGCCGTACTCCGCTTATAATCTCGTTTACATAAAACACAAGGTTTTTATAATAATCGTCTATTGAAATATCATCTATTGAGAGATTTTCATATTTTATTCTCAGAATAAACTCATTCAGATTATATCTGCGGCACACTGCGCTTTTATAATTTTCTATAATATCATAGGCTATGAGCTCCTCGCTGACAACGGTTACTTCCATACGCCTTTGGGAAGACACGGCATTTGTGCTGTAGATGGCGCAGTCCTTCAGCTCGCCCGGAACTTCCACATCCTTTATTAAATTTTCCAGTTTATATTCCGTTGGTGACATTTACCGTCCCTCACATTTTTTCAATTTCTCCGACAAGCTCGTCAAAAAGCCTGTCTTCGGGAACTTTTCTGAGTATTTCTCCCTTTTTAAAAATCAGACCTACCCCATCGCCGCCGGCAATGCCTATGTCTGCCTCTCTTGCCTCACCCGGACCGTTTACCGCACAGCCCATAACCGCAACGGTTATGCTCTTGTCTATGCCGGCAAGATATTCCTCTACCCTTTTTGCAAGCGGTATAAGACCGATATTGGTTCTGCCGCAGGTCGGGCAGGAAATGAAAACCGGGCTTCCGCCTCTTAATCCGAGTGCGCTTAAAATTTGTTTTGCAACCGCTACTTCTTTTTTCGGTTCATCGGTAAGCGAAACGCGGATTGTATCTCCTATGCCGTCCTTTAAAAGCGAGCCTATTCCTATTGCCGATTTTATTGTACCGCCGAGGAATGTTCCCGCTTCGGTAACTCCGAGATGCAAAGGATAGTCATACATACGGCTGATAAGCCGGTATGCGTCAATCGTTTTATTTACATCGGAGGCTTTAAGTGAAATCACTATATTGTCAAAACCGTATCTGTTCAGCATATCAATATGCTTTTTTGCGCTTTCTGCCATAGCCTCCGGAGTCGGCGAGCCGTATTTTTGCAAAAGTTCCCTTTCCACCGAGCCGCTGTTTACGCCTATTCTTATCGGTATATTCATCTTAAGCGCCATTTGAGCAACCTTTTTAACGCCCTCCTCCGAGCCTATATTACCCGGATTTATACGCACCTTGTCCACGCCGTTTTCCATACACATAAGGGCAAGCTTATGGTTAAAATGAATATCCGCAACAAGCGGAATGTGTATTTGTTTTTTTATTTCGGATATTGCCGCGGCAGATTGCTCATCGGGAACGGCAACGCGGATTATATCGCAGCCGGCAGCTTCGAGTTCATTAATCTGCCTTACCGTGCCCGCAACATCCGAAGTGCGTGTATTGCACATTGACTGTATAAGCACGGGGCTTCCTCCGCCAATGAATTTATCCCCTATTTTTACTTTTTTGGTCACTTTCTTCACCGACCTTTAATGTATTCACAGTTTATTTTATCACATTTATTTTTATATAACAATACCGCCCGGCAAAAAAACAGGCGGTTTTTATTACTTATTCTGCATAAAATTTATCGCTCAGACCCTTTTTTAAAACCCCGGCTGCATATTCTTTTGCAAGACCGAGATTATGAAGTCTGTAATTTCCGCACTGAATCGGATTTTCCGCAGGGATTTCTTCGCTTTTAAGCACATCATTCAATGCCATTGTAACCTTTTTAGCGATTTCCGAAGGTTCGGGTTCACCCCATACCGTAAGGTAAAAACCCGTGCGGCAGCCCATCGGTGACAAGTCTATTATATTATCGGTGTATTCTCTCAGATAAGTCGCCAGAAGATGCTCTAAGGTATGAAGTCCGTCCGACTGCATTTCTTCGCAGTTAGGCTGCATAAATCTTATATCGTATTTTGTTACCGTGTCGCCTTTTTCGCCCTTTAAAACCGTGCATTTCCTCACAAACGGCGCTTTTACCTTTGTGTGGTCGAGTGTAAAGCTTTCGACACGTTCTGTATTTTTTTCATTCATAAAATGTTCTCCTTTTTATGATTTATTCGGTGTGCCCATGCTCTGCGTGTGTGTAAAACAGATTTGCCACACCTATATCGTTTTCGTCAAAAACCACAAATCCATTGTCAAGCAGAAGTCTTGCGGCAACTCCCGTACCGCTTATTTTTCTGCCGGAAAAAGTACCGTCATACACATTTTTGCATCCGCACGACGGACTTCCCTGTTTCAAAACGGCAAACAGTACGTTATTTTTCTTTGCAATCTCGAGTGTTTTGAGAGCACCGTCATTAAAATTATCCGTAACATCCGTACCGTCGGACGCAAGCACTCTGTCGCCGCAGATTTCACTGCATTTTCGCGGAACGCTCAATCCTCCGAGAACTTCGGGGCACACGGGAATAAGAATACCGCGGTTTTTCCATCTCAGGAAAAACGGATTTTTCAATATATTGTTACTGCCGTTATATTTGGTACATTCTCCGTAAAGACATGCGGAAACAAGTATTTTTCTCATACGTTTTTATCACCTTTTTTATCGGGCAGCTGTGCCAGAATAATTGCCGCCATCATAAAGGCACAGCCTATCAGCTTGCGCGCGGACGGAGTTTCTCCGAAAGCTATTCCGGCAAGCAGAGCAATAAGCGACTCCATGCTCATAAGTATAGACGCAACCGTAGGATCGGTATTTTTCTGTGCAACTATCTGAAGTGTATATGCAACACCGCCGCTCATTACACCGGCATAAAAAATCGGGAACCAGCATGACAGAATTTCCGAAAGCACCGGCTTTTCAAAAATAAACATCAAAACTATATTTATAACGGCCATAACCGAGAATTGAAAAAGAGAAAGCTTGACCCCGTCAACGCGCGGCGAAAAATAATCTACCGCAAGGATATGAAATGAAAAAAACACCGCACACGCAACGAGCCAAAAATCTCCCTTTTCGACTTTGAAACTGCTGAAATCTTTTACACACAAAAAATAAAGACCCAGTGTTGCAACAACAACCGCAATTGCCAAAAGCGGTTTAAGCTTTTTACCCGCAATTACTCCGAAAAGCGGAACCAGAACTATGTACATTGCAGTTACAAAACCGCCTTTGCCCGCATCGGCATAGAGCAATCCGGTACACTGAGTGGTACAGGCACCGCAAAGCAAAATACCGCATATTATACCCGCTTTTAAAAGTGTTTTCGGATTTTGTTTTATTATTTGAGGCTCGCTGTTTTTTGCTCTGTTCTTAAGCAAAACAACCGGCAAAAGTGCCGCCACGCTTAAAAGCGATCTAATACCGTTAAAAGTATTCGGTTGCAATACCCCCAGACCATGTTTTTGCGCAACAAAGGCCGTTCCCCATATAAAAGCCACCAAAAACAGCATAAAGTTACTTCTTGTCTTCTTTGATATTTTTAATCCGTTCACCGCTAATCCCCCTTAAATTTCAAACAAGCTTCCCATACTCATGCACAGCCGCATTACGGGAAAACATAAAAAAAACCACAAAACAGAATAAGGCAGGCATATCTGCCCCATAAAGTTTAAAGGTATCTGTGAATAGTCCCACACATTCCATTTCAGTATTATATTAACCGTTACACCCACGACAAGCTCCGTAGCGGTAATCACTGCCGAACCGAGCAGACACTTCTCCCACATGCTCCAAGACACAAGGCTGTTGCCGATGGAATATATCATCAAAAGGCAAAATCCGCCCGTTACGGTCATTGTCCAGTGAGTGTATCCGCGCCACAGTATTTCAAGCACAGAATACCCTGCGGCGCCGGTGCAGAAAATAAAAATATATTTCATAAAAAACCTCACAATACTTATTAACAATATTATGAGGTCATTTTTCTTAATTATTCAAATGCACAAAGACTTTTTATAATAAGAAAATACCTTTATTTATATGAAATCCGCCGCCCGAAAGACGCGGAACACCTGCACATAAATTATATTATCCAAAGCGTCAAAAATCAAGCTGTTTTTGTATGCATACGCAATTTTTATTTATATTTTACAATTTTCTCGCCTTTTACCATATAAACATTTTCGGCGAGCGCCATAAGCGGAGCGTCATTTTCGGAATCAGTATAGAAATTGTCTATTTTATTGCCGTATTTTTCACGGAAAAGCTTTGCTTTAACGTCGGAAAAACATATATATTCAAGCTTTCCAGTTTCAAGGTTAAACTTGGTGGATATCCTGTTTTTAATTCCCATTCTTCTCAAAGCCTCGTCGAGAAGAATATCTGCATTTGCCGATACCACCACGTCGTCATCTTTTTGTATTTCTTTATAAAAGCTTTTTATTTTGTGCTCATTTTTATTCCAAAAAGTGCATACTTCCTTTTTTATATCGTCAAAAATACCGAAAAAAGTTTCTGTATAATAAACCGCCCTACGGTGAAATTCATCCACAGACATGCGGCACGCTTTATACTTTATCAAATCCCTTATTATAGGAAAAATAAGCTTCAAAAGCGACGGCTTTTTAAAAACGCAGTATATGTAGAAGTCAAAGGCGCTCTCGCCTTTATACAGTGTATTGTCAAAGTCATAAACGTTCATATTTATCCTCCGTTTTCTCGGAATAATATCAATAATACACCAAAATATTTTTTGTGTCAAATTATACAATAATTTTCATTTTTGATTGACTATACCTGCATTTAGTAGTATCCTAATATCACACATGGTCTTAAAAAACCGGAGGAAATTTATGATTGCAAAAAGAAATCACGAAATAGATATGATAAACGGTCCGCTTACCGGAAAAATTATAGTTTTTGCGGTTCCGCTCATGCTGTCAAGCCTGCTGCAGCTCTTTTACAACGCAACCGACATGATAGTGGTCGGCAGATATACGGGAAGCACTGCTCTTGCCGCGGTAGGCTCCACATCATCGGTAATAAATCTTGCCGTAAACATGTTTTCGGGACTGTCTATAGGAACAAGCATCGCTCTTTCGCAGTACATAGGAGCCGGGAATGAAAAAGCCGCTTCCGAAACAGTCCACACCTCGGTTGCTCTGAGTCTTATACTCGGCGCGGTGCTGGCTGCGGCAAGCATATTTTTTGTAAAGCCGATACTTACGGCGATGGGTTCTCCGAAAGACATTTTACCGCAGGCCGTTACTTACCTGAAGATATACTTCTTAGGTTCGCCGGCGATTTTGCTGTACAATTACGGAAGCGCGATAATGAGAACCTCCGGAGATACAAAGAGACCTTTGTATTTTCTGGCATTCTCGGGAATTATAAACGTTACGCTAAACCTTGTACTGGTAATAAAATTTCATCTCGGAACTCTCGGTGTAGCGCTGGCAACCATTGCAGCCCAGTACATATCGGCAGCGCTGGTATTTGTGACGCTGCTTCGCAACGAAGGTGTATGCAGAATTGTTTTACGAAAAATCAAAATCACTCCGAAAAAGCTCGGACAGCTCCTGTATCTCGGTGTACCGGCAAGCATACAGGCAATAATGTTTTCGCTTTCAAACATAATAATCCAAAGCACGATAAATTCATTCGGTTCGCTTGTCATAGCCGGCAACAGCGCCGCTTCAAGCGTGGAGGGATTCGTATATGTTGCAATGAATGCCTTCAGCCAGGCAGCCCTTGTATTCAGCGGTCAGAACTACGGAGCAAGAAAGCTCGGCAGACTTAATAAAATTATTTTTATATGTACTGCGCTGATAATGATAACATGGGGCATACTTACCGTAGTATTCAAATTTTGGCAGGAAGAAATCCTGGCAATATATCTGCCGAGCGATCCGAAAGCCATAAAATACGGTGTTCTGAGATTTTCATATATTATGAGCACATATTTTCTTTGCGGAACAATGGAAATACCCGTAGGCTCTCTGCGAGGCATGGGAAAATCCATTCTGCCTGCGGCGGTTTCGCTTATAGGCGTGTGTCTGCTGAGGATTGTATGGATATGCACCGTTTTCAAAAGCTATCCGACGCTCGGCTGTCTTTATGTTTCATATCCGGTATCCTGGGTTGCAACCCAGGCAATACACTACATATGCTATATAGCAATGTACAAAAAAGCGAAAAAGCAATTTGAGGGGGAAATGAGCAGTGAAAAACTTTGATAAATACAAAAGGGAATACTACCCTGCTCCGGCAAACAATTACAAATGGGTTAAAAAAGAGTACATAGACCATGCTCCCATATGGTGCAGCGTGGATTTGCGCGACGGCAACCAGGCTCTCGCAGTGCCTATGAATCTTGAACAGAAAATTGAGTTTTTCAAAATGCTCGTCAAGCTCGGTTTCAAAGAAATCGAAGCAGGATTCCCGGCGGCGTCCGATACCGAGTATGCTTTTTTGAGAACTCTTATTGAGCAGAATTTAATACCCGATGACGTTACGATACAGGTTCTTACGCAGGCAAGGGAACACATCATCAAGCGCACATTCGATGCCCTTGGCGGAGTAAAAAATGCGATTGTGCATATGTACAATCCGACTTCTTTTGCACAGCGGGAGCAGGTTTTCAGAAAAACTCCGGAGCAAATCAAGAAAATTGCCGTTACGGGAGCGAAGGTGCTCAAAAAATATGCAGACACGGCGGACGGCTGCATACGCTTTGAATACAGCCCGGAGAGTTTCACCGGAACAGAGCCGGAATATGCTCTCGATGTGTGCAACAGCGTGCTTGACGTCTGGCAGCCGACGCAAGACAAAAAAGCCATAATAGACCTGCCTGTAACCGTAGAATTATCTCTGCCTCACATTTACGCAAACCAGGTAGAATACATATGCGACAATCTGAATTACCGCGACAGCGTTATCGTATCGCTCCATCCGCACAACGACAGAGGATGCAGCATTGCCGACACAGAGCTCGGGCTTTTGGCGGGAGCGCAGAGAGTCGAAGGAACGCTTTTCGGAAACGGCGAGAGAACGGGCAATGCCGACATTATCACCATTGCAATGAACATGTACTCGCACGGCGTAGACCCGAAGCTTAATTTTGAAAATCTTCCCGAAATAAGCGATAAATACGAAAAGCTCACCTCTATGACGGTAAATCCCCGTCAGCCATATGCGGGCAAGCTGGTATTTGCGGCATTTTCCGGTTCGCACCAGGACGCTATAGCAAAGGGAATGCAGTACAGAGCCGAGAACAACCTCAAAACCTGGTCTGTACCGTATCTGCCGATAGACCCGAAAGACGTGGGCAGGGATTACGAAAGCGATGTAATAAGAATAAACAGCCAGTCGGGCAAAGGCGGCATAGGCTACATTCTGCAAAGCCATTTCGGCTATACTCTGCCGCAAAAAATGCGCGAGCATTTCGGTTACTATGTAAAGGGAATATCCGACCGCAGACACAAGGAGCTGAAACCGGATAAGATATTCGAGGCTTTCTCGAACGGATTTTTGAATATCTGTTCTCCGCTTCTGTTCAAAGAGGTTCATTATGTACAAAATGACGGTATAACCGCTTCGATAACCGTAATGTATGACAATGCGGAAAAAACCTATACGGCAAAAGGAAACGGACGTATAGACTCCGTAGCAAACGCACTGCGCGAAAGCTTCCTCGGTCAGTACCACATAACAACCTACGAGGAGCACTCCCTCACCACAAAATCCGACTCCAAAGCGGCTGCATACATATGCATCACCGGTGACGAAAGCAAGAAAGATTACTGGGGCGTGGGAACGGACGACGATATTATAAATGCGTCCATAAAAGCCCTTATAAGTGCTATTAACAATATGCTTACCGACGAAAAACGGAGGTGACTATAATTGAATAATCTCATATTCAGTATAAACGTTATTCTGCCTCTTGTGATTGAGATGGCTCTCGGGCAGATTTTAAGAATTACCGATGTAATAGACGGGAATACATCCAAAAAAATGAACTCGGCAATTTTCAAGCTTTTTTTGCCGGTGCTGATTTTTTATAATGTATACACCTCCGAAATTGCGGATGTTTTCAACGCAAAGCTCATTTTATATGCAGTTTTGAGCATATTCATACTGGTGGGAATACTGGCGGCTGCCGTGCCTTTATTTGAAAAGGACAAGAAAAAGATAGGAGTTATAATCCAGGGGATTTTCAGAAGTAATTTTGTAATATTCGGCGTGCCGCTTTCCATAGCGCTCAGCGGAAACTCCATTTCGGGAACGGTTTCCGTTCTTGTGGCATGCGTAATACCCACATTCAATCTGCTCGCGGTAATTGTACTCGAGTCCTTCAAGGGCGACAAACCGGATTTCAAAAAAATACTTTTGGGAATTGCGTCAAATCCTCTTATAATTTCTTCAATTTTGGGATTTGTATTCCTTTTTGCAAAAATCAAAATATACGCGCCGGTGGAATCAACGCTTAAAGGTATAGCCGCCTCTGCTACACCTCTTGCGCTTATAATCCTGGGTGCGTCCATTGATATCAAAAAAATCCGCGGCAACACAAAGCAGATTGCCGCTGCCGTAACCGGAAGGCTTATAGTTGTTCCGGCAATATTTCTTTCTCTTGCGGCTATTCTCGGCTTCAGAAACGGCTATCTGGCAATTCTCATCGCCCTGTATGCTTCGCCCGGCGCCGTTTCGTCATATCCCATGGCAAGCCAGATGGGCGCGGACGGAGAGCTTGCAGCTCAGATTGTAATGATGCAGACGTGTCTGTGCTCCGTTACTGTTTTTTTGTTCATTTTTATTTTGAAACATCTGGGGTTAATCTGATTGACAGACTTTAGGAATTATGCTATAATATATGTGATTTTGTTTTTTAACCAACGGCGGTTTAAAATATGTTAATAATTTTTTAAAAACAAAGGAGTTTCAGGCAAGCGAGACTCGAACTCCGCTTGCCCCAAAAAATTCTTTTGTTTTTTTATTAAATACAGCCTAATTTATACAGAAAGGATTGATGCAGATGGGACTTACACTGACAGAAAAAATACTTAAAGCCCATGTTGTTGACGGAGAATTTAAAAAAGGAGCCGAGATCGGCATAAAAATCGATCAGACTCTTACGCAGGACGCTACGGGAACCATGGCATATCTTGAATTTGAGGCAATGGGTATTCCGCGCGTTAAAACCGAGCGCTCCGTTGCATACATCGACCACAACACCCTTCAGTCCGGCTTTGAAAATGCTGACGACCACCGCTTTATAGGTTCGGTTGCAAAGAAACACGGAATTTATTTTTCAAGACCGGGCAACGGTATATGCCACCAGGTTCATTTGGAGAGATTCGGCGTTCCGGGCAAAACGCTTATCGGTTCCGACAGCCATACTCCGACAGGCGGCGGACTCGGAATGATAGCAATCGGTGCGGGCGGTCTTGACGTTGCCGTAGCAATGGGCGGCGGCGCTTACTACATCACCTATCCGGAAATAGTTAAAATAAATCTTACGGGCAAGCTTTCGCCATGGGTTGCCGCAAAAGACGTTATTCTCGAAATATTAAGACAGATGTCCGTAAAGGGCGGCGTAGGCAAAGTCATTGAATACTGCGGCGAAGGTGTAAAAACTCTCTCCGTACCGGAAAGAGCCACCATTACAAACATGGGAGCAGAGCTTGGCGCTACAACCTCCATATTCCCGTCGGACGAAATAACAAAGGAATTTTTAAAGGCTCAGAAGCGTGAAGAAGTATGGGTTCCGCTTTGCGCAGACGACGACGCCGTATACGATTATGAAATAAACATTGATTTATCAAAGCTTGAGCCGGCAGCAGCATGCCCTCACTCACCCGATAACATAAAAAGTATATCCGAGCTCGGAAATATGAAAATAGACCAGGTGTGCATCGGTTCATGTACGAACAGCTCGCTTTTGGATATGCTTAAAGTTGCACACATATTAAAGGGCAAAACGGTTCATCCGGATGTATCGCTTTCAATAGCGCCCGGTTCAAAACAGGTTCTCAACATGCTTGCACAAAACGGCGCGCTCTCCGCAATGATTGACGCAGGAGCAAGAATTCTGGAAAGTGCCTGCGGTCCGTGCATAGGTATGGGACAGGCGCCAAACTCCAACGGTATATCGCTGCGTACATTCAACAGAAACTTTTTGGGCAGAAGCGGAACAAAGGACGGTCAGATTTATCTCGTATCGCCGGAAACCGCAGCAGCTTCGGCAATAGCAGGTGTTCTTACAGACCCGAGAGATTTGGGAGATATGCCGGAGTTTGAGCTCCCGAAGGAGTTTATTATAAACGACAATATGGTTGTTGCTCCATGTGACGAAAAGGATATGGACAGCGTCGAAATCCTCCGCGGACCGAACATAAAGCCGTTCCCGGCTACAAGTCCGCTTGATGATGTAATCGACTGCAAATGCTCGCTCAAGGTCGGCGACAACATCACCACAGACCACATAATGCCTGCCGGAGCAAAAATTCTTCCGCTGCGCTCAAACATACCGGAAATATCAAAATACTGCTTCACAGTTTGCGACAGCGAATTTCCCGAAAGAGCAAAATCACTCGGAAGCAGCATAATTGTCGGCGGCTCAAACTACGGTCAGGGTTCATCGCGTGAGCATGCAGCCTTAGCACCGCTGTATCTCGGCATAAAGATTGTAATTACAAAATCATTTGCAAGAATACACCGCGCAAATCTTATAAACGCAGGTATTTTGCCGTTCACATTTGTAAATGAAAGTGACTATGACAAAATAAACGAAGGTGACGAGCTTGTTGCCGAAAATATCAAAGAAGCTGTTAAAAACGACAAAAATATAACTGTTGTCAACAAGACAACGGGAGAAAGCATTGAATGTTCATGCGAGCTCAGCGAACGCGCAAAGGACATAGTTCTTGCCGGAGGACTTCTGAGCTATACCAAAGAAAAATTGAGCGTATGACTTCAAAACGACACTAAAAAGAAAGAAGGAAAAGGCAATGGCTAAAATTCAGATGAAAACTCCCCTCGTCGAGATGGACGGCGATGAAATGACAAGAATTATATGGAAGATGATAAAGGATATTCTTTTAACTCCATATATAGATTTGAAAACAGAGTATTATGATCTCGGTCTTGAATACAGAAACGAAACCAACGACCAAGTTACATTTGACAGTGCGGAAGCTACAAAAAAATACGGTGTTGCCGTTAAGTGTGCAACCATCACGCCGAATGCGGCAAGAATGCCCGAATATAACCTCAAGGAAATGTGGAAATCTCCTAACGGTACAATAAGAGCAATTCTTGACGGAACGGTATTCAGAACACCGATTATAGTAAAGGGCATCACACCTTTCATTCCCACATGGACAAAACCTATAACCATTGCGCGTCATGCATACGGTGATGTATACAAAAACACTGAAATGCAGGTTAAGCAGGGCTCAAAGTGCGAGCTTGTAACAACTGACGCAAACGGAAGCGAAACCAGAGAGCTTATTTATGACTTTGCGGACTCCGACGGTATAATTCAGGGATTGCACAATAAGGACAAATCCATTGCAAGCTTTGCCAGAAGCTGCTTTAACTTTGCGCTTGATACAAACCAGGATTTATGGTTTGCAACAAAGGACACGATCTCAAAAAAATACGACCACCGCTTCAAAGATATTTTTGCGGAAATATTTGAAAACGAATATAAAGACAAATTTGCAGAAAAAGGAATCGAATATTTCTATACATTGATTGACGATGCCGTTGCAAGAGTTATACGTTCCGAAGGCGGCTATATATGGGCGTGCAAGAACTATGACGGCGATGTAATGAGCGACATGGTTGCAACCGCATACGGCAGCCTTGCCATGATGACAAGCGTACTGGTATCCCCCGACGGAATATATGAATACGAGGCAGCTCACGGAACAGTACAGCGCCACTATTACAAACACTTAAAGGGCGAGAAAACCTCCACAAACAGCGTTGCAACACTTTTTGCATGGACAGGTGCGCTCAGAAAAAGAGGCGAGCTCGACAACACACCCGAGCTTTGCAAATTTGCAGACAATCTCGAAAAGGCTACAATTCAGACAATTGAAGATGGCGTTATGACAGGTGATTTGTATCTGCTCTCGACTCTTGAGAACAAGCAGAAGGTTGACACAGAGGAATTTCTGCTTGCAGTAAACGAAAGACTTAAAAAAATACAACAAGTTTAACCGGAGGTATAACAATGGATATTACTAAATACATGGCTCAAAAAGACGAAAAACCGCTTGACAATATACCGGAAAGCGGGGGATTTTGCTCAATATTCAGAACTATCGGATGCATAGGCGATTCGCTCTCCTCGGGGGAATTTGAGTCGGTAAGCCGCGAGGGATACACCGGCTGGCACGACTTTTACGAATACTCATGGGGACAGTACATGGCGCGCACGCTCGGAAGCAAGGTTTATAACTTTTCCAAAGGCGGAATGACTGCAAAGGAATTTGTCTGCAGCTTCGGAGATAAAACAGGCTACCTTGACAAAGACAAAATGTGCCAGTGCTACATTTTAGCTCTCGGCGTAAACGATATAGGTGACGGAAGCAAGTTAGGAACAATTGACGATATTGAAAATCCGGATGCCGACACTTTTGTAAGGTACTATGCAAATATAATAATCAACATTAAAAGAAAAAATCCGCAGGCAAAATTTTTCCTTATGAATATCCCGAGTGGGTGTAAGGATGCCAAGCGAACCGAATTTGAGGACAGGCATGCGCTTCTTATCGGTCAGATTGCAGACAAGCTTAAAAACTGCTATGTTCTGGATTTCCGCAAATATGCGCCCGTATATGACGACGAATTCAAGAAGAATTTCTACTTACGGGGTCATCTTAACCCCGCCGGCTATGCGCTGACTGCAAAAATGGTTATGGCATACATAGACTATATAGTAAGAAACAACCCGGCCGACTTCCGCCAGGTAGGATTTATCGGCACGGAATTTTATGATGAAAACTACAAATAAAAAATGATTTTAACATTACCGCCAAAACGCTTATTTTGGCGGTAATGCTTTATGAGGTTATTATGATAAAAGTTATATTTTTTGACTTGGACGACACGTTGCTTGACTTTAAAAAATCCGAGGCCGGAGCTCTAAAAAAAGCGCTTGTAAATGCCGGAATCACCCCTTCGGACAAGATGGTAAGCCGATACAGCGAAATAAACCAAAGCCTTTGGAAACTGCTTGAGCTCGGCAAAATAACACGTCCCGAAATTCTGAGCAAAAGATTTGAAATACTGTTTGACGAGTTTAACATCGCAAAAAGCATTGATGACGTAAAGAACGAATATGAAAATCTTCTCGGCACCGGGCATTATTTTGTTTTGCATGCACCGGAAACGCTGAAGCTTTTATATAAAGACTACGACCTTTACATAACCTCCAACGGAACGGCAAACGTACAGCGCGGCAGAATAAAAAGCGCCGGAATAGAAAAGTATTTCAAAAAGATATTTGTTTCTCAGAAATTAGGCTTTGTAAAGCCGCAAAGAGAATTTTTCGAGGCATGCTTTTCACAAATGCCTCCCTGCCGGAAAAATGAGGTTATAATTGTGGGCGATTCCGTATCCTCAGATATTCTCGGCGGTAAAAATGCCGGCATACACACCTGTCTTTACAACCCGAATAATATAAAATATACGGGCACAGTCAAGGCGGATATTGAAATATCGGATTTAATGCAACTGCCTTCTATTCTTTCAAAAGTTTATTAAATGGTTTTAATCTTGCATAATCAAAAATCATGCTTTTAATATGTCTTATTAAAAGCATGATTTTTTGAACAATTTATACTTTTTAATTATCAAGATTATCAATGGCATACTGTGCTTCTTCGGCAGTGAATTTCTCTCCGTATTCGGATGTTAACTGATCGTATATTTTCTGTTTTGACATATGCAATGTTTCCTGATAAGACCTTGCTTTTTCCAGAGCATTTTTATTCCAGTCTGCCTGAATGTTATCTATAGCGTACTGCGCTGCTTCTGCTGAAAACTTCTCGCCGTATTCGGATGTAAGCTGATCATATATTTTCTGCTTTGACATATGCAATGTCTCTGAATATATTTCTGCCTTTTTTAAAGCATTTCTGTATTCGACAGGTGTTTTCTCGGAATTATCAACTGCAGCTTCTGCTGTACTGTTGCCGACTTCAGCCTGTCTTAACTCTTCATTCCACGAAACCGGTACTCCAAGTGCATCACCTATTGCACGGAGCGGCAGGTACGTTCTGCCGTTTACTTCAAGTGCCGGAGGATCTGAGGTAAATTCCTTACCGTTAACCAACACCTTAAAATCCACCGGATTTGCCGCATACTGAACGGCAAACACTCCTGCTGTGACAAAGAGCGTCGCTCCTGCCAAAAAACCGCAAATAAATCTTTTCATTCTTCATTTCTCCTTTGAAGTTTATTAAATACAGACAATTGTAAAACTACCAAAATGTTGATTACAAACACTTAATTTTTCTTATAATTTTACAACCGCTTGATAAATATCCCGTATCGGGATATTTATCATTATACCAAAATGGGATAATAAAGTCAAGAGGTGTTTTATATGAGATTAAAAGAATTAAGAAAATCAAAAGGAATATCACAGTTAAAACTTGCCCTTGACATGAATACCAATCAAAATACAATAAGCAGATACGAAACCGGCGACAGAGAACCGGGAATTACCGAATTAATTAAATTCGCAGATTATTTTAATGTTTCGGTTGATTATTTGCTTGAAAGAACAAATAATCCTATGATTAACAAATAGCTGTCCGTAATTTGACACAACCGCAAATGAATGTTATAATAACTAAAATGGATATATATATTCTTTGCATATCAATTGTTTTATGCATCGGGAGGTAATGAGCAAATGTACGCACACAGGTATTTAAAAACAAACAGCAAAAATCATCTTGAAATAGGCGGATGTGACGCATGCGAGCTTGCAAAGGAATACGGTACGCCGCTCTACGTCATGGATGAAGGACGAATCCGCACAAACATGCGTGCATACAAAGAATCCGTTGACAAATATTATAACTCAAACGGTCTGGTATTATATGCAAGCAAGGCGCTTTCCGCTGCATATATGTACAAAATAGCGGCGCAGGAAGGTCTCGGCGTGGACGTTGTTTCCGGCGGAGAAATTTATACAGCCTTAAAAGCAGGATTTGACCCTGCAAAAATATATTTTCACGGCAACAACAAAAGCTATGATGAAATTGAGCTTGCCGTAAAAAACAAAATAGGCGTATTTGTTGCCGACAGCCGTTTCGAGCTTGAAATTATAGACAGTCTGAGCAGGCAGTATAACTGCACTTCAAATGTAATGTTCCGTATCAAGCCCGGCATAGAAGCACACACGCACGAGTTTATAAGCACCGGTCAGATTGACTCCAAATTCGGGTTTGCACTCGAAAACGGCGAAGCGTTTGAAATCATAAAATATGCAAAAGAATTTAAAAACATAAAAATTGCCGGGCTTCATTGCCACATCGGCTCTCAGATTTTTGAACTGGAGCCTTTTGAGGCGGCAGCAGAAGTAATGATAGGCTTTTGCGAAAAACTCAAAAATGAGCTGAGCCTTGAAATCGAACAGCTTAATCTCGGCGGCGGTTTCGGCATAAGCTACACCGCAGACGACACGCCGATTGAATACGGCAGATATATAGAGGCTGTTTCCGACAAAATAAAGCAGCTTTGCCTTGGAAAAAAGCTGAAGCTTCCGTTTATCCTTATGGAGCCGGGACGTTCCATTGTCGGCGATGCCGGAATAACCCTTTATACCGTTGGAAATATTAAGGATATTCCCGGTGTACGCAAATATGTTTCCGTTGACGGCGGCATGGGTGACAACCCGAGATATATCCTGTACGACGCACTGTACGACGGTGTTCTTGCAAACCGCGCAAATGACAAGCCGTGCGAAACGGTAACTGTATGCGGCAAATGCTGCGAATCCGGAGATATAATCATAAAAGACGCATATCTTCCGAAAGCGGAAAGCGGCGATATTATGGCGGTTATGTCTACCGGAGCATACAATTATTCAATGGCAAGCAATTACAACAGGATTCCGCGTCCGCCGGTTATTATGGTGCAAAACGGCACTTCAAAAATTGCCGTAAAGAGAGAAACATATGATGATATAATCAAAAATGATGTATTTTAGTTTAAGGAGATAGCCGTATGATGAAACAATTAACAAGTCTTATGCTCAGTATCCCCGGACTTTTGCTGGCATTATCCATGCACGAATTTGCTCACGGATATGCGGCATATAAAATGGGTGACAATACTGCAAAATATGACGGCAGACTCAGTCTGAATCCGCTCGACCACATGGACCCCATAGGAACGCTCTGCCTTTTGTTTTTCCACTTCGGCTGGGCAAAGCCGGTGCGGATTAATCCGAATAACTTCAGAAATCAAAGAGCAGGAATAATCGTGGTAAGCCTTGCAGGCCCTTTTATGAATTTTATACTTGCGCTTTTGAGTGCGATTGCGGTTGAAATCATTTCAACCGGCATGAGTTATTCAAACATTGCGTTATTTTTGTATCAGGTATTTCTGTACAGCGAAGTGATAAACATAGGTCTTATGGTATTTAATTTAATTCCTATACCTCCGCTTGACGGTTCAAAGGTACTTCTGGAATTTCTGCCGTACAGATACAGGGGATATTTTTACCGTATGGAAAGATATTCCTTTATAATACTCATTCTGCTTTGCTATACCGGATTTTTGACACCTATTCTGTCTGTCATGCAAAGCAGCATAGGAAGTTTAATAAGTTCTATTATCGGGTTGATTTTTTAATGGAAAATTTGATTTTTAAGCTGCCGGTTTTTGAAGGTCCGCTGGATTTGCTCGAACATCTCATAAAAAAGAATAAGCTTGACATATGCACTGTTTCTTTGATAGAAATAACGGATCAGTACATTGAATATATACATCAAATGGAGGATATGGATCTTGATGTGTCGACCGACTTTTTGGTTGTTGCCTCCAATCTTTTGTATATAAAATCAAAAGCGCTTTTGCCGAAGCATGAGGACGAGAAAGACGACAGTGAAGATATAGCAAACAATCTTACGGAGGCGCTGAAAGAACGCGCAAGGATGAAGATTATATCCGAGAAATTCCGCAACATGCAGTTTGACGGCACTTTCAGCTATTTTAAAGAAGAAGAAAAAATTGAAAAAGCTCCGGTGAAGAAAAAATATGAAAACCTTGACCCGAGAAAGCTCTATTCGGCTTTTATGACGGTTCTTGAAAAAACCGAACGGCGCGCTCCGCCGCCAAAATCCAATTTTACGGGCATAGTGGGCAGAGAGCCGGTATCCGTAAAGGAAAAAGCAGGAAAACTTATTCATAAGCTGAAAAAGGAAAAAAAGGTTAAATTTGAAACCATATTTGAGGACGCACACCACAAAAATGAAATCGTAGCGATTTTTCTTGCAATTCTGGAGCTTATGAAGTTAAACCAAATATATACTTATGAGGAAAACGACAAAATCCTTGTAAGCCTGGGCGATAATGCAGACGCATCCGCCGAAGAAATACTATCTAATATCAGCGGTGAATTAAATGAATAGAAATCCTAAAGCAATACTGGAGGGGCTGCTGTTTGCGAGCGGCGACTCAGTACCTGTCAAAAGATTAAGCGACGTTCTTTCGATGTCTGAAAAAGATGTAACCAAAATACTTTGGGAACTGAAAGACGAATACGACAACGACCAAAATCGCGGAATACATATCATTCAGCTTGAAGACAGCTACCAGCTGTGCACAAAAAGAGAATTTTATGACTATATACATATTCTGCGCGAAAAAAACAGAAGAGCCTCCCTCACAAATGCCGGGCTTGAGGTACTCTCGGTTGTAGCGTACAATCAGCCTGTTACAAGAGGAACAATCGAGTTTATCCGTGGGGTTAACTCCGACGGACCTTTAAACAACCTTGTGGGAGCCGGTCTTGTGGAAGAAGTCGGCAGACTGGACGCACCGGGACGTCCGATACTTTTCGGAACTACAGAAGAGTTTTTAAGATGCTTCAATATTTCTTCTCTTTCAGAGCTGCCCGATATTGACAAGGAATACAGCTTTGAAGGGCTTAACAATGAGCTTGAAAAAAGCGGCATAAACGAAGACCAACAGAAGTTTTCCGACTTTGAAATTCAAACGGAGGACACATCGGATCAGTAGTTTGACGACATGCTTCAGGAGGTATGATTTTTGTATATATTTTTTGCAATTGCCGCAATAATAATATTAATTACATCGGTAATACTTTTCTCAAAGCTGCGTCTGACAGTAAGCTACTGCAAAAATGAGGGCGAAAAGCCGGAATTTTCGGTTACGGTTTCTCTTCTCGGAAAAATAATTATCAAAAAAAATAACAGCAATATAAAACATACCGAAAAAAGAATTGATTTGAGTAATGCAGAAAAAGAGTCAGAAGAAAAAGACAAAAAACTTATTGAGAAGCTTAAAACTCTTGCGGAAAGTTTTTCAATTGTAAAAAATGTATACTCGAAAAACAGGCGAAGCATCAAAAAATGCATTTTGGCCGAAAAGCTTGATATATATATAAAATTCGGACTTTTTGACGCGATGCAGACCGGCATAGCTACCGGCATTGTATGGGCATTGTTATACAATATGCTTTCTCTCATCTCTGCTGTCGGAACTGTTTATGAACACGGTTTTGAAGTTGAACCGGTGTTTGACAAAGCCGGTTTTTGTTCAAGCGGAAAAGGAATATTTTCCTTCAGATTGATAAATATTATTATAGTATCATTAAAAGTTTATATTACCTACAAAAAAATTTGCCGGAAACGCAGAAAAAACGGCTGATTTATATAAAATAAAAAAGGCGGCGATATTATGTCAAACCATCCGATTGAAGGTTTAATGAACGAGGCAATGGAACACATAAGACAAATGGTTGATGTCAACACAATTGTAGGCACTCCCGTTACAACTGCTGACGGAACAACAATCATCCCTATTTCAAAGGTTGCGTTCGGCTTCGGTGCAGGCGGCAGCGAGTTTAACACAAAGCAAGCCGAAAAAACCGATGACAATGCAATGTTCGGTGGCGGAAGCGGCGGCGGAGTAAGCATCAATCCTGTGGCATTTCTCGTTGTAAACAGCGAGCAAATCAAGCTTCTTCCGATTTCAAGCTCTTCCACAACTGTAGATAAGCTTATAGACCTTGTTCCGGATTTAATAAACAAATTCAACAAATTTGCAAATGAGATGATTGATAAGCACAATGCAAAGAAAGAAAACAATGAAACCGATGATACACAAAACGAATCGGACGATACCGGAATTGAGCTTTAGTATTATTTCATAATTGAAACGGCGAAATCAAAAGCCGCACCTCAAAAACTATGCTTTGGGGTGCGGCTTTATAAATTCAAATCACCGCTTTAAAAATCAGTACGGCAACTGCGGCAAACGCAGTGATTGCCGTAAGCGCCGCCATTGTATCCGCGCGGCGGCTTTTGCTGCATTTGCGGTGTATGAGCTTGTTTTTATTATAGATATAGGTTTCTATCACCCTGTCCGCCTGCGAAAGAATATCGTCCGGGACATCCTTTTTTGATTTGAAAACACAGAGTATACGGTCAAGTACATTCATTTTTTTATCCGGCATAATATTTCTCCTTTTGCTTCGTAAATTTTGCCTTTTGGAAATTTGTACTAATATTATACTCCGTATTATGTAAATTTATACCTATACCATTTTAGATATTTCTTTTTTCAGCCGTGATATAATCTTTTTTTCAAGTCTTGATATATACGACTGACTTATACCCAATAAATCGGCAACTTCTTTTTGTGTTTTTGAGGTTTTGTTGTTTACTCCGAAGCGCAGCTCCATTATATTTCTTTCACGCGGAGAAAGCTTTTTCAGTGCAATTGACAAAAGCTGTTTATCAACCTCGGATTCGATGCTCTGATATATTATGTCGCCCTCCGTACCGAGTATATCGGAGAGAAGGAGCTCGTTGCCGTCCCAATCTACGTTGAGCGGCTCGTCTATGGATATTTCTATTTTCCGATTGCTGTTTTTTCTCAGATACATGAGAATTTCATTTTCTATGCAGCGCGACGCATATGTTGCAAGCTTTATTTTTTTGTCGGGATTGAAGGTATTTATCGCCTTTATAAGACCGATAGTGCCTATACTTATCAAATCCTCAACGTTAATTCCCGTATTTTCAAATTTTTTTGCTATATACACCACAAGTCTGAGATTGCGCTCAATAAGTTCTCCTCTTGCTTTTTTGGGGTTTGTTTTAAATACCTCCAGGAGTTTTTCCTCCTCATCTCTCGATAGCGGAGGCGGAAGTGTGGAGGAGCTTCCTATGTAATGAATTTCATCATCGGTAAAAATCCGGTATATTATCAGTTTGATTTTTTGTGCAAAAGCTATCAATTTTAAACCATCCTTTCTTTCAGCACAATGCTTCCGGGTTTAAAAGCGCATTGTATTCGCGGCTTTTTGAAAGTGTGCTGTTATACAGGGCAGCGACTATATTTTCCTGCTCACAATTATTTATTATTATTTTTTCGGGTACAAAAGCAATTAAAATCCCGCTCTGATTACCGATAGACGAAAACGGAATAAGCCTGAAACCCGGCGGCAGATTGCTCAAATCGGCATTTTCACCGATAATTTTCTTTATATCAAATTCAAAGAGCGGAGCCATAACGCTCGCCTCGGCTATCATCACTGTTTTGCCGCTGAACGGGTCTTTAAGCATGTTTCCGGTATCTACAAGTGCTTTTAAATCAACGCTTTTGCCGTGGTTCACGACTGTTATATGCGTATAGTTTCTTAGCGAGTTTTTCTTCAAAAATCTTTGCACCGCAACGATTGCAATATAAGATATTGCACATGACGCCGCAAGATATACAATCGGTATATTAAAATAAAAAATGCCGTTGCTTATAACGCCGCCAAGCTTTATGCCTATATCCGTAAAATAAAGCAGGGCAAGCGACAAAATGCCGAATACCGCCGTTGTACCGAAAAACACCGCCGTCTGCACGGCAAGCTGTTTGAAGCTTTTCGGCGCAAATGAAATAAAGCTTATAAGCATTGCCATTATTATCTTAAAAATAAGTGTATAAAGTATATGTAATTCCGGGAAAAAGATAATACAGGCATATACGGCGCCCGCAAACGCTCCCGAAAACACTCTCAGCGGTGAATATTTTAATTTCATAAGTGTGGCTGAAGCTGTTAAAATAACAGTGTTTATCATAAGATTCACAAAAAACAAAACATCAATATACACACTGTAGTCCATATTTCACCGTCTTTCTGTTCTATAGGCATATTTGTATAATACCACATCCGCATTACGAAACTTGTAGAATTGAGGTAGATAAAAAATTTTTAAGTATGAAAAAAGGTATTGCAAAATTTGTATTTTTATGATAAAATACAAAAGTATGAGAATTTAATCGGAGGTGTTATAGGTGGCCAGCACAATTGTAACAGTTATTCATGTAATATTATCCCTTATTTTGATTGCGGTTGTTTTGTTACAGTCCGGAAAATCAGCAGGTCTTTCCGGTTCAATCGGAGGAGGAGCAGAAACCTTCTTCGGTAAAAATAAAGCAAGAACGATTGACGGTCTTTTGGAAAAAGCAACAGGTATTGTTGCAATACTTTTCGTTGTAACTTCAATTGTACTTTCACTGTTCCTTAACAAATAAGGAAAGTCAACTATAAAAGAAGTTCCCGCCATACCGGCGGGAACTTCTTTTATCTTAATCTTTTCAAAAGCGAAATAAGATTTTCTTTTTCTTCGGCGGAATATTTATCCGCATTTAACGTATGAGTTTCAAGAACCCGGTATATATCTTTTAAATCAGAGCAATTTAACGTATTCAGCAGCGAGAAGGTCTTACGGATTGAAATTTCATCCGCGCGAGGAGAGCGCCCTGATGTAAACTCACGGGCTCTTCCGTCTTTAAGCTCCTCGGAGCACGCAATTGTACGGTTAAAAAAGTCTGCAAAGCTTTTCGGTGAATATACGCCGGCAAATTTATACAGGCGAACAGCAGCGTCCAAAACAGTCATTACAAAATCCGTTGCAAAATGATTTGCCAAAATAGCAAGTGATTTATCAGATTTGTCGGCTATTTTAAACGCATCGCCGAGAGAAGTGAGTGCATTTGCAAATTCATCAAACTGTTTGCCGTCACCCTCAACCATTATACATTCATCTGACAAATTCTGAACTTTATTTGTTTCCTTTACAAAAGGCATATAAAACGAAGCGTATGTATTTGCAGAGCCGCAGAAAAGAATATTTGAGTCAAGGGAGCTGCTGAAGTGGCACAGAATTTTGTTTTGAACACGATTTTCTTTAAGCATGTCCGCAAATATTGATAAGTTATTATCATTTGCGCTTATAAACAAAACATCTGCCTCGCCGAGCAAATCATTCAGTGAAAAATACGCCTTGACATTTAAAAATACTGCGGCATTTACAGTCGCCTCGATATCCGTGCCGTATATACCGCAGACTGTAATGGACGGATTTTTTGCATTTTTCGACATTTCTTTTATGGTATATGCAATATTCATGGCATTTTTTGATATTCCTATGAATGCAGCTTTCATATTATCATTCCTTTCTGTCTATATACGGTGCGGTTACAAAGTCAGCAGAGGCTTTTTTGTTTGCACACAAAGCCTGAATATCGGTTGCAAGTATATCTTTTTCAAACATTGAACCCGGTAAATACTTAAAATCCGCCGTTTTGGTAATAATTTTGAGCGGGCCGTTTTTTGCAGCGTCTTTAAGGACCTGCGCTCCGGTTTTGTTAAGTGCAAGAACTCTTGCATATGTCGGCTTTTCGATTTTTTCGATTCCGAGCAGAGCGCATAAAATACACCGTCTTATTCTGTGAGCTGTGTAACGCTTTGTTACACATTCAGACACAAAATCTTCAAAGCTTGTGGTATTTTTGGCCGCATTTACCATACGGTTTGCCAGTCCGCTTTCCATACCGGATACACAGGCAAGCTCCGAGCTGCTTTTAAGCCGGAAAAAGCCCAGAATTAAAGACGAAATATTTTCAATTCTGTAAATATCCGATTTGCCGTATTCGCAAAAACCGTCAAGGCAATCGTTTTCAAGTATTTTCCGGCGTATTGCAGAGGCGCTCGGAAATTCTCCGGCAAGCTCGGTACTGTGATAATTGCCGATGCGCTTTACTGTATTGAATTTCAAACACGGGTTTACCTTCATAGCCGCGCAGATATAGGATATGGCAAGAGTGGCATTCGGCATAAACACCCCGTCCGGCAAACCGTCTATACACGCTCTGACTGCGCTTTCGCATGCAGAGGGATAACCTCTGCCGGCTTCCATTTCCGCTTTAAATGCTTTTTTATATTCTTCCGGTTCGCTTTTTTTAATTTCTGCAATCCTTTTTAATAATTCTTCATCGGCATATTCACTGCCAAACGAAATGCCGTCTGCATTCAGACCGTTTAATATTTCAACTGCTCCGAGAGCAAAGTTATCTGCCGATTGCAAAACATAGCAGACCGGAAGTTCTATTACAAGGTCCGCTCCGTTTTGAACAGCCGCTTTTGCACGCGTCCATTTATCAAATATTGCCACATCGCCGCGCTGAACCATACTGCCGCTCATTATGCATATCACAGCGTCGGCATGTGTTTGTTTCCTTGTTTGTTCTATTAAATATTTATGTCCATTATGAAAAGGGTTAAATTCGCATATAATGCCATATTTGAGCATATTTTTCTCCTTTTTTTAAAAAAAACTATTGACAAACAGTCAATAAGTGTGTATAATAGCATATGTTGATTTGATTTGCACCATTAGCTCAGTTGGTAGAGCACCTGACTCTTAATCAGGGTGTCCCGGGTTCGAGCCCCTGATGGTGCACCACGTCGGAACGGACTTTGCTTCGTTCCGATTTTTTTTGCAGAAAAATCAGTCACACGCGCCGTCGTTCCTCCTTTTTCGCGAAAAGGCACGCTCGGTTCGCCTGTTTGCTTGTAAACGCACTCACAACGGCTCACAGTCGCTATCACCTTTTTGCGATGAAAGCGCATTCGGCGCGGTCTTATATCTAAACGGTTCAACCCAGCCGTAGAAAAGTCCTTGAAACATCAAGCTTCAAGGACTTTTATTTTTTGCCTTGGCAAATAATCAAGGTGTCCTTGGCGGGGAAGTTGCGGGGATATTATTTTTAGTTTGTTAAATCCACAACTTTTGTATTATAGCCTTTTTTTGAAAATTTGTCTATAGTTTTTTGTATTTTTTAATTTGCAGTTATTGAAAATTATGCTGCACGTCTTCGGGTCTTAATTTGTGCTTTAATATACTAAAAACCTTCAAAGTGATATTTTTATTATATATCATCTCGGAGAATTCGTAAAGACTATACACAAAATCAGTACGGATATTCAAACAATCTTTCACCCGACCGCAATTATATACTTCATTTTTATATCTAAAAAAGTATTGTGGAGCTTTTATACAGAAAATCAAACAGCAAAAAATAAATAGTGATTATATAGCCGGGCACTGTGTGTCAAAAAACTCAGATACACAGTGCCCGGTCAAAATATTTATATATGAAGCTTTCTTTTTCTTATAATTACAAACGCTGCGGATGCTCCGCCGATTACCGCGACTCCTCCGGCGGCAGCGGATGCCCCTGCCGGAAATCCCGCTGACGAGCTCTTCGTGTTTGTTTGTATAGGCGTTATTTCATACAGGCAGTTAAACAATCTGTACAAAATAACTGCTGCTTCTACTCTGGTTATATTTGATTTCGGTGCCAGAATTCCTCCCTTGTCTATCAATCCTTCTCTTACAGCCAAAGCAATTTCACCGTACTGGTTTTCCCAGCCCTCGATTTCTTCATTGTCTGCAAACTGAACATATTCGTCTGTATTTTCGGGATAGATATATCCCTTTTTCTCCGCAAGCGTTCTGGACGCTATAGATATAACTTCTTCTTTTGTAGTGTTTTTATTTCCCTTGAAAGTACCGTCTTCAAATCCCTTCACAATGTTTTCCTGCTCAGAGGAGGCAACGTATTCATAATAAACACTGCTCTTTTTTACATCGGAAAAAGATGTTTTTGCGTCAAAATCCAACGCATAGAAAATACTTACAAGAGTTTGCGTAAACTCATACCTTGACAGGCTTCTATATGGGTTAAACCTGTCGTTTTCAAGCTCGAAATAGCCGCGCGACACCATGAATTTAACGGCTTCCTGCTGCTGTTCCGTCAAATCGTCAATGTCGCTTATCTTCGGTTCATTCTTTTCCACAGTATATATGCCTGAGGTTGCCGTTTGGAATTCGATAGTGTTGTCAGCGTCATTAATCTGACCGCTCCAGTTTGTTTTTTTCTTGCCGTTGTGATAATACACAGTGTCGTATTTGCTGTTTATTCGGAATGCAAATTTAAGCTGTGCGGCTGCCTTTTTTACAGTCTTTCCGTGTTTATCCAAAAATTCTATCTTATACTCATTGTCTTTAACAATTATCTTTACCTGACCTTCCCCATTGTCAAAATACTTCTTAATTGATTTTGCATCACAGGACACACTTTGTCTGTCAGCGTCATAAATTACTTTAATCCCGCTGATTTCATCAAAGCTCTCTGAAAGCGATGAATCATATACAACAGTTACCCCCTTGTTCAGAGCGACTCCCTTTGTGTCTATGCGTATTACAGTATCAACGGCTTTATTCAGGGTAATATCTTTTTCCGAAAGCAGCTTATCAAAGGCTCTGCGAAGCTCTTTTGCTTTTTTTACGGCATCTTTTATATCTTCGGCCGTTATAGTGATTTTCTTACCTTTTACCTTAATTTCGGTATTTGCAACGCTTTCAACCGCATGTTCAATGAATTTTATAATTTCCGATTTTGCGCTGTCATTCGGTTTTGTGTTTCCGAGCTGTTTTTCCAGATACTATGTGTACTGCTCCGGTTTAGTGTACGACTTGATCTTTTTATAATCTATTTTTATATTTGACGGACGTCTTGATATTGTCAAATATCTGTTAAGCTCCGACGGTGATAAAAACGATTGTGCATTTGCACCGCAGTTTACAATATAGTAATGTTTTTCTCCTTTTTCAACTCTGGATTTGATTACTGCATATCCCTCTTTTATAGGACTGAAATCCCAGTCGTCGGGTATGTATTCCGAATATTCGTCATCGGGTTTGTACATAGTGTCTGTATCTCTCCAATATTTATACAAAACATAGTAGCTGTCATCGCCGAGAGAATATATTTTATCTATAACCGGTACACATACAAAATTAGCATCAATCTGTACGCCTACATTTATACACGGCTCTCCTTTTACCTTTACCACAGGATTTCCGCAATTCCAAAAAATTTTCGGTGCATTCTTGAAGTCCTCCGGTGAAAGTCTGGTATATATATCGTCTATATCTATTCCGAAGTATTTGTATGCTGCATTATAGATGTCAGAAAGTTTGACATAATTGCAAATCGGTTCTTCGGGATATTCATCTGTGTAATCAACACTTTCACCCACAAATCCCTGGTAGTAATGAGCAATATATATCATAAGATTTCCTATATCCGATTCGTTTAATGCGGACAAATCGCATACGTCGTATACATTATTTTTCCATGCTGTATCACAGTTATGCAGCAGCTTGATGCAGTTTTGGATTTCAAGCTTTTCTTTCGTATCAAATGATTTGGTAATGTTTTTTACAGGCGCATCAGAGCCGAGTTTTTTCGTCATAAAGCTGTATATACCGCTTGCGTCATGGATAGAATACCAAGTTGGTTTTTTGTATTTGTACAGACGATCGAGTCTGTCATATTCAGACTCCGATATTCTTTTGTCATCTTCATAATAATATACAGAGCCGTCATCATTTCCTTCGCGGCTGCAATTTTTTACCCGTTTCGGCGAAACGCTGTTTTTGCCAAGCTCATAGTAAGAAAATCCCTGTATTGCGGCGCCGCTGCTGCCGGCACATTTTATCATTCCGTCGTTCATAACGTAAAAGCGGCATCTTTCGGAGGCGTCATCACCGAAAAAACTGTATATACGGTTGTCTTTAAAGCCGTATATATCCCATGTCAAATACGGAGGTTATCAGAAAGATAATATTTTTGGTCCTTCATTTCGGCTATTATCAATTCGGGCGTACCGTCACCTGAAATATCAACCACAGCATATTTTAAATCCGTGCTCATTCTCTCTTTTTCGAATGTATAAAAATACCCGTTTATGTATTTAAAATCATCCGCAGATTTCTGCACAACAGTCGGACTGTCCTCCAAATTTGCGGCATTGCTGTGTTCCTTGATTACTTCAGTGTACTTGTCTGCCATGCTTTGATAAAAATCATTTTTATCCGATTTTTTATTTTCGGCAAATACACCGGTCATATTTGAAAAAATAACCGCCACTGCCAGAATAAAGCTTACTATTCTTTTCATTTCACTTTCCACCAAATATCAGTAAAATATTGGTTATATTATAATACCGCAAAATGCATACGTCAATGCTGAAATGAAAATGTCTGCAAAATGTAATAAATTGAAATACTCATTTTGAAAGAAATACTTATCGGCATATGTATATGATTCGGACATACTTCTCCCGCTATAATATTCACTCCTTGCCATTGACATAGTTGTCTGCATATTTCACATATCTCCATAGATAAATCCTTTATTTGTGTTTTTGCTTTGACAGGCAGGTCATCACTAGTGTAGGATTTTGTTCATCGGTTAACATTTTTTTAATCATGCGGCTATCGCGTGGTTTTCTTTATACAATCAAAAGAGCAGCCGTATTGGCTGCTCTCTGTGCAATTATTTTTCTATAGGTATTGTCACAATTCCGTTTTTAAGTCCGTCTGCCTCGGCATACACTTTAAGTTCTCCGGGCGTATTGCCGACCTGAACCGCAACGGTAATCCTGCCTGCCCTCATGCGGCGGCTCGTGAAATATACCGGGTTATGGTCTGCAATATCCGAGCCTGTGCCGACGACCTTTCCAAGACCGTTTGTACTGAACGATACATACGGTGACGCGGTCGGCACTTCCAGACCTCTGCTGTCGGTGCAGAAACAGCTTATAACGGCAATATCCCTGCCGTTTGCTTTTACCGTGTTTTCAAGCTTTAAATTAAGCTTTTCGGCTTTTCCTGACGTTTCATGCACGTCGCTGCACATAACCTTGCCGCCGTTTATTCCGTCAACTCTTATTACTCCGGGGCGGTATTCCACGTTCCATTCTCCGTGGCCGTACTTTTCTATCTTCTTTCTGCCGAGGCTTTCGCCGTTCAAAAACAGCTCCAGTTCCTCGCAGTTTGTATATGCCCACACGGGTATGTTCTCGCCCTCCATGCCCTCGAAATTCCAGTGAGGAAGCATATGAACAATCGGTTTATCCTCTATCCAGTGCGTCTGATTCTGATAAAAAGCGTCCTTTTTCTGCAAAAACAAATCTATTGCTCCCGACTGAGAGCAGAGTCTGGGCCAGAGCGTTTCTCCGCGGTGCTCAAATGCAATCCACTGATACGAGCCTAAAATCCATTCTCTTTCCGTTATGAATTTCCATGTGTTTTCTCTGCCGAGGAACCAGTGGTTTGTATCTTTATCATATGCGCTCATGTATGCCTTTTCGGGGCAGTCGGCATGATACCAGCCTCTTGTGGTTCCCGTAGCGCAGCATTCGGATGAAAATATGCCCTTATCCGGATATTTTTTATGAATGTACTCGTATTTATTGAGATTGTAATTTACACCTATAACGTCAAGCTCGTCATACACCGTAGCGATGTCGGGATCATTGGAAACGGCGCTCATAATAAAACGCGTGTCGTCCATTTTTCTTACAAAGGAAATAAGGTTTTTGCAAATTCTTCTTCCCTCCTCTGTGATATGGTGCGGTTCCTCGTTTCCGACGGACCAGAAAAGCACCGAAGGACGGTTTCTGTCACGCTTTACAAGCATTTCAAGCTGTTCTTTTCCCTCATCTGTAGACTCGAACCATCTTGTTTCGTCCATAACGATAAATCCGAGTTCGTCGAGCGCGTCCATAACGGCCTCGGGGTGCGGATAGTGACTCGTTCTGTAGCCGTTTGCGCCCATTTCTTTGATAAGCTCAACCTTGTATCTGTGAATGTTGTCGGGTACTGCCTTGCCCGTTATGCCGAAATCCTGATGAGCGCATACGCCCTTGATTTTAATGTGCTTTCCGTTCAAAAACAATCCTTTGTCGGGATCTATTTCAAATGTTCTGAAGCCCGTACTTGTTTCGTATTTATCGCATATTCTGCCGTTTGCTTTTATTACGGTTTCAACGGTATACAGATACGGATTGTCTACATCCCACAAATTCGGATTTTCAATATCAGCATAATACACAGCCGTTTTCTTCTCGCGCAGAGGTATATTGATTTTTGCAGAAGCTTTCAGAGCCGCATTTTTGTCTTTATCATAAAAAACCGTTTCGGCCTCCGCTTCTATATCCTCATAGCGGTCGTTTATTATTTCGGTTTCAATTCTGACGCGCCAGTGGTTTTCATCAATTTTCTTCGGTGCGGTATACACACCCCAAAGGTCTGCTGCAACATCCTCGGTTTTGTTAAGCCACACATGACGGTATATTCCGCCGCCCTCGTACCACCAGCCTTCATGCTCGTCTGCCCGTACATAGACTGCGATAACGTTATCCTCATCGCCGAATTTAACCAAATCGCTTATATTTACCTCAAACGAATTGTAGCCACAGAAGTTATGCTTTGCAAGGCAGCCGTTTATATACACCGTCGCATGAGTAGCCACACCCTCAAAAAGCAGGGTTATGCGCTTACCTTTGTCTTCGTCGGAAAGCTTGAAATTTTTTCTGTACCACGCATTGTCATATTTTAAATATCCCAGAGCGTTATTTTCGGTTTCGGACGGAGTTTGGCGTATAACATAGTCATGGGGAAGGTTTACCCATTCCCACTTTTCCGTGCAAACGATTTTTTTCGTATCAAAATCATCGGGTACGGCTATGTAGTGAATTGCCGCAGGTCCCCAGATTTTTCTCTCCGTTTTTGACTGAAGATACACAGGGCCTTTGTCCTTGGGATATTCAATATCTATATCTCCCCTGTGAAACAGCCATTTATCGTCAAATAATATTTTTTCTCTCATATAATAAACCTCCGATGTCAAAATAAAATCTTTTGTCTGCTGTTCATTACCGATTCATCATCAAGCGCATAATACTTAACTATCGGGCAAAGCTTATATCCGTCAACAGTTACGGATTTTTCCGCGTGCTCTTCTGCACCTCCGCTGACTTCAGCATACAATATGTCGCCGTCGCAATACTGATTTCCTTTTTTTGTAACCCTGCCGTCCGTTTCGGCATACAGCATGCCGGCATTTTCCTTTATGTACCATAGTCCCTCGGCAAGGCGCATTGTGCAGCAGAAATATGCCTCATATGACTTTGCATGCAATATATCCTCCACACCTTCAATTACTACGGTATCCGTTCCGGCGCCTCCGTTTGGTCTTTGGAGTGTAGAAAAACCGTTGTGATATATCCTTGCGGCTGTTTTGCGGTAATGCTCGATTTCGGTGTGCTTATAAAGCTCCAGCGCAAGCATAAGCGAATCCACCACGGCGCAAGGCTCCGTCCATGTGTCGGGGCGCCCCCACCAGTTCAGATTCTGATATGTGCGCGTCATACCGCCGCTTTCATACAGCAAAAATATCTCCTTTGCACCGCACAAATAAAAGTTTTCATTTGTGAGCGAATACATTCTCATCATTCCCCGTGCGGCGGTAAGTGTGCAGTGCGTCTGAGCTTTAAGCTTAACCTTATCTATGGAAAGATAAACCCTGCACATCTCGTCAATCAGATTTTTAACTCTTAAGTCATTCGTTATTTTGTACACATGCGAAAGTCCGTCAATGCTCATAAATGCACATCCGATGTCGCTTGACAAAATCCAGTCCGAAACAGTACTGGTTACGCTTCCGCTTACTCCGCCGCCGTCAGCGCCGTGCCGCTGAACGGGATATGACGAAAATTTTCCGATTTTCGTCAGATACAGATTTTTCGTTATTTTTACGATTAATTCAAGGCAGTCTTTGCCGCCGAACTGTTCGTAATATTCGCAAAGTCCTCTCAAAAGCCATGAATGGCCCGAAAGCTGCTGCTCGTGAATTTTGCCTTCAAAAACAGGACCGAAATATCCGCCGCAATTAAGCATTGACGGCAGCTTTGCCATCATCTGCTCCATGCATGGGATTTTGGTTTTGCTTATTTTGAAGTGGCTCACAAACGCAAGGAGCGCTCTGCCCTCTTTGTCGCCGTACCAGTCATAATCCGCCGGTGAGAACACCTCGTTTATTTTGTAGTAATCACCGGTTGAAAGCCTTTTAAGATTAAGGCTTATTCGTTTTTCAAGCTCTGTTTTATCTATGTTTTTAATCATTTTTTCTCTCCTTGCATGACATCAGATACACCCCTGCTCCGACGGTTTTTCTTGTGCCGTCCGGCAGTTCTATATCGGCAGATGAATTTTCGGGCACCGTTATCTCAAATCTTATCCTGTCTTTATCATAGTGCCATGAAACGGCAACCCTGCCGCACCTTGTTTCTATGCCGGCATTCAAAAATCCGAGGCGTCTGTCCGCAATAGGTTTAATCAGAATCCGTTTGTAGCCGCCGTCTGTCGGCGAAATTCCTGCCGATACGGTGAAAATCCAGTCAAACACACTGCCGTAGGCATAATGATTGAACGAATTCATATCGCTGTCCCAAAAGCTGCCGTCGTCCTTAATGCCGTCCCAGTGCTCCCAGATTGTAGTTGCACCGCGGTTTACACTGTACAGCCACGACGGATATTTTTCGCTTAAAAGCAAGTCATATGCGACATCGGCACAGCCGTTTGCGGACAGAGCATGAAGCAGATACGGTGTTCCGACAAAGCCCGTTGCAAGTCTGCCGTCATTTTTCTTTATGAGATTTACAAGCGACTGCACCGTTTTTTCCCTGTCATCGGCAAGTCCGAAGCAAAGCTCAAGCGCATATGCCGTTTGAGTGTTATATCCGGGTACATCGGTATTCATAAACTCGGAGCGAAAGGCATTAACCGTGTTTTCATGCAGCCGCTCATATGTGCTCATATCTTTTCCGATGATTTTTCCCGCTTTTATAAAAAGCGAAGTGCTGTATGCAAAAAATGCCGAGGCTATGAGGTCATAAGACGTGGCGCCCTTAAGCGAACCGTCTGCCGCATCCAGACCGAGCCAATCGCCGTATCCATCGCCTCCGAGAAACAAAAACTCACTGTCACCGAAGCCGTGCATATAGTCAATCCATTTTTGCATACTGTCAAATTGATTTTCGAGTATTTCCGTATTTCCGTATGCAAGGTAAATCTGCCACGGGCATATAACTGCGGCGTCGCCCCATGCGGCGGAAATTCTCGTTTTCGCTCCGCCTGTCGGAATAATTGACGGCACTGCACCGTCTGCTCTCTGCTCAAGCGCCAGGTCGGCAAGCCATTTTTCAAAAAATTTTTCCACATCAAAATTAATTGCAGCCGTCCGCGCAAAAACCTGAGCATCACCGCTCCATCCGAGCCGTTCATCTCTTTGCGGACAGTCTGTGGGAATATCCGTAAAATTGCTTTTCTGTCCCCACAAGACGTTTTCATACAGTCTGTTTACCTTGTCATTGCCGCAAACAAAGCTGCCCGTCCTTCTGATGTCCGAGTATACGGCGACGCCGACAAAATCCTCCGGGCTGAAATTCTCCGGTGTGAACTCGTCTATCCTTATATATCTGAAGCCCTGACAGCTAAAGCTCGGTTTGAATACCTCGGTGCCGCTGCCGCTCAGAACATATACATTCTGCTGTTTTGCCGTCCGCAGATTTTCTGTGTAGAAGCAGCCTTCGGAATCAAGCGTTTCGGCATGGCTGATTTTTATTCTGTCGCCGCGCCTTCCTTTTGCCGTAATCTGCACATAACCCGAAAAATTCTGTCCGAAATCTATAACCCGTTCGCCCTTTGGAGTGATAATAAGCTCTGATGCAGCTATTCTTTCGTGCTCTGAAACATATTCCCCCTGCATCGGTACGGGCACTGTCTTAACCGTGCCGTTCACCTTTGCATTTCCGATACACTCTGTCTTAGCTGTCATATCAACCGTTTCTCCGTGATAAAGCGATGATGTGATTATGTGAGATGTTTTCACTTCTGTGTTCTCATCAGATACGACTGTTTCTTCCTTTCCGTCCGCATATGTAATATCAAGAGAAAACAAAACGGCTATGTTATCGGCATAATGATTTCTGAAATTTTCACCAAGCCGTAAATAACCCGATGCCCAGCCTTCGGCAGCAGTAATGCTTATCTCGTTTTCATCTCTGATGAGATCGGTTACATTTATTTTCTGATACTGCACTCTCTTGTCATATGCGGTAAATCCGGGGTTAAACATACCCTTGTCCGCACGCTCGCCGTTGATATATGCCATATACATTCCCATAGCGGTTACCGTAAGGAATGCCTTTTGAATGTGTTTTTCCGTTCTGAATTTTCTGAAAAACACAAAGCAATGCTCATCGGAAGCAACGGGAGGGCTTATCCATTTTGCGTCACTGAGCATCTTCTCCCCCTCCTTGCTGTGTTTTTTTCCTGTAGCTTGCAGGACTCATATTCTCAAAATTCTGAAATTTCACATGGAAATAGTTGGAGTCGGTAAATCCAACCATCTGTGCGATTTCATAAATTTTATATTCGGTATTTGTAAGAAGCTCTTTTGCCTTTTTCATGCGAATCTGCACGAGGTAATTATTAAAGCTTACGCCTGTTTTTTCCTTAAAAATTTTTCCGAGATATGCCGGCGTAACAAAATATCTCTTTGAAATCCAGTTAATATTTAATTCCTTGTTTGCATAGTCACGCTTTACATATTCTATTATCTCTCCTATAACACCGCTTTTGCGTCTGTTTCGTATTTTAATAAGCGTGTCTGCAAAATCCTTTGTAATTTCCATCAGAAATTCATTTATCATGCCGCTTGTAATGTAATTATTCTTTTTCAGAAGCGACCATTTATACACAATTGTCATTGCCTCGGAGCTGTTTTCTCCGAGGGAGTCTATCATATCAAATATTATTTTATTAATATATCCGCACACAATCTCAGGCCGCACTTTTTCTTTTACCGTTTCCTCCGAAAAGCGGTTTACGCTTTTTTCTATTTTTTCTCTTTCGGTAGTATTTATAGCGTCTGTCACGCCCTGGACAATGCTTACATCCGAAAGGTAGTCGCAGTAGCGGACATCTTTGTAGTCCTCATACAAAAATATCTGTTCGGAGTCGTAAAACAAAGCGTCGTCAAGGATTTTTACCGAGTCTTTCGACCGATAGATTTCCTCCGGCTTATCAACTCTTTTGCCTATGAAAATCACGAAATCCTGAATACTGCTGCCTGCGAGCGCCTGTTTTATTCTGTTTGCATACTTTACGGACGCGTTTTTATCCTCTGTTTCATCTATAACCAATTCAAAATCCTTAAAACCGCTCTTTATCACAAAACATTCCGCCGTGCTGACGTCCGCTCTGTACTTGCCTATTGCGGCTGAAACCTCCTCTGCGAGAGGGCTTGTTCCGCTCTGAACGGTGGAATCTATTATATCCTTTCTGAATTCCTTAATCTTTACATAACGAACCTCCGTTTTGCGGTAAACGTCGGGAATTTTGTCGGCACAGCCGACATCGCCTGCCAGCACTTTGGTAAAATAGCTCACTGCACTGCGGTAGGTATACTCTGTTTCTTTTTCCAGGTCGGCTCTGATTTTTTCAAGCAGCTTTTTAAGTTCGTCCTCATCAATCGGCTTTAACAGATAACCGCTTATCTGATAGTCAATCGCCCACTTGGCATACTCAAACTCGCTGTATGCCGACAAAAGCACAAACTTAGTTTCGGGTGAAAATGCCGATATACACTTTATCATATCCATTCCCAGCATTTCCGGCATGCGTATATCGGTAATAATCAAATCGATTTTTTGATTTTTTGCAATCTCTATTGCCTCTTTGGCACTTGTGGTTTTGGCAAAAACTTCAAAACCGAACTCATTCCAATCTATCAAGATTTCCAGTCCGTCAACAATTATTTTTTTGTCATCAACGAGCATAACCCGAAACATAGACCTTTCACCCTCTCATATCAATATCCAAAACCGCCGGAAGATTAATTGTTATTTCCGTTTTTTCATACGGCACGCTCTGCATGGTGACTTCAAAGTCATCGTCAAAGTACAGCTTCATTCTCGAAAGCACATTTGCAATGCCGTTTCCCGACATTTCGCGTATGCGCTCTATATCTCTGCCGTTTACGGCATTTACAATGCTGCTGTCAATGCCCTTGCCGTTATCTGATACCTTTATTATAAGTCTGCCGTCCTTCGCGTGTGCAGACAGCGAAAATCTGCGGTTTTTTTCCAGATTGTCCAGCCCGTGCCTGAAGGCATTTTCCACAAACACCTGCACAGCCATCTTTGGAACAACATATTTTTTTGTATCCCCGTCTACAAGGAATTCAATCATTATTTCATTATCAAGGCTGCATTTATAAAGCCCGGCAAAGGCATGTATAAAAACAAGCTCCTCCTCAAAGGTGATTATATCCTTTTTCCAGCTTATCTGCCGCCGGAGCATTACGGATATATTCTTTATCATTTCTGCGGTTTCGGTGTTTTTGTTTTTTACGCACTTCATCCTCAGAATTTCCATTATGTTAAAGAGGAAATGAGGGTTAATCTGCCTTTGCAGCGCTATAAACTCCGCCTTGTTTTTCTCGCGTTCTATCTCGGCTCTTTTCAGTTTTTCATGGTAGATTTCGTTAATCAGCGTATTTATCCTGGCAACGGCGCCGTTAAAGCCCTTTGTAAGCATACCTATCTCGTCGGTTCCTATTCCGTCCTCGCTGATTTTTACAAATTTTCCGTCCTGCATTTTCTTTGTCGCTTCTGTCAGCTCCGCCATTTTTTCGGTCATTGTGTACGTTATCACACAGACAAGCAATGCCGATACCAAAAGCGCAAGCAGCATGGATACGATAAATCCCACCATCTCGCGCATGGTGCTTCCGGTGTAATTTTCCAAATATCTGCAGCACAGAACATATCCGACAGGGAAACGCAGCTCCTTCTCCACTGTTTTGCCTCCGTCAAGAGCAGAATAATCTTTTCCGAGGAAATCCGTTCTGCGGTCGTCATCCGGTGAAACGGCAATGCACTTGCCCTCATCGTTAAACAGATACATCTTTCCTTTTTCTTCGTTGTATATAATCTCATTTTCGATAGAAGCATACGATATATTAATCTTTAAAATATCGTTGCTCCGCCCGTAATTGCTCAGGCGCCTGACAATGCACATCCTGCTCTGCTCTGTGTTTTTGTCATAATACGATATAACCGAGTAATCGTTGCCCATCTCCATAAACTTATCGTACCATCCGGAGTTTTTCGGTATGTCGGACACTCTCAGCAAAACTGCATTGCGGTACAAATTCTCGTTGTATGTGTAAATTTCTATTGACTCTATGAAATCATACACAATGCAATAGCGGTTGAGATCGTATATCTCGTTTGAATTGTTAATAAAATCCTGAGCGCTGCCCTTTTTCATAAGCAGATTTTTATTGAGAACCGAGTCGTAGTATAATTCATCGCAGATCATTCTTGCGTTGTCGGTTACCTTTTCTATTTTTTCGGCAGCCACGTCAACATCAAATCCGATTTCCTTTAAATTTCTTTTTTTGGCGTCATTTGTGACACTGTGACAGTACAGTCCGCCAATAATAATCATGGGAAAGAAAATGCTCACAAAATATACTATGAGCATTTTCTTTCTGAACATAATGTTATTAAAAGAAAACATTTTTATAATGTTTTTCACGGCAATACACCTCTGTATGAGTTTATCCCTTAACTGAGCCTATCATAACACCCTGAACAAAATACTTCTGTACAAACGGAAACAGGCACCACACCGGCAGACAGGAAATCATTATGCAGGCATACTTAATGCTTTCGGAAAGTGCGTCGAGCTCGGCGCTGTCACCGCCGACGCTTCCTGTAGCCGCAGCTGAGCTTGTGCTGTTGCCGAACAGTATTTCCTTCAAAACAAGCTGAAGCGGATATTTATTTATATCGCCCAGATATATGTATGCCGAAAACCAGTTATTCCATGCAGCCACACCGTAGTACAGCGCCAGAACCGCAATAATCGCCTTCGAAAGCGGCAGCACTATCGACCACACAAATCTCAGGTTACCGCATCCGTCAAGCTGCGCCGCCTCCAAAAGCTCGGTCGGAACCGACGTCTGAAAAAATGTCCTTGCGATAATGAGATTGTATGCGCTTATGAGGCTGGGAAGGATTATCGACCAGCGTGTGTCAATCAGGTGCAAATCCTTCATAAGTATATATGTAGGCACAATTCCGCCCGAAAACAGCATCGAAAACGTTATGAGCATCATAAAGAATTTTCCGCCGACAAGATCCGGACGCGAAAGCGGATAAGCAAACATAATGTTTACCACAACCGCAAGCAGGGTAATCGAGCCTGTATAAAGCACTGTGTTTAAATATCCCGTTATAATACGGCTGTCACTGAAAACTGCCTTGTATCCGTCCAGGCTGAAGCCCTTGGGCAAAATAAAAACCTTGCCTCTTAAAACCTCCGACGGACGGGATATTGAAGATGATATTACATACAAAAGCGGAATAAGCACAGCTATAAGCATAGCAAACATAATAACGTCAACCACGCCGTAGAATATCTTGTCGCCGGCGCACAGTTTCCGGTAGTCTGAAAATCTTTTTTTCATTTCAATTCCCCTTTCTTACCACAAACTCGAATTTGTTATTTTCTTCGATGCCTTGTTAACCACCGTGATAAGAATAAGGTTTACCACCGAGTTGAAAAGACCGATTGCCGTTCCGTATGAATAATCAGACGACGAAACAAGCGCCACCTTGTATGAATATGTGGTTATGATTTCACTGGCACGGAGATTGAGCGGATTTTGCATAAGCAAAACTCTTTCATATCCCACAGACATCATTGCTCCCACCTTTATTATGAGCAATATTATAAACGTAGGCAGCACAACCGCCAGGTCTATGTGAATAAGCTGTTTGAAACGGTTTGCTCCGTCGATAGCCGCCGCCTCGTACAAGCCGGGATCGACACTCGACAGCGCTGCAATGTATATGATGGTATTCCAGCCTACATTCTGCCATATGAGCGACCACACAAAAAGGTGATTGAATGCGGCAGGTTTTGCCAAAATGTCAACCGCCTTAATGCCTATCAGCTCGCAGAATTTGCCGTACAGACCGATACTCGGATTTAATATCTGCGTCAGCACGCCCACCATTACAACTGTGGAAATAAAGTGAGGCATGTATGTAATCATCTGAACGGTTTTTTTGTATCCCTTTGTAAATATTGCATTCATCAAAAGGGCGAACGCCATTGTAAAAACCGGCTCAACCAGGAGCTGATAAAGCGAAATTGAAAATGTGTTTTTAATAAGCGTCCAGATTTTCGGAGTATTAAAGAGCTTGGTGAAATTTGCCATGCCTACCCACGGGCTACCCCATATGCCGCCGCTTGATGTGAATTTTTTGAATGCTATCTGTAAACCGAGCATAGGATAATAATTAAATATTAAAAGCAGGGCAAGCGGAATGAGCATCAGCAAATACAAATCCCAGTTTCTTAAAATATCCTTCTTCAGAGATTTTGTTCTTGTCGTATTAACGACTGTTGAGTTTTTTTTCATTGTATCAAACCTCTCCGGTCTACACCTTCGGGGAGGGTTTCTCCCCGAGGGTATACCCTATTATACTATTTATCCTGCTTTTTTGTAAAGCTGTCGTAGCCTTTTTGAATAAGTTCGAGGTAACGCTCTACATTCAGGTTTTTAAGATCGGACTGGAAGCTGCTCCATTCCTTGTCGATGTTTTTCTCTCCCGTTACAAAAAGCGCAATGTTCTCCTTAACATAGGATGAGATATCCGCCTGAAGTCCGTTGAACTCTTCCATGTCATCAAGATTTAAAAGCAGCATTTCTCTTGTGCAGATATTCTTCGGCCCTTTGCCGTAATAAGCGGTGAGCGCCTTTGCCTTGAAATACTCTCCGTCAAGCGGATCGCCGTTCCATGCAAGCGTGTCGCTGATATCCGATGAGCGGTATGCCGGATTGTTCTGGAACCAGTGAGAGTTCTGCACTGCCCCGTACGGAAGAATTGCCATGATTTTCGCCTCAAAGCCCAGATCTGAGAAAATTGCCTTTGAACCCGGCTCGGCTTTCTTCCAGTCCTTGCCCTCTACACCGTAGCGGCAGAAGGTGGATGCCTCCTCGCTGAGCATGAAGTCCATAAGACGAAATGCCGCAAGCGGATTTTTGCAGTATTTTGTGATTATACCGGATACGCCTGCGCGGTAAACGTTTGTGTAAGCATATGCCACGCCTTTCGGACCTTTTAACGGAGGCAGAGCAACATACTCGCCGAGGCGCTCCGAGCCCGAGCCGAACAGGCTGTCCGGTGAACCTGAGGCAAACGCGCCTATAACGTTGTCATCTCCGCAGGCTATGCTTCTTAATATCTCGCTGCTCTGTGTGTAGCACTGTACATCTATGAGTCCCTGCTTTACCATGCTTGATACTTTCTTCAAGCCTGCTTTGTATTCATCGGTCATATAGTTGAGCGAAACTTTTTTGTCATCATCTACTACGAAACCGTCGCCGTAGTCATCATAAACATATGAATTCATAAGGAAGTCAACCGGCTTTTCGTTCCAGCCGTCCTTTGAACCGGTGAAGCCTATTTCATCTGCTTTTCCGTTTCCGTTGGGGTCCTTCGTCTTGAATGCCTTCATAACCTTTACAAAGTCATCTACCGTTTCCGGCATGTCAAGACCGAGCTTGTCAAGCCATTTTTTGTTTATAAAGGCTTTTCCACCGTTCAGGTTGCCCACCTGCTCTATTATGTGAGGCATGAAGTATTTTTTGCCGTCCGCTGTGCTGAGCCAGCTGTCGAGGTTTTTAACCTTTGTTTTTTTGTATACATCCTTGAGCCAATAGCCGTATTCGTCCATATAATCGGTAAGGTCTACCAGTGTTCCCTCGCTGCCGTACTGCAAAAGCGTGCTTTTGTCAAGTCCGACTCCGCAAAGTATGTCGGGCATTTTTGCACCCGAAGCGAGCATTACCTTAACCTTGTCGTAGCCGCCGCTTGCAGGGAAAAGATAAAATTTAAGGTCTATATTTGTTTTTTCTTCCAGATATTTTGTAAACGCATTTGTGTCAAAGTTCTCCACCTTGGAGCTGCTTATAATTCCCACTGTAAGGCTGATTTTGTCTTTTACAATGGGCAGCTCTCCCGGAGCCGTTACGTTGTCGTCGGCAACAATGCCGCTGTGTGCCGTTTCGGTTTCCTTTTTTGCACATGATGTAAATATAATACAAAGCGCACACATAAGTGCAAAAACGGACAAAAATCTTTTTTTCATGTTTTGCTGTCCTCCTATCGGATTTAATGTTATTTGTTTATGAATACCGCTCCCTGTACATCATCATATACAACCTCTGCGCCGAGAAGCTCGGAAACAAATCTCAGCGGAACCATGGTGCGGTCGTTTAATATTTCAACGGCAGCGTCGGAATATACCGTTTCGCCGTTCACTTTGATGTCGTGGCTGCCGACGGGCATAATAATCAGCTTTTTGTTGCCTATAGCATATGCCGCCTGCTCGGCGTCGTTCCATGCCACGCCTGCTCCGAGGGCTTCAAATATCAGCCTCATGGGAACGAGCGTTCTGTCATTTTTTACAATGGGAGGCACATTGCCGGTGTTTAGCAAATATCCGTTAACGGATATTTTCAGCGGTTCGTTTCCGTCCCATTTTTTATAGCGGTCGCCAAGCCTTAAGCATATGGCGCCGTAATTGTTTGTCTGCTTATAATTGTAGGCATAGTCGGAATACCACGTTGCCACATACTGCCTTTTTCCGTCGGCATTTGCATCGTTCACCTGAATGTCAAAGCCTATCAGGCTACCGTCTGCCGGGAGAATATCCGCCCATGGGCACAACAGCTCAACGCTGTATTTACCGGAATTTTCCTCATATTTTGCAGCGCCTCTGAAATCCTTCGGAGCGCTCATTCCGTAAGAGGTGGAGCCTGCAATTGTCACGCGGTACTGAGCGTCGTTTGTGTCGGCAACTGTGTTTCTTGAAAGGTCTGCGTCCACAAACACCTCAAGGCTGTCTTTAAGATACTCGTCCAGTCCCGACCAGGACGGCGTTTTCTCATCCATCTCTGCATATACATAAAGTCCGTCATAGTCCCATGTAAGCCATACCTTTGCAGATGTGCCGTCCTCTGCAAGACTGCTCGAAAGGCGCTTGTTTGCGACAAGCTGCGGCTCCTCGGTATATACGCCGTCTTTCTCGCCGTCGATTATTGCCGTGCCGTAATAAACAGAAGGTATTTTATCCGCCGGCATCATAGAATCCGACTCCTTAACCTCCGCAGGTGTATCGTCTGCAAAGCATATAGCCGCACAGCCGAACACAAGCATAAACATCAGTAATATACTGACAGTTTTTTTCATTTTTTATCAACCCCTCCGCACATTGCTTCAGACGGCAGTCAGAGGTACGCCGCTCCCCTTGGCATACGTTTACCGCTGCTGCCGCATTAATTATTTGAACATTACTTTACAAAAGGTGTTTCCGTGTAAGGCGCAAGCGTGTCTGAATTTAACCGGAACAGCTTAAGCACCGAACCTTCCGGAGCATTTATTTTGAGCTGAGTATGCTTCACTCCGTCTATATCGCCTGTTTTGCAATCGGCATCCGAAAGCGACGAAAGCTTGGCATCGGGATATACAGCGGCAATTGTCATTGCATTTTCAAGCTTGGCATGACTTACGCTTGTAACCGAAAGATTAACATTTTCGGCGGGGAATGTGCCGTCTTTTTTCGTAAGGCTTATGTCGTCGAGATAGATAACTTCGCCTGTGTATACATTTGTGCTGAAAGCTGCGTCGTTGGCATGAATAACCAGTGTGAAATATCCGTTTTCATCATAGTCATCATCTGTGAGTGTAAATTCAGCGTTATATCTTCCCCAGCCGTTGCCGAGTTTGCCCATATCAACGCTGTGTTTTGCTGTGCCAAAAGCGGCTTTAACTTCAGATGCTGTAGGTTTGATGCCTGAAAGCTGCATAGTTTTTACATTGAAATCCGCACCCTTAAACACAGACACATTCATGTTTCTCCATGTAAGGTTATTTGCGGGATAATTCACTTGAGATACGGCATACAAATTGAGAGAGTATGTTCCTGCCGGGAAATCTTCCTTTGACAGTTTGATTTTTGTACCCAGAACGAAACCTTCGCTCAATTTCTCCGGAGACGGAATTGCAATGCATTCGCCGCTTCCCGGTGCAGCTGCGCCATGCTGTCCGAAATCCGTTGTGTTGCCTGTCGGTCTGTACAGCACGGTTTTATCCGTCGGTATATATTTCGGAATATATGAGCCGTTGACGCCGGGAACAAGTCTGTCATCCAGTCCTGCCCATGCTCCGTCCGCATATGTGCCCACATAGTTCTTTACGTTGCGGAGCTCTCCGTTTCCTACATGAGCTGCGCCTTCCTCAAAATCCCATGTTTTGCCGAATTCAACCTTTGAATACACTACCTTATCGGTAACGGTTTCAACGGGCGATATTTCAATATTGTCAAGATATATGTCGCCGCCCTTTTGCTTCTTATCCGTATTTGCCACGGCAATGTGAAGTCTTATAAAGCCGTTTTCATAATACTGCGCGGGCGCTGTGAAAGTGCCGGTTTTTTTCGTCCAGCTGCTGTTAATTACATTTGCTTTGGACAATCCGATGCTTACACCCATATCTGCCTTGTTCCACGGTATTCTGTCGTTAATGGCAGAAGTGGTACCATCGGTAACATATGCCGACGGCTTGCTGAAAGCTATATATGCTTTTTCATAGTATGAGCTTGTGCCGAGAATATCGAATGAAATATTGTATTCCATGCCGGGAATAAGCTCTGTATCCGCAAGCAGTACAGAGGCGCCAACCGATAAATAAGTGTACTGGCTGTCTGCACCGCCGTCAACCATAAGGCATTTATCGCCGCCGTTTTCAAGCTTATCCGCAGTGGTAACTGCCGAATGGTCTGCCTGCAAAACTCTGAATTTCCATGAGTTATCCACAGTAGTAGGCATATATTCCTTTACCCATGCACCGGAGTTTGCGTCGACATATATTTTGTCATGATTGAAATAACCTATATCATCCGATGTTTCAAAATTCCATTTAAGAGTTCCGGCATTTGCCGTTTTTGCCTGAACAAAAGCAGGTAAAGAAAATGCTGAAACAACAGTCATCATCATTGCCGTAAGGCATGCAAATGTTATTTTTTTCATCAATTTTTCCTCCAATTTTTAATATTTATCATTTATTGAGTCAAGCGGCACTCAGGGGTTAATGCCGCCTGTTCCTTCCGTTATGCTTATATCGTCAAAGCAAAGAGCCGTACCGGACTGCAAGCTGCCCGACACCGTAATATACAGCATTGTGAAGCCGTCCTCATACATATCGGCTGTCGGTGTTACTGCCGTGCTGTATTCCGTCCAGCTTGCCGAGGTAGTACCAACCGCAGGCGAAGAGGTCAAAAACTGTGCCGGTTCGTCATAAATATCAATGACATAACCCGGTTTCTGCAATGCGGCATAGTAATTCTTGCCGGCATATGCCGTGCTGTCTACCTTTGCCTTAAACGTAAGCGTGTATGTCTTGCCCGGTGCAAGCTGAGCCTCGGAAAGCTTGATCCTTATACCTCTGTTTTGCGACTTGGTATATGATGACGGCACGGTAATGTAACCGCCGTCGGCAAGCTTTGGCTGCTGAGAATAGTCTATGGGAGAAACCCTCGCCCACGAGCCCAGATCGGCATTCCACGTTATGTCGGTATCCCTGTCGAAGTTCCAGCTTGTTTTCTTAAACAACGCCTTTGCCTCCGGATACATGGAGTAAAACTCGTCATCGGTGCATGTCATTGCATAGAACTGCGGTTTTGCCTTATAATTGCGGTCAAATATTCCGAGGTAATCGAAGCGGTTGTCCGAGGTGGTTCTCGAATATTTGTCTGTAACCGTCCAGAACGTAACGCGGTTTATATCAGCCGCATTTTCCTTAAGGACCTTAAAGAAATTGCGGATTATCATTGCCTGTTCAAGTTCACGCATTTTGGTGATGCCGTCTTCATACATTCTTGGCGTTGATGTAGAAAACGGAAATGCGGAAACATCGAGCTCCGTTATATCAAGATTAAGTCCCGTGGAGATAAATTTTTTCACGGTGTTTTCCGCGTGCTCAACGCTCATATTCTGAACAAAATGGCACTGGTAGCCTATTGTGTCGATAAGCGGCTTGCCGTTTACATATTTGTCGGGCGTATTAACCGCATTCACAATGCCGACTATGCGGTCGCTCTTGCCGATGAAATCTTCGTAATCGTTGTAGCGAAGCTCTGCGGCGGGATCCACTTCTTTTGCATACTTATATGCATAATACACATAGTCTTTGCCGATAATCCTCATGTGTCCGCCGCCGCGTTTCCAGTAGTATCCGTCTGCTATGTTTTCGTTGGTGTGAGCTGCCGCCTCGTTTACAACGTCCCATACGGGAACTCGCCAGTCCGAATAGTCGGCTCCGCTTTTATACTCGGAAGCATCTCCGTTGCCGTTGCAGTGATTTATAACCTTTGTGATATACTCCTTCATGCGTGCAAGGGCTGTATCTCTGTCAATCCAGTTGCCGTCGGCATCCTGATTTGTCCATGCCGTAGACGGCAAATCCCACACAAGCGTATGTCCGACAACTTCGTCTATGCCGAGCCTTTTTGCCGCCTGCATAGTGCTGTCGAGAGCGCCGAAATCATATTTTGTAATATCGCCCTTGCAATAAGCCTCTCTTTGTATCCAGCTGCGCTTGAATGCGCCGTCGGCAACCATGGTATTAAAGTGCTTTTTAATAAGTGCGTCATACTTTGTGTCATTATTTGAAAATGCCGACGTAACGGTGCAGGCACCTATTTTGAAATAATCGGCAAAAACGTCCTTAAGGCTTTCAAGCTCTGCCTGCGGCTGTGCATCGGCAGAAACCTTGCTTGCACTTTGCGAAAACATTTCCAGCGGATACTGTCCGTACTGCATATCGTCGGTATAATAGCCGCTGCAATCTGCCGTAACCGTGAAGTCGTCAAGGTAAAACGGCTGTGCTCCGTTTGTCTTTATGCTGATTTTAACCGCTCCGGCAGATGCCGCATTGTAATCCGAAAGATTAAAGTCAAGCGTCAGCCTTTTCCATGTGCTGTTTTCATCAAGCACAGCAGACGCGCCGTTTACGGTTGCCATGCTTTTGTCGGCAAGCGGAATTTCTGCCGACAGATTAAAGCTTTGTGCATATCCGGCTGTGTTTACATAAGCTCGGACGCTTACAGTGTCCGCTTTTAAAAGCTGTGAAAGACTCAGCGTGACGGTATCTTCGGCGGTATTTCTGCCATAAACATACAGACTTCTCTTTCCGCTGTTTGCATATTCGTCCGAAAATCTACAGCTTGCGCCGTCGGAAATGCAAATAAGTCCCTGATAGTCATACTCAAATGCGGAACGGTACTTTAGCTTTCCGTCATTGACAAAGTCCGGTACCGGATAATTGATAAACTTTTCAAACTGCGTCTTTTCATAAATGCCGACAATTCCCGAACGCATATTTTTGTGATCAGTACCGCTCACTGCGACAAAGTAATCATCACTTTCGGGAACAACGACAGACACATCCTTGGAATATCCTGCCTTACTGATGAGGTTACCGTCCGAATCGTATACTGCGGCAAAGAGTGAAAAATCATCGCTGTTTTCCGCGCAGATTGTCACGCTTTTTTTGCCGTCGGGATGCACGGTCGGGTTTTCCGCCTCATCTCCGCATGTGCCCGAAACGTCTGTCCATGTGCCGCTCCATTTGCAGTCGAGCCTCTCGGCATCTTCGTATTCGTTAATCTTAAAGTCTGCGGAAAGCGGTTTCAGGTTTTCATTAAATATGAAAAATCTCAAAATCGGATTTTGTATTTCATCGTCTATTTTTACACTTACATTTTTTCGGCTGAGTTCATCAAAAGTCACTTTTTTGACTGAGCACGACTTCAGCACATCACCGTCATAAACGGCGCAAAAGATATTTGCGTCCGAAATCTGCTCATCACCGACCGTTGTTATGCATAAGCTTACCGTGGATCCCGGAATTACTGCATTTTCCTCTCTTGAAAACAGGCTTATGTCATCAAGATAGAGTGTAAGCCCCGGCTCCATTGCTTTTATGCCGTCTGCCGCGCAGGCATACAGCACGAGAGTTGCAACACCGTTTTCGTCATAACAATCCTCGGTAATGCAAAGCGAAGCGGATTTCTTCGTCCACCACCGGCTTACCTCTCCGAGTGTTGCCGATGCATTCGCCGATGCAATGTCGGCAGTGATATTTGAGAAGTCGCTGCCCGTATTTCCCTTGTCTTCCAACTGTTTTTCACCGCAAAATACAGCCGCATTCAAAACATATTTATCTATCCTGCCGTTTGTATATCTCGCGCTGAATGCCGCATATGTGCCTATATCGAAAACTCCTGTGCCGAATTCTTCTTTGGTTATGCGGACTCTGGCACCCACTATTCCCTCGTCCCATGCAACGGACGAATTGGAATGCATGGTCATGCGGATGCAGTTTTTGCTGTGCGGAGCAGGCGCTCCGTAGTATACAGAGTCCTCCTGATTTTTGGAAAGGTCGCCGCTTTTGTAAGTGTGTATATACGGCTTAACCTCTGAAGTCGGCAGAATCCTGGGACCTCTGAAATACGAATCGGCGTATTTTCCGTTTGAATTAGGACGGTTATTTATGAGCGACCATGTACCTTTGGCAAAGGTTGCGTCATAGGCGACGTCCTGACCGCCGTTCGGGTTCCCGGGTATGGCGGTGTACGCCGCCTTGCCTTCGCCCTCCTCAAAATCCCAGAATTTTCCTATTTTTGCATTTGCACTGTATAACCTATCTGTTGAAAGCTCTGTCGGCGCTATGGTTACGTTATCAAAGTAAACCTCGCCCTCGGAAAGCAAATTACCTGCCGACAAGTCATCATAAGAAAGGCGAAGGTGCAGAATTACCTGTCCTTTTTCGTACAAATCCATCGGTGCGGTGAATACGGCGCTTACATTCTCCCAACGGTTGCCTGTAATTACGGTACTGCCGTCGGAAAGATGCGCCTTTGCGGAAATTTCGCTTTCTGTACCCGGCGATGCGTCAGACGGTTTTGAAAAAGCGGTATACAAGCTTAGTCCGTCTTCATTGCCGCAATACAAAACGTCTGCTTTTATTTCATATTCCCGTCCGGGAATAAGCTCTGTACCGTCAAGCGCTATGCACATGCCGAGGCTCTGCGCTTCGGAAGAAAGCGAGCACTTTGCAATGTAATCGTTCAATCCGCTTGCCGCAGTCGGAACATCCGACGATGAAACGCGGGTTAACACAGAACCGCTATCACCTGCCCATGCACCGGAAAGCGGTCCTGCTTCTATACCGGCGGCAATGTCGGAAAATGCGAAATCCCGTGCCGTTTCAAAGTTCCATGTGAGTGTGCCGTGTTCTGCATTTTTTGCTGATACAATTCCGCCCGGCAAAGCGGAAAACAAGATGAAGGCTGTGCAAATCAGTGCGATAAATCTGTTTTTGTTTTGATTTTTCAAATCAATACCTCCTCTGTTTTTAATTAGAAATCTTCTTCAAGGTTATGTTTTCGGCAGTTATACCGTCTATCTCAATCTGTGTGCTCTCTGTAATATCAGCGGCTAAAACGGCTATTTCGCACATACCGTTGCCGTTTTTTACGGCGGCCGCCGAAGTGCTCCTGCCTATTCTTACCACAGCGGATTCGGCGTTTGGGTCGCTTGTATCAAATTCTACGAGATACTCGCCTTCTCCGAAAAGCAGTATGCCCTCGCCCGCTTTTGCCGAGGGCAGGCAAATGTTTGCGCCGTTTGCATAAAGCCTTGATACATCCTGCTTTCTTTCGGAAATTATCTCTCCGTCGCTGTCTTTTAAGTAAAACATCAGTTTTGAGCCGTCGGGCACATCGTCCGGCATTGTGCCGTTAACCGACACGGTGTTTTTACCCTCAGTGAGCAAAACGTCTTTTTCCGCAATGCTCTGTGCATTGCCTCCCGGTTCGGCAAGCTCAAGCACAGCCGTTGCTTCGCCGCCTGTGGCGAAAACCTTTGCCGTGATACCCACCGTACAGCCTGCAAGAGTTGCTGTATTTTCAAATCTTTCGCTGTCTGCCGCCTTGTAAATACTGATGTCCTTTACATATAAAACGTTTTCAAAGCCGAATGTGATTTTAAAATCGTCCGTTTTTCCTCTTGTTTCGCCGAGGAAAAAATCCGACATCTTATCTATGCTGAGCTTTGCGCTTACATCGCTCCACTCATCGCTCTCCTCCGCCGTTTCGGAAAGGACGGTGCTGTTTTGCAGCATACCCGATATGCTCACCGCGGAATCGCTCTTTACCTTAGCTCTGAAAATCAGCCCGCTGTCGGCAAGCTCCTCTTTCGGAACAAGGCTTACATTATCGAAATAAACGGCTTCCGAGCGGAGGCAGGGTGCAGCTTTAATTCCAAGCCACAGCATTGCATATCCGTCCTCAAAGTCATCCTCCTGCGGAGTGACTTCCGTGCTGCCTTTTGTCCAATACTGCCTTACTCTGCCTATCGGTTCGGCAGACGAGGAAAGCCAGTTTACCGCTCCGGACGAAGTCGGCTCTGTCTGCGACGGTTTTGTTACATTACAGTAAAGCTCTCTGTCTTTGGAGTTATCCAATGTATAATATGTAAGCACATATGTTTTGCCGGGAACAAAATTCTGCCCGGAAAGCTTTACCCTTATGCCGAGCGTTCCTCTGTTCCAGTCATTCTTTCCGGCGGTTACCTTTGCAGCGCTGCCGCTCCCCGCAGCCGACGGAGTTCTCTCGCCGGTGTATACGGTTCCGAGCGTTGCGTTGGCATACATATCTTCACTAAACGGCACTATCATGGGTGATGTCCAGTATGCCGACGTGGCATAGAAGTTTGACATTTTACCTTCCGGAACATCTGCCGGGCTTGAAAGATTGCCCTGTCCGTATACCTGGGTAAACACATCGCTCTCAGACTCAAAATCCCAGAACATTGCGCCGCCCGGTGCGGTTTCACTGTATAGATCCGCTCCGGCAGTCATGATTGCTTCTGCCCTGCCGTCTGCGCTCACATGCAGGCTTCCGCTCTCAATGTCCATGTGCGAAGCGCCGTTTTCGCTCCAGTTTGCAAGGCTTTCGGTGCTGACACTTTTCAAAACCTCTACTCCCGTTTCAAATTCATACGGTGCGCCCGTCATTGCAGCTGCGGCCGACGAGGCAAACACAAGCGCGGCGGTTAATGCCGGCAATATTTTTTTACGCATAAAATCCCTCCGTTTTACAAATTGTTGCTGCTCTGGTTACTTGAAATACCGACTATGTTTCTCATGCTGTTATACTCCGCCGTATATCCCATAAGCATACATGTTTCGATAACCGGCAGGAACACATCGCCGTCTTTCAAAACTGGTTTGCTGCTCATTTTATAATCGTCAAAGTCCACAATCTGCCTGTCTGCGCCAAGCGAGAAATACAGTCCGTCTGCAATAAACGAATATCTGTTTTCGGAGAAAATGCACTCTTTTCCGAGAGCGTCAAGAAGGTAAGAACCTCTGAGATATGTCACACCGTCGTTCTCGTACAAATCCTCCTGCTTCACATCAAGCTCAACACCGTCAAGCGTGATACGCACCTTGCTTGTATCCTCATTCAAAACCTCCGTGAAGTAATACTTCGGGTCGGCAATTGCCCAGTAAAGCGGCTTTGCCTGGAAATGCCTGTCAAACAGACCGGCATAGTCGGTGCGTACAAATCCGTCGGAGCGGTTCTGATATGAGCCGAGATCCTCATATGACCAGAAAACCACACGGTCTATGATGTCGGCATATTCCTTGTATATTTCAAAATTGCTGTAATAAAGGTTTGCCTGTGCAATCTCCGCCGCCGTTGTGATACCGTTTTCGTACAGCGACTGCTTTCTGGCAACCTGAGAATCCGTATATGCCGATACATCCGCCTCGGTTACGTCAACACTGACTCCGAGCGATGAAAAGAGCTCCAGTGCGTCACGAATCTGTGACGGAAGTACATTCAGCCTGTAGTGCGACTGCATACCGAGCGAATCCACCCGAACGCCCTTGCTTTGCAGTTTTTTAATCAGATCATACATTGCCTGACGCTTTGACGGGCTTTGCTCACCGTAATCATTGTAGCGCAGCTTCACGTCATCATATCCGGTTTCGTCGGCATATCTGAACGCGTATTCTATATAATCGTTGCCGACGCAGTTTATAAATCCGTTTCTGTTTGCATAAAGTTCGTTTCCGGGCAGGAGCGCCTCGTTTACAACGTCCCACACGTCTATGTGCCAATCGGAATAATTAACTCCTGCTTTGTATTCGGACGGGCTTCCGTCACCTTCATAATGCTTCATTACCTTTGTTATGTACTCCTTCATAAACGCAAGCGCATCATCACGGCTGAGCCATTGGCCGTTTGCATCCGTTGCCCACGGAGTTATCGAGGCTATCTCCCATATCAGGCAGTGGCCGGTTATATCGTCAATGCCGTTCTTTTGTGCAAATTGCATCAGATAGTCGCCCTTAGTAAAATCATAATTTATTCTGTCCTTTTTCGGCAGAATTTCCTGCATTTTCATCGCACCGTCATGAACGATTGAGTTAAAATGCTTTATAAGAAGCTGTTCCGCAGGAGTGTCAACATCATCTACAAGCTGCTGGACCGCCGTTGTGCAGGCACCTATTTTGAAATAGTCCTTATACACATCCTTAAGCGACGGAATATCCGTCTGAATCGGTTTTTCTATCGGTGACTGACTTGTGGGAGTATGAGAAATTCCCTCCGGCACAACACCCTCTTGGTAGTCAAGATCGTCATAGAGCCGTCCCGGTTTGTCGGCGCTTACCACAACATCGTCCACATAGTAGTCCGACAGGTTGCTGTCGCCTATGGAAATCTGAAATCCTATTGCACTTCCGACTTCATATTTCGTACCGTCCAATACGCCTTCAAGGTGATGCCACTTATCATCGGTAACCGTAACGCTTGAAAGAAACGGATATGTTTTGTTTCCGCTTAAAAGCACTATTTCACCCTGTATTGAAAATGTGCATTTATCCAGCTTGGGTGACTTTTTTACCCACAGTGACACATTGTACTTTGCCTTTTTGTCCATATCGTTATAGATACATCTTGCGGCGTGCCACGAAGCGCTTCTGTTTTTTACTTTAAGTGCATAGCTTCCGCTGTGAGCGCCTGCTTCGTCTGTTATCTCGTATCCCGTGCCGTAAAGCGAAAACATTTCAAGGGTAGGTTTTTCAAAAGACGCTCTTTCCAAAAGATTTCCCGTATATTTGCTTTTGATGTCCTCAACGGGCTTTGCCTCGTCTGCTTTTGATACAGTGTCCGACATCACCTTAAGATTATCAAGCATGAAATCCTTTTCCTCGCCGCCTGCGGTTACGCTTATCACAAGCTCTATGCCTGAGCTGAGAGTCATAAACGATGTCTGACAGCGGCCGCCGATGTACGTCCATGAGGACGGCTTCAGTGTTTTGCTGTCTATCACATATTCGCTTTTTTTACCGTTTGCGGTAAGGCGGACAATCAGCTTTGCAACAGCCTCCTCCTCCGTTTTTATATATGCGGAAATTTCAGACAGACTGCTTGAATTAAGGTTTTTCAGCTCCGTTTCCAACGGTTTGCCGCTGTCTGCCGTTACACAAAGCGCTTTTCCGCTCACGCCACCGTCGGCATACTGTGCCTTGGCTGCAAGATTCAGATTGCCTGTTGTTTCGTCATCAAAGGTGATGTTATACACCTCATACGGAACATCGGAACCGGCTTTTGAAGCTGCCGCCGGCAACACCGAAACAATCATTGCCAGGGTTAAAATAATACATGTTATTTGCCGCATCAATACACTCCCTCTCTGTATAATTCAATAAATTCAAAATACTGCTTGATTACTTTATAAATTTTGTTGTTATCATTTACCTTTATATAAATCCCGTCATCGGTTGCGGCGCCGAGATATATGGTGTCCGTATCGCCCTTGAAGCTTTCAACGGTCACCGTACTGACTTCCTTATCACCGAAACCGCATTTTTCATTATTTGCCTCATTATTCTCCAGCGTCATTTTTGAATACATACCGCCAAAATGCCTTGTTACACCGGAGCGGATTTTTTCGGGCGGTACTTCCTCATTATAACCGCCGCTTTTTACAATCCACTTGCTCTGGCGGTTTACAAATTCAAGCGGAGGATTTCCGCTGACGGTGATTTTGCTTATGTTACCGTAGTCTATGCCGTAAACAAAGCTGCTCTCGGCACTGTACTTTTCACTTCTGAAAGCGTCGCCCGTTTCGGAATATATGCTGTAAATGCTTTTTCCGTCCGAAAGATAGTATTCCGTGCCGGGCGGTGTTTTGTTTCCGAGGAAAAATGTTTTTTCCGCTCCGCCCTTTTCGGTATAAACGATTTTTAAGGATTTGCCGTCTATGCCGTAATCCTTTGCATTTGCTCCGGCTTTGCACACATATTTGCCCTTGAAGCTCACTATTGAACCGACAAGGTTTTCAACTGCCGAGTCATCCGTAATATCGCTGTCTTTAACCTTCCACTTACCGCTGTATTCGACGCCCCAATCATAGTTTTCGCACGAAAATTCAATCTGTTTCAGCTGACCGTCCCTGTAATTCACAAGTGTTTTGCGCCCGTCACTCTCCTTTTTTGAAGGAAGCGAAAGCAGTGCACATGCCGCCGCAAGTATGACGGCAGCAATAACAAAAATAAGGCTCTTTTTCGTCATCTGTTACGTCTCCTTTTAAACACAATGAATGCAAGCACAAATACTGCCAGAGGCATGAGCACTCCGAACAATGCCGTGAATACAATCTGTGTGCCGAGGTTCAGATTAAGGCTGCGGCTTGCTATACTCTTAGGCGACACCGCTACCGTGTCTTTGCTTCCCGTGAGATATTTTACACAGCCGATCAGAAACTCCCTGTTTGAATAGTTATCCGCCGCGAGCACATCACCTAAGGCGCTGTCCTTCGGAGCGGCAAACTGTGACGAGCTGCAAAGCAGAAGCTTTGAGCCGTCGGACTTTTCGGATATTGCGGCAAGGGTGAACACTCCTGTCGAAAGTTTTTCGCTGAGAGTGTCTTGCCTTATTTCCCTTGCGGCGGTTTTTACGTCCGACACGGCAAGCTTTGTTATCTCGCAGCCGCTGTCCTCCGTAACCGTAATCGAGCCTGCCGTCGGAAACAGAAGATTCCTCACTCCGGCAATGCCTTCGGTTATTTTGTGCGCCGTAGGATAAGCTGCAAGGTACGTCCTGTTGTTTCTAATGATGTCGGAAACGCTGTCCGCGGTGAGAATATCGTCCTCGGCTCTCATGCCGTAGCTCTCTGCCAGTTCTTTGAGCCGATCGGTGCTGTATCCCGGATTTAGTGCCAAAAGCATTTTTCCGCCGTTTCCGAGATAATTCTTTAGAATTTCAAACTCTGTATCGCTTATATCCGCAGTCGGCGAAAATACAACAACCGCATCCGCATTTTTCACCGCCTGTCCGGTATCCTTTTCATATACATTTCTCATATTTTCGTTTTGGATAACCTCTGCCGCCTTTTCATAGCCGTTTTCTCCGTGACCTGTCAGCCACACGACGTTTGTGGTTTTTTCACCCAAAACATAGTCTACTGCCTGTGTAAGCTTGCTCTCCAGGCTGAATCCCAGCTCTCCCGAAAGCTTGCCGTTTTGCTTCTTTACATAGAAAGACGACTCCGGCTCAACTGTAGTAAACCGCTTGTCGCTCTCCACTACCACAGTTCCCTTTGCTATGTTTTTGCCGTCGGCGGCATAGCGCGCCGCAAAGGACGGATTTTTTATCAAATCTACATTTTTAAGCGTTATCTTTTTTGTCTGCCTTGCGTACCGTTCCAAAACCTCAGCTACATATGGATTTTCCTTCCCGGACTCGGCAAGGTAATACATAGTAACGCTGCCGTCCATTGAATCAAGATAATTTATCGTTTCGTCCGAGAGTCTGAAAACAGCGTTTTTCGACACATCAAATGTCATCTGAACTCTTGACGACAATTTCTCCGTGCAGAAGTTAAAAAGGAAAAAAGACAACACAACACACATGCATACGACTGCTCTCTCCCTTTTCTTCGCACTGCCGAAATCGGTGCGCTGTATCCTCAGGACTGTGAGTATTACAAACAAAGCCGCAAAGCTCAGAAAATACAAAACTGCCTGCAAGTCGAATATCCCGGCAAGAAATTTGTCATAGTGGCTCGGAAATGCAATAATTTTTGCAATAGTACCGTTTTGTGAATTTAATATCCAATCCGAAATATAGAGCGTAAAGCAGGCACAAAACGATATAACCGCCGACACTATGCGGTTTTCCGTAAGTGCCGAAACAAACATTCCCACAGAGATAAATGCCGCCCCCAAGAGCGCAAAGCCGGTATATACCGCAAAAATTTCTCCGGCCGTTTGCCCTCTGAGAGCTGCCATTGCAAAAGCAGTGAGGGAATTTAATGCAGCCGCGCACAGAAACACCAGCAGCGCGGCGATATATTTTCCCAAAACAACCTCATATTTTTTCAGCGGCGAGCAAAGATAGGTAACATCTGTTCCGTCTTTCCGCTCTCCTGCGAAAAGCCCCATAGTGAGTATCGGTGTGAGAAGGACAAAAAATATTACCGTATTTTCAAGAATCGTTCCCACATCGGAATTTTTTCCGAAAACATTGTAGTTTACAAAGAAGTAACCTGTTATAAGCAAAAACACACCGATGAATATGTACCCTCTCACGGTGCAGAAATACGCTTTCAATTCTTTCTCAATTATTGCTCTCAACCTTGTACCCCCTCACCTTTTCCCTGTCAATCTGATGAACTCGCCCTCTACATCCGTTTTGTACGGTTCAATGCCCACAACCGGGAGCCGCTCCGACGCAAGTGCAAAAAATATTGATTCAAGAGATTCGTTTTCCGTTTCAACCATGTAAACGGCTCCTCTGCGTTCTGCCGTTATTACACCCTTGACAGACATCAGCGTGCTTATCACCTTTTTTTCACTGCCGGCTATTTTGTACACATACATCTGTCTGTTGTGCGGTGTGCCGTCGAGCTGTTTTATTATTTTTCCGCCGTCTATTATTATCACTCTGCCGCATACATAAGAAATCTCGGACAGTATATGAGAGCTCAGAAGCACCGCACAGTTTTTGCCGAATTTCTTTACAAGCTCAAGTGTTTGTTTTTTCTGGAGCGGATCAAGTCCCACCGTAGGCTCGTCGAGCACAACGTACCGCGGATTTCCCAAAAATGCCTGTGCAAGACCTATCCTCTGGCGGTAGCCCTTTGAAAGATTTCCGATAACCCTGCCGCTTACTGCCGAAAGCCCAAACTGCTCCGTAATTTCTGCGATATGTTCTTTGCGTTTGAGCGGCGGTTTTTTCATCTTGAAGATAATATCAAGGTACTCCGCAACGGTAAACTCATTGTATACCGGCGGCCGTTCCGGCAGATAGCCTATTTGTTTTTTGTATTCCGCCGGGTTTTCGCTGAGAAGGCAGCCGTCTGCCGACACATCGCCTAAGTCCGGCGCAAGGCAGCCGGTTATTATATTCATCACGGTGGATTTACCGGCACCGTTTGCGCCTATAAAGCCGACCACCTCGCCCTTTTGCATCGAAAAAGAAACGCTGTCGGCGGCTTTGATTTTTCCGTATGTTTTTGTCAGTGAATTTACTTCAAACATTTTTCGGCTCCTTAAAAAATCACGGGTATATAACTATAACAAGGTACTTATTGTCCGCGAGCACATACACATCGCTTGCTCCGCCTTTGTCGTGCTTGTAACCGATTGCCTCGTTGACTGTGCCGGCATGATACTCTTTGGCATCTTTGTCATAAACATAAACCGTTTTTGCAGACGCTGTTTTTATAGGTTCAATCTTCGTCCAGTCGTCCTGCTCCGTACTGCAATTTACATACAGATAATCTCCGGTAACGTCATACACTTTTCCGACAGCGCCTCTGTTTGCGTTTGCAACGGAGTTTGAACCGAAATAAATGCCCCACTGTCCGTTTTGCAGTTCTCCGCTTGTGGTGTTATGGCACGAAAGATTTCCGTCACCGTCAAATCCGCACAGAACGCCGTAGCTGTATCCGGCGCTGCCGCCTGCGGTGGATACGTCATCTCTTAAAGTAACGCGTCCGCCTATATCCGGTATGAGATATACTATGTCGCCTGCCTTAAACGGAAGTTCTCCTTTATTTGCCCTGAGATCCTCGACCTCCACGCTTGCTTCAATGCCGTCCTGCAAGCCGACAACAATGTATATATCCTCTCCGTCTTCGGAAACGGATTTTTTAATCTCATTGATAGCTATGGGACGGTTTTCCCTGCGGTCTATCGTAGGTCTTTCCTCACTTGAAGTTATGAGCGCCGTGTCGGCAACCCCCGGACGGTTAGTGAAATTATATACCTTTATATTGTAGGATTTATTAGTATCCACCATTATTGACGGTCCCGTAACGGTAATTTGTTCTTCCGAAAGCTCACCCTCGGAATATGCCTTTATAAAGACCGTCATATTGTCGGAAATCGATGTGAAATTATTGCCCGACGCAATAACCCAACCGCCGGGATAATATCTGCGTATTCCGGTACCGCTCAATATAAGCTGAAAATCCTTGTTCATATCGCTTTGAGGTACGCCGTCCGGCAATGCCGCCGGGAAATACACCTCAGTCAGTTCACCGCGAATGTTGAGCATATATTTAATCAGTCCGCCGAGCTTTCCGGAAAAATCCGCATTTTCGGATTTTACGCTTTCGCCGTCTACGGTTATCCTCTTGGCAAGGGTGTATGTATACCACGTTCCGCCCTGGTCGAGAACCCTTATTTTTTTGTCTGAGCTGAGTCCGTTTCCGTCAGCGTCAAAACCGTGCAGATAGCCTATTCTGTATGACAGAAGCTGTTCGTCACGCTCGGCATAGTCTGCATATACCGCCTCGCCGTTTTCCGCAAGATACAGGGTGCAGGCTGTGCTGTACAGTATTTCGATATCACCGTTTTCCAAAAGTTCTTCAAAGCGCTTGCTTGTCTTGATACGGCTGCCGTCAATTTCAATTTCTCCGTCGGAGCTTACCGCAGTAATGCTTCCGCCGATACTGTCGGCATAAACCGTCATCCTGCAATACGGCTCCGAACCTCCGGATATTTCCGCCGCTATCACATTGCCGGAGGCTATACTCTCCTTTTCACGCTTTTCGCCGTTGGAGTCGTATATTTTAAAGGATGTGCTTTCATACTTTTTTACGGTGATATTGTATTTCGGACTGTATTTGTCAAAAATCATCAAATTGCCGTCAGAGGTTACTACACGCTGCGCAATGACAAGCTTAACGTCATGTACGCTGAGAACGTCATATCTGCCGTCCGAATCGTTATCTGTGAGTACCACTCTGCCGCAATCCGGAGTAAATACTTTATTATCGGCGGTATACACGTTGTTGTAAATTGTTATTACAGCCGGAGAAAGTGTAACGTTTTTCCGTTTTCCGTCCTTTTCATAGGTGTATTTTCCTCCGCTGTATGAGATTATATCGCCGCTGTTTATCTCAAGAGTTTTATTATCCGACGCAACTGCACAAATCAAGGTGTCACGCTTTATGCTGCCGCTGTCGCGATAGTAATACTTAACATTGGCACCGAGCAAATCTGCGTTTGAAAGATACACCGCCGATGCGCTGTATACCGTGCCGTCTATCTTTATTTCATCTGCGTCCGTTCTGTCGTCCGCGCTGTAAAGTCCGCTTGCCTCGGTTGCCGTTACCACGCCCTCTCCGCTGTATATACTGCGGTATACCGAAAGAAGCGTTTTGCCGGATACTTTTTTGTATTGGCTCTGACCGAGCGGGGAATACGAAACAAGCTCCATAACCTCGCAGTCGATAACATTCTGCAAAAGACTTATAAAACTTATATATGTCAGTTTTTCGTTTCCGCTCTGCAAAACTCCGTCTGTAAGCTTCAGTCTTGACGCAAGCTTTATATATCCCGACGGGTATCCGCCGTCTGCCTTTGCACGTTCGTCATATCCGAGCATTGACAGTGAAATCTTAAATGCCTCGGCAGCCGTTATTTCATCATTCGGTCTTAGCTTGCCGTCACCGTCACCGCTTATGACATCGGCAGACAGCAACTGATACAATCCGCCGTCGCGCACAGACAAGTCATACACCTGTTCGCCCTTGGGCGCACTGTCAAAAACCGTCATAATTACGGCATTGGCAAATTCAGAGCGTGTAACGGTGTCATCAGTGTACTTTTGGCTTTCCTTTATCATGCCGAGGGCACGGAGCACCGTTGCGGACTCGCTGTTCATATCAACAAATTCTCTTTCGCCGTAAGCGGCATCGGCATATGCCGGAATACAAAGCACCGAAATCAAAAATATCAAAAATAACTGTTTAAATATCTTCATCAGCAAATCCCCCTATTTTGAAAGCATATTGAAAAGCATTTTTGCAATTTCCGCTCTGCTTGCATACTCATGCGGTCTGAAGCTTCCGTCCTCAAAACCGTTTACTATGCCTTTTTGCTGCATAAGAATCACGGCGTCTTCAGCATAATCGCTCACAGAGTCAAAATCCGTAAATGACTGCGTGCCGGCAGTAGTTTTATCAGTCAAAATGCGGGAAAGAATCACGCATATATCCTGCCTTGTAATCGGCATATCGCTGCCAAATTCATCTTCGGAAATTCCGTTTACAATTCCGTTTTCATACAGTGCCATTACATATTGGTAATACCAGCTTTTCGCTTTTACGTCGGCAAATTTTTCATCTTTGCCGTCATAGAGCGCAACCCCTGAAATTACCGCCGCCATTTTTGCCATCTCTGCTCTTGTCACGCTTGCGCCGGGATTGAATTTTCTGTCGCCCGGCTTGCTTATTACTCCTTTTTCGGCGAGCTTATATATTGCCTCCTGTGCCCATGCGTAATTTTCCAGATCATCAAAGCGGTATTCACTGCTGCCCGTCATGCTTGTGTCGATATTAAGGCCGACGCCTCCGCCCGTTTTCGAGCTTGAGCCGCCACCGGTGCCTCCCGTGCCGCTGTCAGTCTGCTCTGCTTTTGCCACGAGGCTGTCAAGGCTTGCCTGCAATGCAGTATAGTCCGTAACGCTGTTTATATTTTCAAGCCATTTTGTTGCAACGCTGTACTGTTTTTCGGATGAAAGCTTAAGATATTTTGTAAAGTCCAGTCCGAGCTCGTCCGCATACTTTTGCAAAAGAGCCGTTTGACGCGAATAATTGGTGAGCGACTTCATCTCATATCTTATAAGCGTTTCCGCAAGTGCAAAAAGATATGACTTTTCATCGCTGATTTTGTGTCCGCACTTTTCAAACAATCCGTCAACATTCGCTTTATCGGTAATTTTGGGATAAATGTCATTGTATGCCGCGCTCTTGCCGGCACTCAGAAGCAATCCGTATTCATCCGTTACACTGCAAAGCGTCTGCCTTTTTGAATTGAGCGAGCTGTATGCCGAAGCAATGATAATTTCATTTATAAGTCCGTCACCGTCATCAATACTCTTTTGGGAAAGTGTACCGAACACCTCGTCCTTATCCGCAGTTCTGAACACCGGCAATGGGGAAATTCCCAAATTGTCAGAAACTTCCTCCGTAATAACGGCGGCAATTTCATCTTTGCTCTTTCCGTTTACCTTCGAAGCAATTTCATCCGCATACGAAGGATTTGTTATGACACATTCCGAAATAAGTTCATCATCAATATCGGAGTAACCGTTTATGTTGCTGACAACGATTTTTGCATTTATCCTCGGTTTGCCTATATCCGGCAAAGAAGCATTCATAGTGTATGAGCCGTTCGCATCGGTGCTTACCGTTTTTTGGAGCAAATCGCCTACCTTAATGCTTATTACCTTGTTTTCGTTGCCTTTTCTGAGTTTTCCGCTCACGGAAATTTTGCCGTTTTTTGCTTCGGCATTTACTATCATATATTCATCAACGACTTTTGCATTTTCAACCGTTACACCCGAACCGTCCTCGGCAAATCCGATTATCTTGAAGGTTTTGTCGGAACCGGCTTCAAACGGAAGCATAATTTTGGATTTTTCGTTTTTGAAAAGTATATAATCCCTGCGAATGTCATCGCAATATACGGAGATGTATGCTTTTTCAGCGTCGGTCTGCGCCTCAAAACTCAATGCATAGAGCTTGCCGCTTTCAAATTTATCGGCAGATGCGGTGCAGATGATGCCGTTTTCTTCATCTTGTTCCGCAAAAAATACAATTTTTCCGTTGTCATTCAATATTTCTTTATTTATGCTTTTCCATGATTTATTTGAAATTATTTCCTCGTCGAAAGTAAAATTATCAAGGCAGACACTCTCTTGAAATTTAATGTTATAGAATGCAATGCGCACACGCACGTCAGACATATTACTGTCGGCAGTCCAACTGAAAGTGCTGCTGCACCACTTGCCGCTCTCGGCTTCAAATTCCGGCGATATTGCCACAGCCCTGTTTTTGTGCGTGACTATAAAACGCATTTTAACGCCGTCGCCTTCCGCAAATAAATCGACCGAAGCCTTATACTCTGCGTCCTCATTTACATTAAGCGAGGTTTTGCTGTATATTCCCTGATATGCAAAACCGCCGCTCAACGGACTGTCGCTTGACTTTTCGCCGAGCGTTTCCCCCGGAATAAACTTAAGCGCCGCTCCGCCCTGAGAAATGCTCAGGCTCTCACTCAACGACGGCATAACGGTGTCGCTGCGGCCGCTGTAACAGATACCGAACCCATTTGTACCGTTTTCAAAATCACCGTTATCTATTGCGTTATGTGCCGCTGCGGCGGTACAGTTTGCCAGCATCATCGCAATAACAGCAATTACGCACATTTTTTTCATGACTTTTCCCCCGATTACATTATTTTTATACAAATATGATACAGGATTTGGATTTTATTGTAACTAAAATTTTTTGTGATTTTTCTTTTATTTTTAATAAAAAGCACATAAACCATTTAGGTTGTTACGGCAGGAAAATTACCGTGCAATCTGTTCATTGCGGAATTTTTAAGATAAAAAAGTTCAGGTTGACATAATGTGAAAAAGGCTGTAAAATTGATTTCTTAATGATAGAATATAAATAATGTAATAGGTGAAATTTTTTACGAAAAAGCGCAGACAAAAAATAATTAGCAAAGATAAAAAAATACCATAATCGGCATTTACCTTTTCCGATTAAATTCCGTTTTGTTTTCTCTGTATTCACTCGGAGTCAACAAGGTAATTTGTTTAAATACGCGGTTAAAATATGCAGCGTCGGCATAACCGCACTCAAAGGCTACGGACGTTATCGTTTTTTTAGTATTTTTGAGCATTTTTTTAGCATTTTCTATTCTTACAAAATTAAGGTATTTTTTAAAGGACATGCCGATTTCTTTTGAAAATTTTATTCCAAAATACTTTTCGTTTATAAAGTACATTTCCGCACAAGCTTTAAGCGTGATGTTTTCCGCATAATTTTCATCAATATATCGGCAAATATTATGAACAGCCCAGTTAATATCATGGTTTGCGGTATCCTTTTCCTCATTGTGCAAAAGAAGAATATAGCTTTCTATGGCTTTGGCAATCTCTGTGTACTGCTCAATATCCACGGTATGTATGCCCTTTTTGATAAGCGGTTTCAAAATATCGGCAGAAGCTTTGGTTACCTTGCATGCGGCATTAAGCCTTTTGATACTTCTGTCACTGTCGGTTATAATATTTCCAAGATAAATAATGCATTTAACTTCATAGTCAACAACCACGGGATATGTCACCTCCGACATACCGTAGCTGCACATTCCCCAAAAAGCCGTCTGTGTTTCCACAGCCTTTCTGTTTGCCCTTTTTTTACATTCAAGGCACAGTTTCAGCCCCTTTTGAGTAGATTTTGCACAGCGGCAAAACTCCGACATATGTATGCGGTTTGCATAATCAATACGCAGATTTTCGCCCTTGAGTATGCCTGATATGTCATGTATGCATATTTTTATTCCCATGTTCTTTTCAAGTGCAGATATAAATTTATTCAAAGACATTACTTGCATTTTTTTCACCGCCTTAGATAAATTATAGCATTTATATAACTTTTGTGCAAGCTTTTCGGCGATTTATATACTATAATGAAATCATCTTAATAAACGGAGGAATACGTTATGGAAAACAAATTTGACGTTATTGTAATCGGAGGCGGTTTTTCCGGTGTTGCAGCTGCACTGGCAGCGGCAAGAGAAGGAATGAACGTGCTGCTTGCAGAAAAATCAAACTGTTTCGGCGGCGCTGCCGTGAATTGCCTTGTAAATCCTTTTATGCGGTTTACAACATACGGTGATGAAAAACTGCTTTCAGCAGGAATTTTCAAAACAATCCTGGAGGAACTCGCAAAGGAAAATGCTTATATACACAAAAAAGATCACTATTTTGACGAAGAAGTGCTCAAACTCGTGCTTAACCGCATGGTTATAAATGCAGGCGTCACACCTCTGTTTCATTCATATCTTACATCTGCCGAAGTTGAAAACGGCAAAATTAAATCCGTTGTTTTATCGGGAAAATCGGGCAACATAAGATTTTATGCGGATTATTTCATAGACTGTACCGGTGATGCAGACCTCGCGGTGATGGCAGGATGCGGCTATATGCTCGGCAGACCGGAGGACAATCTGTGCCAGCCGATGACACTGTGTTTCAGAGTCGGTAATGTTGATACCGACGCTTTCTGGGCGGATTACAAAAGGCTTAACACGATTTACAAACAGCAAAAAGCTGAAGGAAAAATCAGAAACTGCCGCGAAGATATACTGGCATTTTCCACGCTTGCAGACAACGTTATCCACTTTAATTCCACAAGAATAGTCAAGCTCAACCCTACAGATGTATTTGATTTGACCAAAGCCGAAATTGAAGCAAGAGAGCAGGCATTTGAGCTGTTCAAATTTATAAAAGCTAACAGTGAAAGCTTTAAAAACGCTTCAATGATTTCAACCGCTTCGGAAATCGGCATACGCGAAAGCCGCATGATAAACGGTTTGTACACAATTACCCAGGACGATTTGCTTAACTGCCGTAAATTCAACGACGGAATAGCAGCATGCAACTATGATATTGATATTCACAATCCCGAGGGCAGCGGTACAAGCCACTACCTGTTTGCCCCCGGAACATACTACACTATCCCGTATCGCTGTCTGTGTCCGGACAAGACGACAAATCTGCTTGTCGGCGGAAGATGCATTTCGGCAGACCATGCGGCGCAGGCTTCTCTCAGAATTATGCCGACCGTGTGCACGCTCGGAGAAGCAGCCGGAGTCGGTGCGGCAGTTGCATTCAAGCAAAAATCCGGTGTTGCGGATGCTGATATAAAAACCATCCAAAGAATACTCCGCCAAAACAACGCCGTAATTGATTAATAAAGAAATCATCATAATATCATTTTAAACACGTCACATGATGACTAAATACAAATAAAAGAACTCACGGGAATACTGTCTGAAAAGATATAGGCAGTAATCGAAAAATTAAGCGGCCGACGCAGCGTAAGTGCGTCGGCCGCCGTTTTCTTTATAATTGAAATTAAAACAATCCGGGAATATTTAACCCGCCCGTAATTGAACTCATTTTTGATGAATTTGCGTCATCTACCTTTTTGATTACGTCATTAACTGCCGTAAGGATAAGGTCCTGAAGCATTTCCACGTCATCGGGATCGACAGCTTCGGGTTTGATATTTACTGACAAAAGCTCTTTTTTGCCGGACATTTTGACGCTTACCGCACCGCCGCCGGAGGTTGCTTCAAACTCCGTCTGTTCAAGTTCCTCCTGCATTTTCATCATATTCTGCTGCATTTTCTGGGCCTGCTTTATCATATTATTCATATTGCCGCCCATTCCCATTGGTATTCTTGATTTAGCCATTTACAGTCCTCCAGTTATTTTTTATTGTTATATGTGCCGTCTGTGGCATCGTAATAATAAACATTGTTATTATTGTCTGTTATTTTATAATACGGCAGTGCCGTAGCGGAAACATGCCCCGTTGTTCCGTACATCGAATCCGACAAATAACCGTATTCAATATTATTTATTGTTACCGGAACGCTGTTTTTGATTTGCTCATTTTCTTTTAAATCAATCAGAACCGAGGTTATATAAACCATTTCCCTTGATTTTGAATTTGACGTTACATCCTTTGACTGCGGATTGTACCATTTGCCCGAGATGCTGTACCCGTTTTTATCTACAGCAACTTTTATGCTGCTGTCAAAAAAGCAGTATTTCTGAACATAACAGTTAACGGTAAAGGTCTTTTTGCCGTCTTTGGCTTTTATATCGGAAAAGCGCATAAAATCGGTATCAAACCCGCAAGCCGAAAGGTGTTTTTTTATATCTTTTATCATAGCCTTATTATTCTTATTATAAATCTCAGTGTTTTTAAATTCAGCGCTGAAAGTATCGTTTGCAAGCTCAAAATCCTTGTAATATCTGCTGTTTTTAAAGCGATTGGTATATATCACATTTCGGGTTTCCACATTTTTTAAATTTGTAAGCTTTTTCGGAATAACCGATTTATCAATCCCTATTTTTGCAGAATTTAACACTTCAACCGTATTTTCGATTGTTTTATCATCTATATGAAAAGACAAGGATGCCGCAAGCGAAAAAATCAAATATATATTTATTCCGAGAAAAAGAACAATTAAAAAATTTTTAATCTTTCCCAAATTCATATTATGCACATCCTGTTTACTTTTATAAAATAATCAGCGTTTTTTCGTTATAATTCTTATTTCATTTTCGGCAGTTTTCGCAACCCAGCAAGGATTGCATACTGTTTTGCCGTCATCGCCGGCATATGCCAGATATACGTCTGTTATGGTGTCGGACTTTATGGAATCCGAAGCCATAAGAATATCAAGCGCCTCAATTACGCTCATATGTTCGATTTCATCATTATTTGAATTATATCCGTTTACAATCTGCCTGTATGATACAATACGCGAATTTTTAACCGTTATTTCAATTGCATGGTTAATTTTTTCATGCGTATCGGTTTTTTTCAGTCTGCTTATAACCTCCATACCGTCTGCATAGTAGTCTATAGTCAGCCGAAAACTGCCGTCCGAGTCATCCCTTGACACCGAGGAAAGGTTTATATCCATATTGTGCGAAGTGAGGGCAGTATCCCACACATTATTTACAAATTCAATACAGTCTATGAAGTTGTCGTAAAATTCCGCCGAAGTATTTGACGAAGAATCAAGCGCTATTCCCTTGGTATCATCAAGCGCCCGGTATTCCAGAAGTCCGTCGCTGTACATTCGTATGCTTCCGTAGTTTTCTACAAAAACGATTGAATTGTCCGTATCAATATATTTCTTTATATTTGTCGTATTAAATCCGAACGAACGGAGTATAGGAAGATACAAATCCTTGCTTTCGCTTATTTTATCAAAATAATTAATCCTCGTCACAGACGCGGTTGTGCCGGAATTAAGAGGCAAAATCACCTGCGGTTCAATAATTATTTTCTGTTTGACGGAATCATTCTTTTTATCAAAATTCAATTCAAACGAATATGGGTATTCGCCGACAGAAAATACCGCATATTTTTCTATAATTTCGCTTAGACGCTTTGAATCAATATTTAAAGGAACGTCAACAAATTTTTCACCGGAATCATCATTGATGAGCATATGCGCCTTGCCGGGCGAATCGTTATCAAAGGCAATAATAAATTCCTTCATTGATACTATCCCGAAGTCACTGATTGCAGTATCCATGATTGCCGAGAATGTCTTTGCATCATAAGAAACAGGATACGCTATATACACAGACGCGCCTTTCAGTGAGTCCTTCCATTTATCCGGTGTTATCTGCGAAAATTCTTTCTCGCTAAGTCCTGATTTAAGAATACTTTTAACCATAGGCAGCATAGTATTATAATTAACGGACGTATTTGTATACAAGGCTCTAAGCTCATTGTTATTTACAATAATTTTTGACGGGTTCGATATATTTTCCTTGGAAAGATAATACGTTTTTTCGACAGGTTTTTCTCCAAATGAAAAATAAGATGTTAAATTAGAAAAAAAATTATAGCCGTCAGGCCATAATTTTTCACTAAACCATTTATTTATGGTTAATATAATGCTGCAAAATACCAGTAAAACCAATGCTGCGGTTTTAAGGCTTTCCTTTTTCATAACAATCTCCCGTATTTCCGGCATTATGCCGCTGATTTGCTATCCGTCCGCAAGTGCTGTCAATCAATAGCTGAGCAGACTTTGCCAAAGTGATTTAACATTTTCGGAAACACTGCTTTTGAGCAATGTAATCTCAAGCTTTACGGTTTCTATAACTTCGCCGTTTGATGAAGCGACAACCATTATATTGTTAAGACCGTTTTTAAGCTCTATGCTCTGTGCATAAAGACCGCTTGCACCTACTGTAGCTTCAAGTGCCTTGCCGTCAATATACATTTTTTCATATGTATTGGTGGAAGTGTTGAGCGAATACAGAGTAACTGTCGTATTTGGCAGTGCAATTGCCGAGATGACGCATACCTTGCCTGTAGTGGAAGATATGACCGATTCGGGATTGCGTATATCTATAAGATAGTTTGAATTTCCCTCATAATCCTTCGGGAGATTATCCGCTGCTGCCAAAGAAACAACCGGTAATATTATAAGTGCCGTAGCAAGTATAAGCGCTGTCAGTTTTTTAAATGTAAATTTCATTCTTATCACGCCTTTTAGTTATTTTGTATTAATATTATACTATCTGTTTGTTACAGAAATATTACAGCAGTCTTAAAATAGCATAACATATTTAAATCTCTGCATCTGCGTCCGAATTTTCTGTAACCGGAAGCGTCACGACAACCTCCGTACCTGTTCCCAGAACGCTCTTAATTGTTATTGTACCGTCGTGAGCTTCTACGATTTCCTTGGCGATGGCAAGACCGAGTCCCGTTCCGCCCATTTCTCTCGAACGTGCTTTATCTACGCGGTAAAATCTTTCAAATATGTGCTCCAAGTCCTTTTCCGGTATTCCGATACCGTTATCCTTTACCTTTATTGAAATAGAATTGTACATATACATTGTAGTTATCAGAATTGTTCCGTTTTGCGGAGTATATTTTATTGCATTTGTAATTATGTTGATAAGAACTTGTTCTATTCTGTCGGTGCTGCCGTAGTACATGGGCAGTTTGTTTGTGGGTTCGTAAACAAGCGTCTGTTTCTTTTCCTGAGCGGTTCTTGAAAGTCGGAACACAAGTTCCTTTATCATGCCGCTGATGTCAAAAAATTCTCTGGGCATGTCCTTCAGACTGTAGTCAAGCCGCGAAAGCAAAAGCAAATCCTTTACCAACCTCGTCATTCTGTCGGTTTCGCTGTTAATCACATTCAAAAAAGAAGTGAACATGTTCTGATCCATATTGTTATCTTTTGTGCTGTCCATGAGAGTTTCTGCGTAGCTTTTAACAGTAGTAAGCGGCGTCCTCAGCTCATGAGAAACATTTGCTATAAATTCCCTGCGTGCCCTGTCAAGCCGCTGCTGCTCGGTAATATCCTGTATAACGGCTATAAGACCGCCTGTTTTTCCGCCGGTTTTAAACGGTGCAAAATGAACGTTAAGCTCGCTTCCCGGTGTTGTAATAATCCTCTCGGTGCTCTTGAACTGCGGCAGATACAGCATTTGTTCTATTGATATATCTGTCTGACCGAAGAGCAAATCAAAATTTGTATTTGCTGCGTCGCTGACATTAAGCAATTCCTTTGCGGCAGGGTTTATATGAATGATATTTCCCTTATCATTAAAGGCAAGTACACCGTCCGTCATATAAAGCAGTATTGTTTCGGACTTGTCCTTCTCATTTTGAATTTCATTAAGTGTATTTTTAAGTTCCGCCGCCATTATATTAAAGGTATTTGTAAGTCTGCCGATTTCGTCGGAGGAACGCGCCTCAAGCTTTTGGTCAAAATCTCCGGCGGCGATACTGCTTGCCTTGTTTGTAAGCGACTGTATAGGCAATATGATAGTTTTTGAAAGCAAAATCGAAAACAGCACGGAAATGATAAGTCCTATCATAAGTCCCTGAAGCATAATCATAAATATTCCGCTCAACACATCATCTGTTTCTTCCTTGGTATCGCGGATATATACTATATATTTTACTGTTTTTCCGGAAAACACGGGAATCGCATAGTCCATATATCCGGTTCCGGTTACGGTTGAATTTCCGGTTTTACCGTTCATGGCGCTGATTATGTTCGGTGATATTTCAAGATTTTTGGCAAGCTTTGTATTTGTGGTACACTTATTAAGCGTTTTTCCGCTGGAGCCGTCCAAAAGATATACGTTTCTGAAAGAATCTATACCGATTTGTCCGTTATAAACGCTTATATTTTTAAAAATCTCTTCAGCGTCAACGCCTGTTTCCGCACTTGTGTTCAATTGTTTGGTGTAATCCTCGTTAAACACAAGCGACATCAGATTTTTAAATTCATTATCATAAAAAGTGTCAATACGGCTTGTCATAAATGTACCGATCAGAATTATCACGGACACTGTAAGCAAGACAAACATCAGCGCTATTTTAAAACTAAGACTCTTAAACATCTGCTACGCTCCGAAATAGTATCCTACGCCGCGTTTTGTCATGATATATGCGGGCACGCTCGGATTGTCCTCTATTTTTTCCCTCAAACGTCTTATTGTTACATCCACAGTTCTCACATCGCCGTAAAACTCATAATCCCACACCTTATTAAGCAGTGTTTCGCGGGAAAATATCTTACCGCTTTTGGTAGCAAGAAATTTCAGAAGCTCAAACTCTCTGTAGGTAAGCTCTATTGTTTTGCCGCGCTTTCTCACCTCGTATTTATCTATATCTATCACGAGATCGCCGAAGCTTAAAATATCGCCTTCACCGTCGTCCTTTACAGCAAACTGCGTACGTCTTAAATTAGCTTTTACCCTTGCCATGAGCTCTCTTAATGAAAACGGTTTTGTCATATAATCATCCGCACCAAGCTCAAGACCGAGAATTTTGTCTACTTCTTCTTCGCGCGCGGTAAGCATAATAATCGGAACTGATGATGTTTCGCGTATTTTTTTGCATACCGAAAAACCGTCCTGTTTGGGCAGCATAACATCAAGCAGTATCAGATCCGGATCTTCGCTCGCGGCTTTTTTGACAGCCTCGTCACCGTCATATGCTTCTATTACTCTGTAACCGCTCTTTATCAGATTTAACTTAAGTATTTCAACTATGGGTTTTTCATCATCAACAACTAAAATGAGATTGTCCATATCATCGGGTTGTTCCCGTTTCACCCCTTGTTATAAAAGCTTCCGCATTTCGTCTGCGGCAACATAATTATTTGATTTCATCATAACATACACAAAATAAAAAGTCAAGCCGGAAAAGAGCGTACATACAAGGCTGAAGTCATTTCTTTTCATTAAAAACAAATTCCGTAAAAATAAGAAATGCGCTCCTTTTTAAGCTTTTACTGTTATCTGCGGTAATTGCCGCATCCGTTACGGCATTAACCTCTCCGACACGCTTTCCGTTAAGATATATGTTAACCTTGCCGGCGCATTGCCGATACCCGATCGGTGCAGTGATTTTGCCGGGAATTTTATACTTAATGCTGACTTTATCCGTTATCCCCGAAATCTGCGGAATATCAAAAGAATCTTCCAAAACAAGCTTAACCGTTTTTTGGGTGCCGTTTTTTACCGCAACAGTGCAAACATAATCGTCCTTTTTCAGAACATTTTTTAACGTAACCCTTTCAAAGCCGTAATTGAGCATATTTATATGGTCATTCCAGTCATCGGGGGCTTTCAGTGTTACTGCGACAAGTGTAACTCCGTTTTTTTCCGCTGCGGACACAAGGCATCTGCCGGATTTTTTTGTAAAACCGGTCTTAACTCCTATGCAGCCGTCATACATTTTCAAAAGTTTGTTATGATTTTTGAGCTGCCTGTCATAGCCTTGCCCTTCATATGAAATAGTGGTACGGTATGTGGATACGATTTTTCTGAATTCTTCATTTTTCATGGCATATGCCGAAATCTGAGCCAAGTCGTATGCAGTCGTATAATGTCCCTCCGCGTCAAGACCGTTCGGATTTACAAAATGTGTATTTTTGACTCCGATTTTCCCGGCAGTTTTATTCATAAGCTCCGCAAAGCTCTCTATGCTTCCGGAAACCGCATAGGCAATTGCAACCGCTGCGTCATTCCCCGAACTCAGCATCAGACCGTATACAAGCTCTCTTATCGTAAGTCTTTCACCGTTTTTTAAATATATTGAAGAACCCTCCACACCTACGGCAGCGGGATTTACGGTAATTTTTTTATCCAGCTGTGAATTTTCAATCGCGCAAAGTGCCGTCATAATTTTGGTTGTACTTGCCATAGACATCTTGCTGTTTGCATTCTTTTCATATATAACTCTGCCCGAAAAACCGTCAATAAGCACAGCGCTCACCGCACTTACTCCAACCGCCCGGCACGGAATGCAAAACGCAAAAAACAGCATACAGCATATCAAAACGGTAAAAAACCTTTTCAATTGTATCGCCCCTAAATATTAATGATATATTTTATGCGAAAAAATCTTTTGGCATGAAACAAATTATTTTTAAAATAACTATAAAAAATTTTTAAAAAACTATTGACAAAGGCAAATAAAGGTGTTATATTATTATTGTAATTATTACAGAAACGTTATTGATTTAAAACAACAATCAATACAATTAAGGAGAGGCCTATGAATACGGCTGAATTGCTAAAATCAAAAAATATAAGACCGTCGGTAATAAGAATCATGATATTTGATTATCTGTACAACAACAGAACTCATCCGACTGTCGATGAGATTTACAGCGGACTTGTCAAAAACGTCCCCACACTTTCCAAAACAACGGTATATAACACTCTGAAGCTTTTTGTTGAAAGCGGCATTACAAAATCCATAACAATAGAAGGCTTTCAGACACGCTATGATGCCGACACGGCAATGCACGGGCACTTTTTGTGTAAGCAATGCGGAAAGGTATACGACTTTAATATTGACGAAGTTTCCGACAACGAATTGGACGGCTTTACAATAAGCACAAAAGAAGTTTATTATAGCGGCATATGCCGCAATTGTAATAATAAAAAAATAAATTAAAAAGGAGATAATAACTATGAAAAAATTTGTATGTCCGGTATGCGGTTATGTTCACGAGGGAGATTCCGCTCCCGAAAAATGTCCTGTATGCGGTGTTTCCGGTGATAAATTTACCGTACAGGAGGGCGAAAAAACTTGGGCTGCAGAACATGTAGTCGGTGTTGCAAAAGGTGTAAGCGAAGATATTTTAAAGGATTTAAGAGCAAATTTTGAAGGTGAATGCTGCGAAGTAGGCATGTACCTTGCAATGGCAAGAGTAGCACACCGCGAAGGTTATCCCGAAGTAGGCATGTACTATGAAAAGGCTGCTTACGAAGAAGCAGAGCATGCCGCTAAATTTGCCGAGCTTTTAGGCGAAGTTGTTACAGATTCCACAAAGAAAAATCTCCAGCTCAGAGTAGACGCTGAAAACGGCGCAACAGCAGGTAAATTTGACCTTGCAAAACGCGCTAAAGCCGCTGACCTTGACGCTATTCACGATACTGTTCATGAAATGGCAAAAGACGAGGCAAGGCATGGTAAAGCATTTGAGGGACTTTTGAAGAGATATTTCGGTTAATACCCGGAGGTAATTATATGACTAAATATTCAGGAACACAGACAGAGAAAAATCTTGAGGCAGCTTTTGCAGGAGAATCCCAGGCAAGAAACAAATACACATATTTTGCAAGCAAAGCGAAAAAAGAGGGATACGAACAAATTGCAGCTTTATTTTTAAAAACTGCCGACAATGAAAAAGAGCATGCCAAAATGTGGTTTAAAGAGCTTAACGGAATCGGCGATACCTCAGAAAATCTTGCGGCTGCGGCAGACGGCGAAAACTACGAGTGGACTGATATGTATGAGGAATTTGCAAAAACCGCGGAAAAAGAAGGCTTTGCAGAGCTCGCTCAAAAGTTCCGTCTTGTTGCGGCAATAGAGAAACATCACGAAGAACGCTACCGTGCGCTGCTTAGAAACATTGAAACGGCAAAAGTGTTTGAAAAGAGCGAAGTAAAGATTTGGGAATGCCGCAACTGCGGTCATATAGTTGTAGGAACAAAAGCTCCCGACGTATGCCCAACATGCGCTCATCCTCAAAGTTATTTTGAAATATCGGCAGAAAACTATTAAAAGAAGGAGATGTGTTTTATGAAAAAATATGTTTGTCCGTGCGGATATGTGTATGACCCAGAATTGGGTGATCCGGATAACGGAATTGCACCCGGAACTGCATGGGAGGACGTTCCCGAAGATTGGGTGTGCCCTACATGCGGATTAGGCAAGGATGCATTTGACGAAGAATAATCTTATATAAAGACAGAAAGCAACTTGATGTGCACCCCAAAAGTTAGACACTTTTGGAGGCGCATATCAAAATGATCTAAGATGCATTTTTATATTAATTTTTAATGAGGATGCAAAATGGCACAAACAGAAAATCAAAGCAAGATTTTCACACACGGAAAATTCAAACAAAGGCGCAAAGGGCATTGTAAAAAAAGTCGGATACTGGGTTATTATAGCGCTGTCGTTTGAATCAATGGGAAAAACAATAGGAATAAACCTCGGCTTTACGCAGCTTCTCGACCGGCTTACGCTTGCAACATTTTTGATAAATGAGATACGGTCCATATTGGAAGACCTCGTTGTCATAGGCATGGACGTTCCTCAGTTTCTGATTAAGGGACTTGAGGTCGCGGCTAAAGCTGTGGAGGATGAAACGAAGGATAGTAATTAATAAATAAAAGACGAAACTCCGTAGCATAATCAATTGCTACGGAGTTTTTTACTTAATTCTCCGCTGCCGAAAACGTTACAGCGAAGATATTCCGCCAAACAACTATTAAAAGGTGTTCGGCTGTGTTTGTTATGGCAGGGGCAGAAGGTACCAGCCGCTCCGCGTCTGCCTGCTTGCCGACCAAAATTTCATTTCGGTACCCGGCTGCGCAACATTTTTCTAAAAAACAATTCACCGGATTGTTTTTTTACGAAAAATGCCCCCTTGTGGTTCAAGTCCTTCTGCAGACATAAAAAAACTCAAACCGCTGCAAGCAATTTGAGTTTTATTTGGCAGGGGCAGAAGGACTTGAACCCTCGGCACTTGGTTTTGGAGACCAATGCTCTACCAACTGAGCTATACCCCTATATGCGACAAAAACTATTATATATTAAAATATTTAAAAAGTCAATATTTTTTTCTTAAAATAATAAATTATTTTTCTCAAATATTTACAATGCAGGCATTTATTAAGAAATTTTTAACAATATAAATTTTTTATAAACAATTCCGTTTTCTATTGAAAAAAATATTTTTATATTGTATAATTTCTATGTAAAAACAATCACGCAAAGGCGGAAAACAGAGAATGGAAAAAGAACTGCAAAAATCATTTACTACAATACCGGCAATAGATTTTGACGACCCGGAGCTTATAGGTGCATTTCAGAATTTTCAGCAATACATGATGATGTACTCATGTGCGATAAAAGAAGTTAAAACAAAATTTGAGGTTTTAAATTCGGAATTTGCCGTATCGGCAAACCGAAATCCCATAGAAATGATAAAATCACGGATAAAGAAACCTATCAGCATTATAAACAAGCTCAAAAGAAAAGGTCTGCCGCTTGAAACGGAGTCGATTTTAACGGGAATAAACGACGTTGCCGGGATAAGAATAATATGCTCGTTTATAAATGACATCTATGAAGTTGCCGACATGCTCTCCAAGCAGGACGACATAACGGTAATTCAGACAAAGGACTATATAAAAAATCCGAAACCGAACGGCTACCGCAGCTACCATATGATAGTTGAGGTCCCCGTGTTTTTCTCAAAAATGAAGCGCAATATGCGCGTTGAGGTACAGCTCAGAACTATCGCAATGGATTTCTGGGCAAGCCTTGAACATACCATGAAATACAAAAAAGATATTAAAAACACTGCTGAAATAGTTGCAGAGCTTAAAAACTGTGCGGACTCAATAGCAGAAACCGACCTTAAAATGCAGGAAATCAGCTCCCGCATAGCCGTAGGCTGATTACCAAAAACATAAAAACCTAAGCCTCTGCCATATAAAAGACAGCGGCTTAGGTTTTTTATTGCACTTTATTTTCACCGGAATTTTCCGTATCATTCGCACGGACTACGGCTATCGACGCCAAAGTATCTCCAAGCTGGGTAAAAAGAGCCGCCGCAAGAGCAAGCTCGCTCGGACACATGTTTACCGAAAGAAGATTTGCAACTGTATTTACAAGAGTAGTAAGCTCAACCGCATCCATCACCGGCACTTCACACTTTCCGCAATCAGCAGTCCGGGATTATACCGCTGTGCCGCTCCAAAATCCGGCACGGTAAATATTCCGAAAAACGGCGGATTAAAGCTGTATATGCAAAACAGGCATGCAAGTATTATCAAGGCGGCAAAAGCTCCGACATCACACATTTTGGAGATTTTTCCGGTGTTTCTTATATTTGCATAGCTTACATAATATACAATCACACAGCCAATCAAAAACAGAAGTATATTAACCGCGCCGAGATTTCTGCCGACAATGCCGGTATAGGTATAAAATGCCGCCGTGACAAACAGCAGACCTGCCAGTATTCCGCAAAGCTTTGCCGTAAAAAATCCGCACACGTTCTTCCCGTATATCCAATATTCGGCAAAGGCAAAAACGACAGCCGGCCAGTATATAAGCTTCAAATGCTCCCACACACTTTCATTTACGGCTCCGAATACGGCAAATACGGGATTAAATCCCGACCACTCGTATGCAAAATGCAAAAGTGTTCCGAGAACAGCCGTAAACGCGGCGCCTATGATATGCCATGTCCTTATTTTCATGGTATCACTCCTTCACAAATATATATGAGGAGCTGACCTCTAAAATGACAAAAGCTCTATGATTTTTTCGGCGCATTTAATGCCGTCAATTGCCGAAGACATTATTCCGCCGGCATACCCGGCTCCTTCTCCTATGGGATATATTCCGTCCACGCTGCTTACCATATTTTCACCGCGGTTTATGCGTACCGGTGCACTCGAACGTGTTTCCACACCGGTAAGAACTGCATCGCCGATACAAAAACCCGGCATTTTTCTGTCAAATTCCAAAAGCGCATTCCGCAAAGTCCTGCAAACGAAATCCGGCAGACACTCTGACAGATCAGCATATCTTACACCCGGTTTATAGCTTGGCTCAACCGTGCCGCAGCTATCGGACGCTGTGCCGTCTATGAAATCCGACACTTTCTGACACGGAGCGAAATAATTGCTGCCTCCGCAAACAAATGCCGCTCTCTCCATTCTGCGCTGAAATTCAACCGCGTCAAGCGGATTTTCTCCGTCAATATCCTCCGGAAGTACCGATACAAGCAAAGCACTGTTTGAATTTTCGGCATCTCTTGCAAAATAACTCATTCCGTTTGTCACAACACCGTCGCTTTCAGACGCGCTCGCTACCACCACACCTCCGGGGCACATGCAAAATGTGTATGCGCCTCTGCCGTCAGGGTGACAGCTCAGTTTATAATCGGCGGCAGGAAGTGACGGCGCAGCTTCCTTATACTGAAGCATATCTATATATTCTCTTTTATGCTCTATTCTGACTCCCACCGAAAACGGCTTTTTCTGCATTGCAATGCCTTTTTTGTACAGCATGGAATAGGTTTCGCGCGCCGAATGACCGATTGCCAATATAAGGCAGCCGCACTCCCTTTCAAGTTCTCTGCCGTTTTTAACATTTTTCAGAAATATTTTTTTGATTTTGCCGCCGCATATTTCAATATCCGTAAGCATGGTATCGAAAACAACCTCTCCGCCGTTTGATATAATCTCGCTGCGGATATTTGCAACAACCTTTTTCAGATAATCCGTTCCTATATGCGGCTTTGAAAGATAACGAATTTCTTCGGGAGCGCCCATTGCGGCAAATTCGTCCAAAACAAACTGCTTGCGTATGTCGTTTACACCGCAGGTAAGCTTGCCGTCCGAAAAAGTACCTGCTCCGCCCTCGCCGAACTGCACATTGGAATTTGTATTCAGCGTGCCGTCCTGCCAGAACCGCTGTATGCTTTTTTCTCTCTCATTTACACTTTCGCCTCTTTCTATAACAATCGGATTTAATCCGCAGCGCGAAAGCATAAGCGCACAAAAAAGACCTGCCGGCCCCATGCCCGTAATAACAGGTCTTTCGGCTGCGGCAGCTCTTTTGTAATTGAAGCTGTATTTTTTTTGGATAAATACGCTCACATTTTTTAAGTTCTTTTTTAATATTGCTTCTTCGTTTTTAACCTCAACGGCAAAGGAATACACCCAGAATATCGAGCCTTTTTTCCTTGCGTCAAGCGATTTCTTTATAATCAAGTACGATACAATCTCATTCCTGTCTGCGGAAAGCTTTTTGGCTATAACATCCTCAAGCTCACTTTTGCAGGAAATCAAAATCTTTACATCGGAAATCTTTAACATTTTTATCTCCCTGTGAAAATAAAGTTTCGTGCTGCAAATAATTATGAATTCAAGCCAATCTGATTAATTACAAAAAACACGGTTCCTATAATGTCAAACAGCACAAACTGAACCGCCAGCGCATAATATTTGCGGCGGCAGGTGAGCATAATATTCAGAACAAGAAGCGGCAGAGTAGCCACAAATCCTGCTGCGGCAATACCTATAAGGCTCGACCAGAATACCGCAACACCCTTTGTCATAAAAAACGAAATCGTAAGCGGTAAAATCATATACGCAGGGAACATAAGCAGTATGCACAGCAAAATCACATACCAGTGTGACAGATATTCTCTAAACAAACTTTTTTGGGATATTTTCTTTTTTCTCATAAATGCATTCTCCGGTTTGTAAATCTTAAATATTTGACTGCAATCTGTCAGCTCTGCTTGTTGCAGGCAGAGCTGAGAGCATTGCTCTGATTTAAATAAAAATCCCCGCACCGAAAAAGATGCGGGGCAGTTGAATCAACAAATTACTTATTTACAGCTTCCTTTAAGCCTCTGCCTGCTTTGAATGCAGGAACAGTTGAAGCAGGGATATCAATTTCAGCGCCTGTCTGAGGATTTTTACCCTTTCTTGCAGCACGTTTCTTTGTTTCGAAAGAACCAAAGCCAACCAAAACGATCTTGTCACCTTTAGCTAAACCTTCCGTAACACCGTCTACAAATGCGTTTAATGCCTTTTCAGCATCTTTCTTTGTTAATTCTGCTTTTTCAGCAATTATAGCGATTAACTCACTTTTATTCATTTTACCTACTACCTCCTGAGTGATTTTGTATGACACAATTATAGCAAACATTTACAAACTATGCAATAGTTATTATCAACAAAATTATGGCATAAATTTATTAAAAACGTCCTTTTTTTTGGTGGTAATGACAAATAAACCTCAAATTGTGCCGATTTTGGCAAATATCAGTTCATTATAACCCTTGCCACGGAAAGGTTGGCAGAATCAAGATATATACCGCTCAAATATGCATTTGTGAGAATGTCTGCATAAAATTCGCTTCCGTTTGATAAAGCGAAATCGCTTACGCCTTCATTAAGCTTTACTATATTTGAAAGCATAGTGCCCTCGGGAGCGTTTTCAATTTCAAATTTTACTCTGTATACATACCCATTGTTTGCATTTCCGGCAATTGTCGGATAAAACGTAATGTACACGGTAATGCCTTTGTTATATGCTATGGAACACAAATCCGTAAGCGGTGCTATGAATACCGGAGCTATGCTTTTTGCACCGGCTGTGAAATCCGCAGCCTTACCCTTAAGATCGGAAAGCGGAGTTTCGTACAACTCATTCGGAATGTCATTGAGCACAGCGGTATAATCAGCGGCATTTGCCGGATATGAAGCGATATCTCGGCGCAAGGGAGTCGGTACATATGTGCAGTTATATCCGCATCTGTACGCAATATTTGCTCCGATTCCCATATCGTACTGCATTATTATACACGCAAGTTCCTTTTTGGTTATTTCATTGTTAGGATTGATTTTTGCGTCTGCATAAAGAGAAATACCGTAATTGTATGCATAGGAAAGCGCCTTGAAATAGCTGCTGTCCTGACTGTCTGCGTTTATTTCCGGGTACACCGCGTTATTCTGAGCATTTATTTGCGGCACATAGAAGCTGTTGCTTCTTACGCAGTATGATAACATTGCCAGTGCGTCTGCCACAGTGGCATTTTTGCCGCAGTCGGCTGATGTGCAGGAAAGCTTGCCGTTATCCAGAACATAGCTTGTCATTATGCTCCATTCCTTGGCATACTCGCCCTCAAACTGAGTTTTATAGTTATAATGTGCAAACAGCGGATTTCTTTCTCTGTACTGAAGTCTGAGAGCTGCGCGGGCAACCTCGCCGTTTGTAATTTTTTCATTTGCATTGTACGGAGTATCAAACAGGTCGGAAGCGGTATAAATCTTTTCATATACCTCGTCCGGGAAGTTATCTGTAAAATTCCTCTTTTGTGATAAATCCAGGTTCTGCGCTCTTACTATAAGCACTGCCGCCTCTGCTCTTGTAAGCGAATCCTGAAGTCTCAGATTCACCATATCGTCGCCGAGCATAAGACCGCTGTTATACACCCATGCCGCAGCTTTGACAGATGTGCCGGAGCTTGTAACCGGATACGGAGCAATTGCGTCTGCATTTGAAGCAAACCTTTTATACAAAAGCTGTGCAACGTCATTTCTTGTGATAGCGACATCCGGGTTGAAGTTGTTTGCTTCGTCGCCCTCCAGACCGGAGTATATGATATAATCATATGCCCAGTGATTTGCGGCAACATCGGCAAAGTCGCTGTCTCTCTTAACATCGGATTTACCGAGCATTTTTACAAATTCGGCTCTTGTAACGGTAGCGTCGGGCAAAAATGAGCCGTCGTCATATCCGTTTATCGTGCCCGAAGATACAAGCTGTGACACACTTGAGTATGCCCAGTGTCCGTCGGATAAATCCGTAAATGCTGCGTCTGCATATACATTCGGCATTACCGTTGCCGATGCAAGTATTGACGATGCAGCAATAATTGATATTAGTTTTTTCATATCTGTATTTCCTCCATCTTATTTTTTATCCTTAATGTAATAGCTTTCGCATTGACTAAGTTTCTCTGTTAACAAGGGTGTTTTTGCACACCGCGCTGCATTTTGACAATCCCTCCGTCAAACGCAAAGCGTTTGCCACCTCCCTTTACACAAGGGAGGCTTTCGCATCAGCGAAGTTTTACTTAAAGCATTATAGGCTCCCTTGTGTAAAGGGAGCTGTCAGCGCAGCTGACTGAGGGATTGTGAAATTTTGTTAATTGCACCCCTTCCCTTACACAGGGAAGGCTTTACTGAACGGCATGCAGCCGTGTCCTACTCTTCGTCAAACAAATATTTTCTGACGGTTTCTGCCGCTTCGTCCTCCATGTTGCAGCCGAGCAGGCAAACACGGTTCTTTTGCAGCAGAGTGTTCAGTGAATTTAATATCACAGCCGTTATTTCATCCGATACGGGATGAACAATCGCCTCAAAAAAGTGATATATAGCCTCCATTGCGGAGCAGTCGCGTATATTATTAACCTTGCTTCGGTTTATAAAGACAAGTGCTTTAAGCGGAACAACGCTGTTTTGGTTAATGCCCGTAGAGCCTGCCCACGGAGTACCGCATATATACCATACCCCGTCAATGAACCGTATAACGGGGGTATCGTCATTCAATATGTAAGCACCGGGATAATTTTTCAGCCACAAAGCCGTATGAGTGGATTTACCGGTGCCCGACTTTGCAGAAAAAGCAATTCCGTAACCGTCATAAACTACGGAAGAAGCATGAATAACAAAGCCGTCCTTCCACAGCGTCAAAAAGCGAAATACTTTTCCCATCGCATTGAATGCAAAAGAATACGGGTCTATATCAAACAGCTTTTTTATATCAAGCAACTCGGCGCTTACTCTTGCTGCGGAAATATCATAAGTTATTTTCAGCGTTATGCACTCAAGGCCGGGATCCTCCAGTATATACACATACTGCTTGTCCGATGTGTAATACCAGTTTTCGTCATTGCGTCTGGTAAGCTTCTTTCCTTTGACAGGCAGTATTTTTGATTCTGTCTTTGTTATTTCAATGCAATAATCGCAGTTTTCGTCAGCTGTTACATAATCTGTGAAAGCATTAAAGAGTTTTTCATCATAAAAGCTTGTTATTTTTAATTTTATGCCTGCTACGGCAGCATTAAAAGTGTTTTTAGTGTCTTTAGTATTTTTTGTGTCTATTGCGTTCTACCTCCCAATCGGCAATGATGCAAAGTACGTTCAAATCATTACCGCTTTTACAAAAAAAAGGCTGACATAATAAAGTCAACCTTTTTAATTCAGTTATTAAAATCTGTGTGTTTTAAACTGCAAAATGCAGTTATCCATTAACTGTTCTGCGTTTTTGGTGAAGAATTAAGAGTATATACAGTCATACCGTAGGTAGCTGCTCTTCTTACATTGTTTGCACCCGGCCTATTGAAACCGCTGGGAAGATCCGAAAGAGATTCCTTAACTGATAATTCTACAATATTTGCTGTTGGTTTAATATATTTTTTCATAGTAATCTCCCCTCCCTTATTTAACATACGGTACTAAAGTATAACCGTTACCGGTAAGGCCTGTAACCTGGATAGCAAAAATACCGTCTTTGCTTGCATATGCTGGAAGCTCACCTTGTTCTTCGTCGTCTTTCATAAGCTTAAAACCGTATTCGGTTACATTTCCGGCATACTTTGCTACAGCTGTCAAACCTTCTATATCGCCCAATGATACATTGGTAACAGTTTCAACAGACGGATCTGCATTTGTCAAATAGTCAACACCCTCATTAAAACGGAATGTCGGGAATGCTTTATCATTGCCGTCTGTACCGAATTTTGCTGTTACGGCTGCATTATATAAAGTAGCCTGATCAGCTGTGAATGTAAATGTATGAACAACTCCGTTCGCATCTGCACCTGCCTGGTCAATGTAAATAATCCGACCTGCATTTTCACCCGAAGTCACGGAAAGATCACCCTTGGAAACAAGGAAAGTAACCTGTGAATCTGCAGCAGCTGTTACATTAGTAGTAACCGTTACTGTAGGATTATCTGTTGCGCCGTATTTATAGTTTGTTGATGTAACAACGCTGGCTGCCATTGCAGTCGTACCTATGCCGACAGCCATCGTCAAAGCAACCGCCATAGGTCTGAAAATCTTGCTTTTCATCCAAAAAACATCTCCTATCTTAAAGTATAGTTTTCGCACTATTTTTTTCACAATATGATTTTATCAAAATTACTATTAAATGTCAATAGCTTTTACCCCGAATACAAGCAAAAAAAGCAATAAAATATATTATGCTGTATTGTGCACATTGCCCAATTTATTTAATCTCAAGTACCCCGTTCGACAATTTGAGGAATTTGTCGCATATTTTCAGAGCCGCGTCCTTATGCGTTATGATAATGCAGGTTTTTGACTTCATTTTTCTGATATTTTCAAGGACCTGTGCCTCGGTGCTCTCGTCCAGAGCGCTTGTAGCCTCGTCAAGAAGGATTACAGGCGATCCTCTGTACAGCGCCCTTGCAATTGCAATGCGCTGAACCTGCCCCTCGCTGAGTCCCGCGCCGTTTTCGCCGATTTCAGTATCAAGGCCGTCCGGCAGACTGCATATGAAGTCCCATATACATGCGTTTTTTGCGGCGGATATTATCTTTTCATCATCAGCGCTGTCATCAAAAAAGGCTATGTTCTTCCTTATGCTGCCCGACAGTATCAGATTGCCCTGCGGAACATATGCAAAAAGCCCCCGTGCTCCGCCGTCTGCCGGCAGGCGCGAATTTATGAAATCAAGAGTAACAGCACCGCCGGTCGGTTTGATTATTCCGAGAATAATTTTTAAAAGTGTGCTTTTTCCTATTCCGGACAATCCCTGCAAAACGGCGATTTCGCCTTTTTTTACTTCAAAGCTGACATCACGCAGTACCGGTTCGTCACCGTATGAGAAGTTTACGCCGTCTGCGCTTATTTTTACAAACTCACTCTCCGGAGGAAGCTTTGCAGACGTGCCGGAGTCCGCATCAGAGCTTATGCCCTCAATCTCCATTATACGCTCGGCAGACGCACATGTCGCATAATACTTCGGTATGACCGACGCCACATCGCGAAAAGGCGACTGTATCTGCCCCACAAGCTGTACTATGGCTGTAAATGCACCTACTGTCATTATGCCTGCCTTGATTTTATACGCACACCATGCCACTGCAAAATAATATGCGGCGGTAAGCGCCAGATAATACATTATATTCACAAGAATTGATATGTAGCCGCGTTTCATATTCAGCTTATAATTTTCATGCTGAAGCTTACGGACAGCCGCAAGTGATTTTTTTTCCGAGCAGAAAGACTTGACGGCGATAATATTCTGAATACATTCCTGCATAAAGGAGCGGATTTTGCCGTCGCTTTGGCGGCAGTCCTTATACAGCCCCTTCATCTTCCTGCCGTATACCGCGGAACACACCATAACTACCGGTCCGAGTGCAAGGCAGATAAGCGAAAGCTGCCAATCAAGCCAAAGCATGGTAAAAAAGCTGAACACCACTCCCGAAACAAGCGTTGCCGTACCGGGTATAATATCGATAACATTTGAATAAACGGTTTCGATATCGCTTGTAAGGCGGTTTATAAGCTCGCCGGAGTGAATTTTGCTTATGCTGAGGTAATCTCTTGTTATAATTGTATAAAACAAATTTTTCTGAAGCAGATTTTTGTATTCTGTTCTTACGCGCACATCATAAAGCGTATAGAACATCTGCAAGAGCAGCTGCAATACGAGAAGTGCGGCAAGGTTTATCACACATTCCGAAAAGCTTTTTTGTGATTTACCCGTGACGGAATCCAAAAGATACATGGCAGCCACGGCAAATCTTGTGGAAACGTAGGCAACCGCAATACCCGTTACGGTAAGCAGTGCTACTGCCGCGGCGACGCTTCTTGAATTAACCGCAAGCCATTTCAGAGCGGATTTTTTATTTCCTGACATGAAGTTTCCTCCTTACAGCGTGGAGAAATCGCAGTATTTTATGCCTGTGCGGAAAAAGTGCAACCCACAAAAACGAATATGTTCTGAAAAACAGCCCTTTGCAGGAATAATAATTATCATCGCGCCAAAAGCCCGTAACGCGTGCCAGAACCTGCTGCGTATAAACCGGATATTCCTTTTCCGTTTCAAAATCGCCGGCTATGGTGAGCACATCGCCGTCTGTCTTAATAATGCGGTGCATTATATATTTGCCGTTTGTGCGTCTGTGAAGAACTATGTCGTATTTGCGGAGTTTATCGAACGATTCAAGCTCCACTACATCCGTTCTGTCGCGGAGCAGCGGATACATGCTGGTACCGGTTACACGCATTTTGACCTTTTTGCCGGAATTTACGCAATCCGATATTAGCGGCGCCAAATCGTTAATACTGTACTGCATATTCTGTGAACCCAATTAAATCAACACCTTTTTTTCGGAAAGCAATGCTACAAATTCTTCCGTATCCTTTTTGGCAGTTTCGTAGTCCACATCATACTCCCTGCACAATGCGTCGGCAAGACCTTCCGAATCGGTATCATTCTCGGTAAGTAAATTCCAGAGAAAAGCTCCCGTTTCGTTAAGGGTTATCATAGCCGAAAAGTCCACAAGATTGTCGCCTACGGGCACTACAACGTAGCTGTCGGCAATGTTTCTCAAAATAAATCCCGGTTGTATTTTCATTATAATCCTCCGTTCTGAATATATAAGTTTTTTGATAGTTGTTTTAGTTTTTATGTACAATCCCTCCGTCAAATGCAAAGCATTTGCCACCTCCCTTTACACAAGGGAGGCTTTCGCATCAGCGAAGTTTTGCTTAAAGTATTAACAGCTCCCATGTGTAAAGGGCGCTGCTTGCCGGTGACTTTGGCTCCCTTGTGCAAAGGGAGCTGTCAGCGTAGCTGACTGAGGGATTGTTTAACCATGCAATCTATACTTGCGCACACACTTTCAAAGTTTCTCATTACATCAAGATTTGATATTCTGATTACCTTTATTCCATATTTTTCAAGATATTCTGTTCTCTTTGCGTCATGTATAATTCCTGCGTCTTCATAATGCTCAGAGCCGTCAAGCTCAACAATCAGATTTGCTTTTGCACAATAAAAGTCTGCTATATACTTTCCGAGTATTTTTTGTCTTGAAAACTTTATCGGATAATTTCTTAAAAAATCATACCAAAGATGTCGTTCTTCCTTCGTCATATTTTTTCTGAGTTCTTTGGCGAAGGGAACTATATTTTTATTGTGCTTTCTTTGCATTTCAACCTCCTGATATGATTAATACATGTCATTCCATGCACACATATACATCAACACAGTTTCTCTGTAAATAAGAACGGCAATGCATTTTAACAATCCTTCCGTCAAACGCAAAGCATTTGCCACCTCCCTTTACACAAGGGAGGCTTTCGCATCAGCGAAGTTTTGCTTAAAGTATTAATGGCTCCCTTGTGCAAAGGGAGCTGCTTGCCGATGGCAAGCGTTTAGCGCCGACCGAGGCGACAGCCGAGAAAGGCAATGGTGATGTTGTTGCTGTGAGTTTAGGCTCCCTTGTGTAAAGGGAGCTGTCAGCGTAGCTGACTGAGGGATTGTTTAATTTTGTTAATTACAACCCTTCCACCGCCTGCGGCGGTCCCCCTTCCCTTACACAGGGAAGGCTTTCGCATCAGCGAAGTTTTGCTTAAAGTATTAATAGCTCCCATGTGTAAAGGGCGCTGCTTACCGGTGACTTTGGCTCCCTTGTGCAAAGGGCGCTGCTTGCCGGTGACTTTGGCTCCCTTGTGTAAAGGGAGCTGTCAGCGTAGCTGACTGAGGGATTGTTTAATTTTGTTAATTACAACCCTTCCACCGCCTGCGGCGGTCCTCCTTCCCTTACACAGGGAAGGCTTTCGCATCAGCGAAGTTTTGCTTAAAGTGTTAATAACTCCATTGTGCAAAGAGCACTGTTTGCCGGTGACTTTGGCTCCCTTGTGCAAAGGGAGCTGTCAGCGCAGCTGACTGAGGGATTGTTTAAATTTGTTAATTACAACCCTTCCACCACCCACGGCGGTCCCCCTTCCCTTACACAGGGAAGGCTTTGATGTAGAACTTGTTGTGTATATTATAACATATGATTTTTCAAATAGCAAGGAGCAGGTTTGCTATATCAACCGAAGTCAAAAAAACACTCTCCGAAGCAGCTTATAACAAGCGGTGCCGGGAGTCTTGATTGCAGGCGGTAATTCTTACCGCGCATGATGCACAGCTTTGCAATACGGTCTGTTTCATCAGTTCCGCATGCAGAAAGCAAAAGTTCGTCTGCGGTTATATAATCAAAATTAAATTCTTCGGGATAGTATCCCCATTTGCGGAGTTTTTCTCCGTAACGGCAAAATTCCGTGCAGCATTTATCGGTAATTTCAAGCAATGTTTTATCAAAACACAGATTTATAAGTCCTTTTGCCGCATTGGAATTAAACACGCGAAAATTTTTATATTTCAAAACTGCGCAATACGCTTCTGTATAGCTTTTTCTATACAATTCTATAAGCTTTGCACGAGGTTCAACCGATGTACAGTATTGAAAGTCCGGTATTTTCTTTTTGTTCAAAAGCAAAGGAAACTGTCCGACTGTTTTGGTACACAAGTGTTTGTTATGGAGTTTGCAAAGCAATTTATATGCACCGCCGTATTCCGAAAGAGCTTTTTTAAAAGCAAGACGCGAGGAAATGCGGTTAAACATAATGCCAACATCAATATAAACGCTGCCGCCTGTCGGGTAATATATTTTATTTGAAATTTTCAAGAAGTTATCTACAGCGTAGTTTGCCAGGTTACAGAAAATATCATTGAAAAGTATACTGCGTTTCGGCTGATTTTTCGTACCGCCGCACAAAAAATATGTGCCTGTCCTTACATACTGATTAATATAATCGGGGACAGTGCTTATGCCGGGTACATATGAATTTGGTTTGAACTCGACAGAGCTGCCGTCACACTTAAAAAGCAATTGGGTAACCAGCGGATTATTCAGCAGATATTTACGCGCTTCGTCATATACCTTATAAATAAGCGTCAAGCGAAAGTACGGCGGTTCTTTGGATTTATCAAAGACCTTGTCTGTAATACTGCGGTTTACGGTATCTATAGTATAGCTCATATACGGTTTGTCAATATCCATATCGGAATAGTATTTGCCGTGATATGCAGTTATTCTGATGTATCTGTATGAACCGTTTGACGTGTCTTTGAGCAAAATTACTCCAATCATTTTTATCACCTATATAATGATATATTTTTTGTAAAAATTTGTCAAGATGAATAGATTTGATTTTTGAAAATATTTGAGATATAGGGTTACAATCCCTCCGTCTGCCTTTGGCAGACACCTCAACAGCAACGTCAGCGCCGTTGCCTTTCTCGGCTGCCGCCTCGGTCGGCGCTAAACGCTTGCCACCGGCAAGCAGCGCCCTTTACACAAAAAGGCTTTATGAAAATTTGCACAAAAAAAGAAACCATAGCATAAGCTATGGTTTCTCTTTTTATTAAGTCAAAGACTTGAGAATTGATTAATCAATTTCAACTGCCGGGATGTCAGCGTCTTCTACAACGTCAACAACATCTTCTGCTTTTGCAGGAACTTCAACCGGTTTTGTAACAGTTGTTACTTTTGTTGTAGCATCATTGTTATCTACATAGAAGCCATTCTTCTGTTCAGAAGCTTTAGCAACTCTTGTGTTGAAGGAGTAGATATCAACAACAGAACCGTCTATAACTCTTACGAATACGAATGAAGCTATATCTTTTTCTGCATCATAGTAATCAACATCTTCAGCCATGAAGTCTTCTGTGTCAACTAAAATGTTTCTGCTGTTAGCATCATTGTAAGTGTATCTGTTGGAGTTAGACTTAGATACAGAGATTACCTGCTCTATAGCTTTTCCGTCAGAACCTTTACCGTTGATCTTAACAGTTTCACCCTTAGTTGTGTTAGAAACTTTTTCGTTAGCAATGTAACCAAAGATGAATTCGTTGTCTTCGCTGAATTCACTAAAGGTCTTAGTATCAGCCTTTAAGAGACCGTCATCACCGATTACACCAACTACGATATAGTCAGTAACTGTACCGTCAGAGCTTGCATTGAATGCGAATACAGAACCAACGTCTAAGTCATCAACATCATATTTGAGATCAGCACCCTTAGGTGTCTTAGAATCTTCATCAAATATTACAGTTCCTTCTTCTTCATCCTGAACGTAAGTTACTTCAGTGATATCCTGACCGTCAGCATCTTTAGCAGCTTTTGTGCCTGTTACGATTGCAAGGCCAACATCATCAGAGAATCTCGTACCGCCGTCTGTGATAATGAATACAGAATTTTCACCGTCTTTGTCGTTGAGGATATAACCTGTGTATTCAACATCATCAACGAGGTAGCTGATGTCTGCTGCATATACATCATCAGCTTCTGATTTGTCAAGGTTGAAGATTACAACATCATCTTCAAGAGTTTTCTTGTCGATAATCTGTGTAGAATCTTTATAAGTTGCCTTACTTACAGCATTAACTGTACTATTTGTACCGTCTGCTGCTGCTTTGATTTCTTTGATTTCGCCCTTAGCGTTTGTCTTGTAGGTAACAAGTCTTGCAGCTGACTGATCTGCATTTGTTATATCAAAATCTGCAAATAATTTCTTAGCGCCTGCGCCGAAGTTAGCTGTGATGTATGCTTTGAAAGTATCGTTAGCAGAAGAAGTGAATGTGTATGTTACAACACCGTCTTTTTCTGTAAGAAGTTTTACTTCTTTGCCATCATCGAATGAGCTTGAACCATCTGCATATTCAAGGATAAAGCCGTAGTTCTTGCTTGCAGCGCTGCCGTCGAAGTCGATGATCTTACCGGTCATACCGATATAGAATGTACCTTCGTCGTCAATGTTAAGAGAACCAGCGCCGTTTGCTGTGCCATCGATATAGTCTTTACCGTCGATTGTAACCATCTTGTTACCGTTCTTAGTTCCCAAAGAAGTAACAGTACCTGTTACGCTGTTGTCACCAAGGTTGATAACTCTGATGTATTTTGTAAAGTTTTTAAATTTAGAATAGTCAGCTGTATCAGCAACAACAGCTACTACATCATCTTCTGCGAAATCTTTAAGTTCGATTGCATTGCCGTTAACATCTTCAAGAATAGTTGTAACGTCTTCGTCATCAAACTTAAATTCAATCGTACCGTCGTCTGTTACGAGCTTATCTTTGCTTTCGTTTACAGAATCAACTTTTGTTGAGAAGTACTGAGTTGCAACGATTGTATCGTATTTGCTGTCACCTGTGTTTTCAACAAGTACGAGTTCGATATCGTCTTTTGAATCTGTATATACGTCACCTTTAGCATTCACAGTATTGCAGATCTTCGAAGCAATATCAGCGAAAGTATCTACAGCTGTGTTTTTGTTGAACTGTAATTTAGCATTTGCATCAAGCTTTACAGTCTTTGTCTTGTTGTTTTCATCATAGTATTCGATTTCGATACCGGAAGTACCCTTATTAGTGATTGACTTAACGTCATCGCTGAGAAGATCAAATGTTTCACCGATATCAGCAGCAACTACTGCAAGTACATAGTACTTACCGGAAACTTTTTCAACATAAACATCAACATTCTGGTGTTCATATTTTTCAATGTCAGAACCGTTGATTTTGAATGTTAAATCAGTAGTAACATTTGTGAAACCGTCAGATTTCTTTTCACCGGTCATACCAAACTCATAGTCGTCTGAATTTTCGGTAAGTGCGAAGTTGATGTCTTCGCCGTCTTTTTCACCAACAACACCTGTAGCGATGTAGATGTTCATATCGGTAAGAAGTGTAGCGTAGTCGCGGTCGTTTTTACCATCGAGTACTTCGTACTTCTGATCTGTACCGTATGATGTCTGATCCATCTTAGGTGTAGAAAGTGCGTTGTAAACTAACTGAGCAACTGTCTTTCTCGGAGCTTCAGCTGTAGCTGTAACGCCTGCAGTAATCTTGTACTGGTTAGCTACTACGAGGTAACCTGTAGGATAACCGCCCTTTGTAGCAGCCATAGGCTCAAAACCTAAAGCGCAAACGAGCATCTTAACTGCCTGTTCATAAGTAACCTTATCTTCAGGACCGAAGTTACCGTCACCGTAACCATTGATGATGCCGTTCTGAGTAGCAAGGTTGATGTAACCTGAAGCCCAGTGATCAGCAGCTACGTCTACAAACCGTGTGGCGCCTTTGGCACCGTTTGCTGCATTTTCAAGTCCTAATGCACGGCATACAATTGCAGCATATTCTGCTCTTGTAATTGTGTTATCAGGATTGAAGTTTCCTAAATCGTCACCTTTGATAATATCCAAAGCTGACAAGAGTTCTACCGCACCTGCGTAATCTGCATTAGCATCAACGTCTGCATAGTTAGCGAAAGCTACTACTGAGAACATCATTGAAAATGCGAGTACGAGTGCGAGCACTTTTTTGAGATTTCTCATATTCTCAAATCCTCCTTAATAAATTTTTTGAAAGAGATAGAGCTTAGAGTTAAGCCGCATCTCTTTCATATACTGCTTAACCTTATGTTAGGTATTGCCCTAACCTTGGCATGATTATAGCATTACAAAACGCGTATAGTCAATGCCGCATTTATTGTTGTAACAAAACTGTAAAAATAGAGTAATCTATGTCACATTTTTGCTATAACCGTGTAATTATTTGCCCTCCGCAGCGGCGCGTATGAAATCGCGAAACAGCGGATGCGCCCTGTTCGGGCGGGACTTGAACTCGGGGTGGAACTGAACACCCACAAACCATTTATGATCCATTACTTCCACTATCTCAACAAGTCTGCCGTCCGGCGATGTACCGGAAACGGTAAGTCCTGCTTTTACGAGCTCCTCCTTGAAATCGTTGTTAAACTCAAATCTGTGTCTGTGTCTTTCATGGATAAGGGTTTCTTTATATATATCTATGCAGCGTGCGCCCTGCTTCAGTTCGCACGGGTACTGTCCCAGGCGCATGGTGCCGCCCATATCGGCGATGTTTTTCTGATCCGGCATAATGTCTATGACGGGGTGAGCCGTGTCGGGGTTAAGCTCCGTGCTGTTTGCATCGGCATAACCGAGCACATCTCTGGAATATTCTATCACGGAAAGCTGCATACCGAGGCATATACCAAAGAACGGAACATTATTTTCCCTTGCGTATTTAATAGCAAGTATCATACCCTCTATACCTCTGTCGCCGAATCCTCCGGGAACTATAATTCCGTCGCAGTCCTCCAGAAGCATGCGGCAGTTGTCTTCGGTTACGGTTTCGGAGTCAATCCATTTTATATCAACTTCGGCGTCATTCTCTATACCGCCGTGTTTAAGCGATTCCACAACGCTTATATATGCGTCGTGCAAAGATACATATTTGCCGACAAGCGCGATTTTTACTTTTTTTGAAAGGTTAAGCGCTTTATTGACCATATTTGTCCACTCGGTAAGGTCCGGCTCGGGAAGATTAAGACCGAGTCTTTTGCATACTGCCTGTGCAAGTCCTGCGTCTTCGAGCATAAGCGGAACTTCATACAGGAGCGAAGCGTCCATATTTTCTATTATACAATTCGGATGCAGATTGCAGAAAAGTGCTGTCTTATTTTTGAATTCTTCGCCGAGAGGATGCTCGGTGCGGCAAACAACCACGTCCGGCTGAATACCGTAGCCCAGAAGCTCTTTTACGCTGTGCTGTGTAGGCTTGCTCTTCTGTTCTCCGCTCATGGAAAGATACGGAACAAGCGTTACATGGATATACATGCAATTTTCTCTGCCGACGTCCGACGAAACCTGGCGGATTGCCTCGATATACGGCAGACTCTCTATATCGCCCACGGTACCGCCTATCTCGGTGATTACTATATCGGTATCCGTATGCTTTGCCACGGAATAAATCTTTTCTTTTATCTCATTTGTGATATGCGGCACTACCTGAACGGTTCCGCCGAGGTAATCTCCGCGTCTTTCCTTGGAGATAACAGACCAGTACACTCTGCCCGTTGTAACATTGCTGTCCTGGCTCAGACTTTCATCGATAAATCTCTCGTAGTGTCCCAAGTCAAGATCCGTTTCCGCTCCGTCATCTGTTACGAAAACCTCACCGTGCTGACACGGATTCATAGTTCCCGGATCCACGTTTATGTACGGATCGAATTTTTGTATAGTTACCTTAAGACCTCTGCATTTAAGCAGTCTGCCAAGAGATGCGGCAGTAATACCCTTACCTAAGCCCGAAACTACACCGCCTGTTACAAAAATGTACTTAACAGCCATTATTTTTTCTCCTTTTTCTAAAGTAATAGATTGTTTTATGATATTAATGCTCTTTCGGATATGCAGGTTGTTTTCTGCGCGACGAACATGTTTTTTATGCGAAGAGGGGTGGTGATTTTTTACAACCCCTCCGTCAAACGCAAAGCGTTTGCCACCTCCACTTGCACAGGGGAGGCTAAACCACTAACAAGCAGGACTCCTTAAAACGGAGAAGCTTTCGCGTCAGCGAAGTTTTAAAGCATTAAGGCTCCCTTGTGCAAAGGGAGCTGTCACCGATAGGTGACTGAGGGATTGTATATCTGCAATTCCCTTTTAAACGAGCAATTTCAAAAACAATCATTTATTGTATTTATATTAATCGGCAAATATTTGCCGCGTAAAAATCACATACTATCTTATTGTATAATTTTACAGCAATTATGTCAAGGTCTTTTTCGACTTTTTTTAATATTTTGCGCCTTTTGTCAAAATGAAGTTTTCATAATTTAAATTATGTAAATCAAAATTAATTTATTGCCAAAAATATACTTTTATGTTATTATTTTATAGGTGATTAAAATGAAAATAACGGCAAACGCAAAAATAAATCTTATACTGGACGTTGAAAGCAAACGTCCGGACGGTTATCACAACGTAAAAATGATAATGCAGACGCTCGAATTCGGAGATACTGTTACCGTAAACAAAAGCGAATCCGGTATACATTTAAACGGCAGCGGCAGTAAGCTTGCCTATGACAGCACAAATCTTGCATATAAAAGTGCGGAGCTTTTTTTTGGAAAAACCGGAATACACGGCGGCGCTGACATTTATATAGAAAAGAAAATACCGATATGTGCCGGACTTGCAGGCGGAAGCAGTGACGCGGCGGCTGTCTTGATTTTGCTGAATGAATTATATCAAAAACCGCTTGAAGAAAAAAAGCTTTTGCGTCTGGGCGCCCTGCTCGGCGCGGACGTACCCTTCTGCATTGCAAAGGGAACAATGCTTTCTGAGGGAATCGGCGATATTTTAACTCCGTTAAGACCGTTTCCGAAAAAAACGGTACTTATTGTAAAACCCGAAATTGACGTCCCGACTCCATGGGCATACAAAAGTCTGAAGCTTGACGAAATCACGCATCCCGATTCCGAAAGCGCCGTCAGGTGCATTGAAACCGGAGATACTTACAAGCTGTACGGCATTATGGAAAATGTTTTTGAAAAGCCTGTATTTGAAAAATACCCGATTGTGGGAATTATCAAGCAAAAAATGAAAGACTTCGGCGCAGACGCGGCTCTCATGAGCGGAAGCGGACCGACTGTATTCGGAATTTTTGAAAATCCAAAACTTGCCGGCAATGCATATAATGAATTTAAAAATAAATATAATGAAACAATACTAACAAAAAGCTTTAATGTATAATTTTTATAGCAATTGACAATACTTATGTTACAACAAGCGAAAGGAAAAAGTATCATGAAAAAGTTTGTTTTAACATTATGTATTGGTTTTTTTACCGCAGTTTCCATGGTATGCTCCATACAGCAGACCGAAGCGGCTCTGACGGAGGGTGTAATCCGTCTGCATGTGCGTGCAAACAGCAACTCCGACAAGGATCAGGCGCTCAAGTTAAAAGTTCGCGACCGCATAATAAGCGACGCGTCATATCTGTTTGAAAATCAGACGGATATAAAAAGTGCAAAAAAGACCATTAATGATAATATAGAGCTGATTACCGCGGCGGCTGAGGACGAAATTCAAAAGAACGGCTACAATTATCCTGTAAGCATACGCTACGGAAAAAGCGACTTTCCCGAAAAGATTTACAAAAACATTACCATGCCTGCCGGAACATACGAGGCGCTTATTGTGGAAATAGGCAGCGGCAAGGGTGAAAACTGGTGGTGTGTACTGTTTCCGCCGCTGTGTTTTGTGGACGAGAGCTGCACGGGCATAAGTGTCAAATCAAAGGATATATTAATAGACAATCTCGGCAAAGACGCATATGAAATAATTCAAAGCGACAAAAAGCCGAGTGTTAAAATTCGTTTTAAATTATATGAAATGTGGGAAAGCAATGCAAAGAAGCTAAAAACCATAACCGCGAAAAAAGGAAACAGGAAATAATTTTGGCGGAGCGGTAAACTGCATTTACAACCCCTCCGTCAAACGCAAAGCGTTTGCCACCTCCCCTTACACAGGGGAGGCTAAACCACTAACAAACAACACCCCTTACACAAGGAAGGCATAGGGATTGTAAAATTTCATTGATAAAAACAGCGGAACGACGCAATGTCGTTCCGCTGTTTTAAACTATACTTTATTCAACAGTTACTGATTTAGCAAGATTTCTCGGTTTATCCACATCGCAGCCCTTTAATACCGAAACATAGTATGCAAGCATCTGAAGCGGTATGACCGAAACAACCGGCGAAAACAGTTCATTAACAAAGGGGATTTCGCAAAGTTCCTCGATGCCGTGTGTTTCCATTCCCTCTGTCTGTATACCTATTATATGAGCGCCTCTGGTAATAACCTCTTTGATATTACTGTCCATTTTCGGTTTGAGTTCCGCACTCGTGGATATGCACACTACAACGGTTCCGTCCTCGATAAGAGCGATAGGTCCGTGCTTAAGTTCACCGCCGGCATACGGTTCGGAATGTATATATGATATTTCCTTTAATTTCAGCGAGCCTTCCATTGCAACCGCATAGTCAAGTCCGCGTCCGAGGAAGAAAATATCCTTTTCATTTGTAAGCTTTTTGCTTATTTTTTCAATTTTTTTCTCACATTCAAGCACTTCGGTTATTTTTTCGGGTATGTCAAGCAAATCCTTTTTGTATTTATCAAGCTCCGATGCAGAAATTGTCTTTTTGTTTTCCGCAATAAAGAGTGCAAACACATAAAGCGCTATAAGCTGCGTTGTATAAGCCTTTGTTGAAGCAACGGCAATTTCCGGGCCGGCATGTGTATAGAACACAAAATCCGCTTCACGGGAAACCGTACTTCCGACAACGTTGGTAACAGCGAGAACCTTGGCGGAATTTTTCTTTGCGAGTCTTAATGCAGCAAGGGTATCTGCCGTTTCGCCCGACTGGCTTATTACCACAAGAAGCGTCTTTGGTGTGATTATCGGATTTCTGTATCTGAATTCCGAAGCGATGTCAACCTCTACCGGAACACGGCAAAGGCGCTCTATTGCAGTCTTGCCTACGATACCGGCATGGTATGCGGTACCGCACGCAACAATATATATTTTGTCAACGTCTTTTATATCGTCATATTTAAGCATATCGAAATTAATTGCCGAATCCATGCTCACCCTGCCGGTAAGAGTATCTTTCACAGCCTTTGGCTGTTCGTGAATTTCCTTGAGCATAAAGTGGTCATAGCCGGATTTTTCTGCGGCATTGTCGTCAAAAGTAACTTTATAAACCGCATGGTCGATTTCTTCCTTATCGATTGTATATGTTTTTGCGCTTTCGCGGTTTAAAACTACATACTCGTTATCTTCCAGCAGATAAACATTTCTTGTTTCCTTTAAAACAGCCGGAATATCGGACGCAACGAATTTCTCATCCTTTTTCAGACCTATGATAAGCGGGCTGTCTTTCCTTACGGCAACAAGTTTATCGGGTTCATCCAAGCTCAAAACGCAGATAGCGTAGCTTCCCGTAAGTTTTTTGGTCGTTTCTATAACCGCTTCGAGCAAATCGCCTTTATAAAAATAGCTTATAAGGTTAGGTATAACCTCCGTATCGGTTTCTGACAAAAATTCGTAGCCGTTTTCTTTAAGAAAAGCTCTCAGCTCCATATAATTTTCAATAATACCGTTATGAACAACCGCAATTTTTTTGTCATTGCTCAGATGCGGATGCGAATTAACGTCGGACGGTTCGCCGTGCGTTGCCCAGCGTGTATGTCCGATACCCACGGAGCCGTCAAGGTCAACGTTTTTTGCAGCCTCTCTCAGATTTGCAAGTCTGCCCTTTACTTTGCAGCACTTGATTTCATCTCCGCCGAGAACTGCAATTCCCGCGCTGTCATAACCGCGGTACTCCAGTTTTTCAAGACCGTCGAGCAGTATACCTGCCGCCTGTCTTCCTCCGATATAGCCAACAATTCCACACATAAAAAATCTTCCTTTCCATGAAATAGGTTTTAACACCTGACCGGATTTGTGGCACAAATCACTTTATGCTTTTGCCGGTCGTTAACGGTAGTGTGATTACCGCGGGGCACCCGCCGAAGAATTCGATAAACCCCATCCTCGTCAACTGAATATGTCAAAATATCTGGCTGCATATTTTATCGGGCATACTCAGCTCTGGCGCTTTATGCAAGTGCCGTGCGGCCAACAATCAGCCAAAGCTCCGCAGAGCACTATGCTTTGTTATTATACACAAATAATCCATGTTTTGTCAAGGTTTTAAAAGTCGAAGTATCTATTTGAGAAACTTGTGCATATAATGTTTATATGCAGAGGGGGTAATATGATTGAACAATAATTATGAAAAAGAGCTGGAATTTATCAAAAATGCCGCAAGAGGCAGCGGTAAAGTCAATAAAAATGCCGATAATTTTATGGACGGATTCAACAAACAGGATATACAAAGAAGGCTCCGCGAACTCGGAATGGGAAACATTGCGGACAAACTTGAGCCTATGAGCAGTCAGATGATTGAAAACATGCTTCGTTCCAATCCTCAGATACTAAAAAAAGCAATGGAAATATTCAATGACAGGAGGTAGCGGCAATGGATGACAACATGAGTGCCAAATTAATGGAGCTGCTTAACAATCCGGAAGCTATGAAGGAGCTTTCGGACGTCGTAAGCAAATTTAATTCAAATCAGCCGAGCGTTTCGGAACCTTCGCAAAGCACGGAGGATTTCGCACTAAAGGCAGGACAGCTTATGAGCAGCATCAACAGCGGAAGCGACAGAAGAATAAATCTGCTTAACGCCATAAAACCGTATTTAAGGGAATCCAGAGCGTCAAATGTGGATAAAGCCATACAAATGCTTAAAATCACGAAGCTTACGGACATTCTTAAAAATGAAAGGAGTTAACCATGTACAAAAGGTATTATGACGGTTATCCTATGGAAGCTTACCGTCCGGATGAGGGTGAAACCATTATTCCGGACAATACATACCACTCGGCAAGCGCCGATGAAGATGCACAAAGCGCTGATGAAAGCACTGTTTCAACCGAGCTTGCCGTCGGCGGTGAGGACTCCGGAGAAATACATGCGGAAACTGCTTCAAACAGAAAAAGAGGCCTGTTTTCTTCATTCAAAAGTGACGATGTCATACTGATTGCATTGCTTATAATACTTGCCACCGAATCGCCGGACGATATTATCATGCCCCTTATAATAGGATATCTTCTGCTGGGGGATTTTCTGCCGATTTGACAAATCGCGGAAAAAAATATATAATTAACCAAAACTGACTTTTCAAATTGCCAAAGGAGAATAGTTATGAAAAAGATACTTACTTTAATTCTGCTTGCGGCTGTTGCTGTTGTGCCGTTTGGTGCATATGCAGATTCCGCAGCGGCAAAAATTTATGTCGATACAAAGCAGGTGCAATTCACAGAAAGCACCGGAATACCGTTTGAGAGCGCAAACGGCAGAACAATGGTTCCTCTCAGAGCCGTAATGGAGGCTTTCGGAGCCGATGTCGGCTGGGATGAACAAACCGACTCCGCAATTCTGACAAAAGACTCTACCACGCTTACTGTAACCGTAAATTCAAAAACGCTTAAATTAAGCGGCGGCGGAACAATCGTATCGGACGAAGCGCCGTCAGAGATAAACGGCAGAATTTATCTTCCCATCCGTGCGGTTGCCGAAGCATTCGGCGGATATGTGCTCTGGAACGAACAGCTAAACAGCGTATTTATCTTAAATGATGAATACTTTAATTTCAGAGATATGTTTACATACGAGGGCGAGCTCTCAAAATACGTCAATACTGTTGTTGTTTCCGCAACGTATAACGGCGGATTGAGCAAGGATGAATTTAAAAGCTATTGGCTCAGTATGCCGGCGGAGGAAACGGAAGTATATTTAAAGGCTGTTGCGACAGACAAAAAAAGTCTTAATCCCGAATATGATATACATATAAATTTCTGGTATCCGTCCGACGAAGCGGAAAACAGCTTTTATCTTGCAAGTGTTTCATCTTTCAGCTATGATGCAAGCATTTACAACCCGTTTGACGTTACCGAAATAAATCAGCTTAATCAGTGAAAAGTAAAACACCGTGCCAAAGCTTCGGCACGGTGTTTTTTGTGCAAAAAAGCGAAACGGCACATATACCGCTCACTGCATGCTTGATGATTTAATATTTTTTACAACCGAGATTATATAATTAAATTCTTTTGTTTTAATAAATAATGCTGTGTTCACAGCAAGCGGAATAATTACGCACAGAACTGCCGACAACGCAAATTTCAAATATGGATTTAAAACGCCTATGCTTGCGGCAGCATATTCGGTCAGCGCACACTCAAAAACGGCAGCAGCCGCATACAAAGCGCATTTTGTAAATATTGCCGCATAGTTTATTTTAAGAAACTTTTTATAAAGTACAATAATTTTAAGAATAAGCTGTACTGTATACGTTGATGTTGTTCCTATGAGTATTCCCGCCATACCGATTTTTGCGCCGAGTGCAAAAGATAAAACCAAATTCACGGCGCTTCCGCAGACAGATATATACTTGTCATAACGAAACAGCCCGGCAGCCGCAACCATGCTGTATACAGGTATGGTGATTGCAGACATATATAAATTAACAATGCATACATAGACGGTGAAGCGATCCAGAAGAAGCCCTTTGCCGAACGCAAGAGTTATAAAAGGGTCTATCAGCCCCGTAAGACAGCATACGCAAACGCTTGCAATAAAAAACATAATAAACAAAAGTCTTTTAAGAACAGCGTCTATGTGCTCCGGCTTTTCAACCGCGACAAGATTTCCGACGCTTCCGCGCATTGCGTCCGAAAACTGTCTGAGCGTTGCCGTAAGCGTACCCAGAATAATATTATAGTTTGAATAAAGACCTGTCTGAACTGTTCCCACGAGCATATTTATAAGAACGCTGTCGGTTGAATTGGTCACAACTCCCGATACCTTGCCTATGAATATATTCTTAACATCTTTTGCAATCTGCTTTGTTTCTTTTCTTTCAAGGCTGCCGCATTTTTCATTTATAAAAGGGTAAAGCCTGTCGGTTTTTTTGGATATGAGAATATTTTCGGCAACAGTGCATACCGTAAGCATTATAATATAATATGCAAGTTCCTTTGTGGCGGCAAGAACGGCAATTCCCAGAATAATTGTGACAATCTTGTATCCCAGGTCAAAGACGGTAATAATATACTGCTTCTGATCTGCCGAAAGCATTGAACGCTTATATGTAAACAGATATGATGATGTAGTCTGAATCAAAAAAAGAACAAATATAAGCGATACATATTCCTTGGAATAGCTCACGTCTTTGACAATTCTGTCCATAAACGGCAGAAGGCACAAGCCTATAGCCATAATCACGCACACAATTATTCTGTACATTTTTTTATATACCTGCATCAGCTTTGCAATTTTTTGTCTGTTGCCCGAAGCGATGGGCGCATACATATGATACACTATCGCCGTTCCTATTCCGAGCTCCGCCAGAGAAAGCATTGTTATAACACTGTTTAAAAATGCATTGAGCCCAACACCCTCGACGCCTATTGTATCTATCATTACTCTTCTCGAAAACAGACTCATGATGCATACAACAACCTGCTGAACAATGCCCCATATTGAATTTTTGACAGTTGCCTTGCTTCGCATTTTTATTCCTTACCTTTAAAATCAATTATATTTTTAAATTTTCCGTATATTTTGAAGCTCACGGGATGCTTATACATAAAATCAAGCAGACAAAACCGCTTGTTTTTTGCCAGCTTCAATATCAGGCGCCTTTCGCGCCATGTGCAGGAGTCAAAATCAAAATTATCAAAAAAATCTGAAAACGGCGGTGCACCGACAAAATTCAAAAAATCATTTTTCCTGATATTTTTGCTGTTCGGATTGTCTTTATGAAAAATATTAAGTTCAAAATTGCTTATAATAAAATGAATAATCTTATATTTATTCCAAAGCTCTGTGCAATTTACGTTGTTCGGATAAAACTTTTTCATGTTTTCTTCATCATAGCGTATGCAGTCATTTATTATACTTTCAAAATCCGCGCTGTATCTGTGGCAAATCGACTTTGGATTAATTCGGTATAAATACATTATTTTGGGAAGATAGCCAAGCTTTCTGCATTTAAAGAATGCCTCGGTATTAAACGTTACGTCCTGTGATTTTTTTAACCCTTCCTTAAATCTGAGCCCGTTGTCAACTATAAAATCACGTCTGTATACCTTGGTGCATACCGATGACGGAGTAGAATTTTTTATGCCGAATTTTTCAATTTGCGGCGGCGCACCGGTAAGACAGGCTCTCGAAAAAACTTTGCAGGCGCTGCCGTCTGTATTTATAATGTCCGAATATTTTATATCCGTTTTCGGAATGTCGGTTTCAAATTCCTGCCACTCAACCATTACAATATCATACTCGGTTTCGGCAATTTCTTTCAGCCGTGTAATATAATCCGCACTTACGGCATCATCACCGTCCACAAATAAGATATATTTTCCGTTTGACGCGTCAATCATAAGGTTACGCATACGGCTCACTCCGCCGTTATGCTCCGGGCGAATGCATTTTATGCGGCTGTCCTTCCGCTCATACTCCATACATATTTTCCCGCAGTCCTCCGCTGAGCAATCGTCGCCGAGTATAATCTCTATATCGGGTGACTTATCGGCAATTATGCTTTCTATACATTCGCGCAGGTACTGTTCGTCTATATTATATACCGCAACACAAATACTTACTTTTTTGTTCATTTGTATCACCTTCCGAAAAGTATTCTCAGGCGGTTTTTTATTCCGCCGTAAAATTTTAATACAACAGGGTGCTTAAACAGTATATTAAGTGCAAAAAAATTTCTGATTTTGGCAAGACTGAATACTAACGCCCGTTCAATCCAGCCGCACCCGTCACAGTCAAATTCTTCAAGTGCGCTTTTATACGGTTCTTCCGACAAAAAGCTTTCAAATTCCCGTTTTCTTTCGGCATACGGTTTTGGATTGTTTTTATGAAAAATATCTAATTTAAGCTGTCTGTAAATAACCGACGGAATTTTATATTTGCGGTGAAGCTGCTTAATATCCTCTCTGCCCGGAAAATACCGTTCGCACTTTTCATCAAAATACATTAAATATAATTTTCTGAGCCCGTCCATATCCGCATTATATGCGTTTGTAACGGAATGTTCGTTGGCACTGCGGTAATAATAGAGCGTAAAGGGAAAATATACCGCTTTCTTGCACCGGCATAAAACATCGGCATAAAAAACCGAATCCTCCGATATTTTTAAATCTTCAATAAATCTTATTTTATTATTAAGCAAAAATTCTCTGTTATATCCTTTTGAGGTACAGCCCTTTGAAGCGGTATGCCCGAAAATGTCGCACGGAGATTCTGCAAGACATGCCATTGCGATACGATCGGTGCAATCCTTATCGAGCAGTTTGTATTTTGCAATAAAAGTTGTTTTATCACACACAAAATCCTTTTCAAAGCTTTTATAATCATATATAAGTACATCTGCATTTTCGCCGCCGGCATATTCTGCCGACTCGTGTGCTCCCGCTCCCATCACGTCATCGCCGTCTACAAAATAAATCCACTTTCCGTTTGCTTTGTCAATCATTAAATTGCGTACATAGCCTATACCGCTGTTTTTATCTGTGCGGTACAGGGTAATTCGGGGATACTTTTTTTCATATTCTCTGCATATTTCGTAGCTGCCGTTTTGCGAACAGTCGTCAACGATAATTATTTCATCGCTTTCTGCGGTATTTTCCGCAACGCTGTTTAAACACAGCCTGAGCATTTTTTCATCAATATTGTATACGGCAACGGCTATTGTAACTAATGGCTGCATATCGTGTACCTCACTGTTTATTTATTATCCTGCTGATTGCATCATATGTCCGTTCACAGTTTGTTGTTTTTGATTTAAAGCCGTAATCAAAAAATTCTTCTGTTCTTTTTTTGTATTCACTCGGCATTTGTGCATTGTTTTCAAGGCATCGGCGAATATAATCAAGAAGCGGTTCCAAGCTTTCAAAAACAGGTCCGAAGCCGTCCGCACGGCAGTCAAAATATCCTTTTTTGTAATGCCTTTCAAAAAAAGCTTTTTCTTCAAACCAAAAATATGCCGACGGTTTCTGCATATATGCAAAGTCAAACAGAATGCTTGAATAATCGGTAATAAGTACCGCAGAATCCATGAGCAGATTTTGAACATCATAATCCTTAAACTCAGCAATTTTTATATCTGGATTGCCGGATTTGAAAAGTCCGGCATACGGCTGCAGCTCATAGTGCAGATACAATACCATTTCGTATCCGTATTTTTTCAGAATATCTGCCGTTTGGCTGCAGTTTATAAGCTCGCTGTAGTTTTTATAGTAATCGCTTTTTATAAATTCCTCTTTTGACAGATTTCTCAGATATATTCTCCATGTCGGCATTATAAGTATTTGCTTTTTCACCCGATGTTCTGTCAAAAGCCTGTCATATCGGCAAAGTCCGAGTCTTTGCACAACTCCGTCGGGATGGCGGAAATTACCGCACACAAAATTAAATTCCGGAATTGCCGTACACACAAACAAGTCAAGCCTTGAATCGGGATAATACAATTCCTTTAAATCCGTTTCAATTATTCCGTGCTGCAAAAACACTTTTTTTGTATGCACAAGTCCGAGCTTTGCGTCAAGCAGAGCAAATCTGTAAGTATCGGGTGCGTACCCCATAATATGTGTGCTTATGCAAACCCCGGCGCACGCAAACGAGAGCATATGTTCAAAAGTATTTGGCTGTATAATCCGTCCGAGCTCTGCAGCACGGCTGTAATCGCAGGAGTTTTTGTCTATTATATATGCCGCATTGATTTCCGGATGATTTCTGCACAAATATCTGAAAAAGTGGTATCCGTTATCGCGCGCGTCCGTTTTGCGCTCGCATATTATCCACAAATTTTTATATTTCGGCAGAACCTTTGCCGCAGGTGAAATTAAACGCGCAAAGCAATAATAAACAGCATATGATTAGCGCCTATTAGGAAAACACACTGTCAAAGGGGTTTGTAGCGGGGGTTAGCCCGCTACTGCGGTATCT
>CAKSPF010000004.1 GCA_934481345.1 uncultured Clostridia bacterium
TTTATGCTGTTCATTTTTCAAAGACCAAGCGCCGCCCGCTTTGACTCTCTCGCAAGCGACTTGATTATCTTACCACACTTCAAATGATTTGTCAATACTTAATTTCAATTTTTTTAAAATTTATTTTTAAGAATTAAGCCGTCAAATTCAGTGCCCTATTAATATATCACAACAGCAGGCCGATGTCAATACATTTTTTGAATTTTTTTGAAAATTTTTATTCTTTTTCCTGTAATTTCTCCAATTCGGCTCCAAACTGCTCCCAAAGCCGATAGTTTTCATTGAGCAAATCCTCGTACTGCTGTTTTTCTTCAAACAATCGCTTTGCCTTTTCAAAGTCTGAACCGCAGTTTTCCAGTTCGTTATCTGTTCTGAGAATTTCCTGTTCAAACTTTGATATATTGTTTTCGGCTGTTTCAATTTTTTTATTAAGACTTCTTAACGTTGCCTGGAAACGTTTCTGCATTTCATAATCGTTGGATTTCGGCTGTGCATTTTTATTGTCACCGGACTGAACCGGGATCTGAGAATTAAGTGCTTCTATATAAGCGTCATAATTTCCCTTATACTTCACTATGCCGTCTTTTTTCAGTTCATATATTTTATCCGCCGTTTTATTAAGAAAGTATCTGTCATGAGAAACGAACAAAACGGTACCTTCATATGCGGCAATTGCCTCGTCCAAAGCTTCTTTGGCAGGCAGGTCAAGATGGTTTGTAGGCTCATCAAGAATAAGAAAATTAGGCTTTTCGAGCATTATAATAAGGAACATAAGTCTGGCGCGTTCGCCTCCGCTGAGTTCGCCGACGATTTTGAATGCGTCCTCATCGGTAAAAAGTACAAGTCCAAGCTTGGAGCGGATATCAACCTCATCCATAAGAGGAAATCTGTCGCTTATTTCGGCAAAGATTGTTTTTGTGTCACTGAGCTGTTTTTGTTCCTGGTCATAATAGCTCAGTTTTAAGTTTCTGCCGAGCTCTATTTCGCCGTCAAAGTAACTATGCATACCGAGTATACTTTTTAAAAGTGTGGACTTACCTATTCCGTTTACACCGACAACTGCGATTTTTTCACCACGTTTTACATCAAAGCTTATACTATGCGCGATTGTTTCGAGTATTCCGCTCTTCGGAACTTTGAGTGAAACATTTTCCAAAGTAAGGACATCATTATATGAACGGAAAACGCTGTCAAACTTAAAGCGACAGGTTTTATTAAGCGAAACGGGTTTTTCTTCGACGATCATTCGGTCGATTGCTTTTTGTTTGCTTTTGGCGCTTTTGGCGGTTGAAGCACGGACACCGTTTTTGGCAACGTATTCTTCAAGGCGCTTTATCTCCTCTTGCTGTGCATTGTAATGCTTAAGACGGATTTCTTCATTTTGCTTTTTAAGCACAAGATACTCGGAATAGTTGCCTGTGTAACGTGTTATTTTGTTTCTTTCTATTTCATATATTGTATTTGCCATAGAATCAAGAAAGTAACGGTCATGCGAAACTGCAATAACTATTCCCTTATAGCCTTTCAGATAGCTTTCAAGCCACTGCATTGTTTTAAAGTCAAGATGGTTTGTAGGCTCGTCAAGAAGGAGTATATCAGGACTTTCCAAAAGCAGTCTTGCCATTGAAAGTTTAGTTTTTTCGCCGCCCGAAAGATTGGCGATTTTCATGTTCTTATCAAAGCTTTCAAAACCCATACCGTTCAAAATCGCCATGATGCGTGCCTTGATTTCGAAGCCTCCTCTTTTTTCAAAAAGTTCGCTCTTCTCGCCGTAGCTTTTAAGTATTCGGCTGTGTTCTTCCCCTGAAAGTTCTGCCCCCATTTTTCCCTCAAGGTCACGCATTTCCTCTTCGAGCTTAATAACTTCGTCAAAAGCACTGAGCATATACTCATTTATTGTCATATTCTCAGAAGGAGTGCTGTCCTGGCGCAAAAAGCCTATCCTACACGACTTCGGAGTCATTATTCTGCCGCTGTCATACCCTATATCTCCGGCAATTATTTTTAAAAGAGTTGTCTTGCCTGCTCCGTTCGGTCCGACAAGACCTATACGTTCATTATCGGTGGCAGTGAGCGAAACATTTTCGAGCACAACATCCGTTCCAAAGCTTTTATTTATATTTTCAATCTGTAAATTCATAATCTTCAATCCTTAATGTTTATTCGTATTTCGGGCCGCATGCACAGACTATTTTTACACTGTCGGCACCGTTTATTTTCAATGCTTTTGCACATTCGTTTGCAGTTGAACCCGTGGTAAAAATATCATCTATTACTATAACTTTTCTGCCCGTAATATCATAGTGCGGATTTACTCCGATTGTGCCGGCAACCATCAGCCTTCGTTCATCACGTCCCAATGTGCTTATCGGAGAAATATCGCGGGATTTCCACAGCAAATCGCAAGTAGGTGTCATATTCAAAAGCTGTGCAAGCTCCTCTAAAATTACTGCAGTCTGATTATATTTTCTGTCCCTTGACGCAGTAAGCGGAACGCAGCATAAAATCCGGTCATCCGGAAAATAGTCTTTGCCGAGTGAATCAAAAATTATTTTTGCAAATGTGTACCCATAGTATATTTGGGAATTGAATTTAAAATTCATCATGGTTTCCCGCACAACATCCTCATATTTCAGTACAACTGCGGCTTCCTCAAACATATATTCGTCATCCCTGACAAATCTCGGTAAATTTTTCTTTTCCATACATTTACGGCACAGGCACAGTCTTTGAAAGCTTCTGATAAACTTTCCGCAAATCAGGCATCTTCTCGGATAAAACAAGTCAAGAATACTATCTGTTACTTTTTTAAAACATGTCATTTTTTTCATTTCTTTCCGCAAGCTTATTTTTCAATCCCGAATAGCGCCTGTCTTCACGGTTATTATCCGTCATTGCGCGCACTATCTGCTCCTTGCCGACAAGAACCACAAGGTTTTTTGCTCTGGTTACACCGGTATAAAGCAGGTTTCGGTTCATCAGCATATACGGTGCTTCATACATCGGCATGATAACTGCCGGGAACTCGCTGCCCTGGCTTTTATGTATGGTTATGCAATAAGCAAGCTCTATTTCATCAATATCTTTAAAATCGTAAACTACCTTTTTATCATCATACACAACGGTTACGGTATGCAATCCTTCATTTATATCGGTAATCATGCCTACATCTCCGTTGAACACACCGTTGCCGCTTTCTCCGCCGGAGATATTTGACCATTTTATATCATAGTTATTTTTGGTCTGCATTACCTTATCGCCTTCTCTGAAAAGCTGAAATCCGAAGTCGCGTTCTCTCTTGTTTTTATTTTTGGGATTTATAACTTCTCTGAGTCTTTGGTTAAGGTTATAGACGCCTGCAATACCCTTTTTTGCCGGTGACAGAACCTGTATGTCAAACGGGCTGAATCCGTATGCCTTCGGAAGTCTGCTGCTGCAAAGCGACAGAATATAATCAACTCCTGCCGAAGCATCGCCGAAATCCGCAAAGAAAAAGTCCTTTCCCTTTAAATTGCATACGGGATATTTTCCGTTATATATACCGTGAGCATTTGTGACAATCATGCTTTCACTCGCCTGGCGGAATATTTCTGTAAGTCTTATAACCTCAACAACTCCGCTTTCTATAATATCGCGCAAAACATTGCCCGGTCCGACAGACGGAAGCTGATTGACGTCTCCTACCATTATAAGTCTTGTACCCGGGCGGATTGCCTTGAGCAGACTGTTTAAAAGGACTATATCAACCATTGACATTTCATCAACGATTATTACATCAGCATCTATCGGGTCTTCTTCGTTTACCATAAATTCCATTTCATCATCGCTGCCGTAATAACCGGCTTCCAAAAGCCTGTGAATGGTTTTCGCCTCGAGCGAGCACACCTGACTCATACGTTTGGCGGCTCTGCCCGTCGGTGCAGCAAGAATGACGGAAAGTCCGTTTGAGTGCATAATATCTATTATTGCATTAATGATGGTGGTTTTGCCGGTGCCCGGTCCGCCCGTTATAACCAGAACGCTGTTCATCATTGCGCTTACAACTGCCTCGCGCTGCATATCCGCAAAGCTCATTTTGCTCATTTTTTCTATTATATCAAGCTGTTTTAAAATTTCATCACGGTTAAAAGCGTATTTATATTTATTCAGCTCGCACAGTTTTTTTGCGGAATATGCCTCGCACAAAAAATGCGTATGGTAATATATGCGTTCTTCGTCTTTATAGTTTTCACTGATAAGTATGCCGTCAAAGAGCAAAGCTGCAATTGCAGAGTTTACAGCGTCTTCGCCGACGGCAAGCAGATTTGAGGAAAGCTTTATAAGCACAGTCCGCGGAAGATAGCAGTGTCCGAACTGAGTGTTATATTTGAGTGTATACAGCGTACCTGCCCTTATGCGGTTGGAGCTGTCCTTGTCATAGTCAAGATTTTTTGCAATTTCATCTGCAGTTTTAAATCCTATACCATCTACAGCCTCGCACAGTATATAGGGATTGCCTTTTATAACATCAACGGCTGCCGTACCGAATTTTTTGTAGATTTTTGCGGAGGTTTTAACAGATATACCGCAGTTTTGCAGAAACATGACAAGTGCGGTTGAGCCGAGCTGGTTCATATAGCTTTCGTGCATTTTCATTGCCTTATCCAAGCTTATGCCATGTATTGCCGCAAGCTTTTGAGGTTCTTTTTCCATAACATTAAGTGTATCGTCACCAAATTTTTCAACAAGCTTTTCGGCAGTGGACTTTCTTATTCCGCGGATAATACCGGAGCTTAAATAGCGCATGATTGCGGCACGGGTTGCAGGAGCTTTTTTTTCAAATATTTCCGTTTTGAACTGCTCGCCGTAGGTATAATGGGTAACCCATCTGCCCGTAAGTTTGAGCACCTCGCCCTCGCTGACGCTGTGGAAATATCCCACTGCTGTAAAGCAATCGTCATCATTTTCTATTTCCAGTATTTTATATCCGTTTTCATCATTTGAATATATGATATTAGCCACTTCGCCGACAAGTGTTTCCTGCTGCGCCATTTTCTCACCTCCGATAAAATTACACAATTATATTTATTATACAATTTTAACGTCAAAGTGTCAACTTTACAAAATACATTCTGAAAACCTACAATATTTTGTTGCCTATGATTGACAGTTGAACAACAAATTTTTCATATTTTTCAAATTAACTATTTACAAATGGCAAAATTTATTGTATAATAGCAAAGTCGGTTAGATGATACATCAAATTTACATTATATTAACTGTTGAATATAATCGGGATTGTTTTTTAATGATTTGTAATGCTGATTTTGTAAACATCTTTCGATATGTGAATTCTGATATGGAGATGTACCCAAGTGGTTGAAGGGTCCGCACTCGAAATGCGGTAGGTCGTTAACAGCGGCGCGGGTGTTCGAATCGCCTCATCTCCGCCATTGCCGGTTGTAATTTGGGTTACAGCCGGTTTTTTATTTTAAACAATTATTTTTACTGCTTCCATCATTGCATTTGCAGACATAATATTTGAATTATAATATATATTTTACCGTCAATATTTGTTACCGTTATCGTATGATTGGTTGTTTGGTATTTTGTTAAAATCAATCATTTACATGTTTTGCCGCAATTAATGCCAATAAAATTTTTTCAATAATTTCTTTAGCATATTAAATTTCAAATTCAGAATTATGCCGATTATTTTATTAATGTTGACCAAAAATTTGTTTCCGTCAATATAAACGTGACAAAGAAAAGAACAAATGAACGAATAGCAAGTTTCATGACAATCCCCTCCTATACACGAGCAACGCAAACATCTGAAGATAAACTGTCAATCAGATTCATAACACTTAGGATTTTAAGTCTGCGTTCTTTTTTCTTTATAGCTTTTTGCTGTTTATTCCAACGCTTTGTACCCTTCATCGGCGGTTCTTTCTTTGTAAATATCGGCACCGGATTATACATCCTGTAATGATCGTGATCGGTTATGTATTTCATATAGCCGATAACAGAGTCTGATATGTAATTTTGTTTGTGATAACCCGGTACGGAATTGTCGTGTTCCTTCCCGAAACTGTTTTCATGATGGAGTTCAAGAACATCTTTGCTATCGGAAACAAGAATTTTCCACTTACTGCGATAGGTTATGATGTGCAAATTGCCATTGTTCACAAAATAAGCTAATCCGTTTTCCTGACAAAAGTTTTCAAGCTTTGTCTGTTCTTTTTTCAAATGATCTGTAATCGGCGAACAGCAGGAACATATTCTGTATCCACCTTTGCGAACATCAATAATACTATCAAACGACATCAAATTTTTCTTTTTAATATTTTTAAGATAATAGCATCCTTCATAGTGAACAATTTTGGATTTATTACTGTAATAAAACATATATACACCTGCTTTCTTTTGATACTTACATTATACAAAAATGAGTGTCCGTAAATACGGACACTCAAAAGCAAAACTTGTTTTATTTTTCATAAATCTCTGTTATATCCTTTGCAAGCTGATACATTTCATGTGCAACATAATCCGGAGAAATTATTTTTGCCTGTTTACCGAAACTCATAATCCAGGAAAGAAAGTGCGGGCTTACAGCAACTTTAACACGGCAGATAAAATGTTTTTCATTCTTTTTTACAATCGGAATGTCTGTGCCGAATCTGTCAAACACAGCGCCGACAAGTTCGTTGTCAAATTCGATGGAAACATCGGTTTCCTCACCGCTGAACATACGGAACATTGTCTTTGAATAGGTTGATAAATCAAACGGTTTGTCTGAAAGGACTCTGTCATCTTCGGTAAGCTCTATCATTTCCATTTTATCAACGCGATAGTGGATGTAACTGTCGTACTTTTTTTGTATGTAATGAGATAGTAGTTTTCGTCATTCCATGTCAGAGCGACAGGGGATTCTGTATATAAATCGCCGTCCTTACGGTATACCTTTTTCTTATTCACATCAAGATTAAAATACTTAAAAGTAATCTGCTTATTCGCCGCAATAGACTCATGTATTTTATCAACATTGTAGTAAATCTGCTCATTTACAGTCTTTACACGGTTAGTAATAAAAACTTGTCTCTGAAGTTTTTTAGCATTCTCATAACTGGTGAGCTTTTCAATCTTTGAAATAAGCTCCATGCTCTTTTTACGGGTAATAAATTTTGACGACTGAACACTGTCAACCAACAGTTTAAGTTCAGGAAGTTCAAAATCACGGCTTGCTATATAGTAATTGCTTGTGCGGGTCTTGTTTGAGCAGATATCAAGCCCGTAAAGCTGCAAATATTCAAGGTCATCATAAATACTTTTGCGCTCGGCAGAAATGCCAAGCTTTGAAAGTTCGGCAATCATTTCGGGCACAGTGATTGTGTGCTCATCGTCGGTCTGCTCCATAAGTATCTTTGCCAGATACATCATTTTGAGTTTCTGATGTGACAGTTTCATAAATATCTCCACTTTATCTCTATTTGTTATTTAATAAAATATGTGTATATTAATCCATTCCTATCATTTTGAACATAGGTAATCTTTATTGCTGTTTGTAACTGCCCTTTAGAAATACGTTTTTGCATAAAAACTCACAGGCATATGCATACAATGCTTTGAACTCGCTGTTATTGTGATACAAAGCTATCAAAACAAGGTTGGGTATTAATACACACAATAAGGCTTTTAAGCAAAATTCAACCCATTGATTGGAAAAACTGATAATATTACATATTGCATATACTAAAACACAGTTTACAGTCACAGTTAACAAGTAAAATATTTTCATTTTTATATACTGCGAAAACGGTTTATAAAACACTTTGCGGTAAATCAGCCACGGATCATACCACACATGGGTCAACAGTCTTGCAGCTACGGTTGCAAACAGCACACCGGTCAAGCCCCATTTATTTGCAAGTCCTATTGACAACACAATATTCAAGATAACCATAACAGCCGGTCTGTATTTACCCTGCACAAACAGAGCATTTGCATTTCTGAAGCTTTCATAAGGACGTACCATAGTAATTATATATATATCTGCCGCAAGCATAATTACAACGTTCATCCCCAACAAATATTTGCTTCCCAACCATAAAGCAATAAAAGGATTCATTAATGTTATCAGTGAAACTGCAATGAAATTTCCTATTGCAAACGATAAAAAGCACATCTTTTTAAAAACAGTATACTGCCTTTCGCTGTTTTCACTTGCCGCAAGATTTCCCACACTCGGTTTAATTGCCTCAAACACCTGACCGAAGAGGGAATCCACATTGTTTACAATCATCTTATAATAAGACAAAAAACCTACAAGCGAAGTTCCGAGCATGGCTGATATAATAACGCTGTCCACCCCTCTTTGAAGTGCTCCGGAAATTTTGTAAATTGCCAACGCTCTTACATTTTTAAATATTTCTTTGCGCTCATACAAACTAAGGCTTTCACTGCACTCGTTTTTTAACATCGGATACCTGTGATTTGCAACCGATGAAATAATAACATTTTGTACAATTACCATTGTTACCATTACTGCAAGGTATCCGATATAGCTTTTAAATACTGCTATAGCAACAGTTTCTGAAATCGCAGTCAGTATGCAAACCACCATTCCTATTGCAGAAACTATGTGTTTTTCCTGGTTTGCTTCTATGAGTGTCGCTTTATAAACAAACAAATATGAAACCCCTGTTTTGAGTATAAAGAATATAAAAATAACATGGATATTTTCTTTTATATCGGGAACATCTTTCACAATATATTTAAGAAAAATCAAACAAACAATTCCGGCTGCGACGACAGCAGAAAAAACAATCCGATAAATTTTTTGATATAATCGCATAAGCTTTGCAATCTGAACATCATCTTTTTCATAAAGCGGACGGTAAAGCGCATAAGAAACAGCCGTGCTGAAACCAAGTTCCGCAACCGACAAAACCGCCAGAATATCGGTAAAAAGCGCCGAGACACCTGTGTATTGTATTCCGAGATTTTTTATAAGTACGGTTTTTATTAAAAAGTTGGAAATCAAAGTTACAAATTGATAGCCGATTGAAAAGGCAATATTACGAACTGATTTTTGCGTTCTCGAACTCATTGCAAGGCGTCTCCTTTCATAGTTTTTAAAATGCTGCAGGGGTTTCTTCGGATATATTTTCATTCTCCGAATAATCCGTATCACCGCCGGCAGGAATTTGTACATATACCAAAAGTTCATGCATAGGCATTTTTATTTTATGACTGTACCTTTGCGTCATTTCCTTATTCATAAATAAACCGCCGTCATATTCACCGAGAACATCTTGATGATACACATTAACTTCACTGTTCCAACGGTATTTTTTTGATTTATATTTTTTTACATCGGATACAGGATCTATATATACAATCCGTCTTTTGCGAAATACTATATAACATATAGCTGTCAGTGATACTGTTAAAAGACAAACATATATTATAAGCAGAATCGGAGAAATCCACCATATCCATTGATGATTAACGTCCTTATTGTTAAAAAGGTCCCTGGCAACCGTATCTATTTCCACATGTGTGTTCAAAAGAACATTGTAGCTATAACTTTCCTTAAAAGGAGCAATGCGGTTTTCGCCCGGAAGTTTGTTCACCTTAACATCATATTTCAGATACAACGGCAAATAATACAAAAGCTCTTTATATTCATCAAAGCTAAAATCCGTAGTGAACAACGGAAAAATGTTATTTACAATCGTGGATAATCTTGTTTGGCAAAGACTTTTGTAAAATCCCTGCATCATTTTTTCATAGCGTTCGCCTCTTGCCCAGTCGCCCTCGTTATAATACCGTATATACGCAAGAGTCTGCGGTCCGTCCAGCAAAAATTTTCCGCTTTTTTCTTCAAGGTATTTGGTTCTTACAATATCAGAGGTCAATCTGTAATCATTTTCCAAACTGCTTATGTATTGATTTATATACGGCACCTGATATTTTTTAATTTGAACTTCAATTCCATCGACAGCGTTAATCATTTGCATAAAATAATTATAGTCAAGTAAAAGGTAGTTATCAATTTTCAGTCCGTAATTTTCTTCTATTGTTCTTATGACAAGCTCAACGCCGCCGCAATTATATGCATTTGTAAGTCTTCCGCAGCCTATTGTCGGAATGTAAACATATGATTCTTTCAGTATTGTAGTAAAAGAAACTTCCCTGTTATTTGTGTTTACTGTGGCAAGTACCATATAATCGGAATAAGATTTTGTCAATTCACTGCGGTTCCAATGGTCAGCACCGATAAAAATAAAATTCTTAACTCCGGGAACCGACTGAACAAACTTTTTATTATCCATCCAGGTATCATATGCTTGTTTTTCATACTCTGTTCCTATACCGCTCGTTTCAATAGTTCCGACATGAAAATTCTTTGCGATATGCATCTTCTGCCCATCTTCATACCAAATGGCAAATACGGTGTACCACCCGTTTTCGGATAATTCTACCTCCGTGGTATCGTATGCCGTTCTGTATCCGTAACCGGTATTGTAATTAAATTTTTTTCCTGTTTCAATAAGCTCATTCCACTGGTAGTTACCGTTATACTCAAATCTTTCATTGCCCGTATACACCCAGGCAAGATATACTCCCTCTATATCGTTTGAATTAAGAGTTAAAGTTTTGTTGTTTAACTCCATTTCGGGGACCGTATCTCCGCTGCTGTTTGTGTTAACGCTTTTTTCCTCAAAATAGGTCCGGTCTTCTATCGGCTCAACACCGTTTTTATATACTGTTCTTGCCGATAAGTCGCATATATCAAGTTTACTGTATGTATACTTTAACTGCCCGTAAACCAATATTGCTGTTACAATCAAAAATATTATCACAGAAATCCAGCATAGTAAACTTTTATTTCGGTGTTTGTACGGATATTTTTTTCCTTTAAGAAAAATTATCAACCTGTCATTTTTTAGATTAATTATCATTGTTTTGCTCTCCGTTTTGTCTTAAATCCCATTTTCTTTAATACTTTATTCCCGATATGTTTTATAAATCTTACCCCTTTGGGATAAATTCCGAAAACACCGTTTTCACCGTATTTTGACGCAATATACATGAACCCTTTTTTGGCATACATTTGCCTTGCAGTCTCAACATCTTCAATCGGCACTCCGTCATCAATGCACGACAAATGCGGTTGTTTTGCCGATGCCTCGCTTATATCACGCCGCTGATATATTACATTCTGCTTAATCATTTCAAATAAACAGTTTCCTTTTTGATTATTTATAATGCAAAGCGATATTCCGAGATCCGGGTTTTTGAAAAAGGCTGTTTCGTTTTTAATTCCCCAAAAATCCCCAATTGTAATATCGGAAACACGGGACATTCCCGCATATTTGCACGCGGTTATATACCTATCGTTTTTTATGCTGTAACAGCTCGGTCTGAGCAATACGTTTTTATAAAAAATTTTGCGGTAAATATTTTTTTTGATTTTTTGCTTCCCGATAATAAACGTTTCATTATGCACCTGCCACCCGAAAGATTTATCGCGGAAATCGGCACGGGTAATTTCTCCGTATTTTTTCTTTATGAAGTCAAGATAGTTTTTCCACAGAGAAGGAGCCATAACGCCGTGACAGACAATGTCAACCGTATACAGCAATTCATTTTTTTGACCTAAATATGAATATAAAGCCGCAACCTGACAGGGTGTGCCCGAAAACAAAACCTGCATACCGTTATCTAAATCGTCCTTTACCGTTCTGAAAATATCTTCCGTTTTACTCTGCACATATTTACTTCCCTGCAGCTTATATAACCGTTTTGCAGACTCTATGCGGATATGGCAGACTTCAAACAAGTCATTAAAAGCCGCTCCGTATACAGTGCCGCCTGAATTCAATATACTTTTTGCAAGTTCTGCAAACAATCCGCCGGACTGACTCTTTTTCAGAACTTCTGAATCTTTGCTTTGTACAGCAAAAACACTTTCAAACAAATTGCGCGAAACGGATTTATTGATAAAATGGCAGTTACTACGGCATTTTCCGCATAAAACACACCGTTTTGTATCAATCTGCGGATAACAAAATCCGTAACTGTCCGGTTGCATTGTAACGGCATTTTCATTACATACAGCTTTGCATACACCGCATCCGCTGCAATTTTCCTTTTTATCAAAAACCGTTGTCACAGTTTGTCCCCCTTTCAATTTAATTTCAAAGAATTTTTAAGCCATGAAATTGACTTGATTTGCTCCTTCAGAAGTTGTGAATTTACTTTTTCCCAGTCGGTTTTTCCGTTTTTTTCATTCGGAAGAAGTCTGTCCGATAAATCAAAGAGTTCAAGCAAATCTGTTATTCTTGAAGATTTCTCTGCATTTGACGCCTCAGCGTAAAACTCCTTTTTGAAAATTAACGAAAAAGCAACTCCGTGAAACGAATTTGTTACAACCGCCTCAGCTTCGGCAAACATTCCGACAAATTCCTCCGGCGAGGCTGCTATGTACATAATAAAGTCTTTGCAGGTTAGCCTTTGCCTCAATGTGGGATTAATTAAAACAAGCTTACAGTCTTTGCCGTCCGCTAAAGCACGCGCTTTTTCTATTGTGTATTTGCAGCCTTCCATCATATACACAAGTATATACTTATCCGGCAGATTATGCGGTTTTTTTGCTATATTAATCCACTTAGAAGAACTTAAAAGCAGCGTGGGGTCCAATACATTCTCGACTGTTTTATCCGTCAGCTCTGCCACCGATTCGCACATACTTTTTTCGCGAACGGAAACGCTTTCAAAGCTTTTTAAGTGTTCAATACATTTTGATTTATATTTCTGCGGAAAAGAATCATAACCGATACTTGCGGCATATGCAATTTTTTTGACATCAGGATCGGCAAAATCAAGAAAATAGCTGAAATCTCCTCCGACCGCATCCGGATTAAATACCTGGTCGCTGCCCGTTATGATTGTTTCAAATCCCGACGCTGCTTTTTGCAAATCCTTCTTTGTTCTGCATTTCTCTGTTACGGTTAAATACTTTTTTGTAAATTCATTAAAGTTATGACGTTTTTTAATCAAGCCAAAGCTTTTGATGCATTTTTTTGCTCCTGCGGATAAAGTTTTACAGTATCTGACATCAAAAGGACGGTATATACGCTCCATATGCGGACACCTGTAATCTATTATGTCAGCATGTACTCCGATTTCTTCAAGGATATTTTCAAGAGCAAACGCTTGCAGAATTGCTCCGTAATTCAAAGCTCTGTGAAATGTAATAACCGCTGCCCGCTTATTCATTTGTTTTTCTCCTTTCAAAAGTTTTTTTGGGACACACTAATACGGCAATTGCACCGAGCTTTTTTCTTGTGCTGAAATTTTTACTGAATAAGTACGGCATTAAATTTTTCAGCACAAATTTTTTGTAAGATTTACTCCTTGCTTTTTCATCGTAATTAGCCATAATGTGAATCATAGTCACACATTGCAGGGTTTTTTCAAGCTTGACAGCCTGCCGCAGGATCTTTTCTTCCTCGGGGATTTTTTTCAGTATTTTTTCACAGGCATTTACAGCATCACACCATTTTTCCTGGAAAACGTCTGTTTGTCCTCGTTGTATAAGAGCGCCCATACTGCCGTTTTCATAATAATATAGCTTGCTGCCTGATACGCAGACGGCATTTTCACTTTGACTGCACATGAGATAATCAAATAAAAACAATAAATCTTCTGCCAAAGTTTGATTTTCGTCAAATCTGATATTTTTCTTTTTTATAATATCTGTTTTGAATAATTTACCGCCTATATATCCTTTAATTCCGTCTGCCTCATTAAATAAACTTAATTGTGCTTCCCGTCGATTCAGTACGGTTACTCTGTTTGAATTATCTCCTGCATCGGTTTTTGAAAGTCCGCAGACAGAAATATCGCAGCAATATGATTTTAAGTTACTCAGTAAAACGGAAATGTAATTTACAAAAATATAGTCATCGGAATCTACAAAACAGCAATAATCTCCGGACATCATATCTATTCCTGCATTTCTTGCAGATGACACACCGCCGTTTTCTTTATGAATTACACGAATTCGTCTATCTTTTTTTGCATAAGCATCACATATCTTTCCGCTGTCATCCGCCGAGCCGTCATCAACCAAAATAATTTCCAAATCTGATTCCGTTTGGTTAATGATACTGTCAAAACATCTGACAAGATATTCTTGCCTGTTATAAATCGGAATAATAACAGAAACCATCATTTTTTCCTCCTGACGATTTGTTATAATGACCATAATCTGAATGCAAGCTTTGGTGTAAAATAAGTAAGCAGCATACCTATTTTCTTTTTTGCACCGATATACGGAGTTTTCAAATATGCAATCATATTTTCTTTTATATACTTTCGCATATTCTTGTACTCCGTAGTATCACTTTTACCATAATACGCCAACACACGGGCAGCGGTAGAGCTATGCCATACCTTCATCATTTTAATCTGCTTTTTAAATTCATCAAATCCTGTATAAGAATCGTCAATAATCAAATCAAACACATCCGCATAATAAAACCATTTATCTGCAACCTTGTTATTTTCGGTAATTCCACGTATTATGCCGGTGTTTTCTCTTGCTATATAATGATAAACGCAAGAAGAAGTGCAGCACCCTCTTTTTGCATATTTCATATATTCATAGTTAAAATAATGATCTTCAAACAAATACCGTTTTTCGTCCGGAAAGCGTATATTATATTTTTTGATAATCTCATTCTTATATAATTTATTGCAAACAAAAGCACCGTATGAGCGATTTACCGGTATCAGCATATTATTCAGAAACATCTCATTGTCCATAAGCTTATCCTTGTATTCCGTGTGATACTTTTCATTTCCGTTTTCATCTTCAAGAATATATCCGCAAGCTGATATATCACTATCATTCATTTCAATTGCATTCAGTAAAATTTTTAAATAATCCGGACTGACATAATCATCCGAATCAACAAAGGCTATGTATTCTCCGATACACTTTTCAAGTCCGGTATTTCTTGCAGCTGCAAGACCGCCGTTTTTTCTGTAAACCGTAATAAATCGGCTGTCTTGTTTTGAAAACTCCTCACAAATATCGGGTGTTTTATCCGTTGCGCCGTCAACAACGACGATAATTTCAAAATCAGTATATGTTTGTTTTTTCAAACTCTCCAAGCATTTTGCAATGTATTTTTCAGTATTATATGCTGCAATGACAACTGAAATCATATTTGTATATCACTCCAAACTCACCTGATATATTTTGATTTGTCAGTAATCTGCCGATTAATTTTTTCAATTTCCTTCTTATGCCCGAAATATATCCCTGACGAAAAACCGACGGATATAATATAGACATATACTGTTTCAAGGTCGTAAAGCGGATTTCCCGTAATACAGTATGCCAGGAAAAATACTTGGTAACACAACGAAAATATCAATACGGTTTTTGTCTTATCAGAAAGACAAATCATGTTTTTTGTACTTTTCACCGCAAGCCGCACCGTCTGTGTTATTGCAGATATAAACAGCGATATGAAAATCAAAAAACCTATAACTCCCGTTTCGCATAATAACTGAAGAAAAACATTGTGTGCATCTCTTAAAACAGAATCCTGATTATAAAAATTTACTACTTCCTTACTGAATTCACGCCATCCAATGCCTAATACCGGCGAATTCTTAAAGAAATTCCATGCTATTGCATAAAGCTTAAACCGTCCGTTGGAAACATCTGAAGTTTCATTTTCCGTCAAAAACATTGCCGTTATTCTCTTTATAGAAGAAGCAATACCTTCTACATAAAATGAAAGCGCATATATGACAAGTGACATACTGCTGACTATAAACAAGACCGTTACTAATTTATTTGCAAAAGCACCTTTTTTACATATAATATACGTTATGAGTATTGCAAAGACCGAGAAAATAAGGACTCCCCGTTTACCTGTCAATATAAGAGCAAAAAGGGCAACTGCCGGCAGCAAAGCTTTCCTGAGTATATTCTTATGGGATTTCATAAAAAGCAGTGCAAACGAAGCACATAATGCAATCGCCGTATAAATCCCATTCTGGCTGTAATGATTCGACAGACCGACTGCATGATGATTGTATTGTACCTGTTCATATAAATGAGCCTTTTGATTTGTTGTAAAGCTCGGATATATATTAGCCATATAAAAATCGGTGTCAAAATAAAACCATAACGTTGCTATAACATGAACAATTCCTGCCGCAAGTATGCAATAAAATATAATATAAAAAAACTCTTCATCATACTTCATAAGTATAACAATTAAAACAAGAACCGCATATCGTATAATATATGTAAGATTTTCTTTGATGTTTTCTGTTGTTACCAGCATCACAAGGAGAGTCAGTATAAGCAGCCATTCTATCGGCTGAATTTCTGTTTTATGCAAGCTGAGCTTTTTATCTGTCATGAAGTATATAAGCAGCAATGCTACCGCAAATCCCTGAATTACAAATGTTGAGGCAGAAGAAACAGTAAACATAAGTATGCTCATAAGCTGTGTATGATAGACATTAAAAATAAGAAGAAATGCCGATATCCATAACATATAAGTATGCTGCACATTTTTAGGCTGAATTATATATTTATCCACATCTGCATTCCTTTCTGTTTTTTAACAGTAAAATATACCGCAAAAGCTTATTTAATCATAAATTTGCTCCATCCGTTTTCCCAGTTCTGCCGCATCGTATCCCGAAGCAGCTATTTTATCGGCTACATTCTTTCGTCCGTATGTTTTAGCAAGTGATACTGCCTTTTTTGCCCATTCGGACGCACCTGAGTCAAGCGGCATAAAAACGGCACGGCTTGTAATCATAATCTCGCTTGTTACAGCATCTGAAAACAGACACGGCAAATCGGCAGTTTGCGCCTCAACACCGGCAATAGGTAATCCCTCATGGAAAGAAGGAAATAAAAATAAATCCATTGCCTGATAGAACCGGGCAATGTCAGACCTTGAGCCCATAAATTCAATATGTTCCGAAACGCCTTTTTTTATTGCATATTCACGAACACTCTCCATTGCGTCGCCGCTGCCCAAAAACAGCATGATTATATTTTTTTCTGACTTTATTGCTTCGGCTATAATATCAACCATAAAATAATGATTTTTCTGCGGAATAAAATTTCCTGCATGTCCCAATACCAGTTTATTATCCCAACCGAATTCCGACCGAACCTCATTCCGCACCTTTTCGTTATAGGAAAACAAATCCGTATCAATACCGTTTTTTATTATTTGAATTGTGTTATTACTTTTGAAATATTTTTCTCCATACAGCCACATAGCTGCTTCTGTAGAACAAGCCAGTTTTACATCTGATATTTTTCTTACAAGCGGTCTGAATAAAAAATGAAAAATATCTGCTGTCTTTCCGCCAACCGAAGCAGTGTTGTGTGAATGTGCTATAATGCGCTTAACGCCTGCAATACGGCATATTATGAAAGCCATGGGATTAGCACACGAATTTTTATGAATATGTACCGCATCATATTTTTCTGTTTTTAAAAGCTTGTATAGCGACAGGCAATACGGCAGAACGGTTCTTTGAGGAGGCAAATGATGTATTTTAACATTACTATCCTTAAAAAGCGGAATTGATTCACTTGCCGGGTATGTTGTCACAAATTCAAACGATACAGCATTTTTGTCTATATGCTTAAATAAGTTTGTTTGAAAGGAAACAATCCCACCAATGCTTTCAGTCAGACTGAGATGCAAAATTTTTTTCTTGTACATTACAATTTACTCCTTGTAACATTTCTATTTCTGTAAAATCACAGCTTCTATAATTGCTTTTTTCTAATCACACCCGATACATTTGATTCCGAATAACACTATTTATGATTTCATTAAGCTTTCCGCCTTTACAAACCGGCAATCATCTTCACCGTTTTATCCGCCGTTGTTTTAAAATCAAACTTTTCGGATGATTTAATGCATTTTTGACTAATATCATTTATATTACGGCATTGCTTATAAGCCAAGATTTTATCCGCAATCAATTCGGGATTTCTCGACTCTGTAAGACTGCCGCAGATTCCGTCTTGTATAATTTCCGAAACAGCGCCCACATTTGTTGCTGCAACCGGCTTGCCCAAAGCTAAGTATTCGGCAAGGCACAAACCGAAGCCCTCCCATTTTGAAAGTAAAACAGCAACATCAAAAATTGCAATATATTCATACGGATTATTCACCCAACCGGTAATTGCTGTTTTATCAAAAACATTATTCTTTTTGAGAGCTGTTATAAAATCCTCTCTGAGTTCTCCGTCACCAACCCAAACAAAGCGTGCGTCGGGATGTTTTTTTGCAATACAGCCGGCAACCTCCGCAAAAAGCAGCGGGTCCTTCTGATCTGACAGTCTTGCGGCACAGCCGACAATAAAATCTTTTTCTTCATATCCGAATTTGGCTCTTTCGGTTTTGATTGATTTGCATTTATCTAAGTCTATACCGTTATAAATGACCTCAATTTTATTTTTATTGCAAATTTTATTCTTTAATGCAATCCTTTTTTCATATTCTGAAATCGTTACTATTTTATCCGTTGTCATTGCCAGAATTTTTTCCATAAAGCGGTAAAACGTCTTTTTCTTTGATGATATATCCATATCAAACGACCACCCGTGAGGATTATATATCACTTTACATCCCAACCCCATTACGGCTATCCGCCCTACCGCTCCCGCCATTGAGGAGTGGCAATATAAAACATCAGGATTTTCTTTTTTTATTATTTTCCGAATTTTCAAAACCGCCTGTAAGTCTTTTGATACCGATATTTCTCTCGGCACATCCAAATCATATACCGTACAGGCATTTGCAGGTAACAATTCTTTACCGTACTCCGAAGCACATATCAATACCGTATCATAATTTTTATAAGTGTGTTCAATGAGCATTCTTGTATAAACTTCCACACCGCCGCCGTGACTAAGGGCAATATGCAAAACTTTACAGTGCGTGTCCATTTCAGAACACTCCCCTTCTTGAAAGCACCCGCCTGATTGTGGCAAAAAAGATTATTGTGTCAAACTTTAAAGACCTGTTATTTATATAATATAATTCCATCTTCTGGCGTCTGCCGTCAGTGTATCCCACATCATTTCTGGCATAAGCCTGCCAGTATCCCGTAAGTCCGGGTTTTACACTGAGCAGGGTATTTCTGTCTTTTCCGTACAGAAATGTTTCTTCGTTTAGAACAGGCCGCGGACCTATAAGACTCATATCGTTTTTTATTACATTTAAAATTTGCGGCAATTCGTCCGCTGATGTCTTTCTTAGTATTTTTCCTATCTTCGTAACGCGCGGGTCGTTTTTCAGCTTATATTCTTTTTTGTAATTTTCCAATTCCTCCGGAGTTAAAAAATCCTCTAATCTGTCAGCATTCATTTTCATTGTTCTGAACTTATACATATAGAAAGGTTTTCCGTCTTTACCGATTCGGACGGATTTGTATAATACCGGACCGCCGTCGGTAATTTTAATGACTGCCGCAACCAAAATATGTATGATTAAGTATATCGGCATAACAAGCAGCGACAAGAATAAATCAAGACATCTTTTCGTAAAGCAATATATAAGCTTTTTGCTGTCTGTTGTTTGTTCCTTCGTAATTAAAATGTAATTAGTATTTTGTCTGAGTTCAGTCATATTTTCTCCTTTCATTTATTTTGAAAACAAATATTCATATGCCTTGTTAAATCTGCGGTAACTTCCTTTATTTCGGTGAACATCGCTTCCGATGGCATATACACAGTCCCTGTCTATCCATTTTATAATCCGTTTCCGTTCTTTTCCTATGCATACATCATCGCTGTTAATCTGCAAAACAGCACCAATCTCAAGCATTTGTCCGACAACAAAATCAGAATATCGGTTCGGATGAGCCATGACAATACCAAATCTTTTTTTCAACTGTTCCACAGTAATGAAATACGGCTCTGTAATCAGCGATTCGGTTAATGGTAATTCAAGTAAAATATTATTTCCGTCCGGCATACATAATTTATCAATTTCCGACAGATTATGCAATCCGGGAATAAGGAGAATTTCCGCACCTAATTTGACGGGAATTTCAGACCCGATGTTTTCAATCGCATCTAAAGCCTGCTGTCTTTTGGCACAAAAGCTTTCAACGTTTGTTTTATGTAAATAGCAATGCGGCGTGGCATAAATTTCTTTAACACCGTATTTTTTTGCTTTTTTTATAAGTAACATACTTTTCTCAACATTTTCGGCTCCGTCATCGATTCCCGGCAATATGTGCGAATGATAATCAATTTTGGGCAAAATCATTTTATCACCGACTTATCTGAAGATTTATGCTGCTCTAATATTTGTATTTTGAATAACCGCTGTAATAATTTTTATAATATCTGCTGTATTTGCCGTATTTTCCATATCTGCTGTATTTCCCGTATATTTCTGTTTTCGGATCGACATTTTCCAGCATAATGCCGAGTATTTTGGCGTCTACCTGTTCCAAAGAATGAACCATTTGTTTAATGTCATCTACGTTTGAAAATCCTGCACGAACAGTGAGAAGATACCCGTCAATTTTATCGGCAAGAACCGTCGCATCTGTAACAACATTAACCGGCGGTGTATCAATAATGATATAATCATAGTTTTGACTGCATTCATCAAGCAGTGTACTCACTCTCGGCGTTGCAAGAAGCTCTGCCGATGAACTGCTGACATTGCCGGAAACTATAATATCAAATCCAAAATCGGTATTTTTTATGATTTCAGCATTGTCACTTATTCCGGCGAGGTACTCCGAAAGCCCCTCCTGTTTATCAATGGCAAGATACCGTGCAATTCTCGGCCTTCGCATATCCGCGTCAATCAAAAGAACTTTTTTTCCTGCCTGTGCCAATATTTTTGAAATATTAATACCGCATGTGCTCTTCCCTTCTGCGGCAACCGCACTGGCAATAACGATTTTCTTGCAGCTGTTTTTGGTCGGCAAATAAAAAATATTTGTCCTTGCCATGCGGTATGCTTCTGAAACAGCAAAGGATGTTTTTTCGTTCAAGATAAAACGATGAGAAAAAACTCTTGATCTTCTTTCAGGGTTTTTGCTTTTTTTATTCTTTTTTGAAATAATTTCTTCATGCGGCGGGATGATACCTATAACCGGGATTTTGAAGTTATTTACAATTTCATTTCTTCCGTAAACAGTTGTATCCATTGAGTTTGCAAACAAAATATATCCGCATGACAAAATGAAACCGACAGCGAAGCCGATGAATGAATTTCGGGCTATGGGCCAATTGTAATCATCAATATCGGGCACCTTAGCCTCTTCTATTACTTCAACAGACGCAGCCTTTACAATTCTTATAATTTCATCCGGCACAATTGCGACAATTTCGTTAACTATGTCGGCAGCCATTTGCCTGTTTTGCGAAGTGGCAGAAATGTAAAATGCCTCCGTTTCGTTGATAGCACTTCCCGTAAGCAAATCATCTATTTTTTTTGCTGTTAATTCCGGATATGTACCCCGTAATTTATCTGCTACCTGTTCCAATACAGGATCGGAGCGAATAATTATCAAATAGGTATCTACCAAAGACTTTGAAACTGTCAGGTCTCCGGTTGTAATGTATCTATCATCATTTTTCTCATTATAAACATAGAGTTTGGTAGTCGCTGTATATTCCGGCTTAATAAAGCAATATGTAAATCCTCCGAATGTCACCATTCCGATAAGTGAGGCAATAACAATCAGCAATATGCTGTGCCATAGAGCAAGAAATACATCCTTTACAGTTAAATTCATTAAAAATAAAACCTCCATATTTTATACTGCAATCAAAACCCGCAAAGATATACCTTATGGGCTTTGATTGCAGTACTTCCCAAAAGGGAAGTACATGCATAAGTTTTTAATTAAGCTCTAATGTGTAATATGAAGTGCACATTTCGCCGTCTTTTACATAACGAATATAAACGCCATACCAACCTGCCGTATATTGTCCCCACGCACTGCCGTCCTTCGGATTTCTGTATTGCTGATCCAATTCTTTTCCGTTAATATCCCGGAATTTTGCAGAAGCCGCATAGAATTCATCCCAGTTTGTAATATACATATCCTCTGTGCCGATATATACGAGTGTCACTTTATCAATATCAAATCCATTTGCTGACAGAGTTATTTTGCCGTCTTTAACAGTTGCATACGGAACGCCTGTCGGCTGCGGATTATAATCAGCAACGGTAAATGTATAATACTTTGTCAATGATCTGTTTAAGTTTTCATCAAAATACTTTATAAATGCGACATAATTTCCGTTATTGCTGAACGTTTTGGTGTAGCCATGTGCATCAGATATTTTTGCATAGCCGTCGCTGCCGTTCAGCTCCGGATATTTTTTGCCCGTTTCTGTAAACTCTTCCCAATTAATATTGCTTGCATCAAACTCAGCGTCTCCGACATACGCAATACCTATTGTAGATGAAACATCCCCTGTCATTTTCAAAGTTTTTGTCTTTATGTTATATGAAAGATCGGGGATTTCAAAGCTTACGGCGTCCCGGACAGTATAGGTAATGTAATCAGCCGTTGTTGTTCCGTCTTCTTTGGTGTATTTTACAAATGCAACATAGTTTCCGCGTGTTCCCGGAGTTCTTTTTGTAAAAGTTTCATAGACCGCATATCCCACAGAACTGTTCAAACTGCCGTATCTTTTACCTACGGCAACAAGTTTATCCCAGTTTATATTGTCCGCGTCAAATGTTGCTCCGCCGACATAAACAATTCCGACCTTGCAGCTTGCGTCCTGTTTTTTAACAAGAGTAAGCGTGCTTCCGTCCCATTTGAGATACGGAATTTCAGGATTTTCCGGTTCGGGATCGGGGTCAACCTGATTTTTTGTGAATTTTGCTGTGTAGGTTTTATCTGCCGTTACGTTCGTAACCGTAAATTCCGCTGTATCGCACACCTTTGTGTCGCCGTCGTACCAACCGTCAAAGGTATAGTCGTCATCGGCTGTTGCGGTAAGGGTTATGCTGCCGCCCACTGCAACTTCACCACCGCCCGAAACCGTGCCGCCTGTTTGTGCATTTGCTGTTATTTTAAAATTGCTTTTATCCGTAAATGTTACTGCTCTGTTGTCGCTTGCCCAATTATAGTTAAGCAGATTTTCGGTTGCGCCGACAATTATGGTGGCCGTTTCGCTTGCCGTATAAAAAGCTCCTGTTGATGAACCGGCTGTCGGAAGCTTAGCGTCGGCCCATCCATCACCGAAAATAAATGTTGTTATCGGTACTTGACTTGCCATATTGGAAATGTTCGTATCTGCACTCACTGTGAATGTGCTAAAATCAAGAGTTGTGAATGTTTTGGAACTGTCTCCGCATCTAAAGAACATCCATTCCATATTGGTAACTTTCGATGTGTCAAAGTTAGCGCCTAAGTTAAGAGTAAATGCATTAGAATTATAGCCACAGTAATAGAACATATATGACATATCTGTTACATTTGAAGTGTTAAACTTATCGCCCAGATCCAGCGGGAATACATCGGCACTATAACCGCAGGCATAAAACATAAACGACATATCAGTTACATTTGATGTGTCAAGCATTTCAAGCCCCGTTATGCTGTTGATAAGGTCCCCGTGCCAAAATGCACTCCTGAGTCTTTCTCCGGCTATGATTTTTCCGTAGCCGCCGATGTAAAGCTCTGTGCCGTCCATCCATGCCTTTACGCTTTTGTCACCGCTTGCGGAATAGTCAGAATATTTAATATCTGTCAAATCATGCTCCGCCAAATCCACAAAGTGCACGGCGGTAATCTGGTCACATTTATATGTTGTGATACCGTCGGTCTTTATTTTGTCCAAAAGTGTTTTAAAATCGCTTGTGCTGAACAGACGGGATACACTCTTTGTAAACTTCGCCGTATAGGTTTTATCTGCCGTTACGCTGCTGACCACAAATTCCGCCGTATCGCAAACCTTTGTGTCGCCGTCGTACCAGCCGTCAAAGGTGTAGCCGTCATTTGCCGTTGCGGTAAGGGTTATGCTGCTGCTTTCGACTACAGTTCCTCCGCCGGATACAGTTCCGCCTTCCGTGCCGGCTTCTGCCGTAATTGTGTAAGATACGGCGTTCTTTGCAAATTTCGCCGTGTATGTTTTATCCTCTGTTACGTTGCTGACCACAAATTCCGCCGTATCGCAAACCTTTGTGTCGCCGTCGTACCAGCCGTCAAAGGTGTAGCCGTCATTTGTCATTGCGGTAAGGGTTATGCTGCTGCTTTCGACTACAGTTCCTCCGCCCGTAACCGTACCGCCATCATCTGCCAGAGCCGTTATTGTATAATAGTTTTTATCCGGGAATGTTACCGTTCTTCTATCGTTTGTCCAATTATAGTTAAGCAGGTTTTTGGTTGCCCCGGTAACTGTGGTGTCAACTTTATCATACGAATAAAAAGCTTTTTTTGTCGGAAGAGATGCGTTTGCCCAGCCCTCGCCAAAGATAAATTCCGTTACGGGAGAATAGGTTGCAAAACTGCGAAGGTCTGTTTTTGCACCGATAGTGAATGAGCTTAAATCAAGTGTTGTAAATGCTGTGCTGTTAAATCCGCAATAGCCGAACATTCCGCCCATATCGGTAACTTTTGATGTATTAAACTTATCCCCAAAATCAAGGGTAAATACGTTGGATTTAAAACCGCATCTGTAAAACATATTGTTCATATTTGTAACGTTTGATGTGTCAAATTTATCACCCAAATCCAGTGTAAATACCTTGGAAGTTTCGCCGCATCCCTGGAACATTAACGCCATACTGCCGATAACTTTTGATGTATCGAAATGATTGCCCAGGTCAAGGGTAAATGTTTCAGATTCAGAGCCACAGCCCAAAAACATTGCAGTTATACTGGTAACATTCGATGTATCGAAGCGATCATCCAGGGCAAGGTTGAATTCCTTGGAGTAGCAGCCGGTGTACGCAAACATAAAAGACATATCGGTAACCTTTGATGTGTTAAATTTATTTCCAAAATTAAGTTTGAACACCGGGGAACGATATCCGCAGGCATAGAACATGTACGTCATGTTTTCAACGTTTGATGTGTCGAAATGATCGCCCAGATCCAGAGTGAATTCCTCGGACTCGTCTCCAAATCTATAAAACATATTACTCATATCGGTAACTTTTGAAGTGTCGAATTTATCTCCTAAGCTGATGGTAAATTTCGTGGAAGAATAACCGCACTCACGAAACATAGATTTCATATTGGTGACATTTGACGTGTCAAACTTTTCTCCCAGATCAAGCGTAAATACAGTGCTCTTGGCTCCGCAGCCATTGAACATGTCGGACATGTTAATTACATTTGACGTATCAAACTTTTCTCCCAGAGCAAGTGCAAACACGGTGCTGTTGTATCCGCAGTTGAGGAACAAACCGGACATATCATATACATTTGACGTATCAAAATTATCTCCCAAATTGAGTGTGAATTTCGTAGATTCACGGCCGCATCCTTCAAACATATCTTTCATTCGTATAACGTTGGATGTGTTAAAATTATTACCCAAGTCAAGAGTAAATTCCGTAGAATGATTTCCGCAGAATCGGAACATCTGTGACATGTCTGTTACATTTGATGTGTCAAGCATGTCAAGCCCTGTTATGCTGTTAATTTTCTCGCCGGTTCTAAATGCGTATTCAAGACTGCTTCCCGCTATGATTTTTCCATAGCCGCCGATGTAAAGCTCTGTGCCGTCCATCCATGCCTTTACGCTGCCGTCGTCGCTTGCGGAATAGTCGGAATAGGTAACGCTTGTCAAATCATAATCCGCCAAATCCACAAAATGCACGCCGGTAATTTCATTTTCTTTAACATCTGTAACGCCGTCATACTTTATTTTGTTTAACAACGTACTGTAATACTCTGTATTGAACAATTTGGACACAACGGCAGTTTTTTCGGTAAATTTTGCTGTATAGGTTTTGTCGCCGGCTGCGTCTTCAATCACAAATTCTGCCGTTTCGCAAACCTTTGCATCACCGTCATACCAGCCGTCAAAGGTGTAGCCTTCGTTTGCCGAAGCGGTAAGGGTTATGCTTTCGCCGTCGAGCACCGTACCGCCGCCCGAAACCGTGCCGCCGTTTTCCGCCGCAGGCGTTATCGTATAGGTAATGTTATCGGTAAAGGTGACCGTTCTGTTATCTCTCGTCCAATCATAAGAAATCAGATTTTTCGTTGCCCCGACAATTTCGGTCGGTGTGTTTGAAGAACACCTTGCAAAATAGGTGTACTGAACAGGCAAAGCTGCGTTTCTCCAGCCCTTACCGAAAATAAACTTTGTTACAGGAATACTGTCTGCAAACCAGTCAATTGTTGTGTCTGCACTTACGGTGAATGTGCTTAAATCAAGAGTTGTAAATGCCGTGCTGTTATAGCCGCAGTATTTGAACATTTGATACATATAGGTAACCTTTGATGTATCAAACTTGTCACCCAGGTCAAGTGTAAATGTCGGAGAGCTATAGCCGCAGCCGTAGAACATTGAACCCATCTTGGTTACATTTGATGTATCAAAATTTTTTCCCAAATTAAGTGCGAATTTTGTAGAATTTTTGCCGCAGTAGCAGAACATATACGTCATATCGGTAACATTTGACGTGTCAAAACCGCTTCCTAAATCCAGTGTAAATACTGTAGATTCACTGCCGCAGTTGTAGAATATATATCCCATATCGGTAGTCTTTGACGTGTCAAGCAGATCAAGTCCTGTTATACTGTCGATTTTTTTGCCGTCACGGAGTGCACACGAAAGACTCTTTCCTGCTATGATTTTCCCGTATCCGCCTATGTAAAGTTCTGTGCCGCTAACCCATGCCTTTACGCTGTCATCGGTCTTTGAGGAATAGTCTGAATAGGTAACACCTGTCAAATCATAGTCCGCCAAGTCCACAAAATGCACGGCGGTAAATGCGTCCTCACTCAAATCTGTGACGCCATCCTCTTTTATTTTCTTTAAAAGCTGACTGTTATAGTTTGTACTGAACAGATAGGACGGCTTGTAGGTCTGAATTTTAAGATAATTTTTTTCCGTGTTCGCCGCCGTGTCGATTGCCGTGACATTTTTTATGGTTTCCGCATTTGAGCCGTCGGGATTGTCACTGTATTCCAAATCCATAATGAGATTATCAGCCAAATGCACTTTCGACATGCTGGATATTAATGACCAGTTGTCTGTGTCGTTATCTATAAAGTACAGCGGTTTATCGCTGTAACATATTTGAACATCCAACAGCATGTCATTGATAGCCGCTGCCAAACGGCCGGTACCCTCAATTTTACCGGAGTAAAGATAAACATTACCGCTATCGGCTCTTAATGCATACTCACCGTCTGCGTGGAGATAACCGTCTAAAAAGTAAAAACTGCCGCCGTTTACGCGAACTGAATTGCTGCCGCTGGTTCCGGTATTATGGATTGTAACACCGTCCGCATAAACTTCTCCGCCGGTTATCAAAAGAATTGCTCTGCCGAAATCAGCGGCTGAAAGTCCGGATATGGTTCCGTTTCCGATTATCTCAAGGCTGCCTCCCTCCGCGCTGATGCCGCAAAGCACATCGTTTGTATGAGCAATGGCATTCGGTGTGGTTAAGGTTTTTCCGTTTGTGTCAAAAACCAAATAATCGGCTGTGTTCGTCAGCGTGTTTTCAGCCGTACAATTATCAAGCAGCTGAATCGTTGCTTTATTATCGGCTGTGGTATCCAACGCAACGGCCGCAGCCCATGCCGCATCGATTGTGGTGTAATACGTCGTGTTTCCGTTAAAAGTAACACTTGCCGCATTACTCTCCGCAGCAAAACCTGTTATCGGCATAATGCCGCACAGCATCGATATGCAGATAACAAGAGATAGTAAACCTTTAAGTTTTCTAAACATCTTTTTGCACCTCTCAATTATATTTTCTATATTCACCTGTCCGTTCCTGATTGTCATAATATATTTTATTGCTTTTTTATGTATTATTGCGTTAGGTAACCCAGACTCGACCACGCATTGCCTACTCTTTTTTTTCCAGCAACATTTGGTCAGTCTTGCTTCTCAGCAAAAGAAGCATATCAAGCTCTTTCAGAGTAATATCAAGACCTTCTTTGCCAAACAGCAACAGCATTTTTGACAGATATTCCGTCCTGGTTATATTGTTTCTGCATAATGCAAGGTTCTTTAACTCCTCTTTCAGCTTTGCGTTGGTATCCAATTCATAATTAAATTTTGCCACTTTATCAAATGTTACCCTCTTCTTTTTGAAAAACACTGTTCTCACCTCCGAGCAACCGATTATAATTAATTATAATAAAAAAACCACCCTTTCGGATGGTTTTGTCGTAATTGGTCAATTTTGATACTCAATTGGTCTTTTTGGAATTTAAGAATTTAATATAATGCAGACAGCTAACGATTCGTTATCGTAACTGTATTTTATGTTGCCGTCATATTTTCGTATTGCCGAAAGCATACTCTCTATTCCTATGCCTCGACTTTTGAGCATATTGTTTTCGACAGAAATATCATTTCTGCAAGGATTGCTGCACACAATAACAGTTTTGTCTGCAACCGTTCGGATATTGACCTTTATATCACCTTTTGAGTTACATTCTATACAGCCATTTACAGCGTTTTCCAACAAATTGGATAAAACAGCAACAAAATCCATATCGGATATTGCCGTGTTCTCCGTGACATCCGCTTCAACAGAAACAGAAATTCCGTTTTTTTGTGTTTTTGTGCAAAAGCTGTTTAATATAGCATTGACTGTAACATTCGAGCAAAAATCGTTTGATCTTGCTTCGTCAAGGCTATTGTTATATTGCTTCAGATAATTCAAAGCCTCCTGAATTTCACCGTTTTTCAGCATGGCTTCAATATTTTGATTATGATGTCTGAAATCATGACGAACGGTTTTTGCCAACAGCTCATTTTCTTTTGCGGATTTAAGCTGACACTGCAAATAAGCTACATTTTGTTTGATCAATTCAGTATTGCTTTCGGCAATCATAGATTTAACTGTATCGAAAATAACCCATAAAATCGATAGGTAAATTAAAACAGCAACTGTAAAAAGCAAAACAAAACTGTTAAATTGCCAGTATTCGGCATTAAATATTACTACGAATAACGCGAATACTATTAAAAACAAAAACGAAACAATGGATATGGAGTACCACGTTTTAAAGTTCTTTCCGGACACCGCTCTCACCGAACGGCGCCAAAAACGCATATACATTATTGCCGCAGGAATAAACAGAGCTGTCCTTATTATATTTCTCGCATAAAATACAACAATTTTTGAAGAGTCCTTAAAAAGCAAGCTGCTCAGTATAAGCGAAATGCACATAAATATACTGAAAAAATCAGCATAGCTTATAAACAAAAAGATTTTCTTGCATACCGGGTCGGCAGAGATAAACATAAAAACAAAAAGCGCCGCAATAATCGTACTCGTAAACGAAATGGCATAAAAAGGCAGACTGCTTCCGAATATGGTATAAGACAGCATTGAAAGACACGTAAAAACAACAAAGTAACCAAAGTATATAAGTGCCGTTTTGCGTGCGCAATATTTCAGCTCTGTCATAGCAAAAAACGAAATCAAGTGCGAAACCCCTATCATGATCACTGCCGCAAATACATGTATCATTTCATCGCCTCATTTCGGTAAAATTCAAAATATTGTTCTTTTACATTGTTCCTGAGCCGTCTCGGAACAGGTATGCTTTGTCCGTTTATCATAATAAGTTCGGTTTGAAGAATACTTTGCACACATCTTAAATTTACAACATATGAAGCTCCGACCGATATAAAGCCTTTTTCATCATTAAATATATTTTTCATATCGGCAAGCGTTGTGCGTGTTTTTATATTTTCTCCCGATTTTAAGTATATTTCAACATTATGGTTTTTCGATTCCATATACAGCACCTGATATAAGTCAATGCGGTGTATCTCCCTGCCGCACGTCACGGGCACAAACAAACGACTGTTTCTTTTATCAATAACTCTGTCAAGCGTGTCAATAAGCCTTTCTTTAGTAAACGGTTTTGTCAGATAGTCGTTGACATGCAGCGCAAACGCTTCAACAGCAAAATCGGAGCTGGTAGTCAAAAAGATGATATCCGTGTCATCTCCGCTTTTGTTTTGAAGCTCCTTTGCAATTTCGGTTCCCAGAACGCCCGGCATACAAATGTCAAGAAGCGCAATATCCGGAATACCGTTTTTGTTTATGTCATCCAGCATATCAAGAGGATTTAAGAAACAGGTGATTGTAACAAACAACTCCGGATGCGTTTTTGCATATTCGGATACAATCTGTTTTATGTTTTCAAGTTCATTTATCCGGTCATCACATATCACGATATTCATTCTTAAAACCTCCATTCAGACTCAATGCAATTCTTCCGCAATGCCGCAGTCAGGCAAATAATATTCAGCTTATAGCAAAAAGGTACACTCTACCCCTTTTTGAGTGAGGAAAAGTGTATCTTTTTGCTTTAGTTGTCTTTTGAAAAAATGGCAGACCTATAGTGTATGTATCTATATCGATTTTACGCCAAGCAACCCAGTCTGTCAAGCCTTTTTTAATATTTTTTCTTTTAAGTTTTATATAATTATACCACATACTTTATGCTTTGTCATCATTCCAAAGTATGATTTTAATTTTTTCATCACTATGCATAAAAAGCAACCCTCACCGCCCTGCAGTTTTGAAGTTGGTAAAGGTTGCTGTAATCAATTTCAGAATTATTCCGCTCCGGTAAGTTCTTTTTCAAGCGGTATTGCAAGAAATTTTATGCTGTAACCGATGTTTTTTCATATAAGTTGATGCGTTAAGTTAATGAACTTAATGTTTGAAATCTATCAGTCGTTTGTTATATCTCCGTCACCGCTTACGGGAATTGTTTCTCCGAGATATGTAGATTTCGGTTTAAATACCGTCTTTACAAAGTCCTTGCACCTTGCAAGGATTTCCCGTGCCTCGCGGTTTAACTGCCCCCAATATGTGCGGTAATCAGAGTCCACGCCGTAAGCCTCAATTCCGAGTTTTTCTGCAATATACAAAGCACGGTACAAATGATATTTCTGTGTTACGACTATGATCCTGTCTGCTTCAAATATTTCTTTGGCGCGGTATATACTGTCGTATGTAGAAAACCCTGCATGATCCATAAAAACATCGCTTGACGGAACTTCTGAATCAACAGCAGCCTGTTTCATCGCATTGACTTCATCGTATGACTTTCTGCCATGATCGCCGCTCATAATGATTTTCGGAGCAGCACCTTTTTTATACAATTCAATGCCTCTTTTGATTCTGTCCGAAAGCATATCGCTCGGTTTTCCGTCTTCTTTTACCTGACAGCCGAGAACCACAATACAATCAGCGTTTTTATATGCCGCTTCTTCGGAGGTAATTATATTTCTTTCCCCAATCCGCTTTACATAGGCATTTATTCCAAAAACCGCTGCAATGCCTGTAACTGCAAGGCAGACAATTATGATAAGCGCTATTATAAATACTTTTTTCTTCACGGTTATATCAGCTCTTTTCATCAGTATTTATTTAATCAGCTATATTATCTCAATCTGCACTGCTCTCATTGCGTCAAGTGCCGTATTATGACTTTCACTGCTTACTCCGGCACAGCATTTTTGGTCTACAGTTACCCTTGCTTCCGGAAATGCGGCTTTAAGTATCATGGCATTTGAAATTACGCATATATCCGTGCATAATCCGCAAAGCTCTATTTCTTCTGCCTTTTCACCGAAATTTTTCAGTATATCCGGCAGTTCAATACTTCCGAAGCTCACCTTGTCTGTCACGGTATCTGCATACGGTTTTAATTCATCGCAAATCTGCCAGCCTGCCGTATCCTTTATGCAATGCTTCACCGGGAGCTTCTTCCCTTCCTGAGTCTGCAAGTAATCTTCAAAATGCGTATCTCTCGTGAATATAACTTTGCCGTCAAAATTTTTTACTTTTCGTACCACATTGTCCACAATTGCCTCAGCAGCTTTGCTTCCGAGGCTTCCCGTTATAAAATCTTTCTGCATGTCCACAACAATTAAATATTTCATTTTGGTTTCTCCTTTTTTATACTGTTTTATGATTTTTCAGAAATCCCAAAACCACACGTTCAATGCCGGCAAGGTCTTTTACAATACGGATATTTTCAAAATCATTTTCCATAAGCTCTTTTACAGGCGTATGAAGTCCGCACCCCACCTCAAAAGCAAGCATACCGCCGCATTTAAGGCACGAACGGATGTTTTCCGTAACCGCACGGTAGAATATCATGCCGTCGCCACCGCCGTCAAGAGCAAGATGCGGTTCGTAATCCTTTACGTTTTTTTCGAGAGTATCTATAACCCCTGTCGGAATATACGGCGGATTTGAAACCACGCAGTCTGCCATATATCCTTCAAACGGTTTTCTTATATCATGTTTTAAAAAAATACATCTGCCGTCAACAGAATTGTTTTTTGCATTTTTGCGGGCAATTTCAAGCGCGTTTTCACTTATATCCACCCCCGCAACCGACGCATGCGGCAGATATTTTGCCAGTGACACCGCAATAGCTCCCGAACCTGTGCACATATCAATAATTACAGGTTCTTTCCCGTCAAAATTTCTTATGACTTCCTCACAGAGAATTTCCGTATCGGGCCTCGGAATGAGCACATTCTCATCAACATAAAAATCAATCGACATAAACTCGCGGCGGTTCAGTATATATGCAAGCGGTTCACCGCCGGCACAGCGGTTGATAAGCTTTTCAAAATCTTTAATCTGATTTTCCGTAAGGCAGTCTGATCTGTGAACGGTAAGATACAAACTGTCACACCCAAGCACACTGCAAAGCAATGCCCGTGCATTAGTGCCCGGCGACTCCGTTAAGGTTTCATTAAGCAAAGCGATGCCCTCTTTCAGAGCATCGCCTATAGTTTTTTTTACCATTTGTCATCCTCTTTATTATCGGTGAGCACTGCTTTCAGCGAAGCGATTGCCACTTCAAGCTGACTGTCGTCCGGCTCGCGCGTTGTTATTTTCTGAAGCCAGAGTCCGGGCTGAATGAGCAGCGCCACAAATCTGTTTTTACTTCTTCCGGCAATTTTTATCATTTCATAGGAAAGTCCCGCCACAACAGGCAGCAGCAGCAGCCTGTACAGCATATTCTGCCACATGCTTCCCCACCTTAAAAGCGAAAATATAATTATACTTACCACCATTACAAAAAGCAAAAAGCTTGTGCCGCATCTCGGATGCAGTCTTGAGTGTGTACGGGCATTTTCCACGGTAAGTTCGTCACCGCTCTCGTAGGTAGCTATGGTCTTATGCTCCGCACCGTGATACTCAAAAACGCGCTGAATGTCTTTCATTCTCGATACCAGCAGAAGATACCCGAGGAAAATCAACATTCTGATAACACCCTCGGAGATATTTAAAATCACATGACTGTCCGTGAAGTTTTTGACAACCGTAGCAAGCGCATTTGGCAGAAGCATAAAAATTCCCACGCTGAAAATAAGAGCAATTACCACAGAAAAGTATATTGCTATATCCTTAACCTTATCGCCGAATTTATCGTCAAGCCATTTTTCAAATTTAGACGGTTTATATCCTTCATCATCCTCTATATCCATCTGATCTGCCGAAAACATCAGGCATTTCATACCCGTTATCATGGATTCAAAGAATGCCACCACACCTCTTACAATCGGAATTTTATTAAGTTTATACTTTGTTATTACCGAATAAACGGGCTGTTTATCAATAACGATGCTTCCGTCGGACTTGCGCACCGCCGTTGCTATTTCCTTCGGGCCTCTCATCATAACGCCCTCAATAACTGCCTGACCGCCTATGCTCGTTATGTGCTTAGGCGACTTATCATATGTTTGTTTATCTTTCATTAAATCAATCCTTTCGGAGTTATACCCACAAAAATTCATACTACTATTATACAACCGTACTTGTTTATAGTCAACATCAAAAAAATTAACGAATTGTAAATAATGTCATTTTATGTCACAAACGCTCAAAACACCGTCATTTACCGTGAACTTTATTTCCATATCCGCATATGAGACGGTATAAATCCGATTACCGTCCGCCTTGTATGACGGTCTGGGATCGTTTTGCAAAACTGCATATACCGTTTCACGGTGTTTTTGAGGTATTTTACCCAGAAGCTTCTGCGGTATTTCAACAGTCAGGGCATAGTCTGCCGTTTCATCGGCAAAACCGCAAACGGCGTTCGGGTGACTGTCCGTATATGCGAGATACGGTTTTATATCAAATATCGGTGTTCCGCTGAGAATATCCGCACCCGAAACATGCAAAACCGCTCCGAGTTCCTTGGTATACTCTATTTTCTCAAGCTTTACGGACGAAAGACCTATTTCGTTCGGGCGAAAAGGCGAACGGGTTGCAAATACGCCCGTTCTTTTGTTACCGCCGAGCCGCGGAGGACGGACCGTAGGCGACCAACCGTTTCTGACGCTCTTTGAAAAATGCCAGATAAGCCATATGTGCGAATATCCGTCAAGCCCTCTCACCGCGTCCGCATTGCGATACTGCGGTTCAAATACTATTTTTCCCGTTGCCGGAGCGAGTCCGCTCTGACGCGGTATACCGAATTTTTCTTTATAATCGGTATAAATATGTGCTATAACATCAAACTCTGTTTTCATCTTACCGCTCCGCTTTCAAAAATATATGTTTCTTCACCGTCGGTAAGCACGCTGCCGCAGTCGAGCCATATTCCTCTTTGCGTGGCTGTCCGGCGCAGGATTTCCACCGCGTCCGCTTCTTTCGGAAGTTCTGCCGTTTCTACCGGCAAGCCCTTTGCGTCAAATACGAACTCATCATCTTTTTCAATAAGTGTATATGCCTCTCCGACAAGCTCTATCCCTATGTCGCAGTTAACTACGCGCTTTATTTTGCTATCGGCTCCGCCGAGATAAAAACCGGTTTTTAAATATCCGACCGACACCGTCAAATCGGATTTTACACATTCGCCCTGCACTCCGAAATCACCGTTTAATCCGCTGTTTATGTCAACGCTTACTACCGTTTTGCCGCTTGAGTTTATCTTATCAACGGCAGTCTTTACTTCTGCGGAAACCTTGCCTTTGAAGCCTGTACCCAAAATGCAGTCTGCAATTGCATCATAACCGTCAAAGGCTGTATTTTCGTTAATAATTGTACTTTCTATGTCTTCCGCTTTGCACTTTTCATAGTAATAAAGTCCGTCTGCCGAGAATTTGTTTTTTACAAGAAACAAAGTGCAGCCGATGCCGTTTGCCTTCAAAAGGAGGGCAAGAACATAGCCGTCACCCGCATTGTTTCCGCTGCCGCATACCACGGCAACCCGGCCGTGCCACGGAAAGCTTTTGAAAACCGCCTCCCCTGCTCTGTACATAAGGGTTTTGCTGTCAGTAAAATTTTTTATGGTATATGCGTCGCTTTCGCGCATGGTTCTGACCGATATTATTTTTTTCATAATAATCTCCATTCTGCCGCCCTGCGCCGGCACAAAGAGTAATGAAAATCTCTTATCGACAGGGCAAGGAATGACAAGAGATTATTACGCCCATGTGCGTTTCCGGGCAAAGCGGGAATTTTTCGCACGGGCAATTAAATTCTGAGGCTGACGTGAAAGTTCCTTTCGTGTCAGCTCCTTAATTCACATTGCGCTTATCTGCATAACTGCTCGGAGAATAACCCGTTTTTTCCTTAAACAGTCTTGAAAAGTATGACGGGCTTGTAAACCCGAGAAGGTCTGAAATCTCATTTACGCTGTACAAACCGCTTTTCAAAAGCTGTTTTGATTTTTGCAGCTTTTTATTCAATACATATTCTTTCGGCGAACATCCGCTGTATTTTTTAAAAAGTCTTCTGAAGCATGACGGTGTAATGGAACAAAGCTTCGCTGCCGCCGACACATTTATATATCCGTTTATATTGTCCTCAATGTATTTTATGCCCTTGGATATGATGCTGTACTCCTTTGCCTTTGACGGATTTACCATGGTTTTGTGCAGTTCTCCGATGTCGTTTAATACAGACAAAAGATACATTTTCATTTTAACCGTTGAGCTGTCTATGCTCTCATATTCGTTTGCAAGGGAATACATACTTTCTGTTATGCTGTAAGCAGAATTTTCGCAAACCACTGTCACATCCTGAGCAAAAGCCACCTCATCTCCGCGGCAGTTATCCATGTCAAAGTTAACTAAATATGCGTTAAAATCATTTTCGGAAATATTTTTGAAAGTTATTTTGTACATTACCGATTTTGGAATATACAGCAAATCGCCGTCTTTAGCATTTATTATTGCTCCGGTATTGGTGCGAACCGCTGCGGTACAGCCGTTAAGCAGCAAAAATCCATGAAATTTCCGCGGCATATCCGCATAGCTGTAAAATGCACCGGTATGCCATTTTTGTTTCCTTGAAAAAACATGGTGAATACTGAAATCTTTTTCATGGATTTTTTCAAACGGTATCATTTCCATAAGAATATTCCCTTTCCTTTTTCTTTATTTTATTACATATATCCGATAATGTCAAACGTTTACTTCAATATGCGGAATTGCTTGTTAAAAAAATGTCAAACATACCGAAATATACTGTCGTCATTGTGCATTATGAATTGTCTGAGCGCCCAAACTAATATATAATTGCATACAGGAGATGATTGATATGTCATATAAAATAATAAACGGTGTTCTGCACCACAACGGAAAAGCGGTTTTTGCCATCGGACAATCGTACTATCCGTCATTTCACAAAGCAAAATACCCCGTTCCGCCCGAAGGCGACAGAACAGGTGAAATGAAAAAAGACTTTAAAGCTATGAAAGACATGGGTTTTAACTTCATAAGGGTAGCGGCAATCGGTGATACATATTTTGAGGACGGAAAGGTTATCGTGAACACTCCGTTTGTACACGAAATGCTTGCCGAGGGCGAAAAAGACGATATTGCTATGAGCATACGTCTTCAGGGTTATGTTTTTAACCTCCGCGGCAACAAAAACTATATGATGATAGACAACGAGGGTGCCGAGCAGGATCCGAACATCTGGTCAAACTTTATTCAGACCTCTCTCAATCACGAGGGCACCTTGAGCGACAACTGCATAGGCACCAAGGCGGTTGCCGGGCACTTCAAGGATTTTCCGTCGGTTGTAAGCTATCAGATATATAACGAACCGCACTATCCGGAAGGTACAGTGAATTTCTACGATTATCACCCCAAAACAATAGAAGCATACCGAAGGTGGCTTTTAGAAAACGGTCATATGACTAAGGATGAAGCGGAAAATTACATGCCGCCCCGCACCAGGAGAGAGCAGGGAGCAAAAATGTGGGCATTATGGAGATTGTTTGCCCAGAAAAATCTTGCCGATTTTCTCTGCAACAGTTCGGACTACTCCAAAGAAGCAGCTCCGAATATACCAACCTACACATGCCTTACACCAAACCAGACAGGCTGTGACAATTCACGCTACGGAGTCGACTTTTTTGAATGTGCCAGAAGAATGGATATGAGCGGTTTTACCTGCTATTTTGCTCCGTCGGGAGCGTCATTTTACAAAGCACTCGCGGCATATACAATCACCGAATCCTCGGCGGCTGTTTACGGGAAAAACGGCTGGTGTGTCGAGCTGAGCGCCATAAACAAAATTCCCCGTTATCATTTTAACCGTCAGACATATGCAAGCATAGGCGCAGGACTAAAGGGAATTGTGTACTATCAGTGGCGCGGTGATTATCCGTCGGAAGCCACTCCCATACCGAACGGATGCGGATTTGTAAACTATGACGGTTCAAAAATGGATATTTACGATAATGCCGAAAGCCTTGTAAAGCTTGTTACAGAACTTTCCGAAACAATCGTAAACGCAGACAAGGTACGTTACGGAATAGGAATACTGATGTCCGATTATGCGGTATATCTTTGCGATGCAATCGAAAACGGCGAGGTAAACCAAACAGGCGAAAGATATAACCAAAATGCATATATGCATAATTTCTATCAGATTTACAGAGATATTATCAAAAACAATTATACCGCCGATTTTGTAAAAGCGGAGCATTTGAAAGAAAATACCCTAAGCATTAAGTATCTCTTCGTACCGAATATGCTCTTTATTTCAGATGAAGAAAGAAAAAAAGTGGAAGAATTTCAGGATAACGGCGGCAAGGTATATGAAATGATTGATATATTCGGTGACATAGAGGAATACAGGAGCACGCGCATAAAGTTTCATGTAGGACTTGAAATGCAGAATGTGCTCGACATGATTGAGGAAAAACCTCTGTTTGTATCGGACAGCAGATACATTATACCTCAGACGCTCAAAGGAAACGGTTATTATACAGTATGCCTGACAAATATAACCGAACCCGACAGACCTATAGAAAACACAATCCTCACGGCAAACGTGCCGGCAAGCGAAGCTGTATTTTACGAAAACGGAAAAGACAAATATCAGTGCAAAGTCAAGGATAACAAAATATATTTGCCAAAAATAAACGACGGCGGATTTTTAATTGTAAAATAACAAAAAAGCGAAAGACAGCTAAAAACTGTTTTTCGCTTTTGCTTTTATAAGTTTTTATAATGTCTGCTATTTTCCTGCATACATAACCGGTATCATGACAAATTATAATGCTTTTTTATTTACGGAATTTTGCCATAATTCTGTTCAATAAACCTGTATTTTCCTCATTATACCGCTGACTGTAGCCGTATCCATACCCGTACCCGTAACCGTAGCCGTATCCATAGCCGTACCCGTAGCCTTTTCCTCTTTTTAAACCCTGACCGCACTTATTTAAAATGCATCCCAGTATTTTGCAGTTTGCCTTTTTTAATTCGTCTATTGTGGCATTAACTATCTTGCTGCTTATTTTACCCGATGATATAACTATGATAACCCCGTCCGCTCCGGCTGAGGCAAGTACACCGTCTACCACCAGCCCTGTAGGCGGAGTATCAATTATAACATAATCATATTTTTCTCTTAACTCTTTAATCAGCTCTTTGTATATATCCTGCGAAAGCAATTCGCTCGGATTGGGCGGAAATGCTCCTGCCGGTATAACGTCAAGATACGGATTCTGTGTTTTGGAAATTACTTCCTCAAGACTGTTTTCTCCCACAAGATAATGCGCAAGTCCTTTTAATTCCTTATGTATATTATGCTTCGTAAGAAAAGTGGAATTTCTGAGGTCCGCGTCAAGATACAGAGTTTTCTTGTCCGTTTCTGCCAAAGACCAGGCAAGCTTAAACGAAACCTCCGTCTTTCCTTCGTTCGGAACGGAGCTGGTTAATGCAATAACCTTCATTTCCTTACCGCTGAACTGAACATTTGTTCTAAGTTTTTTGTATGATTCGCTCTCCAAAAAGCTTTTGCTTTTTTTGGGCATCACATTAATAATCTCAGCCATTTTTCTTACCTTCCTTTCCTGCGGAAGCTTTGTCCTTTTTTCCTTCTGTTTCTTCTTCATCACCGCTGTACGGAATTGACGAAAATACAGTAAGTCCGAGCAGGCGTTCTGCATCGTCCTGCGTTGTAATCTTTCTGTTGAATATCGAAATCAAAACCGACACCGCCGCCATCAAAAACGCTCCTGCAAATCCTCCGAGGAACGTATTTTTCAGTACATTAGGTGAAACCGGCGCTATCGGTGTACTCGGCACTTCAAAGGTCTTGATAGAATCGACGCCGACATAATCGCCTGCATATTCCTCGGTAGTTTCGCATACCTTCTCCGCGATTTCTTTTGCCGTTTCCGGGTCCGGGTTTACAACCGACAGTCTGAGAACACGCGTATCCTGCGGAACGGCAATAGATATACTGCCGAGAAGCTGTTCGGGTGTGCACTTTAAATCAAGCTTATCAATAACCTTCTGCATTATCTGACGGCTTTTTATTATTTCAACACAGTCGTTTACAAGACCGACGGCAATCTGAACATCACTGTATGTAGTAAGCGTATCACTCGTTATTACCTTTATAACCATCTTGGCATTTGACTGGTAAAGCGGAGTGACAAACAGCTTGGTATAAGAAAAAGCAAGCAGTGCCGTTATAATTCCGGCAATTATAATCTTTGCAAAATCTTTTCTTAAAACATTAATCAAATCTATAATGTTTATTTCCTTTTCATTTGAATTATCCATTAAATTATTCTCCTTCACGGGTAAATATATCTTTTGCATTGTCAAGCATTATTCTATCCGCATAATCTTTTGCAGATATATCTTCAATTAATTTCGCACACCGTTCAAGCTGCGATACAGTATATAAATCACTGTGCACATCGCCGGCTATGAAGTCAACAAGCTGTCCTTTAATTATTTTTTTAATAAATCTGTGCATAAAAAAATTTCCTGATATAACCGAGTCAATATTAACCTGAACCAGTGCTCCGAAATGCTTTATGTAAGTAATATTTTTTATATCCTTTATCATCGGGCGGTATCGCTCTATATGTGCTATCACAGGGATATAACCTACCTGAATAACTCCGTGAACCGCGCTTAATATATCATTAAAAGAAGCATACGGAGCAAATTCAACCAAAACATACTTCGTATCCGCAAGTGTCAGAAGCTTGCCGCTCTGAAGCATAAGCGGAATATCGCTTGAATACTCAATTTCACACCCCAAATACAGTCTTATGCCGATTTCTCTTTTGAGGCATTCCTCTCTGAGTATTTCATAAGAAGATATTATCTTTTCCTTTGACGGAGTATACCCTCTCCTTACAGAATAATGAGGTGTGAGCATCAGGTTTTTCACACCTGCTCTCTCCATGCCGTGCAGGATTTCAATTGATTTTTCAAGTGTTTCGGAACCGTCGTCAATCCCGGGAATTACATGCGAATGAATGTCAAACAACATACAAAAACAACACATCCCCACCTTTTATATTGCATTACTCATTATATTTTAACACACTTAAAAGCAATAGTCAACAAAATATAACGGGCAAAAAGCGAATTTTTACGGATTTTTGCCAAATTCATACGAAACCGCAGCCACAAACCATTTTATTTTACCAAATTATACTTAATTTACTTGACAAATCCCACCGTATAAAATAAACTATAACTATATATTTAAAAAAAGACGGTACATCGTATGAAAGCTATGCCTCTTATCGAAAGGAAGATGAATTAAATATGCTGAATTCAGAAAAGACAATGGACAAAATCGTTGCCCTGTGCAAGGGCAGAGGATATGTATATCCCGGTTCGGAAATATACGGCGGTCTTGCAAACTCATGGGATTACGGTCCGCTCGGAGTTGAGTTCAAAAACAATGTAAAAAAAGCCTGGTGGAAAAAATTCATTCAGGAATCAAAGCTCAATGTAGGTCTTGACTGTGCAATTCTGATGAATCCTCAGGTATGGGTTGCCTCCGGTCATGTAGGTTCTTTTTCGGATCCGCTCATGGACTGCAAGGAGTGCAAAGCGCGCCACAGAGCAGACAAGCTCATTGAAGATTTCGCTCACGAAAAAGGCGAGGACGTTGTCGTAGACGGCTGGTCAAAGGAAAAAATGGAAAGCTATATAAAAGATAACAATATCGCCTGCCCCGATTGCGGCAAGCACAACTTTACGGATATACGCGAATTTAACCTTATGTTTAAGACTTTCCAGGGTGTAACGGAGGACTCGTCATCGACTGTTTATCTCCGTCCGGAAACCGCACAGGGTATTTTTGTAAACTTCAAAAACGTTCAGCGTACATCAAGAAAGAAAATTCCTTTCGGTATAGGTCAGGTAGGTAAATCCTTCAGAAATGAAATTACCCCCGGTAACTTTATATTCAGAATAAGAGAGTTTGAACAGATGGAGCTTGAATTTTTCTGTAAACCCGGAACAGACCTTGAATGGCATGCTTACTGGAAGAAATACTGCATGGACTTTTTGCTTAATCTCGGCATAAAAGAAGAAAATCTCCGTTTCAGAGATCATTCACTCGAAGAACTTGCATTTTATTCAAACGCAACTTCGGATATAGAGTTTGTATTCCCATTCGGCTGGGGCGAGCTTTGGGGCATTGCCGACAGAACGGATTATGATTTGAAACAGCATCAGGAGCACAGCGGTCAGAGCCTGGAATATGTAGATCCCGTAACAAACGAGAAATATATTCCGTACTGCATAGAGCCATCGCTCGGAGCAGACCGCGTAGCGCTGGCATTTTTGGTAGAAGCTTACGACGAAGAACAAATCGGCGAAAACGACAGCCGAATCGTTATGCATCTGCACCCTGCGCTTGCACCTGTAAAAGCAGCCGTTTTGCCGCTCTCCAAAAAATTAAGCGACAAAGCCTCTGCGCTTTATGAAGAAATGGTTAAGCACTTCCCCTGCGAATTTGACGAATCGGGAAGCATAGGCAAAAGATACCGCAGACAGGACGAAATCGGTACGCCATGGTGTATTACATACGACTTTGACACCGAGGAAACCGGCAATGTAACAGTTCGTGACCGTGACACAATGCAGCAGATTACACTTAAACTTGAAGAAGTTATTCCTTACATTGAAGGTAAGCTCGAATTTTAATCTAATATCAAAAGCGGCGGAATTAAAAATCCGCCGCTTATTTTTGGCTGAATTTATCTTCTGTAAATATGATTAAAATGTCTGAATTTTTCTTTATCAATGCTGTTTAACTGGTCGCACGTTATGCGGAACTGCCAGTTTCCGTCCGCCTTTCCCGGGATATTAAGCCTGGTATCCGCTCCGTAACCCAATAAATCCTGTATCGGGAATATTGTCATAAGCGCATTGCTTGCATAAACCGCCCTCAGAATACTGTCGTAGCCGCGGTTCCAGTCCGCGTCCGTATATCCGCAGTAATCAAGCATCTGACGGCGCGTATTTTCGTCAAGCTCCCATACATAGCCGAGAAGCGTGTTGTTATCATGCGTACCGGTATATGCTACGCAGCTCTGATTGTAGTTATGGGGCATATGCGGGTTGTCGTAATCCCCCATAAAGCCAAACTGAAATACTCTCATGCCGGGGAAACCGCTGTATTTTACAAGCTCTGTCACATCCTCCGTTATATCTCCCAGATCCTCTGCAATTATAAGCTTATCTCCCTTAATGGCATTAATCGCGTCCACAAATTTTTTGCCCGGTCCTTTTTTCCATTCACCCTCGCGTGCGGTTTTTGCATTTCCCGGAACGGACCAATACGATTCTATTCCCCTGAAATGGTCTATTCTGACGCCGTCAAACATAGAGAACATATGGCGGATTCTGTCTATCCACCACGAGAAGCCGTCCTTTTCCATTAGCTCCCAGTTGTACAGCGGATTTCCCCAGAGCTGTCCGTCCTCGCAGAAATAATCCGGCGGAACGCCTGCAACGCATTTCGGTTTATTGTCACCGTCAAGCATGAACATTTCCTTGTTTGCCCACACGTCTGCGCTGTCATATGATACATAAATCGGTATATCTCCGATAATTTTTATACCCTTGGAGTTGGCATATATTTTTATTTCCGCCCACTGCATAAAGAACTCATACTGAATAAATTTCCACATAAACAAAATGTCATTGTCGATTTCGTCCGTCTGCCATTCAATCCATGCCTTTTCGCCGTTAGCGCTTTTGTGTGCCATAAATTCGCAGAATTGCTTTAAATATTTGTGGTTTTCTATAAATTCTTCTATAGCCGCGCGGTTATCAACACGCTTTGACGCTTTCATCAAAACCTCGCCGCGAGTATTGTAAAGCCTTGCGAACTCGCAGCTGTACGGTTGGTTCTGACGGCAGCCTGCAAGCTCCTCTCCTGTAAGAAGTCCTTTTTCAAAAAGCTTCTTCAAATCGACAAAGTACGGATTTCCGCCAAAGGCACTGTATGATTTATACGGTGAGTTACACTCGTCCACCATACAGAACGGCAGCACCTGCCACCATGTAAATCCGGTATCGCTCAAAAAATCCACAAACCTCTTTGCTTCCTCGCCAAAGCTGCCGATTGAATAGTCGCCGTAAAGTGATGATATATGCATAAGTACGCCGCTGCTTCTCTTCATTTTGCTTTCCTCTCTTTTCATTATAATTCAACGCGGTTTTTGATTTCACCGCTGAAAAACGCTTTCATATTTTCAAGCATTATTTTAAAACATCTTTCTCTTGCCTCGTATGCACCCCATGCCATATGAGGAGTAAGACACACATTGTCAAAATTCTTTATTTCATAATACGGACTGTCTGCCCTGAACGGTTCCTCGGAGTATACGTCTATTCCCAGACCGCCGAGCCTGCCTTCCTTAACCGCACTGCACAGCGCCGCTTCATCTGCAACAAGTCCCCGCGATGCATTTATGAAAATTGCATTTTTCTTAATCATTGATATTCTTTTTTTGTCAATAATATTCCGCGTGTCACAGCTTAGCGGAAGATGCACAGATATAACATCGGATTTGCTTAAAACAGTTTCAATATCCGCACATTCAACGCCGCATACAGGTCTTCTCTTGAATGCCAGAACTCTGCACCCGAGCGCGCGTGCCGCGTCCGCAACCCTTGAACCGATATTTCCGTATCCGATTATTCCCCATGTTTTGCCGCATAATTCATGGAACACGGGAGTAAGTCTGTTTTGTATGCCGCTTTTTGTGTAATCTCCGCTTGCGGTAAATCTTCTGTATTCACCAAGCCTGCAGGCAAGCGTCAGCGCCATGGCAACCGTCACCTGCGAAACACTGTTTGCGGAATAACCCGGAACATTACACACGGCAATTCCGTTTTTGCGGCAGAAATCAATGTCAATATTGTCATACCCGGTAGCCGCTTCGCATATCAGCTTTAAATTCCCGCACTGCGCCAGTATTTCTCCGTTAAGCTTCACCTTGTTTAAAAACACCGCATCCGCGTTCTTTACTCTATGCACGGTTTCCTCCGGCAGGGTGCGGTCATAAATAACGGTATCGCCGCACTTGTTCAGTTCCGAAATATCAAGGTCATATCCGAGCGTCGCCCTGTCAAGCATCACTATTTTCAATACTACCACCGCCTTATATATTGTATTTTACAATGCCGCCGCATTTGTGTCAATACACTAAAATCCCTTTTAAGATAAATTAAAAGGGATTTTAGTCCGAATCCTTTCTTAGCCGTGCACGGCTGCGGGGGACAAAACGAATTCGGTTACAAATTATTTATTGTCGTTATTTCTGATTTCAACTCTTCTGATTTTACCGCTTATGGTCTTCGGCAAATCATCCACAAACTCAACCACACGAGGATATTTGTACGGAGCGGTATGGGTTTTTACATAGTTCTGAATTTCTTTCTTTAATTCTTCGGATTTTTCCTTGCCCTTTACAAGCACGATAGTAGCCTTTACAACCTGACCTCTTATCGGATCGGGAACGGCAGTGATTGCACATTCAAGCACATAAGGAAGCTCCATTATTACATTTTCTATTTCAAAAGGTCCTATGCGGTAACCGGATGACTTGATAACGTCGTCTATACGTCCTACATACCAGAAGTAGCCGTCCTCATCACGCCATGCAAGGTCGCCTGTGTGATACATGCCGTCGTGCCATGCTTTTTTGGTGTTTTCTTCGTCACCGTAATATCCGGCAAAGAGTCCGCACGGAATACCGTCTTGTGTTCTTACAACGATTTCACCGGTTTCACCGACTTCAGCGCTCTTTCCGTCATCGGTAACTATATCCACATCATACATAGGACTCGGTTTACCCATGGAGCCGAGCTTTATCGTTGCTCCTCTTAAATTACCGACAGTAAGTGTGGTTTCTGTCTGACCGAAACCTTCCATAAGTCTTAAACCGGTTGCCTTCTTCCACTGCTCGTAAACCTCGGGATTTAATGCTTCTCCTGCCGTTGTGGAATATTCTATGCTTGACAAATCATATTTTGACAAATCTTCTTTGATAAAGAATCTGTACATTGTCGGCGGAGCACAGAAAGTAGTTATATTGTACTGCTTAAACATAGGCAGAATGTCATCCGCATTGAATTTGTCAAAATCATAGACAAACACAGCGCACTCGCAAAGCCACTGACCGTAGAGCTTGCCCCAGAGAGCTTTTCCCCAGCCTGTATCGGAAATTGTAAAGTGCAGACCGTCCGGATTTACGTTGTGCCAGTATTTTGCGGTTATAAAATGACCGAGCGGATATTTATGCGTATGTGTGGCAATCTTTGGATAACCCGTGGTACCTGATGTAAAGAACATAACCATGTAATCGTCGCCGCACGCTGTGTCTTCTGTTCTTTTGTATTCGCTGCTGAATCTCGGCATTTCTTCATTAAAGCAGTGCCAGCCTTCTCTTTCGCCGTTTACTATAACCTTTACTTCAAGCTCCGGATATGTTGCGGCGGCAAGATCAACCTGATGAGCTGCGTCGTCATCACCGGTGCAGATGATAGCCTTAACTCCGGCAGCCTTAAATCTGTATTCGTAATCGTGATCCATCAGAAGATGGGTAGCAGGAATTGCTACGGCGCCGATTTTGTGAAGCGCCAGGATTGAGAACCAGAACTGATAGTGCCTTTTGAGCACAAGCATAACTCTGTCGCCTTTTTTAATGCCGAGGCTTTCAAAATAATTTGCCGTCATTGAAGAATACTTGCTTATCTGGGCAAATGTAAATCTCTTTTCTTCTTTATTTTTCGAAACATAGACCATTGCGGTTTTATCGGGGCATTTTTCCGCCAGAGCGTCCACACAGTCAAATGCAAAGTTGAATTTATCGTCATTTTTGAATGAAATGCTCACAAGACGGTTTTTATCGTCTTTTACAGTATCTACAAACTTCTTGTACAAAGCTGTTACAGGCTGAACAACCCACGGCTTGTCGGCAGACAAATCGCTTGATTTTTCTGTCTGCTGATTTTCATCACCCTGCATAACAATCGCATATATCTCTACGTCCTCTCCGTCCATTGCTGCCAGAGCATGCGGAGTTGTACTGTTATAATAGATAGTGTCGCCCTCTTCAAGCACAACCGGATTTTTTTCACCGATAAACGCTTTCAGACGTCCCTTTATTACTATATCAAATTCCTGACCGCTGTGCGCCGAGTAATGAGGGTTTTCCAAATCCTTGTCACTGTAAGGGATTTTTACCCAAAACGGCTCTGCGGTTTTGTTTTTAAAAAGTGCTGCAAGGTTTTTGTAAGTATATCCCTCTCTGCGGGTAATCGGCAGACCTTCGCCCTTTTTGGTATGCTCATAACCGGTAAGAGTCGGGCTTGAACCTTTCAAAAGGTCGGTCGGATCAACCGAAAATGCCCTTGCACATTTGTAAATGAATGTAAAGTTAAAATCTCTTGTTCCGCTTTCATACTCGTTGTAATCTTCTACGGAAACACCCGTTTTCTGCGCCATTTCTTCAACCGAAAATCCAAACAGCTCTCTGGTTTGCTTAATTCTTTGTGCAACCTCCATAAGCTGCTTCATTTCCTGTGCTTTCTCATAAACTTCTCCGTTCATTGTTATCCTCCTTAGATTTAGTATAACGGCGTTTACTATGCAATGAGCGTCTGAGATTTTCATGATTTTTAATCTCACTGTACCGATACCGCTGTATGTGCAATAAAAAAACCGTCTCAAAGAAAACCTTTGAGACGGAGTATTAATCCGCGGTACCACTCAAATTGTACAGATACAAATCCATACCACTCACAGGCTCCAACAAGCCCTCTGCACTAACGCTGCATTTCTCGGGATACGCCTACAGCAAACTGCTTCGGGTATCCGGCTCGGAAGTGATGGGCCATTGATAAATCTCGCCATTGGCTCGCAGCAACCGCCAACTCTCTCAAGACTTAATTTACCGACCGTCTTCGTCATAGCCTTTGCTTTATTAAATTGTACAAACATATATTAGCATAGTTTCAGGCAGTTGTCAATACTTTTTTTATAAATTCCAAAAAAATCCACAATTCATGACTCAACTGCTTAATAATAACCTTGACTATATCAAAACGGTATATTATAATAGATTAAATTAATAAATTTGGGAGAATACATATGGCTATAAAGTATAATAACAATCAGTTTCACCTGAGTACTAAAAATGTAAGTTATATTTTCTGTGTTAACGACAACAAGCGTATAATACACTGCTATTGGGGCGAAAGGCTGAACGACGGCGTTGACCTCACCTATACGGCTCTGGCGGATGTTTTTCCGAGAGCGTCTGCATTTTCCACACCATCCGATGACACATGGAAAAACTTTTTGTGTGACATGAAATTTGAATTCGAAACAATCGGCAACGGAGATTACCGCACTCCGTCAATCATGGTGCAGCATGCGGACGGCTGCCGCATTTCGGAATTTGAATATAACGGCTATAAAATCATTGACGGTAAGCCGGCGCTTGACGGACTTCCGCATACCTATGCCGAGGAAAGCGACAATGTTCAGACGCTTGAGATTTCCCTTTTCGATAAACTCGACGGAATCGAAGTCGTGCTGTCATACACCGTTTTTGAGGATTATGACGTGATAACAAGGCATGTAAGGTGTATAAACAGCGGTGCCGAATCGGCATGTATTTTAAATATTCAGTCGGCAACCGTTGATTTTGACGGTCTTGACTATAAGCTTCTGCATCTTTACGGCGAATGGGCAAGAGAACGCAGTATTGAGTACATTCCCGTTCACCACGGAAATATATTATTGGAAAGCAACAGAACGTCGAGCAGCCACATGGAAAACCCGTTTGCTGCCTTAATGGACAAAAACGCTGACGAATACAACGGCAATGTATATGGATTTTGCCTGGTATACAGCGGCAATTTCGCATTAAATGCCGAGGGTTCCTGCACCGGAACCACCCGTGTGACAATGGGCATAAATCCAAAAGGCTTTGAATGGGAACTGAACCCGGGTGAAAGCTTTACGGCGCCGGAGGTAATTATGGTATATTCTCCGTGCGGACTGGACGGCATGAGTCAGATTTATCACAAGATTATACGCGAGCGTGTGTGCCGCGGAATTCACCGCGACAAAGTGCGTCCTATGCTTATAAACAACTGGGAAGGAACAGGCATGGACTTTGACGAGGACAAGCTGTATGCTATTGCGTCAAACGGTGCAAAGGCAGGTCTTGAGCTTTTTGTGGTGGACGACGGCTGGTTCGGCAAGAGAAATGATGACAGATCCTCACTCGGTGACTGGTATGTAAATAAAGACAAGCTTCCGTTCGGCTTTAAAGGACTGGCAAAAAAAGTTAACGGTCTGGGAATGTCATTCGGCATATGGATTGAGCCGGAGGGCATAAATCCGGACAGCGATTTGTACCGCGCACACCCCGACTGGTGCGTTCATGCGCCCGGCAGATGCCGCACGCTCAACAGAGCCGAGCTTGTTTTGGATTTGTCGCGCGATGAGGTAGTAAAGTATCTTGAAGACACTTTCACAGAACTTCTCGAGTCAGCGGATATATCATATGTAAAATGGGACTATAACCGCAATATTTCAGAATATGACAATTCGATGCAGCTTCACAAATATGTACTGGGACTTTACAGACTTCTCGAAACGCTTACAAGCCGTTTCCCGAACATACTGTTTGAAGGCTGCAGCGGCGGCGGCGGAAGATTTGACGCAGGCATGCTGTATTATATGCCTCAGACCTGGACAAGCGATAACACGCGTCCTGTAACCCGCCTTGAAATTCAATACGGCACAAGCCTTGTATACCCGATTTGCAGTATGACCGGGCATGTCGTAAAATCCCACGGCGATGTGGTAAACACCAAAGATTTCATGGAGCTTTCGGCACATGTGGCAATGGCAAGCAATTTCGGCTTTGAGCTTGATATGAGTAAGCTCAGCGAAGATGAAATACAGCAGGCAAACGGATACATAGAGCAGTACCGTCAAATCCGCGAAACCGTACAGACAGGAAGATTTCACAGACTTGAAAGTCCGTTCAAGGGAACAAACGTGTCATGGCAGTTTGTATCACAGGACGGAAAAGAAAGCATACTGTTTTTGTATCAGACAAAAAGTCTTATGAACGGCGAGCGCAGAACTGTCCGCCTTGTGGACTTACAGCCCGACAGCAAATACGAATGTGACGGAAGGGTTTATTACGGCGACGAGCTTATGAAGCTCGGCATTAACGTTCCGATTTCAGCTTATGAATACAAAAGCAGCATAATGATATTCAAAAAAACTGAGTAACTGTATTTTTGATACAAGGGAGTGATTAAATGAGCTTTAAGAAGAAACTGGAGAACTATTGGTATTACTACAAATGGCACACTATTATAGCGGTTTTTATAATTTTCGTTGTAGGCTTTGCGATAAAGTCGGCTACGGAAAGCAAAGAAAACGACCTGTTCATGGTGTATGTTTCGGATAAGGCAATAGGCACGGACGTTTCCGGCAAGCTGGGAAAAGACCTTGAAAAGAATAAACTTATAAAGGATGTAAACGGCGACTCGGAAGTTAACTTTTATCTTGATACGCTCGTAACCTCTCTTGACGGGAACAATTCGGATGTTGCGTCTATGCAGAAACTTCAGGTATATATGCTTGCCGGAGAACAGTCGCTTATGCTTGTGCACAAATATATTCCCGAGGACTACGACGGCACTTTTGAAGATATTTCCGCATATGCGTCTGAGGACGACGCTGTATATAAAGGCAGCGACGGCAAAATCACCGCAATAAGCGTCGAGGGCAACAGGTATCTCGAAAGCATGGGAATCAATACGGAAAATCTGTATATAGGCATACACGCAAGAAGCGATAAACAGTTAGAAAAGCACGAACGTGACGCCGAATACAAAATGGCGCACAACATACTCAAATATATATTGAAAAATAAGTAAAATCAACCCCGATATGCTGTTAAACTGCACATCGGGGTTTGTTTAATTAACCATATGATTTTTTACTACTTTTTTCTTGAAGGTATCGTCGGACAGTATATAGTCGTCTGTGATAAGCATTTTGTTTTCCGTATACGCGGTTTCCGAATGTATCAATACTTCTATATCGTTTGCTATCTCGTTTACATCGCCGTACTTTCTGAGCTGGCGGTATGTCGGAGTAAGCTCCGGTCTGGCATAGTATACACCGAGTTTTGCAAAAAGTATGAGCAAAATTGCCGCCCATATCTTCAAAATTGTAAAATCGGTTGATTCCGTTCCCATATCCACACCGCGGCAGTCAATAAAGTATTCACTGAGAGTAAGTTCATCACTCATTTTTTTGCTCAAATCAGATATAACAGGTTTTGGAGCTTTTACCAGAAATCCCGTCAAATGCTTGCCGTACTTCTGATGCGGCAGTGCAATTACTGCGGTTTTTCTGCCTCCGAGCTCTGCAAGATATATTTCTGCCGATTCATATTCTACCGTGTTTTTTTCATTTAACTCGATTTTTGATGAATAAACTATTCCTGTTTTCTCTATGGAGTCAACTGTCATGTCAAACAGATAGCTGTTTTTCTGCCAATAGCTTATAGCCTTGTAATAGTACGAGTCAGGCTCTTTCGGGTCGTGTCTGTCAAGCTCCGTTACGCCGTCAATCGTAAAGATCTGCGTATTTTTGAGAAATTCCTCCGTATCAAGCTGTGTTGCGCCGAACATTTTTGTTTTGATATACGGAAATCTCCATATTGCAAATGCACATAAAAGAGCAAGTGCAATCAGAAGATATACCAAAAATTTTCTGCGGTATTTTTTCATTGCTTTGTACAACAGAGTATCTTTTTTCAGCGGCAGTTTCTCCGAGAAAACTCTGTTTGCTTTTTCAGTTGTTTTCATACGGCACCTCCGTGCTTTGATTTATTCTGACGTATTCATTGTACACATCGCGGCGGCTCAAGCCTCTCTGATGTGCTGTTTCTTTGATTGCTTCTTTTTTGTTAAGTCCGCTTTGTATAAGCATATCCACATGCTCCGAAAGAGTCATGCTTTCAAATCGGCTTACGTTTTCCAAAGCCTTCTCCTCCGGGCTTTTTCCTGCGAGAACCAAAACATATTCGCCCTTAGGCGCATTGACTTCATAGTATTCTGCCGCACCTTTCAGCGTGGTAACACGGCATTCCTCGTGCAGTTTTGTAAGCTCGCGCACTATGCTGACCGGTCTGTCGCCGAAAACCTTAATCATGTCGTCAAGCGTTCTTTTGAGTTTATGCGGGGCTTCATAAAAAATCATTGTCCTGCTTTCATCTTTTAAAAGCTCCAGGTGCTCTGCCCTGCTTTTTTTGTTTACAGACAAAAATCCCTCAAAACAAAATCTGCCCGTGTCTTTGCCGGAAATTATCAGAGCGTTTATAAGCGCTGCTGCGCCCGGTACGGGTACGACCTTTATACCGGCGGATATGCACAATCTTACAAGGTCTTCTCCGGGATCGGAGATAGCCGGAGTGCCGGCGTCCGTTACAAGAGCAACGTTTTTACCCTCTTTAAGAACGGATATTATATATTCTCCCTTTTCCTTTTTATTATGTTCAAAATAGCTTGTCAGCGGTTTGTGTATGTCAAAATGATTTAACAGCTTGAGCGAATGTCTGGTGTCTTCACATGCAATCAAATCAGCTTCTTTTAATGTATTTAACGTGCGTATCGTTATGTCGTCAAGATTGCCTATCGGTGTGGCGCACAAATACAGACTTCCGTATTTCATAGTATTTCCTCCGCGCCTATATATTGGCATATATAGGCTTTTCAATTCTGAGCGATGCATTTGCACCGAGCATACCTTCTATAAGTATAAGATTTGCGGCACATTCGGGTGAAGGACTTATAAAGGTAAGTCTTTTCGGTTCAAGACGGTATTTTCTCATTGATGAGATAACATCGCACAGTCTGTCCGCGCGGTGAACCGCAAAAAAGTGACCGCCGAATTTAAGTATTTTCGATGCACATTCGCATATACCGTCAAAATCTATAAACAGTTCATGTCTGGCGGCGGCTTTAAGGTCGTTTGGATTTGTAAAGCCTGCGCCCGATACCATATACGGCGGATTTACCGTTACTGCGTCAATTGAACCGTTTAAAAAATATTTATTCCAGTTTTTGATGTCGTCATTTATAAATTCAAGTCTGCCGTTTAAGCCGTTAAGCCCGGCATTACGAACGGCAAGCTCATATGACGGTTTCAGTATTTCAATTCCCGTTATTTTTGCCGCCTTTGTCTTGGCACTCAGCAGTATCGGTATAATTCCGTTTCCTGTGCAAAAATCCACAAGCTTCGCACCGCTTTTTACATGCACAAAGTCCGACAGCAGCACACTGTCCGTTCCGAAGCAGAACAAATCCGTGTCCTGTATCAGTTTAAGACCGTTTATTCCCAAGTCGTCAGTTCGTTCCATAACCGGCAGCCATCCTTTGTCAAATAATAATTTAATATATATTCAAAGGAGACCGCCGCCAAAATAACAGATGCGCCGCAGTGTGCACAGCATACTTCGGCAATCTGCTATATGGGGGCAGCCTCCTCTAATTCTCATGTCTGCACAATGCTTTAAAGACACTGTGCAGTTTTAATCATGGCAAAAGCTATTGCCGCCTAACCAATTATTCAGCGTTAGGAGCGCCTACAGGACAAACACCTGCACAAGCACCGCACTCAATGCATTCATCAGCATTGATTTCGTACTTGCCGTCGCCTTCGGAAATAGCGCTTACAGGACATTCGCCTGCGCATGCGCCGCAGCTAATGCAATCTTCATTAATAACATATGCCATCTAAGATACACCTCCTGACTTAAAGTATCTGATATTCACAGACACCTTGTATGATAAAACATTATATTACAAAATGCGATAAATATCAAGCATTTTTAGTAATTTAATCTTCAAGCTGTTTAAGTTCAGCCATATTGACCTTTTCTTCGCGTTTTGAATTGTTCCTTTTTATGACTTTTATATCCTTAATCTTGTAATCTTTGATTTCTTTTATGTCGCCATCCTCTACGGCTACCGATACCACACCCTTGATTACGCTCACGGCGGTAACGGTTCCTTTTCCGTCCGGTGTATTTACAACAGAGCCTTCACCCGGTGCATTTTTAAACAGCGACTCATATGTTTCCTGTTCATTTTTCAGACAACACATAAGTCTGCCGCAGGTTCCCGAAATCTTTGTGGGATTAAGCGAGAGATTTTGTTCCTTAACCATTTTTATGGAAACGGGTTCAAACTCGCCCATATACGAGCAGCAGCACAAAACCCTGCCGCACACACCGAGTCCGCCGAGCATCTTCGCTTCGTCACGCACACCGATCTGTCTTAATTCAATGCGCGTCTTGAAAACAGCGGCAAGGTCGCGCACCAGCCCTCTAAAATCTATACGCCCGTCCGCAGTAAAATAGAACAGAATTTTGTTGTGATCAAAGGTGTATTCCACGTCGATAAGCTTCATATCAAGCTTGTGGTTTTCTATTTTTTCCTGGCAGATTTTAAATGCCTCTTTTTCTTTCTCGCGGTTTTTTGCAACTATTCTGTCGTCCTCAAGAGTTGCAATGCGGATTATTTTTTTCAGCGGAGGTACAATTTTGTCCTCCGGAACGCTTTTTTTATCTATAACGACCAGTCCGTATTCGATACCCCGCGAGGTTTCCACGACAACGTGCTGACCGCACTCAAGCTTTAGATCTCCTGCGTCAAAGTAGTAGATTTTGCCCATTTTTTTAAAACGTATTCCTGTTACATCAACCATTTATTTCCTCCCTGCATTTTAAAAGCATCATTGTAACGGCAATGGTATAGTTACCGTTTTTGCCTTTGGCCTTTTGTATATCCGTTACGGTTTTCATCATTTTAAGGCAGCTTTTTGTGCTTACCCTCGCTTCAAATGCATTAATGTGATTTATTTTATCTTTGTTTACTATATATTCGCTCATTCCGAATTTTTTATAGAGAACATCTCTTAAAAAAAACAGTATTATATTGATTATCTCTTCGCGGTTATCCTTGTTATTTTCAAAAAATGCCGCCGACTCGAAAATATCAAAGCTGTCTGATGATATAACTGCATTAAATGCATCGGTTACACCGTCGCGCAAATCAGTAAATTTGCTGTCACCCGTCAGTCTTTTGAGAACTCCGGGATTGCCCTGACAGTAGCACAACTCAAATTCATCCGCCTTTGCTATGCTTTCCAAAACGCTGCGGCCGAGCGGTGCAAGATTAACGGTTACCGAGCGCGATATAATTGTCGGCAGAATTGCCGCCGTTGTGTCACACAAAAAGAAAAAAGTTACTTTTTCCGGCGGTTCTTCTATAACCTTCAGCATGGCATTTTGCGCTTCTGCGGTGAGAAGATGGGCTTCATGTACGATAACGGCTTTGTATTCTGCCATGACGGGTTTTACATATATCTCACCCATAATGCCGCGCACGCTGTCTATGCCTATTGAAGCTTTCGTATCCGCACGTTTAAGCTGTATGATGTCCGGATGCGTTTCTGCCGCAAGGCTCTTGCAGGACGCGCACTCTCCGCATGCGCTGTGAGAGCCGCAGACGATAAGTGCAAGTATATATTCCATGACGGTTTTTTTGCCAATACCGTTTTCACCGTTTATTATATATGAATTACTTAGTCTGTTTGTTTTAAGCAGGTTAGAAAAAAGCTGTGCAATATCTTCCCTGCCTGACGGAATTTTCATTATCATACCTTCTCGAATTTGTCAATATTGAGCACAAAAACCGTGCCGCCGCCAACCTCAACCTCCATAGGATACTGAGAAGGTTCTCCGGACGGAACTGCCGTCGAGGTATATTTTTTCCGTTTTTTACTCTTTGAGCGAATAATATCTATGACATTCTCAACCAAGCTGTCCTCCACACCGATAAGCAGTGTGACATTGCCCGACTTCAAAAAGCCTCCCGTCGTGGCAAGCTTTGTCGCATAAAAGCCGTTTTCCGAAAGCGCACCCGTTACTTTGGCGCTGTCCTCGTCGCTTACTATGGCAAGAATTAATTTCATAAAAATCACTCTCCCTCATTATAGTATTATATAATGAATAGCTGATAAAATCAAGTAAAATTATTTAATTGCTTTTATATTAAATAAAAATTTTATTGCAATTTCATATACAAAAGCGGATACGGATTGCCCTCCTCATCACATTCGGTTCTTTTATACGTTTTAAATCCTAAATGCCTGTAGAAGCCCACAGCCTGCGGATTCTGTTCATTAACGGTAACTTCGCGAACTCCGTAATTACGTATACCGTATTGCATAAGCAATTTTCCGAGTCCCTGTCCTCTTTCCGACGGAGAAAGAAACAGCATTTCCAAACGCTTCTTTTCAATCCCCATAAAAGCAACAGCATCACTATCGTTTTCGGCAACAATTAAATGTTCAACACCGCTCAATGCCTGCGGAACATATTTTTTTATCTTAGTTATCTCAGCATCACTAAGAAAATGATGCGTTGCCCGAACAGAATTTTCCCATATATTTAATAATTTTTTCGTTAACCGAGGCGTTCTCGCTTGAACTTCATATATTTTCATATCATTAATCCTTGTAAATTCAGACTTTTATTGTACAAACAAAATTTTGTCAAAAAGACAATCTCATCTGATGCCACACTGCATTTCCGTGCGTGGATTTATCCGAGATACCCTCATCCTCAAATCCAAACTTTGCATAATACGAAATCAAATTTTCCTTGCAAGTCAGCACAAGTCCCTTTCGTCCTTGCTGTTTTGCGTCATTAACGGCACGGCAAATCAATTTACCGGCATATCCGTGTTTACGGTAATCCGGCAGCGTATTGACTCCGAAAATCATCTGCCAAGAGCCGCTTTCACAATGCATAGCAGCATTTTCGTACATTTCATCTCTTAAATCCGGCTCATCCGTTACAAAACCGTCCACAAATGCAATTAGCTTTTCTTCATCAAACATCAGCCAGAAATGATTTCCGTAATGCTCAATTCTTTCGGCAAAATTTCTTTCGGTTGCCGCTTCTGCAGCCGGGAAGCATTCTGCCTCAACTGAAGCGATTGCCGTAATATCTTCAGTTGTTGCATATCTTATATTCATAATGTATCCCTCCGTAAACTTCGGCCTGACAGCTCTCTGCAAACCGAAATTTAGTTTAGCACCAATCAATAGTCACACATGGCTTTTTAGATTTTATCTGAAAAACACGTATACAATGCCTATTATACCGCAAAAACGACGAAAAAGCAATCGTTTCCGACTGCTTTCTCAGGTTTGTACGACAGTTTGTTTTTACCAAGTCATTGCAAATTCAGTTGTTTCAGGGCTTTCGGCTTTCCCTATCATCGGCTTTGCGGCATCAAGTACCGTGAGCGCTTTCATTTCTTCGTCTGACAGAACAAAATCGAAAATATCAATGTTTTCCTTTATTCTGTCCGTGTGCACCGATTTGGGTATTACCGATATACCGTTTTGAACAAGAAAACGCAGTGCAATCTGTGCCGGGGTTTTACCGTGACTGATTGCAATTTCCTTCACAACCTCATTTTCAAACATTTCATTTGCCCGTCCCTGTCCGAGAGGTGCATATGCCTGATGTGCAAGTCCGTATTTTTTCAGCCACTTGCTTTCACTTTTTCTTTGGCAGAAAAGGTGTGTTTCAATTTGATTTATACCCGGCTTAATTTTATTGAATTTAATTTTATCCTTAAACAGCGTAATGAGGCATATAAACGCTTAAGCGAAGCACAAGCCACCGTCACATATATGGAAAACAAGGTCAAGCATTATGACGATATTTTATCCGGCATACTGCCCGATGACACCAATCCGCAAAAATGGACGGAAGATACTAAACCGAAAAAACATTGATAATTTGCCGATAGCAAACAGCCTGTTACAAGCAAACTATCTTTTTCAGCTCTGTTTTCATTATTTTTATTGCATCATCATAGAAAAGGACCGTCAAAAAAATTCCGAAACAAAAAAACACCCCATATGAATTGCCTTAAGGCAGCACCAATTCAGACATGCATATGCAAAAAATTTGTACCGTGCCGGTGTTGATGCGAAAACCGCACAAGGATTGCTCGGACATGTTGATATTCAAACTACAATGAATATATTATACTGATTTCTCTGAAGATGTAACAATTCAATCAACCAACATGATTAATAATTTTATTAACAGTTCTTTTTAAATCCCGACAACTTTTTGACAACTTGAAAATTGATTTTTAACTCATTTTAAATAACCGATTTGAATTAATACAAAAACCAAAAACCGCTTAATTACTTGAATAACAAGTGTTAAGCGGTTTTTAGAATGGTGAGCCATCGGAGATTCGAACTCCGGACACCTTGATTAAAAGTCAAGTGCTCTGCCGACTGAGCTAATGGCCCGAACTATTAAATTTTTAAAAAAGTGGCTGGGCTGACTGGACTCGAACCAGCGAAAATGCCAGAATCAAAATCTGGTGCCTTACCGACTTGGCTACAGCCCAGTATAATTGTGGGGTGGGTAGTCGGATTCGAACCGACGACCTCCAGAATCACAATCTGGCGCTCTAACCAACTGAACTATACCCACCAGACCAGCTTTTGGCGCGCCTGGAGAGACTCGAACTCCCGACCCACTGCTTAGAAGGCAGTTGCTCTATCCAGCTGAGCTACAGGCGCATAACCTGGAGCGGGTGATGGGAATCGAACCCACACAGCCAGCTTGGAAGGCTGGAATTCTAGCCATTGAACTACACCCGCAAACTAAATACGGTCAATCACAACCGACTTTTAGAATTATATCAGCTTTAAAGGCATTTGTCAATACTTTTTTTGAAAAACTTGTAAAAAAATTGAAAATAAAGTGTCAGGCACATGTTTTTCTGCCTGTATTCAGTATTTCACAATTATTCAATTGTATTCTTTTTTGTTTTGACATAATCATAATAATCGTCAAAAATGGTCTTTACAAGAGCCATAAACGGTACAGCCAAAAGTATACCCCACATTCCGAAAAGACCGCCGCCGACCGAAATCCCGCATAATACCCAAAACGGTTTTACCTGCAAAACACCTCTTACAAGACGCGGCTGAATCACATTTGCGTCTATTTGCTGCAAAATAATAAGCGCAACGGCAACCCATACACCTTTTGAAAAAGATGCCGTAAAAACCGTGAGAACTGCCGCAAACGTGCTGGCGGTAATTGCTCCGAAATACGGAATAAGATTAAAAAGTCCGAGCATAAGCGCCAGCACAGGCGCATATTTTACTCTCATTGCCGCCAAAATTATAAAAGAAAGTATAAATATAATAAGCGCATCCTCAAGCTGACAGTAAATGTATTTATACATAATACTTAATGTCCTGTTTATATACTTTACAATTACCTGCTTGCCGTTTTCCGGAAATATCAGCTCGCTTATTTTCCTTACAGTTGATTTTAAGCCATTCCTGTCTATCAGTATATATATCGATATTATAACAGACAAAAAAATCTTAAATACAGCCATGGAAGCTCCTGCCAAATGGCTTATATAAGTATGAATGTCATTCAGATTAAAAATACTCAATATATCATTGACCGATATTGATTTCAAAACAGATTTCGCATCAATTCCCAGCGGCTCGGCATAATAAAAATAACTCTTTACAGTCCTTACAATATCCGGAAGCTGAACCGCAAATTCTTTTATGCTGCGGATAAGCGCCGGAAACATAAGCGACAAAAACAGCGCTGCTATGGATAAAAACAATACATATATACAGAGTACGGACACTCCCCTGCGATGCTTTCTGATAAATACTGCCTTAGATTTTGAAAACAGATTTTCAAATTTAACGCACAGCGGATAGAGTATAAACGCAAAGCCAAAAGCAGTCAAAACCGGCACAAGCAAGGAAAAAAAACTTTTTATATATTCAAAAATAACACTCAGGCTGTCGAAAGTTTTGTATACCGCTATTATCAAAACCGCAAGAATAAAGACGCCTATATATTTTGTAAAATAATTTTGTTTCACCTAAGTTACCTTCCTTGTTTTAAATTTTGTCCGCAAGATAAATTTTTGCGTATTTAAGCAAAGCTGCTTTTTCGTTTTCCACTCTTTTGTCAATTACCGCAAAAAGCAGTTTTTTGAGCATAACACCGATTTCTTTTCCGGATGCAAGCCCGGATGACGCAATATCTCTTCCGCTTATATTCAAATCAGAAATATTAAAGCACAAATGCAGATTTATAATTTCATCAACGGCTTTTATTATATTCTCCGCAACACTGGCACCGGATAAATCAGATGTGCACAAATAATAAATACGCTGCATCTTCAGTGAATTTTTCAGAGTTTCTCCGCCGTTTAAAAACATGTATTTTTGAATTTGCCCTGTAGTTTTAAGCATATTGCAGTCCGTTTTTTTAAGATATGATGTTACGTCTTTTTTTATTTTATTGGAGCTTTTTAAACGGTTAAGTGCCGACAATGCTCCATCTTCGGGAAAAAAGTACATCAACGCCGCCATACGCATGCAAAAGTCATTTTCCGACATTGCGGTCATATTTACTGCAGTCTCATACTGATACTGCGTATACTCCGAAATGCCCGTGAAAATCATCTCTGCCGCACAGCGGAACTGCTCAAGCACTTCTTTTGAATTTTCTCCGCAGACAAGCTTTTTTATTTCCGAAAAAACTCTTTCTTTTGATATGTTATCCAAAAACGGCATACAGTCAAAAACTGCGTTTTTGGTATTATCTTCAATTTTAAAATTCAAAACAGAACTGAACCGCAGCGCCCTCAGTATCCGCAATGCATCCTCCGTAAAGCGCTGCAGGGGATTTCCCACACAGCGGATAATGCGGTTTTTTATATCTTCTTTTCCGCCGAAAGCGTCGATCATTCTTTTGCCGTCGTATGCAAGTGCGTTTACCGTAAAATCTCTCCGGCTCAAATCATCATATATACTCTTTGAAAAGCTTACGCTGTCCGGGTGGCGGTTATCCGTATATTTACCGTCGGTTCTGTATGTCGTAACCTCCGCATGAAATCCGTCAATTATTACCGTAACCGTACCGTGGGCAATTCCGGTATCTATAGTTTTGAAACCGGAAAACACCGCTTTGATTTCGTCCGGCAATGCATTAGTGGCTATATCGTAATCATCGGGAATATTCCCCATAAGCATATCCCGTATGCAGCCGCCCACCGCATATGCCTCATACCCAGCATTATTCAGCATAAAAATAATTTTTTCCGCTGTCTTTGGCAATTCTATTTTATCTGCCATCACTTAGTGCCCTCGTTTATAAGAGCCGTGAATTTTTTATAGAACTGTTCTGTGTTATCTTTTAAATACCGGCATATATCCATGGCATTTTGCTTGGAGCCTGCATAAAACTCAAGCTTAATGAGCGGTATACCGCCTTCCTCCATGGAACATTTTACCACATATTCGCTTTCTGTCACGGGAACAAAGTCCGCATAAAACTTGTTGCCCGACATTTCCTTTCTGTTTATTGATTCTATTTTATTATCAAGCCGCACTTTGATGCTGCCCGGTATCTTATGTTCAAAAAAGCTGAGGGTTTCTTCGCCGGACTCCGTTATCGCAAAAAGCGTTTCGGGTTCAACCGTAAGCTCAGAAAGATTTCCGCTTTGAATAAGCCCTCTTATATACTGCTCAAGTTCAAAATAATTTACATTTGCCGACGATGATATTACATAGTCCAAAATAGTATAGCTTGCGCCTATTTTAAGAGATTTAACCGTGTATAATATTATAAGTTTAATTTCGTAGTCGGTAGGTTTGTACGCATATTCCATTTTGCAAATCACTCCCATTCGGCTGTAAAAATCTAATGCACCGTAAAAAAACAACGCGACTGAATACCAGCCGCGCTACAAAACTAAAAACACAAAATCACTCTACCATATACGGCTTAAGCTCATTGGCAAAACTTTCAGCATCGTCTGTATGAGCTTCAACTGTAATCGTCTTTGTAAGGTCTAAACTGAATATACCCATGATTGATTTAGCGTCTACTACATAGCGCTCGGAAATCAGATCGATATCGAATTCGTATTTGTTCACAATGTTTACAAAATTCTTAACATCGTTGATTGAACTGAGCATAATTTTGAATGTCGTCATAATTTCACCCCCTTTTTTATTTATTATATTATACTACACAAAATTTTTTTAGTCAATTTATTTTATAACATATTGCAAATTTTTGTAAGTAGTGTATAATAAACTAAGAATAATTTTAAGGAGTTTATATATATGAAATCAGTATCTTTTTGCACACTCGGATGCAAAGTTAACCAATATGAAACCGAAGCAATGCTGAAGCTTTTTTCAGACGCAGGTTATGAAATAAAAAACTTTGACGAAGTATGCGATGTATACGTTATAAACACCTGCACCGTAACAGGTATGGGCGACAGAAAGTCACGCCGGATGATACACCGTGCAAAAAAGCTTAATCCCAAAGCCGTTATTGTCGCGGCCGGCTGCTATTCGCAGGTAGCTCCGGATGAAATCAAAAAAATCGACGGCGTCAGCCTTATTCTCGGAACAAGTGAACGTGCAAAAATAGTCGGACACGTCGAGGAATACTTAAAAGAAAGAGAAAAAAACGTGTTTGTTTCAGATATAATGAAACAGCGTGAATATGAGGATTTGTGGGTAAGCTCCTATTCGTCAAAAACACGCGCCTTTGTAAAAATAGAAGACGGTTGCACAGCGTTCTGCACCTACTGCATAATACCGTATGCAAGGGGACCTGTCCGCAGCCGACCGATGGAAAGCATTGAAAAAGAAGTAAAACAGCTTGCACAAAACGGGTTTAAGGAAATTGTGCTTACCGGCATACATATAGCTTCATACGGAAAAGACACAAAAAAAGAAACCCTTCTTGACGTTATCCGCCTTGTAAGCTCTGTGGACGGTATCGAACGCGTCCGCCTCGGCTCGGTGGAACCGCGGATTCTGACAGAGGAGTTTATAAAAGAAATTTCCGGTATAAAAAAGGTGTGCAACCACTTTCATATCTCGCTCCAAAGCGGCTGTACCGAAACGCTTAAACGCATGAACAGAAAATATACCGCCGAAGAATATGAAAACAGCGTAAATATTTTGAGAAAATACTTTGACAATCCGGCTATCGCAACCGATATTATGGTAGGCTTTCCGGGAGAAACCGAAGAAGAATTTAATAAATCCCTTGATTTCGCAAAGAAAATTCATTTTGCCGACGCTCATGTTTTTGCTTATTCAAACCGAAAAGGCACAAAAGCCGATACATTTCCGAATCAAGTGGATAAAAAAGTAAAGGAAGAACGCAGCAAAATACTTACCGCATGCATTAAGAAAATGCACAGCGAATATCTTAAAAAGCTTATCGGAGAAACAACCGAGGTGTTATTTGAAAAAAGGCAGCAGAACGGCGCTTTTGAAGGCCATATGACAAACTATACAAAGGTTCATGTGAATACCGGCGAAGATATTTCAAACAGAATATTAAAAGTAAAAATAACAGATACGGACGGCAGCATAGCACTCGGAGAAATTGTGGGCTGAAACCGCTGTTAAAAACAAAATAAATTCTGTAAATATATTCTGATACAGAGTATATTTACAGAATTTTATTAATTGTATACGAAATCACAACTATTACTGCATACACAGCATACATGTATTTTTTTGAGAGCTGTTTTTCAACAACCGCAATCAGATTTTTATCATAAACGACATCAATTACAGCTAAAATACTGTACACAGAAATTCCCAAAAACAAAGGAACCGAAAGTACATTATACTTAACGGCAGCATAAAAATCCAGTTTCATAATTGCAATAAATCCGCGCGTAAGACCGCAGCCGGGACATGAAATATCAAAAATACTTTTTAACGGGCACAATGACCTTTTAAAAATTTTTGTTGCAGCGTACAAAATCAAAAAAAGAATAAACCCTATGCACAACGAACATAGGGTTTGTTTTTTTCGTTCTTTACTATGCCAACGGTTGTCCATAACTGTCTCTGAAACCACCGGTCAGAATTGAAATCAAGTCAATAATTGTACCGATATAGCATACACCTCCGGTAAGGAGATACAATACTCCGCTGCCAACCTTACCCACATACATTCTGTGCAAACCGCCTATGCCAAAAAGGCCTATTATGCACAATACAAGAGCAACCATTTTGCTCTTTCTTGGTCCGTAAAATCCGTTAAACGAACCGTTTTCGTTAGTATTGGTATTTGTGTTTGTAATATTGATTGTCGGCTGAGAGTTTGCTGACTGTTTTGCCTCGTCAATCACATTTCCGAGATCGTTTTTGCAATACAGCTTACCTTTTACCTCGACAAGACAATCCTTGCAGAAAGGTTTTCCGCAATATGTGCACATTCCCTGTGCTTCAACTTCCGGATGATTTGTACAATTCATCATTTGTTACCCCCATTATCATTAGATTCATTAAAATAATCTTTTAACTTTAAAAATACCGTCCTTGAAACAAATAAAATACATATGCCTACAACAATACAGCTTACAAACAAACCTATTATAAGCACAGGCAGCATATTGGCAAAATTAAGGTTTCTGAAATCAAAAATAGTTGAATCAATTGAGCCTGCGAACAATGCAATCCCCAACGTTATCAAAATACACACCAACGCAAGAACGATAACTAAAATAATCTGAGAAAAAACAGATTTGTTTTTCATAGCAACCACCCTTATATTTAATACTTATTACTGTTAACACTATATCATATTACAACAAAATTGTCAAGATATTACAAATTAATACAAAAAAAGGCGGCACGAAATGTAATCCTGCCGCCATATAAAATATATTATTTAAAAAACTTTACACATGCGTCAAAAATGCCCATATCGTAGTTTCCTTCAACATTTTTGTAAAGTCCGTCCGAATATCTCTCGGTATGTCCCATTTTGCCGAAAATTCTGCCGTCGGGCGATGTGATTCCCTCAATGGCATATACGGAGCCGTTCGGATTAAACTGCACATCATACGTCGGATTTCCGCTTAAATCGGCATACTGCGTAGCAATCTGTCCGTTTTCCGCAAGCTTTTTGATAAACTCCTCGCTTGCAATAAACCTTCCCTCGCCGTGCGAAACGGGAACGGTATAAACCTCTCCCGGATTTGTGTTTGCCAGCCACGGAGATTTGTTTGACGAAACAACAGTTCTTACAAGCTTTGACTGATGCCTGCCGATTGTGTTAAACGTAAGTGTCGGACTGTTTTCATCAATGTCCGTAATTTTGCCGTATGGCACAAGTCCAAGCTTGATAAGCGCCTGAAAACCGTTGCATATACCGCACATAAGTCCGCCGCGTTTGTCCATAAGCTCACTCACTGCGTCTTTAACTGCGTCATTTCTGAAAAATGCCGCTATCATCTTTGCCGAACCCTCCGGCTCGTCGCCTCCCGAAAAACCGCCGGGAATAAATATCACCTGAGATTCTCTTATTTTATCCGCAAAGTCGTCTACCGAGCGCGCAATGCTCTGTGCACTCAGATTGTTTACAACAAAAATTTCTGCCTCGGCGCCCGCGTCATCCACAGCCTTTGCAGTGTCGTATTCGCAGTTTGTTCCCGGAAATACAGGAATAAGGATCTTAGGTCTTGAAGTTTTAACGGCAGCAGATGTTCTCTCGGATGCACTGTAGCTGAATGTCTGCACAGGGGTCTTTTCTGTTTCGATATTGCATTTATACACCTTTTCAAGCACCGATTCATAAATATCAAATATTCCGTCAGCATCAAGCCTTGTGCCTTTATAACAGAATTCACACTTTTCGGTTGTACTTCCGATATATACACCCTCAGCGGTATCATCACACATTTCCAGAACAAATGCTCCGTAATTGTAGCCGAATATATCATCAAGCGATAAATCGCCGTTAAAATCAAATCCTATTCCGTTGCCCATTGACATTTTCAGCACAGCCTCCGCAATGCCGCCGTATGTAGGAGTATATGCCGCAACGGCACTGCCGCTTCGGATAAGCTCTGTCACGCGTGCAAATACTTTTTTTTGCGACTTGACGCAGGGCAAACCGCTCTCGTCATAATCTGGTTTCAGCATAATCACACGGTGACCGCTGTTTTTAAACTCCGGAGAAATGATGTTTTTAACTCTGTCCGTCGTTACGGCAAAGGAAACAAGCGTAGGCGGAACATCAATATTTTCAAAAGAACCGCTCATCGAGTCCTTGCCGCCTATTGAGCCTATCTCAAAATCAAGCTGTGCCTTAAACGCACCCAAAAGCGCCGCCGCAGGCTTGCCCCAACGCTCAGGCTCGGTTTTCGGTTTTTCAAAATATTCCTGGAATGTAAGATATACATCCTCAAACGAAGCACCTGCCGCAACAAGCTTTGAAACAGATTCCGTAACCGCCAGATATGCGCCGTGATACGGACTTTTTTCCGTTATAAACGGATTGTAACCCCAAGCCATCACCGAGCAGTCGTCCGTATGTTTGTTTTCGGAAGAAATTTTGTTAACCATTGCCTGAATGGGTGTTCTCTGATATTTTCCGCCAAAAGGCATAAGAACCGTTCCCGAACCGATTGTAGAATCAAATCTTTCGGAAAGCCCCCTCTTTGAGCACACATTCAAATCACCTGCAAGAGCCTCCATGTTTTTCTTAAAATCACCCGAAATATCTTTGGAGAATTTCTCAGCTTTTTTTACCTTAACATCAATATGCTTCGGTGCTCCGTTTGAATTTAAAAATTCGCGCGAAACGTTTACAATACTTTTTCCGTTCCAGTTCATTACAAAGTACGGCTTTTCCTGTATGTCTGCAATTTTGGTTGCCTCGATGTTCTCGCTGTTTGCAAGCCGGCAGAATTCTTCCGCGTCCTCTTTGGCAACAACCACAGCCATTCTCTCCTGCGACTCGGATATAGCAAGCTCCGTGCCGTCAAGACCTTCGTATTTTTTCGGAACAGCATTCAAATCAACCGCAAGACCGTCCGCAAGCTCTCCCACCGCTACCGATACACCGCCTGCACCGAAGTCATTGCAGCGTTTTATAAGCTTTGAAGCTTTCGGATTTCTAAATAATCTCTGAAGCTTTCTTTCCTCGGGCGCATTACCTTTCTGCACCTCGGCACCGCAGCTTTCAAGCGATTGCAGCGTGTGGGACTTTGATGAGCCCGTAGCGCCGCCGCATCCGTCACGGCCGGTTTTTCCGCCCAGAAGAATTACCACATCACCCGGAACAGGTCTTTCACGTCTTACATTTTCAGCCGGAGCAGCCGCTATAACAGCCCCTATCTCCATTCTTTTTGCAGCATAACCGTCATGATATATTTCGTCTACAATGCCTGTGGCAAGACCTATCTGATTACCGTATGAGGAATATCCGTTTGCCGCTGTTGTAACGATTTTTCGCTGCGGCAGCTTGCCGTTCATTGTTTCCGAAACGGGTTTAAGCGGATTTGCCGCACCTGTCACACGCATTGCGGCATAGACATAACCTCTGCCCGAAAGCGGATCGCGGATTGCTCCGCCTATGCAGGTAGCCGCACCGCCGAAGGGTTCGATTTCGGTCGGGTGGTTGTGTGTTTCGTTTTTAAACATAAGCAGCCATTTTTCTTTTTTGCCGTCCATTTCAACGTCAATTTTAACTGTGCAGGCATTTATTTCTTCCGATTCGTCAAGCTTGTCAAGTTTTCCGTTCTTTCTCAGATACTTCACCGCAACGGTAGCTATATCCATCAGATTAACCGGTTTGGTTCTGCCGAGCTCATCTCTTACCGCCAGATACTCATCATAAGCCTTTTGTATCAATTCGTCCTCAAAGCTTACGCTGTCTATAGTCGTAAGGAATGTTGTGTGACGGCAGTGATCCGACCAGTATGTATCTATCATTTTGATTTCCGTTATTGTGGGGTCGCGCTTTTCGGAAATAAAGTATTTCTGGCAAAATTCTATGTCGTCTGCGTCCATTGCAAGACCGTTTTCGGTTATAAATTCTTCGAGCTGCTGCCTGTTCAAGCCGATAAATCCGTTTAAGGTTTTTACCTCTTCGGGCACATCATAGTTTATTTTGAGCGTGTCAAAGCTGTCAAGCGACGCCTCGCGTGCTTCAACGGGATTTATTACATATTTTTTTATTTCGTTTATTTCTTCATTTGTAAGGCTTCCGTAAAGTAGGTATATCTTAGCGGTCTTTACAATCGGTCTTTCGCCTTTTGATATAAGCTGAATACATTCAGCCGCCGAGTTTGCGCGCTGGTCGAACTGACCGGGCAGATATTCTGCCGCAAATACGCACGATGCATCTTTGATTTCCACTTCGTCCGAAACTATATCAAGCTGAGGTTCTGCAAATACCGTCTTTTTGCAGTATTCAAATAATTCGGGAGATATGTTTTCCGCATCATAGCGGTTTACTATGCGTACATCCTCTATTCCGCCTATCTGCAAAAAGCTTTTTATGTCATTTTTCAGGGCTTTAGCTTCGTTTGCAAGCTCCTTTTTCTTTTCCGCAAATACTCTGTAAACCATTATTCTGCTCCCTTCAGTGCTTTTTTGCCTATATCTGTTCTGTAATATGCATTTTCAAATTTTACGTCTTTTACGGTATCATAAGCCTTCTGTATTGCTTCTTTAAGCGTCGGCGCCGTTTCCGTAACTCCCAGGACTCTGCCGCCGTATGTGAGCAGCTTTTCTCCGCTGAGCTTCGCACCCGCAACATAAATATTTTTGTCTTTCGGCATTGTTATTTCAAAGCCTGTTTCATATTTTTTCGGATAACCATTTGACGCCATAACAACGCAGCAGGCACACTCGTTTTTAAATCTGACATCGGCTTTGTCCAGCGTTCCGTCTGCCACATTCTGCATTATATCCAAAAGGTCGCTTTCAAGAAGCGGAAGAACAACCTGCGTTTCGGGATCTCCGAAACGGCAGTTGTACTCTATAACCTTCGGTCCTTTTTCGGTAAGCATAAGTCCAAAATACAGGCAGCCCGAAAAGCTTCTGCCCTCCTCGTTCATTGCGTTGATTGTCGGGATGAAGATTTTTTCCATACATTCCTTTTCTATTGCAGAAGTGTAATACGGGTTCGGCGCTACCGTTCCCATACCGCCCGTGTTAAGACCTTTGTCGCCGTCACCGGCACGCTTGTGATCCATTGATGAAACCATCGGAACCAAGGTTTTGCCGTCCGTAAATGTAAGTACCGATACTTCGGGACCTGTAAGATATTCTTCGACAACAACCCGGCTTCCGCTTTCGCCAAAGACCTTGTCCTGCATCATGGAAATTACGGCTTCCTTCGCTTCATCAAGCGTCTGCGCTATGATTACACCCTTTCCGAGCGCAAGCCCGTCAGCCTTTATTACAACCGGCAAGGATGACTTTTCCACATATTCCAGAGCCTTTTCCATGTTGTCAAAAACTTCGTATTCCGCTGTGGGAATATGATATTTTTTCATGAGATTCTTGGAAAAGACCTTGCTGCCTTCTATGATTGCCGCATTTTTGCGCGGACCGAAGCATTTGATGCCGATTTCATTGAGTTTGTCAACCGCGCCGAGAACCAAAGGATCATCGGGAGCAACAACAGCAAAATCTATTTTGTTTTCCGCGGCAAAGTCCGCAATCTTCTCAATATCCTTTGCGTTTATATCCACACACTCCGCGTCTGCCGCAATTCCGCCGTTTCCGGGAAGTGCATATATTTTTTCAACCGAAGAATTTTCCTTTATTTTTTTTATTATGGCGTGTTCTCTGCCACCGCCGCCTATAACCATTACTTTCATGTTATACCCTCCGACCGCTTTATTTTAGTGATGGAAAAGCCTCATGTGCGTAAATGCCATGGCAATTCCCCTGCTGTTACATTCCTGTATTACGTTGTCGTCACGGATAGAACCGCCCGGCTGTGCAACGTATTCAACACCGCTTTTTGCAGCACGGATAATATTGTCGCCAAACGGGAAAAATGCGTCCGAGCCGAGAGAAACACCCTTTATTTTTGAGAGATATTCTCTCTTTTCTTCTTTGGTAAATTCCTCCGGTTTAACCTTAAACAGCTTCTGCCATTCGCCGTCCGCAAGCAAATCTTCGCTCTCGTCCGATATATACACATCTATCGCATTATCTCTGTCCGGTCTTTTAATTTCATCTTTAAAAGGCAGATTGAGCACTTTGTCACACTGCCTTAAATGCCAGTTGTCCGCTTTTCCGCCGGCAAGCCTTGTACAGTGAATTCTGGACTGCTGACCTGCGCCCACTCCTATTGCCTGTCCGTCCTTTGCATAGCATACGGAGTTTGACTGAGTGTATTTAAGGGTAATAAGTGCAATTATGAGATCTCTTTTCACAGTGTCGGGAATATCTTTATTTTCCGTAACTATCTCGCCGAGAATGCTTTCGTCAATTCTGTAATTGTTTCTTCCCTGCTCAAAAGTCACTCCGTAAACCTGTTTGCGCTCAATTTCATCGGGAACATAGTTTTCATCTATCTTTACAATGTTGTAGGAGCCTTTGCGCTTGTTCTTTAAGATTTCGAGTGCTTCAGGTTCATATCCCGGAGCAATAATTCCGTCGGAAACCTCACGGGCAATAAGCTTTGCCGCCGTAACATCGCATACATCGGAAAGAGCAATCCAGTCGCCGAATGATGACATTCTGTCTGTTCCCCTTGCCCTTGCGTATGCCGTTGCTATCGGAGATTCATCAAGACCTTTAACGTCTTCAACGAAGCAAGCCTTTTTGAGCTTTTCATCCATTTTTATTCCCACTGCCGCAGATGTCGGGCTGACATGCTTGAAGGATGCCGCAGCGCACATGCCGAGCGCACTTTTCAGCTCTTTTACAAGCTGCCAACTGTTGAATGCGTCAAGAAAATTAATGTAACCCGGCTTGCCGTTGAGTATTTCTATCGGAAGATTTGAGCCGTCTGCCATAAAGATTTTTGCCGGCTTCTGATTTGGATTACAGCCGTATTTTAATTCAAATTCCTTCATCAATTATTCCTCCTGAAATCCGATTATTTATTTTTGTTTATCATTCTGCTCTGAACGCTGCCGTCCTTTAAATCTATATATCTTACATACAAGGAAATCTTGTTGTTTTCGTCCAGATTATTCCATATACTGTCAGTAAACTCGTCAATATCATTTAAAACGGCTACTCTTTCCGGCTCGCCCGTAAATGTGGGAATGGGGTTTCCGTCATGATTGTATGTATGTATAAAGTGCCCCAGTCCGCTGAGTGCCGGATAAGAAAAGCAGTATCTGCTGCACGCAGTTCCCTTTTCGTCTGCACTTTTGAGTATACTCATTTTATATGTGAAATCTCCGTCTTTTAATGTAATAATACCGCTTATTCTCGGTGTGAAATTAGGCGCGTCCGGTTCAAAGCAGCGTGTTTCAAGCGCCTGCTCAAAGGTTTTTCCGTTTTTTATAAACTCATATACCGTGTCGGTCTGGTCACCGTTTGTAACGATTATTTCATTTCCGATTTTTTTAATCGGGGAGTATATTATAAGCGACGGATCCTCCACTCTGGATTCATCAAACGGATATATCGTTACATCTTCACCGTTTTCTATGAAAATTCTGTTTCTGCTGTTTTCGCTCCTGCCCATTATAAAATATGCAAACACAGCCTTGGTTCCGTCCTGACTTTTGCCTATTACAATACCTCTGCCGACATAAGAATTATCTCTGATTAAACTTTCTATACCGTTAATTTTATAGATACTCATTTTTATACCTCATGTATTTTTATTGTCCCGAAATCTGCGCCGCAACCTTTTCAACAGCAAGCGGAAGTATTTTCCACTCCGCGTTTTCCATAACGCGCTTTTGCAGAATTTCCGGTGTATCGCCGTCATGTACTTCAACAGCCTTTTGCATTATTATCTCTCCGCCGTCGGGAATTTCGTTTACAAAATGCACCGTCGCACCCGTAACCTTTACTCCATAGTCAAGAGCCGCTTCGTGTACCTTTAAACCGTAAAATCCTTTTCCGCAAAATGACGGTATCAAAGACGGATGAATGTTTATTATTCTTTTCGGATACAGTTTTGTGAAGTTTTCACTTAAAATGCACATAAACCCTGCAAGAACAATAATATCCGCTTTGTATTCTCTGATAACCGAATTGATTTTTTCTTCAAATTCCGCCTGATTGCCGAATTGCTTTTTTTGAACCGTTTCAAACGGGATAAAGTTTTTCTTTGCCCGCTCTATTGCGTATGCATTCGGGTTTGATGCGATAACAACACAGATTTCACCGCTTTTTAGTATACCGCTTTTCTGTGCGTCAATGAGTGCCTGAAGGTTTGTGCCTCCGCCGGATACAAGCACGGCAATTCTTGCCCTCAGCATAATATCACGCTTTCCTGTGACTTGACGATTTCTCCGCATATATATGCGTCCTCACCGTTGTTTCTGAGAATTTCAAGAGCCTTGTCCGCATCATCTTTGCTTACCACTACGCTCATGCCCACGCCCATGTTGAAGGTATTGAACATATCCCTCTCCGGTATTTCACCGGTTTTTGCTATAAGCCTGAATATCGGCAGAACGTCTATTGCGGATTTGTCAATTTTAGCTCCGTAACCGCTCGGAATACTTCTCGGAATGTTTTCATAAAAGCCTCCGCCCGTAATGTGGGAAACTGCCTTTACCGTAACGCTTTCAAACAAAGCGCACATAGGTTTTACATATATTTTTGTGGGTGTAAGCAGCGTTTCGCCTATGCTTTTTCCGCCAAGCTCACCGACGGGAACCGTTATGTCGCTGTTTTCTACGTCAAATACCTTGCGGACAAGAGAAAATCCGTTGGAATGTACTCCGCTCGAACGCAGGGCAATAATCGCATCGCCTTCTTTTATTGCGGAATTGTCGAGAACCTTGCTCTTGTCAACCACGCCTACCGAAAATCCGGCAAGGTCGTACTCATCCTCAGGATAAAAGCCGGGCATTTCAGCCGTTTCTCCGCCTATAAGAGCGCAGCCCGACTGCACGCAGCCGTTTGCCACACCCTTGACTATATCCGCGATTTTCTCGGGAACATTTTTGCCGCAGGCAATATAATCCAGAAAAAAGAGCGGCTTTGCTCCGCAGCATATTATGTCATTTACGCACATAGCCACGCAGTCAATGCCTACCGTATCATGCTTGTCCATGATAAAAGCAAGTTTAAGCTTTGTGCCAACGCCGTCCGTTCCGCTCACCAGAACAGGCTTTTTGATATTTGTAATATCCAGTTCAAAAAGTCCGCCGAAACCGCCTATATCGGATGTGCCTTTGCCAATCATTGTTTCGGCAATGTGTTTTTTCATAAGCTCTACCGCTCTGTATCCTGCGGTAATATCCACTCCTGCCGCCTTGTAACTGTCACTGTAACTTTTCACTGCTCAGTCGCCCTCTTTCTCATTTATTTTTCTTTCAAATCTTATTTTCCCGTTATCCTTCGGTATCTGTGTGGGATACTCGCCGGAGAAACACGAATCACAGTAACCGCACTTGTGCTTCGTTCCTATCAGTCTGGAAAGGCTGTCCAGTCCGAGATAACCGAGTGAATCAACACCGATTATTTTTTCTATTTCTTCAATGGTATGGTTGCATGCTATAAGCGACTCTCTCGAATCAATATCCGTACCGTAGTAGCACGGATTGAGAAACGGCGGAGCAGACACCCTCATGTGTACTTCTTTTGCTCCGGCTTCTCTTAAAAGCTTAACGATAAGCGCACAGGTTGTTCCGCGCACTATAGAGTCGTCCACCAATACCACTCTCTTGCCTTTAACCGTTTCCGATATTGTATTGAGCTTTATCCTTACCTTGTTTTCCCTCGACTTCTGACCGGGTGATATAAACGTTCGTGCAATATATTTATTTTTAATAAATCCTATGCCGTACGGTATGCCGGACTGCCTCGAATATCCCATCGCCGCGTCTATACCGGAATCCGGTACGCCGATTACTATATCTGCGTCCACCGGATGCTCCAGAGCAAGACATGCACCGGCATTAAGGCGCGCTCTGTGTACGCTTTTGCCCTCTATGACAGAATCCGGTCTTGCAAAGTATATATATTCAAATATGCATATTTTGTGCTCGCATTTACCGCAATGACTTTTTATTTCCCTCACGCCGTTTTTATCGAAAATCACTATTTCGCCGGGTTCAATATCTCTTATATATTCTGCTCCCACCGCGTCAAGAGCGCATGTTTCCGATGCCACAATATAGCTTCCGTCATCGGTTTTGCCGTAGCAAAGCGGACGAAATCCGTTTTCATCCCTTGCCGCTATCAGCTTTGTCGGCGACATCATAACTATCGAATATGCTCCCTTTATTTTGTTCATTGCCTTGTCAAGCGCTTCTTCCACAGAAGAAGAATTTATTCTTTCCTTTGTTACAATATATGAAATAACTTCCGTATCGCTTGTCGTGTGGAAAATCGATCCCTGCATTTCAAGCTCACGCCGAAGCTCCAGCGAATTTACAAGATTGCCGTTATGTGCAAGTGCCGTCTGACCTTTAATGTGATTTACCACTATCGGCTGTGCATTAACTCTTCCGTCAGTTCCGGTTGTGCCGTAGCGCACATGACCGACCGCCATGCTTCCGTATCCCAGGTTTTCAAGGCGTTTTGATGTAAACACGTCGTTTACCAGTCCGACATCCTTGTATGAGCTGAACACACCGTCATCATTTACTACAATTCCGCAGCTTTCCTGCCCTCTGTGCTGCAATGCAAACAAGCCGTAATATGCCGCCAGCGCCACATCACTTTTTTTTGGACTGTATATTCCGAAAACTCCGCATTCTTCGTTAATTTTTCTCATAGCTGACTCCTGTTCTTTTGAATTAAAAAAGCAAGCGGAACCCGCTTGCGAGTTCCGTTTATATATAAATTTTATTTGCCCAAGAGGCGGTTCATTACCTCATTGTATGCGTCCTCTACACCGCCCATATCCCTTCTGAAGCGGTCTTTATCGAGCTTTTCGTTTGTTTTTATATCCCAAAGACGGCAGGTATCGGGTGATATTTCATCTGCAAGTATAATTTCACCGCTGTCGAGTCTGCCGAACTCAATTTTAAAATCAACAAGTTTTATTCCGAGCGTTTTGAAGTATTCGCGCATAACGGAATTAACCTTAAATGCCATTGACTTGATTTTTTCGATTTCATCACGGGTAGCAAGCTCCAGTGCAATCGCGTGATATGCATTTAAGAGCGGATCGCCCAGCTCGTCATTTTTATATGAAAATTCAATTGTAGGCTCTAAAAACTCAATGCCCTCTTCCACACCGTATTTTTTGGAAAAAGAGCCTGCCGAGACATTACGTATGATAACCTCCAGCGGAACAATAGAAACTCTTTTTACTACTGTTTCCCTGTCGTTGAGCTCCTCTACAAAATGCGTGGGAACGCCGTTCTTTTCCAAAAGCTGCATTATGTAGTTAGACATACGGTTGTTTATTGCACCCTTGCCTGCAATAGTTCCTTTTTTCAAGCCGTTAAAAGCCGTCGCGTCGTCTTTATACGAAACGATATACAAATTCTCATTTTCGGTTTTAAACACTTTTTTTGCCTTGCCTTCATACAACTGAACTGTTTTTTCCATAGTACGCCTCCGATTAATTTACGCATTAAACTGCTGTTCTATATTACTGTTTTTTCTGAGTACTTCTTCACTTGCATTTTTTCTGTCTTTTTTAAGCTTACCGGTAAGCTCGTCATTTCCCACAGCCAAAATCTGTATTGCGAGAAGAGCTGCATTTTTTGCGCCGTCAACGGCAACCGTTGCCACCGGTATTCCCGACGGCATCTGAACGGTGGAAAGCAATGCGTCCATACCGTCAAATGTTTTTGAGCTTACGGGTATTCCTATAACGGGAAGGACGGTATTTGCTGCTATTGCACCTGCAAGATGAGCGGCTTTTCCCGCCGCTGCAATAATAACGCCGAAACCGTTTTTATCTGCCTGCTCCACAAAGCTTTTTACCTGCTCCGGAGTCCTGTGAGCCGAGTACACATGAACCTCAAACGGCACTTCAAAATCCTTAAGGGTTGATATTGCCTTTTCTACAACAGGCAAATCACTGTCACTGCCCATAATTACCGCTGCTTTTTTCATCAAAATACCTCCAACCTGCGCCAAGACAACAAAAGGGCATATCTATTCTGTTAAACATAAATAGATATGCCCAGACGGTCGGCTTTATATTTTTTCTGCTCCTTTGCGGTGCTCCGCTAATCCGTCAGTAACAGAAAACTACTTAAATACTATCATCTTTATTGTCAAATGTCAACATGTGTTTTTAACTTACTGCACAATTTCACAATTAATATCCGATGCCAAAATTAATTACTGTTATTTTTTAATAAACAGGCAAAATTGCTGTGTGCAAACTCCTAAAACTTTTGTCCCGATTTCGGATTTACAATGTTTCTCCAATCCAGATAACCCTTATCAAGACCGAGAATAAGAACCTCGGCAGTTGCAACGTTTGTAGCGACCGGTATGTTATGTATGTCGCACAAACGCAGAATATTAAGCACATCAGGCTCATAGCTCTTTGAAGTAAGAGGATCTCTGAAAAACAAAACCAAATCTATCTCATTGTAAGCAATTCTTGCGCCTATTTGCTGATCTCCGCCCTGCGAGCCTGCAAGAAATTTGTGAACCTCAAGACCTGTAGCGTCTATAATAAGCCCGCCGGTTGTTCCGGTTGCCACAAGGTTATGCTTAGCAAAAATACCCTTGTACGCAATACAAAACTGAACCATAAGTTCCTTCTTTTTGTCATGGGCTATTAATGCAATATTCATTTATGATTACCTCCCGTTAATTTATTTATAAAACTTTTTTTATTTTTAAAATCAATTTTTATCTTATCAAAATCTATTGCCGGAACGCTATCTCCCAAAATACGGCGTGAAATATTGTCAAAAGCCTGCGTTGCCGAAGACTGCGGCATATCCGTCGAAAATCCGCGTGCCGAAGCGGCAACTATATCAAAAGACCACGGAATCAGTCCGAGCGGATATATTCCGATATCGTCAAGTATCTCGTCTGCCGTAGGGAAAATACCGTCTTTGATGTATGACGGTATTATCTTGTTTATAACCGCATAAATACTCTGTGTGTCAAGACCTTCAGTAAATTTTCCGCAAAGCTTTGCTGAAATCTGCGAACAATCCGTTACTGCAACAAGCTTATCCCATAGTTTGCCGTGGAGAGCCGATATATCCAAACCATACGGCGGTATATCCAAAAGCACAAAATCATAACTGCTTTTTTCAATAAAATCTTTAAATTTTCCTATATCGGTGATTTCTTCACTGCCTCTTAAAAAAAATGCATTTTCTCCCAAGCTGCACACTGCGTCATCAAGACTGCAGCTTCCCGAAGCCACATCAAATGCGTCATACACCGAGTCATTCTGCATACCGAGTGCAAAATCCAAAGTGCATTTTCCGCAGCAGCAATCTACCGCAAGAATACTCTTACCCGTTTTTGCCAAAGAGTGCCACACACCTGCACACACAGCAGTTGCACCGCAGCCCCCTTTCGGAGAAACAAAGGCAATAACCTCAGGCACAAAATCACCCACCTTTATAAGTTTAACAGAAAAAACTGTCTTTGTCTACTTTTTTCTATATATTTTTAACAATTATTTTATTAAAGTATTTTTTTGACCGTATTTATCTGCCTCATATACGGTATTCATGTTAAAATACTCTTCATATATTTTTCTTGCTATAGGCGCCAGAGCGCTTCCCGCACCCGCGCTCTCTATAACGACCGCAACGGCTATCTGAGGAGATTCATACGGAGCGTAGCTTGCAAAAACTCCGTTCGCACTTTTGCTGTTTATCTGCGCCGAACCGGTCTTGGAGCAAACGTTAATCGGGAAGTCTGCAAATACTGCCGAAGATGTTCCCTGACGGCTGCCCATATACATTCCCTTTGTAACAGCGTCATATGTTGATGATTTCATTTCCAGCTTGCCTGTTTCCTCCGGCTTAAATTCCTTAACCGTCTGTCCTGTTTTGTAATCGCGTATTTCTTTTGTAAGATGCGGTCTGTAGCGTGTTCCTCCGTTTGCTACGGTAGCAATATAGTTTGCTATCTGTATCGGCGTAAAGAGGTTAAACGACTGACCGATTGCCATCTGAAGGGTATCTCCCGGATACCATACCTGGTCGAAAGTAGTTTTTTTATAGTTTTCATTTGCCAGAATCCCCTCGGACTCACCCTCGATTTCAAGTCCGGTGCGCTGTCCGAGCCCGGCTTTGCTTGCATAGTCGTATATTCTTTTTTCGCCAAGCCTGCGGCCGACTTCATAGAAGTAATAGTTACATGAATTTTCTATCGCCTCGGAAACATTCTGCAAACCGTGAGTAGCATGGCTCTGTGTCCATATCCAGCAGTTGAACTTTTGTCCGTAGTATTCGTACTGTCCTTCATCACGGATTTTCTCGCTTGTACTTATTACCCCTTCTTCAAGACCCGCAATGGCGGTTATCATTTTGAAAACGGAGCCGGGCGGATACGTTCCGCTGATTGCACGGTTAAACATCGGCTTTCCCGCGTCCTTTATAAGCTTGCTGTAATCATCATCAAATTTTGCCGGTTCAAAATCCGGATAACTTGCCATTGCAAGAATTTCGCCTGTTTTGACATCTATTACCACGACTGCACCGCCGCCTACATCCGCGCCGGTTTTATCCTTTGAACTGAGACCTTTTGCCCTTATGTTCAAAATAGTTTCTTTGAGTGCGTCCTCTGCCGTTTTCTGCAAATTGTAGTCAATCGTAAGAACCGCATTGTTTCCGGGTATGGCAGCGATTTCGTCCGGTGCCAGTTTATCCGTTCCGATATTTCTGGACTGATTAATTCTTCCGTCGGTACCTTTTATATATGTTTCAAGATATTTCTCCAGACCGTCTTTTCCTATTATATCGTTCATGCCGTAGTTTAAATCCTTGAGGGCTTCATATTCCTCCTGGTATATCACACCTACCCTTCCGAGTATATGTGATGCCAGACTGCCGTATACATAGTTTCTGAACGGCGATGTAACTACATTTATGTTTGAATAGTAAGCGCTGTTTTCCTTTAAAACAGAAACAGTGTCCATGCTGACATCGCTTGCAAGCGTAACAGGCGATCCGTAACCCAGTCCGCGCGTTTCAAGCTCATACCTTGCTCCCGTGATTTTGCGTATTTCATCAAGGCTGTAACGGTTGTCTGTGCCGTATTTTTTTGCCAGTGCTCTGAGGGTTTCTTTGGCGTTTTTATCCTCTGCAATCCCATGCGCTTTTTTGAACGCTTTTTCTTTATCCTCCGCACTTTGCTTTTCGTCCGCCTCAAACGTAAACTGATATTTATCAGCCGACACGGGCAGAGAATCAACGTAATTATCCCCGTTTTTATCAAGAAGATTTATTAAATTCAAAAGTATGTCGTTAAATTTATTTTCATTTATATCGCTGTATATAACCTGAACGGAAAAACCTACTCTGTTTGTTATAAGCGGTCTGCCGTTTCTGTCATAAATAACTCCGCGCGGAGCGGAAACGGTTACCGAATTGGTAAGCTTATTCCTCGATTGCTGCAAATAATCATCGCCTTCGACTATCTGCAAAACCATAAGCCGAAAGACGATAGACGCCATCAAAAGAGATATAATAAAAATAAATATGAAGTTTTTATCTCTCAATCTGCCAAACAATGCTAAAATCCCCTTATCTGTTCTTCACTGAGCCATCTTGCCCATGATGAAATTATCAAAGCAAACAAACCGTCGTATAACGTAGTCGGAATTACAATTCTGAAAAATCCGTACCAGAACGGCGCATGTCCTTTTAACACATAAAACAAAACCAGATTAACCGACTGCGAAAATGCGGAAACAACGATAACTCCGACAGCCACCGCCCAAAGACTTTTTTTCATAAGCGAGCTGCCGAATACCGAAACCGCAAGACCGATGTACATATAAACCAATGCGTTAAAGCCCATGAGCTGCATATCAAAGCAGTCTGTCAAAAAGCCTGCCGCCGCACATAATACTGCGGAGCGCACAGGAAAATTATACATCGAATAACACACCGCAAACACAAAAACAATGTTCGGAGCAATTCCGCAAATTTCTATGTATCTGCCGAGCGTTGTCTGAATTACAAACAGCAGTATTAAAGTTAAATATGACCAAAAATATTTCATATTGTTTTCCTTCCGGCTTTATCAATCCTTAATAACAAGTACCTCGTCAATATTTGAAAAATCAACTCCGGGTTTTATTATTGCCTCCTGCGAAACTCCGGTTACATCATTTTTGATTTCCTTGACTTTTCCTATATAAATTCCGGCAGGAATTATACCGCCCGAACCTGAAGTCTGAATATAATCGCCCACCTCAAGACCTGCCTCTTTGGAAACATATGTCATTTTGCACATACCCTTTTCCATAAGGCTCATATCTCCCTGGACAATTGCCGTGTTTCCTACGCGCTCTATGCTTGCGCTTACGCTGACGCTTGCGTCGGTAATAGCGCAGACCTTTGCCCAGCTTCGTCCGACCTCAACCACATATCCCACCAGACCGTAAGGAGTAATAACGGCGCAGTTTTCGGTAATGCCGTCCTTTAATCCCTTGTTTATAGTATAATTTTTTGAAAAGCCTCCCGTTGAAAATGCTACCACGTCCGCTGCAACGGTTTTGTATTCGGTTTGATTCTGTTTAAGCTCCAAAAGCGTTCTCAGACGTTTGTTTTCCGATTTAAGGCTTTCTGTTTTTCTTATTTCGTCCTCAAGCTGTGCCACATATTCTTTAAGCTTTTCGTTTTCCTTTTCATAACCCTTCATATTTTTCAGGTAATTAAAAAATCCGCTTACAGAACCCGATGCAGATGTCACGCACCCCTGAACGGGACTCAAAGCGCCTCCGGCAAAGTCGGCAAATCCGCCGGCTTTCTTGCTGTCCGACACATAATCCGCAGAGATTATAACCGCAAGCAAAACTGTTGCGGCAATAAACATTATCTTAAATTTATTTTTTTGAAAAAAATACATTATTAATACACCTTTTAAAATCTTCTTGAATTAACCAATGCGCCTTTTAACATTTCGATTTCATCAATTACCATACCGGCACCTACCGCTACGGAATTGAGCGGTTCTGCCGAAATAATAACAGGCATTCCCGTTTCATGATTTATTATAAGGTCAAGTCCTCTTATAAGCGCACCTCCGCCGGTAAGAACAATTCCTTTATCCATAATATCCGCAGAAAGCTCCGGCGGAGTGTTTTCGAGCGTTATTTTTATTGCGTCCACAATTGCGCTTATACTTTCGCTCATTGCCGCTCTTACGTCGTTGGATGTGATTGTAAGATATTTCGGAAGACCTGTCAGCAAATCTCTGCCGCATACCTCTGTAGTTTCCTCGTGCTGAAGCGGACATGCGGAGCCGATTTCTATCTTTACTCTTTCCGCCGTCACCTCGCCGATAAGGACATTGTATTCCTTGCGTATATAATTAATTATCGCCTCGTTAAGCTCATCACCTGCAATACGCAGCGATTTGCTTGTCACAATTCCGCCGAGAGAGATAACCGCAACCTCGCTTGTACCGCCGCCTATATCGCATATCATGCTTCCCGTTGCTTCTTCAACCGGAAGTCCGGCGCCTATAGCCGCAGCCATCGGTTCCTCAATCAGATATGCCTCGTGCGCCCCTGCCTGAACAGTCGCTTCCTCTACCGCCATTTTCTCCACCTCGGTAACACCGGACGGTACACATATTACGACTCTCGGTTTATGCCAGCCGCTTTTTGCACATGCCTTGTTCATGAAGTATTTAAGCATTATCTGCGTAACGTCAAAATCCGCAATTACCCCGTCCTTAAGCGGTCTTACGGTAATAATGTTTTCGGGCGTTTTGCCGAGCATTTCCTTTGCTTCGTCGCCGACTGCCTTGACTTCGCCGGTATCTTTATCTATGGCAACAACACTCGGTTCGTCTATTACAATGCCCTTTGATTTAAGATATACCAAAGTGTTTGCCGTTCCCAAATCAATTCCTATATCTTTTTTTGACATCAGGATATTTCCTCCCCAAATTCATTTACAATAAGAGTATAAAGCCTGCAAAGAGGCAAGCCGACAATGTTGTAGTAGTCACCCTCTATTCTGTCCGCAAAGACAGCGGCAAACTCCTGTATACCGTATGCGCCTGCCTTATCCGTAGGCTTGTACTTTTTCACATAGTTCTCAATTTCTTTGTCTGTAAGCTTTCTGAAGCTTACCTGTGTTTTTTCATACTGTGATACAATTTTCATCGTATCGGTATCAAGCACCGCTATTCCGGTATATACGCTGTGCACATCATCCGAAAGCGATCTGAGCATCTCGCATGCTTCGTGTTCGTCTGCCGGTTTGCCGAGAATTCTGCCGTTGTGACACACTATTGTGTCTGCACCGATTACCAGGGCATGTCTGCCGGCTTTTTTTGCTGCGGAATTTGCTTTCAAAACCGCAAGCTCTCTGACATAAAGCCCGGGTTCAAGCTGCTGCGGAACTGTGCTTTCATCGGTATCTGTCACCAAAACGGTAAACTTCGCACCGATACTTTTCAGAAGCTCTTTTCTTCTGGGCGACCCGGACGCCAATACGATTTTCTTCATCAGAATGTACCGGTAGAGCCGAATCCGCCGCTGCCTCTTTCGGTAGCATCAAGCTCGTCAACCACATTAAAATTAACTTGATTCACAGGCATAATAACCATCTGAGCTATTCTCTCGCCGGGTTCAAGAGTATAGTTTTCCTGGCTTAAATTAATTATACCAACCTTTATCTCGCCTGTGTAGTCGCTGTCTACAACGCCGACACAGTTGGAAAGCGTGATACCTTTTTTTACCGCAAGTCCGCTTCTGGCAAATATAAATGCCCCGTACTCCGCACCCGGAAGCTTTATTGCAATTCCCGTGGGGACGAGCGTTCTTTCAAGCGGTTTTAATTCAATCGGAGATTCAATGCATGCTGTCAGGTCCATTCCTGCCGAACCCTCTGTCGCATAAAACGGCAGCCTTTTCTCCTTATTATTAGCCAAAAGCTTAATTTTTACATCTAATTTTTCCATATTTTTATTCCTCTCTACACACCTCGGTAGTAATGTCCCCTTGTAAAATCCCCGGTGCTTTTTCTTTTGTTTTTATAGTCACGGAAAATCTGCTCTATTTCCGTTTTGCTTTCCGTTGTAAATATAAATCTGAAGCTGCCCGTACCCAAAACCGGCATTTCATCAAGCCTGTCCGCCATATACACGGGCTTGCTGTTGCAGATTGTGTTTGTGCAGTTTTCTTTATTTGTAAAAAGCGGGAAATCCACGCCTTTTCTGTCTTTTAAATAATACGGCGCGTCTGTACAGCCGCATTTTCCGTTTACGGATTTTACAACGCAGTTTTGCACCGTCATCAAAGAAATTCTTCCGTAAACAATGTATTCCTTCATGATATACGAATCTATTTTTTCTGTCTGATTTATGTTGAGCTCGGGCGAAATGCACACAGCATCTGCTCCCAGTAGTTTAAGTACCCTCAGCGCAGGAGAGTTAAAAACATTCATGCTGTAATCCGCAGTTATTCTCTTGTCTTTAAATCCTGCAAACTGGAATATATTGGAAACATAAACCTCATCGGTGTTTATCCGGTATTCACATGCCTTATTATCCCTTTGAATTTTCGGAAGCAAAACTGCCGTTTTTTCTTTGTATGCCCCGTCGAAAAAATCCCTGTTTTTATCATAAAGACTGTACGGTACAATTATTTTATCAAAACCGCAGCCGACAGCCGCCTTTGCCTGAGCCATATTTCTGACTTCGGCTTTAAAAGCAACCGTATGAGGACCGCCTTTTTCTCTTTCAAATTCAAACTTTGCCGAAATACTGCTCCGCTCTGATGCACAAAGCATATCCTCAAGCTTTTTCAGCGCACTGCGCCTTATATCGTTAAGCTCTCTTATCGGTACTGTTATGCCTTCTTCAATATATAGTCCGAGCTTTTCAATCTCAAACGGTGTATTACCCGTCTTTTTAAGCTGTTCCTCTGTTCTTTCAGACGTAAGCGGCTTGTTTACGGCTTTTTCGGCACATATAGTTCCGCGGATTTCACACTCTTTGTTTTTGCAGACAAACTTTGCATATACAGGCTTTCCGATTTCTATTCTGACATCTGCAAAAACCGGAATTTTTTCCGGTTGTTTTTCTTTTAGCCTTTTTGCAAGCTCTGCCACATGCAAATCTATATTTTTATAAACATCATCATTGTTTTTGTCATAGTTAAGCATATTTCTGCCCGTTTCACCGAAAAGATACCCTTTGGTGAAACCGCTGCGGCTGAATATATTTTTAAGTATCTGCATATCCGTTTCCGAAACTCTGCCTCCGCTGCGGTACTTGTCATAGACAGATGTAACAACGGATACATACTCGGCACTTTTCATTCTGCCCTCTATTTTCAAAGACATCACGCCGCATTCTTTAAGCCTGTGCATCTCGTCTGCAAGGCATAAATCTTTAAGGCTCAGCGGATATTTTCCGGCTCGGCAAAGCGGTTTGTGCCTGCTGTCCAAAAGCATGTACGGAAGCCTGCACGGCTGTGCACATGCGCCGCGGTTGCCGCTTCGGCAGCCGAGAAAGCTGCTCATAAGGCACTGTCCGCTGTAGCTCATGCAGAGTGCACCGTGTACAAATACCTCAAGCTCAATATCGCAGTTGTCATGAATGTATTTAATCTCATCAAAGGTTAATTCCCTTGAAAGCACCGCTCTTGAAAAGCCAAGCCTTTTTGCCGCCTTTGCTCCTTCAAGATTGTGTATTGTCATCTGCGTGCTCGCATGAATGTCAAAGTCAGGGAAATACTTTTTTACAAGATATACAATTCCCAAATCCTGCACAATCAGAGCGTCTGTCCCGGCACTATACAAAAACTCTATATATTCAAAAAGAGAATTAAGCTCGGATTCATTAATTAATATATTTACCGCCGCATAAACCTTAACGCCGTAAAGATGAGCAAATCTTATTCCCTCAACAATTTCTTCATCAGTAAAATTCCGGGCATTTTTTCTGGCATTGAACCTCGTACCGCCTATATATACTGCGTCCGCACCGTTTGCAACGGCAGCTTTCAGAATTTCAAGGCTTCCTGCCGGAGAAAGAATTTCAAAACTGTTTTTCTTACGCATTTTTCACCTTTCCGGAAGGCTTGTTTTTCAAATTCAGAATTTCATTTTTAAGATACTCGTTTTCTTCCTTTAAAACCCTTGCCTGCTTTTCAAGCTCCGCAATTCTGTTTTTCAGTTGCTGTGTGTCACCGCCGAAGGATTTGAGTTTTTCTTCGCTTTTATAATAATCGTCACACATATTGACAGCACACAACACGGCAGTTCTTAACGGAGTTAATGACGGTCCGCTTGATATTGCAAGCATTCTGTCATTAACGGCAGAGCACACCTTCTTTATATATTCTTTGCTCTCCGTACCGGCAATAGTGTATTCGCTGCCGAATATTCTTACCGAAACCGCGTTTTTTTTATCCATACAATCAATCCCTCCGAATTGTCCCAAACAGACACCAGCGCTGTATCTGCCCTGTTTAAAAGGCTTTTTTATTATTATAAATAGCAGTAGATTTTATTATACAACATTTTTATTTAATTGAACAGTCCTTTTTAAAACTTTTTACAAATTTGTAAATTTTTGCAAAAAAACAATTTACACATCCAGCATTGCCTTTGAAAAGTCGGACGCATTAAATTTTTGTAAATCATCCACACTCTCGCCCACACCCACAAGCTTTACGGGTATACCGTGCTCGTGCGCTATCGCCAGGACTATACCGCCCTTTGCGCTTCCGTCAAGCTTTGTAAGAATAATTCCCGAAATCGGTGCGCTTTCGCTGAACAGCTTAGCCTGATTTACGGCATTCTGCCCGGTTGTGGCGTCCAGAACAAGCAAAACCTCGCGGGCGCATCCCGGAAGCTCACGGTCTATTATTCTGAAAATCTTGCTGAGTTCATCCATAAGATTTTTCTTGTTGTGCAGTCTGCCGGCTGTGTCTATTATTATTACATCGGCTCCGCGTGATTTTGCCGCAGCCATTGTGTCAAATACGACCGACGCAGGATCTGAACCCTCCGTGTGTTTTACAATGTCCGCGCCCGTTCTCTTTGCCCATATGTCAAGCTGGTCTATTGCCGCCGCTCTGAATGTATCGGCAGCTCCGAGTATTACATTTTTGCCCTCTGCCTTGTACTTTGCCGCCATTTTGCCTATTGATGTCGTTTTTCCCACACCGTTGACGCCTATTACCATGATTACAGACGGCTTTGTGCTAAGGTCTATTTCATTGTCGCTTTCGCAAAGTATCTCTGCCATTATCTCCGCAATCTCATTTTTTACGGGTTCGGAGTCGGTAATTCTTTTTTCCTTAACTCTTTTTCGCAGACAGTCTATTATATATGACGCTGTTTCAACTCCCACATCCGCCATTATAAGAGCTTCTTCAAGCTCCTCATACAAATCCTCGTCAACCTTTTTAAACACCTTTAAAACGCTGTCAACCTTGTCATTAAGGGCGTCACGCGTTTTTGTAAGTCCTTCCTTTAATCTTGAAAAAAAACCTTTTTTCTTTTCCGGTTCGTTTGCTGTATTTTCACACATATTACTTGTAGTCCTCCAAATCCTCAAATTTAAGTTTAAGCAGCTTGGATACACCCTTTTCCTGCATCGTTATACCGTACATGATGTCTGCCGCCTCCATTGTTCCGCGTCTGTGCGTTACGACAATAAACTGCGTTTTCTCGGAATAATTCTTTACATAGTCCGCAAAACGGTATACATTATTGTCATCGAGCGCCGCCTCAACCTCGTCCAGAATACAAAACGGAGTCGGACGCACCTCCAAAACCGAAAACAGCAGTGCAATCGCAGACAAAGCCTTTTCTCCTCCCGAAAGAGCCATCATGTTCTGAAGCTTTTTTCCCGGCGGCTGAACCTCTATTTCTATTCCGCTTTCAAGTACGTTATCGGGTTCGGTAAGAGTAAGCCTGCCCATACCGCCGCCGAACAGCTCATGAAACACACTGTTGAATTTATTCTGTATAATTTCAAAATTCTTTTTAAACTGCTCCGTCATAATTTGCTGCATTTCGGTAATTATGTTCTCAAGCTTCTTTTTTGTTTCGTCAAGGTCATTTTTCTGACCGGAAAGAAAGTCGAATTTTTCTTTTACTTCCTTGTATTCCTCAATGGCGTCCACATTTATATTGCCGAGAGCCTTTATCTGAGAACGGAGCGAGGATGCCTGTTTCTGCCCGTCGTTCATGTCAAAATCGGCTTTTTTGTATTCCAGTGCGGTATTGTAAGTAAGCTCGTATTCGTCCCACAGCCTGTTAATCATGGCTTCGCAGTCCGACTCAAATTTTGCGTTTTTAGCCTCAAGCCTTGCGGTTTCGTGCTGCAAAAGGTATATTGTTTCATTCTGCTCTTTAAGCGAATTCTGAATATTTTTAAGCTTCTCGGTGTCTTTTTCATATCCGCTCTGAGTTTCAACAACCTTTTCGGCAAGCTCTTTCATAACGGTGCAATGTTCGTCTATCTGCTTTTCAAAAGCCGATATTTCATTTTGCAGTCTGCCGTTGTGCTCATCTATATTCTTTACGTCATTCTGCTTTGCGGCAAGTTCCATGTTCAGTGCGTTTTTATTGGCACTGAGCGAATATATGCTTGCCCGCGCCGTTTCCACGTCTTTTTCGGCAGTGCTGCAGTTTATTTTGTCAGCAAGTGCATTCTTTTGGATATTGTCCTTTTCCTCAGTAAGAATATCGCACTCCGCCTGGACTTTGTCTGCCAAAGCCCTGAATTCTTTTATTTTTTGTTCGTTTTGTGTTATTTTTAATTTGTATGAGCTTGTCTGCTGTTCAATATCGGAAATATTTTTAACGAGCTTTCCGTTTTCCGTCGTAATGACATTTACGGAGCGTTCCAGCTCACTTAAAATACGGTTTATATTTTTCTTTTCCGACTCCGTCTTGATTGCTTCATGACTACATTCGGCAAGAGCCGCCTCAAGCTTTTGCTTTTTGTCAGCCATACCGTTTATGCTCTGTTTAAGCTCTGCTATAAACTCATCATTGTCATCAACTGTTTTTTGCAGAGCGGATACTTCTTTTTCAAGCTTTTCAATTTCCTTGGAACGGCTCAGAAGGCTCTGATTTTTATTAAAGCTTCCGCCGCTTATTGCTCCGCCGGCATTTATAAGCTGTCCGTCGAGAGTTACTATTTTAAATCTGTATTTGTTTCTTTTGGCAATATTTACGGCATTATCTATATTGTCGGCAACAACGACTCTGCCGAGCAGACTTTTGAATATTTCTCCGTAAACCGAATCGTATTTTATAAGCTCGCTTGCTATGCCGACATAGCCTTTTTCCTTTTCGGGAGGATTTTTAAGAAGCTCTCCCCTTACCGCAGTAAGCGGCAAAAACGTTGCCCTGCCTCCTTTTGTCGTGCTGAGATGGGTAATACATGCCTTGGCGCAGTTTTCGTCCTCAACCACAATATTCTGAACCATATTTCCGAGTGCAATTTCCACAGCCGTCACATATTTATCGTCAATTTCAATAAGCTTTGCAACAAGTCCGTGAACACCCTTTATGTTTGCCGAAAGAACATTTTTAACACCCTTTGAATATCCGTCAAGACCTTTTTCCAAATCCTTCAAAAGCCTCATGCGTGAGGTCTTGTCATTTAAAGAAGCAACCTTTCCGTTCTGGATTTCTTTTGCGTCCGCAAGCTCTTTGGAAATCTTAAAATACTCGTCTTTGAGCTTTAACATCTCATCGGTATGTTCTTTTTTTCTGTTTTCATTTTCTTCTATACGCTTTTCTATAAGCTTAAGATTTTCAAGATTTTTTTCCTGTGCCTCTTTTTTTGCTTTAAGTTCATCTCCGAGAGCGGCTTTCCGGTCGTCAAAATTCTTAATTAACTCGTTAAAACCCGAAAGCTTCGCTTTTATTACGGAAATCTCCTCAAGCTGTGAAACAATGCTGTTTTTATGATTTTCAATCTCGGCATTTTTTTCTGCTATTTGATTTTCAAGCTTTTGAGTGTCGCCGTCATAAACCGCAATTTTATCTTTAAGCGAAGCCGCTTCCTCTTCCTTCTGCTGTATCTTCTTTTCACTTGCGGCTATGCTCCTGTCGCAGATTTCGATTTTTTCCTCCAGAACTTTCGCGTCAGACTGCCATCTCAAAGCGTTGTCGGAATTGTTTTTTATATCGTTTCTGAGAATTTCTATTTTTCCCTTTATGGTTTCATTCTCTTTTTCGAGGGCAAATGACTGTTCCTTTAATTTGTTTATCTCCGCATTAACCTCGCTGAGCAAATCGGTTTTGGCGCTTATCTGCTCGCTTATTATATCCAGGCGCATTTTCTCGTCATTAAGCTGTTTAAATGCGTCGTTGAATTTCTTTTGACCTTCCTTCAGATTATCCCTTTGCTTGTCTATATTCCGTATGGCAATATTTATATCAAGTCCTTTGAGGACTTCTCGTAAATCAAGAAATTTTCTTGCCTTTTCCGACTGAATTCTCAAAGGCTCCACTCTTTCCTCCAAAGAAACAAGTATATCCTTTATTCTTACAAGGTTTTCATCAGTCTGCAAGAGTTTTTTCTCGGACTCGTTTTTTCTGTATTTGTATTTTGTTATACCGGACGCTTCCTCAAAGATATGCCGTCTTTCCTCCGCACGCGACGAAAGTATCTGGTCTATTTTGCCCTGTCCGATTACCGAATATCCCTCACGGCCGAGACCGGTGTCCATAAACATTTCATGAACGTCTTTAAGCCTGCACGGGTTGTTGTTTATGTAATAGTCGCTTTCTCCGCTTCTGGCAACCCTCCGCGTAACGGTGAGCTCCTTGCTGTCTGTATTAAACACTCCGTCTGCGTTGTCCAGCGTTATGGAAACCTGCGCGAAGCCGAGAGGGCTTCTTTTTTGAGTACCGGCAAATATTACATCCTCCATCTTGCTTCCGCGAAGACTTTTAGCACTCTGTTCGCCCAGTACCCAGCGAATCGCATCCGAAACATTGCTTTTTCCGCTGCCGTTAGGTCCTACAATTGCGGTTATTCCCTGTCCGAATTCCAAATCTATTTTATCTGCAAAGGATTTAAACCCCTGCATTTTAATGGTTTTTAAATACACACAAACACCTCGTAAATATAGTTTTACAGAATAATATTAACATAATTAAGAGTAAATATCAATATTTTTTCCGCAAATATTCAAAGTGTTTACATTTATGACATTATTTGCCGCAACATCTATGCCGATACCGTATTTTTGCCTGAAATATAACGTATTGCATTTTTTGTGGCCGATAACCTCCGAAACCCTTGACGGATTGCAGCCTATCGTAATTTTTGTATGTGCTTTGAAGCCGGGTATGTTTTTCTCAATAACCTTCCTTATTATTCTTCCCTCCGCAAGCTCTTTTATCGCGGGATGATACGGACCGCTTACTGTGTCTTCATTGATTTCCTCCGTTGTTTGAAGTCCTACTCTTATAATTGATATATTTTCTCTTTCAAACATGGGTATTATCACACTAAGCTGCTCCACTGCCTCCTCTGTTGTCAGCGGTTTGTATGCTCCGGCTCTGTACATATTGTAAAGCTCTGTATCCTTTACGACAAGCGTCGGATATATTCTTACGCAATCCGGTTTCAAGGAAATTATATCCGCAGCCGTTTTTACTGCCTTTTCCGCAGTATCTCCGACAAGTCCAATCATCATTTGCAGTCCGAGAGAAATACCGCTCTGCTTTATTATCTCCGATGCCGCTTTTACGTCATCAAAGGTGTGTCCCCGTCTGCTGCACTTTAACACCTGTTCGTCTGTTGACTGCACGCCAAGCTCTATGCATGTACCGCCGTAGGTTTTGAAATTTTCCGTAATTTCTTTGTTTATATAATCCGGCCGGGTGGAACACCTTATGCCGTCTACCGATCCGCGCTTTACATATTCATACGCAGCCCGGAGAAGCTCTGTCTGTTTTTGCATATCTATACCGGTAAAGCTTCCGCCGAAAAATGCCGCTTCAACATACCTGCCGTCTGCCGATATGGTTTTTAAATGTCCGTCAATTATTCGTCTTACATCATCGGAAGTTGTTTCCGCAAGCTGACCGGTTATGTGCCTTTGATTGCAAAAAACGCAGTCATGAGGACAACCCTTATGCGGCACAAAAATCGGTATGTGATAGTTTTTTAATTTCACTTGAAATGCCTCCAAAAATTTTTTCACTGATAATTATAACATTTTTATATCTTTGTTTCAACACCCGCAAAAGCTTATTAAGTTTTTGTTTTTCTTGACTAAATCCCGACATAATATTATAATATATGCAGGAACTGATATAAAACGGAGAAAATAATGAATACATTTGAAATAAACATTCTGAATTTTATACACAATTCATTGAGCTGCCCTGCACTGGACGTTTTGTTTAAAAGTGTTTCGCGTCTCGGCGATAAAGGCTTAATCTGGATATGCATTGCCGTTTTTCTTGTCTTGTTCAAAAAGACCCGTAAATGCGGTATAACGCTTGCGGCGGCGCTTATTATGTGCCTTTTGTTCGGCAATCTGATATTAAAACCTCTTTTTGCAAGGACAAGACCGTTTGATGTTTATACAGCGCTTAATATAATCATTGAAAAACCGACGGACTATTCGTTTCCGTCGGGGCATACACTGGCTTCGTTCGCCTCTGCAACAGTCATTTTCAGGCACTTTCGCAAATGGGGAACTGCCGCATTGGTTTTGGCTTTTCTTATAGCGTTTTCAAGGCTGTATTTGTGCGTGCACTATCCCACCGATGTACTGTGCGGTTTGATTCTCGGAATATTTTTCGGAAATACGGCATGTATATTATATAGAAAATTATTTCTGAAAGGAAGCATGGAATGAAATCTGAAATATTTAATATATACGATAAAAACGGCGTTGTTTATATGAAATATAAGATATTTGAAAAGCTTGACTTTATAAACCACGCTGTTTCGACGCGGCACGGCGGAGTATCTGTAAAGCCTGCACTGAAAAGCCTTAATCTCAGTTTCAAAACCGATGACGAAAAGGAAAATGTTACAGAAAACTATCGACGTTTCTGCGAAGCTGCCGGTTTTGATGTAAACAGCCTCGTTTTTGCAAAGCAGACTCACAGCGATAATGTCCGTTTTGCAGATTATGACGATTGCGGAAAAGGTATTTTCAAAGAACGCGACTACACCGATGTGGACGCACATATCACAAACCTTGCCGGTATCCCTCTTGTCATACACACTGCGGATTGCGTTCCCGTAGCATATGCAGATCCCGTGAACCGCGCAATAGGCAATGCCCACTGCGGCTGGCGCGGAACATATAAAGAACTGGCTCTTAAAACACTGAAGCAAATGCAAAAAAACTTCGGAACAGAACCAAAAGACGTAATTGCAGCTATAGGCCCCTGCATATGCGCTTCATGCTATGAAGTTTCCGAAGATTTATATAATGATTTCAAAGCCAAATTCGGATTTGAACAATATATTATGCAAAAATGCGGCAAATACTTTCTTGACCTGGCGCAGATAAACAGGCAGATACTTTTAAATGCCGGACTCAAGCCGGAAAATATCGTTGTTTCCGACATATGCACCTGCTGCAATAAAAACGACCTGTTTTCCCACAGGGGTCTCGGTCCCGGCCGCGGACTTCTTTCGTCAATAATATCACTTAACTAAAGAGGCAATTATGAAAAAAACAAAAAACAAAACCAAAGAAAAAAACACCTCGGCAAGCTGTTTCAAAGCATTTCTGCCATATTACAAGCCGTATATAGGACTTATTGCACTTGACCTTTTGTGTGCAGCATTTTCTACAGTGTGCGAACTTGTGTTTCCGATGATAGTGCGGTATATCACAAACCAGGCACTAAACGGCGCTGCGGCGCTTTTGCTTCCTGCCGTTCTGAAGCTCGGCGGACTTTATCTGTTTTTAAGAATTGCGGATACAGCTGCAAACTACTTCATGGCATACATCGGGCATATAACGGGAACAATGCTTGAAACAGATATGCGGCGCGATATATTCAACCATCTGACGGAGCTGTCTTTTAACTATTTTGACAATACGAAAATCGGTCAGATAATGTCAAGAGTAACAAACGATTTGTTTGACATAACCGAGTTTTCACATCATTTTCCCGAAGAAGTTTTCATAGCAGCAATCAAAATAATCGGCTCGTTTATCATACTTGCCGGAATAAATGTACCGCTTACACTGATTTTATTTTTTATTTTACCGCTTATGCTTATTTCCATCAAGCTGTTCCGCGGCAAAATGAAAGCGGCATTTGCCAAACAGCGTGAACAAATCGGCGAGCTTAACGCAGCGCTTGAAGACAGCCTTTTGGGTATACGCGTGGTAAAAAGCTTTGCAAACGAAGAGCTTGAAAAAGAGAAATTTGAAAAAGGAAATCAGACCTTTTATGAATGTAAAAAGAAATCGTATTTTTATATGGCTCTCTTTCAGGCAAGCACAAGATTTTTTGACGGCATAATGTACGTTGCCGTTATAATCATAGGTTCCCTTTTTATGATAAACGGCAGAATTAATGCGGCAGATTTGATTGCATATCTTCTGTATATTCAGACACTTATCACATCTATCAGAAAGATTGTTGAATTTACCGAGCAGTTCCAAAAGGGTATTACCGGTGTTGAACGCTTCAGCCATATAATGACTCAGAAGGCAGACATCACCGACTCGCCGGATGCCGAAGAATTAAAAGACGTCAAAGGAAACATCGAGTTTCGAAACGTTGCTTTCCGTTATTCCGATGATGCCGAAAACGTCCTTTCCGATATTAACATTACAGTAAACAAAGGCGAAAACATTGCCATAGTAGGCCCCTCCGGCAGCGGAAAAACAACGCTGTGCAATCTCCTGCCGAGATTTTACGATATAAACGGCGGCGATATTTTCATTGACGGAATAAATATAAAAGACGTAACTCTGAAATCCCTGAGAAACAATATCGGTATCGTCCAGCAGGAGGTATATCTTTTTTCGGGCACAGTAAGAGAAAATATAACCTATGCAAAAAGCGATGCAACCGATGAAGAAATAATTGAGGCTGCAAAGCTTGCCGGAGCACATGAGTTTATATCGGCTCTGCCGGACGGATATGATACCTATATAGGCGAAAGAGGTCTCAAGCTGTCCGGAGGTCAGAAGCAGCGGCTTTCCATCGCCCGCCTGTTTATAAAAAATCCTCCGATACTTATACTTGACGAAGCGACCTCGGCTCTTGACAACGAGAGCGAGCTTATTGTGCAAAACTCTCTTGAAAAACTTGCAAAAAACAGGACAACCTTTACAATAGCTCACAGACTCACCACAATCAAAAATGCAACTCGCATAATTGTTCTCACCGAAAAAGGAATTGAGGAAACGGGAACACACAGCGAGCTCATTAATAAAAACGGCAAATATGCCCAACTATACAAGCTTTACAGCAGATGAAAGGAGAAAGAATATGCCGCGCTATATTGAAATACCTATTTTAATTGTATTAATAATCATTACAGGCTATTTCTACATCAAGGAAAGGAAAAAGTCTTTCAACGCAGCAAAAAAACTTGATGAAGAAATAAAAAAACAAAAAGAACAGCAGGAGGTGTCAAAAGTGTTTTTAACAGTAAAAATTGAAGGTATGATGTGTGAAAAATGCGCCGCACGGGTAACAGACGCACTCAGCAAATACGGAAATGTCACGGTAAACTTAGCGGACAAAAACGCAGTTATAGAAAGCGAAACCCTTCCCGACACCGAAGAAATAAAAGACGTTGTAAACGGTCTGGGTTATGAATTTAAAGGAATTGAGTAATTTAAAAGCATGGAACAATAATAAGTATGTTCCATGCTTTTTTATTTTCTTTAAATTATGAACCTGTTTTTTCACTCAAATGTGCACGTCCCTTTAACACAAGCTTTGGCTTTGTGTTTTTGGTAACGCATTCCTTTGTTATTACACATTTTTTCAAATTATTTTCCGACGGAGCATTATACATTATGTCACTCATGATTTCTTCCATAATAGTCCTCAGACCTCTTGCACCCGTCTTTCGCTCAATCGCCTTATCTGCTATGGCTTCCAACGCAGCGTCGTCAAATTCGAGCGTTACATTATCCATATCAAGCAGCTTTACATACTGCTTAACAAGTGCATTTTTCGGTTCTGTGAGTATTCTCACCATAGCGTCTCTGTCAAGATTTTCCAAAGCTACCGTAACAGAAAGCCTGCCCACAAATTCCGGTATAAGACCGAACTTCAGCAAATCCTGCGGCTGCAAAAGCTTAAACAGCTCACCTGTACTTTTGCTGTTTTGTGATCTGACCTCAGCGCCAAAACCAAGCGCCTTTTTACCAATTCTGCGCTCAATTATTTTTTCCAGTCCGTCAAAAGCACCTCCGCATATAAACAGGATATTTGTCGTGTCTATCTGTATAAATTCCTGATGCGGATGTTTCCTTCCGCCCTGCGGAGGAACGGAAGCTACAGTACCTTCAAGTATTTTCAAAAGTGCCTGCTGTACACCTTCACCGCTTACATCACGGGTAATGGAAGGATTCTCCGACTTTCTGGCAATTTTATCAATCTCATCAATATATATTATACCCTTTTGAGCACGCTCGATATTGTAGTCTGCCGCCTGGATAAGCTTTAAAAGTATGTTTTCCACATCTTCGCCGACATATCCGGCCTCGGTAAGCGATGTGGCGTCTGCAATGGCAAACGGAACATCAATTATTTTGGCAAGCGTCTGTGCAAGCAGAGTTTTACCGGAACCTGTCGGACCCACCATGAGAATATTGCTCTTATTAAGCTCCACATCGTCATTGTCGTTAATATGATTAATTCTCTTGTAATGGTTGTAAACCGCCACGGCAAGTCCTTTTTTCGGTCCTTCCTGACCTATTACATACATATCGAGAATATTTTTAATATCGGCAGGCTTCGGAAGATTTTCAATACCTTCAAATTCGCCTTCCTCAAAATTGTCTATTTCATTGTCAAGTATATCATTGCACACATCAATACATTCGTTGCATATATATACACTGCCGTTCGGACCTGCAATCAGCCTTGCGACCAAATCCTGAGTTTTGCCGCAAAACGAGCAGGCAATGCTGTTATGTTTTTCACTCATTAAACGCTACACCTCGGAGAATTATTTTCTCTTTTCAATAACTTCGTCAACAAGACCGTATTCCTTTGCCTGGGCAGCCGTCATGAAATTATCCCTTTCGGTATCCTGACAAATCTGCTCATAGGTTTTACCTGTTCTTTCACTCAAAATTTTGTTGAGAGTTTCTTTTGTCTTTATAATATGTTCAGCGTGAATTTTGATATCCGTTGCCTGACCCTGCATGCCTCCGAGCGGCTGATGAATCATAATTTCGCTGTTTGGGAGAGCAAAACGTTTGCCCGGTGCTCCCGAAGCAAGCAAAAATGCTCCCATGGAAGCAGCCATACCAATACATATTGTTGAAACATCACACTTTATATACTGCATAGTGTCATAAATAGCCATACCTGCCGTAACAGATCCGCCCGGACTGTTTATATACAGATTAATATCCTTATCTGGGTCTTCACCCTCCAAAAACAGCATCTGTGCGACTACCAAACTCGCTGTAACATCGTTTACCTCATCACTCAAAAAAATTATTCTGTCCTTTAAAAGTCTTGAGTAAATATCATATGACCTCTCGCCCCTGTTGGTCTGCTCAACAACCATTGGTACCAAACTCATATTATTCATTCTCCTCCTTCTTTTTGGAAGCTCTCTTAACCTTAGCTGCGTCTACAATTTTATTAACAGCTTTCTTTATTTTAAGTTCATCCTTAAGGTTTTCTTTTTCACCGTCTTTGATGAATTCCTTAAGCTTATCAACTTCCATACCGTAAATCTTTGCCATGTTCTCAAGTTCAGCCTCAACATCTTCTTCAGTTACTTCAATGTTTTCGCGCTTTGCAATCTCGCCGAGAACAAGATTTGTCTTAACCTGTTCTTCAGCCTGCTCTTTAAACTGTTCCTTAAAGGTATCTGCGGTAGCGCCTGTGTACTTCATGTACTGGTCAAGGCTGAGTCCCTGTGAAGAAAGTCTGTAACCGAAATCTCTGATAAGGTCTTCAATTCTTGCGTCAATCATGCACTGCGGAATATCAACCTTAGCACCGTCCACAACAACCTTTATTACATTGCCTTCATATTCTGCAGCAGTTCTGTCTGCATTAGCTTTATCAAGTTTTTCCTTAATATCCTTTTTATATTCCTCAAGAGTATCAAATTCGCTTACATCCTTAGCAAATTCGTCATTAAGCTCCGGAAGTTCCTTTTCCTGTATGCTCTTTACGGTTACTTTGAATGTTGCCGGTTTGCCCTTTAAATCCTCTGCATGATATTCTTCCGGGAAAGTAACGTTGATTTCTGTTTCTTCGCCGATTTTTGCGCCTATAAGAGCATCTTCAAATCCCGGGATAAACTGTCCGCTTCCGATTTCAAGGTTGTGATCCTGACCTTTTCCGCCTGCAAAAGCAACGCCGTCTACGAAGCCTTCATAGTCAATTACGGTAAAGTCACCTTTCTTAACCGGTCTGTCCTCAATATTTATCATGCGCGCATTCTTTTCCTGAGCGGCTTTAAGCTCTGCGTCAACATCGGCAATTTTTGTTCTGTAATTCTTCTTCTCAGCAGATATGCCTATGTAATCTCCAAGCTCAACCTCAGGCTTTACGGTAACTGTTGCGGTAATAACAAGATCCTTGCCATCGCCGATTGTTTCGATATCAATTTCAGGTCTGTCAACAGGCTCTATACCTGCTTCTTTAACTGCAAATTCATATGCTTCGGGGCATACAAAGTTAACTGCGTCCTCATAGAAAACGCCTTCGCCGTAATATCTTTCAATAATGTTTTTCGGAGCTTTTCCCTTTCTGAATCCGGGAATTGCAATCTTTTTAACATTCTTTTTGTACGACTTCAAAACAGCCGCGTCAAAAGCCTCTTTATCAATCTCAATAGTAAGCTTTACGCTGTTTTTTTCAATAGTTTCGTTTTTAAGTAATTTCATTGGTTTAGGTTCCCCCTGTTTAAAGTTTTTCCATTAGCTATATATTATACCAAACTTTTAAGCAAATTGCTATATATATTTTAAAAATTTTTAAAAAAGTTTGATTTATTGTTAAAAATTCACTGTTCGATCATATGCGGCTTAAAATGCAGATAGTCGGCAGATACCAATTTATATGAAATACCGCCTATCTCACCTTCAAACGCATTTTTCGCGGCTGATGCATGCAAATGACCGTAAAAGCAATCCGTAACACGGTATTTTCTCATCATGTTTACAAATCCCTCGTCGGGAACATGCTCTCTTGTAAACGGCGGATAATGCAAAATGCATATCCTTCTTACCGGCTCAATCCCCTGCCGAACGCATTTCTTTCTGCCGTCCGCGAAAGATATTTCCAGCCTTTGCAGCTCACGCTCATATATTTTCCTGTCATTTTGCGAAAATCCCGAATCACCCGGCAAAGTCCACCCTCTGCTGCCGCAGACAAGACAGTCATTGTATAAAAACGAGTTGTTCTGCATAAAGCTTATTGTAGAAAATCCGTTGTCTTCCAGAAATTTATTCATTTTGGTAAGGCTTTCCCACCAATAATCATGATTGCCCTTTGAAATAACCTTGCTCCCGTTTAACGAATTTATAAATTCAAAGTCCCTGCCGCAATCCTCAAGATGCATTGCCCAGGAAACATCGCCTCCTATAAATACGACGTCATCAGAAGTTACACAGCTGTTCCATTCCGATTTTGTACGCTCAATGTAATTATCCCAGGCACTTCCGAATACCTCCATGGGTTTATCACAACTGAGTGAAAGGTGCAAATCCGATATAGTAAATATTGCCATTATTTCACCTCGTTATACAATCAATTTATTATTATATAACATTTATTAATTAAAATCAAGTTGTCAAATTAATAAAAAGATGTTATTATATTAGTATAATAATTGTAGATTAAGGACAAACAACATGCTTACACGTTTAAAAGACAATGCAAAGGTATATGTATATATACTTATCCTCATTCTGGTTACATTAAGAATATTTATCTGGAATTCAAACTTCAATAAAGAATTTGAAAAATGCGAGAATATCCGTTCGTGCGTAATTACCTGCCGAATAACCTCCATACCCGTATGCAAAAATTCTTATGTATCATTTAACGCCAAGGTAACGGCAGGAATGCGTATTCCGGACCTGGTACATATAAGCATAAAAAATGCAGGCAATCTCAATTTAAGCTACGGTGATTCTCTCAAACTCTCGGCGCAGAACCGCCCCGCCGGTGATGAAATGAACCCGGGCAACTTCAGTTACAGACACTATCTCAAATCACAGGGAGTTTGCATGTCGCTTTCGTCGGATATAATGAGGATTAAATCAATCAGACGCGGAAACCTCAGTAAATTTTACGGTGTGCGTAAATCTCTTACAGATAAACTTTTTAAATATATGCCGTATGACGAAGCAAGTCTTGCCAATGCCCTTGTCACCGGAAGCAAAAACGAACTCACCGATACCGTCAAATCAGACTTCAAAAAAGCAGGGGTATATCACATTGTTGCCGTATCCGGTCTTCATCTGAATATATTTATTTTATTCATGTCGTATTTATATATGCATATAAAAGCGAAAATGCACAAAAAACAATTTATCATACTTGCGGCAAATCTTTTGTGCACAGGCTTTGTTTTCATGTTTACGGGATTTGGAATTTCTGTTGCAAGAGCCGCATTCATGACAATTATCCTAAGCCTGTCGGTAATTGTATACAGACGTTATTCTCCCGTCCACGCACTTATCACAGCCGCCGTTATACTGTTTTTGTACAAGCCATACACCGTCTTTGACATATCGTGTCAGCTTTCTTTTCTGGCAACACTCGGTATACTTGCCGGAGTATACATTGTTGAGAAATACAAAATAAAAGAATGGAAATTCAAAGCGCTGCCGGAAAGTCTGATACTTACAGCCGGAGCGTGGCTTTTTACACTGCCTGTCACGGTATATGCGTTCGGCGGAGTATCGCTTATATCATTTATAAGCAACCTTCTGATTCTTGTTGCCGCTCCGTTTGCGCTGTGTTTTTCATATCTGTTTTCGTTAATTTGCCTGATAATGCCGGATTTTATTTGCAGGGCAGCCGCATGCATAACTGTTATTCCGCTGCGCTTCCTCATCAATTGTTCCGCATTTTTTGCTTCAGTTCCGGGAGCGTATGTAAACGTTTATCCCCGTGCCTTGTGCATGATTTCAATAAACGCTGCGGTTTTGCCGGCTATCATATTAATGTGCAAAAAGAAATGCAGAATTTTATGTACGGCTTTTTTTGTCGGCATAATCGCGGCTGATATTTCCTTTGTAATTTATGATTTACCCATAAAACCATGTACCGTTTCATTTATGAATGTCGGTCAGGGTGACTGTTCAATCATCAGAACTCCCGAAGGAAGAGTTGTTATGATAGACTGCGGTTCCGACAGTGAAGAACAGATTACAGACAATAATATTCTTCCTTATTTGTACCGTTCAAATATACCGCAAATTGACATTGCAGTTATATCACATTACCACAAAGATCACACAAGCGGAATAATACCGCTTATCAAAAATCACAAAATAAAAAAACTTATGCTGCCGCGCTGCGAAACCGCCGACGATGAAAACGAAATTGCAGATTTGATTATGTCAAGCGCCGTTGAAGAAAACATTGCTGTTGAATTTATCAGCAAAGGAAGTACTGTTAAAACAGACAAATACTCCGGACTTACTGTTTTAAGCCCGAAAAAGAATCTGATAACCGATGCAAATAATAAATCACTTGTTATGATGTTTAACTGCTACAATGCCTGCGTTTTATTTACCGGCGATATAGAAGACAACACGCAGTATAACCTCCTTTCAGAGGATATTAAGGCTGATATTTTAAAAATTCCGCATCATGGCGGGCATTCGCTTATGTCAAGAATGTTTGCCGAAAAATGTGCTCCGAAATACGCGGTAGTATCATGCGGCATTGACAACCGTTACGGCCATCCCAATCCGGACACACTGAAAGCATACACTGATTCAATCATATACAGAACAGATAAAAACAAAATGACAGAATTTATCATAGACAAAAATTCCATAGTTCCAAAACCCATGCACAGACAGGAGGAGAAATAAATGCAGCAAATAAAAAACGATATTAAAATCGGTGTGTTTTCAAAAATATACCTTATGTACGGACCGGAAACCTATCTGATAGATTACTATGCAAAGCAAATAATTGAAAAAAGTACAGACGCCGAAACAAGGGATTTCAATCTTCTTAAAATCTCTGCGGAAATCCCCAAAGAAAAATCCGTTGATGAATTTATAAGTTCATATCCCTTTATGAGCGACAGAAAAATACTTTATATAAGAAATTCCGGTATATTCAAAAAAGCCTCCGAAGCGCAGAAAAAATTCTGGTGCGGTACACTTGCCGATTTGCCGGACTATATTACCGTTATTTTTGCCGAAAATGACGTTGACAAGCGCAGCAGTATATATAAACAGATTTTAAAAGCAAACTGTACACACGAATTTGCATATATGGATGAAAAGTCTCTTATGCAGTGGGTTTCAAAAATCCTTGCATCGGACGGTCTGCGTATTACAGTTCAGGATGCGTCATACCTTGTGGAAATATGCGGTCCTTCAATGAATAATATCAAAAACGAGCTTGATAAATTAACGGCATACAAAACAGGCGGAAATGTAATAGACAGAAACGATATCGAACTTGTAACCGTCAAAAACGTTGAAAACCGCGTTTTTGATATGCTCAACGATGTAATCGCAAAAAGAAGCGAAGCAGCATTTGAAAAGCTGAATGCCCTTAAAACGCTCAACGAAGAGCCTATTAAAATAATAAGTATAATATTTAAGAAATTCTCCACATATAAAAAGCTGTATTCCTTAAAAGGCAGACCGATTAAGGAAATATGCCGTTTGTGCGGTCTTTATGAAAAATATGCAAAAAACGATATTAACACGCTAAACACTCTTTCCGAAAGCAAGGTAGATGACATAATGAATACCTGCATGGAAACGGACTTTGGTATAAAATCAGGCAAAATTGACAAATGGCTTGCCGTAGATATTGTAATGGCAAAGATAACCGAATAGCCTTCTGAAAATTACAACACCGCAAAGATACAGCTTTGCGGTGTTTTTTTGCATCAAAAAAGCGTCGGTCGGCACGACGCTTTGTATGGATTATGGATAGGAATATAAAAACTTAGCTTTTAATATATATATGACGCCGACTCTCATATATCAAAATTGTTGCCTGCTTTTTTCGGAAATTTTCTGAAAACGCAGGAAAAATCGACTCGTTAAACCGATATGTTTTCAAGTCTTATCTGTCTGACGCAAATACAACAGAGTTTATAAAAGACAGAATTTATTAACCTCTGATGATTCTTACTCTGTGAACACCGTCCATTTTTCCGAGTTCGCTTTCCAGTCCGTCGGGAACCGAATCCACATCAACTATGGTATAAGCATTATCCTTTTTGCTTTTATTCATCATATTGATGATGTTAATATTTGCATCAGAGAATAATGCAGAAAATTTAGAAATCATGTTCGGAATATTCTTATGCGCTACAGTAACTCTGAATTTGCTTTCCATTGCCATCTGGCAGTCCGGATAGTTAACGGAATTTTTGATGTTTCCGAATCTTATAAAATCAGAAAGCTCTTTTGCAGCCATAACAGCGCAATTATCTTCGGATTCCGGAGTAGAAGCTCCGAGATGCGGAATGTTGATTGCATTTTCTATATCAAGAGTTTCCTCACTCGGAAAATCAGTTACATAGCAGGCAATCTTACCGCTTACTGCAGCAGCCTTCAAAGCCGCATTGTCTACAAGACCGCCTCTTGCAAAGTTCAAAAGCCTTGTGCCGTTTTCCATAGCGTCAAATATTTCTTCATTTATCATATTCTTTGTAGCGTCATTAAGCGGCAGATGCATTGTAATATAATCACACTGAGAAACAAGTATCTTGAGATCGCTCGATTTTTTTACGGATCTTGAAAGTCCCCATGCCGCATCTATTGAAATATACGGATCATAGCCTATTACCTTCATACCGAGAGAATCTGCAAGATTTGCAACCATAACGCCGATTGCGCCGAGACCTATAACGCCAAGAGTTTTACCCTTGATTTCAGGACCTACAAATGCGCTCTTGCCTTTTTCTACAAGCTTGCCTACGTTTTCGCCTTCGCCTTTAAGACCTTTAGCCCAGTTGATACCGTCTGTTATCTTTCTGGAAGCAAGCAAAAGACCTGCAATCGTAAGCTCTGCAACAGCGTTTGCATTTGCACCCGGTGTATTAAATACAGCAATACCCTTTTCGCTGCATTTGTCAATCGGTATATTGTTAACGCCTGCTCCTGCTCTTGCAATTGCTTTGAGCGAATCCGGCAGCTCCATGTCGTGCATGGAAAAACTTCTTAAAATAACTGCGTCCGGAGCGTCGCTGGTGTCAGTAATATTAAAAATTTCTTTATCAAGCATATCCAAACCGCATTTTGCGATTTTGTTTAGTGTTAAAACCTCATACATAAGGTTAATCCTCCTTAAACTTAGTTGTCAGCCTCAAACTTCTTCATAAAGTCTACAAGAGCCTGAACACCCTCAACAGGCATAGCATTATATATACTTGCTCTCATACCGCCGACTGTTCTGTGTCCTTTAAGGTTAACGAAACCGCTTGCGGTAGCCTCTTTGATGAATTTAGCGTTTAACTCATCATTGCCTGTTACAAACGGAACATTCATGAGCGAACGGTCCTCTTTGTTTTCAACAGTTGCGTTAAACATTTTTGACTCATCAAGATAATTATATAAAATATCAGCCTTTTTAATGTTGATTTTTTTCATTTCTTCAAGTCCGCCAAGCTCTTTTAACCATTCACAAACCAGCTTGCAGATGTAAATAGGATAAGTCGGCGGTGTATTAAACATTGAACCGTTTTCGGAATGTGTCGCATAATTAAACATGGTAGGTGTAATATCCATTGCATTTCCGATAAGGTCTTCCCTTACTATGGCAACTGTAAGACCTGCCGGAGCCATATTCTTCTGTGCACCTGCATATATTATGCCGAACTTAGATACGTCTACAGGCTCGCTGAGTATTGAAGATGACATATCCGCAACAAGCGGAACATCTCCGACATCGGGAAGCACACTGTATTTTGTACCGTAAATTGTGTTGTTGTATGTAATGTGGAAGTAATCCGCATCTTTTGTAAAGGTATTTTTATCAAGCTTTGGTATGTATGAAAACGTTTTGTCCTCGGATGAAGCTATAATTTTTGTTTCACCGTATCTCGAAGCTTCTTTGTATGCCTTTTTCGACCAAAGACCGGTCAACACATAGTCAGCTTTTTTGGAACCGTTCAAAAGATTTAACGGAACCATTGCGAACTGGCTTGACGCACCGCCCTGCAAAAACAAAACCTTATAGTTATCCGGTATATTAAGCAGAGATCGCAGTGAGGCCTCACATCCATCAATTATGGCCTGAAACGAACCGGATCTGTGGCTCATCTCCATAACCGACATTCCTGCATCATCGTAATTTACAAGTTCTTTCTGAGCTTTTTCAAGTACAGGCAGCGGCAATGCTGACGGACCTGCTGAAAAATTATAAACTCTGTTCACTACTTTCTCCTCCAATACTAAATTATAAATTATATTATATAACATTTATTTAAAATAGTCAATAACCCATATTAACATTTTTATACAAAAAGTATGTTTTTGTCCAAACGTAAAACAAGATTTGATATTATAATAAGAAACAAATCAGTATTTTTTGTTCATCAGAGCTTTTTCTGTGCTCTTCGTTGCATTTTCAGCCTTCTCGCCCATTTTAAAAAGAATATAACAGTACAAGGTGTTGATTATTGCAAGCTGTGATACTCTGGAGTTTAGTCCCAGAATGTTATATTTCAGCTCATCTGATGAAGTGCATAAAACTATGTCGCTTTGCTTCAGAAGAGGGGATTTTCCCGCATTTGTCATGGCAATTGTAGTCGCGCCGTGCTCCTTTGCCGTCTTTAAATTTTCCACTATATCCTTTGAAGATCCCGAAAGCGATATTCCTATTACCACATCCCTTTCGTCCGTCTGAGCAGCCGCTATTGCCTGCATATGATTGTCCGAATACGACATTGCATTGAGTCCGCATCTCAAAAGCTTGTGGTGCAGATCCAAAATTACCGACGCGGAATTTCCGAGACCGAAAATAAGAATTTTATTTGCCTCCATGATTTTGTGAGCCGCTCTCTGCAATTCGCTTTTTTTAAGAACCTTCTGAGTCATTTCGAGCGAACAGTATATATCGTCTATAATCTTTTTGAATACTTCTCCGCAGTCGTCATCCTTCGTTATGGACTCGTTTACGGACGGCTGATTGCTCTCGCGGGCAATGGAAATTTTGAGTTCCTGATAACCCGAAAATCCCAGACGTTTCGAAAAACGCACAACCGTAGCCTCGCTGCACTTGCACTTGTCGGCAAGCTCCGTTATGGAAAGCGGCAAAAGACCGTTCGGATTTTCCAGTATCCAGTCGGCAAGTTTTTTCTCTGCGCGCCCCATCTCGTCATATTGAACCTTAATTGATAAAATCGTTTTATTCATATAATCAAACCTCGTTTTTATAATTCTATATTTAATAGTATCTTAATTTTTGGTTATAGTCAATAAAAATTTTGGCAAATAACGGAATTTTAAGTCAGAAAGCTATAAAATGTGTAAAAATCAAAAAATTTATTCAAAAAATTACGCAAAAGGTATTGAAAATAAATTTCATTTATTGTATAATAAATCTGTAATTTATAAAATGTTTTTGAAAATTATTTTCAAAGAGGACTGTTAATATGAAAATTGTTGTCTGTGTCAAACCGGTCAAAGGCGATATAAATCCTTTTGATGAAAGCGCGCTTGAATTTGCCTTCGCAATACAAAATGCGGAAATAACCGTTGTCAGCATGGGGCCTGCTTCTTCGCTCTCAATGCTGAAAAAAATATCCCGTCTTCCGGTGAGCAGGCTCGTTCTTTTGTGTGACAATGCGTTTGCCGGGTCCGACACACTTGCAACTGGTTACATATTGTCAATTGCAATAAGGGAAATGAATCCGGAGCTCATAATCTGCGGCAAACAAAGCATAGACGGCGATACTGCCCAGGTGGGAGTTCTGCTCTCGGCAATGCTCGGATATTCGCTTGTAACAAATGTTTTGGAAGCATCATACAAAGGCGGAAAGCTTTTCGGCACAAGCCGCAGCACAGATAAACCGATAGAAAGCAAAACCGTTGTCACAGTTGAGAAAAGCCGCTATCTCAGATTTCCGAGTATCTTTTCAAAAGAAAAAGACGTTGAAATCAAAACAGCGTCCGATCTCGGCGTTGATTTGTCAAGATGCGGATTAAAAGGTTCGCCTACCGCGGTTTTAAAAACATATGAAAACGAAAGAGGCAGAAGAAACTGCAAATTTATTACATTCAATGAGCTTGCGGATGTAATCGCAGCCGCTAAGGCAAAAAAAAGAAGTGCAGAAAAACAGCAGATTTTCGAAAAAAAACTTGATGAAATCTGGATTGTTGACAATAAAACAGAAAAAATTGCACACACACTTGCAGACAGAGTAGTTGTCCTGCCGAAAATGCCCCCCGGCGAAATAGCGAAAGCGGCTGCCGAGAAAAAACCTAAGGTAATTCTGTGGGCAGCGGATGAATGGGGACGCGAGAATGCGCCGATTGTTCAGGCAATACTGAAAACAGGACTTTGCGCCGACTGTACAAACCTTGAAACCGACGGCGAAAAGCTGTATATGTTCCGTCCTGCCGGTGCAGGAAACATAATAGCAAAAATAGAGTGTAAAACGCTCCCGGCAATGGCAACAGTACGATGCAGCGAAGAAGTTGAAAAAAACATAATTGTTTCCGCCGGAAAAGGCGTCACCGATTGCCTTGATACCGTCAAAGCCTTTGCATACGCTTTAAACGCAGAGCTGGGCGCTTCAAGAACAGTTGTGGACACGGGACTTGTGCCGTACCGAAACCAAATCGGTCTTACGGGAAAAAGCGTACACCCGTGCATTTACATAGCGTGCGGTATTTCCGGCGCGGTTCAGCACACCTGTGCAATTGAGGATTCAGGTACCGTAATTGCCATCAACACCGACAAAAACGCAAAAATATTTGACTATGCGGACTACGGCGTTGTTGACGATTTTAAAAATATAGGTAAAACAATAGAACATATAAAACTTAACGGAGGTTGTTAAAATGAATGATTTTATGTTGGACATGATTTCAAGTGAGCTTGAGGATGCGGTGGGCAAAGAAAACTGCTCATTAAGAGACATCGACAAGCTTACCCACAGCGTAGACTACTTCTGGCTTTCCAGAATGTGGTCCGACAGAGGCTTAAAAATGCCGCAGGCAGACTTTGTAGTTTCGCCCAAAGACGCAAAAGAAACCTCGGCTGTTCTCAAAATAGCCAATTACTACAAAATTCCCGTTACCACATGGGGCGGCGGCGGCGGTACCCAGGGCGGCGCAATCCCTGTAAGCGGCGGTATCGTACTTGATACCAAGAGAATGAACAAAATCTATGATTTCAATGAAAAAGGTATGTATGTAGAATGCGGCACAGGCGCTATCTATAAGCACATTGAATGGGCTGCAAACGAAAAGGGCTATGCCACCATGCATTATCCGAGCTCCCTTACATGTTCAACCGTGGGCGGATTTCTGGCTCACAGAGGTATCGGCGTTGTATCCACAAAATACGGCAAAATCGACGACATGGTTCTCAAAATGGAGGTTGTTCTCCCGAACGGCGATATAATAGAAACCTCGCCTGCTCCGAAGCATGCTGCCGGTCCGGATTTGAATCAGATATTTATCGGTTCGGAGGGTACACTCGGTATCATGACAAAGGCTCAGATAAGAATTTACGACCAGCCCGAAACAAGAAAATTCAGAGGATTCCTCTTCCAGAACATGACAGACGCTTTCTCGGCAAGCAGAGAAATCCTGCAAAAATTCAAGCCCTCCGTTATGCGTCTTTATGACGAGGCGGAAACAGCTTCCCTCATAAAGAAAATTGTCGGCGTTGAAAAGCCCGGCGCATTTATGAATATAGCAATCGAAGGTGTTAAAGAACTCGTTGATGTAGAAGAAAAAATCCTTCTCGATACATTTAAAAAGTATCATGCAGAAGATCTCGGCAGCGAATACGGCGAAAAATGGTGGAAAGAAAAAATCACTTTCTTCTACCCCGGCCATATGATGGATTTGCCGCAGATGTTCGGTACAATGGATACTATCGCACCTTATGACAAAATCGAAAAGATTTACTGGGAAATGAAAAAAGCAATTGAAACCAACTTCCCGATGGCAAAATTCATTGCACACTTCTCTCACTGGTACGAGTGGGGCTGCATGATATACGACAGATTTATAGTTGATGATGTTCCGAAGGATCCGCACGAAGCATTAAAACTCCACAACGCAATATGGACATGCGGAGTAAGAACCGCACTTGCAAACGGCGGTGTTGTAAACGACCATCACGGCGTCGGCATCAAACTCGGCAGACTCATGAAAGAACAGTACGGACCCGCTATGCAGGTGTTTGAAGGACTCAAAAAACAGCTTGACCCCAACGGCATAATGAATCCGTTTAAATTAGGCTTATAAAATATTAATCTGTCAAATTATTAGGAGGAATAAAAATGCTGATTTCACAAAAAAGTAAAGAAATTATAGACAGCTGCAGATTTTGCTGGATGTGCAGACATATATGCCCTATAGGAAACGCTACCGGTCAGGAGAGAAACACGGCAAGAGCAAGAGCGCTTTCGCTTTCGCTTGTTACCAGAGGCGGTATGGACTACTCATCGGATGTTATAGACAACGTATACGAATGCGGTCTGTGCGGCGCATGTACGCAAGACTGCGCTACAGGCTGGGATCCTGTTGTATTCACCAAGGAAGCACGTCTTGCGGCAGCAATGGACGGTAAAACTCCGGAATACATAAAACCGCTTATAGAAAATGTTATGGAAACAGGCAATATCTACGGCAAAAAAGACATTTCCGATAAACTCAAGGCAAAAATCAATTCACTTCCGAAAGAGGCAGACACACTGCTGTTCCTCGGCAGTGACGCAAGATACATTGATGACGAAGCCGCAGTAAAAGCAATTGAACTTTTGGAAAAAGCAGGCGTAAGCTTCACGGCTTTGTGCGACGAGCCCGACAGCGGATACGCTCTTGACACACTCATAGGCGCTGCCGAAGAAACAAGACAGACTATGATAGAAACTGCAAAGAAGCTTAACTATAAGACAATAGTTGCTTATGATCCCGCAGACGCAAAGGTATTTCTGCGCGAATACAAAGAGTGGAACATTGATCTTAAAGCAAATGTAAAAACCTTTACAAGCTTTGTAAACGGACTTATCAAAGACGGAAGCCTCAAAGTCAAGAAATCCGATACCGTATATACATTCCAGGATCCGAGCCTTCTTGCACGCGACCTTGAAGAAACTGACGATGCAAGAGATATTTTAAATGCCTGTGGAAAAATTTCCGATATGCTTCTTGCCGGCAAAGCAACCGTATGGGCAGGAAATCTCATATTAAATGAGTACCTCCCCGACGTTATGAAGCTTACGGCAGAAAGACGCTGGGAAAACACAGAATATGCAAAGGCTGACGTTCTCGTAACGGCATATCCTGCCGAGCATGTGCTCCTTTCAAAGACCATGCCCGAAGGCAAAAAGATAATGACCGTTGAAGAAGTCGTTTTAAGCGCTTTGAATTAATTTCGTTTAATTTGAATATCAAAAATTATGAGCAGTTACTTTCAATGTAACTGCTCATATGATATACTTATATATATCAATCAGTAAAAGGAATGATAACAATGAAATATGTATTGGGAATAGATTTCGGCGGAGGTTCGTCCAAAGCAACCCTTCTCTGCGAAAACGGAGAAATTGCCGCAGTAAATTCGGTAGAGTACCCTACCCTTTACCCTGCCGAGGGATACGTTGAGCAAAACCCCGATGACTGGTACAGCGCCGCCGTGGAGAATATCAAAGCAGTTATTCAAAAAAGCGGTGTAAATCCACAGGATATTGCAGCCGTCGGACTTGACGCAGCAACTCATACCGCAGTTTTAACGGATGAAGATTTCAATGTGCTCTGCCCGTCTGTGTACTGGACTGACATCCGCAGCGTAAAAGAAGTCGAATATCTGAAACAAAATTACAGTGAAATTATAAATAAACAGGTGCTGCACAGCCCCGGAACAATCTGGACGCTTCCTCAGCTTATGTGGATTAAAGCAAATAAACCTGAAATATGGAATAAAGTCGGAAAAATAATGTTTGCCAAAGATTACGTCCGCCACCTTCTTACAGGCGACTATGTAACTGATTTCATAGAGGCTCAGGGCAGCATGATGTTTGATTTTAATACTTTGAGCTGGTCTGAGGAGCTCTGCGGTATATTGGAGCTTGATGTTTCAAAGCTTCCGCAAATCGTCGCTCCGACCGATGTAATAGGCTCCGTCACGGCAAAAGCCGCCAAGGATACCGGTCTTGCCGAGGGCACAAAGGTTATATGCGGCACGACCGATACCGCACTTGAAGTTTTTGCATCAGGCGCAATAAAGCCGGGCGATATGACAATCAAGCTCGCAACAGCAGGCAGAATATGCACAATTACCGATAAATTTTACCCCGATGAGCACATTATAAACTACTCGCATGTAATAAAAGGTCTGTGCTATCCGGGAACTGCCACCAAAGCCTGCGCGTCCTCATACCGCTGGTACCGCGATACCTTTGACGGCGACTACAAAACTCTTGACCGCGGCGCAGAAAACATTCCGCTCGGTTCTGACGGGCTTATCTTCCACCCGTACTTAAACGGCGAACTTACCCCCTACGGCGATACAAAGCTGTGCGGCAGCTTTGTCGGAATAAGGGCTTCGCATACTAAAGCCCACTTCACAAGAGCCGTTCTGGAGGGTGTTGCATTTTCACTTTTGGACTGCAAAAACTATCTTACGTCCAAGGGCATTAAATTAAATAACAAGGCGGCTATAATAGGCGGCGGCTCATACAGTCCGCTGTGGCGCCAAATAGTTGCAGATATTCTGGATATTACGCTTGTACAATATGAAAACAGTGACTCTTCGCTCGGGAGCGCAATTCTTGCCGGGATTTCTTCGGGAATATTTGCCGATTTTGAAAGCGGTGTAAAAAATTGCATAAAACAAGTTTCGGTAACAGCTCCGAATCCGCAGAACACTGAAAAATATGCAAAAATATTCAAAAAGTATAAGCTTATACAAAAAACTCTCGAAACAGTATACCACAGTGATTTTTAATACAAAAATATATAGCAGCAAAACAAATTAAAATCGTTTTGCTGCTATATATTTTTTGTTATTATTGAATTTCAAGCTCTGCATTTGAGCTGTATGGTTTTAAATTATTAAAATCATCTAAGAAAAATATCTTATAAGCTGCGTTTGTTAAATCCATTCCGGCAAAGTCAACCTCAAGCGTTGAATCGTTTGTACCCACCGGAGCCGTTGCAGATGCAATTTTAGCTGCAAGCAAAGAGTCACCCTTGTATGCTGCCACAATGACTTTTACGGTTTTTTCACTGTTTAAGTTGTGGCTTGTGTAGCTTACGGTGGCCTTTGCGTTGCTGATAGCAACACCGCCGTTTACAAATATCAAACCGTCCGCACCCGGCATTGCTCTGAAATTTGAGAATGTCGGCTCAACTATAGCATTTGTGCCGTCACCGCCTCTTCCGCTTACTTTAATTGTAGTTAATTTTGATTCATTAAATATGGCAGGTACTGTTGTAACAAATTCGCTCGCAACTCCGTTTTTGTAAGCCTTGATTATTTCACCGTCAATTGCACAGTGAACTTCATTTGCTTTTTTGTTTATTATCAACTGCACAGTATAAGTTCTGCCAAGCTCCATACCGGCAATTTTCTCGCTGTCTACAGTGTACCCCGTACCAAGGATTGTTCCGTATATTGCGTTGCTGTTTGTGGGTACGCAAATACCGTTTGCATTGCCGAATATCTGCATAAATGCTTTGTCGTTAAAGAATATCTGGCTTAAATAGTAATTGTTATTTCCGGTTAACTTTATACTCTCTTTATCTGCCCATGCTTCTGACTTCTCAAATTTATAGTCAAAAGAAATTGTAAATACATCTCCAAGCTTTGATAAATCAATAGCTGTAGGTAAATTAAATTTTGCCGTCGCCGTATTATTATAATCTTTGTACTTAGTACTGAGTTTAAATCCGTTTTCGACGCTGTCAACACGGTCATAAGTCGTAGTTCCCGTTGTTGTAAATGTTCCCGTCACCTTCTGAATTAAGCTTACTGCTTCTGCTTTTTCAAGCACATAATACGAATAAATGCCGTTTGCACCGCCGAGAACGAGCACATCGCCGTCTGCGGCATTTCCCGTTCTTTCGGTTGTTAAATCGCTCTGATATATTTTCTTAAAGGCTGCATTTGTATTTATACAGTTAAGTATATTTCCTGCCGTCATGCTGCCTGTAAAAGCAACATTTTCGGTGTCAACTGTTATTTTACTGTTTGCCGAGCTCAAAGTTGGTTTTGCAGTATCTGTGCTGACATTTTCACTTCCGACAGTAACCTTAACGTTGTCTATATATACCTCTTGTGTATTGCCCGTATCAGTCGGGAAACACATTGCGGAACGTGCTGCAGCTGCAGTTACATCAAATCCTTTTTCAAAGTCACTGCTTGCTATATCCGATTTTGTCGTCGTTTTAGGTGTTGTCATATTATCAACGTATATATACATTTTATCCGTTGCTTTAATCGGAAAAACTATTCGTACACGATGCCACTTATTTGTGCTGTTCATGTTGTAATATGTTGATTTATTCTGACTGTATTTTTGATCATATGGTGTGGCATTAATGCTTGCAGCTACAGTTGCCGAATACGCCTTGTTTGCTTCTCCGGTAAATCTTACTGCAACAGATGAAGTGTCATTTGCAAAATACACGTCAAATTCATATGTAAGATAGTCATAACCCTTTTGAGCTTTAATTAATGAAGCATAATTAAAATAAGCTTTTTTAGAACCGGTAGCTGTTGCTGTATCAGAATTGATAATTCCCATCGCTGTATCGCTTTCCGATTTTTGCGGAGCTGCTGCACCGAATGTTGCTATTCCGGAATCTGCCGTAACATCAATTGTAGTATTCGACACCTCTGTTCCACTTACATCTTTTGCCGGAACTTTCCACCGGTTTGTTGAACCGTCATAGCTGAAAAGAACCACATCGCCGTCTGCCGCAAAGCTGATTGCAGGCACACAAAATACGCTGCTTACAATAAGCAAAAACGTGAGAATAAAACTGATTTTTTTCATAATTAAATTCCTCCCAATCTCATTAATCCATTATGCAAATATAGTATATCATCATTGATTTTAATCCGCTATTTGCAATTTAAACAAAAACCAAAAAAAAATATTGTGCACTTAAAACACTTCTGTTTTTTTGTAAGCATGTCATGTGTTTATGTTGCTGATTTTTAGCAAAAAAATCCCGCAGTTTCTATGTGTTTGTCATAAAAACTGCGGAATTTATCTTTGTTTTTTTATATTATAATTTATACTTCAAGGTATCTTTTGATTTTCTGAGTTGTGGTTTTTTTGAAATCATCCTTATGCACAGTAACGCTGCGTATATATTTATACAGCGGATTTCTTTTATTTACGGCATCCACCGCCGACTTCATAAGCTCCTCAATTTTGCTGTCGGTCACATCTTTTCCGAGAACGCTCTCTATTGCCGCAAGGTTCGGCACAACGACTGCGGATATTATGAGCTCTCCGCTGTCATCGGTACTTTTGCCGTACACAAGGCTTTCTTTTACATATTCGTTTTTATTGATGAAAGCCTCCAGCTCTTCCGGATATATATTTTTTCCGTTCTTGGTAACAATTACATTTTTCTTTCTGCCGGTAATATAGATAAATCCGTCTTTATCAATATATCCCAAATCACCGGTATGAAACCATCCGTTTACTATCGCATTACTCGTTTCGGTTTCATCATTATAGTAACCGTTCATCACGTTATCGCCTTTGCAGATGATTTCTCCCACACCTTCGTCATTCGGAGTAAGAATATCCACCTGCATACACGGCATTGCAACTCCTGCTGCACCGGGCTTTTTTGCCTTGCTGCGGCTGAGCGCAACAATCGGAGAACACTCCGTTATTCCGTAGCCCTGTAAAAATTCTATTCCTATATCCTCAAAAAACTGCATCGTTTCCGGGCTGATAGCTGCCGCACCGCTTATAAAGAGCCGTACTTTGCCTCCGAGGCTGTCCGCAACTGCCTTAAATACTTTGCGCCGTTCATCTATTCCCAACTTCAAAAGTGACTTTGTAACAAAAAGTCCGGTTCTGAATTTTTTGCTCATTCCGTTTTTTCTTATATGGGAGGCAATTCTCTTGTGAATAGCCTCAAATATCGCCGGAACGCCAAGCATTATGGTCGCCTGCGCTTCTTTTAAATTTTTGGCAATATAGCGCAACCCGTCACAGTAAGCGATTGCCGAACCTCTGTAAAGCGGCGCAAGGAAACCGCAGGTACATTCGTATGTGTGATGTATCGGCAGTACGGATAAGAACACATCCTCCTCACCGCAGTAAACCATGGAGCACATTGCCATAAGGTTAGTTACAATGTTTTTGTGCGAGAGCAGTACGCCCTTTGACATAGCCGTAGTACCGGAGGTAAAAAGCAAAATTTTTGATTCCTCGGGGTTTATCTGCACATCATCAAAACGCGTATCTCCGCTTTGTACCTTTTCCGATCCGTTTTTTAAAACTTCGGAAAATGACAGTTCGCCCGTCATTTCGTCATTTTTAGCTGTATCCATATTTATGGTATATTTGATATTTTTCGGAAAATCATTTCCAAGTTTACTCTTTACAGATGCGGAATACACCACGGCAGACGCACCGGAAACCTCAAGAAGATTTATTATATCCTCTGCTGCAAGCTCTTTGTCTATAGGCACAACGAACGATTCGCCGTTTACCGCTGCCATGTAAGTCACACCCCAAAAATATCGGTTTTCACTCACAATGGCAATTTTCGTGTCCTTCAAAAGCCCCATATTGATAAATTCCGTACCGAGAGCCTTGACATCATCGGCAAATCTGCGGTAACTTATCGGACTGTAAGTTCCTCTGCGGTTCTCTTTTACCAAAAAGGCGGTTTTATCCGCAAAAAGTTCCGCACTCTGATTTAACATTTCTTTTAATGTACTGATTTTTCTTACCTTATACAACGAATGTTTTCTCACTTTTTCACCCCATTGTGAACAGTTTTTAATAATTGGATTCTATATACTGCATTAATATATCGGCTGTCATATCACCGGACACATTAAGTCTTTTGAGCTGTGTCAGATCTGCCATTTTGCCGTTAACGCCGTTGTTGCCGACAATGCAGAGCATTTTGTAACCTGCCGCCATTCCTATATCTGCCGAAAAATCATTGGTAAATCCGTATGGATATGCCATGTATCTGCACTCTTTGTTCATGTTTTTTTCTATAAGATATTTGGAAATCCGCATTTCCTTTACCGTTTCGGCATATGTAAGCTCGGAAAACGACGGGTGCGTAAGCGAATGGCTTTCTATATCTATCACACCGCTCTGCTCCATTTCTATTGCCTGCTGCCAGTCAAAATGAGGAAATTCCACAGTCCGGCTGCCCATTCGCGATGCAATCACAAAAATTGTAGCCCTCATGCCCATTTCCTTTAAAACAGGATATGCGTTTTCATAATTATTTAAGTAACCGTCGTCAAAACACAAAACTATCGGTTTTGCCGGAAGCGGTGTACCTTTATTTACATAATCATAGTATTCGTCCAGCGTCACAGTGTTGTATCCTGCGTCTTTCAGTGCCTGCATATGCTGTATAAAATTATCCTCGGATATGTGCAAAAGTGCGTCCGTTCCTACGCTGTAATCTTTTAAAACACTGTGATAAAGCAAAAACGGCACACTTTCTTCACCGTCCGCCTTTGCCGCAAAAGAAGCCGATAATACAAGTACGGCGATCAAAGCCGCCAACAATATACGTTTCATATTTTTCCTCCACCAAGTGCGTTACAGTGCAAAAACCCCGCCGCATATATAATGCGGCGAGTTTTTCACAAATTTATTTTACAACAATGTTTACAAGACGTCCCTTTACGACTATTGTTTTTACGATAGTCTTTCCTTCTACCAAAGCGGCTATTGTTTCGTCTGCAAGAGCTGCATTTCTGATGTCGTTATCGGATGTATCTGCACTTACAGTAAGCTTGCCTTTGATTTTTCCGTTTATCTGCACAACAATTTCTATTTCATCATCTACAGTTTTTGACTCATCATACTCAGGCCATTTTGCAAGCGACAAATATCCCTCACCGCCAAACATCTGCCAAAGCTCCTCCGTCGCATGCGGTGCAACGGGATTAAGCAGCGTAATAAGCGTAAGATATTCTCCCTTTGTTACCGAACCTTTTTTATAAAAATCATTTACAAGGCTCATAAGCGCAGCTATACCGGTGTTGAATTTCATACGGTCATAGTCCTCGGTAACTTTTTTGATGGTTTTGTGCATGGTCTTTTCGAGGTCTGCACTGTAACCCTCGTCATCGGTAACCGCATCCTGAAGCTTCCATACTCTTTCTATAAATTTATAGCAGCCCTTCAGTCCCTTCTGCGACCACGGAGTAGTCTGATCAAAAGCGCCTATGAACATTTCATATGTTCTGAAAGCGTCCGCACCGAACTCGTTTACAACGTCATCGGGATTTACCACATTTCCTCTTGATTTTGACATTTTCTGGTTGTCCTCACCCAGAATCATACCGTGCGAAGTACGCTTCATATACGGCTCTTTTGTCGGAACAACGCCTATGTCATACAAAAATTTGTGCCAGAAACGCGAATAAAGCAAATGCAGTGTGGTATGCTCCATACCACCGTTGTACCAGTCTACCGGCGACCAGTATTCGAGAGCTTCTTTTGATGCAAGCGCCTCGTTGTTGTGAGGATCCATGTATCTCAAGAAATACCAGCTTGAACCTGCCCACTGCGGCATGGTGTCGGTTTCTCTTTCAGCAGGGCCTCCGCAATGCGGGCAAGTTGTTTTTATCCAGTCAAAAGCCTTCGCAAGCGGCGATTCGCCGTTTTCGCCCGGTTCAAAAGTATCAATCTCGGGAAGCTCCAGCGGAAGCTCGCTTTCCGGAATCGGAACCCAACCGCATTTTTCACAGTGTACAAGCGGAATAGGCTCTCCCCAGTATCTCTGACGCGAGAAAACCCAGTCGCGAAGCTTGAAGTTTACTTTTCTCTTGCCCAGGTTGTTTTTTTCAATCCAGTCTATCATTGTCGGAATTGCTTCTTTTACGGAAAGACCGTTTAAGAATCCGGAATTAACCATATTGCCGCTGTATACGTCGGTATAAGCTTCTTTTTGAACGTCCTCGCCGCCCTCTACAACTTCTATTATCGGCAGTCTGAATTTTTTTGCAAATTCCCAGTCACGGGTATCGTGTGCCGGAACCGCCATAATGGCGCCTGTTCCGTATGTCACCAATACATAATCCGAAATCCATACCGGCAGTTTAGCGCCGTTTGCAGGATTTACGGCATATACTCCCTCAAGCTGTACGCCTGTTTTATCCTTTGCAAGCTCCGTTCTTTCAAATTCGGATTTTTTGCTTGCCTGAACAATGTAGTCGTTCACCGCGTCCATATTCGTAATAAGCGGTTTGAGCTTTTCTATAAGCGCATGTTCGGGCGACATTACCACATATGTTGCACCGAACAAAGTATCGCAGCGTGTGGTATATACCACCAAATCGTCACCGGAGGAAAGCTTGAAATTAACCTCGGCACCCTCGCTTCTGCCGATCCAGTTTTTCTGCTGAATTTTAACCTTTTCTATATAGTCAACCTCATCAAGATCATCTATGAGTCTTTGTGCATATTCTGTTATTTTGAGCATCCACTGGCTTTTACGTCTTTGAACCACTTCGCTTCCGCAGCGCTCGCATACACCGTTTACAACTTCCTCATTAGACAGACCCACCTTGCATCCGGTACACCAGTTTATAGGCATTTCCTGCTTGTATGCAAGTCCCTTTTTGAACAACTGCAAAAATATCCACTGCGTCCATTTGTAGTATTCGGGCGAAGTAGTATTTATCTCACGCGACCAGTCAAATGAAAATCCAAGCATTTTGAGCTGTCTTGTGAAGTTTGCAATATTATTTTTGGTTACAATTTTCGGATGTATTTTGTTTTTTATAGCAAAATTTTCCGTAGGCAGACCAAATGCGTCCCAGCCTATCGGATAGAGCACATTGTATCCTTGCATGCGGCGCTTTCTTGCAATAATATCAAGCGCGGTGTAGCTTCTGGGATGTCCTACATGAAGTCCCTGACCGGACGGATACGGAAATTCTATAAGGTTATAAAACTTCGGTTTGCTGCTTCCCGTTATCGCATGGAAACAGCCGTCCTCCTCCCATTTTTTCTGCCACTTTTTTTCTATTTCCAAGAAATCATAATTTTTCATTGGTGCTCCCCCTCTTAAAGTAATTCTTCCAAAGGCAGTCTTTTCGCGTCTGCCCACAGATGTTCTATACCGTAGAATTCTCTTGACTCTTTGTTAAATATATGCACTACCACATCGCCGTAATCCATCAATATCCAATAAGCGCTTTCAAAGCCCTCTCTGCCGTTCGGTTCAACCCCCTGCTCCGAGAGCTTTTCATCTATTTCATCATAAATTGCTCTCATCTGCGGCGTTGAATTACCGCTGCAAATCACAAAGTAGTCTGCCATTGTGGTTAAATCATGAATATCCAGAACGGCTATATCCTCTGCCTTTTTATCATCCATGCATTTTGCCGTAAGCTTAGCAACATCAATTGTTTCCATTTACATTCCTCCGGTTATTTATTTTTGCCTGAATCTTCGCCCAGTATTACCGTTATATCACTGCCTGTATTTTTATCCTTGTTATACACATATTCATTAAGGTTGCAAAGCGCCGCAACGGAACCTGCCTTTGCATTTTTTCTGCGCGACACGACAACCGTATCGGCATAAGAATTATCATTTGTGCTTACAATACTCTTTACATTAAAGCCGTATTTTTTCAGCTCTGTCTTTAGCTCGTCCGCGTCGGCGCTGCCGCCAGATGCGTCCACTATATCTATACTGGTAAATCTGTTTATAAAAGAATTGCTGACTTTTACACTTCCTATTTTAACTGTTTCGCTGGCAACTCCTATTATTGATTTCTGGATTTCCAGTTCACTTTGCGACACTGTTTCGGAGGACGGAGTGAAATATTTTTCAATCAGCTTATCATTTTCATCGTCGTCTGCCACAAAATATGAAATATTGTTTATATATTTCGGCTCGCCGGCAAGCTGGTGAGTTACCATTTTATCCCGGTCTACCGAGAATACATACGGAGCATATGTGAGCATTTCATTAAGGCTGAAATTGCTCTTGACAATTTTAGAAAAATCCTTTACGAGGTCGTTCAGCTTAAATACGTTTACCAGCTTAAATACCTGGTCTATCGTTGCCTGAATGAATTTGCTCTGCGCCTGCATTCTCTCTATGTCACCCAAAGCATATCCGGAGCCGTTGTTATTTTTTCTGAAACGGACAAACTGCTCGGCTTTGTCGCCGTCAAGATGCTGCATACCCTTGTTCAGATGAATATGCAAATCCTGTACAGGGTCGTCATAATTCATGTTAATCGGTACTTCAAAATCAACACCGCCCAATGTGTCTATCAAATCACGAAAGCCTGCCGTGTCAATAAGAATATACTTATCCACACTTACACCAAGCAGATTTCTTACTTCCTTGAAAAGCTGCTTTTCCTTGTTATATCCGTAAGCCGAATTAATCTTGTGATCGCTTCTGCCGCTGTTAACATAGGTATCACGCGGTATCTGAAGCATATTCAGCTCGCCGTCGGCCATGTTAAGCTGAGCAAATATGATTACATCTGTCCTGTAACCCTCTTTGTCAACACCTAAAAGCAATGCATTAACATATGATTTTTCGGTAGATGAGCTGAACTCATAACCAAAAAACGAGCCCCCCTGTGTACATACCAGAATTGCAAATACCGTATTTGCCATAAGAGCAAATATCAGTATAAAAGTAAACAACATTTTGAAAAATGATTTAATCCCCATAAATTATCTCCCGTATATTAAAACGCAAAATTGTGTCAAACAAATTTCAGTAATTAAGTAAATAATAATTTCTTGTCTGCACTGCCGCAGGATGCAGCAGTAATCCCCTTTTTAAAACATATTCCACTGTAGAGTCGGTATACATCACGACAGCCTTGTTTATATTTCTGACAGCCTCGCTCCGTATCAGCTCCGCCCCTTCATAAATGCGGTTCGGCTCGATACCGTCCGCAAGATATATAATCTTTGTAAGAAGCGGCATTTCCGGCTTTCCTATGGTGTGATAGTATATCGCATCATATATTTCGTCATCATCGACACCGTAAATCCGTCTTGCTTCCTCCGCACCCACAAACCCATGCAAAAGTCCTGTTGAAATTTTGCATATACCGTCAGGTTCTATGCCATACTTATCCATAAGGCAAAACATTTCTTCGTCGGTATAGCACTTGGCGCAATCGTGCAAAATACCCGCCAAATACGCTTTTTTTTCGTCGGCTCCGTATATCTTTGCAAGTTTAACCGCCGTATCCGCCACCGCTTCGGAATGAATATATCTTTTGGAATTAAGCTTTTTTCCAAGCTCATGCTTTATCTCATCAATTGTCATGTTCTTCTCCGTACAGTCTGTTTTTTATAATATAATCAAGCACCTTTTCGTCTATCGGCAAACCGCCGTATATTCCCTGTGCAAGCTTTTTTCGTATAACCGTGGAGGAAACATCAAATTTCGGCATATCCGCAACCGTTATATCAGCGCCGGAGCTTCGGTATTTATCAACAAAGCCGTAAAATTCGCTGTCTGCCTCTGTAGGTCTTAAAAACACAATGAATTTATTTTCTTTAAGAAGCTTCTGATATTCATACCATTTATGAATTGTGCAAAGCGAGTCGGCTCCTATTATAAACCAAACGTCTTTACCGTATTTTCCGCGAAAATACCTCATTGTATACATAGAATACGAATACTGCCTGCGCTTAATCTCATAGTCCGACACGGCAAATTCATCAAATCCGCATACTGCCAGCTTTACCATATTGTATCTGTGCAGTGCCGAAGTCACATCAAGCTCCTTTTTGTGCGGCGGATTGCCGTTGGGAAGAAAAATGATTTTCTCAAAACCGAAATGTTCAGCCGAGTATTTCGCCATAGCAATGTGCCCGTTATGAACAGGGTCAAATGTTCCGCCGAAAACAGCAATTTTACTCAAATAGCTACACCTCTGCTTTTATCTGCCGCCAAAGCCCGAACGTACATTTTTGGATTTTCTTCCTCTAAGACCTCCGGTACGCCTTACAGTGCCGCCGTTTTTTCTGAAAAATTCGTTTCTTCTTGCTTTGTTTTTCTTTTCTTCCTCAATCGCCTTTAACCGCGCAGCTTTTGCCTTATAACCGGGTTTAACGCTTTTTTTCGTCTGCTCCGGTTCTGCTTTGACTATTAGCTTGTCCAGGTATATTCTGCGGTTTTCTTCAGACTGTCTGTACAATACAAATTTTCCGCCTATAACCTGTACCGGTTCTGCACCTATCATATCTGCAAGCTCATTGCAAACCTCTCTCGTGTCTGCAAAAGCATTGTCAAGCACATGCACCTTTACAAGCTCATGCTTTTCCAAAGCGTCACTTACAAGTGCGGCGCTGTTTTCGCTTATGCCGCCCTTTCCTATTTGAATTGTTGCGTCTATTTTATTTGCAAGACCTCTCAAAAAAGCTCTTTGCTTACTTGTCAGCATCAAATGCACCTCCATACTATCATATTATTATACTAAATTCCACATGGTATTGTCAATTAATATCAAAAAAATTTAAAAAAACTTAACAATTTTGGTTTTTGATGATAGTTCAAAAAGAATTACACAACAAAAATGCCGCACGGCAAAGCCATGCGGCATTTTTGTTTATATGTCTTCTATCTGCCAGTCTATAGGTGTTTCACCCATATTCTCAAGAATTTCATTTGCTTTTGCGAAATGGTTACAGCCGAAAAATCCCCTGCTCGCAGAAAGCGGACTCGGATGAACGGACGTAAGCACCCTGTGCTTGCTTTGGTCTATAAGAGCCGTTTTACTCTTGGCGTTGTTGCCCCAAAGCAGAAAGATTACCGGTTTTTCACGTTCGTTAAGTTTTTTGATTACCGAGTCGGTAAAAATCTCCCAGCCTTTATTCTGGTGAGAATTTGCTATATCCTTTCTCACCGTAAGCGAAGTGTTCAAAAGCAAAACTCCCTGATCCGACCACTTCTTCAAATATCCGTTATTCGGAATTTTGCAGCCGAGCGAATTATGCAATTCTTTGTATATATTTTTAAGCGACGGCGGAATAGGTACACCGTATTTTACCGAAAAAGCAAGTCCGTGTGCCTCACCCTCGCCGTGATACGGGTCCTGTCCGAGTATAACAATCTTGACATCGTCATAGTCGGTATATTTGAGAGCGTTGTATATATCAAACATCGGCGGATATATAGTCCGCGTGCTGTATTCCGCTTTCAAAAATTCTCTGAGTTTAAGGTAATAATCCTTTTTAAACTCATCTTTTAATATTTCATCCCACTTATTTCCGAATTGAACCATTTTTCCGACCGCCTTATGCAAGTTTTATCAGCTGTTCTTTGCTCTTGTCTTTGCTCTTTGAGTTTTGTCAAGTATCTTCTTTCTCATTCTCAGGCTCTTGGGAGTAACCTCCAAAAGCTCGTCATCCGCAAGAAATTCAATACAGTTTTCAAGCGACATCACTACCGGAGGAACAAGCCTTAATGCGTCATCGGAACCCGAAGCACGGGTATTTGTAATGTGCTTTTTCTTGCATACATTTACATCTATATCGCCGAGTCGTAAGTTTTCTCCGACAATCATTCCCTGGTAAACCTCAACTCCCGCTCCGATAAACAGCGTTCCTCTCTCCTGGGCATTATACAGACCGTATGTTATGGACTCGCCGTCTTCAAAAGCAACAAGCGAACCTCTCTGGCGCATAGGAATATCTCCCTTATACTCCTCGTAACCGTTTAAGATATGATTCATAACGCCGTTTCCGCGGGTATCAGTCATAAGCTGCGACCTGTAACCGATAAGACTTCTCGACGGTATGTTGAATTCTATCCTCGTAAATCCGGAAGAACTGTTGTTCATATTGAGCATCTGAGCCTTTCTCTCTGCAAGAGTCTGAATAACCGTACCCACATATTCTTCGGGAACATCTATTATCAGAAGCTCCATAGGCTCTACGAGCTTTCCGTCAATGTGCTTGTATATTACTTCCGGTTTTGAAACCTGGAATTCATACCCCTGACGGCGCATTGTTTCTATTAATACAGAAAGATGAAGCTCGCCTCTGCCCGATACCTTGAACGAATCGGCAGAATCTGTTTCTTCTACTTTAAGGCTTACATTTGTCATCATTTCTCTGAAGAGCCTGTCCCTTAAATGACGGCTTGTCACAAACTCGCCCTCCCTGCCGGCAAAGGGTGAATCGTTTACGCTGAATGTCATAGAAATTGTAGGCTCGTCTATCTCCACAAACGGAAGCGGTTCGGGGCAGTCTGTCGAACAGATGGTTTCGCCTATTTTAACATCGGCAACACCTGCCACCATTACAATATCGCCTACCGTGGCGCTTTGAGTTTCCACTCTTTTTAAGCCTTCGTACTGATATATCTTTGTAAGTCTGATGTTTTCAACAGTTCCGTCTTTTTTGCATATTACAGCATTCTGACCGACAGTTGCCGTACCTCTTTCCACGCGGCCCACTGCCATTGCACCCACATAATCGTCATAGTCAATGTTTGATATAAGCATTTGCAGACCGCCGTTTTCATCGCCTTCGGGCGCCGGAACATGGTTTATTATCATGTCAAACAGCGGTTTAAGATTTTCACCCGCTTTTTCCGGGTCCAGCGTTGCATAGCCGTCACGTCCGGACGCATATACTACCGGCGAATTAAACTGATCGTCGGTTGCGTCAAGCTCCAGAAACAGCTCGAGCACCTCGTCCACAACTTCATACGGACGGGCATTCGGTCTGTCTATTTTATTTACTACTATAATAGGTCTTAAATTAAGCGAAAGAGCCTTTTTCAACACAAATCTTGTCTGCGGCATGCATCCCTCAAATGCGTCTACAAGCACGAGAACGCCGTCTACCATTTTCAATACACGCTCAACCTCACCGCCGAAATCGGCATGTCCCGGAGTATCTACAATATTTATCTTAATATCGTTATAAATCAACGAGGTATTTTTGGAAAGAATCGTAATTCCTCTTTCCTTTTCAAGCTCGTTATTGTCCATTACCCTCTCGTCAACCTGCTGATTTTCTCTGAAAACACCGCTCTGCTTAAGCATTGCGTCAACCAAAGTTGTCTTGCCGTGGTCAACGTGAGCTATAATGGCTATATTTCTTAAATTTTCTCTGGTACTCATTTGTAACTGTCCTTTCAATAAACATAGATCAAGCAACGAAAAACCCCTTCTTATGAAGGGGTTAATACTTTATTTGCTCATTCCGTATCTCTTCTTGAATTTATCAATTCTACCGCCGGTATCTACAAGTTTCTGCTTACCTGTATAGAAAGGATGACAATTCGAACAAATTTCAACATTGATATTTTCTTTTGTTGAACGAGTCTCAAAAGTAGCTCCACAAGCACATTTAATTACTGTAGGCTTGTAATCCGGATGTATTCCCTGTTTCATGTATATTCACCTCTGCATTCCATATTTCTCGTTTACGACTTTACTATTATATCACAAGTTTTTACAAAATGCAAGTACAAATTAAATTAATTTTTCAATTTCTTTTATGCATTCGTCAAGCTTTGCGTCTGCGCTGCTTAAATCCTTGTCCTTTACGCCGAAATAGAACTTGATTTTAGGCTCTGTTCCCGACGGACGCATTGCAAACCAGCAGTCATTGTCAAGCTCAAAACGAAGAACGTTTGAAACCGGAAGTTTAAGCTTTTCGACACTGCCGTCCGAAACAGTTGATATTGTTCCCTTTTCAACATCCCAGATTTTGTTTATGTTTAATCCGGCAAAGGTTTTCGGCGGATTGTTTCTGAACTTTTCCATAATTGAGCTCATTTTTTCTATTCCGTCAATACCTGCAAACGTAAGAGTTTTTAATCTTTCAAGATAAAAACCGTATTTCTTGTATAAGCCGAGCAATCCGTCATAAAGCGTCATGCCCTTGGTTTTGTAGTCGGCAGCCATTTCGGTTACGAGCATTGCGGCAACCACGGCGTCCTTGTCACGGCAGTATGTGCCTGCAAGGTAACCGTAGCTTTCCTCAAAGCCAAACACATACTCATTGTCCAGAATTCCCGTTTCAAATTCCTTTATTTTTTCTCCTATAAACTTAAATCCTGTCAAAACGTCATAAACCTTTATGCCGTAATCTTTTGCAACCGGGTTTATCATCGTTGTTGTTACGATAGTTTTTATTACCGCACCGTTTTGTGCAAGCGTACCCTTGAGTTTTTTGTTTCTGAGTATAAATTCGCAGAGCAGCACGCCTATCTGATTGCCGTTAAGCGTAACGTATTCACCGTTTGCATCTTTTATGATTACTCCGAGTCTGTCGCCGTCGGGATCCGTTGCAAATATAATGTCGGCAGGCTCCTTTTTCGCCATATCAATGGCAATGTAAAATCCCTCTTTATCCTCGGGATTCGGTGATTTAACGGTGCTGAAATCCGGATCGGGAAGCTCCTGCTCCTTAACTACACGGACATTTTTGCAGCCAATCATTTCAAGGATTTTTCTTACCGGTTTGTTTCCCGTACCGTGAAACGGCGAATATATAACCTTAAAATCATCTCCGAGCTGTGTGATTGCTTCTTCATTTATGGACTGTTCCTTAACCTTTTCGAGATATGCCTTGTCCACCTCGGCGCCAATCATTTGAATAAGGCCGGATTTTTTCGCTTCATCCTCGTCCATAACCTTTACACCGCTGAATATGTCTATCTTCTGCATAATACCGACTACATAATCTGCCGATTCCGGAGGAAGCTGTCCGCCATCCTCGCCGTATGCCTTGTAGCCGTTGTATTGCTTAGGGTTGTGGCTCGCGGTTATCATAATTCCCCTTGCACAGTTTAAGTACCTTACAGCAAACGAAAGCTCCGGAGTCGGTCTTAATTCATCAAAAAGATATGCCTTGATACCGTTTGCCGCAATTACCTTTGCGCTTTCGAGCGCAAATTCATATGATTTGTGACGGCAGTCATACGAAATAACCACACCGCGTTTTGCAGCGTCGCCGCCTTCATTTATTATATCCTCGCACAATCCCTGTGTAGCCTTGCGGACTGTGTAAATATTCATGCAATTTGTACCTGCGGCAATTATTCCTCTGAGTCCCGCAGTACCAAAATCAAGTTCTTTAAAAAATCTTTCTTTTATTGTCTCATCATTATCTTTAATTCCGTTTAATTCTTCTTTGGTTTCGGCATCAACAGCAGGACTGTTAAGCCAATATTCGTAAGCTTCTTTGTAATTCATTAAACTTCCTCCCAAATGCAATATACTGTGTTTATTATACACTAATTTATACACAAAAATCAATAAAAAATACTAACAAAATTAAATATCAATGCATTAATATTTTGTAAATAACAAAAAAATCCGCTTCGAAAATATTTCAAAGCAGATTTTTACAGAATATTTTATCTTTCGCCCGTGGGAGTATATATATACTCAACAACCTCCGGAATAAGCGAATCGTCAAAGTGAAGTGATACACCTCTTTTTTCGAGTGTGTTCTGCAGTTTGCCGATTTCAATATCAAAAACAGGTTTCTTTGTGTCAAGAGCCTGAGAGCAAGCTATGCCTGCCGCCTGACCGGTTGCAATAGAAGCCGGAATGGAGCGTATTATATCCCAGCCGTAGCCCTCGCCGCTTGCACAGCGTCCTGCGGTGATTATGTTGTCATATCCGTTCTTTATCAGCGTGCGGTATGATACCTCATAAATATAATCTCTTCTCTCGTAATCGGAGATAACGCCGATTGAATCGTCAAAATGCCTGTATGCGTCTTTTTCGGTGTTGAATGTATGCTCACCGTCTATGCGGCGCGAAGTTCTGAACTGAGCCATTGACGGCAGCATAAATACATATCTGCTCATTCTGTCGTCGGATTTTATTTTGTTTAAAAGCTCAAGCTGATTTGTTATTAAATATCTGTTTACTTCATCGGCATTTGTAGCGTCATATGTTTTTATGTTTTCGGGATGTCCCGTTCCGTGAAGAGTTGACTTTCCGCCCGTGAAATCAACCTCTGCCTTGCCGATGTTTTTCATATCAAGCGCCCTCTTGCAGCTGTCAAGAGTTATTCCGTAGGCAATATATGTGTGAAAATTCCTTCCGGTAACGGTCGGCACACCGGCACGCGCAAGCAAATCCGCGTCGCCCGAAGCGTCAATAAACAAATCTCCCTCATAGCAAAGCGTACCCGATTTGTTTTCCACAATTATCGCCTTACAGTGCTTTCCTTCCATAACAACATCGGTAATAAGCGTATCAAAGCAAATATCAACACCCTCCGCCTTCAAAAGCTCCGTCAGCGCAAGCGAAAAAACAGGAGCTTCATAACGTGTTTCCATTCTCTGAAATGTCTTTTTTTCGGGTTTTCCGTTTTTCCAGTCTGCCGGAATAGAGTCATAACCGTACTTTACGGAAAGATTGAAAAGTTCTTCGCACATTCCGAACATTACCTGAGTTCCCCTGCCGTTGCACAGAGGCTCAAACAGGTTGATAAGTCCGTTTGTTGCAAGACCGCCGAGCGTTACCGTCTTTTCAAAAACGATAGCTTTCTTACCCTCTCTTGCGGCAGCAACCGCAGCGGCACATCCGGCAACTCCGCCGCCGGCAACAATTACATCATATTTTCCTTTTACGGGTACTTTTTTACTGTATTGTATTTCCATTTCTTCCTCCTTATATATTGACACGCAAACATAAAATGTGTTAAATTAATACCGGTGAGTTCGAAACCTTCCTCACTTAAAACAAAACTAAAGGAGATATTAATATGAAAAAATCAAGGTTCATTACTCAAAGTGCCGTGATTGCGGCAATGTACACAGTGCTTACCATGGCTTCGGCAGCGTTCGGAATGGCGAGCGGAGCAGTTCAGATAAGACTGAGCGAGGCTCTTACCGTACTTCCGTATTTTACGCCCGCTGCAATACCCGGGCTGTTCGCAGGCTGCATAATCTCAAACCTCATAACAGGCAGCGCCGTGTGGGATATTGTGTTCGGCTCTTTAGCCACCCTGCTGGGAGCGGCCGTCACCTATCTGCTTCGCAAAAAAACAAAATGGCTTGCACCGCTGGGGCCCATTGCGGCAAACACACTCATTATTCCTTTTGTCTTGTCGGCGGTATATCAGACCAAAGAAACCCTCGCATTTTTATTTGTGAGCATAGCGGCAGGAGAATTTATATCCTGCGGAATTCTCGGTATGATACTGCTGAATACATTAAAAAAATATTCAAACAAACTTTTTTGAAAAATAAACTTGAAGATGTTTTTCAGTAAGAAAAACATCTTCAATTTTTATTTTTATCTCTGCACTCTGCCGGAGCCGTCGCCGCCTGCAAGTGTTTCAACTTCTTCTCTTGTAACAAGGTTTAAGTCGCCCGGTATTGTATGCTTCAATGCTGAAGCAGCAACACCGAATTCCAAAGCGGCTTTATAGTTTTTACCGTCAAGCAATCCGCAGATTGTACCGCCGGCAAAGCTGTCGCCGCCGCCTACACGGTCGACAATCGGATGAATTCTGTACTCTTTTGAGTGATAAAACTCATCATCCTCGCTTGAATATATGCATGCAGACCAGCCGTTATCCGAAGCGGATCTGGATACTCTGAGTGAAGAAATCACATATTTAAAACCGAATTTTGCAACCATCTGTTTGAAGATGCTTTCATAGCCGGCAAGGTTTAATTCACCGCTTGTAACGTCCGTGTTTTCCGGTTTGAATCCCAGTACTTTGTCCGCGTCTTCTTCATTTCCTATGCAAACATCAACATACTGCATAAGATTTGACATAACCTTCTGAGCTTTTTCGGATGACCAAAGCTTCTTTCTGAAGTTTAAGTCGCACGAAACCGTAACGCCGTGAGCCTTTGCCGCTTTGCATGCAAGCTCCGTAAGAACTGCCGCGTCATCGGAAATCGCCGGTGTAATTCCCGTAAAGTGGAACCAATCCGCACCATCAAATATTTCATCAAAGTCAAAATCTGCTGCTGTTGCAGTGGAAATTGAGGAATGTGCTCTGTCATATGTAACATTTGAAGCTCTCATTGCAGCTCCCGTTTCGAGGAAATAAATACCGAGTCTTTCGCCGCCTTTTGCAATATGCTTTGTGTCAACGCCGTATTTTCTGAGTGTTGCTACGGCGCACGCACCGATCGGGTTGTCCGGAACCTTTGTTACAAATTCCGCGTCATGACCGTAGTTCGCAAGAGAAACGGCAACATTTGCTTCTCCTCCGCCGTAATTTATATCGAATTCATCTGCCTGAATGTATTTTTCATTGTTCGGTGTTGAAAGTCTGAGCATTATCTCGCCCATTGTAACTATTTTAGCCATTGTGCATACCTCCGTAAATTATTTGTTTAATTTAGCGCGTGCTTCCTGAATGTTCGACACGAACTTCTTAGCTGTTTCCGTTATCAGACCGAAATCGCCTGTTTTCGCACCCTTTGTAAGCGAGCTGCCCGCTCCTACTGCAACAACGCCGGCTTTAATCCAGTCTGCAACATTGTTTACATCAACTCCGCCGGTAGGCATAATGTTTGCCTGCGGAACAGGACCTTTTATAGCCTTTACCATACCCGGTCCGAATGCGTCTCCGGGGAAAAGCTTGATAATGTCGCATCCGAGTTCAAGCGACTTTATAACATCATGAATTGTCATGCAACCCGGCATGCATGGAATAGCATATCTGTTTGAAAGCTTTATTGTAGCTTCATCATAATAAGGACTTACTATGTACTGTGCGCCGGAAAGGATGGCAACTCTTGCCGTTTCTGCGTCAAGTACGGTTCCTGCGCCGAGAATTATATCATCATTTTTGTAATATGATGCCAATTCATCAATAACCTTGTGCGCTCCCGGAACTGTAAATGTAAGTTCGATTGCCGGAACACCGCCGCTCATGCAAGCTTCGGTAATTCTTTTTGCTTCATCGGCAGTCGAAGCTCTTACAACAGCGACAATGCCGACATCTTTAATTTTTTTTATAACCGTTTGTTTATCCACCTTAAACAAACCTCCTTAAATAAAACGAAATTAGTTTTGATTTTAGCATATAATGGTATTTTTTTCAAGATAAAAACTGCACATAAATATGTGCAGTTTTTTGTTAAACATTATCGCTGTTTTGCTTTTCAGCAGCCGTAACGGCATTTTTCATAAGTGTAGCTATGGTCATAGGTCCTACTCCGCCGGGAACCGGAGTTATATAAGACGCTTTTTTGCATGCTGATTCAAAGTCCACGTCTCCGCAAAGCTTGCCGTTTTCATCTCTGTCCATGCCGACGTCTATCACCACTGCTCCGTCCTTAATATATTCTTCGTTTATCATTTTGGCACGTCCCACTGCAACCACAAGCACATCTGCAGTCCTGCACACGGATTTTAAATCCTTTGTTTTTGAATGGCAGATTGTAACCGTCGCATTTTTGTGCAGAAGAAGCATAGCCTGCGGCTTGCCGACGATATTACTCCTGCCGACCACTACGCAGTGCTTGCCCGTCAAGTCAATTCCGCTTTCGGCGATAAGCTCCATTACACCGGCAGGCGTGCACGGCAGAAAATCAAAATTGCCTATCATAATTTTGCCGACGTTAACCGGATGAAATGCGTCCACGTCCTTTATCGGATTTATCGCATTCAAAACCGTTTCTTCGTCTATATGCTTCGGAAGCGGGAGTTGGCACAGTATGCCGTGTATATCGCTTTTTTTATTTAATTTATCTATCAGCTCCAGAAGCTCCTTTTGAGATGTCTGCTCCGGCAGAGCATATTCCTCCGAGCGTATGCCTATATACTCGCATGCCTTTTTTTTATTGTTTACATATACTCTCGAAGCGCTGTCATTTCCAACGATAATTACCGCAAGTCCGGGATGTATTCCCTTTTCGTTCAAAGCGGCAACCTTTACTTTAAGAGCGTCTTTTACCTTTTGAGATACCTTTTTTCCGTCTAAAATCCGATACGCCATTTTTAAAATCTCCTTTTCTGTTGTAACCTTTATCTACAGCCGAATACCCCTTGCCGCGCAGCGGTCTTACAAGACACTTCGGCGAATAACCTATCAATTCTTCCCTCCCGGCTTTTTTCAGCGCCTTTATGACATACGGAATATTATCGGGATTGCGGAACTGCAAAAGAGCCCTCTGCATTCTCTTTTCTTCCATATCTTTAGGCACATAAACCTTCTGCATTGTAAAAGGATCAAGCTCTGTGTAAAACATACACGTTGATACCGTAAACGGTGTCGGATAAAAATCCTGCACCTGTTCGGGATGAAGATTGTGCTCCTTTATATACAGCGCAAGCTCTATTGCGTCGTTTAATGTACTGCCGGGGTGGCTTGACATCAGATACGGCACAAGATACTGCTTTTTGCCTATTTTTTTGTTTATATCATAAAACTTTTTGCAGAATTTATCATAAACATTTCTGCCCGGTTTGCCCATTTTTTTCAGAACATTGTCCGATATGTGCTCCGGCGCAACCTTTAGCTGACCGCTCACATGATGCTCGCATAGCTCGTAAAAGAACTCGTCATCTTTGTCGCTTATAAGATAGTCATACCGTATTCCGGAGCGTATAAATACTTTTTTTATGCCCGGAATTGCCCTTAGCTTTCTAAGCAGCTCAAGATATTTTTTATGCGATATTTTAAGGTTTGCACACGGCTTCGGATACAGGCACCTCTTGTTTTCGCAGGTACCGTATTTCATCTGCTTTTCGCAGCCGGGACCGTAAAAGTTTGCCGTTGGACCGCCCACATCATGAATGTAGCCCTTAAAATCGGGATCCCACGTCATTTGTTCGGCTTCTTTTATTACTGATTTTTCACTCCTTGACTGAACAATCCTGCCCTGATGAAACGTAAGCGCACAAAAATTGCACGAACCGTAGCAGCCGCGGTTGTTTGTAATGCTGAATTTTACTTCTTCAATAGCCGGCACTCCGCCGTCTTTGTCATACATAGGGTGCCACGTCCGCATATATTTCAGCCCGTATACCGCGTCAAGCTCCTTGGTGTTCAGCGGCATCATGGGTTTGTTTTGAATAAGATATCGGTCATAGTGCTTTTGCACAAGCGCCTTACCGCGTATCGGATCCTGATTTTCATACTGAATACGCGTTGCCTCGGCATATTCTCTCTTATCCGACTGCACCTGTTCGCATGAGGGAATTTCAATATAATCTTCCATGCCGTCGAGCGATTTTCTTATATAACAGCAGCCGTCAAAGTTTGTATCCGAAAGATTTTTTCCGTCACGCAGAGCGTCTGCCAGAAGCACAATCGCCTTTTCGCCCATTCCGTATATAAGAACGTTTGCTCTGGTGTCCAGAAGAATAGAACGCCTTACCTTGTTATCCCAGTAGTCATAATGTGCAAATCGCCTCAGACTTGCCTCTATTCCGCCTATAATCATGGGTATACCGGGGTATGCTTCGCGTATCCGGTTGCAGTAGACAATTGTTGCGCGGTCGGGACGCATATTTGCTTTTCCTCCCGGGGAATACGAATCCTGCGAGCGGATTTTTTTGTTGACGGTATAGTGGTTTACCATGGAATCTATATTTCCGGCAGAAACCAAAAATGCATATTTCGGTCTGCCGAGCTTTTTGAAATCATCGGCATTTTTCCAGTTCGGCTGCGGAATTATCCCGACCGTATAGCCGCGGCTCTCAAGAACCCGTGAAATTATGGCATGTCCGAAGCTTGGATGATCCACATATGCGTCACCGCATACATAAACAAAATCAAGCTGACTTATATTCTGTTTTTCCATATCCTCCCGCGATACGGGAAGAAAACCTTGTTTTGACATATGCTGCTTCCTTTACTTCATTAGCATTTCGTTATACTGCTCTCTTGTTATAAGAGCCTGTCTCGGGCGGTTTCCGTCCAGACCGCTTATTATTCCTCTTGCTTCCATCTGATCTATTATGCTTCCGGCGCGGTTGTAGCCTATTCTGAATTTTCTCTGCAAAAGAGAGGTGGAAATCTGTCCGTTGTCAATAGCCATTTCGATTGCCTCCGGCAGAAGCTCGTCCGCGTCACCGGGATCAGCACCGTCGGGATTGTATTCCTCCTCTTTTTCAAGCTGTTCTATCACATTAGGGTCGTATACAGGTTCACAGTCTTTTGAAACCTCCTCCACAACCTTTTTAACATCAGAATCGGAAACAAAAGCGCACTGCATTCTTGCAGGCTTGGTTTCACCTACAGGCATATAGAGCATATCGCCCTTGCCCACAAGCTTCTCTGCACCGCCCATGTCAAGTATCGTCTGCGAATCCTTCACGCTCGCAACCATGAATGATATTCGGCTCGGTACGTTCGCTTTGATGTTACCGGTAATGAATTTGACAACAGGTCTTTGCGTTGCAATGACAAGGTGCATACCGGCAGCTCTGGCAAGCTGTGCAATACGGCAGACATAGTTTTCCACATCTCCCGGCGCTACCATCATAAGGTCTGCAAACTCATCAATGATAATTACTATCGAGGGCATCTTGTTTTCCGGTGTACCCTCCGATTCCATAAGTTCATTGTATCCCTGAATATTTCTTACGTTGTTTTTCTCAAAGGTCGAATAGCGCTCAGTCATCTCCTGCACAGCCCACGACAGCGCTCCCGTAGCTTTTTTTGCGTCCTTTACCACAGGTATAAGCAAATGAGGTATACCGTTGTATATACCGAGCTCCACCTGTTTCGGGTCTATCATAACAAGCTTGACCTCGTTCGGATCTGCCTTATAAATAAGACTTATTACAAGCGTGTTTATACATACGCTCTTTCCGGCTCCGGTAGCTCCGGCAATAAGCAAATGCGGCATTTTTGCCAAATCCATTATAACGGGCGCACCGCTTATATCCTTTCCAAGAGCCACGGCAAGCTTTGACTTGTGATTTTTGAATTCATCGCTTTCCAGAACCTCGCGCAGAGTTACCACGCTCGGATGTGCGTTTGCAATCTCTATACCTATTGTGGATTTTCCGGAAACAGGCGCTATCATAACTCCGCCCTTTGCCGCAAGCTTTAGTGCAATATCCTTTGAAAGGTTTGTGACCTGGCTCACCTTGACTCCGGCTGCAGGCTTGATTTCATATCTCGTTACCGTAGGTCCGCAGCTTATTTCCACGACCTGCGCCTCTACATGAAAGCTGCGGAGTGTTTCCACAAGCTTTACCGCGTTATCCTTCAATTCCTTGCTCATTTTTTTGGAATTGTCATTTTTCTGCGGCGCTGTCAAAAGCTCAATATCGGGATACCTGTAAACCATTGCGGTATTTTCGCCGGTGTTGTTAATCTCTTCCTGGATTTCTTTATGAAAATCGCGTTTTTCAACCTCCGATATTTGTGCTTCTTCTTTTTGTTTTTCGTTATAAATATTAATTTCCGGCTCACTGTACGGCACAACGGGTTCTGCCGCATGGGAAAATCTTTCCGGCGGCGGTTCGGGAAGCGGTATTTCGTCATCTGCCGTTTTTTGGCTTGTAGCTTTTGCCGGTTTTCTTTCGGCATTTTGGACTTCAGCTTCGTCAATATTCTGCTTTGCCTCATATACCGATGTGCGGATTTTGTACATAAGCTTTTTAAATATCGCCGCAAAGGACACATTAAAAATCAGTATACATAATACTGCCATGACAGTTGCAAGCACAATGTATGTGCAGGTTCGCTCCATAAGCGCGGTAAGCGGCTCGGCTATAAGAGCACCGATTAATCCTCCGCCGGCATTTTTGCATGAAAACCTGAAGTATGTACTCCATTTTTCTGTCTGCGGAACAAATATCATATGGCACAGAGCTATAAAATCCAGAAATGCTACCCATGAAAGAATATATTTTTTCTTTTTGTCCTCCGATTTTCCAAAGAAAAAGTGAATAATCATAACTATAGACATAATAGGTGCAACATATGCCCCCGTGCCGAAAAGCCCGCGCAAAAATGCCGAAATCCATTTTCCGAACTTGCCCGCACTTGCGGTATATACACAAATAATAAATATAATACTGAGCGCCGCAAGGCACAGGCATAATATTTCCGTACTTTTTCCGTCCGGAGATTTAGCGGTATTTGCCGCAGTACGCGTTTTTTTTGCAGTCTTTGCAGTTGCTTTTTTCTTTTTTGATTCCATTGCTTTCATCCTTTATTTTTCCCTTAGCGGAACTTTTCTTATTTTCATTTTCTGTATAAATTCAGCATTGGTCTTTGTGCGGATTATACTGTTGATTACATTCTCGGTGACATCCTGCGGATTATTGTTTACGGAACGCCTGATTGCCCATGCGGCGTCACGCTCCGCCGGAGAAAGTATCAGCTCGTCTTTTCTCGTACCGGATTTGTAAATGTCAATAGCGGGAAATATACGGCGCTCGCTGAGCTTTCTGTCCAGATGAACCTCCATATTTCCCGTGCCCTTAAATTCCTCGAAAATTACATCATCCATTCTGCTGCCGGTTTCGATAAGCGCCGTTGCCAGAATGGTAAGACTTCCACCGTTTTCTATGTTTCTTGCTGCTCCGAAGAATTTTTTCGGCTTATGCAGAGCGCCGGGGTCGATACCGCCGGAAAGCGTCCTTCCCGTGGGAGGAATTGTCAGATTGTACGCTCTTGCAAGACGCGTTATACTGTCCAGAAGAATAACCACATCTTTTCCGTGCTCCACAAGGCGCATAGCGTGCTCCAGAACCATCTCGGCAACCTTTATATGATGCTCCGGCAGCTCGTCAAACGTAGAATAAATTACCTCGCCGTTTATAGAGCGCTTCATGTCGGTAACTTCTTCGGGACGCTCATCTACCAAAAGAACAATAAGATTTATATCCGGATTGTTTGTGCTTATGCTGTTTGCAATATTTTTTAAAAGCGTTGTTTTTCCTGTTTTCGGCGGGGCCACAATCATACCTCTCTGTCCCTTGCCTATAGGTGCGAGAAGGTCTATAATCCTTACCGCAAAATCACTCGAATTGCTTTCAAGACGGATTTTTTCGTTCGGGTAAATGGGAATTAAATGTTCAAACGGTCTTCTTCTTAAGGTTTTATCAATAGTATCCCCGTTAACCGTCTTTACATAAATAAGCGCGTCGAATTTTTCTCCCTCGTTTGCCGAACGGGAAATTCCATAGATAAAATCACCTGTTTTCAGATTAAATCTGCGTATCTGTGTAGGCGAAACATACACGTCGTTCGGAGTTGTAAGATAGTTTTCTCCGCGCAAAAAACCGAAGCCGTCAGGCAAAACGTCTAAAATACCCGTTACCTCTGTGGTATTATTCTGATTTTGTGAGGATTCTTTGGAAGGAGCTGTCCTCTCGGACGCGTTTGAAACATAAGAATTATTTTTGTTTTCGTTTTCTGCTTTTTTTACGGGATGTCTTTCCTCCGATTTGACAATCGGTTTTTCTTCTTTAGCTTTTTCTTCTTTTGGCGGCTTGTCTTTTTCTTTCAAAAGCTCATTTATCGCATTTTCAAGCTCGCTTTTTTTAAATTTTGTAACGGACTTCATACCAAGCTCTTTCGCTTTCTGACGAAGCTGAACCAGGCTCAGACCCTTGCTTTTTTCTTCATTATTCATATAAAAACTCCTGTCACACTAAAAAGTGCATAGTATACTTATTATTCATTATAGCACAAAACCCTTAAAGTTTGTATGTGCGATTTAACCTATTATCAAAAAAATATTTGTGCATTTTGCATACCGAAAGGGTATAGTAATTTAAAGTTGAATAATATATAATATAATTATCGGAAATATTCTTCCAACCACACAACACAGGCTTACCCAGCCTACTTCGGAGTTAATTATATGACAAAACAAAAGCTTCCCGTACCGTTACGGCTTATTAATAAATACTTAAACAAAATATTCAAAGATGATATTTTCGGACTTGCAGCCGAAATGGCATTTTATTTGCTTACAGCATTTTTCCCGTTTATAATACTGCTCTTTATCGTAGCAACGACTGTGAGCGACCGCATGCAGAGCCTTCTGTTTAATCTGATTCGCGCTTTGCCTGCCGAAGCGGAAACAGCTATAATGAATATGCTTCTGAATTTTACCGGCAGCCTCGCTATTATAATAACAGCCTCTTTTTTGGCGCTGTGGTGTATATCAAACGTTATTAACACTCTTAAAAAATCGCTTAACCGTTTTTACGGTGTGCAGGAGGAAAGAGGATTTATCAAAACCAGACTTATCTGCCTTTTGTTTGCACTGCTTATTATAGTACTTATCGTACTCAGCTTCGCACTGATTATCTTCGGCGAGGGAACGGGCTTTTTGCTTCGTTATCTTAATTATTTTAAATTTTTAAATGCCGAAAAGGTATGGGACTGGTCAAGATACCTGGCAATAATACTTGTGTTTCTTATAGGAATGACCGCAATATTTAAAATTCTGCCGAACAAAAAGCTAAAGCTGAGTTCGGTAATAAGCGGTTCGGTACTTACCGCGCTTGCATGGTGCGTGGCGTCCTGGGGATTTTCATACTATGTAAACAATTTTTCAAGATACCATGTTATTTACGGCTCGCTCGCCGGAATCGTCATACTCACCACATGGGTATATATGTCGGGCTTTGTGATATTGCTCGGCGGTGAGCTTAATGCATTTTTGTACAGAACAAAAAAAGCTAAACGGCTGATTGCACTCAGAAAACTAAAAGAAAAAGAAGAAAAACAAATGCCGGCATCCGAATAAAATGCCGGCATTTATAATTGATTTTTTTATTTATATATGCTATACTTTCAGTAGATTTAATCTGAAAGGATAACTTAAAATGGACATTACAATGCTCGGAACTGGAAATGCTCTTGTAACTCACTGCTACAACACCTGTTTTGTTATGAGTGAAAACAATGAACACTTCATGGTAGACGGAGGCGGCGGAAACACCGTATTAAACCGGCTTGAACGTGCCGGACTTAATTGGAGTGACATGAAAACAATTTTTGTCACACACAAGCACATAGACCATCTGCTCGGAATAATATGGATGATACGCATTATATGCCAGCATATGAATAAGGGTGATTACGAGGGCGAAGCGAAAATTTATGCACATGATGAAGTAATCGGAATTATCAGCAATATGGCACATAGCCTTCTATCCGAGAAAGATACGAAATTCATAGGAAACAGACTGCATTTAATCACAGTAAATGATGGCGAAAGCAAGGAAATACTGGGAAACAAAGTTACATTTTTTGATATTCACTCCACAAAAGCAAAACAGTTCGGTTTTTGCATGTATACCGAAAACGGAGAAAAAATAACCTGCTGCGGTGACGAGCCGTACAATATACAAGAAAAGAAATATGCCGAAAACAGCAAATGGCTGCTGCACGAGGCATTTTGTCTGTACTCCGAGGCAGATATTTTTAATCCGTACAAAAAGCACCATTCCACAGTAAAAGACGCTTGCGAGCTTGCCGAACAGCTTAATATCGAAAATCTGATTTTGTATCACACCGAGGATAAAAATATCAAAAACCGCAGGGAACTGTATTTGTCCGAAGGAAAAAAATACTACAAAGGCAATCTGTATATTCCCGATGATTTGGATGTGCTGCATTTATAGTCAGGCACCGCAAAATCAAGGCATAAAAAATTTTTTGCTGTTTTTTCAAAAAAAGGCTTGCAAAACGCTGTTTTTTTTGATACAATATAACTTGCGTTTATAATAAGATTCAAGGCACAAAAGTGCCGTTGAACGGAAAAACACAGGAGAAAGTCCCATTTTCCCTGTTGATTTGCGAATACTTATAGGAGGTGCAATATATATGGCAAAGTGTGAAATTTGCGGAAAGGGTGTTACTTTTGGTATAAAGGTAAGCCATTCCCACAGAAGAGCAAACAGAACATGGAAGGCTAACGTAAGACCCGTTAAAGCTTTGGTTAACGGTACACCTAAGAAAATTAAGGTTTGTACAAGCTGCTTACGTTCAAACAAGGTTACAAGAGCTATATAATTTAATTGTTTATAAAATTAATATCGCTGTTGAAAATACTTTTGTAAAAGTCTTAAAGCGAGGCTGCATACGCAGCCTCGCTTTGCTTTTAATAAATTCTTACTCTCTATGTAACTTTAAATATCCTTTTCAAAAATCTTCGTACAAATCCGGGTACATTTAATACGACCACCTTCAATTACAACACCCCGCTTACATATTTTTCAGAAAAGACTGTCATTATACAGGCAGAAGCACAAAAATATAAGCAGCAGACATTCCATTACCGCAATTATTATCGGCGGAAGAAAAAGCGCCATTAACAAACCCGCCGTAAAACCGAGTATGCAAAAAACAAATATTCCTTTTCCTATACGTTTGAAAAACATTTTGGGTCCTCCGCCGCATTTTCTGCCCATATCTATAAGTCAATCCCTTCACTTATTGTATTATATGCTTTCGGGGTTATGGTGGTTACTCCGGGTCGAATGAATTCTCTGTTCTGTTTCTGGTCACATAAGCATTGTAAAGCTGCGTAAGAGCATTTACAAATTCCGCGTCTATCAGATTATTCGGTGTTATACCGCTCAGTATCTGTATTTTTCTTACCGCGTCCGCTGTTGCTTTGTCGTATGTTCCCGTAACAAACAGCGCATGTATGTTATCAAATTTTTCCGAAAGAGCCGTTATCATTGCCTGTATCACATATATATCGGCGCTGTGTTCGCCAAGCCGTATCGGCTTGCGCATTTCGTTGAAAACCTGCATGAAAACATTTAAGTTTTTTTCTTTTTCAACTTCTTCAAAAATCCCTACGATTTTATTCCAGGTGTCATTGTCAACCTCACCGGTGATATACATACCGTAAAACTTCTGAAAGCTTGCAACGCTGTTTTTTGTATTCTGACCGAACAATCCGTCCGGAATTATACTGAGAACTTCATTACGGTGATGAGCAATTAACCTCAGCATACTTTGAATATAACTGACTGTTCCGAGAGGTAATTTATTCATTTGCCGTACCTCCCTGTTCAAAATCGCTTGCTCCCATTCTCACAACCTCTCCCGGATAACTCAATACATTCGAATCCGGTATAAATACTGTTTGCGTTATTCCGTAGTATGCTCTGTACAATTCATCCCACGTCCTTCTTCCCACAACTCCGTCCGCAGTAATACCTATTGATTTCTGAAAAGCAATTACGGCATTTTCCGTTTCACGGTTAAATACTCCGGTAACGCTTACAAACGGCACAGCGTCATAAAATTCGCTTACAACCGCAAGGAAATACTGCAAAATTTCAACCTTTCTGCCCTCATCTCCCAGCCTCAGTGTATTAGGAAATTCCAAAGACGAACCGAAGAGCATTACGCCCTCGCTGTTAAGCTCGGCAAGTCTTTCTATACCGACATACAGCATAATCATCTTGTTCCATGTGGCAGCGCCTACCACACCATCGGGTGTAAGATTAAAGATTTCCTGAAACTGCCTTACCGAACGCTGAGTTGCTTCTCCAAAAATTCCGTCCTCTTTTACTGCAGGTATGGCAGGATAATTGATTGCTATCCTGTTCAGCTGGACCTGAATCAAAAGTACATTCGGACCTCTGTCGCCTATACTTATCGGGTATCCGGGATACTGCGAGATTATATCCAGTATCGGAGCATTTCTCACAAGCTCTATGTTATCCCCGTAATAATACTGCAAAATTCCTATAGCGCTGTAACCCTGGCGTGCCAGATATTCACTTCCCCACTGCGAAAGTCCGTTGCAGGTTACGGTTGTTCCGTTGCAGTATTTAGCGGCAAGCGGCTCGATATAGCCTATTCTTCTTATATATGTAGTAAAAATGTCATCTACGATTCTGTCTATGTTTTCAAATATTGTTCTTCCTTTGATAAACTTCTGATCGTATGCCGTGGAGCTTGTGATATTAAAATCATATCCGCGGCTCGGATAAAATTCGGTATATACCCTGTTTAACGCATAGGATATTTGTGCATATATGTTGGCATAAATTGCCGCTTCGCTCCATGTAGGATAAATTTCGCTTGAAGCTACATTTTTTATGTACTGCGGAAAGCTCACCGTTACATTTTCTGCATTTGAATCGGGTGCACCGAGATGTACCGTAATATAATTAGGCACATACGGCAATCTTGGAAGCGTCATACCATTCCTCCCTGCTTTATAAATTCTGAGGAGTTTGTGTAAATTCCTCACTTTTGCTGTCCGGCGACTCGTTTTCAATCAGGGGCACAAGCCCTGTGTCAACCAATGTAGTCTGATTTGCAAATACCTGTGCATTATTTATAAACACCGTATAATAATCCGGATGATCTATCCTTATATCCACAGTTGCAAATGGAGTAATGTCGCCCGGCGATTCACTAAGCGATTCATCAGGCGCACTTACGGTAACAGAAGTCGTAAGTCCGTTCTTGTCGGTAGTTCTTTTTCCCAAAAGTCTCGGAGGGTCTGATTCATTTGAGAGAACTGTCATTACAGCACCGATTAGGGGGAGCTGTCCTCTCGATGTGTAAATCCTTGCCGAAACATATCCGTTTTGTGCCATCTTCACCACCTCACAATATTATATTAAAAAAAAACAGTCATATGCAAAAAACATATGACTGCAATGTGATTTATTCTATTTTCTGTTTTTTATTACAAGCGATTTTACATTAATGTTTACAGCTTCCGTATATACCTCGGCATATTTTGAAATTGACGTTTGCACTGTGTTTTCAATGCTTTTGCAGCACTTTCTTATATCCGTTCCGTACACCAGTGAAACATCCATATAAAAAGCTACCCCGTTTTCAAGCTTTTCCACATACGTTTTCATTATATTTTCCACACCGCGGCAGCGCATTGCTTCATATTTTGCTATCTGACACAAAACAGTATCGTTGATTTCAAAATCACCTATATAGCTGTATTCCGGACGCACTATTGACTTGTCATATGCAGACTCCGTATTTGCAAGCCTTCTGAAAACGCTCAGCGGATCGACAAAATATCCGGAAAAAGTTTTCCGTATTTCCATTGTCGGCACCGGTATAACGTGCTTCCCCTGCGTCATGCGTATTTGCCGCGCCCTTGCTATTTCCTCCGCCGATGCAATGTCCTCTATATGTACATATTCTGAAAACGGCGGCAGATTAAGCCGAGTGCGTATTTTTTCAACCATTTTTTCGCTTGTTCCCAATATAAGTATTCCGTTCGGACGGCATTTTTCAATTGCGGAAATCATTTCCGCGCGCTTTGCCGCGTCTTCAAATATGGCTCTCTTTACCGCACCGATTTTTGTCTTTTCTCTCTTTGCGGAATTGCCCGCCACTATTTTATTGCGACATATTAGGATACCGTCGTCTATTATGTAATCAAGCCCTTTCTCCCCGGCAAGCCATATAGAGCGGTGGCTCTTTCCCGTTCCGCTCGCACCGGTCAGCGCAACCGTAATCATATCTTTTCTCCTCTGTTTTTCATGGCGGTAAGCCTGTATGAAAGATTCATAAGCGAATCGCTCAGATGCACATTCTCCACTGCCACATCGTCCGGCAGCGACAAATCTACATATGCAAAATTCCACAAAGCCTTTATTCCCATAGACGTCAGATTTACAGCCACGTCATTTACCGCCGATTTAGGAACGGTAAGCATGGCAATGTCGGGTTTGTTATCATCAATAAACTTTTCTAATGTGCTGTAATCCTTAACGGTAAGCTCTCCTATTCTTGTTCCGATTATTTTTTTGTCAATATCGAAAATTCCTATCACGGAAAAGCCTCTTTTTTCAAAGCCGCTGTAGCATGCCAGAGCATGTCCTAAATATCCGGCACCGATTATGACCGCCTTATATCCTCTGTTAAGTCCCAAAATGTCCCCTATTTTTCTGTACAGCATTTCAACGTTATATCCGTACCCCTGCTGCCCGAATCCGCCGAAACAGTTCAAATCCTGCCTTATCTGCGATGCGGTAAAGCCAAGCATATCGCTAAGCCCTTTTGATGAAATCCTTGTAATATTTTTCTTCATAAGCTCGCCCAAATACCTGTAATATCTCGGCAATCTTTTTATAACAACTTCGGAAACTTCGTTTTCTTTCAAAACTTCATCCCCCTTTGCAAAATTATACTATAGCATTTTAAAATACAGCTTTAAAAATCTCTGCTGCATTTAGCAGCACCCCTATAAACTTTACGGCAGACAAACCAAAGCTTTCGCTTCTGCCCGAAGCGCCGTCATTATTTTTTTCATTGTCATCAGCAAAAACTTCCTCCGAAAAGTTCCCGTTATCAGGCGCTGCCGGATTTTCGGCTGCTTTGTGCAGAGAATTAAATACTTTGTGGATTTTTGCGTTATTTGCCGATATTTTTTCAATAACCGCCGCCGAAATAATCTTATGCCCGTTTATGTTCGGATGCGGGTCGAACGATTTGAAATCATCCTGCACGTTTGTCACATTTGCTCCCGAATTTGCAAACGCACTGTATACATCCGCTACATAATATCCTTCGGAGGAATTAAAAGCGCTGTTCATTTTTTTGATATACGGGTCTGCCAAGTCAAATATGTTCATGCCGAACATAGCGCTTTTTCCGAACGGATTGTATATATTTGTGAAATAAACCTGTGCATTCGGAGAAATATCCCTTATCAGAGCGTAAAGCCTGCCGAGTTTTTGAATATATGCGTCACAGACGGCGTTCAACTCGGCATTGTCGATAAATTCGTTCTTTATAATATTCATCTGCTCATAAGCACCTTTTAATGCTTCGGCACTGCCCGCGTCATCAAATACCGACGTGTCAATTCTGCTCAGATTTTTGTTAATAATGCTGTTAAACACATTTAAAATGTCATTTGAACCTATACTTACGGTTATAATATCTGCATTTTTTATTACGTCCGGATTGCTTTTCAGTTTATTATACAAACCGTCCGTAGTCAATCCGTTTACCGAAAGCGAGGTATATTCCACCTCACATCCGCCGTAAATTTCGGGCAGAGTATTTTTCACAAGCGTTGTATATGCATTTGCAGAACCGCCGCTTTTTGTATAATCGGGCAAAGCATACCCTGTGGCAATGCTGTCCCCCAATGCGGCATATTTGATTTTTTGTTTCTTTGTTTCTTCCGCATGTACTGCAAATATCATAAGTACAAGTATTATTGATAAAATAAAAAATGTAAGCCTTTTTATCACTTTTATTACCTCGTTGATTAGTAATCACAATATAATAAACTTTATTTGCATAAAAATATTTTTTCTTACTTTTTAAATTATATAACTTTTTTTAAAATTTTACAACAGTTAATCGCAAAAACAGGTTAATTCCTCAAAAAAATTGCGGGTTAGCTGTTAGCCGCACCCGCAAATTTTTCAGTACAGTTTTGTCATACCGGTATCATTATTTTGATATATCGTTTCAATCGGCTCGCCATTAATGCTCGCTTTTGCATCGCTTGAAATATCTACTCTTGTGTTAAATGAATATATATCTTTCACATTGCCGTCAATTATTCGCAAAAAAACCATCGTTGCCGTGTCGTTATCAAAATAGTCGGTACTCTCACCGCCCATAAAATCACCCGAAATTACCGGCTTTCTGTAAGACGGAGCATAGCTGTACTTATTTGTTTTTTCTTTTAATATAAAAAACGGTTCTTCACAATCCGAGCCTGCTATAATATCTATGACCTCTCCTCTCGGAAACGCACGGTGCTTGTTATTTGCAATATAGCCGAAAACGAATTCGTTATTTTCGCTGTATTCATTAAACGCTTCCGTATAAACCTTCAAGATACCGTTTTTATCTATTTTACCAAGTACGGCATATGAACCGACAACGCCGTTTCTTGTTTCTGCAACATCAAACACGTCACCGACTGCCAATTCATCCGGCCTTATACCGTTAGTTATCAAAAGATTGCGTGAATCATCTGTAAATATTATTTCGCCTTCGGTTTCATCCTTAATATACTTTACGGTTATTGCGTCCTCACCGTTATACGTTGTTTGCCATAAATCCGTCACTATTGAAAGACCTGTCTTATCGGAAAAGCCTATTCCATAATCCGTCACGATAAATGCCGTATTTTTTCCGTCCGCATTATTAAATACATAACCGGTAAGTTTAATTATTCTTATATAACCAAAGCCTGTTACGTCATTGCCTGTATCCGTACAATAGGCAACAATGTCACCCTCGCTGAAATCAGATGCCGAAAGCACATTTCCGTCATTGTCGGCTGTGATAATCTCAATGTCGGAATTTTCATAATCAAGAGGTATTACACCTTCAGACAATTTCATATTCCATTTGTTATTATCCGTTTGTTTCACAGATATAATTTCACTGTAAGAATATTCAAATGCAGTAACAAAATCCACCATACCGTCAACGTCAATATCACTGAAAGTAATAATTACATCAGTGTCATTAACATCAACATTTTCAGGCAAAATCAAAGCCAAAAGCTGATTTACATCAGTCATTGCATAACGTGTGCCATTGTAAGAAAGTTTAAACGACGGCGCCATGTTAATTACGGAAAAATCATCATTTTCATCATAATAGCAAAAATTTAAACCATTACACTTTTTTCCGCAATATCACTTGAAATGACTGTTGTTGAATTTTCAGAAACCTCTGTAACATCAACCTCCTGACATTCAGCAATCGGTTTCAGAAAAGAGTTAAATGCAAATAATTTGATTTTGCAATTTTTGTTAAAATCAGTCATTGTTCCGTCAAAATCAAATGTAACAGTAGCCATATCAGTATCCAGCTTGAATGAAACTGTCTTTACAAGCGTGTTATTCCGGTAAAGTGCCGCATATCCAAAACTGTTATCATTTATCGTTTGACCGAGTAAAATGTTAACTGAAATTTCTTCTGATTTCTCATCTAATATACCTCCGGCTGTAAACGAGGTAAGATACTTTCCCTTTCCTGTTGAAGCTGCACTACCGCCGGAACCGGTATCAAGCTGCGCACCTGCCAAAAGCGGAAAAAAGCTCAAAATCAGCATAAGTATCAAAAAACCGAAATTCTTTTAATGTTTTTCTCTCTGTTTTTCATAAAACCCTCCTCAATCTTGCTTGATAATTCGTTTGTCATCCATGAATTTCCTTAATTAAATTTATTGTATCATATATCCTATTGAAATTCAATATAATTATGGGATTTTTTTCAAAATAAAAAGCCGCCCGCAGATAAACTATCTACGAGCAGCCAATTAACAGAATAAATTCAATTCAATCAATGAATCAAAATTACTTTAATTCTACAACTGCGCCTGCTTCTTCAAGAAGAGCTTTGAGCTTTTCAGCGTCATCCTTTGAAGCGCCTTCTTTGATTGTGCTCGGAGCACCGTCAACCATGTCTTTTGCTTCTTTAAGACCAAGACCTGTAGCTTCTCTTACAGCCTTAACAACTTTAAGCTTAGCAGCGCCTGCTTCTTTAAGAACAACGTCGAATTCTGTCTTTTCAGCTTCAGCAGCACCTGCAGCTGCACCGCCTGCTGCAACTGCTACAGGAGCAGCAGCGCTAACACCGAATTCTTCCTCCATCATCTTAACCAATTCAGCAACTTCTAATAACTTTAATTCTTTGATATCAGCAATAATCTGTTCAATACTACTCATTTTATCTTACCTCCTATAGTAAAATTTAATTAATTTTGTTATAAATGCGGCGAACATACACCGTTTTGTTATGACAGCAGTGCCGTCGTTAATTACACCGTATTATTCAGCCGGTGTTTCAGCAGTTTCCTCAGCAGCAGCTTCTTCAGCCGGTACCTCCTGAACTGCTTCAGCCTGTTCAGCCGGAGCTTCCTCCTGAGCTGCAGGTGCTTCTTCCTTTGAAGCGGTAATCTCTGACGGTTCAACACCGTTATCAACTAACGCCTGCAATGTTCTTACCAACTTAGATATAGGAGCGTTGAGGCTTCCCATAATAGCAGCGATAAGAGTTTCTCTCGACGGTGTCTTTGCTAAAGTGTTGATTTCCTCCAAAGAAATTACGTTTCCGTCAAGGAAACCTGCCTTGATTTTAAGACACTCATTATCCTTTGCAAATTCAGATATAACCTTAGCCGGAGCAACCGGATCATCAGCGCTTATAGCAAGAGATGTAGGTCCGTTGAGCTGGTCGTCCAGACCGCTTAAACCAACTTCGTTAGCTGCAAATCTTGTCAGTGTGTTTTTAACAACCTTGTATTCAACGCCGGCTTCTCTTAACTTTCTGCGAAGGTTAGTATCCTCCTCAACTGTAAGACCTCTGTAATCAACTATTACACCGGCCTGTGCAGATTTTAATTTTTCAACCAAATCAGCTACAATCTGCTTTTTCTGTTCCAATACATTAGCACTTGGCATAATTTTCACCTCCCAAAAAATATGTGAGTGTATATATACTACACTTTAATATCAACAGATATAAAAAAGGTTTCCCACAAGACATGAGAAACCTGTAAAAGCAAAATAATTATTTACTGTACACGATTCCTCGGCAGGATTTACATATTAAAACACCTGCTGTCTGCGGACTCTTTTATTAATATATCATATTAATGCAAATTTGTCAAGCATTAATTACAAACAAAGTAATATCTGTCCAAAACTATATTAGTTACCGAATTTAGAAGTATTGAGCTTCACACCCGGTCCCATTGTCGAAGTAACGGCAATGCTCTTAAGGTACTGACCTTTTGCAGCAGCCGGTTTAGCCTTAACAATAGCGGCAATAAGTGTAGTGAAGTTTTCCTTTAACTTATCTACGCCGAAAGAGCTTTTTCCGATTGGGCAGTGAATGATGTTTGTCTTATCGAGTCTGTACTCGATTTTACCGGCTTTGATATCTGCAACAGCTTTTGCAACATCAGGAGAAACAGTACCTGCCTTGGGGTTAGGCATCAAGCCCTTAGGTCCCAAAACTCTACCTATTCTACCAACCATACCCATCATATCGGGAGTTGCTACAACAACGTCAAAATCAAACCAGTTTTCGTTCTGGATTTTTGCTACCAATTCATCAGCGCCTGCGTAATCTGCACCGGCATCAAGAGCTTTTTGAACATTATCACCTTTAACAAATGCCAAAACTCTGATTTTTTTACCTGTACCGTGCGGAAGAACAACTGCGCCTCTAACCTGCTGATCGGCATGTCTTGAGTCAACACCGAGTCTTATGTGAGCTTCAACTGTTTCGTCAAATTTAGCCTTTGAAGTTTTAACAACTAAATCCAAAGCTTCTTCAACATCATAATACTTGTTGCTTTCGATTAATTTAACACTATCTAAATATTTTTTACCTCTATGCACTATTCTTTCCTCCTTATGTGGTATATCGGAATATCAAAATTCCTCCCACGTATTCAAAACAATCAGTCTTCAACTACAATTCCCATGCTTCTTGCAGTACCTGCAATCATGCTCATGGCAGATTCAATGCTTGCTGCATTTAAATCAGGCATTTTCTGCTCGGCTATAGCCTTTACCGCATCCTTGCTTATTGTAGCAACCTTTGTTTTGTTCGGTACACCGGAACCGCTTTGAATTTTGCATGCTTTCTTCAATAAAACAGCTGCCGGCGGAGTTTTGGTGATAAATGAGAAAGATCTGTCCTGATATACTGTAATAACTACAGGGATAACAAGACCTGCGTCCTTTGCTGTTTTTTCGTTAAACTCCTTACAGAACTGCATGATATTAACACCATGCTGACCAAGTGCAGGACCAACCGGCGGTGCTGGTGTAGCCTTGCCAGCCTCAATCTGAAGCTTTATGAAACCTGTTACTTTCTGTGCCATGTTACGAACACCTCCCTTAAAAACAATGTGGTAATAAAGCGGAATGCTTATGCATCCTCCCACTTCAGCAAGGGGAATACTCCCCTACCTCAAGTGCATCGCAGACAGCATGTACCGCCTGCCTATGCTGTATAATATCGGCAAAAGCCGTTATTATCATTTTTGCCGTGCATACAGTAGTATGTATGCAAACGATTGTATAAAACGTAAGAATACGTTTTAAAAACACTTTTTAAAGCGATTCAACGCAGCTCATATCAAGCTCTAAAAGCGTCTTTCTGCCAAACATTACAACGCTTACGTTAACCTTTCTGTTATGAGCGTCAATAGAATCCACTATTCCTATCTGGTTTACAAACGCGCCTCTTATAATGCGTACATTATCACCCACGGCATAGTCAACTTCCGCCTGTCTTACTTCAACGCCCAAAGCCTCAACTTCTTCCTCGGTAAGAGGAACAGGCTTGGAACCGGGACCTACAAAGCCCGTAACGCCGGTAGTATTGCGGATAATGTACCATGTGTCGTCTGTCATAACCATCTTAATCAAAACATATCCGGGGAAAATCTTCCTTGTAACAACCTTCTGTTCTTCACCCTTTGTTTCGACTACATCCTCTGTCGGAACTCTTATATCAATAATCAATTCTTCAAGATTTCTGTTTTCTATAGCCTTTTCAAGATTGGTCTTAACTTTATTTTCATACCCGGAATAAGTATGAACAACATACCATTTGGCACTTCTGCCTGCCTTACTCAAGCTCATATTCCGGCCTCCTTAAATTCAATAAGCATATCGTGTATACAGGCGCACAAGCACTGCCGCCGGGCACCGCATACGCAATATGCTTCACTTAATAACTATTTCTGTAAAAATCTGAACAAACCGAATTGGAAAATCGCGTCGAATGCCCAGATTACAATACCGATAACCAGTACCGCTGCTATAACTATCAAAGTGTTGTTTACAACCTGCTTTTTAGACGGCCATACTACTTTTTTCAATTCAGCCTTAACCTCTTTAAAAAATTTAACGGCCTTATTTTGTTTCTTTACAGTTGCTTCTGCCACAACGCTCACCTCTTTTAAGTAGAAATAGAACTATTTTGTTTCCTTGTGTAAAGTATGTTCCCTGCAAAAACGGCAATACTTTTTCATTTCCAGTCTGTCGGGATCGTTTTTCTTGTTTTTCATTGTGTTATAATTTCTCTGTTTGCACTGGCTGCAAGCCAAAGTGATTTTTACTCTCATCTCTTGCACCTCCTTGGTTTTTTACAAAAGCTATATCCAGATAAATTAATTGTGCGCCGATTTTTGCACACAAAAAAAAGACCTTTTCATCAGCATAAAAAATAATAACACAACTAATAATAAATGTCAAGAGAAAAATAAGAAATTTATTATAAGGAGTGTAAATATTATGCAAAACAACGGCGAAGAACGCATACATTACAGAATAAAAAGCAGGCAAACCCCCGATACGGGAAAATGCACCCGCGCGGCAGCATATGCCCTGGCTGCCCTTTCCGCCTCGGTTATAACCGCCGCGGCAATAGCTGTTTGTACGCAATCATCCCAAAAATCATGCCTCTTCGGAAAACACTATTTTACAAAAAGCTGTATATAACGTGACTATTAAAAAATGGTTGGTACAGCAAAACAGACTGCACTTTTTATGTGCAGTCTGTTTTTATGTCTGATATTTATTTGCTCATAGCTTCCTGTACTGCAACTGCAACCGCAACGGTAGCTCCTACCATCGGGTTGTTACCCATTCCCAAAAAGCCCATCATTTCAACGTGAGCCGGAACAGATGAAGAACCTGCGAACTGTGCGTCGGAGTGCATTCTTCCCAATGTATCTGTCATACCGTAGGAAGCAGGGCCTGCTGCCATGTTGTCCGGATGGAGCGTTCTGCCCGTGCCGCCGCCCGATGCAACTGAGAAGTATTTCTTGCCCATTGCAATACATTCTTTCTTATATGTACCTGCAACCGGGTGCTGGAATCTTGTCGGGTTGGTTGAGTTACCTGTAATAGATACGTCAACTCCCTCGTGATGCATTATTGCAACACCCTCGCGTACATCATCTGCACCGTAGCATCTTACAAGCGCTCTTTCACCCTTTGAATATGCTTTTTCTCTTACGATATTAAGCTCGCCCGTAACATAATCAAACTGTGTCTGAACATATGTAAATCCGTTAATTCTGGATATAATCTGTGCAGCGTCTTTGCCAAGACCGTTAAGAATAACCTTAAGAGGTTCTTTTCTTACTTTATTGGCGCTTCTTGCGATACCGATAGCACCCTCTGCAGCAGCAAAAGATTCATGACCTGCAAGGAAAGCGAAACATTTTGTTTCTTCTCTCAGAAGCATAGCTCCGAGGTTTCCGTGACCGATACCGACTTTTCTGTCGTCTGCAACAGAACCTTTAATGCAGAATGCCTGAAGACCTTCGCCTATAACTTCTGCTGCGTCGGCTGCATTTTTGCATCCTCTCTTTATAGCAAGAGCAGCGCCTACAACATAAGCCCATGCTGCATTTTCAAAGCATATCGGCTGAATTCCCTTAACGATTGTATACGGGTCAATACCCTTTTCGTCGCAAATTTTCTTTGCTTCTTCGATTGAAGCAATACCGTTTGCGTTTAAAACGGAATTAATATTGTCTATTCTTCTCTCGTAACTTTCAAATAAAGCCATTGTAACTTTCCTCCTTTTAAATTATTCTTTTCGTGGGTCTACAAATTTTGCGGCATCATCAATTCTGCCGTACTGTCCGCTTGCTTTTTCCAAAGCTTCGTTAGCGTCCATACCCTTTTTAACCATTTCCATCATTTTGCCGAGGTGAACAAACTTGTAGCCTATGATTTCATCATCATTATCAAGAGCAATGTCAGTTACATAGCCTTCTGCCATTTCGAGATATCTTGAACCCTTTGCCAATGTGCCGTACATTGTACCAACCTGGCTTCTGAGTCCTTTGCCGAGATCCTCAAGACCTGCGCCTACCGGAAGTCCGCCTTCGGAGAAAGCAGTCTGAGTTCTGCCGTATACTATCTGAAGGAACAGTTCTCTCATAGCGGTGTTTATAGCGTCGCAAACGAGGTCAGTGTTAAGAGCCTCAAGAATTGTCTTTCCGGGAAGAATTTCCGATGCCATAGCAGCGGAGTGAGTCATACCGGAGCAACCGATTGTTTCTACAAGAGCCTCCTGAATAATACCTTCTTTTACATTTAATGTAAGCTTACATGCACCCTGCTGAGGAGCACACCAGCCGACACCGTGTGTAAGACCCGAAACGTCTTTGATTTCCTTGGATTTGGTCCACTGACCCTCCTGCGGAATAGGAGCCGGGCCATGATTTGCGCCCTTTTTAACTACACACATATTTTCAACTTCTGCACTGTAAATCATTTTTTTACCCCTTTCTTGCCATTATAAAAGTTTGATAATATTTTATCACACATTTCGGCAATATACAAGAATAAAATAGATAAAAAGTTGTTTTTTACAATTTTTTTGAATGTAAAGTGTAACTTTTGTGCAAAATCAATTTCTTTTTCCGAAGGCTTTTTCAAGTATCGAACACACTCTGTCAGTATATGCTTCATTTATTACAATAGTTATTCCGCATAATCCGGAATACATATGATAAAGCTCCACACCGTTTTTGTCCAGCTCGCTCATAATAGTCGACGCGTCCTCCATCGGCGTGCTTTTGGATTTGATTGTAACGGATGTATTGAGGCAGTATATATCGCACAGTATCCCCTTTATCTTCTCCTTAAACATCCCCACCGCACTTGTAACTCTCAGTATGCCGCTGTTTTCGACCAGTATCGTAAGCCTGCTGCCCTTGTAATTGTTGTGATAGTCCACAATATCCACAGGCATATCCATAGCCAGAAGCCTCTTCAGTATTTCTCCCATTATACTCTTGTTATCCGAAACATTGCTTATTGTTATCATCGTAACATCATCACGCACAATTATATCATTGTTAATCATATACAAAACTCATCCATCCCCGCAAAAAAAATAAACCACCGATTACGATGGTTTAAAATATGAGTTTTTTTATTAAAATATGCCTACATTAAAATAATATCATTCATATCGTACATACCGGGCTTTTTATCCTTCAGAAATTTGGCGGCTTTTATACTTCCGACCGCAAATATTTCTTTGCTTGCCGCAGTGTGCCTTATTTCAATAACTTCATCATTTCCGGCAAAGATTACGTCGTGCTCGCCCACAATGGTTCCGCCCCTTACCGCATGAATACCGATTTCATTCTTTGAGCGTTTTTTTCTTACGCTGTGACGGTCATATATATATTCCGGATTACTGTCCAATACTGATGATATTTCATCCGCAATCATAAGTGCCGTTCCGCTCGGTGCGTCGATTTTCTGGTTATGGTGCTTTTCTATGATTTCTATATCGAAATTATCCCAAAGGACAGCGGCAGCTTTTTTCACAAGGCTTACCAGCATGTTAACTCCCAAAGACATATTTGCGCTGAAAAACACCGCCGTTTCCTTTGACAGTAATGCAAGCTCTTCCTTTTGCTCCGCACTCAGTCCTGTCGTTGCCATAACCAAGGGAGTATTTGTATTCCGGCAGTAATCCGCAAGCGATTCAAAATTGCCCGGATGGGAAAAATCTATAACAACATCGCCTTTAACATCAGCTTCGCTTATGTTTGAATACACCGGAAATGAATTTTTCATTTCCGTATTTATATCATAGCCGAAAACAATCCTTGCGTCTTCGTCACTTTCCAAAAGCCGTGCGATAACCTGCCCCATTTTGCCGTTGCAGCCGCTTAAAATTATGTTTGTCATAGATTTTTCCTCCGTTTTTTGATTTTTATTTCAGCAAGCCGTAATTAACAAGCGCTTTCCGCAATATTTCTTCGTTTTTTTCCTCCATATCGCAAAGCGGCATTCTCAGCTCGCCCACATTGAAACCAAGCATGTTGCATGCCGTTTTTACCGGTATGGGATTAACCTCGATAAACAGAGCATTTACAAGCTCAAGCGCATCAAGCTGCAATTTCAGTGCCTTATTTACATCACCGTTTAAATAGCTTTCAACCATGTCATGAGTGTCTTTGGGCGCCACATTTGCCAACACGGATATTACACCCTTGCCGCCCAGCGAAAGGATAGGAACAATCTGGTCGTCATTACCCGAATATATGGTAAGGTCATCTCCGCAAAGACGCGCAATTTCAGCAACCTGCGAAATATTTCCGCTCGCTTCTTTTACCGCCACGATGTTTTCAACCTTTGAAAGCTCCTTTAAGGTCTTAGGCTGAATATTTACACCTGTTCTTGACGGAACGCTGTATAGTATTATCGGAATACTTACAGACTCGGCAACCGTTGTAAAGTGCTTTATAAGACCTTTCTGCGTAGTTTTGTTGTAATACGGAGTTACCAGAAGCAAAGCGTCCGCACCGCATTTTTCCGCAAGTGTACTCAGCTTTATGCAGTGCTTTGTATCATTAACTCCCGTTCCCGCAATAACGGGTACACGCTTGTTAACTCTGTCCACACAGTATTTTATAACAGACATATGTTCGTCATCCGGCATAGTCGCGGACTCGCCCGTTGTACCGCATATTACAATCGCGTCGGTACTGTTTTCTATCTGATAATCAATCAGCTCGCCGAGTTTTTCATAATCTACACCGTTTTCGGTAAAAGGTGTTATTATTGCTACGGCAGACCCTGTAAAAATTAAAGGCTTCATAAAAATCTCCTTTCTTTAACAGCCTGGCGCCCGGTATACCTTGCGCCATACTCCGTAATTTCTTTAGTTATTTTGCTGTTCCCTGTAAGCTATGAGCTTTTCGGCTATCTGCACTGCATTTGCGGCAGCGCCTTTTCTTATATTATCCGCAACAACCCAAAGGTTTACACCGTTTTCAACGCTTTCGTCACGGCGGATACGTCCTACATATGTTTCATTTGTACCGGTTGCATTTATTGCAAGCGGATATACATCGTGCTCCGGATCGTCCTGAACTATAATTCCGGGTGCCTCTGCAAGAGTCTGTTTGAGTTCGTCCAGATCAAACGGATTGTAGAACTCAACGTTTATCGACTCACTGTGGCTGTTGAATACAGGAACGCGAACCGTCGTCGCAGTAATCCTTATATTGTCGTCACCGAGAATTTTTCTCGTTTCGTTAACCATTTTCATTTCTTCCTTTGTATATCCGTTAGGAAGGAAAACATCTATATGCGGCAGACAGTTGCCCGCAATCGGATGCGGAAATTTCTTCGGAGCGATACCTTTAAGACCGTCCTCCAGATCCTTGTATCCCGCCATACCTGCGCCGGAAACAGCCTGGTATGTGGAATATACCACCCTTTTGATTTTATATTTGTCGTGAAGCGGCTTTAACGCAACCATTGCCTGAATTGTAGAACAGTTCGGATTGGCAATTATACCGTTATTCCACAAAATATCCTTAGGATTAACTTCGGGAACAACGAGCGGAACCTTGGGATCCATTCTCCATGCGCTTGAGTTGTCAATTACAACGCAGCCCTTTGACGCAGCAATCGGCGCATACTTTTCGCTTGTTGAACCGCCTGCGGAAAAGAGCGCAATATCCACACCTCTGTCAAAAGAATTTTCATTTAATTCCTCAACAGTGTATTCCTTGCCCATAAAAGTAACCTTGGAGCCTGCCGAACGCTTAGAAGCAAAAAGATAATAATTCTCAACAGGCAGATTTACCTCCTCGAGAACTTTAAGAAAAGTTCTTCCGACCATTCCCGTTGCACCGACAACCGCAATGTTATATTTTTTCATTACTCATACCCCCGATAATATATTTTACCGCCGACAGCGGCAATTCTCTGAAAATGCAAAATAAAAGCCGGCTTTCAAGCCGGCCGCACACAAAACAAATTCCGAAATTTATTTTATTATGCAGATAGCTCTCCGCAATATGCCAAACTTCAGCCGTATACTCTAATATAGATAATACTCCGTATTGTGCTTATGCGACAGTCACAGGGCTGTTAACCGTGCAACCAGAAAAAGCACAGCGGCAGTCCGGCTTTCTCTTCGGCGTTTTTACCTTTCTGTGCGGCATACAAGTACTGCGCCTCTGCTCCGACATACTATTTAAAAACGCGCCTCTATCTATAACATTTTGTGTATTATACCACTTTTGGCGCTGCAAGTCAACAACTATATTATATAATATTTTATGTATCTGCACCGCCGTTTTATATTAAATTTATAAAACTTCTTGACTATGCCCGAAACAGACATTATAATGTTATTTGTAGAATTATGCAAAAGAGGTGGTATCATTGAAAAAAATATTATTCTTTGCAGTTCTGATTACAGCACTTTGCTCATGCATAACTTCATATGCACTTGATGAAAAATATAAGAATATCAGAGTAGGCTTGTCTTACGGCGATTCTGCCCCGTCTTCGGCTGTTTTGGAGTCCGCTTCGGGTTTTATAACAGGGACCTCCGACAGCACGGGATTTACAGCAGCCGAAACGCTTTCATGCACATCGCTGACAATCTCGTCTGCCGATAACGGCGCAGTAAACATTTTGCTCCCGGACGGCACGGCAAAAAGCGCTTTAAGCAGCGAAAATCAGATTTTTACAGTATATCCGTCAGACGGAAACATATCCGTAAACGGTGAAAAATACCGCGGAGCAGCAATGTTTCTCAGCTTCACGCCAAATTCGCTTACTGTAATAAACTCTCTTCCGCTCGAAGAATACCTTTACGGTGTTATAAGCAGCGAAATGCCGTCCTCGTGGAATATTGAGGCACTGAAAGCACAGGCTGTATGTGCAAGGAGCTTTGCCGTTACGAATTGGTCAAAGCATGCGTCTTACGGATTTAATGTATGCAAAACGACAAATTGCCAGGTATACGGCGGTATTGCTGCGGAAACAGCGTCATCGGTACAAGCCGCTGACGAAACAAAGGATAAAATCCTGATGTATAACGGCAGCATTGCACAGACGCTTTTCTTTTCGACAAGCGGCGGATATACCGCAGATGTTAAAAATGTGTGGGGAACTGCCGTTGTGTATCTTTGCGGTGTTGAAGACCCATACGAAAATCCTGCCGAAGCTTCAAGGCATAGCTGGTCAGCCACTCTTACAAACGAAGACATTAAGAATGCACTTGCAAAACTTGACGTTAACATAGGCAATATAACAAACATATCGGCTCTTACGGATAACACAACCCATGTTTACCAACTTGACATAACGGGTACAGACGGCTCATACACCCTTAAAAACCAATCGGTATGTTCGGTTTTTTCCGCTTTCGGAGTGCAAAGCCAGAAATATACCGTCACGCCCTACGGCGGCAGCGGTACAAATCTATATGCAATATCATCATCGGAAACAGCAAGCCTTGCAAGTTATAATACCATAAGCGCAAAAGGCACTGTCGAAAAAATATCCGTTCCCGAAGCGCTTATATCCTCATCGGGAATAACCTCATATTCGCCGGGTTCGGCAGAGGGATATATATTTAACGGCGGCGGCTGGGGGCACGGCGTAGGCATGAGCCAGTACGGCGCAAAAGGTATGGCTGACAATGGCTTTACATACGACAAAATTCTGTACCATTACTACCCCGGTACATACTTAGAATAGAGGGATTTTTAAATTGAAAACAAGTGATTTTTACTATAATCTTCCAAAGGAGCTTATTGCTCAGACTCCGCTTCCGGACCGTTCTTCATCACGCCTGCTCACCGTGGATAAAAACACCGGCAGGCTTTCACACGGACACTTTACCGATATTATCAAATATCTTAATCCCGGCGACTGCCTCGTCTTAAACGACACGCGCGTTATACCGGCAAGACTGTACGGTGTAAAAGAGGGTACCGGCGGAAAAATCGAATTTCTGCTTCTTAACAGAAAATCGCAGGACGAATGGGAAGTAATTCTGAAGCCCGGCAAAAAAGCAAAACCCGGCGCCGTATTCAGCTTCGGCGGCGGTATCCTGAAGGCAGAAATTATCGAAACCGTAAATGACGGCAACAGAATTGTAAAATTCTATTATGACGGCTTGTTTGAAAATATTCTGGACAAGCTCGGAGAAATGCCGCTTCCGCCCTATATAACGGAGCATCTTGACGACAGAGAGAGATACCAGACCGTCTATTCCAGAAACAACGGCAGCGCCGCAGCTCCCACGGCAGGACTTCACTTTACTCCCGAACTTCTGAAAAAAATTGAAGATATGGGCGTAAAGACGGCATATGTGACGCTCCATGTCGGTCTGGGCACATTCCGCCCCGTCAAAGTTGACGATGTGGAAAACCACAAAATGCATTCCGAGTTTTATATAATTGATGAAAAAACGGCTGAAACCGTAAACCAAACTAAAAAAAGCGGCGGAAGAATTTTTTCCGTAGGAACAACCTCCTCCCGCGTGTTGGAAACCGTATCTGACGAAAACGGCTTTGTAAAAGCGCAGACCGGCTGGACGGATATATTCATCTATCCGCCGTACAAATTCAAATGTGTCGACTCGCTCATCACAAACTTTCATCTTCCGGAGTCTACACTGCTAATGCTTGTAAGCTCGTTTGCAAGCAAAGAAATAATAATGAATGCATACCGCACTGCTATTGAGCAAAAATACAGATTTTTCAGCTTCGGCGACGCTATGCTTTTGACAGATACCGAAAATTCACCGAAAGGAACAGAATAATGTTTAAACTTATCAAAAAAGAAGGGCGCGCCCGACGCGGAGAGTTTACCACGGTTCACGGCACCGTTCAGACCCCCGTTTTTATGAACGTGGGAACGGCAGCCGCAATAAAAGGCGCGGTATCCTCAATGGATTTAAAGGACATCGGATGTCAGATAGAGCTTTCCAACACATATCATCTCCATGTGCGTCCGGGAGATAGAATCATAAAAGAACTCGGCGGACTGCACAAATTCATGAACTGGGACAGACCTATCCTAACGGACAGCGGCGGATTTCAGGTTTTTTCTCTTGCAAAGCTCAGAAAAATAAAAGAAGAAGGCGTGTATTTCAATTCACATGTAGACGGCAGAAAAATATTTATGGGCCCCGAAGAAAGCATGCAGATTCAGTCCAACCTCGGCTCAACAATCGCCATGGCTTTCGACGAATGTGTCGCCCTGCCTGCCGAATACAAATACGCTAAGCAATCGCACGAGAGGACAATACGCTGGCTTGAAAGATGCAAAGCCGAGCTTAAACGGCTTAATTCCCTGAGCGATACCGTAAATCCGAACCAGATGCTTTTCGGAATAAATCAGGGGGCAACCTTTGACGATCTGCGTATAGACAATATGAAAAAAATTGCGGAACTCGACCTTGACGGCTACGCAATAGGAGGACTTGCCGTCGGCGAAACTACAGAAGAAATGTATCATATTCTTGACGTAACTCTGCCGTTTGCCCCGGAAAATAAGCCGAGATACCTCATGGGAGTGGGAACTCCGCTCAATATCCTTGAGGCAGTTGACAGAGGAATAGACTTTTTTGACTGCGTAATGCCAAGCCGCAACGCAAGACACTGTAATCTTTTTACAAACTACGGATATATAAACCTCAAAAACGAAAAATACGAGAAAGATCCCCTGCCCATAGAGCCGGGCTGCCAATGCCCCGCATGCAAAAACTACTCAAGAGCATATATACGGCATTTGTTCAAAGCAAAAGAAATGCTTGCAATGCGGCTTTGCGTGCTTCACAACCTGTATTTTTACAACAAGCTCACCGCAGATATACGTCAGGCTCTTGACGAAGGCAGATTTAATGAATTTAAAAAAGAAAAAAGCGAAATTCTCTTAAAAAGAATTTAATAAACAGTAAATAAATTTCTTGCTTTTTTATATACATTAATGTATAATAGGATATATACAGTTTAGCATTGGAGGTGTAATTATGCCCGTAGAACTTATTCAGCCTATATTATTGATGGTTGTACTTTTTGCAATTATGTATTTTATGATGATAAGACCGCAGAAAAAGCGTGATAAGCTTACTCAGGAAATGCATGCGGGACTTATTGTCGGTGACAAAATCGTTACTATAGGAGGCGTTGTAGGAAAGATTGCTTCTATCAAAGATGACGAAATAGTTATTGAAACCGGAAGTCCGTCGGAAAAGAGCCTTGTTAAGTTTCAGCGTCAGGCTGTGCGCGAGGTTTTGAAACCCGCTCCGGCAGAAAAAACAAAGTAAAGATTAGAATATTACTTGACACCTCCGAATATTGTTGTAATAATCGGAGGTGGATTTATGATTAAACACGAATATGCTGAGCTGTCCGACAAAAAGGCAGGAATTATAAAAAGCATCACTGCTGTGACAAAAGGAACGGCAGGCGGCTATGTACTGCTTATAATATGCTTTGCAATTTTGGCGCTTGTATACACATACACGTCCTTTCCTGCCGGTATGCTTAAACCTTTCGTGACGGGAATAACTGCACTCAGCCTTATTTTCTGCGGTATCCTTACCGCAAGAAGCATAGACTTTTTCGGCTGGCTGCACGGAGTTTTCGCAGGCATATTGTATACCGTTATACGCTATATTTTCGGAGCTGTTTTTTTGAATGGGTTCGGTTTTAATACCGCGACTCTTTCCATGTTTCTGCTCGGTATGGTATTAGGCGCTGCCGGAGGGATTTTGGGAATTAATTTCAAGAAATAAAGTACAGATTTTAAAACACTGCGGCAGTTTTCCGGCCGCCGCAGTAAATTTTTCTACCGGTGATAAAAATGTTGATATTAAACAGTAAGAAAATTAAATATCTGGCATTTATTATGTGTGTATTTATAGTGCTTGTAACCGCTGGCGGATTTTCTACCAAGATTACACGTTACAACGAAAGCACACCGTTTTTTTCTGCACATTTTTCCGCGTGCTTTAAAGCTTCAAATCCATATTCACTCGCCGGTATGAAGCCGCCGCGTTTTGAAGCGTGGCTCGGCGAAGACACCGCCGTCTTAAAGAGTGATACCGTCGGTATCTTCACCGAATTTCTGTTAAACAGTGTAACTTTGCCGCCCCTTGTGTTTCTATGCGGACAAGCAGGCTGCATTTTTTATAAAAATCTTACTCAAAAAATCTTTTACATCAGAATTTGATATTATTCGTTTTTGGTTAAATACTATATTTAATAAAACGAAAGGAAGAGTTTTTATGAATTCAAAAAGTATTGCAAAATTTACAATAGTTTTTCTTGTTATTGCACTTTTAGCATATATTGCAACTTGCGGCCTTACAATAGGCAATTTTAAAATAAACAGAGCTTTAGATCCCAAAAACGGTATTAAAAGAGGTATAGACCTTGCCGGCGGTTCGGAAATCGTATTTGAGCCGTCAACCGACAAGAGTGTTACCGAAACTCAGCTAAATGCAGCACAGGAAGTTCTTAGAACACGTCTTACGGCAAACGGTTATACCGAGGCTATCGTTTCAAAGCAGGGTTCAAACAGAATAAGAGTTGAAATTCCGGCAGTGGACAACCCCGAAGACGCTGTTTCAATGCTCGGCGCTACGGCAAAACTCAGCTTTGTTGATTATCAGGGCAATGTTGTTCTTGACGGAAATGATGTAAAAAGCGCAAAGGCTGCGTACGATACAGTAAGCAGCGGCAACAAAGAATACATCGTTAAGCTTCAGCTTTCAGCCGACGGAACAAAGAAATTTGCCGATGCCACCGAAAAAATCAGCGGTTACGCATCAGGCAACAACTATATCGCAATCATGCTTGATGATAAACTTGTTTCAAGTCCGAGCGTAAGCCAGAAAATCGATTCCGATGAGTGCTATATTCAGGGAGATTTTAATAAAGACTCATCTGCAAAGCTTGCAAATCAGATTCAGTCAGGTCAGCTTCCGTTCTCACTTAAGGTTGTAGATATGAAGAGCATCGGTGCAACACTTGGTGAAAAGGCTCTTTCAAACAGCATCACAGCCGGTATAATCGGTATGATACTTGTAATGCTGTTTATGATTATCCTTTACAGAATGTGCGGTTTGGTATCCTGCATTTCATTAATCGGCTATATCTCAATCGTTGCCCTTATACTCGGCGGATTCAGAATTAACCTTACACTTCCGGGTATTGCCGGTGTAATTCTTACAATAGGTACGGCAGTGGACGCAAACGTAATTATATTTGAAAGAGTTAAAGAAGAGCTTTCAAACGGCAAAACTATCCGTGCGGCAGTAGACGCAGGCTTTAACAGAGCTTTTACGGCAATTCTTGACTCCAACGTAACCACAATCATAGCCGCTGTAGTTCTCTATGTATTCGGTACCGGAACCATCAAAGGCTTTGCAATCACACTCTTTATAGGTACTGTTGTAAGTATGTTTACAGCTGTTTTCGTAACAAGATTTTTACTTCGCCAGCTTATGGGCTTTAACCTTAAAAATCCCAAGCTGTACTGCTCATACAAGGAGGTAAGACAGTAATGTTTAATATAATTGAAAAAAGAGCTATTTTCTTTACAATATCTGCAATAATTATTCTTGCCGGTGTAGTTTCGTTTTTCGTTCAGGGCTTCAATACCGATATAGATTTTAAAGGCGGTACGGAAATCACTATAGAACTCAACGGAAAATATGACGAAGCCAAAATCAGAGACATTATCGGTTCTGTTAAAAAGGTTAATATCGCAAGCGTTCAGAAATCCGATTCAAACGGCCTTACCGGAGCAATAGTTATGACAAACTACCTTGATGATACTCAGAATGCTAAAATCAAATCCGAATTTGCAAAAGAGTATTCAAAGGCAAAACTCAGCTTTACAAATATCAGCCCGAAAATCGGTCAGGAGCTTTGGAAGAGCGCAATACAGTCTATTATCGTTGTTGCCATTCTCATGCTTATATATATCACATTCAGATTTGAGCTTTTGTCAGGTATATCCGCTGTAATTGCTCTTTTGCATGACATGCTTGTAATGATGAGTTTCTACACAATATTCAGAATACCCGTAAACACATCATTTATTGCGGCTATTCTTACAATACTCGGTTACTCCATCAACGCTACAATCGTTATATTCGACCGTATAAGAGAAAACACAAGATTCCTCAAAAAAGAAGAATTTTCTGTTATCGTTAACAAGAGTATCTGGCAGACACTTGCCCGCTCAATAAACACAAGCTTAACCACTTTGTTTACACTTGTTGCGCTCTATATACTCGGAGTTCCGTCCATTAAAGAATTTGCACTTCCGCTTATCATAGGCGTTGTGTGCGGTACCTATTCATCTGTATTCCTTGCAGGTCAGTTCTGGGTACTCTTTAAAGGCAACAAAAAAGCAAAAGCATAATTTGACTGCAAAAAGCACTTTGCCGGAATTTTGAATTTCGGCAAAGTGCTTTTTTAATGTTTTTTCACTTTTTTTATAAAAAATGCTTGCATTAATTATAAAAATATGGTATTATAATTAAGTGTTCACACGCCGGTGTGATGGAATTGGCAGACGTGCGAGACTCAAAATCTCGTGGTGGCAACACCGTGTCGGTTCGACCCCGACCACCGGCACCAAACGAGAGCAAGTGATAAAAAAGCTTGCTCTCGTTTTTTATTTATGTTTGACAACAATCATTCACTGTGCTACAATAAATAAAATCATAATCAAAAGGAGAGGCCAAAATGAAACTTCAATATTTAGGAACAGCCGCCTTTGAAGGAATACCGGCGCTCTTTTGCCAATGTGACGCATGCAAAGAAGCAGCAAAAAGAGGCGGACGCAATATAAGAACGAGAAGTCAGGCTGTTGTAGACGACAGTCTGCTTATAGATTTTCCGGCAGATACATATTCTCATTATATCAAATACAATATTCCTATGTGGCAAATAAAAACATGTCTAATAACACATTCTCACTCCGACCATCTTTATCCAAACGACCTTGAAACGAGAATGCCCGGATTTTCACATATAAGCGACCCGGAACCTGTAACTGTTTATTCAGCAAAAGCTTCGTATGATGAAATAAATAAAATCAACCTATCGCCTTCTGTTGTAAAAACTGTTTTGATAAAACCGTTTGAACCGTTTGAAGCCGACGGCTACACAATAACCGCCCTTAATGCAGCACATGCACCAAAAACAGATCCCTACATATACCTGATTGAAAAGGGCGGAAAAACTTTGCTCTATTCAAATGATACGGGAATTTATCCGGATGATACATGGGAATATCTCCGTAAATTCAAAAAAACAATAGATTTGGTTTCGCTCGACTGTACGAACTGTGAAACTCCCGTCAATTACTTCGGGCATATGGGATTGCCGGAATGTATCGAAACCCGGAAAAAACTGTATGAAATAGGTGTATGCACCGAAAGCACCCGTTTTGTATTAAATCACTTTTCGCATAACGGCAAACACAGCCTTTATGACGATTTATTAAAAACAGCAGAAAAAGAAAACTTTGATGTATCATATGACGGAATGATTGTAGAATTTTAGTTAAAAAAATCATAATCATCGCAATGCGGTGATTATGATTTTTTATTGTCATTATGCCGTGAGGCTGCAAACCTGCGCGCCCGTAAACTCAACAAGCTCTTCTCTGTTCAGAAGCAGCTGACAGCCTTTCATGCCTGCACTTACGGTTATTTTTTCAAAATTCATTGCAGAATCGTCTATAAAAGTCGGAAATTTTTTCTTCATTCCCACAGGTGAGCAGCCGCCTCTTATATATCCTGTAAGTCCCAAGAGGTCTTTTACATGTACCATTTCAAGTTTTTTGTTTTTGGTGACGGACGCGGCTTTTTTTAAGTCTATTTCCTTATCGACAGGTATACACATGACCACAGGGCCTGTTTTGTCCCCTTTTGCCACAAGCGTCTTAAATACCATACTGCAATCAAGTCCGACCTGCCTTGCTATTGTCACACCGCTTAAATCGCTGTCGTCCACGGTATACTCTATAGCCTCATAGTTTATCTTTGCTTTGTCAAGCATACGCATTGCGTTTGTTTTAGTCATTTTCAAGTTCCTTTCTGATGTCATTGATGACAAACGCTATCGCACCGTGATCGTTGTCAACATCAGTAATTCTGTCTGCCGCTTTTTTGGCATCGTCCGAAGCATTTTTTACTGCGTAACCTATGTCCGCAGTTTCAAGCATGGTGATGTCGTTCTCATAATCGCCCACACACACCGTTTTTTTGATGCTCCGGTTTATGTTCTCGCGGATATATTGTATACATTCACCTTTGCCGCTGCCTTTTAAGAAAATTTCCACACCGGTTGCCCAACTGCGTGCAACCTTGAATTCATTACCGAAGACTCTGTTTAAAAAATCCCTTAATACAACAGCGCTTTGTGCGTCAGACGCTATTATTATGGATTTGCACACATCACGGATTATCTCTCCGTCATAATCATAGCTTTCCACATCATCATTTACCTTGATGCAGTATATCTCGTTATCAAAATGCGAAAGCGCAGTATCCAGCAAATTTTTCAGCTTATCTTTTTTCATTCGTGCGATAAAACGTACCTCATGTTTTTTCAGATCATATATCATATTGCCGTTTAAAGCGACCACACACTCGTCAACCGTAAATATATCCGAATAACTGTATAAAAAGTCGGGATAACGTCCGGTGGCAACGGTGAAAAGTCCGCCCTCACTTTGAAAATACCGTATCGCTTCGGAATTTTCATCAGAAACCTTTTTATCGGTACCGAGAAGCGTACCGTCAAGATCTGTCGCCAGAAGATAGCCTTCAAATATGCCCATTCATTACAGCTCCTTCTCGATTTTGTCGGCAAGACCGTCAAGCCAGTTTCCGTCAAACAGCTCTATAAGACCTGCATCCGTGCCCGAAGCAAGCTTCGGATCCATAGGAATTGCCGAAACGCTGTCTATGCTGTGCTCCTTTGCAATTTCATCAATATGGCTTTTTCCGTAAATATAGTGACGTTTTTTGCACTCGTCACACTCAAAGTAAGACATGTTTTCCACAATTCCCAAAATCGGTATATTCATCATGTTTGCCATGTTTACCGCTTTTGTAACTATCATGGAAACCAGCTCCTGCGGTGACGTTACAATAACTATACCGTCAACGGGAAGCGACTGGAATATCGTTAGCGGAACATCACCCGTTCCGGGCGGCATATCGACAAACATAAAATCAACATCCTCCCATATAACGTCTGTCCAGAACTGTTTTACGGTTCCTGCGATTACAGGACCTCTCCAAACTACCGGGTCTGTTTCGTTTTCGAGCAAAAGGTTTATACTCATAACATCTATCCCGGTTTTCGTCGGCACGGGAATTAATCCGCGGTTGTCGGCATATGCTTTTTGCTTAATTCCGAATGCCTTCGGAATTGACGGGCCGGTTACGTCAGCGTCAAGAATTGCCGAATTGTAACCCTTTCTGTTCATAAGCACTGCAAGCATGGACGTAACCATAGATTTACCTACACCGCCCTTGCCGCTTACTATTCCTATAACTTTTTTAACGCTGCTTGCCGGATTAAGATTCTCAATCATGCTTTCCGGCTCGCGTGAACTGCAGTTTGATGAACATGAACTGCAATCATGCGTACATTCTTCACTCATTATATTATCCTCCCTGAATTTAATGCTCATTAATGTATATAACTTTATTTATTATACCCATTATTTTTGATTATGTCAAATAAATAATTTTCATTTAAACATTGATTTTATTTGGATATAAGCATATACTTTTTATATAGTATTATGCACAGGAGAGATTTTTTTTGGAAAGAGTAATTCTGCACAGTGATTTAAATAACTTTTACGCTTCGGTGGAATGTGTTTTAAATCCGGATTTGAAAAATGAATATATCGCCGTGTGCGGAAACGAGGAGGACAGGCACGGCATTGTGCTTGCCAAAAATCAGAAAGCAAAATCCTGCGGTGTAAAAACTGCCGAAACAATCCGAAGTGCAAAGCAAAAATGCCCTCAGCTTGTGATTGTAAGTCCGCATTTTGACGAATATGTCAAATACTCAAATATCGTAAGGCAGATTTACATGCAGTACACTGACATGATAGAGCCGTTCGGAATAGACGAATGCTGGCTTGACGTTACAGGCAGCCAAAGACTTTTCGGAAGCGGTGTAACCATTGCCGAAAAAATACGAAACGAAGTAAAGCAAAAAACAGGTCTTACGGTATCTATCGGCGTTTCATTCAATAAAGTTTTCGCAAAACTCGGCAGCGACCTGAAAAAGCCCGATGCGGTTACAGAAATAAAGAGTACAGATTTTAAAGAAAAAATCTGGAATTTGCCGGCAAACAGCATTATCGGTATAGGAAATTCCACCTACGGAAAGCTAACAGGCTACGGAATACGGACAATCGGCGAGCTTGCGCGCACACCGGTTGACTTTTTGAAAAGAAGATTCGGAAAAATGGGAACGGAACTGTGGAATTATGCAAACGGACTTGACGCTTCCGAAGTGACAAACTGCGCGCAAACCTACATCCCGAAAAGCATAAGCAAAGGATATACCCTTACAAGCGACCTTATAAACAATGAAGAGGTATGGAGGATAATTTTTTATCTGTGCAGCAGCATCGAGATTTCTCTGCGCTCCTATTCGCTTAAAGCAAATACAGTTTCGGTAACGGCAAAAAACAGCGACCTTATAAAGAAAACATTTCAGACGCATCTTGACTGTTCCGAAAATAAAGCATATGAAATTGCAAAAAAGGCATTTGAGATTTTTAAAAGCCAATACACATGGGAAAGAAACGTCCGTTCCGTAACTGTCTGCGTTTCAAATTTGTGCGGTGACGACGGAAACGTGCAGATGAACTTTTTCTCAGACAATGCAGAAAATCAAAAACGTGAAAAAGCTGCCGAAACGGCATACGAAATAAATAAAAAATACGGCAAAAATTCGGTAACCTATGCTTCTCTTCTATGCGATATGAAACTTCCGAAAAACGCTGAAACTAAATTTATGAACAAAGGTATAAAATAAAAAATTCTCCGCAATCTAATTATATATGACAGGCGGAGGTTTTTTTATATGAGAAAAACAAAAATTATATGTACTCTCGGACCGGCAACAGATGATGAAAAGGTTCTTGTTGATATGATAAAAAACGGAATGAATGTTGCAAGAATGAACTTTTCGCACAGCACCCTCGAAGAACACCAAAAACGGATAGACACAATAAAAAAATTAAGAAAAGAGCTTAACTGCCCTCTTGCAATAATGCTTGATACCAAAGGTCCCGAAATACGGATAGGAACATTCAAAAATGAACGGGTATTTCTCAGACCGGGCCAAAGATTTACACTCAGCACCGATAATATCGAGGGTGATGAGTATTCCGTAAGCGTTACATTTGATAAATTGCCTCAGTGCGTAAAAAAAGGCGACAGGCTTCTTTTTAATGACGGACACATAGAATCCGTAGTAGAAGAAAGTGCGCCGAAGGCAGTTACCGTAATAATCAAAAACGGAGGTTATCTGAGCAACCGCAAAAGTATAAATCTCCCCGATTCCAAAACCGATATGCCGTATATGAACGATGCCGATAAATCGGATATAAATTTCGGAATAAAAAATGATGTTGACTACATTGCAGCTTCATTTGTACGCTGCGCCGATGATGTAAACGAGCTTAAAAAGTATATAAAATCAATAGAACCGGACTGCAAAGTAAGAATTATATCAAAAATCGAAAGCGAAGACGGCGTTAAAAATATATCTGAAATAATAGACGCATCGGACGGCGTTATGATAGCACGGGGCGACATGGGCGTTGAAATAGAAATCGAGCGTCTGCCCGAAATTCAAAAAGAAATAATCCGCAAATGCCTGGGAAGAGGAAAAATATCCATAACAGCGACACAAATGCTTGAATCCATGATAAACAACCCCAGACCGACGCGCGCAGAGGTTACGGATATTGCAAATGCAATTTATGACGGCACAAGCGCCATAATGCTCTCCGGCGAAACGGCAGCCGGCAAATATCCGGCGCAAAGTGTTGCCACAATGGCAAAAATCGCCCAGACTACAGAAAATTCCATAAACTACAAACGGAGATTTTTGAACGCGAAATATACCAAAGATTCCATAACCGACGCTATAAGCCATGCGACACTCACCACGGCAATGGATTTGAATGCGTCGGCAATAATACCCGTTACTCAGTCCGGCCACACGGCATATTCAATATCCGGCTACCGGCCGTTCTGCCCTATTATAGCGGCTACTCCCTACGATAAGGTTTATAATCAGCTTGCGCTTTCATGGGGAGTTACACCCGTTATGAACAAAAAATGCGACCTCATTGACGATATGTTCAAAAATGCGCTTTCGGGAGCACAGTCCAAAGGCTATGTAGATTGCGGTGAGCTCGTTGTCGCCACCGGCAACTCCGCGCTTTCCGGCAGCGGAACTACCAACGTTCTGAGAGTGCATAGGGTTTAGACAAAAATTATGAAAAACACACTGCAAAAATTGCAGTGTGTTTTTTTGTCAGAATAATGATGTCTGGCTGCTGTCGTCATTATCCTCATCTTTAAGATAATATCCGGCTGCCGGAATATTTTTTGCCCGGTAATAATCGGGATTTTTAAGATTTGCTTCACTTAAAAATTTCACTTTATGCAGCGTGCTTTTCTTTTTAAGATTCATAACTATGACGCCCTGCGTATCCCTCGTTGTTTTTGCCTGAAGAACCGAAGTGTTGAACACAACCACCTTGTCCAGATTCGTATAAAGCGCTATGTCCGCGTCCTCTGTAAGATACTTGACGTCAACAAGCGGAAATTTGCCGCAGTATGCGTTAATCAGCTTTTTGCGGTTTGTTTTTGTTTCATAGCTGTTAAATGCTACCTTTGCGGCTCTGCCGTTTTCAAATGTGTACAGAATGTTTCCGGAGTAGTCAAGCGTCGGAATGATATATATAATCTGCTCGTCCGGTTCCATTTCTATTATATTCGGCAGAAAGTGCCCCCACTCGCTCGCCTTGCAGTCCGCAACATCATAAAGCTTCAGCTTGTAAGCGTTGCACTTGTTGCTTATAAGCACCAGATCGCTCAGATTCGTTGCGTCCCACTCGCATATCATTTCAGCGCCCTCCTTCATCTTCTGCGCGCCGCTGGAACGCAGTGAAACATGCGATATTTTTTTAAGGTAATTGTTTGAGGTTAAAAATACCTTTAAGTTATAATCCTCAATAGTGTCGGTATATGTGTATTCCTCGGTTTCGGACTCGTCTATGATTGACGTTCTGCGGTCTGCGCCGTATTTTTTCATTACTTCCTTGAGCTCGGATATAATGATTTTTTTAACTTCGTTTTCGTCCTTAATTACCTTGTCAAGTCTGTCCAGCTCGTCTGCAAGATCGTCTATGTCGCCCAAACGGTTTAAAATGTACTGCTTGTTTAAGTTACGCAGCTTGATGTCTGCAACGTATTCTGCCTGAATTTCGTCTATGCCGAAGCCTGACATAAGGTTCGGAACAACGTCCTCGTCTTTTTCGGTTTTTCTTATTATCTCGATTGCTTTATCTATATCAAGAAGTATTTTTTTAAGACCTTCAAGCAGGTGCAGCTTGTGTGTAAGCTTGTTTATGTCATATTTTGTTTTGCGTATAATGCAGTTTATGCGGAATTTGCTCCACTTTTCCAGTATTTCACGCACACCCATAACCTTCGGTGTGTTTCCGTCAAGGATGTTGAAGTTGCAGCTGAAGCTGTCCTCCAGCGGAGTCATTTTATACAGCTTTTTAATAAGATTGTCCGGATCCGAGCTTTTCTTAATATCAAGCGTTATTTTCAGACCTTTTAAATCCGTTTCATCGCGTATATCGGTTATGTCGCGTATCTTTCCGCCTTTTATAAGTTCCACAATCTTGTCAATTATTGCCTCGGCAGTTGTGCTGTAAGGAATTTCATATATCTCTATGCAGCTGTTTTTCTTGTCATAGCGGTATCTGCTGCGTACCTTAAAGCTTCCCTTGCCCGTTTCATAAATCTGCTTTATCGCGTCGCGGTTGAATATAAGCTCTCCGCCCGTGGTGAAATCCGGTGCAAGAAGAGTTTCGGAAATATCGCAGTTTTTATTTTTCAAATATGCAATCGTGGTTTTGCATACTTCGTTCAGATTGAAAGAGCATATGCAGTTTGCCATACCTACCGCAATACCCTGATTTGGATTTACAAGTATATTCGGAAACGTTACGGGCAAAAGCGTCGGTTCCTTCAGAGTTCCGTCATAATTATCCGTAAAATCAACCGTGTTTTTATCTATATCACGAAAAAGCTCCTTGCTTATTTCATCAAGCTTAACCTCGGTATAACGGGACGCAGCATACGCCATATCCCTCGAATAATGCTTTGCAAAATTTCCCTTGGAGTCCACAAAAGGATGCAAAAGAGAGTCGTTACCCTTTGTAAGACGTACCATGGTATCATAAATAGCCTGGTCGCCGTGCGGATTGAGTTTCATTGTCTGTCCCACTACATTTGCCGACTTTGTGCGGTTTCCCGTGAGCAGATTCATCTTGTACATGGTATACAAAAGCTTCCTGTGCGACGGCTTAAATCCGTCTATCTCCGGCAGCGCACGCGATATTATTACGCTCATTGCATACGGCATATAATTTTCTTTCAGTGTATCTGTAATATTCTGATTGAAACTAAACATTTTCCGTGCACCCCCTTAGCTTAAATCCAGCATGTCCAGATAAAGATGTCCGTTTTCGGCGATATACTTCTTTCTGTCGGCAAGGTTATCGCCCAAAAGCAAATCAAACATTTCCGAAGTAGGTTCTATATCCTCGCTCTGAACCTTTATAAGTCTGCGTGTTTCGGGATTCATGGTTGTTTCCCACATCATTTCCGGCTCGTTTTCACCAAGTCCCTTTGAACGCTGAACGGTATATTTGGTATTTTTAAGTTTAGCAGTTATTTCTGCCTTTTCCTTTTCCGTATATGCAAAGTAAGTATCGTTTTTCGCAGTTATTTCAAACAGCGGAGATTCCGCAATGTAAACCTTGCCTTCGCGTATAAGCGTGGGAACAAGCCGATAGAGCATGGCGAGTATCAGCGTGCGTATCTGAAATCCGTCCACGTCGGCATCTGTACAGATTATTATTTTATCCCATCTTAAATTTGCCATGTCAAAGGTGTTTATGTTTTTGTTGTGCTTCGTATTTATTTCCACACCGCAGCCGAGAACTCTCAGAAGGTCTACTATTATATCGCTTTTGAAAATCTTCTCATAATCCGATTTCAGGCAGTTTAATATCTTACCTCTTACCGGCATTATAGCCTGAAATTCCGAATCCCTGCCAAGCTTGCAGGAGCCGAGAGCCGAATCACCCTCAACAATGTATATTTCTCTTTTGGAAATATCCTTTGTGCGGCAGTCTACAAATTTTTCTACCCTGTTTGTTATGTCTACGGAGCTGCTCAGTTTTTTTGCTATATTAATTCTCGCCTTTTCCGCATGTTCGCGGCTTCGCTTGTTAATAAGCACCTGATTTGCAATTTTGTCCGCCTCAACCTTATTTTCTATAAAATAAAATTCAAGCTCGTGCCTTAACCACTCTATCATTGCTTCTGTAATAAACTTGTTGTTTATTGCTTTTTTGGTCTGGTTTTCATAGCTCGTCATTGTAGAAAAAGAATTTGAAACCAAAATAAGGCAGTCCCTTACGTCCGCAAAATTAATTTTAGACTCATTTTTAGTATATTTGCTGTTATTTTTAAGGTATTGGTCTATTGTGTATACGAACGCATTGCTTACCGCCTTGTCCGGCGAGCCGCCATGCTCCAGATAGCTGGAATTGTGATAATATTCCAAAAGACTTGATTTATTTGAAAAACAAAATGCAACCGAAAGCTTTACCTTATATTCCGGTTTATCCTCTCTGTCGCGTCCTTTGCGCTCACACTCGATATACTTTATGTCGGTAAAGCCCTCGCCGTTTTCAATCTCTTTTACATAATCAACTATACCGTTTTCGTAGAGAAAATCTTTTTCTTCAAATTCGCCCTTTGAAATTTCGTTTCTGAATTTAAAGCAAAGACCTTTGTTTACAATAGCCTGTTTTTTAAGTATTCCTTCATAGTATTCCGCGGAAATGTTAATATCAGTGAAAACGTCCAGATCGGGACGCCATTTTATTCTTGTGCCCGTGTGGCGGTGTCTGAACTGTTCCTTTGTAAGTCCGCCCACATTCTCGCCTTTTTCAAAGTGCAGACTGTACTTATAACCGTCACGCAGAACCGTAACGTCCATATATTCCGAAGCATACTGCGTTGCACAGGCGCCCAGACCGTTTAATCCAAGGCTGTATTCGTAGTTTTCACCGTCATTGTTTTTGTACTTTCCGCCGGCATACAGCTCACAAAACACAAGCTCCCAGTTATATTTTTCCTCAATAGGGTTGTAGTCCACGGGCACGCCTCTGCCGTAATCGTTTATTTCTATGGATTTATCCATATATCTTGTTACTTCTATTATGCTGCCGTGTCCTTCCCTTGCTTCATCTATAGAATTTGACAGTATCTCAAACATTGCATGCTGACAGCCCTCCAGACCGTCCGAACCGAAAATTACAGCAGGCTTTAACCTTACTCTGTCAGCTCCTTTAAGCATGGAAATACTTTCGTTATCATACTTTTTTCCGTTTTGTGCCATCTGTTTCACCTCTACATATTGTGCATACATTATTACATTACACTATTTACGGGATATTGTCAAGAATAAAACGGCACAAAAATATCTCATTTTATTTATTGCAAAGATTTTTTTATTGTGATACAATTAATTTATTATATCAGTTGTACGGAGGTTTAAAATGCTGTATACATCATCATTTTCAAAGCTTATAGACGTGTTCCGCAAAATGCCCGGAGTCGGCAGCAAAAGCGCGGTAAGAATGGCTTATTATATTTTGTCGCTTTCCGATGAAGAAACAAAAGAAATCACAGATGCGATTTTGAATGCCAAAAGCAAGATTCACTACTGCTCGATATGCCAGAATATCACCGAAACGGACCCTTGTGAAATATGCTCCAATCCGAGGCGCGACAACAGCATACTATGCATAATGGACAAACCGAAAGACGTTGTGGCGCTTGAAAAAACCCGTGAATATTTCGGCATGTATCATGTTCTGCACGGTTCTATTTCGCCAATGGACGGCATAGGCCCCGATGACCTTAAAATAAAAGAACTTATACAGAGAATTGCAAACGGTAATTTCAAAGAGGTAATAATGGCAAACAACCCCAGCATAGAGGGAGAAGCAACGGCAATGTATATATCCAAGCTTATAAAACCGTTCGGCGTAAAGGTGAGCCGCATAGCATACGGTATACCTGTCGGCGGCGATCTCGAATATGCAGATCAGATTACCCTTGCCAAAGCAATAGAGGGACGGCGCGAAATATAACACACAAAAAAGTGATGCCTGTACGGCATCACTTTTTTAAAATCCGGTTAAAATTTTACTTATCACAGGTTCGATAACCTGTGCCATTCTGTAAAATCCCAAGTCATTCGGGTGTGTGCAGTCAACTGTGCAAAAATGCCTGTCTTTTTTTCCGAAAAACGTTTCTCCGTCCAGAAAATAAACATTTTTATCACCGCATTTAACAGCTTGTTCATAAGTATCTTTTATTATGGCTCTGCGCTCCGCCTTATCCTCCGCGTAGTCAAAATCCGGAGCGGACATCATGATTATGGGCAGATCGGGATTCTTTTTTCTGATTAATTCATAAAACGGTCTGTGAGTTTCTCTCAGATGCTGCGCCGACGGTGCATTGTGGTCATAATCCATTACAAAGATACTCATGTCAATGCCGCTTATGTATTCCGCCATTATAAGCTCTCCCCTTGCGCTGCCCGAAAAACCGAAATTATAATAATCAACGTCAAGATGATTTGAAATAATTGCGTTGTATGCATTCGTAACTCTGCAGCAGCAGCCGCCTTCGGTAATTGAAGAACCGTAGTACAAAATCGGTTTTTGATATTTATACGGCGTAGGCGCTTCCACGACAGCGCCGTCATTTACAAGCACCTCAAGGTTTACAACGTGCTCATTCCGCGGAAGAAAAATCATTATATCCTCTATTGAAGAATCTTTCTTGAATGTTTTTTCAAAAGCAGTTGTGCTGTAATTCGGCGGATTTACATGGCCTGCATAGCGTCCGTTCTGCCTGCTGCCTATAATTACTTCTGCCGACTGTGCTGCAAATGCCGACATACCCATATCCGGAGTAAGCTTTTCCAGCTCCATTTTCACCGTAAATTCCGTTGAATCGGTTCTGAAGCCTACCCTTGCCCCCGCACACCGCCTGCCAAGGTCCGGATACTCCCCTTTAAGAGCATTTCTTAAATCTTCGGGAAGTCTTATAAATTTCTTTGTTTTTTCAAAATAAGGAACTCCAAATACCTTCAGCGGTTCGTCATCAAAATAATATTTTTTCATTGTACCACTCCTTTTAAATTATATACCAACCTCTGTAAATTCACCATTTCTTAAAACAACTACACTTTTAAATCCGTTTTGTTTTAAACGGTTTGTGCACTCATCAAATCCGAAACACAGATTTTTGCAGTCATGGCTGTCACTCGAAAGAATGATTTTCATTCCAAACTCCTTTGCTCCGGCAAGAATAAAATCGGCAGGATATGCGTCCGTTCTGCAGCCCCTTGATACCGCACCGGTGTTCATCTCAAGTATTCCGCATTTTTCTGCTGCTGCTTTGAGCGCCTCCAACGCCGCGTTTTTATACTCCTTTGAGTTTTCATCAAAATATCTGTTTTTGTCATTGAATTTGCACACAAGGTCAAAGTGACCTATAATGTCGGCATGAGTCTTTTGCGGAATCTGCGCCGCCGTTTCAAAATAACTGCGGATATACTTCAAAAAGCTTCCGCCAAAGTGCTCTTTTACGGCATTTTCTGTAATTTCCGCGCTCTCATCCACAGGAATATACACACCGTCTTTTTTTATATAATGCGCCGAACCTATCACATAGTCATACTCTGCGTCTTTTTCACAGTATAAATCTCTTTCGATTCCGAGATAAATATCTATTTTGCCTTTGTATTTCTGTTTTGCATTTTGTACCTTTCGTATATATTCCGACGTTTTCCGCCGGCTCATGCAGTAAGAGGTATCAAAAGCGGTATATTCGTGTGACGAAAAGCCGACCGACTCCATATTTTTATCAAGTGCCGCCTTTACGGTTTCATCAACCGTGGATTTACCGTCACAGTAAACCGTATGAACATGCAAATCGGATAAAATCATATTTCCCTCCGCAATGACTATTTTGTCATTTTTTCCTGCTTTACCTTGTGCTCTATAATATCTCTTGACGCGAGCTCGTTTATTATATCGTCAACCTCTATTCCGGCTTCAACCATGAGCACAAGCGTATGATACACAAGGTCGGATATTTCATAGACGGTTTCGGCTTTGTCCTTATCCTTTGCCGCAATTATTACCTCCGTACACTCCTCGCCGACCTTTTTAAGTATCTTGTCCAGTCCCTTTTGGAACAAATAAGTAGTATAAGAATTTTCCGGCATAAGCTCTTTTCGCTTTTTGAGCTTTTCCATTAGGCAGCTTACCGAAAACGGAGCCTTTTCCTCACCGTACACCAAATCGTTAAAGCAGGAATCCGTACCCTTGTGGCATGCCGGCCCGTCCTTTACCACGTTTACGGTAAGAGCGTCCCTGTCACAGTCCGCAGTTATGCTGACTATGTGCTGATAATTGCCCGAAGTTTCGCCCTTTCTCCAAAGTTCCTGCCTTGAACGCGACCAAAAACAGGTTTTGCCCTCTTTTATGCTGATTTCAAGGCTTTCCTTATTCATATATGCAAGCGTTAAAACTTTTTTTGTGTTATTATCCACAACTATTGCCGGTATAAGTCCCTTTTCATCAAATTTCAGTTCATTTATGTTTATCATTTCAAATTCTCCCGTAATTTTAAATTCTGACGTTTATATCATTGTCTTTCAGCTTTTGTTTCAAATCGCTTATACCGACCTCGCCGAAGTGAAATATCGACGCCGCAAGTCCTGCGTCAATCTGCGGTATTTCTTTGAAAAGCTTTACAAAGTCATCAATCGAGCCTGCTCCGCCCGACGCTATTACCGGAACGGAAACTGCCGAATTCACCGCGCGAAGCATTTCTATGTCAAAGCCTTTTTTCACACCGTCGGTATCTATACTGTTTACCACGATTTCGCCCGCGCCGTCCGCCTCGGCTTTCTTTATCCATTCTATCGCGTCAATGCCGGTGTTTTCTCTGCCGCCTTTAGCAAATATTTTAAATCTGCCGCCCACTCTCTTTACATCCGCAGACAGTACCACACACTGATTTCCGTACCGCTTTGCCGCCTCGCCGATAAGTGCGGGATTTCTTATTGCACCCGAATTTACCGATACCTTGTCCGCTCCGCATTTCAAAACCCTGTCAAAGTCATCCAGTGTATTTATGCCGCCTCCGACCGTAAGCGGAATGAATATGGTTTTGGCAACCTCGGTAAGAATATCCGTAAAAAGCCCCCTGTTTTCGGCAGACGCCGTTATGTCGTAAAACACAAGCTCGTCCGCACCGCTTTCACTGTAAAATCTGCCAAGCTCAACAGGTGATGAAACATCGCTCAGACCTTTAAAGTTCACACCCTTTACAACCCGTCCGTCCTTGACGTCAAGGCATGGAATAATTCTTTTTGTAATCATCGTGCCACCTCAATTGCCTCTTTAAGATTTATTGTGCCTTCATAAAGCGATCTGCCGAGAATTGCACCGTACAAATTCATTGCGGCAAGCTCCCTGACATCATCTATGCTTGTAATGCCGCCCGACGCTACAATATTCATACTGTATTTTGACGAAAGGTTCCTGTACAGTTCCGTATTTGTTCCGCTCATTGCGCCGTCTTTGGAAATGTCTGTGCAGATTACCGTTTTTGCACCGTCTGTTTGCAGGCGGCTGAATATTCCGTCACAGGTAATGTCCGTAACCTCCGTCCAGCCGTCGGACGCCGCATATCCGTCTTTAATGTCCACCCCGATTGCAATTTTATCCTTGTAGCGGCTTATCATCTCAGCGGTAAACTTTGGATTATTCAGCGCCGCAGTGCCAAGTATGACGCGGAATACACCTGCTTCAATATATTTTTCTATCACTTCTTCGCTTCGTATTCCGCCTCCGATTTCTATTTTAAGCTCTGTATTTCCGGCAATTTCTTTTACAACCTCGAAATTAGGTGTTTTACCGTTTTTTGCACCGTCCAGGTCTACGAGGTGCAGATACTCCGCTCCGCTGTCCTCAAATTTTTTTGCAACCTCGCACGGGTTTTCGGCATAAACCGTTTTTTTGCCGTAATCGCCCTTTAAAAGCCTTACGGCATTGCCGTCTATTATATCTATCGCAGGAAAAATTATCATGTATAAAGCACTCCTTACAGCTCTGTAAAAGCTTTTAAAATTTTAAGACCGGTCTTTCCGCTCTTTTCGGGGTGAAACTGCGTTCCGTATACATTCCCGTTCTGTACTGCCGCCGTAAGCTCTCTGCCGTATTCTGCGGTTGCGGCAACGGAATTTTCACAGTTCTTGCCGTAAAACGAATGAACAAAATACACATGCTCGCCCTCGTCAAGATATTTAAAAATCGGGCTTTTTTCCCTGTTTTTGGGAAAATGCAGTGCATTCCAGCCGATATGCGGAATTTTAAGCTCCGACGGTATATCATCCTTCATCGGCGCAATCTCTCCGCTTATAAGCCTGAGTCCCTCATGCTCGCCGTACTCATAGCTTTTGTCAAACAAAAGCTGCATTCCCAGGCATATGCCCAGAAGCGGCTTGCCGCTGTTTGCTTCATTTATTATCACGTCAAAAAGCCCGCTTTTTTTCAGTTTTTCTGCCGCGTCGCCGAAAGCTCCCACTCCGGGCAGAACTATTTTTTCTGCCGATACAAGCTCCTCCGGCTTATCCGTAAGCTTTACATCGGCTCCCAGATAATTAAACGAGCTGTAAAGCGAAAATATATTACCCACTCCGTAATCCGCTATAGCAATCATTTAAAGCACACCCTTCGTAGACGGAATTTCATCCTTGTATTCTTCAATTATCTTTGACGCACCGCCCAGGGTTCTGCCGAGAGCCTTAAAAATTGCTTCTGCTATGTGATGCGAATTTTTGCCCGAAAGTTTTTTGATGTGCAGCGTTATTGCAGCGTTCCTTACAAATGCAAGCAAAAATTCCTCGCAAAGCTCAGTGTCAAAATCACCTACTTTTGCAGTCGGAAATTCAGCATCAAATTCAAGGTGCGCCCTGCCGGAAACATCAGCGGCGCACAGTACAAGAGCCTCGTCCATAGGCAGGATTATATGTGAATATCTTTGTATTCCGCGCATATCGCCGATTGCACGGTTAAATGCCATGCCAAGACATATTCCTATATCCTCTGCCGTATGATGATAGTCCACATAGGTATCTCCCGTGCATTTTACTTTAAGGTCAAATCTTGCATGCTTTGCAAACAGCGTAAGCATATGATCCAAAAATCCGCATCCGGTATCAACGTCGCTTTTGCCGCTGCCGTCAATATTAAATGTCATTTCAATGTCCGTTTCGTTTGTCTTTCTCTTTATGCCGGTTTCTCTCATACATTTCTTCCTTTCTCATCAAGAATTTTTTCGGTTGCGGCAAGAAGCTCATTTACTTCTTCTGCCGTGCCCACGGTTATTCTGTTATAATTGCATATTTTTTTATCCGAAAAATGCCGTACAAGTATTCCCCGCTCTTTAAGATTTTGATAATACTCCTCACCTGATATTTTATCACTTTCGGCAAATACAAAATTTGCCTTTGAATCCGTGACGGCAAAACCGAGATTTTTTAATCCGTCAGACAAAAGCCTGCGGTTTGAGATAATACTTGCGCGTGTTTTTTCAAAGTATTCTCTGTCCGCAACCGCCTGCTCGCCGGCAATCATTGTGAGCCTGTTGACATTATACGGATTTGTGGAAAATTTGATTTTTTCAAGGTCTTTTATAAGCTCCCCGTTTCCTATAGCAAAACCAAGCCTTGCTCCTGCAAGGGAACGTGATTTTGAAAACGTCTGCACTACCAAGAGATTGTCATACTTTTCGGTAAGCCCGACAGCGCTTTGTGCGCCGAAATCCACGTACGCCTCATCTATTACAACTATGTATTCACGGTTTGAAGCAACGATTTTTTCTATATCGTTAAGTCCCAATGCAAGTCCCGTGGGCGCATTCGGATTTGCAATAACCACATTTCTGCCGATATTTTCGTAGTCATGCACATCTATTGAAAAATCCTGCAAAAGAGGAATTTTTTTATAATCAAGATTGTATAGCTGTGCAAATACTTCATAAAATCCGTAGCTTATATCGGGAAACGCTACCTTTTTTTCTTCATCACAAAACGCCATAAAAAAGAAATTGAGTGTTTCGTCCGAGCCGTTGCTTACAAAGACATTTTCCGCACAGGTATTGTAATATTCCGCAATACGCTTTTTGAGTTCTTTTGCCTCCGGATCGCTGTACAGCCTTAAATCATTTACTTCATCCTCATTTATTGCTTTCGTTACCATAGGTGACGGCGGATACGGCGATTCATTTGTATTGAGCTTTATATATTTTTTGTCCTGAGGCTGTTCTCCCGGAACATATTCCTCCAGACGGTCAAATCTTTTGCTTATGAATTTACTCATTTTATCTCCTCAAATCTTACAAGTGCACTCTTTGCATGAGCGGTAAGTCCTTCTTTTTCGGCAAAATATGCCACGGAGTCCTTCACCTTTTTAAGCGCTTCGGCAGTGTAATATGAATACTGCGTTTTCTTGACGAAATCATCAACGGAAAGCGGACTGGAAAATCTCGCCGTTCCGCTTGTCGGCAAAGTGTGATTCGGACCTGCAAAGTAATCTCCCAAAGCTTCGGGACAATATTTCCCCATAAATATCGAGCCTGCGTTCTTTACCGCGTCAAGATAGTCAAAAGGATTATCCATGCAAAGCTCCAGGTGCTCCGGAGCAATTCGGTTTGCAATCTCTATTGCATTCTCTATGCTGTCGGTTATAATTATTTTACCGTTATTATCTATAGAAGCTCTTGCTATTTCTTCTCTTTCCAAAAGCGGCAGCTGCCGTTCTATTTCTTTTTGAACCTTTGACGCAAGCTCCTCATCCGTACATACCAAAACTGCGCTTGCCAGCTTGTCATGCTCCGCCTGTGAGAGTAAATCCGCCGATACAAACATCGGGTCTGCCGTGCTGTCTGCAACAACCAGGATTTCACTCGGACCGGCTATCATATCAATGGAAACTTTTCCGAACACCTGTTTTTTTGCCTCTGCCACGAAAGCGTTTCCGGGGCCTACTATTTTGTCAACCTTAGGTATCGTCTGCGTACCGTATGCAAGAGCCGCTATAGCCTGAGCGCCGCCGACCTTGTATATTTTATCCACGCCTGCGATTTTTGCTGCGGCAAGAATAACAGGATTAACCATGCCGTCGCTTCCCGGAGGCGTCACCATGACAATCTCGCTGCAGCCTGCGATTTTCGCCGGGATACTGTCCATCAATACGGTAGACGGATATGCCGCTGTGCCGCCCGGAACGTAAAGTCCGACCTTTTCTATGGGTATAACCTTCTGACCGGTAACAACTCCGCTTTTTTCACTTATAATAAAGCTGCTGCGAACCTGCCTCTTATGAAAATCGGTTATGTTCTGCGCTGCCTCTTTGAGTATTTTCAAAAACTCCTCCGGCACGCTCTTAAATGCGTCGTCAATTTCCGCTTCGGTAACTTCAAGGGTTTCAAGCTCTGCCTTGTCAAATTTTCTGCAATATTCCAGGACAGCTTTATCACCGTTTTTTTTCACATCTTCGATAATATCGGAAACGGTTTTTTCAACGTTGCTGCTCATCTGCACTCTTGCAAAGATTTCTGTATCGTCAATTTCACCGTATTTATATATTTTAATCATAAGTAATTCCTTTCCGTCCGTTTTACAAATTTTCGGCTATTGCATTTTTTATCCGTTCTATCTGCTCTGCTTTAAACTTATAGCTTGCTTTGTTTGCGATAAGCCTTGCACTTATGTTTACAATGGTTTCAAGCGGAGCAAGGTTGTTTTCCCTGAGCGTGGAGCCTGTTTCCACAATATCCACTATAACGTCAGAAAGACCGAGTATCGGCGCAAGCTCTATAGAACCGTTAAGCTTTATTATATCTATATCTCTGCTTTTTTTAGAATAATAATCTGTTGCGATATTTACAAATTTTGTTGCCACCCTCAGGGTTTTCTCCGTATCATCGCAAAAATCCTTATAACCGGCAACCGCCATGCGGCATTTGCCCAGATTCAAATCCAAAAGCTCGTAAACATCGGGAGAGTATTCAAGCAGAATATCCTTGCCCGCTACTCCCAAATCCGCCGCTCCGCGCTCTACATATATCGCCACATCCGACGGCTTTACCCAAAAGTACCGTATGCCTTTTTCCGCATTTTCAAAAGTAAGCTTTCGGCTGTTTTCCTTAATGGAACTGCAATCATAACCGGATTTCTCAAACAAATCATACACTTTTTCTCCGAGTCTGCCTTTCGGAAGCGCCACATTAATCATTGTTTTCAAGGATTTCCACACCCTTTCCGTTAAATTTCAAAAGCTGTCTGTATTTGATATCTTCGGCTTTTTTCAGTGCAAGTACGCTGCTGCCGTTGTCGGTGAGCAGCTTTATACTCTGCGAAAGCTTTGATACATCTGTGCCCTCGTCATATAAAAGCACAATGTCCACATCATATTTTTTGTTTTGGCAGTTAAATCTTTCCAGAGTGTCGAGATACACCGCAAAGCCGACAGCGTCACAGCTTTTGCCCATACGCTCCATAAGGCTTCCGTACTGTCCGCCCGACAGCACGCTCTGAAATATCCCGTTTATATAGCCTTTGAATACCACTCCGCTGTAATAGTTCATATCGTTAATTATCGAAAAATCAAAGTTTACATTATCCAAAAGATTGTTGCCGTCCAAAAATCCGTTTATCTGTTCAAGCTCGCTTATAACTTTATCAAATCCGCTTCCTAAGTTTGAATTTTTAAGCTTTGAAACAATTTCGTTTCCGCTTCCGCACATTGAGGTTATAATAAGAAGCTTTTCGGGATTTACCGAGTATTCGTCGCACAGTGTCTTTATTTCATGCATATTCTTCTCGCCTATGCATTTTAAAATTTTGTCTTTTTGACTTCCGGTTAAATTAAGCTCACCCATAACCCCGGATATAAGCCCCATATGAGAAATATCAAGCACGAAATCATCGCTTATTTCCGCCAGGCTTTTTATTGCAAGCATGATAACCTCGCATATATTATAAGCGTCAATATCTCCTATACATTCAAGCCCGGTCTGCATTATTTCTTTAAACGAATGTGTCCCCTGCGACATGCGGTACACATTTTCGTTGTAATACACTTTGGTAAGCGAACCGCTCCGGGAATTTTTTATTATGGAAAGTGTGACATCGGGCTTCAGCGCCATTAATCTGCCGTTGGTGTCGTTAAAGGTTATGATTCCGTCGGATACCAAAAAATCCTTGTTTTTTGCATAAAAATCATATTCCTCAAATTTGCTCATTTTGTACTGTCTGTAGCCGTATTTACGGTAAAGTGAGCGCAGCTTGAAAATCGCTCTTTCATCATTTTTTATCAATTCGTTATCAAATGTCATAAAAAATATCCCTCTCAATCCGCTTTATTACTTTACTATTTTAACACACTAAAGCGTTTTGTCAACCACCTTTGTTTTTTATTGTTAAAAATATCTAAAAACTTAACTTTTCAGCCGTTAAACTCCAGCACAAATTCCGTGCCTTCGCCAAGCCTGCTTGATACCGAAATATCCACATTGTTCGCCATTGCCAGATGCTTTACTATGGAAAGCCCCAGCCCCGTGCCGTTTACTTTTTTTGAGTGGCTTTTGTCTACTCGGAAAAAACGTTCAAAAACCCGTTCCAGATATTTATCCGGTATTCCTATTCCGGTATCCGATACAATAAGCTTTTTCGGTTGTATTTCAAAAATCACCGTACCGCCGTTTTTATTGTACTTTACGGAATTATCCGCCAGATTGTATACCATCTCCGTCAGTTGAGAAAGATTTGCAGTCACCTGTGAATCCTCGCCCGAAACATTAAGTCTAACTCCGCGTTCCTCCGCTCTTGCGCTCAGGCTCTCTATAACCTCATTTACTACCGATTTTAAAGAAACGCTTTGCTTCTGAACGCTCTCGTTCATCTCGTCAAGATGAGAAAGCTTTATTATGTCGTCAACAAGAGCGATAAGTCTTGAGCTTTCTTTTTCTATTTTCTTTACAAATCCGATGACGTCGTCGGGTTTGGCAATTCCGCTTCCTATAATCTGTGCATAGCCGTGTATCGCTGTAAGCGGCGTTTTCAATTCATGCGAAACATTAGCGGTAAATTCACGGCGGATTTTTTCCGACTGTGTTTTTTCGCTCACATCAAACAGCAGCATAACCGCACCGCTTATTGCGTCTTTTTCAAACAGGGGACTTGCAAATATCTGATATGTTTTGTTGTTTGTTTCAAACATTATATTGCTTTTCGTTCCTGTAAGCGCACTTTTAAAGGCTTTTTGTATTTCATCTCTGTCGGTAAGCAGGCTGACATTTTTGTGTTTGAGCTGTGATTCCTCCGTACCGAATATCTGCGTCGCGCAGTTATTTACAGATACGATTTCAGAGTTTTTGTCTATAATCAAAAGTCCCTCATTTATGTTGTCCATAATTGCCCGAAGGCGGACTTTCTGCGATTTTATCTTGCTCATCTGCCGGTTTATCTCTCTGCTCTGATGAGATATTCTTTTCAAAAACGGTTTTATCTCGTCATATACATTATCAAAGTTTTCCGTTTCAAATGAATTTATGTTTTCAATAGGTCTTATTATATTTGAAGTAAGTCTTGAAGCCACGATTGCGGTAAGCAGATATATCAGAACCGCCATAAAAAGCACCGAAACCAATACACCGAAGAGCATTGAATTCACTCCGTTTATCTTTGCACAAACGCGCAGAATGTTTCCGTTGTTGAGCCGCACCGCATAGTAAAACATTTTTTTTGCGCCGCTTATCAGAAATCTGCTCCGTTCTCCCGTTCCGTTTTCCAGAGCCTGCTCCGTTTCAGTCTTATTTGTTCCCGTTTCCTCCACATATACGCCGTTGTCATACAGGATTTTACCGTCAGGCTGCAGAATAACTATTTTTTTATCGTCATTCTTCAGTTCCGTTATTTTTGCAAATTCCGTACCGTCACCGCTGTAATTCAAAAAATCTGCTATAAGAGAAGCTTCTTTTCTTATTTCATGCTTGTATTTCTCATTAAAAGACGTATAGCAGGCACACATAACGATTACTGTTGAAAGTATCAGCGTAATTATCGCCAGAAAGCACATGTTACGGTATATTTTTTTATACACTTACTATCCCACCTTGTATCCTACGTTTCTTACGGTATCTATATAATCCCCGGCGCTTCCGAGCTTTTGTCTGAGAGTTCTTATGTGGACGTCAAGCGTTCTCGACTCGCCTTCAAATTCCGAATTCCAGATGTTTGCGATTATGCTTTCGCGGGTAACCACGTTTCCGCCTGCCTTCAAAAGCATATGCAGAAGTTCATATTCCTTGTATGTAAGCTGTTTTTCTTCTCCGTTTACAAAAACCAGCCTTTTTTTATGATCAAGTGTAAGCTCTCTGTAGGAATAAACATAACCGTCGCCGGCTGAATCAGCCGTTCTTCTCAATACCGCTTTTATCCTCGAAATAAGCTCCAGAATATCAAACGGCTTAGATATGTAATCATCAGCTCCCATATCCAGCCCGCGGATTTTATCCATGCGCTCCGATTTTGCAGTAAGCATTATTGCCGGAATATCTTTAGACGTATAATCCCCCCGTATCCTTTTGAGTATTTCAAGTCCGTCTGTGTCGGGAAGCATAATATCCAAAAGTACAATATCGGGTTTTTCTTTTTTCAGCGCCGCGAAAAAATCTGCCCCGTTTTCAAACCCGCGCACTTCAAAGCCGGTGGAGCGCAGTGTATATTCTATTAATTCCCTTATGTTTGCATCATCTTCAACGCAAAAAACCGTATTCATAAAAGTCACCTCGCATACACAGCTATTGTATCATAAAATATTTTTTATGTAAACATTTACAATGTGTTTTTAGTGATGTTTTAAAAATAAAATATTGACAATTTAAAACAGGTATGGTAATATGACGTTAAATAGTGAGGAGTATATATGGCATATTCAAGAGGAGTTAAAATTGAAGACGAGGTATCAGAAGAGATTATCGAAGCTGCAACCGATATTGTGTTTTCAATGGGTTACAGCCATCTTACCGTGCGCTGTATTTTGCGAAAGCTCGGATATACAAACCGCGTTTTCTACAACAGATTCTGCAATATCCACGAAGTATTGGAGAAAGTATATGAGAACGTTTATCTCAAGATGCGTAAATGCATTGAAATCAAATATGTTCCCGGTACGGATTACTGCGAATACCTGATTAACCTTGCCGTATCCCTTCTTAAAAAAACATATGAAACGAAGAAGCTCTTTATAAATTTTTTGTTTGAGCATGACTCTATCACAAACTATAACAGAAAGTGGTGGATTGCCCGTATTAAGGAGCTGCTTGACTACGGTGTTAAAAACAACGTTTTCAAAGAGTTTGATACCGAATCCGTAAGCTATTCCGTATGGTGCTTTTGTCGCGGCTTTACGGCAGACGCCGTAAACTTAAAGCTTGATATGAATGAAGCGGAGAAGCTTTTCAGAAACGGACTGAACTGCTTTTTAAACGGTATTGTTGACAAAGCAGCCGTATAGATTTATAAATTCAAAGTATTTTTTTCTGCATTTGAGCACACCGTGTGCTTAAGCAGAATTTTATTTGACAATTTTGAGCACACCGTATGCTACGCAGGCGGTGATATATTTAAAATTTTTTGAGCACACTATGTGCCGGAGGTGTTTTGCTGATGAGTTTTAATATTGCAGGAACGGGAAGCTACCTTCCCTCGACTGTTGTAACAAATGATGACCTGTCAAAAATCGTAGATACGTCCGACGAATGGATAACGCAGAGAATAGGAGTAAAAGAAAGGCGGATCTCCGTAGATGAAACCGCAGCGGATATGGCGGCAAAGGCGGCAAAGGAAGCGATGCTTTCATCGGGAATAAAAGCCGCAGAACTCGACTATATCATTGCCGCCACCTGCTCTGCGGATGACATGTGCCCTACCGTTGCGGGAATGGTCCAAAAGGCAATCGGTGCGTCATGCCCGGCATTTGACATCAACTCGGCATGCAGCGGATTTTTGTTTGCGTTGGAAACAGCGGCAGCTTTTTTTGAGAGAGGCGCACAAAAAATTCTCGTAATCGGCGCAGAGCGTATAAGCCGCATTACCGACTGGACCGACCGCTCAACATGTGTAATATTCGGCGACGGTGCCGGAGCGGCTGTTTTGACAAAGGGTGACGGACTGCTGTATTCAAAGCTTAGCACCTTTGGCAGCAACGAGGTAATAGAAATTCCGAACCGCGATACAGACTGCCCGTTTTCCGAAAAAAGAATGAAAAAACCGTATATTTTCATGGACGGTCAGGAAACCTTTAAATTTGCGGTAAATTCCATTACCGAAGGCATAAACGGCGCCTTAGGTGCGCTGAATTTAACAGCCGATGATATATCACACTTTGTTTTGCACCAGGCAAACATGCGAATTATAAGCTATGCCGCAAAACGGCTTCATACAGATATAAACAAGTTTTTTGTAAACATACAGAAATACGGCAACACCTCAAGCGCGAGCGTCCCGATAGCGCTTGACGAGCTTGTGAGAACAAAGGACATCAAAAGCGGTGATTTATTGCTGCTGTCAGCTTTCGGAGGCGGACTTTCAAGCGCCGTTTCGGTTATAAAATGGCAGTAGTATAAATATAAAAAATAAAAATAATTTTTTGGAGGTAACAAAAATGACATTGGACAAAGTAATTGAATTATTGGCGGAGCATCTCGATACGGATGCAAGTGAAATCACAGAGGAAACAACCTTTGAAAGCCTTGGTGTTGATTCTCTCGACACAGTTGAAATCATGATGGAAATGGAAGACGAATTCGGCATAGAGATTAAGCCTCAGGAAGCCGGAAAATCCGTTAAAGAACTCGTTGCATACATTGACTCAAAGAGGGCGGAATAATGATTAAAACACCTTTGTGCGACCTTCTCGGCATCAAATACCCGATATTTCAGGGCGGAATGGCGCACATTTCAGACGGCAGACTTGCCGCTGCGGTATCCGAAGCAGGCGGGCTTGGAATTATAGCAGCCGCAAGCCGTGACGCCGCATTTGTAAAAGAACAGATTGACATTGCACGCTCTCTAACCGACAAACCGTTCGGCGTAAACGTAATGCTTATGAGCGAATATGCCGGCGAGGTAGCAGAGCTACTGGCAAAAGAAAAGGTTGCCGTTATTACCACAGGCGCAGGCAATCCGTCTGCATACATGCAGATGTGGCTTGATGCCGGGATTAAGGTAATACCCGTCATAGCCTCGGTTTCCATGGCAAAGCTTGTGGAAAGATGCGGTGCTTCGGCAGTAGTTGCTGAAGGCGGAGAATCCGGCGGCCATGTCGGCGACCTTACGACAATGGCGCTCGTACCGCAGGTTTGCAGCGCCGTAAACATCCCCGTTATTGCCGCAGGCGGCATTGCCGACGGCAGAGGCGTAAGCGCAGCATTTATGCTCGGCGCCGTAGGCGTTCAGCTCGGCACAAGATTTCTTACCGCTAAAGAATGCAGCATTAACGAAGTATACAAGCAGAAAATAATTTCCGCTTCAGATATTTCAACCATAGTAACGGGAAAAAGGCTCGGTCACCCGGTAAGAAGCTTAAAAACCGCTTTTTCAAGGAATTACGCAAAAGCGGAATACAGCTCTATCACGGACGAAGAGCTTGAAAATCTTGCTGTCGGCGCTCTAAGACTGGCTGTGGAAAACGGCGACGTAAAAAAAGGCTGTTTTCTGTGCGGTCAGATTGCCGGTATGGTAAACAGAGAGCAGACCGCCGCGGAGATTATTACAGAAATATTTGATGAAACAGAAAAAATTCTTAACGGAGCAAAAAAATGGGTAAAATAGCATTTGTTTTTTCAGGTCAGGGAGCGCAGTACCCCGGTATGGGCAAATCCCTTTACGAAAACTGCAAAGCAGCAAAAGAATTATATGATTTTGCGGAGAGCATACGTCCGAATACCATAGAGCAGTCATTTAACGGAACTGCCGAGGAACTTACAAGAACCGAAAATGCACAGCCGTGCCTCTACCTCGTATCAATGGCGGCAGCTGCCGCACTGCACGAGAACGGCATTTTTGAATCCGGCGCGGCAGGTTTCTCTCTCGGAGAAATATCCGCATTGGCAAATTGCGGTGCATACAGCGTAAACGACGGTTTCCGCCTCGTTACCGAGCGCGGAAAAATAATGCAGAAAGCGGCCGAGAAATACGACACCGCTATGGCTGCCGTGCTCAGAGCTTCTGCGGAGGATGTGGAAAATATCTGCAATGAAATTGATGATGTATACCCCGTAAACTACAATTCACCGGTACAGACGGTAATTGCCGGAAGCAAAGCGGCAATCGCTGAATTTAAAGAAAAAGCGTCGTCAATCGGTGCAAAGGCTATCGACCTTGCCGTAAGCGCTGCTTTTCATTCGCCGTATATGAACGAAGCGTCGGAGGAATTTTCGGGTGTTTTAAACAGCTTTGAAATCAAATCGCCTTCTATGCCCGTGTATGCAAATCTCACGGCTCTTCCCTACGGCGAAGACATCAGAGGCACACTCGCAAATCAAATGAAAAGCCCCGTTCTTTGGAACAAAACCGTAAACAACATGATTGCGGACGGCTATGACGTATTCATAGAAGTAGGAGCAGGAAAAACGCTTACGGGACTTATCAAAAAAATTTCCTCCGAAGTCAGAATCTTAAATGTGGAAAGCATGGAGGATGTGGATAATGCAGTCAAGGCGGTGAAAGAAAATGCTTAACGGCAAAACCGCAGTAGTTACGGGTGCAAGCCGAGGTATCGGCCACGCTATTGCCGAAGAATTTGCAAATCTCGGCGCAAACGTGGCATTAATTTACAGGGGCAGTAAAGGCAGCGCTGATGAAATATGCAGCCGACATGAAAACATAACGGCATATTGCTGCAATGTCGCTGATTTTAACGAATGCAGCGAAACCGTAAAAAAAATAACCGCCGATTTCGGCGGCATCGATATACTTGTAAATAATGCCGGAATCACCAAAGACGGTCTTGTGCTTACCATGAGCGAAAGCGATTTTGACGATGTGATAAATGTCAATTTAAAAGGCGCTTTCAACATGATAAAGTGCTGCTGCCGCAATTTCATAAAGAAAAAAAGCGGCAAAATAATAAACATAAGCTCAGTATCGGGTATAACCGGCAATCCGGGTCAGGCGAATTATTCCTCCTCAAAAGCGGGAATAATAGGCCTTACGAAAACGGTAGCAAAAGAACTTTCGGGCAAAAATGTGTGCTGCAATGCAATTGCTCCCGGATTTATTTCTACCGATATGACGGCTGATTTTGTAAATAATGAAAACATTATAAATTCAATACCGCTGAAGCGCGCCGGTAAACCGGAAGAAGTAGCGGCGCTTGCCGCATTTCTGGCGTCGGACGCTGCAAATTACATTACCGGCGAGGTTATAAGAATTGACGGCGGTCTTGCTATTTAAAATATAATTGCCGATACTCTCGGCGGAACGGAGATTAAGATGAAAAGAGTCGCAGTTACGGGCATGGGTGCTGTTACACCTGTCGGAAACAGCACCGAAGCCTTTTGGGAAAATATAACAAACGGCGTGTGCGGCATAAAGCCTATCACACGCTTTGACGCTTCGGACTTTAAGGCGAAGCTTGCGGGCGAAGTAAAAGACTTCGACCCGAAGGATTATATGGAAAAAGCCGAGGTAAGACGCACCGATTTGTTTTCACAGTATGCCGAAGCGGCAGCATTGCAGGCAATTGAGGACAGCGGTCTTATAGATAACGTTGCCCCTGAAAGACTGGGTGTATATTTCGGTTCCGGCACAGGCGGTTTTTCCACCTTTATGCAGGAACATACAAATCTTATAAACCGCGGTCCGCTGAGAGTATCGCCGATGTTTGTACCAAAAATGATTTCAAACATTGCCGCAGGCAATATCGCAATACGCTTTAATGCAAAAGGTCCGTGCATATCCATCACCACAGCATGCGCCACAAGTTCATCATGCATAGGCGAAGCATACCGGGCAATAAAACACGGTTATGCCGATGCGATAATCGCAGGCGGAAGCGAAGCTACAATAAATCCTCTCGCCGTAGCAGGATTTATCAACTGCATGGCGCTTACGGAATGTGAAGACGAAACCTGTGCGTCAATCCCGTTTGACAAACGCAGGAGCGGATTTGTAATGGGTGAAGGCGCAGGCGCGCTTATTCTGGAAGAATATGAACACGCAAAAAACAGAGGAGCAAAGATATACTGCGAAATCACGGGCTACGGAAGCACCTGTGACGCATATCACGTAACCGCTCCGGATCCCGATGGCGAAGGCGGTGCAAGGGCAATCAAGGAGAGCATAGAAGAATCCGGCGCCGGCGAATGTACGGAAATCTACATTAACGCGCACGGCACAAGCACTCCGCTTAATGACAAGACCGAAACTCTTGCAATAAAGAAAGCCCTCGGAGAAAAAGCATACGGCGTTTCCATAAGCTCTACCAAATCCATGACAGGTCATATGCTCGGTGCCGCAGGCGCTGTGGAAGCTATAGCTGCAATAAACGCTCTGCGTACCGGAATTATTCCGCCGACAATCGGTTACAAAGAACCCGATCCCGACTGCGACCTAAACTACACGCCGAACACAGCGGTAAAAAGAGATATAGAGCTTGCTCTCTCAATTTCTCTCGGATTCGGCGGACATAACGCATGCGTAGCTTTTAAGGCGGTGAAATAATTGAATAAGGAAGAAATAATGACTCTTCTGCCCCACCGCGACAATATGCTTCTTATAGACGAGGCGGAAATAATTGACGGTAAAGCCCATGCAAAAAAATATATCACCGGTGACGAATGGTTTCTTAAAGGGCATTTTCCCGATAACCCAATTGTACCGGGTGTGATTTTGTGTGAAATTCTGGCACAGTCCACCTGCGTATGCCTTAAAGGCGGTGCAGAAAACAAGCAAACGCTCTTTACGGGGCTTAACAACGTAAAATTCAAAGCGCCCGTCAAACCCGGCGATACATTTGAAACAGAGTGCGAAATAGTCCGGATAAAAGAACCGTTTTATTTTGCAAAGGGTAAAGGATATGTAGGCGGCAAGCTTGCGGTAAGTGCGGAATTTTCCTTTGCCGTTATCGAAAAGGAGTAATACAATGGAACTTTCTTTTTTTAAAAAACCAAAAGAACAAACCAAAATCTGCAAAAAGTGCGGTTATACTTTAGACGCCGCCAAATGCAGAGAAACTATGTCTGTATGCCCCTCGTGCGACGCGTATCTCAGAATGAATGCGCGTGAACGCATAGAAATGATAGCCGACAAACACAGCTTTAAGGAAATGGACAAAAAGCTCAAAAGCCGCAACATTATAGATTTTCCCGAATATGACGGTAAGCTTGACAGCGCAATGAAAAACAGCGGCGAAAACGAAGCTGTCGTATGCGGAGTGGCGGAAATCGAAAAAAGCAAGTGCTGTATATTCGTTATGAATTCCGAATTTATGATGGGCAGTATGGGAGTAGTTGTAGGCGAAAAAATCACAAGACTTTTTGAATATGCCGCAAAAAATAAACTCCCCGTTGTAGGATTTACCACATCGGGCGGTGCAAGAATGCAGGAAGGCATATTTTCACTTATGCAGATGGCAAAAGTGAGCGGAGCGGTTCGCAGCCACAGCAATGCAGGTCAGCTCTATATAACAGTGCTTACAGACCCCACCACGGGCGGCGTAACAGCAAGCTTTGCCATGGAGGGCGACATCATAATAGCCGAACCCAATGCACTTGTCGGCTTTGCCGGAGCAAGAGTTATAGAGCAAACAACGGGCGAAAAGCTTCCGGAGGGATTTCAGCGTTCCGAATTTTTGCTTAAGCACGGTTTTGTTGATATGGTTGTGGAGCGCCAGAAGCTCAAATATACAATTTCAAAAATACTTAAAATGCACGAGGTGAAATGATATGAGCGCATATGACAAAGTATTGAACGCAAGAAAAAACAACCGTCCTCTCGGCGGCTATTATATAAACAGCATGATAGACAGCTTTACCGAGATGCACGGCGACCGCCGATACGGTGATGACGGAGCTATAGTCGGCGGAATAGGACTTTTTAACGGTATTCCCGTAACGGTAATTGCCATGTGCCGCGGCGAATCCATTGACGAAAGAATTGCAAGGCACTTCGGATGCCCGAGTCCCGAAGGCTACAGAAAGGCTCTGCGCCTTATGAAACAGGCAGAAAAATTCCACCGTCCCGTTATATGCTTTATAGGAAGCAGCGGCGCATACTGCGGAATTGATGCCGAAGAACGCGGTCAGGGAGAAGCGATTGCCGAGAACCTCATGGAAATGATGGATTTAAAGACTCCTATCATATCGGTTGTAGCCGGTGAAGGCGGAAGCGGAGGCGCGCTCGCACTCGGTGTTGCCGACGCGGTAATAATGCTTGAAAACGCAGTATATTCCGTGATTTCCCCCGAAGGCTGTGCAAGTATTCTATGGAAAGACGCTTCAAAGGCTGCCGATGCAGCGGAAGCCTTAAAGCTTACATCTCACGATTTGTATTCATTCGGAATTGCCGAAAAAATAATCTTGGAGGATGGAAAAAGCAATGAAGAAATCTGCGATGATTTAAAAAACTGCATTGCAGATGTTCTGAAAGAAAAAATGAGCCTTTCCACGCAGAAGCTTTTAAACGGAAGATATAACAGATTCAGAAAAATAGGCGCGTAATCACGCGCCTGTTTTTTTTATTAAAAGCGTGACATTTATAAAAATTTGTGATAGAATATAATAAAACAGCAACTCAATTAAAAGGAGTAATGATTATGCAACTTTTTAAAATGAATCCGATATTTAAGAGCCGTCTTTGGGGCGGAAGCAAGCTCAAAGAGCTGTATCAGAAAAACAGTCCGTTTGACGTAACGGCGGAAAGCTGGGAAATCGCCTCGCACGGAAATGATGAAAGCACGGTATGCGGCGGCGAACATGACGGCAAAACCATAAAACAGCTTACCGAAATATATAAAGAAAAACTTCTGGGCGACAAGGTATATAAGGGCAAAGGCACCAGATTTCCGCTGCTTATTAAGCTTATAGACGCAAAGGACGACCTGTCAATTCAGGTTCACCCAACCGATGAGTACGCAAACGAGCACGAAAACGGAGAACTCGGCAAGACCGAAATGTGGTATATACTTGAAGCGGAAAAAGGCGCAGGCTTGATATACGGATTTAAAAAAGACATTACGAAACAGGAATTTGAAGAATCTATCAAAAACAATACACTGCTTGATTATGTAAATTTTGTAGAGTGTAAAAAAGGCGACTGCTTTTTCATACCGTCCGGTATGCTCCACGCTATCGGAAAAGGAATACTGCTTGCAGAGATACAGCAAAATTCCGACACAACCTACAGGGTGTACGACTACAACCGCAAAGATGCAGACGGCAACACCCGCGAACTGCATATTGACAAGGCTATAGATGTAACCAATCTTACTTCCTCTGTCGGCAATGAATATGCCGTTGAAAAAGACGGCGTGCTGGTTAAGTGCGATTACTTCACCACCGAAAAAATAACTCTTAACGGCGAACTGACTGTAAACGTAAGCAAGGATAGCTTTGAAACACTTGTCGTATGCGACGGAACAGCCGTAATAAACGGCTCTGTGTATACAAAGGGAGATTCAATACTTGTGCCGGCATATGCAGGCAAGATGGAAATGACAGGAAATGCAGTTATATTGAGATCATATTTATAATCAAACGCAAAAAACATACCGCGGTGCGCGGTATGTTTTTTATTTTAATAAGAGAGTAAATCTGTAAGCCGAGTTCTGTATTAGACAGTTATCTATCTACGATGTGCATTTCTGCACACCTCAAGCCACCTTTAGAAGACGCCGAGCAAGCTTAACCTTCTGTATACGGTGTTGCATCGGATGGGGTTTACACGGCTGTGCGGTCTCCCGCACACCGGTGAGCTCTTACCTCGCCTTTTCACCCTTACCGCAAATGCGGCGGTATATCTTTCTGTTGCACTTTCCTTAGAGTCGCCTCCACCGGGAGTTACCCGGCATCCTGCTCTGCGATGCTCGGACTTTCCTCGTACAGAGCCTTTCGGCTTCTGCCCGCAACTGTCTGATCTACTCCACAGAATAATATACCATTAAAATCGGATATTGTCAAATACTTTTATTTGCAGTAAACTATCTTGAAAGCGAAAACTTCATTACATTTTCGTTATCCGCTTTCATTAAATCTTCATTGTATACTATATCTGCCTTTTTCCAATCAGGTGAAACTTGAAATGCCATGTATCCTTTTGCCTTTTTTCCCGGTTCAACCTGAACTGCACTCAACTGCACTCCGTCATCAATACGGTATCCTATAATAGTTTGCGGTGTCTTTACATCATCAATATATGAATCTAAAAAGAACATGCTGAAATTCTGTGTTTCCGAAGAAGTATTTTCAATTTCAAAAGAAACAATCAAAAATTCTTTTCCGTCTTCAGCTTTGGTATATTTATCAATTTCATCCGTAGTTTTGTAATTCAAATATTTCATTTTCCATTTATCATTAGTTTGAGTATCGGTACTTATTTTGGCATCAGCGAGTGCCTCTCCAACCTCAGCCTGTCTTAACTCCTCATTCCACGAAACAGGTACTCCAAGCGCTTCGCCCATTGCGCGTAGCGGCAGGTATGTTCTGCCGTTTACCTCAAGCGCCGGAGGATCGGAAGTAAATTCCTTACCGTTGACCAGCACCTTAAAATCCACCGGATTTGCCGCATACTGAACGGCAAACACTCCTGCTGTAGCAAAGAGCGTCGCTCCTGCCAAAAAACCACAAATAAATCTTTTCATTCTTCATATCTCCTTTGAATTTTATTAAATAAAGGAATATCTTCCTCTATTTTTTAGTTAGTTAAGCAATATACAATCCTCTACCATAACATTTAATCCGTCAAAAACAATAAACTGTTTTCCGCTTTTACCGGTGCAGTTACCTATTGCCGTAATTTTGCTGCCTTCTCTTAAATCCGCAACTGCTTTTGTACTGTCTTTGTTGAAATTAAGCTGAACGCATGACAAAAACGTATTGCTCTTTAAAAGAACAACAAGATTGCTGTCACCGTTAGTTTTGCCTATTGAGCTTACCGTGCCGGAAATAACCACGACCTTGTCTGTATATTTATCATCGGCATTTACTATATTAGCTTCATATTCTCCCATAAGCTCATCTGCACTGATATGTAAATACCCGGCAAGCTGTTCATTTTTATAATTAACCATATTTGCCGCTTCTGCAGAATCCGGATATTTATTTATTATTTCTTCGCAAAGCTTAAACGCAGATTGATAATCATTATCACCAAATTCTTTTCCTGCATCTTTAAGCATTGCCGCCGCTGCCTCTTTATCACTCATATCCTCATATTTGCTGCTGTCTACATCTGATTTGCTATCATCGGACGGAAGGAAAGAAATAATAAAACCTATTACCAAAACTATAATAATAGCCGGCAGACAGCCTGCACCGCAACCGTAATTTGTTTGTTTTACATTTACCTTAACAGCGTCGTTACCCAACACAGACGTACTGCCGTTAATTACCGCTTCTGCATTTTGAAGCCTTAATTCAAGTTTTCCGCTGAATATGTTAATATCTACAAAAACTTTTGCCTCTGTTTCTCCCTCCAGTATGTTTATACAAACCGATTTTTTTACTTTTCCAAACTGTTTAAAAACCAGTTCATGCCGTCCGGGCGAAGTGCTAACAGACAATTCGGAATAAGTCTTAAGCTTTCCAAACATCATACCGTCAAGTTCCGCACCGTATATTGCCAACGGCGCTTTACCGCTTTCCCTTACAACAGTAAGTTTGCATTGTTCCCCCATTTTCTGTATCCTCCTGCATATTTAATTTTGCAAATAAATCATTTACTTTTACATTATAACACACATTTTTTAAAATTGCAATACATTTGCAATGCATTTTATGTAAATAATCTGATATATGATTGTATTGCAGAGGTGATTATATGAAAAAATTTAAAATACCGTCAATTCCGCCGACCACAAACAAATGCATCAGGTTTCCAAATGATATTATAGACGAAGTGGAAAATGCAATTGTCGGAAAAAACTGTACATTTACCGCATTTGTAGTCGAAGCGGTAAGAGTAGCGCTGGAGAATTTAAAGGAAGAAGAAAAATAGTTACCCGAAATCAGCGCAAAAAATAAGGGCAGCGGTAAGCTGCCCTGTTTGCGTGATATTTTTTAATTTTTAATAACATATGTTTTCACTGTGTTCACATTTACTTTAGATTTTGCAAATTCAACACCCGTGAGTCTTTCGGAAAAATATTTTTCATAAAAATCCATAACGATTTTTTCGCTGTCAAAATGCATAAGGTCTATTACTGCCATACCGCGCTCTGCCGCGTCGCGATAACCGTTATATTTAATGTCGCCTGTTATAAGTACGTCGCAGCCCATGTCAATGCAGTCATAGAGTATATCGGCTCCTCCGCCGGTATTTACAGCAAGCTTCTTTACAAGCCTGTTTTCATCGCCTGCATAACGCAGTCCGTCCGCATTGAAGGTTTTTATAACCGTATTCATAAGCTCTTTTAACGTAAGCGGTTTTTCCAAAAATCCAACTCTGCCGAAGCCGTGCTTTATGCCGTCCGTTTCCGCCGTGACGTCAACAACAGTCGTATCTTTCATTTTCAAAAGCGATGCCATATAATCATTAATTCCGCCGTTTGCCGCGTCAAGATTTGTATGTGCGCTGTAAAGATTTATATTGTTTTTAATCATGAGCCGTATCGCTCTTTGTTCGGGATTTTCTTCTGTCATACGTCCAACCTTAAAAAACATCAGCGGATGATGGCTGATTATTGTATCTGCGCCGATTTTTACCGCTTCATTTACCACGCCCTCGTCAACATCACAGGTGAAAAGCAGCTTTTTAACCTCGCTCTCGCCGTCGCCGACCAAAAGCCCCACGTTATCTCTGTCAAAAGCGAGAGTCAACGGAAAATCGCTTTCTGCAATCTTTATTATTTCTTTAAGCTTCATGCGTTTTCAGCTCCTTTTTATAAACGTCCAGTTCGTGCTTTGCCGCCGTTATAAGCGCTTCATCTCTTATTTTTGCCTGTTCCAGTCCGTTTATTTTCTTTTTTGATTTTTCGGATTTGTGCTTTATGTATCTTTCGTAAAGTTCCGGACTGTTTTTATTGAGATTTCTGCCTATAAAGATGTCCTTTTCGCCGTAATCTGAATTTTTATTTTCATATCGGGCGGTTATTATATTGTAAAGCTTGTTTCCTTCTGCCGCAAGATACTCGTTTTCTACACAAAAACCGCTTTGATAAAGATATTCCCGCAGTTCCTCCGCCGCAATCATGGGCTGAAGAATCAGAAAAGTGTTTTCATCCAAAGTACCTTTTCCGCTGTCGAGTATGTTCTTTATCAACAGTCCGCCCATACCGGCTATTACAATTACATCCGCTTCGCCTTTGTTCAGTTTTTCAATTCCGTTTGAAAGCCGCAATTCTATTTTATCGCCAAGCCCGTATCTAAGCACGTTTTCTTCGGCTTTTCTGAGCGGTCCCTCATTAATATCCATTGCTGCTGCGTTTGGCGAAATGCCGTTTAAAACGCAATATACGGGCAAATATGCATGGTCTGTTCCGACATCTGCCAAAACTGAACCGTGCGGTATCAAATCCGCTGCTTTCTTTAATCTCGGAGTAAGCTCCATAACATCACCATAAATAGATTTTTTACAAATACCGCTCTCCGTAAAGAGAGCGGTATACAAATTTTTGTTCAATTAAACTTTATTAAAGTCTTTTTTCAAGCTCGTCTTTCTGAGCCTCATATCCGGGCTTGCCCAAAAGTGCAAACATGTTCTTTTTGTATGCTTCCACACCCGGCTGATTAAACGGATTTACACCGAGGATGTATCCGCTTACACCGCATGCCTTCTCGAAGAAGTACACAAGGTTACCGAAAGTATATGCGCTTATCTCCGGAATGTTTATCACGATATTCGGAACCATGCCGTCCGTATGCGCAAGAAGTGTTCCCTGGAATGCCTTTGTATTAACATAATCCATTGTTTTTCCGGCAAGGAAATTAAGTCCGTCAACGTTTTCCCCGTCAAACGGTATTTCAACATCGCTTACGGGTTTGTTTACCTTGAGCACGGTTTCAAACAAAATCCTCGAACCGTCCTGAATGTACTGTCCCATTGAATGAAGATCGGTCGAAAAGCTGCATGAAGCCGGGAAAATACCTCTGTTGTCTTTGCCTTCGCTCTCGCCGAAAAGCTGTTTCCACCATTCGGAGAAATATATGAGTGCAGGCTCATAGTTTACCATCATTTCTATACTCTTGCCCTTGCGGTTAAGTATATTTCTTAAAGCGGCATATTTATAGCATATATTTTCGTCATACGGTTTTGAATACTCAACCATAGCGTCATATGCGCCCTTCATCATATCGTCTATATCTATTCCTGCTGCGGCGATAGGAAGAAGTCCGACTGCCGTAAGTACGGAAAATCTTCCGCCGACATCGTCCGGAATTACAAAAGATTCATAGCCTTCCTTGGTTGCAAACTCCTTAAGAGCGCCCTTTGCAGCGTCGGTTGTAGCATAAATTCTTGCCTTTGCTTCGTCTGCGCCGTATTTTTTGATAAGAAGACCGCGCAGCATTCTGAAAGCGATGGCAGGCTCTGTGGTGGTACCGGATTTTGATATGATATTTACCGAAAATTCCTTGTCCTCCAGGTACTTTAACAAATCAGCCAAATATGCCGAGCTTATCGAATTGCCGGCGAAAAGTATCTGAGGTGTTTTTCTGTCTTTTCTCAGGTTATAGAAAGTATCTGTGAGCATTTCGATTGCGGCGCGCGCACCGAGATATGAACCGCCGATACCTACAACCACAAGTACCTCGGAATCACTGCAGATTTTTTCGGCAGCTTTTTTTATTCTTGCAAATTCTTCTTTGTCATAGTTTTCCGGAAGCTTAACCCAACCCAAAAAGTCGTTTCCTGCTCCGGTGCCCTCGCAAAGAGTTTTTGCTGCGTTTTCCGTTATGGATTTCATGTTTTCTATTTCTTCCGCCGAAACAAAACCGGCAGCCTTTGAATAGTCAAGACTAATCATCTTATTTTCCTCCCCAAATTAATATGCATTTAAAAACAATTCCTGTACATTATACAATACTGCAAGCAATATTTCAAGAACAATATAATACAATATTTTACAATTTATTTGGTTGATTTTATATTATTTTTTGAAACTGAGTCTGGACTCCGTCCCCCGTACAAGCCTTACTATATTGTTTCGGTGCATAATAAGCGCCAAAGCGGCAATCACGAGTGAAACAAACACAAAAAGTCCGTTTTCCTCATGAAACATATACACAAGAACGGGAAACATCACCGCACCTATGCACGAACCGAGCGATACATATTTGGTAAGCAGTATAATGACAACGCATGTTACAAGCAATATAACGCCGATTTCCCAGTCCAAAACGAAAATCACGGCAATTGACGTCATAATTCCTTTTCCGCCCTTAAAACCGAAATATACAGGGAATATGTGCCCGAGAACCACAAACAGCGCCGCAAGATATTCGGCTGTCCCGTTCGGATCGTCTATTGCGAAAATCTCCGGAGCATATTTTGCAAAGAGAACTGCCGCAACACCCTTCAGAGCGTCAAAAATCACTACGAATACTGCCGCTCCCTTGCCCATGACACGCAGGGTATTGGTCGCCCCGGCATTTTTGCTGCCGTAATCCCTTATATCCTTTTTGCCGAAAAGCTTTGAGATAATAATTGCAGAATTAATGCTGCCCAAAAGATAGGCAACGCATACGCAAAAAACAACAAGTGCCGTAAACATATTAATCTTCCTTTCCGCGCTCTCTTATTATAAATCTGACCGGCGTTCCCTCCAGGCCGAAGGAAAGACGGATTTGATTTTCCAGGTATCTTATATACGAAAAATGCGCAAGCTGCTTATCGTTGACAAACAGAATGAACGTAGGCGGCTTGGTGCTTGCCTGAGTGATATAGTATATTTTGAGCCGCTTTCCTTTGTCCGACGGCGGCTGTACCTTCGTAATTGCTTCGTTAAGTATATCGTTAAGCACGCCTGTAGAAATTCGCATTGCGTGCTGATTGTTTACATATTTTATAAGTTCAAAGATTTTGTTGAGCCTTGCTCCCGTTTTTGCCGACAAAAACGCTACCGGCGCATAGAGCATATAAGAAAGACCTTTTCTTACATCATTGGTATAGTGCTCCATTGTATGGGTATCTTTATCAATCAAATCCCACTTATTTACCGCTATAATGCTCGCTTTGCCCTTATCGTGTGCATAACCGGCTATTTTTGTATCCTGCTCGGTTACGCCTTCTTCGGCATCTATAAGTATGAGCACAACGTCGCATCTGTCTACTGCCGCAAGCGAACGCACCACGCTGTAGCGTTCGATGCTTTCATCAATTTTGCCGCGTTTTCTCATGCCGGCGGTATCTATAAAAATATATTTCTGACCGTCCTTTTCATACGGGGTATCTATAGCATCTCTTGTAGTTCCGGCAACATCGCTTACGATAACTCTGTTTTCACCGAGGATTTTATTTATAAGAGACGATTTACCGACATTCGGTTTTCCTATGACTGCAACCTTGATTGCGTCATCATCCTCATCTTCTTCGGCATTAAAATCAACATAGCTGTAGAGCTTATCGAGCAAATCGCCCGTTCCCAAGCCGTGAACCGATGAAACCGCAAGCGGTTCGTCAAGTCCGAGATTATAAAACTCGTAAAATCCCATGGGTACTTCGCCTACATTGTCCACCTTGTTGCACACAAGCACAATAGGCTTGCCTGATTTTACAAGCATTGAAGCGACGTCCTTATCGGCCGAGGTAAGACCTGTTTTTACATCAACCATAAATATTATCGCGTCCGCCATATCTATGGCAATCTGTGCCTGAGTCCTCATCTGTTCGGGGATAATATCAGCCGTTTTCAGCTCGATACCGCCCGTATCTATAAGAATAAACGTTTTGCCGAGCCACTCACCCTCGGCATATATTCTGTCCCTTGTAACTCCCGGTGTATCCTCTACGATTGATATTCTCTCGCCTATAAGTTTGTTAAAAAGCGTTGATTTACCGACATTCGGTCTGCCGACAATGGCAAAGGTAGGTTTTTTCATAATTACCTCCGTTTTATTTTTTATTGCTAATTTTAATAAAGAACGGATTTAACAAAATTTTCTCCGGTATTATCGCATATAATTACCTTAACACCGAGTGCTTTTTCCAATTCTTCCTTTGTGGTATCGTCCAGCATAATATCGCAGTCCGACTTAAACATACTCTGCGACAGCAAAAGATACTCGCCGAGCGGTTTACCCTTTAGCTGCTCTATAATGTCGCAGCCGCACACAAGGCCTGTAACGGTTATTCTGCCGCCGAAAAAATTATTTTTTATTTTATATACTTCAACATCCGTATTTTTATTTAACGAATGTATTTTATCCGTAAAGCTTTTTATATAGTCATATGCAATCTCACCTGTTGCAACGGACTTTTTTGCGGGAACTTTATCTGTCGGAATGTCTTTTAACGCAAGCATGATTTCATGTTCAAAGGTTTTCATAAGTCCCACGCCGTTTTCAATCTGCGGAAAGTCCTCGTATGCCTCGTAGTCCGGCAAGTCAACCCCTGCTTTGATATAAAATTCGTCCGCAAGATATACAAGTCTTGTTCCGATTTCATTCAAAAATCTTTTCTGATGATTTTCGACCTGATGTATAACCTTTATGCAATCCTCCGCCTCAAAACCTTCAAGCGGATACAGCCCCTCGCGGTATGCCGTAAGCCCGACGGGAACTGCTGAAATACTCTGAACCTGCGGATAGAGCGCTTTCAAATCCCAAATTGTTTTGTCAAGATATGCTCCGTCGTTTATATCCTTGCAAAGAACTATCTGCGCATTCATAAAGATGCCGCTGCCGGCAAATCTTTTCATGATGCCGAGCAGCTTTCCGGCAAAGCGGTTATTGAGCATTTTGCATCTGAGCTCCGGGTCCGTCACATGAACAGAAACATTCACCGGGCTTATTTTAAGACGGCATATACGTTCAATATCCTGCTCGCTCAGATTGGTGAGTGTGACATAATTTCCCTCCAGAAAGGAAAGCCTTACGTCGTCGTCCTTAAAATACATAGTTTCGCGCATATTCGGCGGAAGCTGATCCATAAAGCAGAAGATACACTTATTCCGGCACTGATTTGCGCTGTCTAAAAGCTCATTTTCAAAATCACAGCCGAACTGTTCGTAAAGGTCATTGTAAATCTCTATTTCCTCCACGCTTCCGTCGGTTTTTTCCACCTCAACAACATAGTAGTCGTCCGAGGTAAGATAGCGGAAATCCAAAACATCGGCAAATTCCCTGTTATTTATTTTTAAAATTTTATCACCGGGCTCAATTCCGCAGTCATATGCAATAGAATCCGGGTCAACACTTTTTACGATTGCCTTTGCCATAAATCACCATCGGTTAAATAAGATATTTTACTATATCATCGGGCGTATCTGCCAGATAAACATGCGGACACGAACTGAGTTCCTCAAAGGAACCGTAACCGTACAGCACACCCAACGAGTCAATATTAAAGCTTGCCGCACCGAGCATGTCATACTTTCTGTCGCCGATCATCAAAATCTCGCCGGTATCTTTTATATCCAGCGTTTCGATAATATGTCTGAGCACGTCCTCTTTATCTGAAATTTTACCGTCAAGGCTTGCTCCGTCAATAAACAGAAAATACTTATCAAGCTTAAAATGCTCCATTATTACCGAAGCAAATTTTTTCGGTTTACTGGTAGCCAGTATCAAAGCATATCCGTTTTTATTCAATACATCAAGCATATTTTCCGCGCCGTCATACACGCGGTTTTCAAAAAGCCCCACGGCAGAAAATCTTTCACGGTATTTTTTTACGGCTTCTTCTGCCTTTTTTTCATCAAATCCGAACATACTCATAAAAGAATCTTTGAGCGGCGGACCGAGTATGGGTTTTAATGTATTAATATCTTTTATCTTAATACCGTAATAGTTAAGAGCATATTCAAAAGATTTGTATATTCCCTCGCACGAATCGGTAAGTGTTCCGTCAAGGTCAAAAAACAGATACTTGTATTTTTTCATTATTACCTCCGAATATACACAACTGCCTGTATCCAAAACATCTGCTGGCGCAAAAACTTTAATAAAAAAACCCGTCTTTATAAGGACAGGTTTTCAAAAAGCATTATTCGGCCTTTAAAATCTCTTTACCGTCATAGTATCCGCAAGCTTTGCAAACTCTGTGCGGCAACTTAAATTCCTGACACTTAGGGCATTTTACCATACCCGGTAAAACCAGCTTCCAATTTGCTCTTCTTTTATCTCTTCTTGCCTTTGATGTTCTTCTCTTAGGTACTGCCATGATTCCACCTCCCGGTATTCCAAAACTAATCTTTTAAGAATTTTTTTAGTACAGCCAGTCTCGGATCGACATTTTCATTATTACATGAGCAGGTTTCGCGGTTAAGATTGCAGCCGCACTCACTGCACAGCCCCTTGCAGTCCTCACTGCACAGATAATTAATCGGCAGCGAACCCACAAAAGCCTTTTCGGTTATATCATCCAAGTCTATATTGCCCGATTTAAGAACCGTTATATCCTCGTTGTCAGTATCGGTCTTTGAAAAAGCCTCACTGATTTTAAAGGACATATGCTCTTTTATCCTATCCAGGCATCTGGCGCACTGAGTCTCAAAGGATACATCTGCGTCGGCGTCCAGATAAAGAACACCGGCAATGTTTTTTACAACTCCTTTAAGCTTAAAAGGTGTTTCAAAAACAATATCCTGACCGTTAAAAGCCAAATTGTCAAGCTTTACGCTCAAATCAATCTGCTTAACTGCGCCGTCGTTTTGTATTAGCTGTGATACATCTAAAAACATAATACACCTCGACATAACAAAACTATTATATATACTTATTGCCAATTTGTCAAGTTTTTTTTGCATTCTGCTGAAAAAACGGCAATTTTAGTTAATTTTTCCTCAAAAGTTACGTCTTTTACAGCAAAATTACTTAACGAGCATTGCCGTATCCTTTGCAATCATAAGTTCCTCATTTGTAGGAATTACCAAAGTCTTAACTGTTGCTCCGGGTGCTGTAATATCTTTTTCGCAGCCTCTGCAATCGTTTGCAGCCTTATCTATTGATATGCCCATAAAATCAAGTCCGTCTGTAATCTGCTCTCTTATGATTTTTGTATTTTCACCGATTCCTGCGGTAAATACAAGTGCGTCTACGCCGCCCATAGCTGCCGCATATGCGCCCACAAGCTTCTTTACGTCATATGCAAACATATCCAAAGCAAGCTTTGCTCTCGGGTTTGTATACATAGCTGCTTCCAGATCACGGAAGTCGCTGCTGATTCCGGAAATGCCGTATACACCCGAATCCTTATTCATTATTTTATCCATTGCCTCTGCGTCATAGCCTTCTTCTTCCATAAGGTATGTAACGATTGCCGGGTCAATATCTCCGCATCTCGTACCCATAGCAACACCTGCAAGCGGAGTAAAGCCCATACTTGTATCTATGGAGTGACCGTCTTTTACAGCTGCAACCGATGAACCGTTTCCGAGGTGCATTGTAACTATTTTCAGTTCTTCAATCGGTCTGCCGAGTATTTCAGCAGCTCTCTGAGAAACGTACTTATGGCTTGTACCGTGAAAACCGTATCTTCTTACCTTATGCTCGGAGTATACTTCGTAAGGAAGAGCATACATGTATGCTTCCGGCGGCATTTGCTGATGGAATGCGGTATCAAATACTGCAACCTGGGGTGTACCCGGCATAATTTTTTGACAAGCCTCTATTCCTATTATATTTGCAGGATTATGAAGCGGTGCGAGCGGAATACAGCTCTTTATAGCTTCCATAACATCTGAGTCTATAACTACCGATTTGCTGAAAATTTCTCCGCCGTGAACTACTCTGTGTCCTACTGCGTCAATCTGTGACATATCGGAAATTACATTATGTTCACTGCCGGTAAGAGCTTCGATTACCATTCTTATAGCGTCGCTGTGATCCTTCATGGCTTCTTCTCTTACGAGATTTTCCTTGCCGTTTACCTTTTGTGTAAGAACAGAGCCCTCAATTCCTATTCTTTCGCAAAGACCTTTTGCAAGAACCTTTTCGCTGTCAATATCAATAAACTGATATTTAAGCGAAGAGCTTCCGGCATTTATAACCAAAATATTCATTTTAAATTTCTCCTTTGTATTATTTGCCCTGCGCCTGAACGCATGTAATTGCTACAACACCTACTATATCGTCTGCCGAGCAGCCTCTGGAAAGGTCGTTTATAGGCATTGCTATACCCTGTGTTACAGGTCCGTATGCTTCTGCTTTTGCAAGACGCTGAACAAGCTTATAACCGATATTGCCTGCGTCAAGATCGGGAAATACCAATACGTTTGCTTTGCCTGCAACCGGTGAACCCGGAGCTTTTGACTCGCCGACAGACGGAACGATTGCGGCATCAAGCTGAAGTTCGCCGTCAACCTTTAAGCCGGGATTATTTGCCTTGCAGATAGCGGTAGCCTCCACAACTTTATCTACGTCGGCATGCTTTGCGCTTCCTTTTGTGGAATGTGAAAGCATAGCAACGATTGCTTCTTTTTCAACCAACAGTTCAAATGACTCTGCCGAGCATGCAGCTATTGCGGCAAGCTTCTCGGGATCGGGGTTTTGCTCAAGACCGCTGTCTGCAAAAACGAATGTGCCGTCTGCACCGTATTCACAGTCCGGAACAACCATAAGGAAGAATGCCGAAACAAGTTTTACTCCCGGTTTTGTTTTGATAATCTGCAAACTCGGTCTTAAAGTGTTTGCCGTGGAATGGCACGCACCGGAAACAACACCGTCTGCATCGCCGGCTTTTACCATAAGACATGCATAATACATATAATCTCCGAGAGCGGTTTCTTTAGCCTGCTCATAGGTTAAGCCCTTATTCTTTCTGAGTTCAACGAAAAGATTAAGATACTGTTCTGTTTTCTCATATGTAAAAGGATTGATTACTGTTGCCTTTGAAATGTCGAGTCCCTTACTGTTTGCTTCGATTTCCTCAGGCGTGCCGATGATAACCAGATTTGCAATATCTTCTTTTAATATTTTTTCCGCTGCTTCAAATGTTCTTCTGTCCATAGACTCGGGCAAAACGATAGTTTTTTTGTCTGCCTTTGCTCTGGCTTTGATTCTGTCAATAAATGTGCTCATTTTTTTCCTCCTGTATATTATTTACAAAAATTTGTTTATATATTTTAAAACCAAATTTTATTTTACACCTTTTTTAAAATTTTTACAATAGGCATACGTTAATTTTTTTGACAAATACTTCAAAAAATTTCAGACTCAACCGATTCATTGCCTCAAATCCAAATATTTTCATTTAATAGCCTGTATGACAATTCTATGATTTTTTTGCTGTGAAGGCTGTTTTCAAACTCTACTTTGCCCTCATGGCTTTCGGTATTCAAGGTGTTTTGTTTTTCAAGACAGCGTTTGAGCTGTTTTGCCGTACCCAATCCGCCGTCAAAAAATTCCACATTCTTTAAAAGCTTTTTTACCGTGTTTTTTACAAAAGGATAATGCGTACATCCTAAAACTACGGAATCAATCTTTACGCCGTCTATCCGTTTAAAGGTTTCGGCAAGAAATTCTTCTACCTTTTCGCCGTCAAGGCATCCCTGTTCAATAAGCTCCACAAGCCCCGGGCATGGCAAAGGAATGATATTTGCCTCTTCGCTGTAGCTTTCGCAGAGCTTTGCAAACTTTCTTTCGCGGAGCGTAAGCGGCGTCGCCATTACAAGCACAGTAGGATTTATGCGGCTTTTAACCGCAGGCTTTAATGCCGGCTCTATACCGACTACGGGAATGTCGGAATATTTGCGGCGCAAATCGTCTATGCACACGCTGGTTGCCGTATTGCAGGCAACTACAATTGCCTTTACACCCTTTTTAATGAGATATTCTATGTTTTTTTCGGTAAGCTCAAATATTTTTTCATGACTTTTGGTGCCGTACGGTGCATTTGCGGAATCGCAAAAGTATATAAAATGCTCCTCTGGCAGAACTTTTACAAGCTCTTTCAATACACTTATACCGCCCACACCGGAATCGAACACACCTATGGGCAGGATGCTTTTATCCATATATATAACCCCGATTGAAATTTATTTTATTAACGACTCATCTGCCGTAAACGGCTCGTCAAAAATAAGTCCGCCGAAAATCTCAAGTTTTTCGCCGTCTATAAGAAACTGTACACTGTCTGTTCCGTCAAGCTCTGTGAGAGAATTGACAATCGAATAAACCGCAAGCATATCCGTCGAAGTTCCTCCGGTTCTTTTGCTTACAAACTCTTCGCTCAAATCCACGGTGCAGACGGAATTTTCGGTTTTAACGCTGTTGATTTTTGTTTCCTTCGGTATTACCGGAATAAAGCTTTCATCATCGGGACCGTCTATGAGCGCTTCAACCACAGCTTTCTCCACCGGTGTGTCCCCGATTGCCTTTTTTTCCGTTACTTTCTCAAGCTGTGCGTTGCTGTTTGCAAAATACAGCGTAAGCTCGGTTTCCTTTTCTTCTTTTTCGGGTGTCTTCTGCGTATCGGATGCCGTATTGTCAGACGGTTTATTTGTCTGCTGCTTTTTGGCACAGCCGGAAAATGCAAAAGTGACAATCATTAAAGCTGCTATTACAGTAAAAATTTTTTTCATTGTGCTGTCTCCTTATCACACAACAGTCTTATAAAACTGTCATTTATATAAACCTTACCTCCGCATACATACGGCTCTGCCGTTGTTCTTCCGGTATGCGTGTTCTCAAAATGGCCGTCCGTATACTCATATGTGATTTGTGTTTCTTCTCCGTCTAAAACAACCTTTTCAACATACAGATACTTAATCGGCTCATTTCCCAAAAAATCCACAGCCTTTTCGCTCTGCTCAAAGCTGAACTCTTTTGCTTCGCTTGTATCAATGGTTAAAACATCTTTTTCAAACGTATATTTAATATTTAAAAAATCAAATGTTTCTTTAAGCGGCAGCATATGATTATAATAATACTGCGGCGAGGAGAAAGCATTAACCGTCAGTTCATCTTCGCCGGAAATCAATTTATATTCACGCTGGCTGTTTTTTGCACATGTCGTATAGTATTCCGACACCCGGCCGTTATCCGTTCCTGTTCCGATGTCGGTTGCAAGATTATTATACTGTTTCACGTCATCGGTTTTTAAATCAATTACATAGTCAAAATCATAATGCAAATATACTTTTTCGTTTTCACTGTCGATACTTACATTTTCAAAACGCTTGCTGCCGTTAGCGCTTACCGACTCAAACCGTTCCGAATAGTCAACGACCGTTCCGTCCTTTTTGTTTATCTTTTTCAGGCATTGAGTACCGCCGCCCGGCAAACCTATTCCCATGTAGAGGAAATGATAATCATCTGTTTCCAGTTCTTCTATAATGCTGTAGCCCTGATATTCATAGTAATTCATCCAATCATCGTAAGTCATCGGAGCGGACTTAAAGTCCGAAAGTATGTCCGATAACTTGTCCATATAAAAGCAGTCAACAGACGACTGTTTTGTTACAACCGTACCGTTTTCAAACTTCATTTCCGGGAAGCTGCACAGATAACCTATTATCTCCGGTTTATTATTGCCGTCATTATACAAAACGACATACATGCTGTTGTCGCTTTTTTCAACTTCATGTACTATATTGCCATAATTATAAAGGGTATTGACAAACTCTGCCCACAGCAAACCATTTTCTTCTTTTATCCGCATGTTAAGCCGTTTTTCGCTGAGAATATTACGCAGGCTGTACGGGTATCTGTATACACATTCAAGACTGATTGTGCGGTTTTCGGCATTCCAGGTATATCTGCCGCCGATTTCCGAGAAATTAACATTGCTGTCTGCACCGAGTTCCTCGATGACAACAGCCATTTTGCCGTTTAACGAATAAGAAGTAAGCTGCTTGCCGCGGAAATACGTTTTGATGTCGGTTTCATATATTTTGCCGACCGGCACACCCGGTTTCTGACTGTATGACTTTCCGCCGGGCACAAGATTTTCGGGGCTTAAATCATCTATTATCAGCGTCCGCAATGCGTCGGAGTACATATATTGGCTTGTGATATCCTCCACAACGACTGCCGTTCTGCCGCCTATATTGTAAGAATCCACCCAAACTCCGTTTATGCATGCTTTTATATCGGTCGAGTATATTGTTCCGGCAATATCGCCGCTTGAAGCAAAGACGAACAATGGTACCACAGTAAGAATTACTGCTGTCAAAACGGCTGTAATTACTTTCCTCATATCACTTTTTCTCCTCATATCACCACTTTTCCTCTTCTAAAACCACTCGACAAGCGGAAGCGTTATTTTAAACTCACTGCCTTCATTAAGCTCACTTGTCACCTCTATTGTACCGTTATGAAACTCAATCGCCGACTGTGCTATGGAAAGTCCGAGACCGGTTCCGCCGGTTGCCCTGCTGCGTGCCTTATCAACACGGTAAAATCTGTCAAAAATCCTGGTTACATCCTCTGAAGATATTCCCACGCCGTTATCCTTTACGGTTATGATTGCCTTTTTGCTTTCTTTTACAAGGCTCACTTCTACCGTACCGTTTTCCGATGTGTATTTAAGTGCGTTATCAACTATATTGTAAACAGCCTGCCACAAAATATCCTTATTTGCCATTATAAGTATATCTTCATCAGCGCTGCACAAAAGCTCCTTGTTCTCCATCTCGGCTATAGGAAGCAGATTTTTATTTATTCCCTGCACAACATCTCTAAGATTTATGAGTTCAAGGCTCCCCGACATTGTTTCCGTAAGAGTATCAAGCTTTGTGATATACAAAAGCTTGTTTACAATGCGGTTAAGTCTTTCGACTTCATCATTCATATCGGACAGAAACTCGCGCACATAGTCCATTTCTATATCGGGCGTCTGTATAATGGAATCCGCCATAAGCTTGATTGAGCTGAGCGGAGTTTTAAGTTCATGCGAAGCATTCGACACAAACTCGGTTCTTTGTTTTTCGAGTACCGACACTTTTTCGCTAAGCTCGTTAAACGCTTCTCCGAGCTGAGAAATTTCATCATTACCGGTTATATCAAGCTTTTCGTAAAGGTTGCCCTCGCTCATTGCCGTAATTTTATTAGTAAAATCCACTATCCTTTTCGTAAAAAGATATGAATACACAAAAACAACAATTGCCGCAAAAACCGAAATTACAATCGAAATCAGAATTGCTCTTTTTATACCGAAATTTATAATATAGCAACTGAACAAAATAAGTGTAATCACCATTACCAAAAAATATGTAAGCACAAGCTTTACGGTTATTTTGTCCATATTTTTAGCAAGTTTATCAAGTAATGTCTTTAAAATAGTAACCAGCTCCCCATTTAGTAAGCAGATACACAGGTTCCGCACTGTTCGGCTCTATTTTCTCGCGGAGCCTTCTTACATGAACATCCACGGTTCTTGCGTCGCCGGGATAATCGTATCCCCAGATAAGATCAAGGAGATTTTCTCTTGAATACACCTTGCCGGGATTGCACACAAGCAAATCCATAAGATCAAATTCCTTACTTGTAAGATCGGTAGTTACGCCCTCAATGGTAACTGTTCTCTGATTATAGTCGAGTTCTACCGTTCCCATGCGTATTTTGGAGCGGTCGCCCTCTTTTGCAATCGGGGTAATTCTTCGCATAATAGCCTTTACACGGGCTTTGAGCTCAAGTATGTTAAACGGTTTTGTAATATAGTCGTCTGCGCCGTATTCCAGCCCCATAATTTTATCCATATCTTCTGTTTTTGCCGTAACCATTATTATCGGTATGCTCGAAAATTCTCTTATTTTCTGGCACACCGAAAGACCGTCTATTTTCGGAAGCATAAGATCAAGTATTATTATGTCGAGGTTTTTGTCGTGAGAAAGCTTCAACGCTTCCTCGCCGTCATATGCGGTTTCTACTGTATAGCCGTCCTGTTCAAAATTAAACTTCATGCCTTTAACCAAAAGCTTTTCATCATCAACTATCAAGATTTTCATTATGGCTATTCCTCCGTCTTTATGTAATCCTTCATTTTTTCAAAACTCTTTTTGCCTACACCCTTTACGCCCATAAGGTCCTCCGGTTTTGAAAAACCTCCGCTTTCCTCGCGGTATTTCATAATTCTTCCGGCAAGCGTTTCTCCTACTCCGGGTATCAGAAGCAGCATTTCCTTATTCGCCGTATTGATATTTACAACAGGCGTTCCGTAGTTGGACGGCTGTCCGTCTGACGGAACATCGACCGTAAGGTTTTCGGTAACTGTCGCGTCAAGATTAATATCCTCCACGGAAGCATTCTCGGTAATTCCGCCTGCGGCATATATAACCTCGCACACCTTTGACTTTTCTTTTACTTTGTATGTGCCGGGATTAACCACCTCGCCGCATACCTTTACACTTATAAGCTTTGCGTTTTCGTTGCTGTTTTCAGCTTTTATATCATATGTTTTAAAACCGTCTTTAATGTTATATCCTACAAATGACAATATGCACATAACGCACAAAACCGCAAGGCATTTTTCAAATTTCTCGAATTTCATAGCTTATTCCAAAAAGTCCTTTAATTTTTTGCTTCTGCTCGGATGTCTGAGTTTACGAAGTGCCTTTGCTTCTATCTGTCTTATTCTCTCTCTTGTAACGTTAAACTCCTTGCCGACTTCTTCAAGAGTTCTGCTTCTGCCGTCATCAAGTCCGAAACGCAGTTTAAGAACCTTTGCTTCCCTTGCGGTCAGAGTATCGAGCACATCTATAAGCTGTTCTTTCAAAAGTGTAAATGCTGCCATCTCCGACGGTGCCGGTGCGTCGCTGTCCGGAATAAAGTCACCGAGAATACTGTCTTCTTCCTCGCCTATCGGTGTTTCGAGCGATACCGGTTCCTGCGCTATTTTCATTATCTCGCGGACTCTGTCCTCGCTCATATTCATTTCGGCTGCTATCTCGTCCACTCTCGGATCACGGCCGAGCTCCTGGAGAAGCTGACGTGATACTCTTATAAGTTTATTGATGGTTTCCACCATATGGACGGGTATACGAATGGTTCGCGCCTGATCGGCAATTGCCCTTGTGATAGCTTGTCTTATCCACCAGGTAGCATATGTGCTGAATTTATATCCCTTGGTATAATCAAATTTTTCCACGGCTTTTATCAAGCCGAGGTTGCCCTCCTGGATGAGATCCAGAAACAGCATTCCTCTGCCGACGTATCTTTTGGCTATACTTACGACAAGTCTTAAGTTTGCCTCGGCAAGTCTTTTTTTTGCATACTCGTCACCGTTATGCATCTTCTCCGCAAGCTCAATCTCCTCCTGTGCGGAAAGCAGCGGAACTTTACCTATCTCTTTAAGATACATTCTCACCGGGTCGTCAAGACCGATGCCCTCCGGTATGGAGAGATCTATTTCTTCTTCATTGGACTGTATTTCCTCAAGCTCCTTGTCCAAATCCTTTACGACCTCAATACCGAGAGATTCGAGCTGTTCATACATTCTGTCAATATCTTTTACATCAATATCATACTCGCTGAGCATATCGCCTATCTCTTTATAAGTAAGTATGCCCTTCTTTTTTCCCGTTTCGATGAGTTTGCTTATTACCGATTTTTTATCCGCGATGGTTTTTTCGTCTTTTATACTCACAAAAATACTCCTTTCCGCAGGCAAAACCGACAAATACAAATCGATTCCGCCCATGCACAAAACATTTAAAATTCCGGCTTGAAAATCCGAATGTCCCATGCAAAAGTGTGACGTTTTGGATAATGTCACTGGTTTTTAATTTCGTCGTTAAGTTTGGCAATGCTCTCGGAATTATGTCCGCCGAGCATTTTTAAAATATTGTTTCTGTTCATGCGGTCATTTATAATCTTTATATAATCGCGAAAAGCCTTTTCCGAATCTTCGGTCTGATTATCCAAACTCAGAATAAGCGTTATTTCGCGTATGTCTTCCTCATTCTCAAACGCTTCAATGACAGACGGCAAATCAATTGTGCTGTCTTCAGCATATTTTTCTTCAATATATCTTAGCAGTTTCAAATGCGTTTCATTCTCAAAAAGCGTTTCACTGACAGCCGCACGGTGGTTTTTATAAAGCGATTTCTCCGACAGCAGCAATCCCAACAGCAATTGACGGGTGCGGTTCAGATAATTATCGCTTCCCGCTTTGGCATTTCGGTTTGAAATAGTCATTATATCGCTTTGTTCTTGCGTATCAGGCTTGCTCCTGACTGCTTTTACAACTCCGAGCTGAGAATAAATTGCATTTTGTGCAACGCCTGTTTTTTCTGAAAGAGCCTCAATGTAGACGTCAAGCTCCACAGGATTTCTGATAAGCTTGAAATATTCCAGAACTTCGCTTATATATGCAACCTTTTCTTCATTTTTTTGCACATCATATTTTAACTCAAAATGTTCCATTAAATACGCCATATCGGATTTTCTTTTTTCAATGCAGTTATTAAAACGCGTCTTTCCGTAGGCATTTATATATTCGTCGGGGTCCTTTTTATCACGCAGATTCATTGCCGATATTTTTATGTCAAATTCTCGAAGAATGGTTATTGCTCTTGCGGTTGCCTTCCTGCCGGCCTCATCACTGTCATAACAGATAACCGCTTCCTTAAAATCTCCGGCAATCATCTTTGCCTGCTGTGTTGTAAGAGCCGTTCCGAGTGTTGCGACGGTATTTAAGTATCCGCTCTTTGCAAGTGCGATAACATCCATATATCCCTCAACCAAAATTACATAATCCTTGCCGGCTCTCCGTGCAACATTTAAAAAATATAAATTTCTGCTTTTATTAAAAACAGGTGAATCGGAGGAATTAAGATATTTCGGCTTGCTGTCATCAAGCACGCGTCCGCCGAAGCCTATAACACGGTTTCGGATATCGAATATCGGAAACATTACCCTGTTTCTGAAGGTATCGTAATATTTGCCGTTATCGCTCGCTTTGATAAGCCCGGCACTGAGAATATCGCTTTCGCGGCAGCCTTTTTCTTTAAGATAAGCAAACAGAGCATTCCAACTGTCACGGGCATATCCGAGGAAAAATCTCTTTGCCGCAAGACCGTCAAGCGAACGTTTTTTAAAATACTCCACTGCAGCCTTTCCGCTTTTTAAATTATCATAAAAAAACTGCGCTGCCATTTTATTTATTTCATAAATGACTTCTTTTTGCTTTATCTTTGCTGCATATGCGGCGCTGTCCTTTTCATTCGGCCTCGGAAGCGAAATACCTGCGCGCTGTGCGAGTTTTTCCACAGCTTCCACAAACGATATATTTTCAATTTTCATAAGAAAATGGATGACATTACCGCCCTCCGAGCAGCCAAAGCAATGGAATATACCCTTTTGAGGCGACACCGAAAACGAAGGTGTTTTTTCATTATGAAACGGGCACAGTCCCACATAAGAGCTGCCCGCTTTTTTTAATGTAACATATTGTGACACAACATCGTAAATATCGTTTTTATCAGCCACTTCCCTTATTATATATTCGGGATACAAAGGCATAACCAAACCTCCTATATGAAGTATATTCGACAAAAAAGCGGTTTTTCCTTTTTAAAAACAAATGCTTGGCAGCTTGCACAAACTTTCGGTATAACGCACTGCAAAATCTGTAAAATTAAACTATAGGCATAAAAAGCTTTTCAAAAAGCGACACGCAATAGTTGTCTGTCATACCGGAAATATAGTCGCACACAACAGTATCGGTATCCCAGTCGTTAAGAAGTTTTTTATATTCCCCGGGAAGCTTGTCCGGATTAGATCTGAAATATCCGTAAAGCTTTTCTATTACCATATACGACTGATAATCGCGTACTGCATGTTTGGTGTACACAGCGTCAAACATAAACTGTCTTAAAAGCAGCATTTGTTTTTCGGTTGACGGCGTCATACACACCTTTTCATTTTTTATACTTGCATTAATTATATCTTTTATAAGTGTGTCAATCCGTTCGGAATTGGTTTTGCCGAGGCTTTCAACCTGTTCTGCGGGCAAATCGCTCTCCTTTATAACGCCGGCGCGTATTGCGTCATCAATATCATGATTGATATATGCAAATCTGTCTGCAAATTTAACAACGATTCCCTCCTGGGTTTTGGGCATATTTGAGCCTGTATGATTTACTATTCCGTCCCTTACCTCCGCCGTAAGATTCATACCCCTGCCGTCACGTTCAATAATATCCGTTACCCTCAGGCTTTGCTCATAGTGTTTGAATCCGCGCGGATTTAAGCTGTCCAAAGCCCTTTCGCCGGAATGTCCGAACGGAGTATGCCCCAAATCATGCCCCATGCTTATAGCTTCCACTAAGTCTTCGTTAAGGCGCAGCGCCCTTGCAACGGTGCGCGCAATCTGCGAAACTTCAAGAGTATGCGTCAGTCTTGTTCTGAAATGGTCGTTATCCGTTGAAATGAAAACCTGCGTTTTATGTTTCAAACGCCGAAAAGACTTTGAATGTATAATTCTGTCGCGGTCTCGGGCAAAATCTCCCCTTATACTGCATTTTTCCTCCGGACGCATTCTTCCTGCCGAATCGGAAGTTTTAAATGCCATTGGTGAAAGTATGGATTTTTCAAGTTCTTCATGTATTTCTCTTATGCATGCCACAGCATTCTACCCCTTAAATTCAATTAAACAGCAATATAATATTAATATACTCCAAAAAAATTAAAAATCCTTTTTATTGTGCATAAAAACTTTTTAAAATGCAAAAACAGCCCTGCTGCGAATAAAACATCGCCGCAGGGCTGTAAAAATCAATCAACAATGCTGCCGTCCGTGGATATAACAACGACCTGCCAGGGAATAAACTTTCCGCTGTTTTTTATCGCCTCTTTTGCCGCATTTTCGATTCCGCCGCAGCAAGGAACCTCCATGCGAACCACTGTAACGCTTTTGATATCATTATTTTTTATTATCTCGGTAAGCTTTTGTGAATACTCGGTGTCATCAAGCTTCGGGCAGCCGATTACAGTAATTTTATTTTTAATAAATCTATTATGAAAATCTCCGTAGGCATATGCCGTGCAGTCTGCGGCTATAAGCAAATTTGCTCCGTCAAAATACGGTGCGTTTACAGGTACAAGTTTTATCTGAACCGGCCACTGCATAAGGCGGCTTTGCGCCTCCCGGCAAACTATACCGTTTTCTTCTTTTCTTGTAATTTTTTTAGAGTTTGTGCCCGGGCAGCCGCACGGAAGAGATTTTTTCGCCTGATTTCTTTTTACCGCTTCTTCATCATATGCCGCCGCTTCTCTTTCAACAAACGATATGGCATTTGTCGGACATGCCGGAAGGCAATCGCCGAGTCCGTCGCAGTAATCGTCGCGCAGAAGCTTTGCTTTTCCGTTTACCATACCTATTGCTCCCTCATGGCACGCATTTGCACAAGCTCCGCAGCCATTGCATTTTTCCTCATTTATTTCTATAATTCTTCTTATCACAATAAGAACCCCCTGTTATTTATTTGACTTTATGCAGATATTATAATATAATTAAACAAATATTTCTGTTGCATTTGCAACGCGTAAAGAGGAAAATAAATGAAAAATTATATTAATACTCTAAGAAATTGTCCGCTTTTTTTTAATTTTACAGATAATGAAATTTATAACGCAGTAAATTTATCGAAACCCAAAATTAAGAAATATTCAAAAAACGAATTTGTTTTTTCAGCAGAAAATTCTGTTTCGGAGCTTGGAATTGTTTTAAGCGGAAATGTATCTGTAATCAAAGAGGATTTCTGGGGAAACCGTGCAATACTTACAAAAATAAACCAAAGTGAAATTTTCGGCGAAGCTTTTGCTCTGATTATGACAGACAGGCTCCCGGTAAGCGTTATATCAAACAATTCTTCGGAGATAATGTTTTTAGACAGCAAAAAAATAACAGAATTAAACTCAAAGCTTATTACAAATCTGCTTCAAATTTTTGCACAAAAAAATATAATGCTGACGCAAAAGATAGAACATCTTATAAAACGTACAACAAAAGAAAAAGTATTGTCATATCTGTCGGCAGAGGCACAGTCACATAAGAGTAATGCTTTTTTTATTCCGTTCAGCCGTTCGGAGCTTGCGGATTATCTTTCCGTTGACCGCAGTGCGCTGTCACGGGAACTTTGCCGTCTTCGTGACAGCGGCATACTGAGGTTTAACAAAAATCATTTTGAACTTTTAAAACAGTCATGAAAATTTAAAACTTATCTGCCTATGCTCTATATATTCCGCCAGCTTGCAGGGTCAAACACCTCGGGCATCAGACCTGCCGACGAAACAGGTTCACCGGCAGCATACAGATGAGATGTGTCGCCAAGCTGCATACAGCGGAAATATATATCACCCTTTCTGACTTCTGATGAAACAAGAGTTGTTACAGAAGATGCAGGCATAAAAAAGCTGTGCCACATAATAAACGGCGAAACTCCCATTAAATAACCTACAATCGCCGAACCAAGCGCAAAATGACAGAAAAGAGCAATTGTAATATCCCTATTGTCATCGCATTTAAACATCATACCGTTTTTCACATATCCGAATTTTTTTAACAGGCTGTCAACGCCATCTTTTGTTTCGTTATAAATCTCAGCTGTATTGCTGTTTTTCAAAAGCGGTGCGCCTGTCCATTTTTCACGGTCAAAAACCTCGGACTGCTCCTCCCACTGTGACGGATGCAAATCCCACGGGTAAGTAAGCTTTGTCTTTGGATGCGGTTCTACTTTACCTCTGAATTCCTCTAACCACGGCAGTATTTCAGCCTCTGCTCCAAATTTTTCAAGCGTTGGTTTCGCAGTATCCTTTGCCCGTCCGAGCGGTGAACAATAGAACTTATCTATCTTCATTTTTATAAGCCTTTGTGACAAAAGCTCTGCTTCGCGCCAACCCTTCTCGGTAAGTGAATCAATAGTATAATCGGGTTCCCCGTGCCGAATAATTAAAATTCTCATTAAAATTCCTCCGTTCAAAAGTTTGTACATCAGAGTTCTCTTATAATATTTTAACACTTAAAATAAAATTATTCAACACAAAAAGTACTGGCTGTTATATCATCATAAATTCGGCAGAAAAGCTGCGGCAGCTGCAATCAGAACTGCCGGCAAAAGATTTGCCACGCGGATTTTCTTTCCCCACACAAGATTTATGCCAATACAGAAAATCAGGATTGAACCAACCATTGATATGTAATTTAAAGCCAAATCTGTCATAAATGGTTTTATAAACACAGCAAAAACCGTTATTAGTCCTTCAAGTATAAAAACGGGAATTGCTGAAAAAATACATCCCCTGCCCATTGAGCACGTCATAACCAATATAATTATAAAGTCGAGCACTGACTTTACCGCAAGTATTGACCAATCGCCCGAAATTCCATCCTCCAAAGCGCCGACAATTGCCATTGCTCCTATTGAAACAGTAAACGAAGCGTTCAAAAAGGCATCTACAAACGAATTATCATCGGTGCTGCTTGTTTTACTTTTCAGCCATTCTCCAAATTTTTTAAACCAATGTTCTATGTTTATAATTTCACCTATTAAAGCACCCAATACCAAACATATTGTAATAAATATGCTGTATCCGGAAGTTATGGCGCCATTATTCACGCTGAACATTTTTTCCAATGCACCGGCTGCACCAATGAACAGAACGCAAATTCCGCATGTGCTCTGCAAAGTTTCGCGATACCGATTTTTCATAAGCTTTTTGCCGTACAAACCGATTATTCCGCCCACAGCAACAGCGGCTGAATTTATAACTGTTCCCAACCCTATCATAATTATTACACCTTCTTTAACAGATTTGTACATTTTTGCATTTCTGATTTGTCAATTTTTATATACAAAGATTTTATTATCTAAACAAAAAAGACCGATGAGAAATCATCGGCCTTTTTCTATTCACCTCAGCAACGCCCTACTTTCCCGGGCGGCTGCCCGCCAAGTATCATCGGCACTCCGGAGCTTAACTACTGTG